>CBFGUR010000136.1:0-1511 GCA_965652275.1 uncultured Polyangiaceae bacterium | reverse complement strand
CTAACAGCCCGTGGATTTTTGCTCGACGGGGATCGACGAGATCGGCGCAAATGGATAGGGTTCGCCGGTCATGTCGATGGGACGGAGACGCGAGAGGCAGGCGCCGCTGTGGGTGGCGGCGCCCTCGCTGCCACGGTCGCCGGGGCACCGCTTCTACGGCAAGCTCAACGAGCTGCTGCGTGAGGCGGACTTCGACCGAGCGATGGAGGCGGCGTGCGCGAAGTACTTCGAGGCCGACGGGACGGTGGGGCGGCCGTCGATCGCGCCTGGGGTGTACTTCCGGATGTTGATGGTGGGCTTCTTCGAGGGGATCGAGTCGGAGCGCGGGATCGAGTGGCGCTGCTCGGACTCGCTGTCGTTGCGGGAGTTCTTGGGCCTGCTGCCCGACGAGACGGTGCCGGACCATTCGACGTTGTCGAAGATGCGCAAGCGCCTGGGCGGCGAGGCGTTCGAGGCGATGTTCCGGCTGGTGCTCGGGGTGGTGGAGCGGTCGGGGCTGCTCAAGGGCAAAGTGATGGGAGTGGACTCGACCTACCTGCGGGCCGACGCCTCGATGAAGGCGATCGTGCGGCGGGACACGGGGGAGGTCTACGGGGAGTTCATCAAGCGGCTGGCCAAGGAAGAGGGCATTCCGGAGCCGACGGTGGAAGAGGCGCGGCGGCTCGACCGCAAGCGTAAGGGCAAGAAGACGTCGAACGTCGACTGGAAGAGCAAGACGGACGAGGACGCCCGCATCGCGCGGCTCAAGGACGGCCGGACGCGACTGGCGTACAAGAGCGAGCATGTCGTCGACATGGACACGGGCGTGGTGGTGGCCGCCGAGGTCTACACCGCGGACCAAGCCGACACGACGACGCTGTCGCAGAGCCTCGAGCAGGCACGCGCGAACGTGAAAGAGGCGCAGGACGACAAGCCGATCGACTCGGACGACGAGCCGCCCGCTGCGAGCTCGAGCACCGCCGAGAGCGCCGCGACTCCGGTCATCGAGGTCGTCGCCGACAAGGGCTATCACAAGGCCGCGCTGCTGCTGTCGCTCGGGCAGTCGGGCTACCGGACCTATCTCCCGGAGAAAAAGCAGCGCGACCGCAAGTGGACCGACGCGAGCCGCGACGTGCAGCGAGCGCTCTACGCCAATCGCGCCCGTACTCGCAGGCCCAAGGGCCGAGCTCTGCAACGCCGACGCGGAGAGCTGATCGAGCGCACCTTCGCTCACGCCTGCGAGACAGGCGGAATACGACGAGTCCGACTTCGAGGTCGCGACAACGTGCGGAAGCGGTACCTCGTTCATATCGCCGCGCTCAACTTGAGTCTCGTCCTACGCAAATCGCTCGGCGCCGGGACGCCCCGGGCCCTGGCGGAGGCCCGGAAGGGCCGTTTCTGGTTCGTCTTCGTTGTGTGGGCGCTCCTGGCCGTCCTGGCCCGCGACCTGATGAGACGACTGGCACGGCTCTCCCAGCACGTATGGTGCGTGACGGGCGTCGACGCGGGGCGACGAACTGCCCCGAATTTCC
>CBFGUR010000135.1:0-1536 GCA_965652275.1 uncultured Polyangiaceae bacterium | reverse complement strand
CAGTGACCTCTGCCGTGTGAAGGCAGCGCTCTCCCGCTGAGCTAAGCGCCCGGGTTCGCGGCGGATTGTACCCGATCCGAAAGGGTGCGCTTCAATCTGTCTCGATGACCACCCACATGAGCCGGGCCCACTTCGAAGCGGTGGTGGACCGGGTGCTCGAGGAATTGCCCGACTGGGTCCACGAGCGCATCGACAACCTCGTGATCGTGGTCGAGGACTGGCCCACTCCCGAGCAAGACCCCACCGGCGAGGGGATCCTCGGCATTTACGAAGGCGTTTCCCTGGCAGAACGTGGCGCCGACTACTGGGGTGCCTTGCCCGATCAGATCACGATCTTCCGTATCCCCCATCTTCGTTTGGGTCTTGAGGGCCCCCAACTAGAAGAAGAGATACGGCGGACGGTCCTGCACGAACTCGCCCATCACCTGGGGATCGACGACGCCCGCCTCCACGAATTGGGCTGGGATTGAGCCGGATCAGCTCTGGCGAGTCCGAGGAATCCCCGCAGCCTTCAGCACACGAGCCGGCACACCCACCTGTCGCCAAGCGGTATAAGAGATCCCCTTCCGCTCGGAATAGGACTTGGCAGCCTCGATGAAGGCCTTCTCCAGCTCCTCCAAGTCCTCCTTGGATTCGATCTCTTTGAGGGTCGCCTCGGCGTCGAGCAACTCCTGGCGCAGCTCGACCTGCTTGAGCGGATCTTCTTCGGTCTCGAGCCTTTCGTTGATCGCCTCGATCCGCTTTCTCACGGATTCTGCGGTGACGGGGCGCCCCGGGCGCCGAGAGCGAAGCGCCTCCAAATAGGCCTTGATGGCTCGCGACTCGCGGCGTCCTTGTGCCAGTGCAGCTTTGTGCTCGTCAGACATTGGCATAGTCACCACTCCTCTATTGGGGCCGGAAGGTCGACTCGCGTCACTCTACATAGTCAAATGCGCTAACTCGCAAAATCGGGGATATAAGCGAGTGAGCAGGCGATATCCGAAAAGTAGGCGATCCCCTGGGATTCCCTTCGCCATCGGGATCAGTGGAGGTTTCCGAGGAACTCAGGACCGACAGGCCTAGCGGAAGAGGAATTATTGCGTCGGTATCGCCGAGGGATCAAAGACCGACCAGGAGCGTCGTCCAAAGAAGAATGCGGATCCACGTCACAGACGGGATCCGCATTGTGGGCCCTAGAGGATTTGAACCTCTGGCCTCTTCCGCGTCAAGGAAGCGCTCTACCCCTGAGCTAAGGGCCCGTTCGTCACCGAAAACGGCTTCGTTGAGCGGTTTTCGGTCCATCGGGAGCTACCAGTATAGCCACCACGAGCTGCCAGCATTCGCCAGCGGAACACCGCCGCAGCACAACGCCAGCACAACGATACGACGAGCGCAGCCGCGCGGAGCGGGGTGGCGAGCGTGGCGTCCGGAGTGATTCATCGTGCGAGGATAAGGACCAACTGTTCGAGCACCGCCGGACGCATGAACGGCTCCGAGCGCGGGACCGCTGGGACCGCCACGACGAGGCAGGCTGCGCTTGCTTGGCTCTTCGCTCTC
>CBFGUR010000134.1:0-1628 GCA_965652275.1 uncultured Polyangiaceae bacterium | reverse complement strand
CCCGCGGCATGCAGTGGCCCAAGGGGCTCTACTTCGCCGCGCAGCTCAACCTCGAACAACTGGCGCAGGTCGACCGCAGCGGCTGGCTGCCGAAGTCCGGGATGCTGTACTTCTTCTGGCTCTCCTGACGCCTTCGTGAATCGCGATGAGGAGGAAATGGCCGCGTAGAGGCGTTGGAGTGGTCTGGAGGCAGGTTTGGCGGCGCAAGGAAGCGCGCACGGGAGGGGTTACTCTCAAAGTCGCCAAACCAGAGAACGACCGGACCCCCGATGCGCGCCACGAGCATACTCCGAATCCTCCTCGCTCTCCAGTCCACCCGGGTGCTCGGCGTCGAGCTCGACGAGGACGGCATCATCGTCGACGTCGCGCCGACTCACCGGGTTCCTCGCTGCGGGGACTGTGGACGTAAGGTGCAGGCAATCCACGAGTACCGCGAGCGACAGTGGAGGCACCTCGACCTCGGCGGGATCATGACCCATCTGCGCTACGAGCTCCGTAGGGTCAACTGCCGGAAGTGTGGACCGCGAGTCGAGGCTGTTCCGTGGGCCGAGCCTGGCAGCGGGTTCACGTTGGCGTTCGAGAGGCACGTGGCGTTCCTGGCGAAGGAGACCAACAAGACGACGGTCACCGAGCTCATGCGCATCGCTTGGCGGACGGTGGGGCGCATCATTCACCGCGTGGTACAGCGGCAGCGCGGCGACGTCGATGCTCGCCTCGACGGCCTCACGCACATCGGCATCGACGAGCTGAGCTACCGCCGCCACCACGAGTACGTCACGGTCGTCGTCGACCACAAGCGCGGCCAGGTCGTGTGGGCGGGCGAGGGCAAGAGCGCGAAGACGCTGCGGGAGTTCTTCAAGCTCCTGGGGCCCGAGCGCAGCGCGTTGCTCGAGGCGGTCACCATCGACATGTCGGGGGCGTACATCAAGGCCGTCACCGAGGCCTCGCCCCAGGCCCTGCTCATCTTCGATCGTTTCCACGTGCAGCGCCTCGCTCACGACGCCCTCGACGAAGTGCGCCGCGATGAGGTTCGGCAGGCAAGTGCGGCCGCCAAACCCGCGCTCAAGAAGACGCGCTGGGCTCTGCAGAAGAACCCATGGAACCTCGACCGCATCGAGCAGGCCAAGCTAACGACGGTGCAGCAGACCAACCAGCGGTTGTACCGTGCCTACCTGCTCAAGGAGACGCTTCTCGCCATCCTCGACCGTCGTCAGGTCAACGTCGCCAGCACCAAGCTCGACGAGTGGCTGGCATGGGCACAGCGCAGCAAGCTCGCCCCCTTCGTCAAGCTCGCGAGGACGATCAAGAAGCACCGCAAGGGGATCCTCGCCTACGTGCAGACGCGCCTCAACAACGGCCGCGTCGAGGGGCTCAACGGGAAGATCCGCACCATCACGCGACGCGCCTTCGGCTTCCACAGCGCCGTCAGTCTCATCTCCATGATCTTCCTATGCTGCGGCGGGATTCATGCGTTCCCGTCGCACACTGTTCCATTCTTCAACCACTAACATGTCAGGAGAGCCCTTCTTCTTCAACGGCTCCCTGGAGCACGAGGTCATCCACTGGATCGGGACCATCGAGGAGCTCGAGATCCGCGACTACCCCGACGCGTCCACGCTGCCGGACGC
>CBFGUR010000133.1:0-1723 GCA_965652275.1 uncultured Polyangiaceae bacterium | reverse complement strand
TAGCCCGGATTTCTCACTAGAATGTAAGGCGCATCGGGCATTTTTCCTGTAAGATCAAGTTGTTGAATCCGATCAAGCAGGTGCCCGATGCAGACAGAGTGTACGCCAGAGGTTCTTGAGTTCCAACCTCTCAACCGGCGCTCAGTGACGGCGGCGTTCGACGCAGGGCGAGTGTCGTCGGATGGTGGCGCTCTGCTCCTCGGCGAGTTGGAGCGGCGCATCGGGCTCGTCGATCGCTTCGCTGCGTGCTTCGTCGACCACCGGAACCCGGAGCTGATTGAGCATCCGGTCGTTGACCTCGTTCGCCAGCGAATACTGGGGCTCTGCTTGGGGTACGAAGATCTCAACGATCACGACGTGCTGCGTGGCGACGCGTTGCTGTCGGTGGCGTGCGGGAAGACAGATCCAACGGGGGCGACTCGTCGCCGTGAGCAGGACCGTGGGAACGCGCTCGCGGGCAAGAGCACGCTGAACCGGCTCGAGCTGACGCCCGGGAACGCCTCGTCGAAGTCGCGCTACAAGAAGGTCGTCGCCGAGGGCCCGGCCATCGAACGGTTCTTCGTGGAGGAGTTCATCGACGCGCGCCGAAACGAGAAGCTCGACCGCATCGTGCTCGACGTCGATCCGAGCGACATCCAGCTGCACGGGAACCAAGAGAACAAATTCTACCACGGCTACTACGGCCACTACTGCTACCTACCGCTCTATATCTACTGCGGCGAGGCGCTGCTGATGGCTCGCGTGAGGCGGGCCGACATCGACGGCAGCCTGGGCACCACCGAAGCCCTCGCGTGGCTCGTTCCGCAACTCCGAGAGCAGTGGCCGCAGGCTGAGATCGTCGTCCGCGCCGACTCGGGCTTCGCTCGCGAGGCCATCTTCGCGTGGTGCGAGGCGAACGGCGTGGAGTACGTGATCGGGCTGGCGCGCAATGCCGTGCTGCTCCGCGAGCTCGACCCTGAGTTCGCGCAGGTCCGTGCGGAGCATGCCAAGAGCGGCCAGCCCGCACGGGCGTTCCGAGACTTCACCTACCGCACCAAGAGCACGTGGAGCCGCTCGCGGCGTGTCGTCGGCAAAGCCGAGCGCCTCCCAGGCAAGGACAACCCGCGGTTCGTCGTCACCTCATACGATCCTGATCGCTACGATGCCCGGACCGCGTACGAGCAGGAGTACTGCGCGCGCGGAGAGATGGAGAACCGAATCAAGGAGACTCAGCTCGACCTCTTCGGCACGCGGACGAGCTCCACCGCCATGCGCGCCAATCAGCTCCGCGTCTGGCTCTCCGGCGTCGCCTACCTTCTCATGGTCGAGTTCCGTCGGACCGCGCTCGCCGGCACTGAACTCGAGCGTGCTCAAACGAACACGATCCGCGTCCGCCTCCTCAAAGTCGGCGCGCTCATCCGAGTCAGCGTTCGTCGGGTGCGCGTCGCGTTGAGCAGCGTCTTCCCGCTCCAGGCGCTCTTCGCTGAAGCCCTCGACCTCATCAAGGCGACCTACCAACCGTCAGGATAGTACTGCTGGCCACGCGCCAGCTCACAGTCCGCCAGCTTATGACCACGACTGCCACCGGCGACGACGATCGCCTACTGACCGACGCGGTCACGCAACGGCGAGCCAGAATCAGCCGCTGCCAGCTCCGCGGTGCAATCTTGGGCGACAACGAAGCGTCCGTGACCGCGCTGAGGCCCTATTGCGCCCGCCGAGTCGCCGTGGTGAGAAATCCAGG
>CBFGUR010000132.1:0-1724 GCA_965652275.1 uncultured Polyangiaceae bacterium | reverse complement strand
CGGTACGTGTCAACGATTTCGAGACAGCGGCGGGTTGATTTCTATGACGGAAGAGCTGCTGCCTGAGGCGGCGGAGCTCCGGGCAGATTGATGGTCGGCACGCGCTCGTTGTCCTTGGCGGGCCAGAGTTCGTCGACCTTGTCGTCGGCAGTGTCGAGGAGGTCTCCGCCGGATGGAGGTGCAGCGTCGGCAGGGTTGATGAGCACCTGGGCGGGAGGCAGAGCGACCGTTGGTGGCCCCTTCACGAAGCGCTCCGGGTGAGCGGCGTAGGCGGCGTCGAGAGCTTGCTGGCGGACGGCAGCGACCTCGAAAACCTCGCCACGAAAGACCTGGCCGGGTGTGAAGAGCGCGAGGCCATCGTGATGGTGGTGGTCGTTGTACCAATCGAAGAATTCCTGAAACCACGCTCGCGCGGTGTCGATGTCTGCGAAGCGTCCAGGGTAGTCGGGCTGGTACTTGGTGGTACGAAAGAGCGACTCGGAGAAGGCGTTGTCGTTCGAGACGCGCGGCCGGCTCAGGCTCTGGTTCGCGCCGAGGTCACGGAGCAGGTCCTTGAAGGTGTGGCTCGTCATCGGCGCACCACGGTCGTGATGGACCGTGAGGTTGCTGGCGACCAGACCGTATCGCGGTATTGCCTCCTCGAAGAGCTGCTTGGCGAGCGCCGAGTTCTCGCGAACCGCAATCATCCAACCGACGACGTAGCGACTGAAGAGGTCAATCACGACGTAGAGGTTGAGGAAGACGCCCTGCTCGTAGGTAGGAATTTTCGAGATGTCCCACGTCCACACCTGGTTCGGGGCATTCGCCTCCAGGCGCGGAATCGCGCAGGAACGAGGCTCTCGTTGGTCTCGGCGGTCGCGCAGCGGCCCCTCCTCTCCCAGTACCCGGTACATCGTCCGCCACGAGCAATGGTACTCCCCGCGGCTCAACAGCGTCGCGTAGACCTCACGGGGAGGCTGGTCGATGAATTCCTCGGAGTTCATCACGGCGAGCAGCTCCGTCCGCTGCGCCTCGCTCAGCCGCCTGTGAGAGCGAGGCTTTCGCTCGTCCGAATCTGCGACCTCCGTCGACTTCGGCTTGATGGCTCGGTAGTAGGTGGCCCGCTTGAGCCCCACGGCATCGCACGCGCGATTCACCGGGACCTCTTGCTCGCGCTCTTGGACGAGTTCGACTCGGGAATCTCGTCGTTCTCCTCGATTCTCGGTAGCGCGAGCCCAAGAATCTCGTGCGCTTTTCCCGACAGCTCCAGGAGCTTGCGCTGGATGCGGTTCTCCTTCTCCATCGCCGCCAGCTTTCTTTCCAGATGCGCGATGGTCCGCTCCTCGGCGGTCTGCGAGGGCTTCGGCCCTGGCCGTTTGGGGGCCAGGGCCTCGCGGCCTCCTGCGGCACGCTGCTTGCGCCAGACGTTCAGGTGCGAGCTGTAGATGCCCTCGCGGCGGAGCAACTCGCCTAGCTGACCGCGCTCGGTGCACGCGTCGGCCTCGCTGAGAATCCGCTCCTTCTCCACGTCGCTGAACTTACGGCGTTGACGGCGGTCGTTCTCGGGTCTTGCCACCACCTCGGTGGCTCCGGTCTTCGGTTTCGGCACTGGTTTTCGACTTCTCTCGCCCCTCGGATTGTACATTTAATTCGAAAAGCCTCTGTCTCACCAGTTATTGGCACGGGGGGCTCCTAGCCGCTATCCCACTCGGTTCTCTCTTGTTGCTTAGCGCCCAAGCAAGCGG
>CBFGUR010000131.1:0-1788 GCA_965652275.1 uncultured Polyangiaceae bacterium | reverse complement strand
CTCGTGGAGCTCGAGGTTTGGCCAAACTTTGATTTCAGGCGACTCGCTCGTGAGAGACCAAACCTCGTCGCGCCAAAAGAAGCAACGGATCTCTCAGCGGAAGTAGTTGTAGCCCATGGTGTTGTCGGCAGTATCGCCCACGACCCAAGTGACGATGCCCTGGCCCGCTTCGTTGAAATCGAGATAGGGGCCCGTGAGACTGGTCGTTCGGCTCCCCAACAGCACGGGAGAACTCCACTGGACATCTCCGGCGCCAAGACGCGCCCCCCAGATGGATGCACCTTCTGCCCAAACGAGCTGAAGATTGTCGCGCCCATCCTTCGCGAGCTGGATCGAGCGGTTCGTGTCGCTCGGAGGACGCAGGTCCCGGCGCTCACTCCAAGAACTGTCCGAGGGATCGAACTCGGCCCAGCGAAGCTTGTAGGGAAGCGCATCCTGGTTGTACTGCTCTGTCCACACGAGGATGGTCCTCCCGTCCTCGAGAACCTCTACCTGCGCCCATCCAACTGCGTAGATCGGTGGAGAAGCCTGGACCATGAGCTCTGCCGTGGTCCAGGCGCCGTCGATGAAGACGGACGCCCACACCTGTTTCGGCGGCCCCATCGTGCCGGGGACCTGGCCAGCAAGGGCAAGGACTCCGGCTGAATTGCTGGCAAAATCAGAGACCTTCATCCGATCGCCCACCACACTGTTGTCGAGGAGGGTGGCTGAACCGAAGGTCCCGCCCGTGGTGGATGCGATGGCACCCGGATCCTGGTCCGCCCCAATCGCCCAGCCCCACAAGAAAGCCTGGTCGTTGGGGAGCAGTCCGATCCCCGGGTCCACGAGCCTCCATCCGGCCATGGCGTCAACCGGAGTCGGCCCCGACCACGCCTGAGCGTTCGCCTCAAAACGATTGGCCAGGATCATCTCGTCGGGATTGAACCCGTGCTTCCAGGCGACGAACACATCCCCGCTCGGTGTGACCACCGCGGTACCATCCCCCACGGCCTCGGACTCTATCCCGCCAGCGGTCGTTCCCGACACCTTAGCCGCGGACCATTGTCGGTCGGGTGTCCTCAGGGCAGCCCAGACTTCGGAGGCCCCCGCGACGACGTCCTGCTGCATCCAAGTTGCCACAGCCTGCCCGGCTTCGTTCATCGCAAGGCCAAATCCGTTTACGGTAGCAGGACTCGAACTGCGAAGTTCTGGAGATGTCCAAGCGTCGCCGTCGACAAGGTATCTCGTCGAATAGACTCCCGGCGGCTCGTATCTAGCTAGCAGGGCAAGCACTTCACCCTCTCCGTCGATCTGCGTGCCGGCGACGTACAAGCCGCTATTGCCGGAAAGCTCAATCGTCCCTTCGCCCTGCCACCCAGCGCACGCCCCCTGCAAACACTCGGTCCCCTCCGCGCAGACCGTCCCGCCACCGCACGCAGCATCCGCTCCACACGCTTCGTTATCCGTCAGCGGGTCCCGACAAATCCCATCGCAAAGAACGAGAGAATCACCACAATCCTCCTCACACTGTCCGGCGGCGCACACTTCGTCCGCCGCGCACACGGAGCCGTTCGACGTCCCCTCGCAGTCCCCTGTGGCGCCGCAGAAATTCGGAGCCGCATTGGGGTCGACGCACTCTCCGTCGCATACGATTTCAGACCCGGTGCAGCTGGGCACGGCGACGTCGCCGTCTCCTGGGCCGCCGCCCATGTCGCCATCGCCATCACCCGCGACATCGCCGTCGCCATCGCCGGCGTCACCATCCCCCGTGACGTCACCATCCCCCGTGACGTCACCATCCCCCGTGAC
>CBFGUR010000130.1:0-2033 GCA_965652275.1 uncultured Polyangiaceae bacterium | reverse complement strand
ACGACGATGCCCTGCTTGACGCGCGGCTGCTTGGTTCGCGGCTTGCCCTTTAGCGCGTGCTTGGCCTTGCGGCACAGCTCCTCGAATTCCTCGTCTGGCACCCCCTGAGCCCGCGAAATCATCGCCTGGCTCGCGTCGTAGCCGAACACGAAGCGCACGCCCTGCTCGGTCCAGCGGTCGAAGTTCTTGGTCAGCGAGAAGTCCGTGTCGCCTCGCAAGCGGAAGAGCGAAAACCCTGCGCGGCGGCACAGCTCGACGGCCTGGTCGTACACCTCCGCAGCTCCCTCGGACGACGGCCGGTTGCCGCTGCGGTTGACCAGGAACAGCGGCTCCTGGGTGTTGCCCAGCGAGACGACCAGCGGATGGTAGCCCCACGTCTTCTTGTGGTGGTTGTACTCCATGCCCTGCTTGCACTCGCCCAGCGTGCCCACGACGACGCCGTCGGCATCGATACACGCGACTTGGTCGGTCAGCGCGGGGCCGCGCTGCTTCCAGACATCGACCCGCGCGTCGTTGATGATGTGCATCAGCTTCCACACGTCGTCCGCGCTGAACCGACGGCAGAAGTCCCCCGCCGTCGTCGGGTCCGGAATCATTCGGGCACCCACCGCCTCGAGGAACACCCGGTCGTTGCGGCGCAGCTCGATGTCGTCGAGCGTTCGCCCGTTGCACATCACGTTGTACGCGATGTTGAGCACGTGATCGGACTCGTGGTACGGCCGGTAGCGCTCGAGCAACGGGAGCCCTGCATCGATGCGCTTGGCCAGGCCGATGTCGGCGACCATCTCGACGATGGCTCCGAGCCCCCCGGCGTCGATGGCCCGCGTGCGGTCCGAGAGCTCGAAGCGCACGCTCCGCGTCGAGAGCTCCGGGCCGTCCGAGCGGGGCTTCATGCCGCCCTTCGCTCGCGCGAGCCGCCGCTCGATCATTCGTTTCTCTTGCCGTAGCTTTTCTTGGAGCTCTCGGTCTATCATCTCGGCTTCACCTGAACGGGTTGGGGGCGGGGTTGCGTTGCAGTCGCAAACCCCTCTACAACCGGCCCTTCAGGTGAAATTCCGTCTATTGTGCTTTTTGAGCGCTTGGTTCAGGGCTAGGTGTTGTGCAAGAAGTGGCTTCCAAACACGGGAACGAGCGCGTTCACGGCGGCGGTGTCGTCGTGGTCGAGCGCCGCCGAGATCGCCTGGAGGATGGCGTCGCGTCCATCCTCGAACCACCCCGCGAGGGTCTCGACGTCCAGCACGCGGAGACGCCCTGCGATGTTATTATCGTGATTCACCGGGTCGATCACTGCCCAAGGCTGTGACGATGGTGGACTCGGCCAACGCTGGTAGTCCGAGAAGTAGACGGGCTTCCGCAAGCGGACCACGTGAGCGAGCCGACCAAACCAACTGGCCAGAGTGTCGGGATAGGTCATCTGGACCCCCGAGGTGTCGAAGGCGTGTGCGCAGAGCAAGTCGATGAGCATCGTGCAGTAGGTGTCCGTGTCACCCTGGCACTGCAGTTCGCGCCACCACTTGAACAGCCGGACCATCTCGTTGAACTGGACGCGGCCCTTGATCGTCTGGCTCGCAGCGGTGCGCTTCTTGACGAACTCGATGTGGTCCTGCACCGACGTCTCGCGCTTTTCTCCGTCGGCCCGGATGAGGATCTGGCGCCGAGTATCGGCGGTCGCCAGCATCGGTACGACGTCATAGGAGAGCTTCTTGGCCTTGAACCGCAGCTTGACCGAGCTCTTCGTCGGCTCCTGCTCGGTGTCGGGGTACGATGCCTCCAGATAGTTGGCGAATCTCGAGAGCAAGGGGCCAAGCTCCCCGTCGCGGTAGCTCGTGGGCGTGACCACGAAAGGGAGGTCGACGTCCTGCCCTTCGATGGGCGTCTTGCCCAACATGTGTCGCCGAAGGCCGGTTCGCTTCGCGAACGATCCACTCCAGGGGGTCGACGCGATGGTGAGCTCGTCCTTGGCTGCTTGGCCCCTCACGCGGCCGCGGATCTCTTCGACCTGGTCCCTGATCGCGTCCTCGCGATCGGAATCG
>CBFGUR010000129.1:0-2262 GCA_965652275.1 uncultured Polyangiaceae bacterium | reverse complement strand
CACCATGGCAACCCGTGAACTACCCATCGAGCGCACCCGGAATATCGGGATCATGGCGCACATTGATGCGGGGAAGACGACCGTCACCGAACGGATCCTCTTCTACACGGGGATCTCGCACAAGATCGGCGAGGTGCACGATGGCGCCGCGACGATGGATTGGATGGAGCAGGAGCAGGAGCGCGGGATTACGATCACCTCGGCGGCGACGAACTGCTTTTGGACGACGGCTGCGGGCCCGTTCAAAGAGAACCAGCACCGCATCAACATCATCGACACTCCCGGCCACGTGGATTTCACGATCGAGGTGGAGCGTTCCTTGCGCGTTCTCGATGGCGCGGTCGCTGTGTTCGACGGCGGAAACGGCGTCGAGCCTCAGTCCGAGACCGTTTGGCGTCAGGCCGATCGCTACAAGGTGCCCCGCATCGCTTTCGTGAACAAGCTCGACAAGGTCGGAGCCGAGTTCCAGATGAATCTCGATTCGATGCGCGATCGCCTTGGGTGTCGCCCTGTCGCTTTGCAGTGGCCGGTGGGCGAGGAAGAGTCCTTTGCGGGCGTCATCGATCTGATCCGCATGAAGGCGGCCATCTTCGATTCCGATTCTCTCGGCGCCAAGTACGAGTGGACGGACATTCCAGAGGATCTTGCCGACAAAGCGGAGGAGATGCGGGAGCAGCTCCTCGAAGCCTGCGCGGATGTCGATGACGCGGTCATGGAAAAATTCCTCGAGGATGCCTCGACCATCACCGAGAACGAGATCCACGCGGCAATTCGCAAGGCCACCTGTGAGTTCACGTGGATCCCCGTTCTTTGCGGTTCCGCATTCAAGAACAAGGGTGTGCAACTCCTCCTCGATGCGGTTGTGAACTACCTCCCGTCGCCGCTCGATGTTCCGCCCGTCGAGGGTCTCGACCCCAAGGACGAGGAAACGAAGCTCACCAGGGAGTCATCCGACGACGCTCCGTTTGCCGCACTGGCGTTCAAGGTCTCCAACGATCCCTTCGTGGGGACGCTCACCTTCTTTCGCGTCTATTCGGGGACGCTCAAGTCGGGCGACGTGGCCCTGAATCCCGCCCGCGGGAAGAAGGAACGCATCGGCCGCATCTTGCGCATGCACTCCAACAAACGTGAAGAGCTGAAAGACTGCATGGCCGGCAACATCTACGCGGCCGTCGGTCTGCGTGACACGCGCACGGGAGACACCCTGTGTGATCTCAAGCATCCGATTGTCTTGGAGCGGATGACCTTCCCCGATCCGGTCATTTCGGTCGCCATCGAGCCCAAGACTCAGGGCGACATGGACAAGCTCGGGGTGAGCCTCGGCAAGCTCGCTTACGAGGACCCATCCTTCAAGACCTTCACCAACGAGGACACCGGTCAAACCCTCATCGCCGGCATGGGCGAGCTCCACCTCGAGATCATCGTGGACCGTCTGCGCCGCGAGTTCAAAGTCGAGTGCAACGTGGGTGAGCCTCAGGTCGCCTACCAGGAGGCTCTCAGTGGCTCAGCTCAAAAGGTCGAGGGCAAGTTCATCCGCCAATCGGGTGGTCACGGCCAGTACGGTCACGTGGTGATCAACGTCGCGCCTGGCGAACGCGGTCAGGGCTTCGTTTTCGAGGACAAGACCACTGGCGGCGTGATTCCAAAGGAGTTCATTCCGTCGGTCGAGAAGGGGATCCGCGAGGCGACACAACGCGGCTCCTTGGCGAGCTTTCCCATCATGGACGTCAAGGTCGAGCTCATCGACGGCAGCTTCCACGAGGTGGATTCGAGTGGCCCCGCCTTCGAGGTGGCTGGCTCGATGGCCTTTCAGGCAGCCGCCAAGAAGGCCGGCGTCGTGCTCATGGAGCCGACCATGAAGGTCGAGGTCGTCACGCCCGACAACAACATGGGTGATGTCATCGGCGATTTGAATTCGCGCCGCGGCAAGGTCATCGGCATGAAGGAGCGCGGTCCCGGCGCGCAGCTCGTCGACGCCGAAGTCCCCTTGGCAACGATGTTCGGTTACGCGACCGACTTGCGCAGCAAGACGCAGGGGCGCGCGACCTACAGCATGCAGTTTTCACACTACGAACCCGTACCTCCCTCCGTGCAGGAGGAGGTCATCAAGAAGGTGATGGGCTTCTGAAGCTCGACGCCCCACGACAACTCTGGCGCTCTCAATCTGAGAGTGGCCGAAAAGCAGAGGAAAAATGGCTAAAGAAAAATTTGAACGCACGAAGCCCCACTTGAACGTGGGGACGATCGGACACATCGACCACG
>CBFGUR010000128.1:0-2287 GCA_965652275.1 uncultured Polyangiaceae bacterium | reverse complement strand
AACCGGTCCCCGGTGATCCCGGTGGAACCGGGGTCCATCTTCACCGGTGGTGACAGCTTGCTTCAAGGCGTTTGGTCCGGACTGTGCAGAAAGGCAGAGTTCATCTCATGGCGAGGACGATCCAACAAGAAAGGCAGCCGACGAGTGCGTCGCAGCGATCAAGTGCTGTGTGAACAACGTCGGGTGTCCCGAGCCTCCGCCACCTCCACCCCCGCCCCGACCGGACGACTACAGCCCCGACGGTTATGACGTGCCGGTCTACAGTTGCATCAACATCATGTGGTAGAAATGGGGGAGGAGAATCGCAACCTACCAAGCGCACCCGGGGAAGCACCCTGGGTGCGGAAGACCGCAGTGGCGATTAATGTGATGCTCGCGCTGCATCTCGCCTACGTCGGATTTCGGAGCGGGAGCTGGATAGCCGAGACGGACGTGTACGCCGGTATCGTGCTTGGAGCAGCGAACGGAATTTTCGCTACTTGCGCAGCCATGGCGGCAATTTCTCACGGTCGACGGTGGCGGCCCCGATGGGTCATTCAGCTTAGCATCGGGATGGTGCCGATCATCGTGGTTGTCTATCGCCATATCTTTCCGCTCTTCGGTCAGATTCCAGGAACCCCCTAATGGAGCGTTCTACGGCGGAGGGGGAGAAGGCGGGTGAGGGTGACGCGGATGAAGACGATTCTGAATCGAAGAAATCGGATTGAGTCCTCCGTCCGGAGCAATCACCATTAGGGGGGTAGTTGAAGACAGGGGACTTCAGAGGGTGAGCGAGAGGGAGTGAGATTTGGGAAGACCTGGCGAATCTAGAAGGTCCCACTTGCGGCGAAGGAAGGTCTGCAGGTTCGCGGTTTGGGTGGTGTCGCTAGTCTTTGGCGCCGGATTGCTCGGGGCCGCCTGGTATGCTCTTTTCGTTGCGTCGGAGCGAAAGCTGAACGAGGCGGGGGACGCGTTCGCTCCTATCGCGGGTATTTTAAGTTTCGTTGCGTTGTGCGCTGCGATCTACTCGGTTTTCATGCAGAGGAAGGAACTGGAGCTTCAACGGACTGAACTTCGGAAAACAAAGCTGGAGTTGAAGCGGTCGGCGGATATCCAATCAGAGCAGCGGGAAGCGCTGAAAGAGAGCGCGGGAGCCGCGAGACTTCATGCTGCCGCGATCGCGATGGCGCCCCACGAACAGTTTCTATTGGCGGGAGCGCGGGTCGGAACAAGGTTTCACGTCGTCGAGGCCCTTATCCGTTCACGCTGTCGTCCAGATGCACATGTGGACTTTTATCGCCTGGCCGAGGAGATTGGGGAAGAAACCACCAGGATCGCGAATATCACGGCACCCGCGATTACCTTGAGCGAACTGTCGAGTTCGGGAGAAGAGTTCGTTCGCCTCGTGCAGGAAGCCTGCATTACCCTTCGTGTGATTTCACAGGTGGCAATGTCGGAGGCGAGCGTCGAAGTGAAGAGGGAGCAGTGCCTCAGTTTGCTGGATAGCCAGTTTGTTCGGGAAGCGAATGAGGCAAGACGGGCGCATCACATACACCTGACTGCGTGCCGTGACTGGTTTAAGAGGATTCAAGAGGGTGAAAAGGCAGTGTGGGCGAGCTAGTCTGTTTTCGGCGAAGTTGTAGCTACCTCGGGTGACGGTGAGATGGGACACGATTGGAATTGGGATCATCGAAAAGGGTGGGCGGGAAGCCGGACCACGAGCACACTCGATCTCCATCTCGATTCAATCGCGCACACTCGTGCGACATCGATCGAAATCGAGAAGCGCTTGTGCCCCAAGCGCGCACTCGATCAGCACTGCGGGCAGCACACACCCGGCACCCTCCCGCGCCTCCAGCAGCGCTTGAATCACAAGCGCGGTAGCCGCGACCAAGTCACGCTCGACCAGCGATCCAGGAATCCGCAAGACGCGGAACCCTCGCCGAGCGAGCTTCCGATCGCGAGCTGCGTCTTGAGCGCGCTGCCTCTTGTGGCGCGTGCCCCCATCAATCTCGACGACGAGCGCGGCCTCCCGCGCGAGGAAGTCGACGATGTGGTCACCAATGACGACCTGCCGACGAAACTGGACGCCAAGCAGACGACGCCCACGCATCAAGCGCCACATCAGCGCCTCCGTGTGAGTGGGATACCTGCGAAACGCCCAGGCGCGCTCTTCGAGGAGCGCTTTGCGGGCGGCGCGTTGAGCTGAGGAACGAAGTTGAGATGAAGACGCCAAAGAAACCTCCAGTACCCGCGGTGAGTGTCAAGGAAGTTGCCGCGTGAATCACGCGGCGTGAGCCGTCGTGAA
>CBFGUR010000127.1:0-2404 GCA_965652275.1 uncultured Polyangiaceae bacterium | reverse complement strand
TCAGTGCGGGACTTCGCCCCGCAGCAACATGGCGATGAACTTCTCGATCCTCCGCGTCCGCGTCTCGGGGCGCTTGGCCTCGTGAACGCGGTACATGATGGAGAACCGGTTGGCTGCACTGATTGAGGCAAAGAACTTCTTCGCGGCGGGGTTCTTCGCTAGGGCGCGCTCGAGTTCGGGGTGAATTTCCATCGTCGCCTGTCCCGCGTAGGCGCTCTCCCATCTTCCGTCCGCCTTGGCGGCCTCGATCTCCCGCAGGCCAGCGGGTGTCATCTCACCTGCCGAGATGAGCTGCTGTGCGACCTCGCGGTTGATCTTCGACCACGGGCTTCGCTTGCGACGCGGAGTGACTCGGATTGCGTAAGACTCTTCGTCGATGGCGTTCTTGAGTCCATCGATCCATCCGTACGCGATCGCGTGGTCCCGAGCCTCGGCGTAGGAGATGGACCTGGTCGCAGCGCCCTTTTTGGCGAGCCGCACCCAAAGCCCGTCGCTGCTCTCGTGGTTTTTGGCAAGCCAAGCGCGCCACTCTCGCACGGTCGAAAAGAGCAATATCGGAAGCCCCTTGTGCGTCTGCGCTGCGCCAGCAGGCTTCTTCTTGGTCGCCATCGGACCGAAAATACCTCGCGCAATCGGGCGGCGCTAGGGCAAGCGCCGTGTCGCCTCCGGCGTTGGATCGGATGGCCCGAGACCCAAACGCGGTCTCTTTGGAGCTCGCGACGAGGTCGCCGCCGCATCCTCAACGATCATCAGTTGCCACAATTGAGAAGCTCACGATCGCACACTTCCGCCGGCGGCGAGTCGGGATCGTACTGGGTCCCCGCTTTGATGCAGTAGGAACCTTCCACGCCATACGAGCCACCCGTTTCGTCGATCAAATCCGCGCACTCCATCCCCGAGGGGCAGGTGCAATAGTCCGCGTCTTCGTCCGGGCCATCGCAACGGCAGGAGCAATAGATGTGGTCTTCGACGCGTCGCTCCACGTGCTGCGGTGCAATTGCCACGGTCGAAGGCGTGGACTCTGAAGTGCGACAGCGCTCTCCGGCTGGCAGGCTTTGTAGTTCCTCTTCGGTTTGGCCGTAGGGGCAGTCGGGCAGACCTTGCACGTGGTTGACCAGGCACAACGTTGACTCACAGCTCCCAGCGTCGGTCTCCACCACTACCTCGCCGACCGAGTATCCAGAAAAGCTGGCACGAGCGGTGTCCTCCGGCGTGCAGTATCGCCCAAGGGTGGTGTCGGCAGGAGGCGCCACCACGTCCTCTGGGACGCACTGTCCGGGTGCACTTTCACAACTTTCATCGCTGATGCACACCGCGTCCGTCAGCTCGGCGCAGCCGGCGTTCGTGGTACAGGGCAAGGTGCACTTCCCGCAAACACACGAAAGCTCCTCTCCGCACTGCTCCTTCTCGTCGCAACTTCGGTACCAGTTGGTGCTGGTGTCGGTGCCGTCCACCTCCGCGCGACCACTACACGAAGGGAGCACCAGGAACGTCCAGGAAAGAAGCGCGCACAGCCCGGCCAGCTGACGGCTCCCGCGAAGTCGGAGCTGATGGAGAGAGTTGGATTTGTGGTTCTCGTGAGTCGGCATACTCAATCCTCGGCGGCGTCGCTTTCGACGACACCTTGTCCAAAATAGAAGGTGACACGGGTAAAGGTGCTCCCCACTCCGTGTCGTTCGTTTTCGTCGGCGACTTTGCGCCACAGTTCGTTGGCCTCACGACGCACACGCTCCAGCTGCGAGAACACCTCATCGCGCAGGGGATGGTCGTCGCGCACGCGGTAGCTCACCGTCCCGCCACCGATGGCGCCACCTGCGAGCGGACCGAGCGCGACCTTTGCGGCGATGGCTGTCGTCATCGCCCGGTAGTGGTCGCACACGGCAACTTCCCAGCCCTTCGATGCTCCCACCGGGATTTCGAAGCGCTCGGCGACGAGGCGCCCCTCTTCCAAGCGCAGGCGCCCCTCTTGGACCAACTCCGAAAGCGCTCGCTCGAGGTCTTCGTCCTCGCACTTTACTTGCTCCTTGAGCGCCTCGCGCGTCATGGCCGTATCGGTCGCAACCAGATACCAGAGCATGCTCGAAAGTGCTGAATCCGACAGATGCATGCGCTTGCGATCGGCTTGGTTCGTGAGGCCGTAGAGGGTCGCGTCCCCGGTGCCCGAGCAATACGCAACCCCGCTCTGCACCATATCCTGGAGCGTCGCGGAGACGTGCTTCGCTCCCTCAAAGGAGAAGCGACTCACGAGCTGCCGGCGCGTGCGGCTGGCAGTTTCGAGCTCGTCGTAGATGAGCTGCCACAGGGTCTCCTGCGATTCCGAAAGCCCCTCACGGACGCGCTTCACCTTGATCTGGTACGAGCGCAGCGCCATCCCGAACATGTCGGCCGCCACCTTCTTGCGGAC
>CBFGUR010000126.1:0-2467 GCA_965652275.1 uncultured Polyangiaceae bacterium | reverse complement strand
AGCGATTGTGGCTCGGGAAATGGCGAAGGTAGGTGCGAGATCGTGAACCTCGGAGGCGAGACTCAGTGCACGTACTCGTGCACGTCCTCGAATCAGTGCGTTCCTGGAAACGACTGTGGCGGCACTCTCGGTAGCGAGTATTGCGGCGGCTAGCGACCTACCGCTGTGCCGCGGCCTGAGGCCTCGGGCCCGAGGCTTCTCCAGAGTAGGACAGCCGGCGCTCGTCCCCAAAGGGGAGGAGCGAACGCCGTACGAGGCCCTTCAGCGAAACGGAAGCCGTGCAAGGGGCCGTTGGTCACGAACGGCGTTATGGGTAGCAAGTCCAAGTCTATTCGTCTTGCCATTCGAGTGCACTGGCTACGACGTCTTCCACTTTGAACGGCTTCACTAGGAAGTCTTTGGCTCCCACCTTCATGGACTTGATCGTGGTTTCCACCGACGCGTAGCCCGACATCATGATGACATTGGTCCGCGGATGTAGTTCCAATAACTGCCGGAGGGTGTCGATGCCGTCCTCTGCCCCCAACTTCAGGTCAAGGAATGTCACCTGCGGCCGATTTGACGTCGCTAGCTGAAGGGCTTCACTTGTGTTGGTAGCCGTATCAACTACGTAGCCCTCCATTCTTAGAAAGTCACTGAGAATATCTCTGATGAACTTTTCGTCGTCGACGACGAGGATGCGGATGCCCTTTTCGCTTCGGGGCCAGTGTCTATCGGTGGAATGTGAAGCGTCAATCGCGATCTGTAGATCCTGCGAGAAGTCGCGGACGGTCTGGTATCGCTCACTCGGGTTCCATTCGGTTGCGCGCTTCAGAACACGTCGGATGTGTCTATCAATCTCCAAGCGTTTGAGTGTTTGGTTTGGATCGCGCCAGTCGTCCAATGTGAGGTCTGCGCCCGCACGGCAGAAAATCGCCGTCATGCCCAGTCCGAATACGTCACTGACTTCGTTGGCCTTTGTGGCGTCCATTCCAGCCTCAGGCGCAACGTACACGAGTCTGCCAAGCGCACCGGTACGCGTTCCGCCCGTCGTATCGGCGGCGAGTACAAGATCGAAGTCGGTCATGACTCCGTCCTCTTCCTCCGATATGAGAATGTTCCACGGTGAAATGTCTCGATGAATCAACGAATGCCCGTGAGCGTGCGAGACTCCCGACGCCGCTCCGAGAAGTATATTCAATCGTTTCTGGAAGGAGAAGGTTCCTTTCAGTACGGAGGAACGAAGGTCGCCTTTTGCAAAGTAGGGCAAGGTACAGTAGTGCCAGCAGTCCTCCGTGGACGGGCCGTCCAGAATTCTAGCAATATTGGGGTGCTCGAGGTGACGCATCTTCCTGATGCCACGCTTGAACCTTTCCGTTGCACTCTCACTTCGACCGAGTTCACCATGCATCACCCGCACAGCCACGTCTTCTCGCGACTCGCGGTCGATAGCGAGCCATACCGTGGCGAATCCTCCCGATCCAACGGGCTTTCGGAGTAGGTATCGCCCATCTCCAAGGTGGTGTCCCGCTTGGAGGATAGCTCCTTGCCGCTCCAGCCGTTTGGCCTCAAGAATCTCCTGCTGCAAGGCGGTAGGGACGTCACCTTCTTTGAGGTGTGCTTCGCGCCTTTCGTACAAATTTTGAAGCAAGAGGGATAGGCCCTTCTCTTCCGATGACGGGTATTCGGGTGGGGCGCTACCGTGCTTGGCAACATGCTCCCGAAGCGCATCTTTGACCTGCAGTATTAGCTGATCTGCGTTTCTCCATTTTGCCCAATGGAACCTTCGACCCACCCGTGCCTTGAAGGCCTCGAGTCGTTCAGATTCCGTCGCGTCGATTTGTTCAGGAGCATCCGAGACTCGCGCGAATGCTAGCACCGGTAGGTGACGTGACAGCGCGTATTCGTACTCTTTCTCTGTCCAACTAATCTCTTCATCCGGGAAGAGAGTGCCGTATCGATGTCCGAGTATGA
Organism: uncultured Polyangiaceae bacterium; assembly: GCA_965652275.1. GTDB lineage: Bacteria > Myxococcota_A > Polyangia > Polyangiales > Polyangiaceae > NIC37A-2. Next base: position 514 of record CBFGUR010000126.1, on the reverse strand, counting down.
GGACGAAGATGTCGGCCCGATCTAGCCGGTCTTTGATAGTTGGCCAGCCACGATCGGCCGATGCAGGGAAGTGCTCCATGCCGAGACTTGAGTACTCTTCGAGCAGAGCAAAACGCAAAGCTCGACGTTCGCTGTCCAAGTCCTTCGACGTCGAACTGATGAAGATCTGATGGCGCGATTCGACCACGACTCGTGACAATATGGCAGTCCGAACCGCGATCCAACTCTCGCGAACACACCTGATTGTCGAACGATGTATGTGCGGCATAACCCGGCAATACCGAACGGTCCCGTCGGCTTTTCCTGTTTTCCCGCAATAGCCGCATCCCCCCTGGGGAGCGCTAAAGCGCCTCCGTCACGAGGCGCGAGACACCGACTGGGTCGGTGCGGACCATCTCGGCGCTGATGCGAAGGACGCGAAACCCCTGCGCCCGAAGCCAGCGATCGCGCCTCTCATCCCGCGCAGCATCTGCCGTCCGCAGATGCTGCGCGCCATCAATCTCCACGATGAGGC
>CBFGUR010000125.1:0-2555 GCA_965652275.1 uncultured Polyangiaceae bacterium | reverse complement strand
GAACTCCACGCCATTACCCAAGCGGCATGACGAAAATCTCTGGCAGTAGTGTTAGCTCCGTCGCTTTGCTGAAACGTTCGAAGCTCTTCACCTCCGACACGATAGTTACGGCCGTCAACTTCGCTACACCCCGCAGCGCTTGGAGCGCTTCGATCACTGCCTGGTGATGCGCCGGCGACGATTCCACTGCTTCGTCGATCGCCACGTCTAGCCGACTCAGTCGCTCACCCAGCCGCTGCACCTCTGACACGCAGTCCTCGAACGTCACTTGCTGCGCTACATGCTCGAATGAAAGCTGCTGCAACCACGACAGCCAGTTCTTGCTCCACGCACGACACCCTCCCGGATGACGAATTCCGTTGCGCAACAAGTACTTCGTCACTCGGTGTTTTGCTCGCGTCTCATCCTTCTTCGCTGCCGCTCGCGCTCGGATCAGATCACGCAGGGCCTCGTGCGCCGCGTCTGGTACCCACACCGTCGTCAGCATCCCTCCTCGGTAGTGCTCCGCCAGCTTCAAAGCATCGCGACGATCAGTCTTGATTCGCTCCCCTGACTTCTTCGGCGTCAGCGACGGCGCGATCACTTCGCAATCGACGCCCATCTGTGTCAGCTGCCAGTACAGGGCGTATCCTGTCGGGCCCGCTTCGTAGCAGACCTTCAAACCTGCCTTCTCCACCTTTTGGATGAACGTCCTCACCGATTCTGGACGGTTCGGAAACTCACCCAAACTCTGCGGCTTCTTCCGACCTTCTGCGATCGCTGCCACGATCGTCTCTCGGTGTACATCCAGCCTCACATATCGTGTACTCTTCGCCATGACCGGCTCCTCCTTTTATGGCTCTGCGCCTGACTTCCTTCCAGAAGCCAAGCGTAACCCACGCTCAAGGCGTGAGTCGGTCGTTCCATCTTGACTAGGCGGACGATACACCCCTCGCCAGCGGACGAACGTTGCTCAGTCTGAGGCGGTCGTACAGCACTTCCCTGCGCCCGGGCCCCATGCTACCGTCGGCCCAATGGCCACCGAGAAGCAACTGAAAAGCCAGCTCGATCAGCACCGGCAACAAATCGACGTCGAAAACTTTGACGTAACACTCGGGGAGCTCGTTCGAATGGCAGAAGCCAGGGAACTGATTCGTGCTCCGGTCTTTCAGCGGAAGTTCCGCTGGAAGACCGAAGACGAATCCTACCTAGTCGAGTCGCTCCTTCTGGGGCTTCCAGTACCGACCGTTTATGTTGCCGCGAATCCTAACGGCACCTGGGAAGTCGTAGATGGTCTCCAGCGCATTTCGACACTGCTCCATTTCATGGCCGGCAAGGACGAAGTCCTGCGGGATCTCGGTATCGATGAACCGTTGCGCCTCACAGGCTTGAGTAAGCTCTCACGTTTCAATGGCTACACGCATGAGGAGCTCCCCACCTCCCTTCGCCTCTACTTTGCTAAACGCGCGCTTCGCATAACTTCGTTGTCGGACAAGAGTAACCCAGATATACGCTTCGAAGTGTTTGAGCGCCTCAACAAGGGCGGCGTAGTTCTCACGCCGCAGGAGGTCCGCGCGTGTGTCCACCGGGGCGAATTCGCCGAACTGCTCAGGGAACTCGCCGAACATCCGAGCTTCAAGCAGCTAGTCAAACTCCAAAAGTCACACCAGAACGACGGAACACGCGAAGAGCTAGTGCTGAAGTTCTTTGCGTATCTCGAGAACGGAAAAGAGTACGACGGCAAAGTCAAAGACTTTCTCAACAACTACATGACAGATGCAGCAAGCTCGTTCGACATCAAATCTGGCAGGACCCTCTTCCAACAAACAGCGGATGAGCTGCTTCGCATAATCAAGGGCCCAATGCTGCGGGAGGGGTACGGGAACACGCCGCTCAACCAGTTCGAAGCCGTAATGGTTGCCGCTGGCGCAAGCATCAAGGCTGGCAAGCGCTTGCGGAAGCCTCCGGCAGGCTGGCTAAACGACAAAGAGCTCGTAAAGTACAGCACCAAGGGCACCAACGTGCCGTCCGCCTTCCGCAATCGGAATGCGCGAGCCCAAGCGTTGCTGTCTGGACGCGCCAAGTAGCCGATGACAGCGCTCGTCGATGCCCCATTCAACCTTGCCGAGAGCTCAATTTCGCGAGTCAAGCGCGAGGTGGGGCACGCCGATCTCGTTGGCCTTGGGGGTCCGTCGGAAGAACGAGACCGCGCCGCACTGGTACGCGCTCAGGCTTATGTTTGGTTGGCTGCGCTACTTGAGAGATACGTGCGAGATATACTGCAGCTACTAATTACGGAGCTCAACTCGCTATCGGTGGCCTCAAAGGACCTACGTCCCAGCCTCTTCTCCCTCGTGTGCGACCCAAAGCTCGAGAGCATCAAGGGACGCCGGCGCCAGGGGACGTGGCCCGCTCGCGTGGAGCTCTTTGAAATTCCCCTCTCGAGCAGCACTTGCTCTCTGCACCCAGAACTGCTTCCGCTTGATGGCAGAACGCTGCGTGGAGAGCATTTCGACAACATGGCTCTTCCGGGGAATCTGTGGGCGTGAGTTCGTGATTCGTTCCGCGTGAAGATC
>CBFGUR010000124.1:0-2693 GCA_965652275.1 uncultured Polyangiaceae bacterium | reverse complement strand
GCATGAAGATCGGCGTGATGTTCGGGAATCCCGAGACCACGACGGGCGGCAACGCGCTCAAGTTCTACGCCTCGGTCCGTCTCGACATCCGCAAGATCGCCTCGCTGAAGGAGGGCGAAGAGGCGGTGGGCAGCCGCACGCGGGTGAAGGTGGTCAAGAACAAGTTGGCCGCCCCCTTCAAGCAGTGCGAGTTCGACATCCTTTACGGCACGGGGATCTCCCGCGAGGGAAGCCTGCTCGACATGGCCGTGGACCTCGAGATCGTCCAGAAGTCGGGCACCTGGTTCTCCTACGGCAAGGATCGACTCGGCCAAGGCCGCGAGAAAGCTCGCGACTTCCTCAAGGAGAACAAGGCGTTGGCCGCCGAGATCGAGGCCAAGATCCGTCAAGCTCACCAGGCCCAGCTTGCCACCGGCGGCGACTCCAAGTCCGCCGGCGACGATGCCGGCGACGAGGACTGGTCCGATCTCCGAGTCGCGGGAGAAGGGTAGCCCGGGAAAGGGGGACGGAGGCAACCGCGATGCCTCCCGAGCCCCCCGCTTCCCCATCAAACCCTCTAAATTCTCCCGTTTTCGCGTTATTTCAATCGGATTTTACGGGGTCCAACTCGGGCTCGGGATGGGTATATTGGGAAAGTCGGGTTTCCCCCCACCCCTGAATTTTCGGGGCCGCTATCACGGGGAATCCCAATGAGTTAACGGCGGTACTCCCGAGCGGAGCCGCCCCGCGGTCAGGAGCGAGACGGGCATACGCCCGACCCGCTCCGACCCCGGTGAGTTAGAGACGGGCTTGCGGCGGATGATGTCATGATGACTGAAGTCCGTAGTGCAGGCGCGAGATGGAGGTGACCCGTAGGGGCGAATCACGATTCGCCCATCGGGGAACCCGGATCGAGCGCCAAACAGCCCGGCGCAGCGCTTCCTCCGGATGGGTGGAAGGCCGCGGGGAGAACCCCTACGTCGCACACGGTGTGCGGCGGGGGACTCCCCGGCGGTTCGCGCCTCTCTCCCCCTACTTCTCGAAAGCGATCGTCTTCGCCTCGCCGTGGCAGCAGTCCACTGTGTCGGGGGTGAACCACTCGCTGGAGTCCACGACCGAAGAGCCGTGCAGCACCAGGATGCGTTGGGTGGTTCCCGGCAACTCCCCGAAGCAATTGGTCGTCACGGCGGATTCGAGGGAATCCCGTGCCCCACCTTCCCGCTCGCGAATGAATCCGATTCCGGTTGGAAGGGAATCGGACCCGTCCCAAGTGACGCACACGTTCATGCGATGCTCCATGGTGCAAGCGCACCCCTCCTCTTCAGCCGGACAGCCGACGAGGAGAGCGGCAAGGGCAAGAAACCCTATTCTTGGGATCACCCTTTTCAGGGACAAGCTCACCACATATCCTCCTTCGACCGCTTGGAATGTATATTAAACTAGTCAGACTAGTTGGAGGGAAAATGAACTCTTTTTGGGCATTACAGGACGCCAAGGCCAAATTCAGCGAGGTTACCCGTCGCGCCCTGCGCTTCGGCCCCCAACATGTAACCGTCCGGGGACAACCCGCCATTGTCGTTCTCTCCGAAGCGGAATTCCAGCGTCTCACGGGTCGCTCCTCGAAACCGACCTTCGCAGACATGTTCCGCAGCGAGCCTTTCGAAGCCGTTGATCTCGATCTTGAGCGCGACCGCGACACAGGCAGGACCCTCGAACTGTGAAATATCTCCTCGACACATGCGTCATCTCCGAGTTGTTCAAGGCGCGCAAGGAGCCATCCGTCGTAAGATGGATAACCCGGCAGGATCAAGGCAACCTATACTGGAGCGTCGTTACCGCCGCAGAAATCCGCAAGGGCATCGCGCGCTTGTCCGACACCCATAAAGCGCAACGTCTCGATGTGCAGTTCGATGCTTTCCTAACGGATTTCTCGCACGCCACGCTCAGCTTGACGCTCGATGTGCTTTTACGCTGGGGAGCTCTGTGCGGGGAAAGCGAAAAGCGCGGCATACCGCTCCCGGTGCTGGACAGCTTGATCGCAGCCACCGCCCTTGAGCACGACATGCGTGTCGTCACACGAAATGTTGCCGACTTCGAACGCTGCGGTGTACCTGTCGTGAATCCGTGGGACGCTTAAAGTCGAGGTATCAAGCGATCTACCTCGCCGTCCGGTTCCGGTCGATCCACCATCCCCAGATTACCAAAAGCCACATGGCGTGACCCGCCCAGGCGATGGCCCCCACGCTGGGCGGCGGCGGGCCGAACACATTGGCGACGTACATGACCACCAGGAAGGCGAGGAGGCCCCACAGGGCCCAAGTTCCCGTGCGGTTTTTGGCCATGGTCGAGCGGAGGTAAAGCCAGACGCCCGCAGCCAAGAGCCCGAACTCCAAGACCAAGGTCCAAGCCAGGGAATTCCACAGTCCAAGGCCGACTTTCATTCCTCCCGGGACGATGGGCAAATCGGGCCGGTGGGTGACGAGGTCGAGCAGCCAGTGGCTGAGCACGAGCGCGGCGACGATGACGGCGCCGCGCAGGTTGCGGCCGAGCAGGGCGTAGGCCATGGCGAGGAACGAGGCCCAGAACGCGCCGGCCACGAGACTGTGCGTGACGGGATAGGACTCGAAGTCGAGGGGCGTGACCGTCGTGATCCCGGGAACGATGGCGACGCGCTCGAGGCCGAGGAGCAGCATCGTGGGCCAGAGCAGGTCGAC
>CBFGUR010000123.1:0-2735 GCA_965652275.1 uncultured Polyangiaceae bacterium | reverse complement strand
GAGCGCGTCGGCGTGGCTCGAGAGGCTGGGGTCCTCTTCGACGCCCGCGGAGCAAGCGGCAAAGATGGGCAGGAGCAGGGCGATGCCACCGAATTTCCGTGATTTCATGTAGTCGTTCGTTCTCGATGAAGGAGCGCGAGCCCCACTGCGGGAGCCCGCGCTCGATGGGTCAGTGCTCGTCCTTTGAGCCGCGCCCCCACCGAACCTTCACGGGCGAGAGAACAAAAGCGAAGTTAGCTTCCGCTGAGACGTATCCCCTGTACGAACCGACGTTGTTGCGGTGCCTGTAGGGTGAGCCGATTGTCGGGCGCATGGCGAGCGCAGCAGAGTGGTCCCGACGGGTGGCGTCATGGCGGCGGAGCGGCCTGAGCGCTGAGGAGTTTGCGAGCGGGAAAGACTACCGAGCGAAGACTCTTGCTTGGTGGTCGAGCGAGCTGAAGAGGCGGGAGCGGAGTCGCCCAGCACGGGGCGGCGAGAACGCCCTGGTGCGCGGAGCTGGTGAAGTGCGGTTCGCTCGGGTGCACGTCGTGGAGCCACCCGGCGGACGTCTGGTGGTCCGGGTCGCAGGCGTCGATGTCGTGGTCGAGTCGGGCTTCGATGAGCGTTTGCTCACTGAGGTGGTCCGCGTGCTGAAGGGGGCGCAATGATCCCCTCCGGGACCGAGATCTTTCTGGCGCTCGAGCCCATCGACCTGCGGTGCGGGTTCAACCGCCTCGCGGGGATCGCCCGGGAGGCGCTCGGGTACGACCCGCGCAGTGGAGCGCTCTTCGTCTTCTTCGGGAGGCGACGACAAGCTGTCAAGATCCTGTTCTGGGATGGCACGGGGATGTGCTTGTTCTACAAGCGGCTGGACGCAGGGCGCTTTCGTCTCCTGGACACTCCATCGACTGGAGCGACGCACGTCGAACTGAACGAAATGGAACTCGATGCGCTGCTGGATGGGGTCGATCTGGAGAAGCCGAGACGACGCGCGCCTCAGGTCCACTGAAGCACCTGACTTGCCAAAGAATGAGCGCAATGTGAGCCCGTCGGGTAGACAACGCGCCGATTGGTGTGTATGAGTGTCTCGCGGTGAAAGCTGCGAACGTCTCCCCCGACCCTGCGCCAGGACGCATCGCCGAGCTCGAAGCGCAGCTCGCCCGACTCACGGCGGAGCGAGACGCAGCGTCGGCACGAGCGGACAAGGTGCAGCGGGCCTACGAGCGCTTGCTCGAACACTACGAGCTCCTGAAGCGTAGGATCTTCGTCGCGAAGGCGGAGCGCGTCCCCCATGAGCAGCTAGAGCTAGAGTTCGCCGAGACGAAGCGAAAGCTGGATGCGATGGCAAAGGACCTCGACCACGGCTCTGAGGACGAGCCGGCGAGTTCACCGACGCCGACGCCGACGCCCGAGGACAAGCCCAAGCCCAAGGGACGGCGCAACCTGTGCGCTGCCGAAATGCCCGAGGAGCGTGTCGAAATCCTCGACCCCGAACTCGAGGGCAAGGCCGAGCGCATTGGGTTCGAGGTGAGCTACCAGCTCGGCTACCAACGAGGTGGCCCACGGCGCATCCTCATCGCGCGCGCGAAGTACAAGGTGCCGGACACGACGCCAACCAAGATCGTGGTCACGGAGCGTCCGCGGCAGCTGATGAAGAAGGGGCTGCTCGCGCCCTCCTCTATCGCTCACATCCTCGTGGCGAAGTACCTCTTCGGGTTGCCCTTCCACCGGCAGGTCGCACAGCTCGCGGCCCAGGAAGTCGACCTCGATGACGGGACCATGTGCCGCTACGCCGAGCACATCGGGGCCTCGCTCGGGCCGCTCGTCGATGCCTGCGCCCAGGAAGCGCGGCGGCACGCCTTCTGCCTCTCGACGGACGCCACGGGCATTTGCATACGGCCCGAGCCGCTGCCCTCCAAGCAACGGCAAGCTTGCCGCAAGGGCCACTTCTTCGTGATCCTCGCCGATCAGGATCACGTCTTCTTCGAGTATCAGCCGCGGCACACCAGCGCCGCCGTCTGTGACATGTTCCGGGGATTCTCCGGCTACATCCAGGCGGACGCCCATTCGGTCTACGACGCCGTGTTCCGCGGCGAAGCCCGCTCGTCTCCGGGCGAAGGCCCGCCGAGCGAAGTTGCCTGTTGGTCGCACGCGCGGAGAAAGTTCTGGGAGGCCGCGACGGTGAGCAAGGAGCCCATCGCTCGCGAGGCGCTCCTGCGTCTCCGGACGGTCTTCGACTTGGAACGAAAGTGGGAGAAACTTTCCCCCGCGAAGCGCACCTCCCAGCGCCAGAAGGTCCTGATGCCCATCCTGACGGATTTCTTCCGGTGGATTCAGGCGTGCCATGCCCAGGTGAAAGATGTCCGGAGCCTGCTGACCACCGCGACCGGCTATGCCATCCGGCACGAAGCGGCCCTGCTCCGCTTTCTCGAGGACGGCAGACTCAAGATCACGAACAACCACTCCGAGCGCGCTCTGCGCACCATCGCCGTCGGGCGCAAGAACTGGCTCTTCTGCGGCTCGGACGATCACGCCACGTCCGCAGCGAACCTCTTCTCCCTGATCGCCAGCTGCAAGCTGCACGGCCTCGACCCCGAGACCTACCTGGCCGAGGTCATCCACGTCATGCCGTACTGGCCGCGCGAACGCTATCTCGAGCTCGCGCCCCGCTACTGGACGACCACCCGAGTCCGCCTCGACCCGATCGAGCTCGCTCGGGAGATCGGCCCCATCACGGTCCCGCCGCCTGAAGAGCA
>CBFGUR010000122.1:0-3008 GCA_965652275.1 uncultured Polyangiaceae bacterium | reverse complement strand
CTGATTTAGTGGCCTTTGCGCTTGACCAGGATTGGGACGAAGCCGCTTCGGGGTCTTCTGGCTACGCTCGCGGCGCAAGGCCTCTTGCTGGCTCGGCTGCGTCGAATTTCGACGAACGCCTGTACCTCGTTGGACCGAAGCCCGGGCTATTAGGTCAGGCTCTCGCGCCGGGGGACTACATTGCGCTTGCGGCTGGAGTCGTGCCTGAGTCGGGGGGAGAATGCGTCGTCGCGCCCGTTGCGCCGTCGCTCTCTAGTCAGGCTGGCCGAATACTAACGCCATCGACGGATTGGTGTAGTCACCCGGCGATGGAATGCGACGGTAGCCTTTTCGATGAGAGAATACCTCTAGAAGACGAGTTGAGCGAGGACAATGACGGCATCGAGACGTCATGGAAACACTACCTGACGCTTGCCAAACAGGCATCTGAGCAAGCAGACTTGCTTGCCCGGGAGTATATTCAGGCGGGACTCGAACTCGACACGCGTGAAGAGAGTATTGAGCTACGCGAACAAGCGAACGAAGTGGCAGCAGTTCACGAGATGCAGGCCGTTCAGCGCATCTGTGGGACGAGCGTTGATCCCGCAGATTTGCTTAGGGCTCTCCGACAAGATGCTGGAAACGACTTCACGTCACTTGAGAGTGAGCCTATCTGTCCGGACACCAATCCGTGCACGTGTGCCACCCGCGACGCGTCGTGCCCTGAAGATCATATCTGTCACGCTGGGGCCTGTTTGGTCCCGCCAGCTCTCACGGTATGGTCAAGACGGAACTTGGACCCCGAAATGGCGAAGCTGTATCGATGTCTCCGACCGAGCGGCATGTACGACGCCGTTACCCCGGGAGACACCAACCTATGCTACTGGCGCGACCCCGAGGACGGCAACATCATTTGTCCTCAAGCTGACCCGTGCGAACAGGACGAGTTCGGCAGCTGCATCAACCAACGCTGCCCTGTTGCGGCAGGACAGAACGGTTGTGCCGGACTTACAGACCCCTTTGGACAGCCGATGGTCTCGACAGACGCAACGCTCGGATACTACGCCTTGGGCGGCGCTCAGGGAGCGGTGAGTCCGTCCGTACTCGGAGAAGTTTGCAATCTGATTCGTGACCTAAGAGAGCACCCCGCGCCAGACGCAGCGGAACAGGTACGGAACGTGGACGGCGCGCGAGATTTATTCCACCCGCTGAACATTCAGGAATACGCGCCACTGATTAGCTTTGCTGCGAAGCCAGGAATGTACTTCGACTTGAAACTTGGGGGCACGCCCTGGCGCTCCAACGGGAGTCTAACCTCCGAGTCGCCAAACCTCTGGCCTTGCGTGGAAGAGGAGCAGTATGGGTGTGACGCGCATCCGAACGCTCTTTTTTGCCAGAGCGCCTGTGCCGAGTCGTTCCTCGCACGCATGACGCCGACTCATCGTGTGCGCCACGCTGTGCTAGCACTTCGGGCGTTGAGTCCCCATTTGTCTATCACAGATGGCGAGGGGGTTGCCACGAGCAAGGACGAGTACGCGTTTGCATTTCGCGGAATTGAAGCACCACTCCGGAACGTTACGCCAGGAGACACTGCCTGGGACGTAGCGAGCAGTCGCGTGGTGCACCTGCTGGGCAACGACACGCCCGTCACACTGGAGACATTAACCAGTGGTGACGAAGATGATCGGAGGTTGCACGTCAGATGGACCGCTGCCGATGAGAGTGCTGATCTATGGGGTTTTGATGGAAACTACTCATCGATACTTCGCGTGGGCGAGCCCTCGGTGGTTGATATTCATGATCCTGACCAATGGAGTCGAGAGAACGCATGGGCAAACCTATCAAGAAGTGGCGTACAGTTAGCGGCTGGAGGGTCATCGTCTCCGTATCGACATGATTTAGTGGCTGGTCACCTAGCGGGAGACCCCGCGAGCGCGACTGTGACTATTGATATTGAAAACGGATTTTGGAACGACACTGGTATCGAATCCGTGTCGCTCGACCGAGAGGCCGTTCTCGATGCAGCAGAACTGTACTGCGAAGCCAGAAGAGCAATGTCAGGCGGCGTGGTTCGCACGTGCGATCGGAACCAGCTCGGCTCTTTGCAGATCGAGTCGGTGGAGGATTTGAAGCATGTGTCGAACTACATGCTTTGCATTGCTGAAGATGCGCAGAACTCGGTGGCGAGATCTTTGCTCCTGAATTTTCCCAAGGACGCTGCGGATGCGCTTCGCCAGGCTTCTGTGTTGGGAACCTATCCCGGGTTGGGTGGAGAGATGGGACAAGCCGTCACGGCCCTGCGCGAAACCCTCATTCAACTCTACAGCGCTGGGCCTCTGATTGGATCGCAGCTCAGTCAGCTAGGTTTCGACATAGACAGGTTGCGCCTAGCGCTTGAACGAAAAGACTTGCAACTGGACCTGAACGAAGCCGTTTCCGATCAGCAGAGGTGGGCCCAGATCGGTGCATGTTCAATCGCGGTTGCTGAGGCGTATGATCGTCTCGCGTCACCATCGCTAAATGTGGGCGGGGCGACTGTCGCTGCTGTCTGTGTCAACTCAGCGATTCAATCGAGCTTTATTAGCTCGATTGAATCGATTCAGCAGGAGTTGATTGAGAACGAGTCGGACTTGTCGCTGGTGGAGATTCGTAGGTCGTTCGAGCAGCGAGCAACAACACTGGGGCAGATAGTTGCCGATCTTTCGTCTGCGCAGGAGCGCCTTGATGGTACGCTGGCGCACATAAACAATCTGAGAAGTCAGGCGAACCAGGGGCTTAAGGATGCCCTTTGGCTTCACTCGCGACAAGCAGGTCAGCAGTTTAACATTAACTCGGCGCAGCGCCGGCGTTTTAATACCGAAAGGGTGCGCTACGAGGAGGCGCACAACTATGCTAAGCGAATGGCGTTCCTTGCCAGGCGGGCGATTGAGGCGCGTCTCGGTTTGCGTTTGGAGTCACTAGATCAGACATTGCCTCTAGTGCTTCACCCGCGTGATCGCGATCGACATTTGGTGCCGACCATGATCTAC
>CBFGUR010000121.1:0-3120 GCA_965652275.1 uncultured Polyangiaceae bacterium | reverse complement strand
CGGTGACTGACCGGGTGTGGGGTGCCCTCGAGCCCCGGCTCCGCGGCCCGACTCCCCGGCTCCGAGGGACGAGTCGGGCCCTCGGGCGCTCGACTCCCCCGCTCGACGCGACGGACCCCCGGCTCCGTGGGGAGAGTCCCGGCCTCGGACGGAGGAGTCGCCCCGGGGGATCTATCTCCGGGAGCCGGGGCGGGCATGTTCTCAGCGCCCCAGCCCGTTCGGTGCCTCGAGGATGAGTGGGGGGCTCGGCGCAGGGGGTCCCCGGGCGTCCGCTCCCGCGGGCCAGCGCCGCGCGTCGCCGCGGGTCCGTCACCTCTCCACGCCTCCGGGAGCGCACCGCGTCCGCGGGCGCCCGTCGGTCGCGGCGTCGTCGGCGTTGGTGCCCGCCGTCGCGGCCGTTGCGGCGCAGTCTCGGCGGCTGTACGCGGGGCGCAGGAGATCCTCGGATGAAAGCCGTCTGCTTCTCACGATACGGCGAGCCCCACGTGCTCGAGCTCGTCGAGCGCGCGAAGCCGACGCCGGGTCCGGGCGAAGTGCTCGTCCGGGTGATCGGCGTCAACTATTCCTGCAGGTGAACGACAACTATTCTTGCAGGTCGTCGCCAGGTGGGTGGACGCCAGCAGCGACCATGCTGACGCCCGGGGGGGGTGATGATGGGGAGAGAGGGTCGCATCTCCATGGATCAGGGCTTGTGGGGGGCCGGAGAGCGCTTCTTGGCCTCTTCGGCGCGGACGCTCTGACCGTTGAACTCGAGGATGACCGAGTGGTGGACGACGCGGTCGATGGCGGCGGCGGTGGTCATGGGATTCTTGAAGATGCGGTCCCACTCGCCGAAGACGAGGTTGCTGGTGATGAGGAGGCTGCGGCGCTCGTAGCGCTCGGCCATCAGTGTGAAGAGCACCTCGACCTCGTCTGCGCTCTGCTGCACGTACCCGATGTCGTCGAGGATGATGAGCTCGAAGGCGTCGAGTTTCCGGAGCGCCCGCGGCAGCTCGAGGTCGCGCTTGGCCGCGAGGAGGCTCTGGACGAGCTGAAAGGTGGGCACGAACAAGACGGAGCGGCCACGCTGCACCAACGCGTGACCTAGGGCGCAGGCGGCGTGAGTCTTACCCCGACCAGGCAGGCCGAAGCACAGGACGTTGTCCGTACGGTCGAGGAACTCCCCAGAGGCGAGCTCTTGGAGCTTGCGCAGGACGCCCTTGGGGACGCGCGTGGGGTCGAGGGTGTCGAAGGTCTTGCCCGGAGGGAGTCCGGAGCCCTTGAGGAGCCGCTGGCAGCGACGGCGGAAGCGCTCATCGCGCTCCGCCTCGAGGAGCTCGAGGAGAGTGACGAGCGCGAGCTCATGACCCGCCTGCTCGAGACGCTGGACGGTTTGCTGAGCGAGGGTGGGCAGCTTGAACGAGGCGAGTAGCTCCTCGATGCGCTCGACCTCCGCTGGAGTGGCAAGCCTCTGAGTCACGACTCACCTCCTGCGGCGAGCAGGAAGTCGTACTCGGCCGGATTCGGCGGCGGTACGTGCACCTCGGGCACGGGCGCATTGCTGGGCGCGGCCAGAGCCTTGACGGCAGCGTAGTCGACGGGCTTGCCCCGGGAGAGCAGATCCTCGAGCGCAGCTTCGACGTCCGTCTCCATGGTGCTTGCGGCGAGATGAAGGATGCGGACGTACTCGATGTCGGCGCGTTCGCCGCGATCCTGCAGGAGGGCGTCGTAGGCGCGCCGAAAAGTAAGCGTTGGGAACAGCTCCTCCCGGTAGCGGTAGCGGGCGAATGCGCCAGGCTTTCGCACGAGCGACCAGATGACGTGGCGGTAGTCGATGCGGTAGCTCTGCTCTCCGCGGATGCGGGGCATGGTGTCGGCGAGCTTTCCCCTGAAGTACACCTCGATGTGATCGGCGAACTGCCGTACCTCGACCTTCTTGCCCATGAGCCGGGATGAAACCGAGTACGTCTTCTTGGCGAAGTGAATCGTGCTCCAGGCGCGCACCTTGGCGTCGTGTTTGGTGTAGTCGGGGAGCCGCACGCTCGGAAGCGGGTGGAGCCGCGAGCGCTCTTCCGCCATGCGGGTGGGGTCCGGAGGCATGCGTCGCTCGATGACGTCCCGCACGAACGCGAGGTACTCGTCGACTGTGCCAAAATCGCGACTTCCTCGCTCTACGAGGGCATGGGCGAGCTTGGTCTTGAGGACGTCATGCCCCTTTTCTGCGACTCCGTTTTGATGCCCCTTCCCGGGCTCGATCCTGCTGGATTCGAGTCCATAGTGGTCGAGGACGTCCCGGAACCTCTTGTTGAGGGCGCGTCCGCCGGACTCCCTGAGCGTGTGCGTGGCCGCAGACAGGTTGTCCTGGCGCACTACGGCGGGCACACCGCCGAGGGCCCACAGGGCCCCCTGAAGGCCACTGACCAGCGCCTCGAAAGTCTCACCCAGGGCGACCTGCACCCAGCGCCATCCGCTGTAGCCGAGCACGAAGTGGAACAGCAGGTGGGCGAACAGGGTCCCCGCGATGGTCACCCGAAGCTCCGTGCAGTGGGTGAAGTCGATGGCGCACTCGCGGCCGGGCACGCGCTCTTGCGGGAACATCACCTCCTTGGGCGGCCCGTGCAGGGCGCGCCACTCGGTGACACGTCGCTGCAGAGTGCGCACCTGACCGGAAGAGAACTGGCCAGGTCGCTTCTCCATCAGCATCTTGATGAGCTCGGTCGACTGGAGCTCGCCGTCCTCGTCCGCTGCGAGCAGTGGCTCGATGAGCTCAGCCCAGACCTCCTCGAAGGGGTCCTTGCGGGTCCGCCAGGAGCGCGGCTCCCGGCGGGACGAGGGGAGTGGCCCCGACTTGTACTTGTACGCGCTGCGCTCGCTCATGCCCGCCGCCAGCGCCGCGACCTGCATGGTTTTTCCGTCTGCCAATTTCTGCCTCAGATGCCTGACCTGCCCGTCCGTGACCACGTCCCTCCGAGAAGCCGGCCCCGTGGCCGACCCCCTGGGTCACGCAGCATCGCACGAGCCCTCAGGTCGACGCCGCCCTGCAGGAGTAATTGTCGTCGCCCTGCAGGAGTAATTGTCGCTGATCAAGGGTCTTTCCAACACCGTTCGGGCCCAACAGGATCACGTTCTGGCCCAACTCGA
>CBFGUR010000120.1:0-3165 GCA_965652275.1 uncultured Polyangiaceae bacterium | reverse complement strand
CCGCTTTCAGCTTGAACGAGCTGATTCTGATGTGCGGAAGCGGCGACGCGTCAGGGCCTCTGTGACGAACGATCTCTATCAAGCCAGAAACACACTCACGCGACGCATCATCGGACCTGAGTCGACGGCCACGATGGAGCTCGACTTCAGCGGGATGCAGGACGGTGATGTTGCAGGGCTCGCGATTTTCCGGCACACGGCTGGTTACATCGGCGTGAAGAAGTCGGGCAGCTCGACGAACTTGGTGATGGTCAATGGCGCGTCCCTGAATACCTCCGGTTGGTCGACGAACAGCACCGGCACCGAGGTGGATTCACAGCCGCTCACCGGCAGCAAAGTCTGGCTCCGAGCCACGGCTGACATCACTCCCGGACCGGGACGACAAGCGAGCTTTGCCTTCAGTACGGACGGCGTTACCTTCGAGCCTTTCGGCGATTCTCACACGATGAGCAATGATTGGCAGTTCTTCATCGGCTACCGCTACGCCATTCTGAACTTCGCCACCACAGCGCTCGGCGGCTCGATCAAGGTGGAGTCTTTCGAAATCGAGCTGAATGAACCGTAACTATCCGTGCGGTGACCATCTGTACCGTGACCATCTATGAGGTGACGACCAGTGCCGCGACCGTGGCGTCGTGACGACCTGTGTGTGAAAAAAGAGACGGCGTCCCAGGGCGTCGTTTTCCTAGGCATGTGAGCGCTCTCACGACGCGCGTGCCGTTTCAGAGCCAGTCGAACCATAAAATGTGAGCCAGAGCGGCGTCGTGGTAACACTTCATCATACAGATCGTGGTGCCGCTTATGATGAAAAAATTGCGTATTATTCCCGTTGGGTTGCTCTTCTTCGCCGTTGGTTGTTCGGGTGGAGGCGAGGACCCAAATTCGGATCCTGAAGGGACCGGTGGAGACGCGGCAGGAAGCGGAGGATCCGGGGGCCCCGGCTCGGGCGGCGCCGCAAACACGGGCGGCGGCACGAGCACGGGTGGTGGAGCAAACACGGGCGGCGGCACAAGCACGGGCGGCGCTTTGAGTACAGGTGGCGGAGCAAACACCGGCGGCGCTCCCAATACGGGCGGCGGAGCAAACGCCGGCGGCACGCCGAACTCGGGCGGAGACACAGGCTCGGGTGGAGACTCGAGCAGCGGCGGCACGCCCGGTTCCGGCGGACAAGCAAGCACGTGTACGGATCCTGAAGGTCAGGTCTGCAATAGCTATCAAGTCGGACAACACTGCGGTCTCACCTTCGAGATTTGGACCGACAGCGCCGAAGCGTGCATGACGAACACAGCTACCGGCTTCCGAGCGATGTGGGACGCAGGCGACGGGAACTACCTCGCGCGAAAAGGGGTGCGACCCGGTTCGGATGAGCCCATCGTCACCTACAGCACGGACTACAATCCCGGGAACAACAACACGTATCTCGGCGTCTACGGATGGACGACTGATCCGCTCATCGAGTACTACATCATCGAGAACTTCGGCAGTTATGACCCGTCCAGCAATGCGCAGCAGTTTGGCGAGGTGCAGGCCGATGGCGGCACCTACAAGATCTACCGCACCGAGCGTGTGAATCAGCCGTCGATCCAGGGCAACGCGACCTTCTGGCAGTATTGGAGCGTGCGCACTGAAAAGCGAACGAGCGGCACTGTGACCGTCAAACCCCATTTCGATGCGTGGGCTGCTTCTGGCCTTGAACTCGGGGACTTCTACGAAGTGTCGATGCTCGTCGAGGGCTATCACAGCTCGGGTTCAGTGAACGTCAACGTTACGTTCGAGTAGCGCGCCTGGGAGCAGGTGCGCTGTCAGATGAGCACCTGGCACCTTCTGCTCACATGCGACAATTGAAAGAGCGGCGCCCTGGACCTCGCGTTTTTCGAGCGTCGGGGAGCGCGTCGCTCTCAATTGCCTTGATGCGGCAAGTGAGCCCTTCCGCGCTTCCATCCCGTGGCTAGACTCAGGCGATGCGGCAGCGTGCGTCGTCCGTGTTTCTGTTGCTCCTTCTGCTTTGGTCCTGTGGACCAGGTGCGGAAACTGGATCGGAGAGCGACTCGGGCGATTCGACCGGCGGCGTTTCGCCGGGCACTTTGTCGGGAGGCGCGCCGGGAGTCGGTGGATCTGGCGCGCTCGGATCCGGAGGAGGCGAGCCCACGCCTTCTGGGGGGAGCACGTCTTCCTCGGGCGGGCTTTCGGGCGGTGGAGGCGCCGGCGCTGGCGGTGAGCATCTCGGGAGCGGTGGAGCAGCGAGCGGAGGTGGCCCAAGTGATGGTGCGATCGACGTACTGCTTTCCGAGTTTGCAGTGTTTTGGGACTTCGAAACCGTCGCCGGGCAAAGTGTCGAGCCGAGCGTCGGTGATGCGGTTCTGGAGCTCGGAGGTGCCGCCGTTCAGCCGGGTACCCGGGGCGATGAGCTCCGCATCACGAATGGAGCTCTTGCAGCGCAGACGGGAGCGCCCGTTCTCGACACATCTCAGGACTTTTCTGTCTCGACGTGGGTGCGACTCGATGAACAGGACGGCTACGACACGATGGTCGGAATGGATGGCGCGACGCTGAGCGCATTCTTCCTACAAAAGCGCGACAACGATCGCTTCGCTTTCGTCACGTTCTCCGGCGATTCGACGAGCGTGGCTGCGTGCGTCGCCGCCGCCGAGCTGCGCCCGCGCTTGGGCGAGTGGTATCATGTCGTTGGTACCTACAGTGCCGCGACAGGGGAACAGCGCGTGTATGTGGACGGGGTGCTTTCGGGGCGAGCAACGTGCAGCGAGGGCGTGTTTCAGGCGAGCGGGGGCCTGCGGGTGGGGCGCGGGTACTACGACGCGGCCGCCACCGATCCGTGGGGCGGCGCTATCGACGATCTCGGCCTCATTGCGCGTGTCCTCACGCCAAGAGAGGTCGCCGCTCTTTATCGCCATGGGCGCCCCGAGCAGAAGAACTATCTCTTCGCTTACTTCATCGAAGTCACCGAAGGTCGGGGCGATGGACTTCGTTTGGCTCACAGTCATGATGGTCGCCATTGGGGCGCCATCGGTGCGGGGAAAGTATTCATGCCTCCCTCGGTAGGAGGCGGTTCATTCCGCGATCCACACCTCTTGCGAGCACCCGACGGCCTTGTGGCAAGGAACTACAAACGTGAAAAAAGTCTCCTCGACGAAGTAGGCCCGAGCT
>CBFGUR010000119.1:0-3194 GCA_965652275.1 uncultured Polyangiaceae bacterium | reverse complement strand
CCGACCAAGTGGGAGGGCCCGGAGCGCAGCCCGGAAGTTGGGGGTGAGCTTTTTGAATTCACTCCAAAAAGCGAGGGGGGCTGGGACAGCCCCCCCGTTAACTCAGCTCTTGATCCAATTCTTCGATCAGCTTCTTTGCCTTGCGGCTCAGTTTCTTCGGGACTTCGACCTCGAGAAGGACGTGCAGGTCACCGCGGTTCTTGCGATCCAGATGCGGTAGGCCCTTCTTCTTCGTCGTGATGACCGTGCCCGGTTGGGTGCCCGCCGGGTAGTCGATGACGACCTCGGAATCGTCGGGGAGCTTCACCGTTTCTTTGCCGCCGAGGGCCGCCCGCGCGAAGCTGATCTTGCGGCGGGTGCCGATGTCGAACCCATCGCGTTCGAAGTTCGGATCCGGCTCGAGCTCGACGTCGACGTAAAGATCACCGGGATCCGCGCCCGGTTGTCCGGGCATGCCCTGGCCGGGGACACGCAGACGCTGCCCTCCGTCGATCCCAGCGGGGAAGGTCACGAGCACTTTCTTACGCTTTTCGACGTAGCGTTCGCCGTGACAATCGTCGCATGGATCGCCGATCACGCGGCCCTGACCGCGGCAGGCGGGGCACGTCGTGCTGAACATGATGAACCCGCGCTGGGTCGTGGCCTGGCCGCTCCCACCACAGTTGCTGCAGGTCTTGGGCTCCGTACCCGCTTTGGCCCCTGTGCCCTTACAGGTTTCGCAGGGAGCGGCTCCGCGGATCTGCACCTCTTTCTTCGTGCCCTCCATCGTCTCGCGGAGGGTGAGCGTCGTGGCCACGCGTGTGTCCTGGCCGCGCTGAGGCCCACGAGGGCGACCGCCACCGAAGCCTCCGCCACCGAAGCCCCCGAAGAAGTCGGAGAACATGTCCTGGAAGTGCGAGAAGACGTCGCCCATCCCAGCAGCGTCGAAGTCGAACCCCCCGCCGACGCCGCCGTGGCCAAAGCGATCGTACTGCGCGCGCTTCTGCTCGTCGGAAAGGATCGTGTACGCCTCGGTCGCCTCCTTGAATTTCGCCTCGGCGTCGGGATCGTCCTTGTTGCGATCCGGATGGTACTTCAGGGCCAGCTTGCGATAGGAGCGCTTGATGTCGTCCTGGCTAGCGTCCTTCTGGACACCGAGTACTTCGTAGAAATCGCGTTTGTCGCTCATGCGCGGGGAGATGGGGGGCAGCGGTCCGGCGGACCAAGTCCGGGCAACCTAAGGTCTCTCGCCCCCATGTAAAGGGGCCAGATCGGAGAAACTGGCTAATTTCAGCCTTTTATTGCAGACTTTTGCAGCTGCCCGATCGTCCAGCGCGCTTCGGTGAGATCAGCCTCCCGCTCGGCCAGGGCCTTGGAAAGGGCTTCGATCTCGTCCTGAGTGGCCCCGCTTTGGCCGTTTTTCGAGCTCAGTTCCGCTGTCAGTGTCTTGGCGTAGGTCTCGAGCTTCTTGAGCTGAGTCTCCAGGGTCGAGACGTGTTCGCCACGCTTCTTCAGCTGCTCCTCCAGGGCGCGGAGATCGCGCTCGACTTCGCTCACCGTGACCTCGGACGCGTTCCGCTTGGCAGCAAGGAGCTGGTCTTCGGTCTCGTCGAGTTGGTCGTGAAGGTCGTCGATCTCCTTTTCGGCCTCAGCCAGGCGACGTTCGAGCTTCTCCTGGGCTCTCGACTTGTCTTTGAGTGCTGCGAGGAGCTTTTGATTCTCTTCATCGAGCGCGTTGACCTCGTCTTCGAGGGCGTCGTGTCCTGCGCTCAGATGCTTGGCTTCGGCGGCGGCCTTTCGTAGCTCCTCGATCTCCCCTCTCAGCGACTTGGAGTTTTCGATCTCTTTCCGAGCTTGTCCGAGCTCGGTTTGAAGGCGTTTCACCTCGTCCTTCAGCCCGCTGACCTCCTTGGGATCGACGGCGTTCTTCTTCGATTCGGCTTCCAGGCGGGCGAGGGCTTGTTCGTGCGCCGCCCGCGCCTTCACGAGAAGCTTGTGAGTCTGGTCGAGCTCTTCCTCGAGCTCTTCGAGTTCTCGGTCGGCATCGTCGGCGCGAGCCTCGGCGCTCTGCGCGCGCGACTCGAGCTTGTGGATCCACGTGTCGCGGTCCTGCAGCTCCCGCGTGAGGCGCTCGACCTCCATGTCGGAGCCCCGTTTTCGTGCGGCGCGCAGGTCGTTTTCCAGCGACTCGATGCGGCGTGCGGCCCGGAGCTCGCGCTCGCGGTGGATTTGTTCGCTATTTTCGACGAATCGAGCCGCGGGAAGCTGCACGATGCTCATCTCTTCCAGGCCCAACTCGCGCATCGATTCCTCGGGGCCGCACAGGGCGATGTAGTAGTCGGCCGATTCGCCCTCTCCTGCGAGATAAGCGTTGTCGAGGGCCGGCTCTGGAGGATGTTCGAGCTCGAGGTCCACCACCGAGTAACCCAAGAACGGCGATTGTCCGAAGATGCGCACGACCTGGAAGCGTTCGTCGGTGGCTTCCATCAATGCGTCGTAGTCGATGGCGCCCCGAGTGGCACCCAGGAGTCCCGTCGTGCTCTCCGTATTGCTCGCGCAGAAGACGGCGATCCCGCGCGGGCCGAGGGATCGGGCGACTCCCGAGACCAGCTTGTCGAGGCTGTCGGCGAGGTTCACGTCCTCGACGATCGCGAGGTCGAAGGAGCCATCGCGAAGGGCCGTTTCGGTGAGTTGAGCGAAGCTGACTCGCCGCTCGCTGTTGTGTGCGGCCGCTTGAGCGACCCGCCTGGGGTCGGGATCGAGGAGCTGGACCAAGCGGGCGCCTCGGTCGAGAACGTGTTCAGCAAGAGATCGCTCGGCGCTCCCGATGACCAGGACTCGTCGTTCGGTCACGAGCGGTTCGAGATGGGCAACGAGTGCACTAGCAGGACTAAGAAGAGCTTGATTCATGGCAGAGTTGCTCGCGGCTTTGGTCCATGGGGCTCCCCGGGTGGGGAAACAGGCGCCCGTCTCGTTCAAGCTACTTTTTGAGAGCGGGCTCCGCCGATTGGGCGCGAGGCGCGCTGAGGCTATCACAAGGCAGGGGATTCGTTGTAAGTCCTCTCTCAAGTCATGCCCAAAGTGCACAAAAAAGTTCTCATCGCCGACGGCCTGACCCCCGTGTCCGCTTATGCATCTCTCCGTGGGAAGGCGGAAGGAGGTTCGTTCTTGCTGGAAAGCGTCGAGGGCGGCGAGCGTTGGGGGCGCTATTCGAT
>CBFGUR010000118.1:0-3254 GCA_965652275.1 uncultured Polyangiaceae bacterium | reverse complement strand
TGAACGATCTCCTGGTGAGACAGCGGCACGCGCACGTCGTCGGCTGAGCTGGGGCATCGCCAGCGCCCGATGCGATCTCCAGTGAGACGCTACGGAAAAGGGGGTTCCGCGCGGCGGCGGCCGCGCTATCTTGTCGGGATGCGAACGGTCGCACTCTTCCTCGCCTTTGGGGGTGTTGCTTGTCACCAAGACGTAGGGACTGAGGACCACGATGCGGCCTCGGGGGGCGAGCCCCATTCCGTGATCCAGAGAGACAACATGGGGGGCTACGGAGGGACAATCGTTCCCCCCGATCTCATCTGGCCCTCCGACTGTGACGCGCACTTTCAATACCGTTGCGACGACTACACGCCGCTCGCGGGCTGCCTCTGCGACGACACCATACCTGACACGGTCGAAGAATGCGGGGGCTATGGGCGGCTCTACTGCGAACAATGGGTGGATGTTCCGGGCACTTTCGGTTGGGTCGACTGCACCTGCAACCCCACCGCCCCAGGCTCGGCCCACGACTGTGAGGCGACCGCCGACTACACGTGCGACCATCGCCTCGACACGGAAGACAACCGGGGTGAGCAGTGTCGCTGCGAACCCGAGCGCCCCGACAAGCCGGAGGATTGTCCCGCGCCGGAGATGTTCTTTTGCGACATCTACGCGCCCCATTTCGAGGAATGCTGGTGTGACGTCGACGCGGTCTTCCCGGTGGAAAACTGCTGGAGCTCCGCAGCGTACGGTTGCGCTTCGACGGACCCTGTCTACGGGTGCGACTGCGCTTCCCCGAGGTAGATCTAACGGTAGGCCGCGCTCAGCTCTTGGCGATGGATTTCCCCCTGCGAGCTGATGGTAAACAGAGCACCTCCGCCGAACGCAAAGTAATTGACGTCCTCCGAAATGGGCTCCCCGTCTTCGGCCAACGTGACCTCAGCGGGGATGTCCAGCCGATAGAGCTGCGGTAGCGCGTCCTCCCCGGCACCACCCCGCGGATCCAAGCGGTACCAAAGGGCCTGACCGTGCCTCTGCGCGAGCCAAATCGACTCGTCCAGTCGACGAAGAACGGGCCGACTCTCCCCGCTCTCGAGCTCGATCAGCCAAATCTCATGCCCCCAGCTTTCCGGGTCGTCGTAATAGTCCTTCACGAGCACGTAACCTGGGCCCACATCCATGAAAGCGAAGGGATTCAGGTACTGACTCGTGTAGAGACGCTTTACCTGATGTGTCTCTTGGTGAATCGCCGAAAGATGAATATTCGGGTCGGCGGCAACCGTGTGCTCGAAGACGACCCATTCGACAGTTGCCTTGATCTCGCGAATGTCGAAGTCCGGCTGTTCGGGAAAGGGGAGGAACGTCCCGTCACCGTCGAGCCTACCGAAGCCGATGTCGGTCCCCCGCACGAACAGCTCTTCACCGCTGCCCGCGATCTCTCGAAGGGAGCCGATCTCGACGGAGAAAAGGGGAGTCGATTCGAAGGTCACCGGCTCCGTGCGATACACCGTCCCGTCGTCGAACCAATGAATGCCGCCGTAGGCGGGCTGTGGCTCCGAAAGGGATGAGATGCTGCGCGCCAGCACGCGCGAGGGACCGCCGCACTCGGGGATTTGTAGAAGTGTAGAACCCCCTTCGACGACGAAATAGAGAGAACCCGCGAAGTACAAAGGCTCGGAGGGGTATTCCGCCTGCGACTCACTGAGACGATGGATCAAACCCGGCTCGCAAACCTCGTCCACACATGTTCCCGGACAGACGGCTTCGCGAGTGACGACATCCGGTCCGGGGTAGACGCCCCCCTCAACCAGAGCATCACTTTCGACCCGCCCACAGGCGAGCAGTGGCGCGGCCCCGAGAAGAAGAAATTCCCAGCGCGCCGAATGATCACCCACGATGGAATCGTTTCACACGAATTTGGGAACATCAAACTCCGAGCGAAACGCCCGGCGCCCTCGGCGCACCCATGTGGGCGCGAGCAAAGTCGGGCGTCCGCGCCGGGTTGGTCCTGGTCTACCTTTTTCGAAACGGACGTGAGACGAGCGAAACTCGTTCCGTCAGTCGCGTGCGCCTCGGGCGTAAAGTTGCAGGAACGACGCCTCGATCGGCGGCGTCGATGAGGATTCTCTTCGTTGACGACTAGCGGCGAAGCCCCACTTGGTGCAGCCTCGTCTTCCGATCCAAGGAGTGACGCGCCTCTTTGTCGGGGAGCTTTGCGTCATGAAGGATCAGATTCATAGCAGTGCTGCGGCCTGCGTTGTTCTACTCGCGATTTCCTGTGCGGGAAGCTCGACGAGCGACGGCGAGACGAGGGAGACGCCGAGCGATGGCCGCGAACCGGGAGACGGTGACGGGTCGGGCGGTGCCTCGTCTGGGGGTATGCCCGGAAGCGGCGGTTCTGCCTCGGGGGGCGCTTCCGGGAGCGGGGGTGAAGCTCCCGCAAATGGGGGAGCACCCGCTACGGGGGGCCAGGATGGCTCTGGCGGAACGATGATGGGCTCCGGCGGTGAGGGAACGGGAGGAGCTGACGGCTGCACGGACTCGGGGGCTGCGCAGAACATGAGCTTCTTCGTCACCAGCTATCACCACATGACGGAGCTTTCGGGGAGCGTGAACGGATTCGGGGGCGATCTGAGGTACGGCGGGGCCGAATCCGGGCTCGAGGGCGCGGACGCCATCTGTCAGGAGAGCGCGCGCCGGGTGTGTCACGGTGATAAGACGTGGCGCGCGTTCCTCTCCACGAGCACGGTAGACGCGCGCGATCGCATCGGCTCCGGTCCTTGGCACGACTACATGGGCAGCTTGGTGGCCGAGAATCTGCAAGGCCTTATTGGACACGATCGCCCGGCGGGAGGGTGCTGCGACGCCGGGACCTACGACGAGCTCGGGACGCTGCACGACGGACACTCGGACGTCAACAACGACGGCCTGGAGGACGACGATCATGACGTCATCACGGCGTCCACTCTCGACGGAACCTATGCGGGTTTTAGTTGCGATGACTGGACGACCACTCTGACGAACGTGCCCCAGGGTCAATTCATCCCCGGTGTGTACTTCGGTCACATGTGGCCCGCCTCGAGCGGCGCAAGCTGGATCAGCGCTCACGCAGGATTCGGTTGCGGTGCCGGTACGAACTTCATCCACGATACCATCAACTCTGCGAGCATCGGTGGCGGAGGCGGCTACGGGGCGCTCTACTGCTTTGCTATCGATTGAGTCAGTGCGGGACTTCGCCCCGCAGCAACATGGCGATGAACTTCTCGATCCTCCGC
>CBFGUR010000117.1:0-3288 GCA_965652275.1 uncultured Polyangiaceae bacterium | reverse complement strand
CGCTTCGTGAGCGGACTTCCGGGCTACGACATCAACTGGGGTGAGCGGGAACACCTAGAAGAGGAGCTGTCCTTCGCAAGTTTCGGGAGCTTCACCGGCAACTAGGTCAGCGCAACTCATCATCTCCGTTGCAGGCAAACACTCGTCGTAGAACTGAGCAGGATCGTCGATATCGAGGGCGTCCTCACAGGGGAGAACTCCGGCGAGTTCGTCCTCGAGCTCCTCACGCGAGACTGATCCCCCCAGTTCTTCGGCGCACTCGACTCCCCGATCCACGAGGGTATCGGAGAAGTCATGGCAGGCGGCTACCGCAGCCTCCGCCTTTTCATCATCCTCCTCGTCCTCGTCATCCGCACCGCTGCATCCGGTCGCGCAGAGAAAAGCGACGCATAGGGCCAGCTTGCCGACCATTCGGGCGTAGGGGAACAGAGCGGCAGGGGACCTTCGGCAACAACTTTGCATGGTGTCATTTACCGGGGTCCATGGCCGCCCACAAGCGCGCTGCGGTGAGGGACTGCAGTAGTACGAAAGGATTATCGATGGGGCGTAACTCTGGACCACGGGAGCGTGCTGCGCGTCCGATCGACCGCGTCCGGGGCGTGGGTGCCCGGCGCGCCGGCCAGGAAGAGCATCACCCCTAGGTCGTACCGTCTGTCACCCCGATCCCTAGATGTTCCGACAATTGGACGGACCCGACTTGTCGTGCCATGGCTCTCCTCAGAGGCCGGGGGAGCTACGGTGACGTCGTTCAGCGAGCATCCGCGGCAACTTCGAATGTTTCCAGCCCAACTCCCCGAGCGAAGGCGTCCAACAAGCCGGTAATAAATCGCATGAGCGGAGACCGTGCCGCGAGCGATTGTGCTGGACGACCTCCGAAGCGATGGGCTAACCCTGGTCATAACGCATTGGATTCAGCCCTACCAAAAGCATCCTCTTTGCATCCCCGCCCTCGGCTCGGGGGAAATCGCCCATGATGGACGCGCTACCAACCGTGGACGAGCGACCCCACGACGTCGTTCACTACAAACCGACCGCCACCCAGGAGGGGATGATCTTCCAGGCGCTCTTCGACGAGCAGCGGGATCTCAATCATGAGCAGCTGGTCATCGGAGGCCTACCGCCCGGCGAAGAACCATGGTGGCAGAGAGCTTGGCAGCGGGCCTATGAGAAACTGAGCGCTCTCCGCTCGTATTTCCAGTGGGAGGGGGTCGAAGAGCCGCGCCTCCACGTCGGCGAACCGATTCAGCTTCCCTGGCAAAGGCTCTCCGGCACGCGCGAAGAGCTAAAACGCTTTCTTGCCGAGGATCGTACGCGTCCGTGGGATCTCCAGGAGGCTCCGCTCCTGCGCTTGACGTGGTTCGAGGTCACCGATGAAGACACCTGCACCCTGGTATGGAGCTTCCACCATATCTTGCTCGACGGGCGGTCCATCCTCGGGGTTCTGGGCGGTGTCCAGGCCTTCGTCCACGCCTATCGTGAGGATCGACCAGAGCCTCAACTCCCCATCGCCGACTTCGACGCGCTCATGCGCGCTTTGGAGGCGCGCGACAGCTCCCGAGATCTGTCCTTCTGGCGTGACTATTTGAAGGGCTTTCAGGCGGTCAACGAACTGCCGGGAATGTATCGGACTCGAGACGACGACGCTCCAAATCGACCTTACGGACTCGATCGGGTCGGCCCGTCCCTCGCGCGACTCAAAAAAGCAAGCAAGGCACGCGACCTTACCCTGGGCACGCTCATCCAATGCGCATGGTGCTTCGTTCTTGCCAAGAGTTCGAGCGAAACCGATATCGTCATAGGGGTTGCGCGCGCCGGGCGACATTTTCATCCGCACGCGATGTTCGGCGTCGGAATGTTCATGACGACCGTCCCCATGCGCTCGCGGGTGGACCTGGACATGGACGTGCTCGATTGGCTCGCGGAGTTTCGCGAAGGAACGATGGGAGCACGGGAGCACGAGCACTGTTCGCTTGCTGAGATCCAGGCGACGACGCCCATTCCGTCAGGAACCGATCTCTTCGATTCGTTGGTTGCCATCGAAAACGACTATCTCAACGAAACCAAGCTCAACCTCGACGAGCATTGGCGAGTTCGAACGATCGAGCTCCACGAGAACGCAGGGTATCCGCTCGTCCTGACGACACACGCGAATCATGACGGGAATCTAGTCATGCATCTCGATGCAGATTTGCATTGGATCGATCTGAGTACTGTCGAACCTACCCTCGCCCGTTTCGGCCGAGTCCTCGACGTCCTTCTCGACGTCGTCGAAAACGGAACCAAGCTGAAACTGAGGGACCTCGAGTGGCTACCGGAAGAGGAGAAACAAACGCTCCGAGACCTCTACCCCAAACTCGCACCGGCCCCCGAGACCACGCTCACTGTCGACGATCTTTTCGAGAAGCAGGTCGCGCGGGTGCCGAACTTCGATGCCGTCGTGGGTCCCAAAGGTCGACTGACCTATCAGGAGCTGGACCGACTCTCGAATCAAATCGCGCACGCCATCCGGAGCCAGGGAGTCAAAGCGGGCGACTTCGTCGCGGTGTGCTTGGATCGTGAGCCAATCATGGTGGCCGCGTTGCTCGGGGTACTCAAGGCGGGCGCCGCGTACGTGCCCATCGACCGATATCTGCCCCGGGAACGAATCGGGATGATCTTCGAACTGGCGCAACCACGGGCGACGGTGACTCTCGACCGCCTCGTCCCCGCGCTCCCAGAGGATCTCGAGGGTTTCATCCTCGTCGACAACCTCGAGCACCAACCCG
This sequence comes from uncultured Polyangiaceae bacterium, assembly GCA_965652275.1. Lineage (GTDB taxonomy): Bacteria > Myxococcota_A > Polyangia > Polyangiales > Polyangiaceae > NIC37A-2. The sequence continues at coordinate 523 of CBFGUR010000117.1, read as the reverse complement.
ATACGAAAGTCGAACGGCGCCATGACGCGACGGCTCCGTGTTACGCAGTGTTCACCTCGGGCACGACCGGAAAGCCCAAGGGCATCGTCACGACTCATTCGAATCTGATCAGCATCTTCCACTCGTGGCACGGCGCATACGAGCTCGACGAGCACAAGAGCCATTTGCAGATGGCCAGCTACGGATTCGACGTTTTTTCTGGGGACTTTGCACGAGCTCTGCTTTCCGGCGGCAAGCTGGTTCTCTGCGAGCAGGAGCGACTCCTGAACCCCGGCGAGCTAGCGAAGCTCATCGATCGAGAGCAGATCGACATCGCAGAGTTCGTCCCCCTCGTTCTGCGTACTCTCGTGGATCATCTGGAGATCACGGCCACCAAGCTCAGCTCGCTGCGCACGGTCATCGCGGGTTCGGACGTTTGGTATGTGTCGGAGTACCGACGCTTTGGGGAAATCTTCGGGAACCAGGTGCGCCTCATCAACTCCTATGGATTGAGCGAGTGCACGATCGACAGCACCTATTTCGA
>CBFGUR010000116.1:0-3313 GCA_965652275.1 uncultured Polyangiaceae bacterium | reverse complement strand
CACCCCGCTCGCCCACGCCGGCGCCACCCCTCTCGCCCACGCCGGCGCCACCCCTGCCCCGCCCGTGGGCACGGGCCCTGCAGAAACAAACGAGCACCCCGCCCGCGCCGCGACAGCTGCAGGTAAGGACGGCTTTGACCCGGGCACATACGTGAACCCCTACAACCTGTCCGCGAGCAGCGTCGCAGGCCTAGCCAAGACGATCGTCTCGATCATTCGCAACCTGAACCGCACGGAGGCTGAGAACCTCGCCATTGCCGAGCGCCTCGCCGAGGGCGAGTACCAGTGCGTGGACATAATCGACGTCCTCGGCATGGCCCGCGCCCCTGCCGACCTCGACCTCCAAACCGACGTGAGGACCTTCCTCGACAGGTGCGAGGTCACGATCGCCCTTCTCTTCGGAGACTCGACCACGACCGCGGCGTTCGGACCCCACCCCCTCCGACAGGCGGAAGGGGAGTCCCTTCGCGAACTGCTACGCTACCTCATCCTCAAATACTCAAAGGAGCGCATGCGAACGCTCCAGGACCTACGGGATGAGATGCAAGTCCTCAAGGGTGCCCTGGCGGAGGTCAACGGCGCTGGCGTGCAGCGTGCGCTGGCTCGCCCACCCAGGGCCTACGACTTCTGCCCGTCCAAATCCAGCGAGTGGGTCTTGGCCACGGACCACTACTGGCAGGGCTCCAGGATCGACAAGCTGGTGGAGTCCAAGCTTGGGAAGGACCCCCCGGCGACCTCGGAACGCGCGACAGCGACTGGCTCGACGTCGAGGCACCGCCCCGCCGCGGTGGGACAATCCGCCCGCGGCGGGGGGAGCCGGCAGCCTCGGCAACAGCTCGACTCGGAGGGCGTCAAGCTACTCCGGGGCCTCGTTACGGACGGGGACTACCGCCTGTGCGCGAACTTTCTGCTAAACCGCCCGTGCCGCTGCGCCGATGGCAAGCCTCGCAGGCACCCCGCCGAGGGACCGGCGCTGAAGGCATGGCGGGAGTACCTCAACGCGCTCCCAGACAAGAATCGCTTCGACGTCGTCGGAGCGGTCGTCAACCTCCGGCAGCTCTGAAGGAGTCGGGCGGGCGCTCCCTCTCTCGGGGCCCCGCCCGACGGGCGCGAGAGCGACAACCCACCTCCGGCGCCCGGCCAGGAGCCGGCGCCGGGGACTCCAGCACGATCCCCATTTCCCACGCGATCCGCGGACGACGCGACGCGCGTCCTCTCCGCACTGCAGCGGCTGTACGACTACGCGGAGGGACTCGGACCGCAGTTCGGCCCCGTGTCCATCCCCCGCAACGAGTACCCCGCCCTCGACATGAAACTCCTCATGGTGCACCCGGACACCCCACCGCAGGTGCCCGCGGCGCACCCCGCGAACATCTAGGACCCTCCCAAAGGGGCCTTCTACCGACCATTCCGCGTCCTCGACGCCGAACTTCCAGCCTCGGAGCTGGTCATCGACGCGTGGGTCGACCTCGTCATCGAGACGAGGTGCCCACTGCTACACCTCCCGTGCATCCTCGCGTACGGCGCCCCGCTGGGGGCGCGCTTCGAGAACGGCACCTTCCTCGAGAGGCCCAACCACTGGGAAAACCCCGACGACCTGTGGAAGGCTCTCGCACGCCCTCTGGAGAAGGGCTACATCTTCACGGGGGCAAAACCCGCCCCCGCCGGAACTCCCGAAGCGAAGCGCCTCGAGTGCGAGGCGAAATCGCTCGGACTTCCCTGCGCGATCGTCGCGCCGCTCAACCTGGTCCCCAAGAACGGCAGCATGGCCGACCCACGGCTCATTGTGGACCTGACGCACCCCAGGAAAGGGGCGTCCGTGAACAACCAATGCGACGTGACGGCGCGACTCTACATGACACGCACCGACGACCTCCGCGACCTCCTCCGGCAGACGGAACCCGACGTCCGGAAGAAGTGGAGGGGTGCGAAGAGGGACCTTGCCGACGCGTACTGGCAGGTGCCGGTCGCCATCGACTCGGTGCCCCTCCTGGGTGCCAGGGTGGGCCCAAGGCTGCTCTTCTTCCTGAGGCTGCCCTTCGGTGCCACCCTCTCGCCCCTGATCTTCGGCCTGATCACATTTGCCCTCGTTTGGATCACGTCCAAGCGCGCGGCGCGATGGACAGAGCGGGCCGTGCTACTCGGGTACTCTGACGACTACGGCATCGTGGGACACCCTCTGTACGTGCTCAAGCTCCTGAAAGCCTTTGACGACACGGTGCTCTCCCTCGGCCTGCAGATCAGCGAGAAGAAGCTGGCCACCGAAGGCAAGCCCTCCACGTCCCCCACGTGGCTCGGAATCGTGTTCCATCTCGCCAGGGACGTCATGGAGGTGACCGAGGAGGCCAAGGACAAGGCGACGCGCGCCCTCGAGGCCGCCCTCGAAGCGGGCGGGGCGACCCTCAACGAGACCCAGAAGCTCCTGGGCAAGCTCCACTGGGTGGCCTCGGTGCGGCCCGAGGCGCGCGTCTTTCTCACCATGCTCTAGCGGCATGCGGCAACCAAGCGCCGGGGATGGCGGCGATACGACGGCGAGCTGACCGCGCAGCTCCGCACGTTCCGCCAAGTCCTGGACATGCTTCCAAGTTCCATTGAAGCCCCGATAACGCGCCCCGCCGCCGCCTTCGCAGTCTGGTCAGACGCGTCGTCGACTGGCGGCGGGGCCTGCATCAAGTGGGCGCCGGGCTCGGGCAAACGCCCCGTCGAGGGGTGGGCGTTCCGCTGGCCCCATACTGGGGCGGACGTTGCAATTGCCCCTGAGCCCGGCAGCTCCCAACCCGCCGAGCAGCAGGCTGCCCGGCAGGCTGCCCCCGCAGCGGGTGACCCAGAGCACGTGGCACGCGACACGCTGGCCAGGATGCACATCAACGTGCGGGAGTTCCTGACAGCGGCGGTCGCGGTCGCCCACGCGCAGGAGGGCCGCGAGCGGGGCCGGACCATCACCCTCTGGGTTGACAACACCGCGGCGGTGTCCCACCTGGTCTCGCGCAAGCCAAGGACCCGGGCACCCGCGGACGCGTCCTCGGACGAGAGCGAACCCGCTCGCGACACAAGGCAGGCGGTCGACAGGATCGCGCAGCGCATCGCGCACCGCCTCGCCCTCTTCCTCGTCGAGCACGACCTGGAGCTCGACGTCCGGTGGCTGGAATCCGAGGCCAACGTCGAGGCCGACGCCTTGAGCAGAGTGCACTCACACGATCCCCCGGAGCCGCACACACTTCCACCGCAGACGTGGACGCCATCCTGGCGCGACTTCTGGGCGTGGGCAGCTCCGCTTTCCACGGAGTCTGCCTCGACGCCAACGCCCCAGGGA
>CBFGUR010000115.1:0-3681 GCA_965652275.1 uncultured Polyangiaceae bacterium | reverse complement strand
CTTTTTGCCGATTCTTGCGTTTTTCGGCTCGCCGGCCGTTTTAGCGGCGCCGCCAGGTGATGCTGGAGGAGAAAATGAGCGCGATTCGGGGGACGAGGCTCGGTCAGATTCGTCTGAAGACGAGGCCGCACCCCAAGATCCGCAAGATGGGCCAGAGCCTGTCTCGGAGGTGATGCCCGAGGGGACCGCCCCGGCTGGCGCAAGCGGGCTCGGCGATGGGGTCGCGCCTCAGCCGGTGGATCTCACTACCGCATCGGTTCACAAGCTGCGCAATGAGCTCGAGGTCGTGATGCAGGCGACCCCCGGCGCGCCCGAGGTGTCTGTTTGCACGGCGATTGAAGCCGGCTCGCGTCTCGATCCGGTGAGCGCTCCCGGCGCGTACCGAGTCCTCGGCGAGATGCTCAAGGACGGCGGCTACCAGTCGGCTTCTCAGGACTATTCCGCGCTGGTCGCTCGTCGAGGCGGCAAGAACGAGGTCACCGTCACGCGAGAGGCGACGACCTTTTGCACGACGGTGCCGGCGGGAGAGCTTCCTCTGGCGCTGTGGGTGACGGCGGGACGCTTCACCGCGGGATCGCTCTCGAAAAAATCGCTAGGCGAGGCTGTCGAGCGTTTGGCGAAGGAGTCGGAGTATCTCGACGCCCAGGTGCGCACCGGTCGTGCCCCCGAGCGCCTCAGGCGCATGGCGTTTCTCGGGACTTACGAATACGCGCACCCGACCTTGCCCAATCCCGACGACCTGGATCTCTTGAAGCTCGAGACGATCCGCGATCTGCACCGGGAGAGCTACGTGGCGCGCCGCGCCAAGGTGGCCATCAGCGGCGGGTTCGACTTGGCGAAGGCCGAAAAGCAGCTCTCGGAGCATCTGTACTCGGCGCGTCCGGGAGAGGCGCTCGACTACCGACTTCCTTCGCTCGTGCCGCAGACGACGGCGCGCTTCAGCATGGCCGAAGACCGGACCGCTCAGACGCCAGCAGCCTGGTACGGGTGGGTCGCTCCCGTCGGCGAGCAACGTTTGCCGATGGAGATCGCCCTCAGCACTCTCGTGAGCGAAAAGCGCCTCGGCGGACAGCTCGTCGGACCGGGCCGCGCCGCCAAGTCCATCGATCTCGTCCTCGATCCGGAGTCGTCGCACAAGAGCTTCGGGCTGGCGCGTCTGGAGATCGTCGGCAGCAGCAGCCGCTCGCTCGGCACCATCGAGAAGGGGTTCGACGATCAGCTCAAGCGCCTCACCACCGGCGCCCTCACGGCCGAGGAAGTCGCCGAAACTCAGCGGCGCCTGAACGCCGAAAGGGCAGCACGCCTCTCGACCTCGCTCGATCGCGCGCGGGAGCTCGCCCAGGGAGTGCTCTTTGGTCAGAGCCCGGCCTCGGTGCTTGCTCCCTTGAAGAAGGACGCGCCGCTGGCGGAGATTTCGGTGGAGGACGTGCGCCGTGCCGCGCTCTCGCTGCTCCACGAACGCAATCGGACCGCCATCGAGATCTATCCGAAGGGTTGGCAAGATCCGTGGCAGGAGCCGATGCGCAAGTTCCACATCGTGAGCTCCGGCGAGACTCTCGGTAGCATCGCGTCTCGTTATGGAACCACGGTGCCTGTCATCACCAAGATGAACGGCATCACCCAGAACAAGACGATCTACCCCGGTGACAAGCTGCGCGTGCCGCGCGGACCCGCACCGAAGGCCGAGAAGAAGCCACGCACCCACACCGTCCGTCGGGGCGACACCCTCAGCGGTCTCGCAGTCAAGTATGGCGTGAGCGTGCGCTCCATCGCGGACATGAACGGCATGGGCGCGAAGCTCACGATTCGTACCGGTGAGACGCTGCAGATCCCGTGGGGCAGTTCGAGCTCGGGCGGTTCGTCGTCCGGCAGCAAGTCGGACTCGTCCTCGGATTCATCCGGCGGCACGTCGGACTACAAGGTCAAGAGCGGAGACACGCTGTCTCAGATTGCGGCGCGCCACAACGTGAGCACGGTGGCGCTCGCGCGGGCCAACGGGATCTCTCACAAGGCGGGAGTAAAGGTCGGACAGATCTTGAAGATGCCCCCGTCCGGAACCGGAAAGGGCGCCGCGCCCGCTCCCATCACGTACACGGTGAAGAAGGGCGACACCCTCTCGGGTATTGCGGCCAAGCACGGGGTGTCGGTGGCAGCCATCACGGTCGAAAACAACATGAGTCGGAAATCGACCATCAGGCCGGGCCAGACCCTGAAGATCCCCGCCAAGAACTGACATCTGGGGCTTTCACCCCACAGGGGCGCACCCGGCCGGCTCTTCCGGGCCGCGAAAAGTGCAAATTCGGTTCGGTATGCCGTTTTTCGACCGCAGGACCAGCGAAAGAGAGGCTGAGCCGACAGGGGGGCTTGGTTCGGGACCGCGATCGGGCGAGAAAGGCCCCATGGCGCGCGGGAAGAACACCCACCCGGGTTTGGGCGACAAAAGCCCCAACCGCTCCACGCGCATGGGGCTCAAGGTGCAGAACAAGAAGATCGTGACCAAGCGCGGTCTGGTTGCACCCTCGCCCGAAGATCCAGCACGGCTCCAAGAGTTCGTCCCCGAGAGCGATCGCAAAGGACGCGAGTCGGAAATCGTCCGAAGGGACGCGCAACAGGATGCGCCCGCGTCCGAAGTCGTGAGTGTGTACGAAAAAACGACCGATCCGTTCGGACTGGCACCTCCGCCACCGCTCGATCAGATGCAGGTGGAACATGCCGGCAATGTGCAGCGGTCAGAGGCCGATCGCGACTCCACGCGGGAGCTCGAAACCGATCCGGTGGGGTCCGAGCCGCCTATTCCGTACGACGACAGGGTCATCGATTCTGCGCGCATCGCAGCCCACGAGGACGTCACCCCGCGCGAAGGATCGGATCTGGATGATCCGGACGCGCGCCACCGTTTCCGCACCGCGCCAGGTGGTGGGAAGAATCGCATCTCGGGCGGGCGCGAGCACGCCAAGGCTTACGTCAGCCCGACCACCCTCCGGCCGAGCACTCCCGTGCCGCCCATCACCAGCGCCGTGAAGGTGCTCGATGTCGTGGAAAATGCGGTGCGCGCCTACCGCACGGAGCCGAGCCTCCTCAGAAGGCGCGCGAGTTCGCTGCCGCCGAGGTTCCCCAGTGATCAGCCGCGCACGCACTTATTGGTCGGCGGTGTGGCGATCGGGATCGTGCTGGCAGCGATGGCGCTCTGGGGTGTGCTCCGCACGCAACAGCAGCCGACCGCCGGCCCTCCGTCCAACGAGCCGGACAGCCCCGCCGCGCCACATCAAGAAGTGGTGGCCCCACAAAAAACAAAAATTTCTCGCAACGAGTCGGAAACTGGTCCGAAGACAGAACAAGAAGGTGAAATTGCGGCTCCGCCACCCAAGGCGGCGAAAAAGGAGCCGGAACCAGCACCTTCGAGTTCCAAGGAGACGGCGGCCCGTCCGCCCGATCCTCCAACTTCTCCAGTTCATGAAGAGGCAACCGTCGCAAAACCCCCTCGTTCTGAGGCACAAGCGCCTGTAAAGAAGGCAGTGTCCAGTGAGGCGAAGGAGCCGCCGCCCAAACCGGCAAGCTCCGCCCCAGCGACGAAGACCTCTTCCCAAGATTTATGGCTCGAATGAACAACATGCTCAGGCTGTCAGTCGCCCTAGCGACCGCCGGAGCAGTGCACCTCGTAACCAGTCCCGCCAAAGCCAA
>CBFGUR010000114.1:0-3686 GCA_965652275.1 uncultured Polyangiaceae bacterium | reverse complement strand
CTGCCAGAGCTTGAGCGCCGCAACGGAACCTGGGCGCTCGAAACGATGTGCATCGGCGGTGGACAGGGCATATCCGCGGTCTTCGAGCGTCTCAACTAATCCCAAAAGGGAAGTCGCATGACCAAGAATGTCAGCCTCGACGAGGCGGCGGCCACGATCCCGGACGGTTCACGCATCGTGATCCCGCCCGGGTTCGTCGGCCCGCCCACGAAGCTGCTCGATGCCATCGGGCGCAGGTCCTGGAAGCTCGGCATTGAAGTCATGCTATCCGTGCCGGAGATCCCCGAGAGCGTCGTCCGGAACCGCGGGATCCGGCTCGCGACCTGGCACATCCTCGGGAAGACGCGAAGCCTCGTCTCATCGAAGCGGGTGGAGCTTCTCCCCTGGAGGTACTCCGATCTCGCCCGGTTCTTGGCGCGACGTTGGGACCGTCCAAAGGTGCTGGTCACCCAGGTAGGACCTTCCGTCGGCGAAGGGAAGCACGTCCCGGGCGTGGCCGGCTCAGTCGTGCTCGATCTGGCCAACAACTGCGACCTCGCCCTCGCCGAAGTCAACTGCGCCCAGCCGCGGCTTCGAACGTTCGACGGAGCCGAGATTGAGTTCGACGCCGTGAGCGAAGTCGAGGCAGAGACACCCGTTGTTCAAGCGCGAAGACTCACCCCCGTAGAGCAACGCATTGGCCAGCACGTCGCGTCCCTCATTCCGAACGGCGCGACCCTCCAGCTCGGTATCGGCGGAGCGCTGGATGCCGTCGCCGAGGCGCTAACGGGACATCGAGGTCTCGGGATTCACAGTGGAATGGTCTCCGACGCAGTCCAGCTGCTCACCGAACGAGGCGCCGTCACCAATGAACACAAGGGTTGGATGCACGGAGTCACCGTGACCGGGCTCGTCATCGGGACCGACGGGCTCGTGCGATGGGTGGATGGCAACCCCGAGGTCGTGCTCGCTCCTATCTCCGTAACGCACAACCCGCGAACCCTCGTCGACCTTCGCGCGTTCGTGGCCGTCAACTCGGCCGTAGAGGTCGACCTCCAGGGGCAAGTCGGCGCCGAGTCGATCGGCGGCGAGCCGTTCGCGGGCATGGGTGGCCAGCCGGACTTCGCGTTCGCGGCAGCCTCCAGCTCCTCCCCCGGTTCTTGCTCCATCGTTGCGCTACCGTCGACCACTTCCGATGGCGCTCGCTCACGCATCGTTCCTCGGCTAGATGTAGTTCCCACGAGGGTTGTGCACAGGAAATAGTCATCAGCTTAAGCAGAAAGTTGAACTGAGAGAGGGGCCGACCGATGGTTTGTGTTGCGACACACCAGACCACGGAGGCCCCTCAATGTCCCATGCTAACGCGAAGCTGAACGAATACGGTCGGATGCTCTTGGTGAGCAGGCTCCAGGAAGGCTGGACGCAGGCGGAAGTTGCCGAAGCGGCGGGTGTTTCGCGGAGTACCGTCGCGAAGTGGTGGAAGCGCTATCGGGACGAAGGCATGGCCGGGCTACGAGAGCGCAACAGCAGAGCAAAGCGGTTGCCGCACGCGCTCGGTGAGACGGTCGTCGAGGCGATCTGCCGGCTAAGACGGGAGCTGGGTGCGGGTCCACACCGCATCGCCTACGAACTCAAGCTCGCAGCTTCGACCGTCTACGCGGTTTTGCGGCGTGCCGGGCTGTCGGTGCTTGCTCGACTCGACCGGACGACCCGTTCGGTCATTCGCTACGAGCGAGAACACCCGGGCGCACTCGTCCATCTCGATGTGAAGCGGTTGGGTCGTATTCCTGAGGGCGGTGGTAGACGCTTCGATCCTGGCTTCAAGGAAACTGGTGGTGCAGGAAGGAAGCGGCCCGGCCCCAAGCGCGGCCACGACTACATCCACGTCGCTGTCGACGACCACAGCCGCTTCGTCTATGCCGAATCCCTTCCCGACGAGAAGGCTCACACCACGGCTGGCTTCCTCGAGCGGATGGTCTTCGCCCTTGCGCAGCGCGGGATCAGCGTGGAGCGGGTGCTCACCGACAACGCGAAGTGCTACTCGTCAGGGCTCTTCGTCGATGTCGCCCGCCATCACGGCATCACCCTCAAGAAGACCCGCCCATTCCGGCCGCAGACCAATGGCAAAGCAGAAGCCTTCATCAAGACCCTCCAACGGGAGTGGGCGTACCGCCGCCCCTACACGTCCAACCTGGAGCGCCTCGAAGCCCTCGAGAGCTTCATCGTGGACTACAACTTTGCTCGTCCCCACACTGCCATCGGCAACCAACCTCCGGCCTCCCGCCTGTAAACAACGCTCGTGGGAACTACAGCTAGCCGAAGTTCTGGCGGGGCTCGACCAGGGGCGGCGCCACGCGGCGCGGCGCTCTCGGCGCCGGTCGCGTAAGGCGCGGTTGGTCCCCCACTTGCCCCACCTTCACGTACACGGTAGACATTGTGTTTGCATTCACTAGCCGGAACCTCTCGTGGGGACCCGGACTCTCACCTGGCAGGATTCATTGCACGACTACTCTCGGATGACCCCCCAGGCCACTCCTGAGACCAAGCCCTACTGGGACGGTCTCAAGGAGGGCAAACTGATGATTCAGCGCAACAAGCAGACGGGCAAAGCCTACTTCCCGCCTCGCCCCTTCGACCCGGCGGACCCATTCGCCGAGGTTGAATGGTTCGAGGCCAGCGGCAAAGGCAAGCTGCTTAGCTACGTCATCAGCCATCGGGCTATGCCCGGCTACGAAACCCCCTTCGCCATCGCAGTCGTCGAACTCGATGAGGGCGTGAAGATGATGACCAACATCATCGATTGCCCCCAGACCCCGGAAGCGCTCCAGCTCGATATGCCGCTGGAACTCGCGCCCCACAAGGTCAACGACGAAGTCACGCTGCCCCTCTGGCGGCCCGCGAAGGGATAGTCCACCACCATGACAAAGCCTGGTTCTGTAGCCATCGTCGGCGCAGCCGAACTGGTGAGCCCCCAGGGCGTGTTCCCTGAACTCTCCCAGCTCGGCCTGCACGCCAAGTCCGCCATCCTCGCCATGCAGGAAGCGGGCCTCAAGCCTTCCGATATTGACGGCGTCGCGTGCGCCGGCGCCAGCCCCACCGAGGTGGCCTACTACCTCGGTATCACCCCCACGTTCGTGGATGGCACGTCTGTCGGCGGCTGCTCGTTCATGATCCACGTCCGCCATGCGGTCGCGGCCATCGAATCGGGCCTCGCCAAGACGGTGCTCATCACGCACGGCGAAAGCGGCAAGTCCGGAATCGGGCGAGGCGGCTGGCCGGGTGGACGCCAGGGCCTCAACGCCCAGTTCGAATCGTGGACCGGCCCCATGGGCCCGCCCACCATGTTCACCATCCCGGTCATGCGCTACCTCAAGCAGTACAACCTCGGGCCGGAAGACCTGGCCGAGGTGGCGGTGGCGCAGCGCGAGTATGCGGCCCGCAACCCCAACGCGATGATGAAGGAACCGATCACCGTCGAGGACGTGCTCAACGCCCGCATGATCGCGTACCCGTTCACGTTGCTGATGTGCTGCCTCGTGACCGATGGTGGTGGCGCTCTCATCCTCACCTCAGCCGACCGTGCGAAGGACTTCCCCACGAAGCCCGTTTACGTGCTCGGCACCGGTGAGAGCGTTGAAACCCCCATGATCTCGCAGATGGAGGACTTCACCTCCTCCCGCGCGTTCCGGGTCGCTGGTCCGACTGCC
>CBFGUR010000113.1:0-3911 GCA_965652275.1 uncultured Polyangiaceae bacterium | reverse complement strand
TGAAGTGGAAGTTGCCGGTGGTGCTTTCGCTGGCGGGGGCTGGGGTGGCTTCTGGAGTTTTTGGTGGGGTGATGCTCGGGGTTTCTGGGGGGCAGATGGGGGATGCGGAGGATTTGCGAGAGGGCAAGGAGCCTGATGCTTGTCCGACGGAGTCGGCGAGCGAGGATTGTCAGGACATTGCCGATACTGTCGAAAAGTCCGATCGCTCCTTCAATATCGGTGTCGGTGCCTTGATCGGAGCCGGGGCGTTTGCAGTCGGTGCGATTGCGGTTCAGGTTTTTGTTCCCAAGGAGCGAGAGGTGGCGACGGAGTCGCGACCTCTCGCGAGCTTTGATCCGAGTTCCAAGAGTTTTTTCGTCGGTTGGTCCGGAGCGTTCTGAGGAGAGTTTGAGATGAGGCTTACGAATCGAATGTCTTTGGTCCTCGTTGGCGGTGTGCTGTCGACGCTCGGGTTTGTTGGATGTCGTGACAGCTTCAAGAGCTGCGAGAGCACTCTGTCCTGTCCTTCGGAAGGCGACGGCGACGGCGACACCGGAGGTGGCGGCGGCGACGGCGATGGTGACGGCGACACCGGCGGCACTGGCGACGGTGACGTCGGGGGGCAGGGCGGTGCAATGGGGACTGGGGGAGATCCTGACCATCCGTGCGAAAACTGTGGCGGGAGTACGCCGCACTGCAGTACTGAGCTCGAGTGCGTTGGGTGCAGGAACGACGACGACTGTACGACGGATGAGGAGCCGGTTTGTGATCTAGACGGCGGCTCGGTTTGCGTCGAGTGTGTGGAGGACGGGGATTGCGGCGACGCGGCGCTTCCGACGTGCGACACCGACGACAACGTTTGCTTTGCTGGGTGCGAGACGAACGAGGACTGTGAGCGTTTCGCTGATACGCCGGTTTGCGATGCGGGAGCGGGGGAGTGTGTGGAGTGTCTGAGCCGCACGGACTGCGACGGGGATGTTTGCGAGCGGGCTACGAATAGCTGCGTGGACGGGCGCGTCGCGGGCGAAGTCGGCGTTTGCGGCGAGTGCGAGTACGACGACGATTGTGAGGTTGGGCAGCTTTGTGTGGAGCAGGTTTTCGACAACACGGTCGTCGGGAACTTTTGCACTTGGACGAAGGAGGGTAGACCTGCAACCGTAGATGCTAGCTGTTTCTCAGCGGGCCGACCGTATGCCGGTCAGACAGCAGATGCGGTCGCGAGTATTGAGGGACAGACGGCCGTGCTTTGTATTCTACGTGGCACTACCTGTTCGGCATTTTTACAGCATAGTCAGGTCGTGACAGGGTGCGACGACGAAACCCCCGCAAGTGACTCCGCGTGCGGAGCGACCGGAGTTGACGACGGGCTATGCCGCGAGAACACGGGAGGCGATTTGCTGTGCACTTACCCATGCGGGAGCGACCAGGATTGCAGCGGAACTTTCACCTGCGTCGGTGCACCAGATGGCTACTGTTCCCTCTAGGCAGGTCGCTCGCCCACCGTTCGGAGACTCAAGGAACCAGCCTTTGGCCGAGCACATGTACTGAGAATTACGGAAAAAGAACTCGGGCATGGCGCCGATCGGTCACGCAACGTCCCATCATGCAGTGACCACCAACTGAACATCTGATAAGTAGTGAACGTGATGGCCAAGTCGACTCAGCTGCATCTTTCTGGAACCGATGTGACGGCATCGGGCGTGCCTCGTACGTCGGAGAATCAGCTTCGGACTGTCGGACTGTTCTCAGGGATTGGCGGGATCGAGCTTGGGTTCGAAAGAGCCGGTCACGAAACTCTACTGACCTGTGAGATCGACGAGCCCGCAGCCGCGGTCCTCGCTGAGCGGTTCACGCATCGTCGACATGCTGACATTCGCGAGCTGCAGGATCTTCCAAGGAGGACGGACCTAGTTGTAGGGGGGTTCCCTTGCCAAGACCTTTCACAGGCGGGCAAGACTGCAGGAATCGCTGGAGCCCGGTCCGGGCTAGTAGGGGAAGTCTTCAGACTTCTTGAGAAGCGAAACGTCCCATGGGTAGTGCTGGAGAACGTTCCTTTCATGCTTCAGCTCTCGCGTGGTCGCGCACTCGACGTCATCGTAAGCGCGCTTGAAGGCCTTGGTTATCAATGGGCGTACCGGGTCGTAGACAGCCGCGCTTTCGGACTTCCTCAGAGGCGTAGGCGCGTATTGATGGTCGCCTCGAAGGTGGAAGATCCCCGGACTGTGCTCTTTTCCCACGATGCAGGGGCTCCGGACGATCCTCCGTTTCGGGGTAAGGCCTGCGGTTTCTATTGGACGGAAGGGGTTCGAGGTTTGGGCTGGGCAGTGGACGCTGTTCCTACCTTGAAGGGCGGTTCGACGGTGGGTGTTCCATCGCCCCCGGCCATCTGGATGCCTGACGGTCGCATTGTCACGCCTGATATCCGAGATGCGGAACGTCTCCAAGGGTTCCGCGCCGGCTGGACCGAGCCTGCCACAAGCGTGGCGCGCTCCAGCTTTCGATGGAAACTCGTCGGGAACGCGGTGAGCGTTCCGGTGGCTAAGTGGCTCGGCTCCTGCCTGAGGAACCCAGGTAAGTTCTCGGTCACCGGAGTTCGAGAGGTTCAGGAGGGCAAAGCCTGGCCCACGAATGCCTGGAACGTCGGACAGGGACGCTTCACGTGTGACCTTTCGGAGTTTCCGAAGCGATATTCAAGACCTCCATTGGAGGAGTTTCTCAAATACGAGCCCAAGTTGCTTTCGACTCGAGCAACAGAGGGATTTCTCCACCGAGTTGAAAAGGGTTCGCTGCGGTTCCCGACGGGATTCCTTGAAGCGCTGAAGAATCATTTGATTGCCCAGCGTCGCGTGGCGTGAGTCACTCGTCGGGCTCTGCCTCTGCCCACTGCATTGGTGTTACGGTTCGGTAGCTTTGTGCTACTAGAGCAACGAGATCCATCAGCGAAAGTGTCGTCTCAATTCTTGGTCTACCGCGCTTCGGCGGGGCCTCCATCACGTTGAAGTATCGAATCACTCCTCGTTCTGCGGGGGTGGCATTGGGGTGTTCGGGCTCAATATCTCCAGCTGAATAGAGCGCCACAAAGGACATATCAGCTTTGGCGAAGTGTCCGGGTAGCGTGTTGTCCAGTCTTCCGGTTCGCGATCGCAGATGTTCGACAGTGTGCGAGAACGATGAACCTTCGGACTTGTCAACGCAGGCAGCAAGGGGCAGAAAATAGATGGCGCACATGAATGCCGCCGCCTGGTACTCGTGGACGAGGCGCATCTCGTCTTGCATCTCGTAGGTTCTTCCTGTGAGATTCTTGTCGAAGTGCCCTCCAGTGTCGTCGCGGAAATTCATTCCCTTCAGCGAAACCCCGACTTGAAGCCCGGATACTTGCGACGCTACGACGACGTCCACTCGCTTTCGTTTCTCCGCGGCTACGAACACTGGCGGCTCAGCGTTGCTCGCGTCATCTGGAAGCACGTTGAGCTTCTTGAATAGACCGCTGTTTCGGAAACCTCTGGCGATCATCCGTGCGCACTGATCCGCAAAGGCGCTGCTCCATTTCTGTCGGGGCGGGCGTTGGCTCCCGGGCGGGAGCGCTTTCGACCGTGCGACCACAGAGTCGGCCTTGTCGAGAACTTCAAGGAAGTCAGGATCTGGCTGGAGTGAAGACCATCGTGGAGTCACCTGGCCAACTTACCAGGGGGGCTGCGTTTTCCAAAGAAAACGGAACATCGCTAAACAGAGGCGCCCCGAGCGGATATGGTCCCTTCACCCCAGCGCCTCCGTCACGAGGCGCGAGACACCGACCGGGTCGGTGCGGACCATCTCGGCGCTGATGCGAAGGACGCGAAACCCTTGCGCCCGCAGCCACCGATCGCGCCTCTCGTCTCGCGCAGCATCTGCCGTCCGCAGATGCTGCGCGCCATCAATCTCCACGATGAGGC
>CBFGUR010000112.1:0-3985 GCA_965652275.1 uncultured Polyangiaceae bacterium | reverse complement strand
GGCGAGGCGGTCCCTTCCGGAGCGTCAGCGAGGACAGGGACCGGGAGGGGGCTGCTAAATCAGAAAGGGAACGCTGCTTTTAGTAGCGGGGACTCGATTCTGGCGCGGGACTATTATCGAAAGTCTCTAGAGAAACAGGAATCGTTCGATACGCTTTGTAACTTGGGGAGGGCTGAGGCTCAGGACAAGTTGTTCCCGGAAGCTTACGAGCATTTGTCGTACTGCGTTGCCTTGTATCCGGATGACGAGGAGCTCGCGGCGGCGAAGGCGAAGTTCGAGGACTTGCGGAGTGAGGTGCGGCCGAGGCTTTCTTCGGATGAGATCGACGCAATCGATCGCAAAGTCGCCGAGGACATGAAGGCTCGTGAAGAGCGGGCTCGTGTGCTCGAAGAAGGGCCGGCGAGTGGACTCGATGGGGAGGAGTCGGCGTCGGCCGAGCCGCAGATGGAGCGGGTGAAGTGGAAGTTGCCGGTGGTGCTTTCGCTGGCGGGGGCTGGGGTGGCTTCTGGGGTTTTTGGAGGGGTGATGCTCGGGGTTTCTGGGGGGCAGATGGGGGATGCGGAGGATTTGCGGGGGGAGTTGGGGGACAGTGGGTGCTTCGAGTCCGACGCAAGCGTGTGCGGCGATGTCGAGGACAAGCTGAAGCAAGCCGACAGTTCGAAGAATCTGGGTGTGGGATTCTTGGTAGGCGGCGGAGTCGCCCTCGCAAGCTCGATCGCGCTCTATTTCATCGTGCCGAATGAGCGCGAGGTGAAGCCAAAGAGCGGCTTGCACCTCGAAGCGCCGGTCGTGGGCGCGAGTCATCAAGGTGTGTCAGTTTCTCTAGGCGGGACTTTCTAGTCATGAAGCGATCTTTTCTCCTTACGTCAGTCGTTCTTTCATTCGGCGCTGGACTCGTCGGAGCCGGTTGCCAGGACAGCTTCAAGTCGTGCGAGAACACCGCGACGTGCCCTCCCGAAGGCGACGGCGACGGCGACGGCGACACCGGAGGTGGCGGCGGCGACGGCGATGGTGACGGCGACACCGGCGGCACTGGCGACGGTGACGTCGGGGGGCAGGGCGGTGCGATGGGGACGGGGGGCGATCCTGACCATCCGTGCAAAAACTGTGGCGGGAGTACGCCGCACTGCAGCACCGAGCTCCAGTGCGTTGGGTGCAGGAACGATGACGACTGTACGACGGATGAACTGCCGTACTGCGACGTAGACGGCGAAGACGTTTGTGTCGGGTGTTTGGAAGATGGGGACTGCACAGCCGATCCGACGAAGCCGCTCTGCGACGCGGACACGAAGTCGTGCGTCGCTTGCAGCGACGACACGAGCTGCGGAGACAAGGGCAATCGCTGCCTAGGAACCGGCGAGTGCGTCGAATGCACGCCACAGACGGACGATCGCGCTGCGGACGATGACGATTGCGGGACGAACGTCTGCAATCCGGAGACGTTTGAGTGTGAGGCGGATCTCACGCAAGCGGACAAGGACGTTTGTGAGTCTTGTATTGCGGATAGTGAGTGTGCGGTGGACCACAATTGTGTGCGGATGGATTTCGCGGGAGAGGAGAGGCTCGGAGGCTACTGCCTGAAGGACTCCAACGTTGAGGGCTGTTCTACCAACCCCTATCGGTCGTTGACGGGGATGAGGGTGAGCCTTTCTGGTGCTGCAGCGGTGCGGTACTGCAGCATCAACGAAGAGCTCACCACCTGCGAAGCCGTTTTGGATCTGGCAAATGATGAGACGTGCGTGATGGCGTCGGATTGCGGGGCAGAGGACCTGGATGACGGACTCTGTGAAACGGTAACGGCAGCCGCAGGGCGTTGCACGTATGCGTGCACAGCTCTCGCACAATGCATGCCGGCCGATCCAGGAACCGGCTGCGGAGGCAATGCGCAGGACGACGCCGGCACCTATTGCGGCGGGATGTAGTCCGTTCGCTTCCACGCCCCTGCCGTTGTGCCGCGGCCAGGGGCCTCAGCAGGATGCGACGACCGACGCCTGTCGACGTACTTTGCGAGTCGGAGAAACTCGTCGATGATGTCAAAAAAGGTGCGAATTCCCTCGGATGACGTTGCCAAGGCTAGCCGTTGATGGGTTGCCGTGGGCGATTTGGTGGCGGTTGTTCCTACACCATTGGAGGGCTTCCCTATGCCGATCTGAGAATTAGCATCTCTTTCACGAAGATACCGTTGAACGTCACGTCCTGAAAATGAGCTCTAATAATGCCGTCGGGGGGCGTGCCGATGAGTGAGCGCATCGTGTTGAGGAGGGTGTCGTCCGTCCTTGTGATCTTGACGTTGGCGACAGTCAAGGAAGCGAGGCCCGCGCTTGCGATCGCCTTTGCCACGTGTTGGTACGCCCGAGCCTCTTCTTTCGGAAGAAGTTGGTCAAAAGTAGCACCGGCGATAATGAATCGCCACTCATCGGCGTCGGTATAGTAGTACCAGAAGGCCTTTGTGGGCTTATTTCCTAAATTGTCGAGAGCGGTGACGAGATTAATCGAGTCTGTAATAAGACTTTCTACCAGTGCTTCTTCAGCCATTGTAAGACTCCGTGGTTTTGGTCGCCGACTGCTCCCAACATGCTTGCCGCAGCAAATTGATCCAGCATTTCGTAGCGACTTGCTTCCGTCCATTTGGTCGCGATCGCCCAGGCGGCAGCGAGGTCTGGGTTCGTCGCTACGTCAGTTTTCAGCTCCTGCCGTAGACCGGCTACTCCGAGGAGCTCATCGAGCTTGTGAGAATAGGTCGCGATAACAAAAGACTTGTCTGGGATTGCATTCGGTTGGAAGAGCCCCGCGATGCACGCTTTGATTCCCAGTTCGATAGCGTAGCCAGATAAATAGTAGGCGGCAGAATAGCGCTGACCGTGAAATAGCGTCCTGGCGTCTTCGAAGCGTACCTGGGCAAGCTTCTCAAGATCCTTCTTGCTAATCATTTGCGCGCCTCCACATGTCAACAGAAACTATCATGACCCGGACTTACTTGGGCACCCAACTAGACATTATGCGGCATATCCTAGGATCCACCGAGGGGCAAAGGTTGCCCGCGGTACCAGGAGTGCGGAATCTCCCAAACGCCTACAGCGCCTCCGTCACGAGGCGCGAGACCCCGACCGGGTCTGTGCGCACCATCTCGGCGCTGATGCGGAGGACGCGAAACCCCTGCGCCCGGAGCCACCGGTCGCGCCTCTCATCGCGCGCGGCATCTGCCGTTCGCAGATGTTGCGCTCCATCAATCTCGACGATGAGGCGAGCCTTCGGCGCCACGAAGTCGACGATGAACCGACCCATCACAACCTGGCGGCGAAAGGAAACGCCGAGGCGCGAGCCGCGGACGATGCGCCAGAAGGCTTCCTCCGGAGGAGTCGGATGAAAGCGCATATGCCGGGCGCGCTCCTCGAGGAGCGCGAGGCGAGCGGGTGAAAGAGATGAGCGCATGAGGAGTCCTTTCGCCCGGCGACGCGCCGGGTGCGGGCTCCAGAGCGCAGGAGGCGTGACAGGGCGAGCCGCCTTCGTTCGGACATCATTCGGCGCCCTGGCGCGGATCGTGCGCGGCACTGCATCCGGCGCGTCAGAGGGTGAATGGACGTCCGCTCATCTTCTCCCGCTCGCCTATCCGATGACGATGGCGTGCTTCTCCTCGACGAGGAGTTCGTTGAGGTACGTGCCGTTCTTGAAGCAGGAGCTGATCGAGGTCTCGCGAAATGTGAAGAACACGTGGGCGACGAAGCGCCCGTAGATGTCGCTCTTCTCGGTCTTGAGCACGATGGTGCGAGCTCGCATCAGCTGTGAGGCGACGAAGTCGCGTGCTTTGCGACCTTTGACGCTGGACGGTTCGGGACAGTCGATGATGGCGAGACGGACACGGAGTTTGCGGCTGACGCCGAAACCGAGATCGATGTCGACGTCGAGGGTATCACCGTCGACGATGTCGGCGACGAGGGCGAGGTACAGGTATTCGGGATCGCTCGGACGTTGTAGAGCGCGCGTC
>CBFGUR010000111.1:0-4402 GCA_965652275.1 uncultured Polyangiaceae bacterium | reverse complement strand
ATGCTTCTTCTGCGACTCGACTGCGGCAGCCGCCTCGAGGAGCCGACGAAGGCCCGAGACGGCTCGAAGAGAACGAACGCTGTCCGTCGGCTTGAAGATGATCTCGAACACTCGGTGGTCAGCTCGCGCAGCCTCGATCGTCGCAAAGTCCGGCGCGGCGCTGTATTTGTCCAGGTAACGTTCGGGAAATCCAACCGACGCAATTACCTTGGTTCTGGTATCGCCTCGCACCACGAGTGCGGCGCAAGTGGAGATGCCTAGGGCCAGGATGGTGGCGAGCGCTTCTCGCGCTCGAAGCTCCGGGTCCTCTCCCGTTTCCAGTATCCCTACCGCATCATCAAACCCGTCGAGCGGGTCTCTGGGTTGTGTTGTCCGCCCGGTATGCAGATCGAACCAAGTCGGAGACCCTGCTTCCCGGAGCAGGGGGAACTTGGTGTCTGCCTTCTTGGTTTGAGTCGCAAACGAGTACGCGGGGGAGGTGAGGTCATCCCCGGGGATCGCGCGCGCTTCACGGATGGCGTCGATCCAGCTCATTCGCGTGCCACGTAAGGCGGCCGATGCTGTCGCGCGAAGAAGATGCCGTCTAGCGCTGTCTGTTCGGCCTTCGGCCCACAGCGTTCGGGCCACCATGCGACACGTTTCGGCTCGATACACAATATGGGGCGGGAAGCGCTTTACGTACTCAACGAGCCTTGATGCGGCTATGTCGAGCTTTCCTGCGTCAAACAGCGCTTCCGTCTCGGCGACGGTAACGAAGGCCCTTGCATGCCCGTCCTTCAATGCCTCGCTGGCAGACCTGATTGTCGCCAGTACACGAGCGTAGTCCTGTCGGTTGCCTTGTTGCTTGTGGAACCAGAGTTCTGTGAAGAGACTCATTGCCTCTGTTGACGTCAGCCAATGAGGATCTTCGGCCTCGAAGTGGTTCCTGGATTCCCGCAATCGTCGGAGGGCCTCATCGTAGTCGCCACGGAGAATCGCCAGATGGGCCAGGCTGTCCAAGATGCCGACTTCAGCTACTCCAAGGGCTTGTGCCTCATGTGACGCTTTACGCAACCACGACTCCGCAACGGAAAGGTCCCCTGCGGAGATGGCCATGTAGGCTACGTTTGCCGCAGCAGCCATTCCCAACCAAGCGTTTCCGGACTTCGCCGCGGCCAGAACCGCAGCTTCTGCGCTCTTCCTTGCGGCTTCGAACGATCCTGTCAGGCCCAAAACACAGGACCGGTTAACCAGGTACAACGCCTCGAGCCCTAGGTGTGTGGATCGATTCAGGAGTGATCGTGCGAGGGAAAGGTGATGTGTCGCTTCGGCGAACTCGCCGCGTTGCCCTTCAAGCCTGGCGAGTTGCAGATGAAAGCCAGCAAGAATCGAGGCATCCGCCGTTTTGACAGCCGTGTAGTAGGCCTCTCGCACTGTTGATGTCATCGCCGGGCCTAGGTTTTCACCAGCCGTGATCAACCACGCCTGTTGGATCCAAGCCAAGACCCTAAGGTCGGACGACTTCTGTGCAGCGCGTAGAGCCTTTTGCAGTGCTTCGGATGCTTCCTGGCGTCGGAGTTGGTTAAGCCTTACTCGCCCGACTACGTGCCAATACCTCGCTGTTCTTACCGTGCTTGGCTCGCTAGCGAGCCCGGCTTCTGCCTGGGCGAGCGCCTTCTCCAACTGCCCTGTAAACAGCAGGCATTCGCTAAGGAGGCAGTCTCGTTCTGCCCTGCCGGACTTCGTCCTAGGTGATAGCCGCTGGACGATTTGAAGGCATTCCGAGTACTTCCCTTCGTCGAAAGCGTCCTTCGCACGTGACAGAGAATCGTCGGCCATCGCCTCGAGCCTCCCTTGCCGGTTGCGGATTAGATGAGCGCATTCGTTAGCAATCGGGATGCCGGGTATGGCCCGGAACGGCTGGCTGGATACGTTGCAGAAACTGCAACATCCTCATCGGCTAGTGGACTCTGCCCGGTTGTGATCGTTGGCCCAGCCGAAGGCGACAGGCGTAAAGCAGGTGTTCGAGGTTAGTGCCGTCCCGAGGGGTTGTCGCGACCACAACTTCGCCGGGATGGTCGACAAGACCCGAGCCGGATAGCATTATTCGCAGGCGCTCAGCCGACTGCTCGATGGCGTCAATGCCTGAAGTGCCGATTCCGATGAATATGTCGTTCCCATGAACAATCTGCGTCAAAGCGTCAGCCGCCAAGTGCCTTCGAATGACTGCCAACGCGATTCCAACAGGCTCCGTTCCCGCGGCCGTAGACGCCGCGCATCGACAGGCAATCATGCCTACAGGCGTCAATTCCGGGCTGCTTGCGCTCGGGGAGGCAGAAGTCGCAGCCGACTGAGGCTTGAGTCGCTCCAGAATAGGCGCGATGTGCCTGAACACGGCCTCAAGCAGGCGCTGATTTTCCGCTGAGAAGTTTACCGAGCCCGAGGAGAACGCCGCCAAGACTCCGATACGGTCGCCAGAAATCGTCACCGGGACCGTCAGACAGCTTCCGATCGGTGTTGCAGTGTTACGAGCCAGTTCGCCCAACTCGCTGCGCGCATCCGCATTGAGTACGGAGCGCCCAGACGATGCACTCCACCCGACGACTCCTTCTCCCACCCGAACGCGTCGGCCCCGCACTAAGTCCGGATGACTACCGGATACATACGAGGCCTCCAGCGTGAGACCGTCGCCCGTCGGCACGTAAAAGGCCACCACCATGGCGGGGACGAGGGTCGAGATCTCATGAACTACGTCGGCCAATGCCGTTGAATAAGACTCTTGCGCGGCCAACCGCTGCACGAGGCGATACATTGCGCGTGACTCGCCGGCGCTCGCGGTGATCGCGGCGAGCCGCGGCATCGACGCATTTGCCGCCGCTCCGTTTCCACCGGAGACTTGAGAACCTTGTGCGTCGAGCTTGCGATACAGGTCTAAAAAGGTGTCCACAACCAACGGGTCGTACATCGTTCCACGCCGATCTCGTAGAACTTGGAGCGCATCTGTGTCGCTGAGGCGCGGACGATACGGTCGGTCAGATGTTAACGCGTCGAAGCAGTCCACCACCGCCAACACGCGCGCTCCGATCGGAATGTCAGCGCCCCGCAGGCCAGCCGGATAGCCTCCCCCGTCCCAATGTTCGTGATGATGCCTAACAATTGGTACGACAGGGTAGGGAAAGTCGATCGCAGACAAAATGTCCGCACCGACGGACGCGTGCTGCTTCATTCGCTCGAATTCCGCTGGCGTCAGTGGCCCTGGCTTGTTCAGGATATATTCGGGGACCGCGAGTTTGCCCA
Source organism: uncultured Polyangiaceae bacterium (assembly GCA_965652275.1). Classification (GTDB taxonomy): domain Bacteria; phylum Myxococcota_A; class Polyangia; order Polyangiales; family Polyangiaceae; genus NIC37A-2. The sequence goes on along the minus strand of CBFGUR010000111.1, from coordinate 1,126 downwards.
TGTCGTGCAAAAGGGCGGCGGCTTCTATCGCCTTTATCTGCGCCGGATCCGTTACCCCAATCTCTTTGGCCAGTGTGACAGCGTAGGTTTGAACGCGTCTAATGTGGCCGTGCGTGATCTGATCCTTCGCGTCGATAGCCATCGCCAGCGTTTCGATGGTTGACATGTAGAGTGTATTGAGCTTTTCGACGTGCTGGTTCGCGTCTGCGATCCGTGCCATTGACGTCTGGTAAGTGAAGAACGAAACGGCAAGGAAGGGGAGAACCAGCCATATGGCGCTCAGGGTGTTCGTGCTGTCGCTGAAGCTCACAAGGAGTACGGCGACAGAAGCACCGCTGAAGAAATTGAGCCACAGCCACATGAAGTTGGTCTTCCACACATGCCAGGCTGAGAGCGCCTGCTCAAGGGCTATAGCGCCGGCAATGAGGGAAGTGTTGGCTATGAAGTAGGTCGTGGCCAGAGCGGCCAAGGGTAGGAGAACCCGGCTAACTTCGAAGTCTGGAGAGCTCGCCAATGGCGCGCCGAGCCCCGCATAAACCCAAGACGCGATGCAGATTGATAGGGCAGGAGCGGCTGCGTTGAAGACAACTCGATAGCCAGGTTGTCGGCGCCGCTGCAACCAAAGTGAGATGACAAGCCCTTCGAGAGCTGCAACCACGCTTCCGGCGGGCCAACCGAAAAGCATTACTGCCGAGAATACGAAGGCCTCCGAGACCGAAAGGGTGGCGGCGACTGAAGGAACTTTGACGGTGACAGAGCCCGTAAGCAGAGTCAGCCCCGCCAGTACGAGAAGTCTAACGTCTAACGGGGTCGCCATCAGCTCGCGAACCGATGCGCCAACGACCCCAACGCCGACTATCGCTACAGCGATGACGTAGAGCCGCGCCTTGATCGAGAGATCAGCGAACCCCTTCATTTCCTGCCTCAAGGATTCGGCAAGTGCCAGCAACCCTTTGACTAAAGCGGACTAACTTCCCCAGACAATAACCTTGCTCATGACTATCGACCTCAGATTCCTCAATTGCAGTTGATGTGTTAGTTGACTTCTTTTGGGGGTTCAGATCGGAGCGTTCCCCCAGACGACGGAGTTTCCCCAGACGACCGAGTTACCCCAGACGACCGAGTT
>CBFGUR010000110.1:0-4452 GCA_965652275.1 uncultured Polyangiaceae bacterium | reverse complement strand
ATGCTTCTTCTGCGACTCGACTGCGGCAGCCGCCTCGAGGAGCCGACGAAGGCCCCTCATTGCCGATTGGCTCCTCAGATCGCCCTTGGGTGCGACTACGAGTTCCAGCAAATGACCATCGATACGGCCAACGTCGATACGAACAGTAGTGTCTCGCTTTAGTGCGGCCTGAACCTCGGCACGCGTCCACCCACAAGACGCAACAACGGACAGGCCTGCATCGGCATGAAGCACGAGGGCAGCGTTATTTGCTATTCCGAGGCTGGCAATTGACGCGAGCGCCTCGCGACCACGAAGCTCGAGATCTCCACCAAGGCTCAAGAGAGTGGTTGCCTCGTCGAACCCGTCAAGGATATCGAGCTCAACAGGCGTCAGCACTGGTGTCCGCGCGAACCAAGACTGTCCCGGAGGCGCCATCAGAGTCGGGAACTTCTTTTTAAGGGTCTTTACTTGCTTGGGCAGTGAATACACCGCCGCGGCGCGATGCTGCTCAGAAATCGTGTGCGCTTCGACGACGGCGTCGGCCCACCTCCACCTCGATGAGTTTCTTTCACCGATTCCCGCTGCACGAAGTAATGCGCGTTGCGCTGATTCCTCCCGTCCTTGGATCCAGAGACTTCGAGCCTTCATGCGCTCGACTTCTTCGAAATGGGCCGTCTCAATCGGAAACTTGTCGATGGCGTTCCCAAGGAGACTCTCGGCTGCCTGATACTTCCCGTCGTCGAAAAGAAGCTCAATTTCGGCGAGTGTTACGAGGAGTGCTGAGTGATCGTCGTGCTGCGTTTTGCTGACTTCCTTCACCGAGGCAAGCAATCGCTCAAGTTCTTGGCGCTTTCCCCGCCGTTTGTGAAGGTAGCCCTCTGTCAAGAGCCAGTCGGCGCCAATCGAAGCCCAGTTCGGCCCCTGCGTATCGAAGATTGCTCTAGCAGTTGAGAGGTGACGCTCGGCAACATCCAACCGACCCTGGAGAAGTGCCAAGCTGGCGAAGGTTTCGAGCAACCCGAGTTCAACCACACCCAGGCGCGTCATCAAGGACTGAGCTTTTGACAGCCAGGATTCCGCGACCGATAGCTCGCCGGCGCAAACAGCAGCGTGAGCAACTGTCGCGGCCGCGGCCATGGCCAATCTGACGTGGCCGGCTTGGTCGGCTAGGTGGGCACCTACTTCACCGTGTCGTCTGGCCCCCTCGAAACTGCCACGCATCGTGAGAAGGCACGCTTTGTTCACATGGAATAGCGCCGAGAGGGCGATGTGATCTGATCGGTCTAGGAGGGACTCCGCCAAGGCAAGGTGATGCGCCGACTGTTTGAACGCACCACGTTGCGCCTCAAGCTTAGTGAGCCTCAGATGAAAACCGGCAAGTGTTGCGGCATCCGCCGTCCGAACTGCGCTCTTGTACGCTTCCCTTACTGCCGATAGAAGACCAGCGCCGAGATTCTCAGCTTCCGCGATTAGCATCAGCTGGTGAGTTTCTGCGAATCGCTCTGGTCGGCGAGTCCGCTCGGCTGCCCTCAGAGCCTTTCGGAAGGCTTCTGCAGCCTGCTGGCGTTCTTGCCGGTCAAGTTTGATGCGGCCGATAACGGTCCAGTATCTTGCCGCTAGATATGGTCTGGGAGCTTCTGCGATTGCTTGCTCGGCACAAGCCAACGCGTTTGAGAATTCACCGGTGAACTGAAGGCACTCGCAAGTAAGGCAGGTGACTTCCTCGGCGTCCTTCTTATTGACAGGTGAGATTCTAGAGATGAAACGCAACGCATCTGCGTAGCGCCCTCGGCTGTAATACTCGCGCGCACGTTCGACAGACTTCTTGGACATAGTGTTTGCCCACGCTGCGATGTGGTTGGCGCAAATTCGCTAGCAAATCGGATGCCCGTTACCCTCGGCCTGTGGCTCCGCTTATCGACATTGCAGAAACTGCAACTGGATAGGTCAGTGCAAGGCGCTTCGTCCCTCGACCGGAGGAGCCAACCGCTGCCTACAGGCGTAGAGCAGGTGCTCCAAGTTCGTGCCGTCCTTTGGTGCGGTGGCCACCACGACATGCTGACCTGCCTGGATCAGGTCTGAGCCAAGCAGGGTTTCTCTCAGGGTGGCTGCAACGCTATCAATCTCCGTCACATCGGCGGCCCCAACACCGACGAAGATGTCATTGGCGCTTATGAGCTGGGTCAGTGCCCGTTCCCCGAGATGGCGCCGGATGACGGCCAACGCGATTCCGACGTTCTCTGTTCCCGCCGCACTTCGCGGACGACACCGGCATGCGATCAAGCCGACGGGCGTGAGTTCCAGGACGTCTGGCTGCGAGAAGTCAACGGCCGCGGAGCGTGGCTTGAGGCGATCCAGGATGGGGGCGACATGTTTCACAATGGCCTGAACGATCCTCTGATCTTCCTCTTGGAATCCCGAGTCGACGGCGGAGAACGCTGCGATCACGCCGAGTCTGTCAGAATTGACCACGACGGGGACCGTCAGACAGCTTCGTGCTGGAGAGGAGCTAATTCGCGCAAGCTCACCAAACTCGCCATGAGCGTCCGCATTCAAGACCGACCGTCCGGAGGATGCGCTCCAACCAACGATCTTTTCCCCAAGTCTTCCGCGGCGTCCTTTCAGCCACTCAACGTTGGCGCCCGCCACTTGAGTTACTTCGAGTTCACCGTTGGAAAGCATCGAGTAGAACGCAACGACGGTAGCCGGCACCAAGGCTGCTACCTCGTCAACAACGTCTTGGAGGGCGCCTGAGAGCGAGCTTTGCGCGGCAAGTCGCTGGATCAAGCGGTACATCGCGCGCGACTCTCCTGCGCTCGCACTGATCGCAGCCAACCGAGGAAGTGGGGTCAAGGGTCGGAGGGAAGTGCCCCCCTCCAGTCTTCGTTCGCTGGAGCGACCGGCTGAACGATCCATTTCTCGCAAGCGTTTGTAAAGGTTGAGAAAGGCATCGACGACAAGGGGGTCGTACATCGTGCCGCTGCGTTCTCTGATGACTTCGAGCGCATCGTCATCGCTCAGTCGTGGTCGATAGGGACGGTCTGAAGTCAACGCGTCAAAACAGTCCACTACAGAGAGCACGCGAGCGCCTATTGGAATATCCGTGCCTGCAAGACCATTCGGATAGCCGCTTCCGTCCCAGCTTTCATGGTGATGTCTGACGATCGGAACGACCGGATATGGAAAGTCAATCGCTGAAAGGATGTCAGCACCCACCGACGCATGGGTCTTCATGCGTTCGAATTCCGCGGGAGTTAGTGCGCCGGGCTTGTTGAGAATGTACTCGGGAACGGCCAGTTTCCCCATGTCATGCAGGAGGGCAGCAGCCGCTATCGCTCGCAACTGAGACTCGTCCGTGATACCGATCTCACGCGCCAGTTGCACTGCATATTCTTGTACACGTCGGACGTGCCCGTGAGTGATCTGATCCTTTGCGTCGATTGCCATTGCCAGCGTTTCTACTGTCGACAAATAGAGGGCGTTGAGCTTGTCGACATGGAGGTTCGCGTCCTCAATCCTGGCCATCGACGTTTTGTAGGTGAAATAGGTGATGGCGAGCAGTGGCAGGACAATCCAGATGGCGCCCAGTGCATTGATTCCGTCTCGACCGGCGAAACTCACCAGCAGGACTGCCATTGAAGCCCCGCTGAAGAAGTTCAGCCAGAGCCACATGAAGTTCTGTCGCCAGACCTGCCAGGCGGAAAGTCGCTGTTCAAGAGCAATTGCGAGCGCAAGCAGAGATGTGTTTGCGACGAAGTACACGCCAGCGAACACACAAAGCGGCAACAGAATCTGCGTGACGTGGAAGTCGGGGGCGCTTGCGGCCGGAGCGCCCATCAGTTCATAGAGGCCAGCGGAGACAAAGGTCGAAAGAGCTGGGGCGGTCGCATTGAAAACGACTCGGTACGAAGGCTGATTCCTTCGTCGCTGAAGCCAGTGAGAAATGACCAGGCCGTCGAGGGAGGCGAGTATCGTCCCCGCCGGCCATCCGAAGAGGATTACAGACGAGAAAACAAAAGCTTCAGATACGGAAATTGTCGCGGCTACGGAAGGGACTTTGACCGTGATGGAACTGGTAAGCAGCGTGAGCGCCACCAGGACGAACCATCTCAGGTCGAGCGGCATGGACGAGAGCTGAAGTAGAGCTCCCGCCAAAGCCATGGTGCCGAGCGTGGCAACCGTGATGACGTATGTTCGTGCTCGTGCTGATAACAGAGCGAATGACGACATCAGTGTGAATCCTGTGCGCCCTGTGGGCTTCAGGCGTCAACTTCCCCAGACCACAACTTTGCTCATTGTCTCCTCGACGTCAAAACGATCGATTTGGCGGGCTTCAAGAACGGAGTCCGGCTAACAGCTCGAGTCAGCCTAGGGTTCATTGCCCCAGACGATGTTGTTACCCCAGACGATGTTGTTACCCCAGACGATGTTGTTACCCCAGACGATGTTGTTACCCCAGACGATGTTGTT
>CBFGUR010000109.1:0-5789 GCA_965652275.1 uncultured Polyangiaceae bacterium | reverse complement strand
CGTCTCGAGACCACCGAGTGGGATCCTGGGTACCGGTGAAACCGGTGGAACTGGGACCCTCGGAAGTCGGTGGCGACACGTGGGCCGCTTCATCGCCACCCAACATACACCCTGAGGTGGTCCGTCAAGTCGAAACTGCCTGTTTCGCGATGAAGGCAAGCAGCGGAGATCCGTTTCGTTTCAGGGAGTTGAGGTATTTGGCTTCGTCGTAAGGTTTGCGCTCCTTCCAGCAGCGGTAGAGGATACGGATCCACTTGAAGGCGAGGGCTCGGAGGGCGACATGATGAGTGGCACCCTTTTCTCGCTGCTGGCGATAGTACGCCTCGGCCCAGAAGGACCGGAGCGTCGTTTGAGCCGCCCATTCGACGAACGTTTGGCGCAAGAACTTGTTGCAGAGATTGCGCTTGTGGACCCAGGTCTTCTTCCCACTGCGCTCGGTGACGGGTGCGATAGCCACATGCTGGGCCACTGCTTGCGCCGAATCGAATCGCTCTCGGCGCTCACCGAAGGCGACGAGAATTCGAGGAGCGAGGACAGCTCCCGCCCCTGGCAACGCGGCAAAGAGCTCGTAGTCGTCGAGCTTTGGAGCGCGCTCCTTCAGCTCCTTTTCGACAGTCTTCACTGCTTTGATTTGGAGGAGAAGCTGAGCGGTTAGGGTCTGTACGTTCAGAATTTCTGGCACGAGCACTCCGCTATCATTCGTGAGCGGCTGGCTCTCAGCGATGCCGGCGATGCGCGCGTCGATGACCTTTCGTGAGCGGACATTGTGCTGGGCAAAGAACTTCTCAAGCGTCGCTCGCCGGGCCTTCTTTGCGGCTTGGAGCGACGACCAGCGGGCAAGGAACTCGGCGAACACGGTCGTGTTCTTGTCATCAAACCACTCTAGGACCTGAGGGAAATAGCACTTCAGTGAAGCGGTGAGCCGATTAGTCAGGCGCACGCGATCGTCAACGAGGCGGCGACGAACTTCGAGGAGCCGCTCCACCGTACGAAACTCGACACTGTCGCGTTCGAGCGGTTTGAGCTTGTCGGGATAGCGACGCAACATCTCGAGCAGGAGAAGCGCGTCACTCGGATCGTCTTTGGCGTGACTCGGAGACCACGCCTGTCGATACTTCGCGAGAGCGGCCGGATTGACAGGATAAAGCACGAAGAGGTCGTACTTCTCCAACACGGACACAATCGGACCTCTGGCGAGCTCCAGGCAAACAGCAATCTTTGCGTCGTCGCCAAAACGCTCCCGCAGTGACATCACCCAGGTGTCGACCGACTCGGCGCTGTGCTTCAGCACAAGGTGTTGCGGTTTTTCAGAGCCGACCTCGAGCAGCTGCACGTCGTGCTTGTCGCTCGCCCAATCGAGCCCCCAGAGACACCGTCTATTTTCTCGCTCACAATCCGTTCTCCTCCGTTAGACTCCGAACCGGTGCGTGCGAGATGGTTTCCTGCGAATTCATTATTGCGAGCGCTGGTACCGCTCTCCCTGAGCTTTCGTTTTCGGAAATCATCGCTCCCGCGAGCGCGAAGGTATTGGAAGGCGTCTCAGACGCTCAGCCGTTGCTCATTCGTCACTCGCGGGCGCACGCCCCACTTCGAGCCTGATTGTCTCGTCGCGAAGCTTGGATCACCAATAAGGCCGTTGCTGCTGACGCGGGTTGTACGGGCTTCCGTTTCACCCCTGAGTAGGTGCTCGGCCGCCGCTGACTCACTCCCTTTGGTCGTGGCGGCCGGTCGTCATATCCTGGAGCGCCTCGCGCGCAGCAGAACGGCGAGGCGTTGGGGAGACAAGCAACCGTCCAAACCTCAACTAGAGATTTCCTCTTGCGAAAAGTCAGAGGGCCAGTTGATCTTCGCCGCCCTCGGTCAGCGGCTCGCGACGGGTATAGAGAAGCCGGAGCAGATGGTCCGTTCCGCTCGCCTCCTCCTCAGAGGCCGGCTTCTCTCCGAGGCGTAGCTTAATGCTTTGGCCGTTTTCGAAGGTCCAAACGTACTCAAAGTAGGCGCGCTGCTCTTCAATGCATTCCGTCGGAGTGCTCTGACATCGCTGCGGAAACGCTGTGGTGGAGACTTGAGGCTTGCCATAACGACGACTGATTGCGTCTCGCAACCCCGTCACCGTTCCAAGGATCTTGGCTTCCTCGGCCTCCCCCTTCACCAAGATCTGACAGTACTCGGGGCCACAGCCTAAGAGCTGGACGGCCGCCGAGAAGCCGACCGGCGAAGGTGTGCCACTGCAGGCTCCTCCACGTGCCGAGCTGGACCAACCATGCCCTGCTCCTTCACAGGTAGACTGCGCATCTTCCGCCGTCATCGTGAACTTGAAACCGGCAACGCCGTCGGGAGCTTCACCTCGCTCTTGCGACGATGCTGTGATCGCTGCAGCGGGAGCATTCTCCGTGGGAGCCTTGGCGCCGGTGAACATTATGCAGATCGCACTGTATCCCTTCAGAGTGGACACGCTTCCAGAGCCGGCGCTGACACTTCCGCTGACGGTATTTGCGGACCCGGTAATGATGATACCTTCGCATCCCATCTCGGCTGCTTGCGTCCTCAGCTCACGGATAATGCCGCTCTGTCCATGCAAACTGTAGGAACTCGATTGACGTGCCTCGATATGACCCACCTCTTGGTAGGTGCGGTCCGCTGGAGGACGAGTCTCGAAAACCTCCACTTGGTCTGGGGACCTGGATGTCATCACCTTTGGCGGTGCGTTGGTTTCCGTGTACTCGACCGTCGTACCGCACGAAACAATTCCTACCAGGAGCGGGAAGAGCGTTACTTTGGCTTGCAGACGCAGCATGAAAAGTGACGGTAGTGATTTCTTCTCCTGGTTCAAGAGTGATGAACTAGTCGGAGCACGTGGCGCCCGCAGCGTTCATGGGCGACGCCAATGACGTCGACTTCTCCGTCGCACGAGGTAGCGGAGCGCTCCACGGACGTCGCACCATCCCAGGGGGCAGGTTCCCGCCATCGAAGAACAAGCAATTGCTCCCCAACTGGCCGTTGCTGCTGACGCGGGTTGTACAGGCTTTCGTTTCACCCCTGAGGATCTCGTTCGGCCGCCGCTGGTTCACTCCCTTTGGTCGTGGCGGCCGGTCGTCGTATCCTGCTTGCGCCTCAGGCCGCGGCACAACGGCAAGGTGTTGGGGAGACACCCGCCATGCAGAACCTCGAACTTCCACCTCGCCTGCAGGGCGTCTTCTTTGAAACGCTCTGGGAGACGTCCAAGCTCTGGGCGCTGCGGACACCGGTGTCGATGATGCGGTTCGGAGAGCTGGCGCGGCACCTCGATCTATCCGTCTGGTCGTCGGTTCCGGGACAGCCGCGCTTCGACCTGGCGCCGAGCACGGTGATGGCTGCTCCTTCGAACCATGCTCGCCACTGGTCCCGAATCTGCAGGGCTCCTGTCGAATATCCTCTGGAGTTGTTTCAGAAGCGTGAGCGCTGGGTCATCGTCGACGGCTACCACCGCCTTGCTCGACATTCTCTCTTGGAGTCTGAGGTTGTGCCGGTGAGGCTCCACCCCGCGGACCTGTGGCGCGAGGTACGCCCGAGCACTTCCGAGCAGGCAGCCGACTCTCCCAGCACCTGATCGCGTACTGTACTGGCTCTCCTTGACCCGAAATGTGTTTGGTGTCCTGATCATCCTGTGAGGTTGCCAAACGCCGAGGCCGCGATCGTCGAGGAGTCCAAGGTGCGTGACTATCTCTTACTCGCCGCCAACCCGCGGTCCCGCGGAAAACCCGCGTTCTTTCATTCGCTCGGGTTTGGTCTCGAGAACGCCGAGCTCTTGCGAGAGGCCCTGCTCGAGATTGCCGGGTCAGACGCCGCGGAGGAGGGCCGCTCGAGTCCCTTCGGTCGCAAGTTTGAAATTCGTGCTATTCTTACCGGGCCGTCGGGAAGGACGGCTCAAATCAACACAGTTTGGATCATCGAAACCGGGACTACCGCCCCGCGCTTCGTCACCGCCTACCCGTCATGACCGCCCAGCTCCACGAAGAAGTTGTTCTGAACCGCGACCTCCCCGATGAAGGTCTCAAGGTCGGTGACCTTGGAACCGTCGTCCACGTCTACGACGGCGGATACGAGGTCGAGTTCTTCACTGCCGCCGGCAAGACCCGTTCGGTGGTGACACTCAGCGCCAAGGACGTCAGGAGTATCTCTGAGAACGAGATGGTCGCGGTTCGCCCTCTCAGCGCTGTTGGTTGAGCTGCCTAGTTGGTGGGGGCATTGCTGCCGCTGCTGGCGGCCTGCTCTCTTTGCTCCCCAACAGGCCGTTTCTGCTGACGCGGGTTGTCCAGGCTTCCGTTTCACCCCTGAGTAGGTGCGCGGCCGCGCCGAGTAGAGACCCCGGATCTCTCCGGGGCCCCTCTCACAGAACCGGACTTGTGGGCCTCACATCCGGCTCTTCGGGATGATGAGGTCAGCGCGACGCTGTAGGTAGAGAGTGTCCAATCGTCATCCCAATGGCAGCCCTTGCTGCTCTGGGCCGATGTTCCAGATCAGCCTGTGGTTGACTTCCCAGCTCGCAACCAGCTCGTAGAGGCCTCGCTGTGCGAAATAGGAGTTGCGCAGCCCGCGAGTGACCCCGCGCACTGCGCTCATGTTCCACCAGCTGCGATGACGCCGATAGACGTCCCTCGCGATCGTTCGGGGGATTCCCAGCGCGACCTGGAGCGTGTCGCTCGCAGCACAACGGCAGGGCGTTGAGCGGTCGGGCTGTCGGAGTAACCCTAAACGGTTCTGAGCCCCACTATCCGAACCTAATCGCACGTGGTGCCAGGTGGCACGAGTTCCACCGTAACATTTCGAACGACGGGGTTGTCGGTGAGAGGAACAAGCGTAACGCCGCGTGAAATCCCGCCGGGCGGGAGGGGCGGAATCACCACACACCCCTCAACTACGTCTCCACAGAAATCCCCGGCTCCGTTCTCAAGCGGAACCATCCCCCATCCAGGACCGACGCGGTACCGCACCTCAAGCTCGGGTTCATTGCTCGGCGCTAAGATCAGCTTGTAATTGGGCTTGCCGCAATCTGGGAGCGTGCAGAGGTCATCGACGGGAATTCGCACCGTGGCAATGATGCCATCGTAGAGAGTTCCTCCGAAGAAGTCACAACTACTGCTCGAAACGCACACGTTCGGCTTCGCTCCGCATGCGTCACCCGAGCAATTGTATGTGTACAGGGTCGGTTCGGGACAATCGTCATCTACCAGGTTGCAAACACCATTCTGGCATGCGTATCCGTCGGAACAGTCGTCTAGAACCACTGTTTCGAAACCGCCGGGGGCACATTCGATGGCGCGGTTCTGGTCGTCGCAGTAACTTCCCGAGTACAGGTCGCATTCAGGCAGACGAGTTCGGCACGTACCAAGGCTACTCCCCTCGTTCGGGTCACAAATCGAATCCCCGTTGCAAGCTTCTCTGTAGATCCACTCCCGGCTGTCATCGCACAGTAGCGCGAGCTTGTCGTTCGTCTCTGCACAGGCAAAGGCACCAGGTGACTCGCAAGGTTCGCCAAGTGTCGCGCTCGTGACGGTCTGGGGAGCTCCACCCATGCCATCTCCCCCGCTTGAAGCGGTGCCTCCCATGGGACTTTGACCACCCGAACCAGAGCCACCGCCGCCAGTTCCGACGCCCGTGCCTCCGCTGCCTTGGCCATTTCCACCGCTGGACGAACCGCCGGTGTTAGCGCCGCCGACACCGGCCGCGCCACCGTCGCCAACTGCGTCCCCGTTGTTCCCGCTCACGCTCGGCGATGGCCATCGAATCGTGTTCTTCGATGGGCATGA
>CBFGUR010000108.1:0-5861 GCA_965652275.1 uncultured Polyangiaceae bacterium | reverse complement strand
ACGAAAAAGCAACGGGGACAGAGTGTCCCACGTGCATCCTCAGCGTGTTTTCGGGGGTCGATTCCGTTAAGATGGACGGATTATCATGATCGATGAGCACCTCGAAGAGCTGGATGCGTATGTTCAAGTCGCCGTTCTGGGCGCGTACGCCGACGGTTCCCTGGCGAACGAGGAACGACAGGTGATTCGCCAATGCGTAGAAGCCCATGCCGTCGACCAGGATTCTGCTCGAGTCATGGCCTCACTCATCGACAGGCTGCCCGAGCGAGAACGTCCTTTGACCAAGAGCGAACGGAAAAGGCGTGTCGAAGAGGTGCGAGCCGTCCTTACCCGGCGCGACCAACGGGAGCGGGCTTTCGTTCTCGCCGTCGACGTCGCCAACGCGAAAGAAGGGATCGGAGTCCGCGAGTCGTCGGTGCTGCTTCAGTTGATGTTCGACCTGGAAATCGACGGCGATTTCGCCCGACGCATCGTCGAGGAGACTTCGCGAGGGACCCGCGGAAATCAGCCTCTCGCCGTTACTCAGCCCGACGTCGCGCAGACCTTGCGTTCCGGAGAGGAACCTTCGGCTGCGTCACACGACTGGGTCGCGACGCTCCAGAGCCCGACCGATCACGCTCGGGAAAACGAGGCGCGGAGTGCGGTGACGCTCCCTATGGAAGACCGGTGGGATGATGGGGCAAAGACGGAGCGGCGCCCGCCCGCTTTCGCATCGATATCGACGGAACCCGAGGTTGCCGCTTCTCAGCGAGCCGAGAGCGGCCGCGCAGACGCCGAATCGGCTGTTGTCACGCTTCAGCCCCAATCTCCGCGGGCCTGACCCTGCCAGCTCCTCATGAAATGCCGGCCGAGCGGCTGTGCAAAGGATACCTTGCTGAGACTTCGAGTCGTTCCTACTCTTTCGTTTGGTGCGCGAGACCGTTTTGAGGGGGATCCTGTGAGGGTAGGTTTGGTGGCGCTTCTCTGGCTCACACCGGGATTCGTCGCGGCGCAAGAGTCGAGTTCGCCGGAGACGTCCGAGCTGTCGTCGGAAAGTAGGCCCGCGCCCCCTTCGCAGGCGTCTGCCCCCAGTGCCGACTCCGAGGACTCGATACCACTGAGACAGGAGCGGCCCGCCGAGCGAGCCTCGGACGAACCGTCGCGGGATAAGGAGATGTCCGACGCATCCGCTGCGGCTCCGACTCGGCGCGCCGCTGGCACAACCGCGTCGAATCCGTCCGGGGGGCGGGAGATGTCCACTTCGGGTGTGCAGCCCGGCGATGAATCGGACGACTCCGAAGAGTCACCGCAATTCGGGTATTTTGGCATCGGGCCTGCCATGATCAACATAGCTGGAGTCGACGAGTACGGCTTCGCGATGGGGGCGGGCGGGCGCTTTCCGTTTCACCATCGGATGGCGATCAACGCGGGCGTCACTTGGGGTCTGACGAGCTTCGATCGGACCGGAGAGTGGTGGGAAGAGGCACGAAAGATCGGTCGTTGGACTTCTCGCGCCTACGCCAACGTGACCGAGTGGGCAGGGGAGGGAGAGGACGACGACGCTCTCCGCTACATTGCTGCGTTCTATGCCTATGTCGGCCTGCTCTTCCCCTACGCAGTCTCGGGCATCATGTACATCATCGGTCCCTTTGCGGCCACGAGCTACGTCGACTTCCACATGGAGGCGACTTTCCATCTTCTCGAGACCCGGCGGGGGCCCTACGTTGGTGCAGGACTGGGAATCGCAGCGGTGATCTTTCCGGTCGAGCGCGAGATGAAGGGCGCCTTGGGTCCCAGTTTCAATCTCGGATACGACTTCGGGTGGTTTGGGATCGAAGGCCGAGGGTTCTACTCGCCCCCTTACCTTCATGGTGAGCCAGGTTTCTACCGCACGGACGTCTTCACCGGGCAGGTCCTCTTTCGCTTTCAAGGGAAGTAGTCGGGACGAGCTTCACAGCGAACGAAACGTGTTGTGGCTGAGCCCGTCGAGACACGCGCGAGGGACATTGCTTTTCTCGGAGCGACGCGGTTGGCGCCCTCTTTCGGCTAGCGAGATGAGCCTTTCATATTTGAAATCGGGGAGTTCGCATTGGGCGAGCTCGGCGATGATTCCTGTCGCATGTGTGCCTACATTCTTTTTCTGTCAGCGTGATTTTTCCAAGCCCCAGGATCTGTCATGCAAATTGAGTATCGAAAAACGATTTAGTGAATGAAGTTGTCGCCGTTTGCGACAAACTAGAGTGTCGACCCCTTTCCTTGTCGTCGACCCTGAACTCTCAAATGAACTTGATGAAACAACGAAGAAGCGTAGCAGGTGCGTGTCTTCTTCTGGGGGTGGGTGCGCTCGCATGCAGTGCGCCTTCCCTGGGAGGATCCGACCCGAACGCAAACGACGGATCTGGCGATGGGGACGCCGGTGGTGATGGGGACGCCGGTGGCGATGGGGACGGAAACGGTCCCGGAGGCGACGGAGACGGGGGGACCGTCGATCTCCCCGACGAGATACACTTGTTGCCTTCCCGTATTCGCCGCCTGACCAACGACGAGTACGACGCGTCCGTCCAAGCGCTGCTCGGGACCTCGCGAACGCCGTCGGCGAGTTTCCCTCCCGATTCCCGGCAGCACGGCTACACGGTGAACGAGGCCCAGCGCGTCGACCCGATTTTGGCCCGAGGTCTCGATAGCGCCGCGATCAGCTTGGTCGAAGAGGCGAGGTCGAAGTTCGACCTTCTTGCGCCATGCGATGATCCGGCCGCCGCGGGCCGAGAGTGCGCTGCAAATTTCGTCGACGTTTTTGCGCGCGAGGCGTACCGCAGGCCCGTGAAACCCGAGGAGAAGGAAGCTCTTCTAGCGCTCTACGACGCTGCGACGATGGGCGACGGGCTCGATCCCGCTGCGGGGGCTGAGGCGGTCTACGCGGACGGCATTGCTCTCATGATGCGCGGAGTCCTGCAGTCCCCCGGCTTTCTCTACATCACCGAGACGGGCGGCGTAGAGGTTCCTTCGGGAGACGTCGTTCTGACGTCCTACGAGCTGGCTGCCACGTTGGCGTATCTTCTCACTGCGGCCCCTCCCGACGCAGACCTCGCGGCGGCTGCGCAAGCCGGAACGCTCACGGACCCAGCCGTCCGGGAATCTCACGCTCGACGTCTGCTCGACACCGAGGCTGGCCGGAGGAGAGCGATCGAGGTCATAGGGCAGTGGCTGGGTATCGATCGGATCGAGGTCACGGATAAGGACGCCACGGTGTACCCGGAATTTTCTGGCCTGAAGGACCTCATGGCACAGGAAGCAGCTGCCTTCATCTCGGGCGTGCTCGACCACGATGGGGGTAAGGTACAAACCCTCCTCGCCGCCGAAAGCGCGACGGCGGCAGGCGGGCTTTCGACGATGTATTCTGCAGGGCCCGCGCGGAACGGACTGTTGAACCAGGGCGCCTTTCTGTCCGTGTACGCGCACGCCCACGAAACCAGCCCGGTCCTGCGGGGCACGGCCGTGTTGCGCCGAGTCGGATGCATCGACATCGAGATCCCCGCGTCCCTCAATCTCGAAATCGTTCCACCAGTCCCCGATCCGAGCCTCACCACTCGCGAACGCTTCGACGTTCATTCGCAGGATCCGGAGTGTAGGAACTGTCACAACCTCATCGATCCCCTCGGTTTCGTTTTCGAGCAATTCGATGGGATGGGGAAGCACCGCACGACCGAAAACGGAAAGGCAGTCGACAGCACTGCAGTCGTGACCGTGGGTAAAGACTTCGACGGGTCGTAT
Organism: uncultured Polyangiaceae bacterium; assembly: GCA_965652275.1. Classification (GTDB taxonomy): domain Bacteria; phylum Myxococcota_A; class Polyangia; order Polyangiales; family Polyangiaceae; genus NIC37A-2. The sequence goes on along the minus strand of CBFGUR010000108.1, from coordinate 2,111 downwards.
CAAAGCAGCACGGAGCTCGCCGTAGCTCTCGGGATGAGCGCCGATGCTGCCGAATGTTTTGCTCGGCAGATGTTCCGGGCCCATGCCGCGGAGGGTAGCGGAGTCGAAGAGCCCGAGGGCGACTTCGTCACTGCTTGGGACCAAGTGCCCGCTGAACCGAGCTTTATCGAAACCATAGTCGCCTTCGTGAAGAGCGACTCCTTCATCTACCGGAAGGAAGGACTGCAATGAAGCGCACAGCACGTCGCTCGTTTCTCAAGGCGCTCGGTGCGAGCGCTGCAACAGCCCCCTTCGTGGGGATGCTTTCTGATTCAGTTGCTCAAGACGCGGGAGACGAGCTCCCTCTGAAGTTCATCGGCGTCTATCATCCGCACGGGATGTCCCAAGAATTCTGGGCCATGAAGGATACGGACACCGAGAGCAATTTCGACATCGCGTACGAAAACTGCTCGCTGCAGCCGTTCGACGACGCGGCTACTTATGGCAAGAGCTTCAAGGACCGGATCCTCCCCATCGAGGGGATCGATCTTCAGTCTTCGGCCAACGGCCATGACACCGCGGGAACGATTCTCACGGGCAGTCGTATCGACGGAACGAAGCCCTTGAACCAGTCCCTCGACCAGTTCCTCGCAGTCGAACACGGACTCGGCGCTGACACTCGAGTTGCGAGCATTGCCCTTGCCGTGGGGGAGCCCGGCACCGAGAGCGGCACGACCTTGTCCTATGGGCCCGGAGGTGAGCCGCTGCCCAAGATCATCGACCCTCTTCAAGCATTTGAGCATCTTTTTGCTGGCTTCGTCGTTGGGGACGACCCCGCGGCGCTCGCGGCCGCAACCCGTGCACGTGCGCGTGGAAACAGTCTGATCGATTTCGTGCGAGGCGACGTGAACCGCATGATGCCGAAGCTCGCACCTCGCGAGCAAAGAAAGCTCGAGCAGCATCTGGATTCACTACGTGAACTCGAAAAGCAGTTCGAAGATGTCAGTGTGGCGGCAACATGTACGGTGCCCATGGCGCCGGATTCGTCAGGGTTTCCCAGTCTCCGTCGATACAACGGAGGGGAGCCGTACTTTCCGGCGATTACGGATGCCTTTATCGACATTCTCGCTCAGGCCATGGCGTGCGACATCACGAGGTTCGGGACGCTTTATCTGGCGGACCTTTCGTTCGACGGTAACCCATTGGGATTTCCAGCGGATAATCACGGAGGCGTCGCGCACGCTTATGCTGCCACGCCTCCCGGTACGCGCCCCAACGCGAGCGGAGTGGATCCAGCGCAGGCGCTGCCTCTCGCTCAGATGAACAAGTACAACTACGGACAGATTGCCCGGCTCATGCAGCGTCTGGACGATTTTGGAGTGTTGGACAGCACTCTCATTTACGCGTCCAGTGATATGGGCAACCCTTCGATTCACAGCACGCGCAACGTGCCGACGCTGCTCGCTGGGGGGGTCAATGGACGTTTCCGCATGGGGCGTCGTCTTCTGACCGCCTACGATTGCCCAGCAGACAACGTTTGGTGCGACCCCTACGACGCGCGTCCGAACAATCGCCTGCTGGTGTCGATCGCGCAGGCGTTTGGCGTAGAGATCGACGCGTTCGGGACTCAACCGAACGGCGCCGACCAAGGAACGCTCGACGGTCTCGTCTGAGGGTGACGGGCGCGGCTCGGTGGTCCTGGAGCACCCAGCTGGCGCTCTGCCTCGCACGTGGGGGATACCGATAAATGCGGTAGATTCTGCCTATTTGTAACAATTTCTTAACAGTGAGTGTAAAAACTGCTTCTTTGATAAGAATAAGTTAACAATTAGGCGCGCCGTCACATCCACTCGGAACCAGGATTGGGTGACGTTCACGCCGCAGGGTCGCTCTCGGCAAGCGGAGCCGCAGGACGACAGGTCCGAGGCACGGCACAGGGGCATCGGGGCCCCAGTGCCCAGAGGGAAGAGGAAAAACCGATCGGATCGCACCGGGAGGAGCGGCGTGAACGTGACGCGAGTTTGGGGAGGGGGGCCCCAAACTCCTGAAGGTGGAAGGGAGCGCAGCGGAGGTCTGCGAGCCGCAGGACGACAGGTCCGAGGCACGGCACAGGGGCATCGGGGCCCCAGTGC
>CBFGUR010000107.1:0-5958 GCA_965652275.1 uncultured Polyangiaceae bacterium | reverse complement strand
TGTCTCGGGTGGCCTCCGGGATGTCTCGGGTGGCCTCCGGGATGTCTCGGGTGGCTCTATTTGGCTGAAACGCGATGCGCGGGCGGTCCCGGGCGGGGGGCGGGAAAAAGAAAATCGAAAAAGTCTGCAACGGGGTCTTTCTCGGTCCGAATCGGATGGTGTGGGGCGGCAAACCGCCCCGGAAACACCCTTTTTGGAGAGAAATCATGGACGAAGTGAAATTGAATGCAGAAATGGTCGACGTCATCGTTCGGCGCTGGACGGAACGCACCGCAACCCTGAGCGACGAAGGTCCCCGCCTTCCCGTCGGCGCTCTCTTGGGCGAGGCGATTGATGTCGCGGAGTTCATCGAGACGAACTTTCGCGACAAGAGCTCGAACGGAGTCGTCACGCCCGGCCTGTCCGCCTACGTGAAGGACGAAGGCTTCACCGCTGAGACCTCGACCGAGCTCCGCGAGCTTCAGCTCGCCGGCAACACGATCGAAAGCCGATATCAAAACTTGGTGCAGAAGGAGGAAGGAACGACGGTCGAGCAGGCCGAGGCGCTCATCCGTGAGCTCCGCTTCGCTCTCAGCTTCGTGCTCGAGGACGGCGAACATCCGGCGGGGGAGGAGCAGCTCGAACGCCTGCGCGACAAAGAGGCCGAGAATCGCTCGCAAGACGGCGTCGCGCTCGTGCTCGACAACTACCGCGAGCTGGCGCGCGAGTACGCAAAGGAGCTCTCCACGGTCCCGGACTATGACGCGGGTCTGGTGGATGAAGCCATCGCCGTGGCCCAGGGTTTGCGCCAGCGCTCCGCCGACGCCCTCTCAGGCAATACCGCACGCGAACAACGAGAGCTCCTCAGCCTGCGCAACCGCTTCCTCACCGCCATCGCCGACCGCTTGAAGGAGTCGCGCCGAGTCATCCGCTACGTCTTCCGCGATCATCCCGATCTCGTAAAGAAGGCCACCAGCAAATACGCGCGCACCTCCAAGCGCCGCTCGCGTCAGGTGAGCGATGTGAGTGAAATCGGGGGCGAGGGCGTGGAGCTTGCGGAGGTGACTCAGGTGCCCACGGGTACTGTCGACTGAACGGTAACTGCTCGGCAGTTGGCGCAAGTCGCTGACGGGATGATCTTTCGGGGTGATGCTCCGCTGCGCAATTCGCGGCGGGGTGTCACCTCGAAATCTTTTGTACACTAGGGCTTGGCGCGTCGGGCGCCGTCCGCACTTCCGCTGCGCCGAAGGGAGATCCTGGAGGTTTCGTCCTTCCCGTCGGGAACTCGCGCGGATGGGTCGTTCCGCGGTAGCAAAGGGCGAAGTAACTTGGCGATGCCCCGCATTTCTCTCGAGCGGTCACGAAGGACGGCACCCTTGAGCTATCGCGCGGCTCTGAGGTCGTTTTGCGGAGGTCGGACTTCGCTCTTTTGGCGATGAGCGCCGGTCGTCGTATCGTGCCCGACGCCTGAGCCGCGAAAAAGCGCGGATGACATTGAGCAGTCGATGGATCGAAAACACGCCAAGCACCTGGCAGCACAACTGGATGCCTATTCACGGAAGACGCGCTTCGGTTTCGAGCTCGTTCGTTTTGACCGAGGACGACCCCTCAAGAACTTCCACAGATGGGCAGATGGCAAACCGCTCGTTTCGGCACACGCAGTTACCCGCGACGATGACCTTTGCCTGAAGCTCATCTCCATAGATTGGAACGAATCGGGTGAGTTCTATCTGGTGGTCTTTCCGGACAACGCATCCAATCCTCATGCCGAAATATGGTCAATTGAGAACGACAATGCTGGCCCAAGGCTGACATGGACATACCGCCCTCGAAAGCAGGACGATCGAAACGGAGCCCGAGTGGAGTACTTCCGTCGCCGCTTTGGCGACACAACGGTGAAGCTCGCTCTCCCCGATTCATACCTCGACGTCCCGCGCTTCCTGGGGGATGTATTCGCCCTTGTCGAAAGCCGCGCGCGATCCGACGAACTTGACGAAACCAAGCCCGAAACCCGCGCAGAATTCCCAGAAGGTGCTGTTGTGGAGCGCCTCCACCGATCGCGCGAACGAAACTCGGGTCTCGTTGCGCTCGTCAAACGAAATGCCCTTGCCAAGTACGGAACACTTCGCGGCTGTGTGTGTGGCTTCGACTTTCGAGCGTTCTATGGCCCGATAGGCGAAGGCTTCATCGAGGCACACCACATTCGTCCTCTTTCCGAGCTTATGGCCGGTCACAAGACCAAGCCCGAGGACTTGGTCTTGGTCTGCTCCAATTGTCACCGCATGCTCCACCGCAGCAGACCCTGGCTCCTCCCAAGCGAACTGCGAGCATTGCTCCCCGAGTAGCTTCATTCAGACACCTCCTGGGCGGGCCCTCGTCGTGACAGCCAAGCCGTGGCTTGGACCACAGGCCGCGTGGTGTTCGGTGTCTTGCTCCGACTTGCGCGCTTCGCGAGTGACGGCCGGCGCCTTTGGGGCTCTGGTGTGTCGCTCAATTCGTTCCAACGGACACAGCACGCGAGACACAAGCGTCCGTGCCAACGATTGAACGCCATCCTTGGTCGCATCTCACCTGGCTTCGCGCGCTGAGCCTCTTCGATCAGCTAACGCTGCCATAGAGCCGTTGGCGACCAACGGCCACCGTCAACGCTTCCGCTTCGCTGAAAGGCCGTCCTGCGGCGCTCGCTCCTCCCCGTCGGGGATGATCGCCGGTCGGCGTATCCTGAAAGGCACAACGCCGCAGTACAGCGCCAAGGCGGAAATTCCAGGGGACGAGCAAAGCGAGTGGCAAAATAAAGCCGAACGATCGCATGATGGACTCCCCCCAATGATGAACTTCAAAGGTCAGTGATGCTTGGTGCCTTGCTCAGATGGACAGCGAGAACCTTTCTCTCCCGAGACTGGCTAACGCTCCAGGGGATAGTCCTGCGACACGCGCTGGCGGTACAGGTGTCGCCTCCGAGCGATCTGCTCGTGCGGATGCTCGTATCTGGGGAGGATCATCGCCACGGCCAACATGCCGGTTACGATATTCGAGCCATTGCTCGGGCATTCGTTCGGACCGTGTTCCTCCGTCGGACCGAAGGCGCCAGCACGATCGAACAACAGATCGTACGTGTGCTGACTGGCAGGTACGAGCGAACCCTCCGACGAAAACTTCGCGAGTTGATGCTGGCGGCCCTAGTGGCGCAATCGGTTCCAAAACGCTATCTACCAGCAGTCTATCTGCGGATAGGCTATTTTGGTGCCGATGCCGTAGGAGTCGAAGCGGCGTGCAAGGCGTGGGGGTATCTGACGGGATCTCTGACGCCACGCAACGCTGCAACCATTATCGCGTGCCTGAAGTACCCTCTGCCCCGCCACCCCAGCCCTCAACGTCTTGAGAAAATCGCCCACCGCGCGCAACACGTTCTCGCGCTGTTTCACCGCCATTCACTGGAAGACGTCTATGCATTCCTTTCGCCCTTTCAAATTCCCAACCAGCCTGATGAATGTTGGAGTCGAACTTACCCCGGACTCAATTCGGGCCGCGCTGGCTGATAAGGACAGGGCGGGACGTGAGACGCTGGCAAGGCTCTGGCTGACGGAGGGGATCCCCAGCGCCTTCGCACGGTGCCCCGGGGTCTTCGATCAGGTACGTAGCTGGCTCGCGACAAGACTATCCCTGCATCCGAAGGAAATCTCCGTCGTCGGCAGCTCCAGAGTCGGCTTTTCGTTGTCTCCACCCCCCAAGTTCGGACAAGCCTTCGGGAACCACTCCGACCTTGACCTACTCGCGGTCAATTCATCAATGTTCAAATTTGTTTGCTCCGAGTTCCAGCAGTTCGCAGACGACTACCAGCAGGGCAAAATTGCTCCCAAGTCGCAGCGCGAAGGCGAGCTCTGGCAAGAGAATATTGAACGACTTCCCCGAAATATTCGTCAAGGTTTCGTCGATTCCAAGTTCATCGCGAACCGGTATGATACCGTAAAGAAGGTCGCTTCAACTATGTGGGAGCTGAGAGAGCGACTTGCTGTAACAAAGGACGCTCCAAGGGTCCGTCGCGCAAGTCTGCGAATCTATCGAGATTGGGATGCAGCCGTCTCCCGCATCTCCTTCAACCTCAGCACAACACTAGAATCCGCCTAACAAGCGTGCTGCAGGCCGCAGTAGGAGCGACAGATATTGCGGAGCAAGCGGATGTCGGGTGCTGCGGCTCCGGGCTTCGTTGGTGGAGCGGCGGTTGGGGGAGGCGGTGGCTTTGGTGCGGGCGGCGCTTCGGCGATGATACTTAGGGGTGATGCTGCCGCCGTGAAACGTGCATGGCCAAGACTTGCGGGCCTCACATCCGGCTCTTCGGGATGATGAGATTGGTGGGCGTCGGCGCGACGCTGTAGGTCGAGAGTGTCCGATCGTCGCTCTTTCGATTTGCGACGCGGGTGCCTAGTTCGACCATGGCCTCGCGCCTTCGTTCCACTTGCTTCACAGGCCGCGAAGAGTGCCTTGTTATCGACGAGTACTTGGGGGAGCGACGATTACTCGCAGAGCGCCCACTCACCGCAGACCCAGCGCTCCTCGGCCTCAGAAAAGGTACAGCGACCCGAAGATTCACAATCATCATGACCGTGGCACTCGTCGTCGGGCGTGTGGCAGTGGAAACTTTCCACGCCAACTCCGCATGGGCCCTGATCGGCGGCGCAATCGTAGTCTCCACAGTCGCTATTCGTAGAGCAGTCCGCAGGCACGCACCGCGTGAATCCAGTCTGTTCCCGAGCGCTGGTGGAACCGTCGAGATCCGCAGCGCAGGAGCAGACGTGTCCAGTTTCGCAATCATCGTCGACCTGGCACTCCCCCTCTGCCCAACAGTCCGCGCCTTCACAAGTAGGGTTTCCACTTTCGTCGAAGAACTCGGCGGAACAAATGGGAGGAAACTCGGGCGCAAAGCCATCGCAGAGATCGATCCGTGAAAGCGGCATCAAATCGCATGAGCTTTGACGCTCGCGCACGAGGGCACCATCGGCGCAAAGGAGAATTCCTGCGGGGGTGTCGCCGAGTTCCAACTCGGGCCCGGTCCCCGCGCCGCCCTGACCGGCGGAGACTTCAATCAGGCTGAGCTCCTTCGGATCTTCGCAGGACCTCCCTTCTCCTTCGCCACCGACGCCCCCGGTCGTTGCGCCGCCGCTGCTGGAGCCGGATCCCCCCATGCCCCCAGAACCGCCCGAACCAACCGTATCGGCAGTCGACCCGCTCGTGCAGCCTGCGAAGAGAAATAAAATCGCGACCCAAGTCGTGCCAGAAGGGCACGCCACGAAAGAGGTACGCCGGTCGCGAAACGAAACCAGAAACGAAATCGAATGCTTCATCTTTGCTCCAGGGAGGATACGTCCTTGAGTAGGTCCACCAAAAACAAAATAAGGACAGCGCCCGCACAACGAAAACCCGCTTGGGGTGAATTCGCCACCGGCGAAGAGGGGGCTGACGCTAAGCCCCCTAAAAGAAGCACGAGAGCGAAGCAGTGCTCCCCAAAAGCGCAAAAGAAAACCCGCCCTCACCAAGTGAGCGGGCGGGTTTTCGTTGCGCCACAGTGGCGAGCGGAACTCAACGCTTCTGATTAAAAGCATTCGTCCCAGCATAAACCTGGGCCGAATCCAGCTGATCAGCAATCCGAAGCAGCTGGTTGTACTTCGCAATACGGTCGGTCCGCGACAACGATCCCGTCTTGATCTGACCGCAGTTCGTCCCCACAGCGAGGTCAGCAATGAACGTATCCGCCGTCTCACCCGAACGATGAGAAGAAACAGCCGCGTAGCCGTTCTTGTGAGCGAGACGGATGCAGTCGAGCGTCTCGGTCACGGTGCCGATCTGGTTGAGCTTTTGGGGTGCTCCCCTTCGGGTGAGCTCGGGTTACGGCCCGGCGGTGCTCGCTGCGCTGCGCGCCGGCGGGGTCGCCGAGTAGAGGCCCCCGGTTTCCCGGGGACCCCTCTCACAGAACCGGACTTG
>CBFGUR010000106.1:0-6100 GCA_965652275.1 uncultured Polyangiaceae bacterium | reverse complement strand
AGCTCGGGCCTACTTCGTCGAGGAGACTTTTTTCACGTTTGTAGTTCCTTGCCACGAAGTCGACAAGTGGGAAGAGCATGAGTCTGTCGCCGATGACAATGGAGAGCATTGCAGATGAAGGAAATCTGAGAGCAGCGTTTTCAAAGGTCGCAGCCAATCGTGGGGCAGCGGGGCCAGATCGAGTGAGTGTGGTCGAGGTGCGGGAGCGCCTCGACGAGTGCCTGCCGCGGATCCGGTCCTCGCTCTTGGAGGGGAGCTATCATGCGGGAGAAATTCGGCGTGTCTGGATCCCGAAGAAGAGCGGCGGTCAGCGAGGTCTGGGGATCCCGAACGTGATCGATCGCATCGTGCAGCAGGCGACGCACCAAGTGTTGAGCCCGCATTTCGATGTGACGTTTCACGCTTGGAGCCACGGATTTCGTCCTGGCCGGAGCTGTCACACGGCGCTCAAGCAAGCGAAGGAGCATTTGGAGAACAGGGCGGAGTGGGTCGTGGACATCGACCTGTCGAAGTTCTTTGACACGGTCAGTCATGACCGGCTGATGCACCGGCTCTCCACTCAAATCGAAGACAAGCGGGTGTTGTCGATGATTCGCGGAATGCTCCAAGCAAGGATCGTGATGCCCGAGGTGTTGTGCAGGACAGTCGGGAGGGTACACCGCAAGGTGGTCCTCTCTCGCCGCTTCTGAGCAACATCGTCCTCGATGAGCTGGGCCAAGAGCTAGCGTGTAGAGGGCATCGCTTCGTCAGATACGCAGACGATTGCAACGTCTACGTGAAGACGGAACGAGCCGGGCATCGCGTGATGGCAAGCCTGACAGACTTCATCGAAAGGAAGATGAAGCTGCGGGTGAATCAAGAGAAGAGCGAGGTGGGCCGTCCCAAAGATCGGAAGTTTCTCGGGTTGACGCTCGTGAAAGGGAAGTCCGGGGCGGTGCGTCTGGTCGTGTCGAAAGACGTCCTGAAAGCGCTGCGAGCCAAGCTGAAGGAGATGACGCCTCGAAACTGGGGAGCGTCTCTGGATAGTTGCATTCACGCACTCAATCGCTATCTGCGAGGGTGGCAGGGCTACTTTGGGATCGCGGGGAAGGAATTCCTCGGCACCGAGGATGCCCATCTACGAAGACGGCTGCGGACAATTCAACTGAAACAGTGGAAGAAGAAGCGGCTGATCTTGCGCCATCTCATCGCGCAGGGGAGTCCCCCGAAGTTTGCGCGGGAGATCTACGTGGGGCGCCGAAGCTGGTGGAAGATGAGCACGGCACGCGGGGTGACCTGGGTGCTGCGCAACGCACACTACACCAATCGAGGTCTCTACGATCTAGTAGCGCATTGGGAGAAGACCCACGCGCGGATCTGGAGCATCGGCCCAGAGCAGCGAGCGCTGCCGTTGGGATAACCGAGACGAAAGTCGGTGATGGAACAAGTGTAGCGAAAGCACGGAGCAACGTAACCGTCTGACGATGGACGCCTAGCAAGTGCACTCTTAGTTCGTGCATGTTCGGAGCCATGAAGAGCAAGCAGAGGAGCCGAGAGTTCTGGGAAAAGGCGGTGGCGCGGGCGGAGTCCGGGGGCAAGACGCGCGCGCAGGTGGCGAAGGAGCTGGGCGTGGGGGTGCCGGCTTTGAGCTACTGGGTCTACAAGTTGCGGTCGGAGCGAGGGTCGAGGTCTACGGCATCTTCGTGTCGAGCTCTGGTTCCGGTGCGGGTCGTGGAGCCAGCTCCTGCAAGCGGCGGGAGGTTGTCGCTTGAGGTCGAAGGAATGACTCTGCGATTTGATGAGTGGACCGACGTCGGATATGTGGCGCGTTTGGCCGGGGCCATTCGCAAGTGCTGAGCCTGCCGTCCAAGGTCCGAGTGTTCCTGTGGACGCGGCCGGTGGACATGAGAAAGGGCTTCGATGGCCTCGGAAATCTGGTGAACAAGGAGCACGACATCTTCGAAGGAGATCTCTTCGTCTTGGTCGGGCGTCGTAAGGACCGCTGCAAAGTGTTGTTTTGGCAGCGCGGTGGGTACGTCCTTTACTACAAGCGTCTCGATCGCGGACGCTTCAAGCTGCCGCAGTCGTCGGACGAGCAGGTCGAGATGACGAGCACGGACCTGAGCATGCTGCTGGAAGGGATCGACTTCAGTCGAGTGGTGAGGCCAGCGCATTGGAAGCCACTTTTGAGAAGTGATTCGACGGCGAGAAAGAGGATCGACAAGGCGAGCTGAGTTTGATCTAAATCGGGGGTGAGCCCCCCGAGCAACGACGACGAACACGGCTGCGATTGGAAGCAGTATGCGCGTCATCTTGAGCAAAAGCTGGCGGAGCAGCAGGAGGCTCAGCGGGCAGTCGAGGAGCAACTCGCTGCTCTGCAGCGCCAGACGCACGGAAAAGGAGCATCAGCTCGAGGTCCCGGTCGAGCAGTGCAGGTGCCCCAGCTGTGGCAACGAGGACTTGGCTCCGGTGGGTCGTGGCAAGACGAGCACGGTCTTGCGCTACATCCCAGGTCGGTTTGTGCGAGACGTCTACCATCGAGAGACGCGCAAATGTCGCTGCGGTCAGTACATCGTGACAGCTCCTGCCCCTGAAAAGGCACTGGAGGGGACGCGTTACGACGAAGGATTCGTCGCGCACCTGATGGTGAGCAAGTGCGGAGACTCGATTCCTGTCTACCGACTCGAGAAGCAGTACAGCCGAGCCGGCATCAACATCTCGCGCGCGACGATGAACGATTTGCTCCATCGACACGCCGAACTCCTCGAACCACTCGGAAAGTGTTTAACCGAGGAAATCGCGAAGAGCGACGTCGTGCTGGCGGACGAGACGAGCATCAAGTCGCAGTCCGCGAAGGGCAAAGCGTGGATGTGGACCTTTCTAGCGGAGAACCTGATCGCGTATCGCTTCAGCCCCTCACGCAGCGGAAAGACGCCCCGTGACGTCCTCGGGACCAGCCAAGGTACGCTGCTGGTCGACGCGTACACCGGCTACAACTCGGTGACCGGCGTGGAAGGTCGCGAGCGAGCAGGGTACCTCGCGCACGCGCGGCGTAAACTCTTCGAGGCGCGGGATGCAGATGAGGGAGTGCAGGGCGCCCTCGAACTCATCCAGGAAGTCTACCGCGTCGAACACGACGCCAAAGAGCAAGGCATCGCCCAGACCGAGTCTCACCTCGAGATGAGAAAGAAGCGGGCGGCCCCCGCGATGGGAAAACTCAAAGCGTGGCTCGACGAACGGGACGGGGTCCACTCCCCCAAGAGCGCGATCGCAGGCGCCATCGGCTACGCCAAGAACAACTGGGTCGAGCTCACTCGATTTCTCGAAGACGCCCGCATCCCGGTAGACAACAACCGCAGTGAGGCTGCGCTCCGCGTCGTCGCTCTCGGTCGAAAGAACTTCCTCTTCGTCGGCCACGACGCGGCGGGAGAAAACCTCGCAACCATCTACTCCCTCATCGCCACTTGCGACGCCTGTGGCGTCAACCCGATGGAGTACTTGCCCGATGTGATGCGGCGCCTCTCATCACATCCAGCATCCCAGATCCGCGAACTGCTTCCCGACCGCTGGCAGTCCGTCCCGACCTGAAGCGTCCCACGATCGAGGGCGAATCAGCTGCGCCCTTCAATGGGTCCGCGGTCAGACGGTTACTTTCCGCCCGCCGCCGTGGCGGGCTTTGGTCCCCCCCAAGGCGCAGGATGCGTGACAGCGCGATCTGCGCTCACTCGATTCACTCGCCCGTGCTGGCGCGCAGCGTGCGCCACCAGCCAAAGCTCGCCACGGCGGCGGGCGGAAACCCGCGCTCACCCGACGACGTGCGCATGCTTCTCTCTCACCAGAAGGCGATTCAGGAAGATGTCGTCTTCGAAGCACTCGGCGACAAGACTCGACGGGGCTACATTCACCGTGGAGTCTCCTCGATTATCCCGCAACGCTCGTCGTGAAGAGCAATCGACGTTGCCTGACAAAGCAACGGGCAGAACTCCGCCTGTACGTCGATGTCGACTTCCCAATGATCTTTCGGGACGAAAGCGCAGCAATCTTCGCCGGGAATACTTGGCGTACAGCTGCTACGCTTCCCATCCTCACTAACGCAAGAGCAAGCACTTCCCGCTGTACTGCTTGCACCGCATTCCAGGGTGTTGCGCGGGTGGAGCGGCGCGTAAACGTGAAGCCTACCCACGAGATCCTCCATTTCATCCCCCGAACCAACCGAACGTTCGAGGTCGAAGGCTCCTGCCGCCAACGAATATCTAAAGTCTCCGAGGTCATGTCGCGCAGATGCGTACAACGCAGCATCCCCTAAGGCGTCAACGTCAACTCCCAGTATCTCGTATGCCCCCTTATCAGTTCCATTTAGAGTGATGGTGACTGCCTCGTCGAGACGGTCCAGTTCATCGCAGCCAAGTTTGAGACCGCTTAGCACGACTTGGACCTGTGGTCTGCGCGAGTCCGAGAACTTGAAACCGTAGTAAGCGCTCTGTGCCTTGAAGTCTGCAAGAGGTGGTCGTGATGCGCTGTTGCATTGAAGGAGAAAAGCGGAAACACTGACGAGTAGAAGCGTTCCAGCCCTCATTGCTCCACCAGCTCAAAGCGAATGTTGACGACAACGCCGTGGAAAGCGCCATCGGACAGCTGCAGCTCGACGTCTTCTCCGCGCAAGACGTCGCGAGTGATGGGAGTGCATGCGCTAGCGGGCCCCACACACGCTTCGCCAATGAGGCGATCGACCTCCTCGCCCTCCCCTTCATAGCAACGAACTCGAAATGTCGTTGTCGGTCCGATTTCGTTGTAGCCCCCGCCGTCCAGCTCCCCTTCGTACAAGTCCGGAACGATCGAGGTCGCCCCCGCGTCATGGTTTCCAGAGCCATTGTCTCGGAGAAGCGTGCAGCCAACGTCGGGAGGGCTTCCATCGGCATCCGCCGTCTCCGCGGTTTCAGGGATCGCGATGCGCGTAAAGGCCACGAAATAGCTCCCCCAGACAGTCCCACAGAGGTCGTCCTCTTGACAGTAGGCGTCGGGTTCGCAGTCATCATCTACTTCGCAGTGCTGTACCGGCCGCGAGTCTCGGTCTGGAAGCTGGGTGACCTGAGAATCCGTTCCGCCGCCGCATGCCGAGATGAAGAAAGCACAGGCAACCAGAATCGGCGCGCGCAGAATTGGGCTCGGAGTTCTCATCTCTGCAATCTCGCATCAACTGCGGTACTGCTCAAGGGCTTCCCATCAAACTGATCAACCGAAATACCCCATGAAGCGAGTCCCGGGGTGCGCGCGAGGTCTGCCTTGAAGCCTTCGACTACTGATTGAAGCACTTTGTCACGTTCCTGAGGGATCCTCCTTGCAATCAGTCGCTTCGTAATCCGTTCTCTCAAGGCGTCGAGGGGAAGGGGCCCTGGCGGATAAACTTGGTCGATTCGGAACAGAAGGGTGCCCCGGGGCGTTGTGACGGGTTCCGAAATCTGGCCCTCCCTTTCTTCAACGAACGAACGTGGGAAGTCTATAGGCACGGTAGCTTCCGAGAAAATACCAAGACTCGACTCCGTCCCTTTGAGCAACGAATGTTTGCGTATGAGTTCTTCAAAAGTCTCCTCTCCGCCTTCGGCACGACCCTTGAGATCAAGTGCTTTCTTGATGTCGGCCTCGGTGGTTGTAGTGCTCACGAGGATCTTCGACGCCTGAATCCGTCTGCTCTTGCTCGCGTAGAGAGGCGCAATTCGTGAGTACTCCGTTTTCACGTCTTTCTTATTCAACGAAGCCCGTGCCCGCTCCTCTGCGAGGATGAGGAGCGCCGCTTCTCCGTATGCTCTGGACTTGCGGGCACGTGCAGACTCATCAGCTCGTGGGGAAGAACGTTCTCGCAAACGCTCCTCCTTCAGCTCTTGCTCAGCTCGCACTGCAACTTCGGCCTCATAGTCTCGTGCTTTCAGCTTCAGCGTTGCGTCTCGGCATATTCGCCATATAGCCCCAGGAACGTCGATTTTCCCGCCCGAAGCTTTTGCGATTGACTGTATCTCATCTGCAGTGGCAACGCAGGAGCCTATGACAAGCGACCGTGCAGCTTCCTCTACGCCGAGCAAACAGGCCTCTTTGGGGACGAGCCTCTCAAACCGAAAAGAAACCC
>CBFGUR010000105.1:0-6641 GCA_965652275.1 uncultured Polyangiaceae bacterium | reverse complement strand
ATGCTCCTTTCTCACGGGACTTTCACCCGCTGTTTCAGCGCCATGCCAGGCGCAAGCCCCTTGCGTGTGCTCGCAGTCGCTCCGCGCACGCGGGGGAAGGTTTGAGTTTGTTGCCGGACGCGGTTCTGGAGGAACCGCTTCGGAAAGGGTTTTCGCTGCGACGAGGGGGTTCGTTTTGCACACTGTGTGCGAAACGAACGTCACGGGCGCGGCTGTGGAGGCTAGGCCACATCTAGCACGCTGCGTGCGAGATCCATCAGATTGACCAGGCCTCCGAGGCTCATGAGAGAGCCCAGGTGCAGGATGCAGGTTGCAGCCGCTTTCCGTCCCGGCTCCGTGCCGGGCTCTGCGATGCGGCGCACGCCTCGCGCCAGGCGACGCGGAAATCGGTGAAGTGAGCCGGGTAAACTCGATGCGCTCAACGTGACTCCTCCCCGCCTGTCACGGCGCCTGCGCCAGGGGCCTTCGAGCCCGGCACTCCGCCGGGCCGGAAAGGTTATTGTTTCATGGCATCATCAGTTCTGTCTCACACTTCTTCTCGCGACGACCTCCTCGCCGCTCGGGCGAGGTTCATGCGATTTCATCCTACTGCGTCGGAGGCGTTGCTCTTCTCTGCCCTGCGGGGCAAGCGGCTCGGCGTCTCGTTTCGGCGGCAACAGGTGATTGGCTCGCATATCGTCGACTTCCTCGCGCGCAAGGCTCGCCTTGTCGTGGAGGTCGACGGGGATGCGTATCACGGGCATCGCACTTCTGCGGATGCGGCGCGAGAAAGGAAGCTCGTCCGAGCCGGGTACACGGTTGTCCGTGTACCCGCTTCTCTGGTCGAGAGGGACCTTTCTCGCGCTGTCGAGATTGTGCGGGTCGCGCTTGCGACCGCGATGGCGAACTAGTCTTCGCCGGCAGGCGTTGCGCGCGCCTGCCTCTTCTTTCCGGCCGTCGGCTTCTGTCGGCGACCGGGTTTTCGTTTGCAACTAGGGGCGGGTTTTCAGGGAGCAGGGCGTCGTGGAGACGCGGCGAATGACCTCCTTTCAACGTCAATTCGCGATTTGTGATATACCAATTTCTGACTCAGAATCCCAGGTTTCAGATGGCCTCATCTCTAGACATACGGCTACTTTCGGCTGCGAAGTCTGACCCTGCCCGGACTGAACCCAACGTCGCCTCCCCACCGCGAAAAGTCGCTTCGCGTGGCGCCGCGCATAACCAGCGCCTTATCGGACGCGGCCAGGACGGGACCTGCACGCAAGATGGAACCAAGAAGAGACCAGCAGGTCTCGTGCCTCCTGCCTCCCCGCGCTCTCGCTTTGACATAACGGTGTGCGTTATGTCGAACTTTCCGGCGGCGGATGGCTCAGCCATCTGTGACCATCGTGCGGCTCCCGCCCGCCCTACAAACTGAGTGCGCCGCCCCCGCGGGCCCCTGGCCCTCCCACGGGGGCTGTGAGGGTAAATGCCCCGACTCACAAATTACTCCCCTTAGACCGCCCCTTGAGCCGGGGCCCCAGCAACCTGTCAATCGCGTTATCATCCAGTTCAGACGCCTCCGCCTCTGGCCACCAACCGCCAAGAGCTGACACGTCAGACAGCTCTACGCCGAAGGCGGTCATGAGTAGCCCCATCAAATGCGTGGGGCCGAGTGACGGATCCCTCGCCAAAAGCCACCGGCAAAGGCGTGAAGGGCTCTCGTCAACTTCGGTGAACTTCTCAAGTATTTCATGCGCACTGGGTGTCACTTGGCTGCTCCCCCTGACTTCGTAAAGACAGCTTTTACTGTGTCCCCAGCGTTCTCGACAATCTTCACCTGATCGTAGCCGGCCTTGCGCAATTGCTGCCCGGTCCAGGTCTTCCACGCTGCCTGAGACTCGGTCAGCCCCTTTGCAAGTTGCTCCTTGAACACCTTAAGGTTGTCCCCGTACTGCCAGCTAGCCTGGAATCCCTTCGCGCGTCCTTCAAAGTGCTTCAACACCTTCGAAAATTCTGCCGCCGCTTGCAAAATTTTCGACCTCGTGCCGTCCTCCAACTTCGTTCGGATGGACATTTCAATGTATCCCTTGGAGTCCAAGTTCGCCCGCACAGCGAATCTGGCGTTGGCTCTTTCGTATACATGGTAGATTTCCCTCGAGACATTTCGAATAAGCGGACTCAACTGATTCGGAACTGTGGTCTCCGAAACGCGATCCCCCGCGCTAGCTGTTTGGTCGCGACTCGCATCAGACCTTAGCCATCTCTGAACAACTTGTTTCGCACTCTCCAGTCTGCGTCTCGCGGCCTCACGGATCGCTGCCTGCGCACGGGACGCCGCTTTTTCCGCTGGACGCAATACAGGCTTCGCTTTCGGCACTAGGCTCCGAGCCATCTGACGCGTCTTGGGATGTACCGCTGCAGCCACCACCACCGCAGTGGCAACCCCGGCCACCACCCACTTCTTGGCGTTCGAAGAAATCGTGGGTTGGGGTTTTGGCTGCGGAGCCTCGTCGACCTTCTGAGCTGCAGGAATATCCTGCAGACCTACGGGATCGATGCTGTAGAGAACCTGCCCCCTGACGTACGCATAAACATTAAGATCAGCCTCGCCGGGCGAGTGCACCGCGAGGGGATCAGCCGAAATCCACCGCCCCAAAAGCGGATTCAAATACCGCTTCCCAAAGTACTGAAGCCCAACCTCTACATCTTCTTCCTTCCCGGTAAAACGATATTGGGGGAGCCCTCCTCTGCGCCTGTCCTCGCTTCGCTCCGGAAGGCTTACTCCTCCCTTACGCGTACTCGGCCCTTCGGAGTGAAGAGCGCTTGAGCCCGCTGGGCCTGCGCGCGCGTGGGAGGAGGATCGAGCTGTTGCCGGTCGCATCCCCGTTGGGATGCTCCTTGAGAGTCTCTGTCTAAAGGAACAAGCCTACGGCCGTTGTCGTTGGCCGCCTCGACTTCAATCGAGACGTCCCAAACATCGTCAGCTGGATGCTCACTCCAGAGATACGCCGGGTGCTGTTCCTACCACTCCAGTTGTACGATCGCTGACATCCTGGACGGACGCTAGCGGAGAATCGGTTTTGCGTCTTTTGAAATGGTGCCTCCGACCGGGAGCGCCTCCGCGCGGGCCCTGTGCCCGTGCTCGGCAAGTGGCGCTCACCTTCCTAGGTCGACAACCGAGCCATCGTCGCTACAATCTGGGCATGGATTCTGACGCTCCCAAGAACCAGCCCCCGCTTTCGCCGGCCGAGGCGGTTCGACTCGCAGCTGCTCGCATCTTGAGCAGCCCCGAGGAAAAGCGCGCGTTCATGATGCGACACGGTCTGTTGCAAGAAGAGTCTCCGGCTCCTCCCGAGTCCGAAGACAAGTCGCCGCAGTGAGGAATCACTACTTTTCTCGGCCGGGCCTCGTGCTTGGTTTCCATGGTTGCAGCCAGGAGTTTGCCCAGGCTCTCGTCAACGATCCATCGACGGCGATGGATCCATCCACCAAGCCCTACGACTGGTTAGGACCGGGGCGCTACTTTTGGGAAGGGAATCCAGAGCGCGGACTGCAGTGGGCAGAAGAGCGCGCCGCTGAAGGTAGGTTCGAGCAAGCCGCCGTGGTCGGTGCCGTGATCGACCTCGGCAACTGTTTTGATCTTCTTGAGTCGCGGTTCCTCGAGGCACTGCCCGATGCTTTCGCGGTCGCCGAGGCGACTCGTGGTCCACTGCCCGAGAATCGAAACCCATCAGGCGTCGAATCGGAGGACAAGGTTGTCCGTCTTCGTGACAACTTGGTGGTCCAGACCGCCCTGTGGCTCTTGGAGGAGCAGTGGGAGACACGCTTCGATTCAGTCCGCAGCGTCTTTCCTGAAGGTGAACCCGCCTATCCTGGCGCGGGAATCAGAGCTCACAATCACGTTCAGCTCTGCATCCGCAACCCGAACTGCATCAAGGGCTTCTTCCACGTGCGTAGTTGGGACCCAGAACACCCGGCAGTCTAGCCCAGCCCGGCTGATGCCATCGGGGTGACAAGCAAAGCGGAAGGGTGCTGATGCCGCGGCTGGTCCCCTCCCGGCACCGCGCCGGACTTCGGACTGTCGCGCACCCTCTGCGCCAGCGGTCTACGTAAAAGCGGGCACCGCCCGCTGGATAACGTCTTCGGTGCGAAGAAGGGCGGAGCCCGCCGAAGCTGAGAAGACGCCGCATCCAAGACCGCTGTCACAGATGCTGCGCGGTTTTGGACCAAAGCCCGGCGCGGTGCCGGGCTGGAAAGGTCCTTTATGGCATCAGCATCTGGTTCATCCGCTTCTTCTTCTGAGTCCCGTCGCGCCCTGCTCGAGGCTCGGGCTCGCTTCATGAGGTGGCATCCGACCGCGAGCGAAGCTCTCCTTTTCAGCGCCCTTCGCGGAAAGAGGCTCGGCGTCTCCTTCCGACGTCAGCAAATCATTGGCTCGCACATCGTCGATCTCCTGGCGCGCAAGGCTCGCCTTGTCGTCGAGGTCGACGGAAACGCGTATCATGAAAAGCGCACGACCGCGGATGCGGCTCGCGAGCGCAAGCTCGTCCGTGCCGGGTACACGGTTGTCCGTGTACCCGCGTCTCTCGTGGAGAGAGACCTATCGCGCGCCGTCGAGATTGTGCGGGTCGCGCTCGCAACCGCGATGGCGAGCTAGCCTTTGCCGGCAGGCGTTTCACGCGCCTGCCTACTGCGGTTCCGACAGTAGAGTGCCCGGCCGTCGGCTTCTGTCGGCGGCCGGGGTTCGTGTGGATAGGGGCGAATTTTCAGGGAGCGAGACCCTCTTCAGGGCGACCGAGTGCCGCCCGTTCAGCGGCTCACTTCGTGAGCCGTTTCTTAGCACATTTTCGAGTCACTTGGGGGCCCCTGAGAGCACTTTTCTAGCTAAATTCCCAGGCCAACGGGTCTACCAACTGGGTCGTATTTTCTTGGCGTGGTGCAGCTTCCCGCCCTCCCCCGATTTCAGTTGGTTGAGCTCTCCTCCCCCGCCCCCTGACCAATTGCTCTTGCGCTTCACCCCTCAGCCCGCGATCCCGCGCGCCCCATGAAGCCCCTCGACCTCCCCGAGATCCCACTCCCCAATCATTGGACCGCGAACATCAAGCGAGGTCTGCTCGCCGCCTTCACCCTGGCTCACTACACACTCGTCAATGTCAGAGCATGGGGCCACTCGACCGAGCAACGCCAAGTCCGCCGCGAAGTCGAGCATGAGCGAAGGGAGACCGATGCTGCGCTTCTTCGGGAACAGAATCGGATTCTCAAAGAGCGGCTGAGCCGCGTGGAATCCAAGCCTCACTACACCCGCTTTCAGCGTTTCGCGATCCTTGGCGTCCAGATGGCCCGTGGTTGGAGCAATTCGCGGACCGCTCGTGAGTTCCTGGTCGCGGCGCAGACGATCGCGACTTGGCACCGCAAGCTCGACGACGACACGCTGCTGGAGGCTCCAGGCGATCCGGTGAACAAGTTTCCTGATTTCGTCACTACGGTCGTGCAACAGCTCAAAACCCTCTACCCGCTTCTGGGTTGCCGTCAGATGGCGGGATGGCTGGCTCGAGCCGGATTGCACCTTTCGGCGACGACCATTCGACGCCGGTTGAAGAAGCCGGTTCAGCTGCCGCGGCGTCCGAAGCACATTCCCTTCCTGCCGAAGAAGAAGGCCGATATCGCGCGCACCGTCGTCGCCAAGTATCCTGGCCACGTCTGGAACTGCGACATCACGACGGTCCCGACGAGCTGGGGCCTGGCAATCAGCTGGTGGCCAACTGGGTTTCCGGCTCTCTTTCCGTTCTGCTGGAAGGTCGTCACCGTCCTCGATGCGCACTCGCGCAAGGTGCTCGCCATCAAAGCGTTTCGCAAAGAGCCTTCGGCGAAAGAAGTCGTTGCGACGCTTGATGCTGCCGTCCAAGCCAATGGCACCTCGCCCCGCTATCTGATCACCGACAAAGGGAGTCAGTTCTTCGACTCGAAGAACCGGAAGCCCTCCGTCGCACTTCGCGCTTGGTTGGATCGCTGTCGCGTCAAGCCTCGCTTTGGAGCGATCGGAAGGAAAGGTAGCATCCCCGTCATCGAGCGTTTCTTCGGGACGCTGAAGAGAGAAGGGCTTCGTCGGATGCTCGTGCCGTACGACTTCGACTGGATTGTTGCCGAGCTCGAGGTTTGGGTCGAGTGGTACAACTCCAAACGGCCGCATTCGTCGCTTTCGAATGGGACGCCGAATGAGACGCAAGTCGGGATTCCGCCGCCTGCCGAGCAACCTCGGTACGAAGTGCGCTCTAGGTATCCACTTGCGGCCGAGGATGTCGCAGCGGGCAAGGTTTGGCGGGCGAAGTGTATCACGCTCGATGCCGCCCGTTTCAAGCGTCGTCGGCACTTGCCGGATGTGTCGCTCGACGTCGCCGCCTGAACCAGTAAAGCGCTTTAGTAAACCAGACAAGACAAGCGTCCCCCAATGACGCAGATGCCCACCTACGTCTTGAATCACAAATCGCTCATGATCGACTCGCCCAACTGAATGCGTCGCACCAGTCGAAACCTCGATTCGACATTTTTGGAATGACTTCGATGTCGATTTGGTGGCCAAAACACTGAACATATCGCTAGAAATTATCGCTGGCGCGGGACACGGGCTTCCATAGATCGCGATTCGCGCCTTCGCGTCCGCAGCTTCCCCAGCAGCT
>CBFGUR010000104.1:0-6763 GCA_965652275.1 uncultured Polyangiaceae bacterium | reverse complement strand
CACGACGGCTCACGCCGCGTGATTCACGCGGCAACTTCCTTGACACTCACCGGTTTCGTGGACGTCCCCCGCGCGGATGAGGCGTTTTTACTGGAATGAGCGGCTCCACCTGGCGCCAAAGTGTCTCGGGAACATCTGCGTATCGAGCTTCCATGCTCCCATCTGCACCCGCCCGCTTCATCTGGCCAAGTTTTCAGACCGGCTCTAAGCCGCGACGTCGAGCGAAATATCCGGCAGGTGCTTTTGACGTTTGAAGCACTTCGGATCAAGCGTGGCGCTCTTGATCCTCCACACGCGGCCGGCAGCGAGGTCTTCGGGATCGACGGGGTAGTTCGGCCGCGTCTCGTAGCGAGGCCTTTGAGACAGCAGCTCTCCGTCCAGTCGCTGTTCCTCTGGCGTACATCCGCCGAGCGACGAATGAGGGCGCTTCGTATTGTACCACTCGGCAAAGACGGAGAGCTCGGTGTCGACTTCTTCGCGGCCCAAAGGGATCAGCATCGTCCTGGTCCCTTCGTTCTTGAGGGTCAGGAAGTGGCGCTCGATGATCGCGATGGAGCCCTTCTTTCCGACGGCCCCGAATCGGATTTTCACCGAGTGCTTCTTGAGCCAGGCGCGGAGCTTCGTGGCGGGACTCTTCTTCTTCGAATAGAACTGCGAGCCCTTGTCAGTGATCAGATGTATGGGGGGAGCGCCAGCGAAAGCGATGGCCTCATCGAGAGTCGCGATGACCTGAGCAGCCGTGGCACCAGCGCCGAAGCATCGAATGGCGAGCACCTTTCGGGAGAAGGAATCAATGACGGCGACGACGCTGCGGGTCTCGGGAAAGATGCGTGGAAACGTTTTCGGCCCCCAGGAGAAGAAGGTGCTGGCGTTCGTCGGGATGCTTGTGATGTCAGCGCCGAATTCGCGATGCCATTTGGCGATCGTGCGAGCACAGACCTGAAACTCGCGCGCAGTGCGCGCATGGGACCAGCCGCGCGCCATCTGGATCTGAAGAATCGAAAAGCGCTCCTCCGACGTGTAGAAGCCGAGCTTGGCGCGAGCGGCCCGTCCTTGGAGGACATGAAGCTGCATGCGCAGCAGCGACGCGTCCGACTCGGTTCTTGCGTGTCGAACGTGATGACGAAAGAGCGGATGCACCGATTCGTGGCCGAGGCGGTAGATCTGGACCGTGGCTTGATGAGCCGCAGCAACGGCTCCCAAGATCCCCTTCTTGATGAAGGGAGACCAATCCGTCCACAAGGGTACGTGTTCGGGGGAGTGTTCAATTGTGAGTGGAGAGTGAGGCATGATCTCACTCGGGTAGATGGCTTGGTCAAGAAAAGGAATGCTGCACATCTGTCCCAACAGGCGGTCGAGCGGAGGTGAGGGGACGCCTCTGCTCGTGGATTCTGCCCAGGTGGTCGGGAGTGGATTGCGTTGTTGTTCGTCCCCACGTCGTTCCAGTGGCAGCGTGTCCCGAACGACACCGAGGCGTTGTCTCACACCACAATCGAGCGTCTGAATCTATCGATCGTGCGTTTGTTGAAGCGCATTTCCACCGCCGCGACATCCTGTACCCCCATCAGCACAACTGCACCGCCTTCTGAGTCGCGCTCCACCGTCGTCGGAAAGGTGATGAAGTGGCAGCGCCGCCGGGAGTCACGGGAGAGGTTGGCTATCCCCATCTCCCTAACTCGAATGTCGACGATCGGTGCTGATCCGAGCAACGGGTAGGGAGGGGCTGCATCGAGTACCGCCAGATGACCTGTGTACTCCATCTTGGGAGGTAGCCCGCGAGCTGAGTGAAACGCAGTCAGGAGATATGAAGCACTCCACCTGATCGGAACGGAGCCTCCGCGAAGATCGACCGAAGCCGGCGGTCCTGCGCTGACGACGCGCTCTATGTCACTCCTGTGACGAAATTCTTGCCTCCCTGGGTAATAGAGATACCAGTCTTCCCAAGGGAGGACGTTCTTGTGCTGCGAGGTTCCCTCGGGGATGGGTAGGGGACGAAACTCGGCGAGTGAGATTGTATCGCCTTCAAGAACGACCTTGGCTTCGGCCTGGCGCCAGATGGCGGGCACATGTTGGCTGCGTCGCCAATTCGAGAAGTACGCAAAGTTGACGCGGAGGTCTCCCTGGCGTGACCAATACAGCCGGGGGTCATGTGGACACTGAAAAGGTGTTCTTATCAGCCTCGGACGGGCGATGTATTCACCCGTCGCTGTACTGACGATCGCAAACTGGAGGAACCGCCCGCTTGCGTGGATGTTGGCTCGTGTCGCCCAAAGCGTGCGACCCTTTTCAAGGGCAAGCCGAGTGGGGTTCGAAAGGCACAGGCCAGGCATCTCGATCGATCGAATCGAGTCCGGTTCGAGAGGTGGCCGCGCGCGGGGTGGGCGCAGAGGCCCGACGGGCCTTGTCATCTCTCGTCCGGCTTGGTCCGTCACCTTGCTTGAGCCTACACCATGAGGAGCCCATGGTCCTCGTTCGGTCCCGCAACGTCTGTCGCTGAGAAACACCATCGGATTTTCCGGTACACCGTGTCCACCAGAGTCCACTCCTGTCCACGCGTGTCCACTCCTGGGGGGTACAGTTTCGGTCCGAGAATCGATAGAATGAGCTGTTTCTAGCTCTCATTCTCATCGCGCAGCACCGGACTTCTAATCCGACGGTCGGAGGTTCGAATCCTCCCGGGCGCGCCGCAAAGCGGCGCTGACCTTGAGAATTCGGCGGGGCCTACCTAGGCCGACAAGAAGTCCCCAGCGCCCATCGTCGACGTTGCTCCCTCGCGGAACAGCACGTAGCAATCCGTACCTTCTGGAAGGTTCACGTCACCGTGGTAGAGCGCGACGAACGAGTTTTCTGGGAGGTCAGGTGGCGCGCCATGAGGACCAATGTTCGAGGCAGCTTCGACCAGTCGTCTATGAAAATCGAGGTCCGATTCACCCTCTGAACGATGGACGAGCTTGGTCCCTCCGCCACGCAGATAGACGGAGTCGGTTCGACTTGCCGCGTGCAGCAGGACAAGGTCAAGCATCGATGCTCGCACTCCGCTCCCGAAGTAGGTGATCATCTCGGGGCAAATTTTCTGGATGGCCGAGTTCGATGTGGCCACGTTGTTGAGTGCGAACTGGCCCTTGTTGTAGGTATCCAGCCAATGCAGCCTGTTCTCTTGGAGGTCGAAGGCTATCGGGAGGTAGACGCCGTTCTCGCCTTGGAGGTCAAACTTGAGTTCGACCGCTTGGGCGTCGAAATGCCTGCCTTCAGCAGAGTCCCTGAGCATTAACCCCGCGAAAGCGCGATCCAGTTGAGAGAACGTCATGCCAGAGTAGCTGTTCACCACCATGACGGCGTAACGCATGCCATCGCGCAGCGCCATTTCGCGGTCGATGTCAATGAACTCGCTTGAACCGTCCGGGTACGGAGCGCTGGTGAAATCCCCAGCGCTCGTTGCAATTGTTGCACCGGACGAACCCACCAACTTGAGTTCATAGTAGGAGCAGACTCCTTGATAGCTCCAGTCTTCGCCGTAAAACCCAACAGAGAGATCGAGGTCCGTCGTTCTTCCGCCACTCTCTGGCTCACACCAGTGGAGGAAAAGGCGCACGAGCTTGTTCTCGGGCACCGGGACGATGGAGCCGCGTGGCAAGGACACAGCTGAGGCGCTAGCTGTCCGTTCATTGAACGGTGCGGCAATCTCACGCAGCTGTGTGTCAACCAGGAAGGCACTCTTCGAAGGTAGACTTGAGAACCGACGGAGAAGCTCCGTGCGAATGTGTGATGCCAGCCGATTCACCAATGGTTCTGGGAGAAGTGCGCGCTCATCTGGAGCCGAGATGCCCTTCGCCGTAGTGCCTTTCGGCCAGTAGATTCGCACGTCCGCGCGCTCGGTCCGCGTGGGAAGGAGGTGGAGCAACGTCACCAGAACCGGGACCGCGTACTTGTCCAGGTTCTGGGTGAAGGTATTGGCCACTGCTGCCTGAAGTGACGAGTCACCATCAGCCATTCGGAGCAAGTGATCGAGGCGCCGAGCCAGCTCGCCTGGCCGAGCCTGGAGAGCGTTCAACATTGCCTGTCCGTCGCTGGCGTCGGCTGCTGCCTCGACCCGACTATTAAAGGAGCGGAACTTCGGCGCAAGCTCCCCCTGGGGAGACTTCCGGCGAACGAGCTGAAACGCCTCGGCTACCTTCGGAAACCGTTTAGCGTACTCGTGAGGGTGAAGGAACTCACCGACCCACACCCAGTAGGAGCGATGGCGCAGCATGTCTTCAAACAGACTCTCCTTGGGTAGGGACTCGAGCTTCTGGAGCAGTGCCCGACGAAGAGATCGCGACAGTCGACGAACTTTGAAGCGATTCACTTTCAGCGGAACATTGACTCGTAGTGGCGTGGACTGTCCCGGTTTGAGACCGAGGATGGTCGTGACTCTTGACCAAAAGCGGTGTCGAGGGTCGACCCCCTCCACCGTCTTGATCAGCGTTTGTCCTTGGAGTGCTGGATCGGCATCTGAGTAAGCCGCTAGGAGACGGAGGACATCAGTCGCGGTCGTGATGTGCTTACTGGCCGCTTCAAGGACCATGTCATGAGGTAACCGCTGCAGGAGTACCCCGAGGTACGTCGCGACATTTTCACGAAGCGGGATGTCGGCGGGAACCCAGTCAAGTGCCGCGCTCCCGTAGTCCTTGGTGAGCGTGGTGAGGGCATTCTTGTCGTCCGGCGAAAGCGCTTGCGGACGTGACAGAAGGGCTTGAGCGAGCTGGCATGACGCCTCCACCGAGTTCTGACCCAAGGTCAACAGCTTGAGCCGTGCCTTCGTTGTTCCTTTCGCTTCGACCAGTCGCACTGGTTCATGAAAGAACGAGGAACCGGCAGGTACTTGACGGCCACAAACTGGGCAGCCGGAGTAGACCGAGCCATCGAAACAGTTGTCGCAGACTACGTGGCCGCATGGCTCAAGGACATGGGTAGTGCCCTCCGATTCACAGTGCAGACAGGGCTGCTCGGGGTGCTGGAGAAAGTGCGTCAAGATACGCGTCCACCAGAGCTCAGTCGTGTCGTCAGGGACGCCGTGCGGAAAGCTACGGAACAGCGGGGTGTGCTTCTGCGATGCGCCGAGATGCTTGCTCAGCGTATTGAGGAGAAATGCGCGAACCTCGCCGAGACGCTCTTCTTCCAATCCACGCAGAGCTTGTGTGAGTTCACTGCTCGCGACATACCCCAACGCTGCCAATTCTGCATTGAGGGCGATTGCGAGATTCTCGTGGTCACATGTGCCGTCCGTCGGAACGAAGACTCGACCCGTTCGGATGAGGAGGACTGCGTCGGAAATTTCGGACATTGGGACGCTCAAACGAGAAGCGGGGGCTTTCGCCCCCACTGCTCAAAAAGAGAAGGAAATCGTTCAGGCTGAGTCCAGAAAATAGAAGGAAGCCCAAACTAAGCCTTCGTGGAGGTTATACGTTGCGCGAGTGAATTGCTCAAACCTGTCGAGCTTCTCTGGGTGATTCAGGGCGTACCTTCCTTCGACAATCTCCACAGCGACAGCCCCGTTTCTGGACTGTCGTCGCGAGCCAGCCCCTTCCCGAGGTGATGTGCTCGCAGAGCCTTGCGGTGTTGGGGCATACGTAGAAGTAGCGAACAATTCCGTGATACCAGCCCACGCCGGGAAGCGAATAAGGAACCCCTTCCCTGAACTCCACACGCGTGCTGACGAAGTCCCGCAGATGGTCCCGGACATGCTGCTGCACCGCGTTGGATGGACGGAGATGCTTGGAGATTGCACTGTAGACATCATCCCAACGAGACCCCACCTGCGAGCGGAGATATCGCTTGAGCGGAGCTAGGTTTTCATTGAGGTGCTTGGTCTTGTCAGGGCACTTTCGTGCCCGTGTCGGCCAGTCCTCGATGTTGCGGGGAAGGCGATCTCCCTGCTGGCTCCAGCCCGCACCGAGCCTTGGACGTTCCACGATGACCTTGCTCATGTCAGCGCGCATCGTTCCCTCCATGTGCAGCGACTCGAACTCGCCCATTCTCACGGGTGACCTTGAGCCGTCCTGACAAGAACATGCCGATGACGTCCAAATTGGTGGTGGCGTGCAGGCTCGGCTGCCCGGTCACGAACTCACCTGCACCGGCTAGAGCGAGCGGGATCATGAGCTGATCGGCCAGGTGCTCTCCGACTGGTACCCCGGCTGCCACGTATTTGCGCACCTCGCCCGCGAGACGATGAGCGATCGTTTCTGCCTTCACACCCCGCTCGCCAAAAGCAGTGAACGTCTCCGACACATAGGCGGAGTGCACCGTCACCATCGCGACATTGCCTGGACCGGAACTGTCAACGGAGTGAGTGTCGAGGTCGATTGGCAGGTCCGCCAGCTGGCGAGCCAAACTGCGGACTTCACGTTCTGCCACATGCACCGGGATCTGACTCACGAGCGCATCCAAATGAACGCTTTCGATATCGCCGCGTTCGGTGAGACTGAGACCTGACAGTTCAGAACCTCCAGCGATTCGAGCGACGAAGCGACCGCCACCGGCGGGATAGAAGCCATGGCGTGAAAGTTCGACCTGTACGCTCGCTCCCATCCGATGCAAAAGTGGGAGAAAGGTGTGCTGAATGAAGTCGACCGGCGGAGCCCACGCGTTGTGCGTCCCGCCTTCGAAGACGATGCGGGACTCTCCTGCCGTGGTGAGCAATGCCGGAAGCACCGTTTGAAACACAAGCGTAACCGTCCAGCAATCGACCTCTTTCGCGTGCGCATGATCGGGTGAAGGGTTG
>CBFGUR010000103.1:0-6814 GCA_965652275.1 uncultured Polyangiaceae bacterium | reverse complement strand
CAGGTCAGCGTCCGGAAAATTCCCGCTCGCGAAATTTTGTGATCAATGATGAGGGCCTCTGCCCCCCTACAAGATATGTTACACACCCGCCGCGCATGCCGTCCTCTTCGGAATCCGACAAGCCCAGATCCACTCTTCGGGAAATCTTTTCGGCGGGTCTATCAACGGAACAGCTTTACGTGCTCGTGGCGGCTGTGCTCGTCCTCGTCAATGCGCGCCTCTTTTACGGCTCGATGAAGATGCAAACCGAGCACGTGGACCTTTGGTTCGAGCCGGACAAGATGCGAGCCATCTTCGAGGGGACACACCCGGCGCGGTGGTCCGCTCCTCTCGACGACGTCTTCATCCACTTCGACTTCGCCCGCGCCACGGCGCGCGGTTATCCCTTCGAGTGGATCGAGGGCAACGGCTATTCGAGCGGCGGCACGAGCCTGCTTTATCCCTTCATCTTGGCGATAGGCTTCATCGCGGGCGATTTGGGACTGGAGCTCGGGCACTGGGCGGCCATCGTCGCGTGCGTCGGGACCTTTGCGACGCTGCTCGGGGCGCGGCGGCTGTTCAAAGACCTTCCCGAGTGGGCGTCTCTCCTCGGACCCGTCGCGTTCTTGAGCGTTGGCGCGCTCAACTGGACGCTCTTCAGCGGGATGGAGGTCGCGGTGTTCCTCGCCTTCTGGGCGCTGTCGTATGTGCTTTGGGACGATCTGATGGTGGCCATTGATGAGGGCCGAGCCACTCGTCTTCAGGCGCTCTACCTCGGGGGCGCCTGCGCTCTCGTCGTCGGAAGCCGCCCCGAAGCCGCTCCCCTCGTTGCCATTTACGGGTTCTGGGCAGCGGCGCGCTTGTGGAAAAAGAGCGCTCGAGCAGCCTGGGCGACGCTCTTTCTCGTCGGCACTCCGGGCGCGATCGTGATGATCGCCCACATGGTGGCCAACAAGATCCTCACGGGAGACAGCGCGGCGGCGGGCGCCCTCGCCAAGCTCGAGATGCATCACCCGTACCTGACCGACACACAGGTATTTGACGCCTGGATCTTCTATCTCAAGTACCAGTTCCTCCGTCTGTCGGACTATCACTTCAGCGAGATCCCGGGCGTCGGGTATCTCCTTTGGCCTCTCGCCCTCCTGACTCTCGTTTTCGAAAAGACGCGCCGGGCGGGCGTCGTTCTTTGGCTGAGCATCCTCGTTTGGTCGAGCCTCGTCGCACTCAATGGCCAGGTCCGTTGGCAAAACGAGCGGTACACCATGCCCGCCGTCGCGTGGCTCCTCTTGCTCGCGGGCCTCGGGATGGGCGCTGCGCTCTCGTGGGCTTTCGGGCAAGGTCGCCCGAAGCTCACCCGCTACGCGAGCGCGACGGCCATCGCTGCATCGGCGTGCCTCTTCGTGTACGGCCAGGCGCCGCGGTTCGAGAGCCAGGTGTGGTTCTTTGGTCGAGCCTCTCGCAACATTCTCGAGCAACATGTCCGCGCCGCCACCTTCTTGAAGGCGCCGGAGCGCGACGTTTCCCGAGTCCTGCTGAGCGACGCGGGCGCCATTCCTTACGTTTCCGATCTGCCGGCTTTCGATTTGATCGGTCTCGGCGGCTATGGCCGCTTGCCGATCGCCAAGGCGAGCCGTCAGGGCGTAGGCGCCGCGCTCGAGCTCTTCGCTCACATGCCCACCCGTGATTGGCCCGACGCGATGGCTCTCTATCCATCTTGGTGGGGCGACTTCGTCCTCTGGTTCGGTCGCTATGTCACCGACTTCCCCGTGCGAGGGAACGTCATCTGCGGCGGAGCGAGTAAGGTGATCTACTCCCCTCGTTGGGCTCCACTCCTGCACAGCAACGATCCCCTCTCGCTCGCCCCGAGCGAGCGCCTCGTCGACTCCGTCGACGTCGCTGATGTGCTCAGCGAAGAGGCGCATGAGTTCTCTTGGGACCGAGAGGCTCAGGGATTCGTCTCGATGAAGATGCTCCCCGTTGCCCCTGGTTCGGATCGCGATTTGTGGGACGCCGGGCGTCTCCTGTCGACGACGATGAGCTTCTCGTTTCAGATGTCGGGCTTCTCCGGACCGGGGGCGACGCTCGCCCTCCGGGTCGCCGAACCGGGGCGGGCGAAGCTGGAGCTCAGTATCGACGGAAAGCCCGAAGGGACCATCTCCATCGAACCGTCGGATCACTTCTACGAAGTCAAAGTTCCCCTCCCGAGCTTGAAGGGCCAGCACTCGTTTTCTTTGAAAGCGATTGAGGGGGCGCCCGTAATCTATCACCTGTTCGCCGCGGAGCCTGCCGGGGGCCAGGCACGAGCCCAGTGATTGGGTCGCCCGATCATCCGGCTCTCACCTTCGGACTTCCTCCGGATGCCGTCGCCTGGGCGGCTCTTCTGCTTGCTGTCTTGGTCCCTTTCGTGCGGGTGCACCGACTGTCCGTGCGCGCAAGGCTCGTTCTTCTTGCGATCGGTGCGGCGACGCTCTCTCTCTTTTACTTCTTTCATTATCTCGGCGGCGCTCCGCGCATCATCGATGCCACGGCCTATTTTCTCGAGGCGCGTACGTTTTCGGGCGGGTCGTTTTCCTTCGAGGTTCCGAGTCCCACGGCGTCTTTTCGGGGGCGATTTTTGGTGCACACGGCGGGTGATCCGAATCGCCTCGCGCCCATCTTTCCTCCTGGTTACCCAGCGCTTCTCGCGCTCGGGGTGCTCCTGCGCGCGCCGTTCGTCATCGGACCGCTGCTCGGGGCCGGGCTCGTTTTCGCCACGTATTCTTTGGCCTGGGCCGTGACCCGGCGGCGCGCAGATGCACTCGTGGCCGCCTGTCTGAGCGCCGTGTGCGCCTGTCTCCGCTACCACACGGCCGAAACCATGTCCCACGGGCTGTCGGCGCTGCTCACGACCCTTGCGCTCCATGCCACCGTCGAGTCGATGCGCGCGCGCTCCTTGCGCCAAGAACTCGTCCTCGGTCTCAGTCTGGGGCTCTTGTGCGCCACGAGACAGCTCAATGGCGCGGTTCTGACTCTCACCACCCTAGGCTGGTTCTCGTTCGCTCGTGCGCGTGCCCTACGTTCGATGGGCACCGTCGCCGCGGGAATGCTGCCCGGCGTCGTGCTCCTCTTTGCGCATCAACATGCCATCACCGGAGACTTCTTCGCCTCACCACAGACGCGCTACTATTCGTTTGCCGATGGTCCGCCCGGATGTTTCTCGCTTGGGCTCGGGAGCGGCTGCGCGTACGAGCACGCGGACGTCGTCGCTCAGCAGGGGGGGCATGGCCTGACACCCAAGTGGATGCTCCTGAACACGCTGCACCGGCTACACCATCATCTCATGGACATCGCCCACTTCGAGCCTCTCGTGCTCGCGGGCGTCCTGGGACTGTGGTGGGGGCGGAAGCGCCGCTTCACGTGGCCCCTCATTGCGACCCTCGTCGCGCTCCCCATCGCCTATTCGCTGTTTTACTTTTCGGGGAGTTATCCGGGCGGCGGCGCGCGTCTTTTCTCGGAAATGATCCCGATTTGGCACGTGGCGATCGCTTGGGGCCTCCGGCGTATTCGCTTGGTCCGAGCGGGGATCGTCGCCGTACTCGTGGGCTTCGCTCTGCACGCGTCGTTCGGTCACCGAACCCTTTCCGATCCGCGCTTCGGTCCGCCACTGGGCCCGGCGCTGTCTCTGTCCGAGCTCGTCAGCGAGGTGCGCGCTGAGTCTTCCTCCGAACCGTCTCTCGTGTTCGTCCGGAGCGCGCACGAGTTCAACGTTGCACATCTCGAGGACGAGTCGATCGTGGTGGCGCGTCGCACCTTCGATGCACGTGAGCGTCTTCTTCAGGACGCCACCGGAGCCAAGCGTGTGTTTGCGCTCGCTCGGGACGACGAGCAAAGGTTGCCCGAGCTTCGTGAGTTGACGCTCGAGGATACGGACTCATCGACAATCGAAGCCGAGTTCGATTACCCGCCCCTCGGGGTGCGCGACCTGTGGGCGACACCCGAGTACCTTCCCCATTCTTGTGTCTCTCGCGGTCGTGCTCTTTCGCTTCACCGCGTCGGACCCCACCCGCAGCTGGAGCTCGAGGTGCCTGTAGAGCTGTCGGCGAGACGGGAGGTGAGTCTTTGGGGAGTGGAACCCGACGGCAGTTGTGTAAGTCGGAAGCTCCGCGGCTCGGTTGGGGGAGGGCGGGTCCTGGTGGGGGAGGATGATCTAAGAAATCTCTCACACATCGACCGCCTTCAGCTGACACCTACCCACCCATAGATATCTGAAACTATTCAGAAATATCAGAACTTCGCTTCACGAAGTGCACGCGTCGCCGGCGGCGGGGCGGCGCTGGGATTCGGCCCATTTCCAGCCAAATTCAGCCATCTTGCCCTCCCTCCGGGATCCAAAAATCGCAATTGGCACGGCTTTCGCCCCCTTGCGTGACCAAAAAGTCGTTGACAATCATGGTCTTAGGGAAAACGATCCATCTTCGGTTCGAGAGGGAGGTCGCGCAGTATGACAAAGAGTGAGCTGATAGAAGCCATCGCCGCACGAGGCGAGCTCACCAAGGCGCGTGCCGAACTGGTGGTCAACTGCGTGTTCGACGCGATGACCGAAGCGCTCGAACGCGGAGAAGGTATTGAGATCCGCGGATTTGGAAGTTTCTCGGTGAGGCCCTACAAGCCGTACGCCGGCCGCAACCCGAGGACTGGCAACCCCGTGCCCGTCTCGGCCAAGCGACTTCCCTTCTTCAAAGTGGGCAAAGAACTCAAGGAGTTAGTCGATCAGAGCCGCCTCACGAGCAAGCTCAGTGACGACAACGATGACGACTCCGACGATCCCGACTCCGATCGCTGATTTTCGATCGGCCGCGCGCCCCGTCTCGCGTTCTCTCCACGCTGTTCTCTCCCTGTCACCCCTGACTGACTCGCGCCGTCGCTGGCTCGCGTTTCTTTGCGTCGCCTCCCTCTCCGTGGCTGCCTGCGCGCCCCGCGCTCACGAGGCGGATGCGCCCCGCCCCGAGGAGCCAAAGCGCCTCGTTTCCCGGCTCCCGCTACCCGCTCACATTCCTGCAATCGGTCTCAGGTGGCTCTTGCAGCTACGTCCGCGAGCGCTGATGGCTCACGCCGAATTTCGCAAGGATTGGGAGCCGGTTTTCGGAGCCGATAGGATCCGAGCTTTTTCTCAAGCGAGCGGAGCGGATCCGACCCAGATCGATGAGGCTTGGATCGCCGGCTACGACCTCGGAGAGCTCTATGTGTTCGACGGGAAGTCGGTCGGCGAAAGCGCAGAGCGCGCTTTCGAATCACGTTCCCTCACCACGAGATCCCTGTCGAGCGACTTCGACAACCTCACCCACATGACGGGTATCATCGAGCAGACGCCGCACGCGCTCGTCCGTATCGATCAGCATCTGGTCGCCATCGCGACCGGTGACATCCAGTTGGCGCGCATCGTAAGAGCATACGCCGAGGGAAAGCTCGCGAAGACTCCCACGGCGTTCGGTGACCGGTTCCTCTCCAGCTACGAATCGTTTCAACCCGATGCTCCCGTCCGGGCGTTCCTCCGTGGGCCCTACGAAAACTCCACGGATGCGGTCGCGGCGGGCTTCATCACGGGCGTCTCTGCCGTCTCCTTTCAGGGGAGCGAGCTTCGGGTGCACGCGCGCGCTCTCGGGGCTTGGCCCACGGACGGTGGTCTCGAGCGCCACCTCGGGACCTATCTCGATCAGCTCCTGTCGACGCGGGAGCTCCGCGCTCTCGGTTGGGGATTTCCGACCGATCCCCCGGAAGTCACGTGCGAACCTCGCGAGGACGAACTCGTTCTCTGCAGCGCCGAGGGCGCCTGGAATTCCGCGGCCGTCGCTGACGCGCTTCACCGAATCACCGCCGGAACTCTTGCCGAGATCTTGGCGGGAGCTCCCCCCGGATGGCACCCCGAAGCGACCACGCGCCCTGACGACGCGCCACGAGAGTCCCCTGAAGGAGAACCCGATGACGACGAATCGCCTTAGCTTACGCGTGGCGTAGCCTGGGGCGCGTTTCGGAGGAAAACGTAAACGAACAAACGTCATCGTCCCGCCACCGGGGTGAACGCGGCATCGAGACGTGCGGGACGTCAAGCGATTTGACTATGAAGGTCGCCGAAAACGAAACGCCATCGTCGTTGAACGACTTCTTCACGTTCGATTCTATCGAGGTTTGTCGCACGACTCGATGACGTAGCGGACAATGTCCCGCGATTCGTGCGGTTTGTCGGAGGACCTCGGAAAGTTGCGCGAGAGCCCGAAACAGAGAATAATATAAGACGTGATGTGGGATAAATTGGAAGAAGTTTCGGCATGACCCAGGTAGCCGAAACGCAAGTTGAAACCCCGAAGTTCGAAGTCAACGACTTCGCGGTCCACCCCTCCCACGGTCTCGGAAAAGTCACCGCCATCGAGGAGAAGTCGTTCGGTGGTACTCCGAGTTTGGTCTACGTTTTGAAGATCATCGGATCCGAGCTCAAGGTCATGGTGCCGATGGGTGCCGTGGAGATGGTTGGTCTCCGACCGGTCATGTCCGCCGAGGAGGCCGAGAGCCTCTTCGTGATTTTGGCTACGCCGGAGATCGCCGTGGCGACCCAGACTTGGAACCGTCGTTTCCGCGCCTACACGGAGATGCTCTCCAGCGGTTCTCCGGAAGAGATCGCCAAGGTGCTGCGCGACATGTACCGCTTGAAGAACGGCAAGGACCTCTCCTTTGGCGAGCGACGACTCCTCGATCAGGCTCGGTCGCTTCTCGTCGAGGAAATGGCCGTCGCGAAGGGTCAGAGTACGGCCGCCATCAACGAGCGCGTCGACGAAATCTTCGCTGGCTGAATCGGGCTGAG
>CBFGUR010000102.1:0-6884 GCA_965652275.1 uncultured Polyangiaceae bacterium | reverse complement strand
GGTGAAGCTCAACCTCGAAAAGGGCCGCAACAAGCCCCTCGTCGTGAAGCTCTGAAGGGATCGCCGCGCAGACCGGTGCTCTGCGGCCGCCTTCGACGAGTCCGGCGTCTTGATCTAACGTCGCTGAAATGAAGTTGGTCTCAACGACGCTGACGGGCAACAACGAGGAAATGATTGGTGCAGCCCTCGCGAGTGTCGTCGACTGGGTCGACTCGTGTTTGGTGATCGATACGGGAGTGACTGATGGTTCCCTCGAAGTCGCCAGAGAGGTTGCCGGCCCCAAGCTCGTCGTAAAGCGCTTCACTTGGGTGAACGACTTCGCCAGGGCGCGCAACTTCGCCTTGGAGTCAGCGGAGGCCCTCGGGGCCGATTGGGCGCTCGCGGTCGACACCGACGAGAGAATCCACCTAAACGGAGAGGATCTACGAAAGACGCTCGAGTCCCTTTCCGCCGGGCTGCTTTTGATGCCAGACGAGGGCCACAACTACACGAAGGAGCGCGCTATCCGCGTGCCAACATCTTCACGCTACGTCGGGCCAACCCACGAGAGCTTCGTGCCCGATGAGCGGGGCTCCACCGTCGCCGAGCGCGCGTACTTCTCGGAGCTGCCCAAGACGAAGGAGCAGCTTCAGAAGAAGTACGAACGCGACGTGGAGACCCTGCGCTCCCACGTCGCGCGCCACCCGAACGACGCTCGCTGGCATTATTATCTCGGCGATAGCTTGAAGAATCTCGGCCGTTTCGACGAGGCGATTTCGGCGTACCGCTCGTGCACCGATTGCAACGGATGGGACGAGGAGAGCGCGTGGGCGTGTTTCCGCGCCGCCCAGTGCCACGAGGAGAAAGGCCAGTGGCCCGAAATGGTAGAGATTCTGGCGCGGGGGATGGGACGACACGCCGGCATCGCCGAACTCCCTTGGTATGCGGGATACGCTTGTCTCAAAATGGGCAAGAACCGACAGGCGGTCTACTGGGCGCGCCTCGCGATCACCTGGGGATACTTCGCCGGCCACGGCCGGATGGTGCCGCGCATCGGGTTTAGGTTCTTGCCTGGGCTCTACGAAGGCCCGTTCGACGTGCTGCGCTTTGCTCTCGAGAATATCGGCGAGGCGACGCTCGCTCGAGAAGCCGCTGAGGCATACGAAGCGGCGAAGGCCGCGAGGCGTCGAGGCGAAGCGCACTAGTTGGCCTCGCCTCGACGGGTTGCTGCGGATCAGTCTAGGAAATTACCCATGATCGTCCCGCACCAACCGGGCGAGACCACATCGCCGACGACGTAGTACGGGGTGCAGTGACCTGATGGATGGTTGTCCCAATGCCAATGGATCGATTCAGCGCCACCGCCACCATCGGTCTCCCCGTATTGCTCGCCGTTGTACCCGTACGGAATGATGCTGCACTGACCCACGCCGAAGTGGGACTCACAGGCCTTTTGGGCGCGCTGTTGGATAGAGTCGCTGGCCTCGTAGCAATAAAACACACCCATGTTGGTTCCGTTCTCGGCCGCGAGCGGCCCGCCACCGGGATTCGCACACTCGAGCGTGGTCTCGCAAAGTACCGAGGAATTCGTCACCTCGCCCGGGTCGAGCTGTCCGTTTTCATCGGTGTCAGCTCCGATCTCGAGAAGCACGCCGCCATCACCACCGCAATAGCTAGCTCCCCAGGTTGTCTTGATGAGGGGTGGATAGCTCGCACCCGTCGCGCCTGTGGCACCCGTCGCTCCCGTTGCGCCGGTGGCTCCCGTCGCGCCCGTAGCACCCGTGGCTCCCGTCGCGCCTGTCGCACCCGTGGCCCCCGTTGCGCCCGTTGCGCCCGTCGCTCCCGTAGCACCCGTTGCTCCCGTTGCGCCGGTGGCTCCCGTCGCGCCTGTCGCGCCTGTAGCACCCGTCGCTCCGGTTGCGCCTGTCGCTCCCGTGGCTCCCGTTGCACCGGTTGCTCCCGTGGCGCCTGTCGCTCCCGTCGCGCCGTTGCAAACATACTCCATGCCGTCGACTTCATCGTCCTGGAGGAGACCATCGCAGGAGACCGAATCGCTGGTCGCTCCGCCCGCCCCGCCGACTCCCATGTCGCCGTCGTCAGCACCAAAGGCAACGAGGAAGCCTCCAGCAGCTCCGCAAGGAGTCAAGCCGGGGGCCACGACTGTCGTACGCACGATGGGTGCGCATGCAGCCGCTCCGTCCGCCCCGTTGCAGGAGATCACGCTGCTATCGACCTCTGCGGCGTCCAAGGAGCCGTTTCCGTTGTCGTCGACACCAAAGGACACGACCGTTCCACCGCTCGGACAATCCGTCGCCGATGCTGCGGCAACGGAGCTCACGGTCGCCGCTCCGTCCGCGCCATCCGACCCGTCCGCGCCATCCGCGCCATCCGACCCGTCCGACCCGTCCGCGCCATCGGCTCCGTCCGCGCCATCCGCGCCATCTGCTCCGTCCGCGCCATCTGCTCCGTCCGAGCCATTCGAACCATCGGCTCCGTCCGAGCCGTTGCAGACGTTGCTGCTGGAGATGATCTCTTCCGAGCTGAGCTCCCCGTCCCCGTCCTCGTCAGGTCCCACTTGGACGAGGATGCCGCCCGCGCGGCAAACATCACCGGGCTCGATGTCGCTCGTGAGGGTCAAAATCGCCGGGCCTGAAACGACTTTCGTGTCCGAATCATCCGAGCCGCATGCCGCAGCCGCGCCGCTAGCCAGCACCATCAAACCGATCGCCCCAATACTTGTCTTCTTCATTGTGTCCTCCTCCAGGTGTAACTCTTGTTGATTGAGTACAAGCCGCAGAACACCAGAGTATGCAGAGACACGTCAGTCCCAAGTCAATTATGCATTCATCAAGAAAAGGTGAGCGTTTAGGTAGGACTGCTGGTGATAACACTCACATGTTCTCACCGGCGACCTCGTCGTGTTTTCCGACGCTTCCGCGTCGTCGTTTACGACCATTTACACCATGCTCTGAAAGCACTTTGCGTATCGACTTGAAACACTATGCCTGTGCTCGAGGGGCTATGCTGGACGTCATCCCACCAGTCGGTCGGAGAAAAAGTGCGCGAAGCACTGGCAGCGCTGCGCTCGTAGACGACCGTATCGCGAGACCGTCGACTCAGAGGTCGTCCGGCGAGTAACCAAACGCTTCGAAGTCGCGCTCGTAGAATTTCACAAGGCCTCTCAGACTGGATGGTGAAAGCACCTCGGTGGCGGAAACGCGCGTCTCTCGCACGTTTTTCTTCTCCGCGTTCTCTGCGAAACAAGCGCGAACAGCGACTCCCACCTCTGCGAGAAGACGCGCGAGCAGGTTGAGTTTGGGCATCGGGTCTTCGATCGGAATGATCAAATCCGCAGCGCAGTGCACTCCGTCATAAAAGAGAGGAAACTGTGGGGTCGCGTGCGTAAAGCTCGGATTCCAGTCCCCACCAACGAGCATCTTCTCGCAATAGTCGTTGAGCTTGGATGCGTATTCATCTCGAGAGAGTTCGCCCTCCACGAGCCTTCGATAGACATCAGGAAAGCGTTCGTTGAAGGCAGAGATGAATCGAGTGATGGGGTGACGCGAAAAGCCAAACGAAAAGTAGCGACGCACGCGCTCGTGGTCCGCTGGAAACAGACGGGCGAGCACATGCAGCGGGAGATGCGCCTTGTCGACGTTCCAATTCGCCGCGCTATCGAAAACGATGCCCCAATATTGGTCGTTTCGCGTGTCCCACTTCCTGAGAGCTTGGCGGACGGTCGTCCCTGCGGCTTTGGGATTGTGGACAAATGCAAACTCGTGACTGTCGCTGATGATCATGATCCGACTGAAAGAGCCTCGAACAAAGTAAATCCGATGACAATGGGAGCAACCGGAGCCTCACCGCGCGCTGTCGCAGGATCTACCGGGATTGCGTCCAGAGCACGTCGACCTGCCGAGCGACCCACAGCCTCCCACTTACTATCCGAATCGAGGGCAGCGCGACATCGTTTTGGCCCCTCACGGGCGAGTCGAGGGAGCGCGACGAGGTTTTGGCCCCTCAGGAACGGCGGCCGAAGAAAATCGACCGAGGCCTCCGAAATTCTCGCAACGGGCTCAGGAAGCGTCCGAATCAGACACGAACGGCGGGGAAGCCCTCCCCGACCGGACGTTTCACCCCATTCGGAGACCCCATGACCTTCAAGAATCTTTCCAAAACCTACGGCATCCTCCTGCCCGTATTCGCCCTGGGCTGCACCTTCGGTGCCGGCAAACCGGACGACGACTCGGACGGCAGCGCGTCCGAGCGCTCGGGCTCTCGCATGAAGCCCTCCTCAGCCGCGAACGACGACTCCTTCTCGGACGACCCGACGTCTGACGACACAGGCACAGGCACGATTTCCTTCGGCGATGCCGACGGCTCCGACGACGAAGCAGCCGCCGAAGACGCCCAGGGCTCCGGCCCCTACGCGATGTTCGAGGCCTTCACCATCGATATCCAGCAAACGATCACGATGGGCTCCTTCGTGATGGAGATCGGAGAGGTCGAAGTGTTCGGGAGCCCCGACGGTCACGAGCCCCCCGAGGTCCACTTCCAAGTGAATCCAGAAAACCTCGACGAGGATCCGCAGACTCCCTTCTTGGCAGCTTTTCGCAACGAAGAGCTTCTCCTCACCATCGATGGGCAGTACTTCTTCGGCTACGTCTACAACACCGATTTGGTCCGCGGCTACCTCGTGGGAGAGTCAGGCCTGGCTTGGTTCATCGATGATCCGGAGGTCACGCCGGAAGACATCCGGAGCGCCGTCATCACTCTCGGTCCGGCCGACGCGAATCAGGTGGTGATCCCCCTCGCCGCACCCGAGGACACGGTGAATCTGAACGAGGTGCCTTTGGACCCGGTCGAGCTCGTCGGGGTGGACGGGAAGCTCAACTTTACCTTCGATGACGTTCACCTTCAATTCAGTCAGAAGAGCACCAACTCGCTCCTTGACCGGGGAACGGCCTGGCTCTTTCTGGGCGGGTCCGTTCTCAATACGACGGCCGGTACCACTTGCTTCTCCGACGGCGACTTTGCCATCACTCCACCGAGCGGTGCAGCCCGGATCGCCTACAGCGAGCATTTCGCTTGCCTCATCCAAGAAAGTGAAATCGAAGAGGGCTACGTGATCTTCGAAATCGAAGCCCCCTACCCCGGCACCTACGAAGTCCGCGTCTTCGATACGACCTTCGACGTGGTAATTCCCGAGTTCGATCTCTAACCGGAGGACCAGCCCTCGGACGAGCTATCGCCCTGGGTGAGGGGAGTGCGACTCCTCTGGCCCGGGGGCGGCAGCGCTGTTCTGGCTGCACCCGGGCTCCTCGATCGCGACGCATGACTCTTACCGCCGACATCGAACAACTCCTTGGGACGCGGCCTCTTCGCTTGCTTCGACCGCCTCCACCCCGTCTGGCGCACCACGCCCGAAGACCGAGGGAACGTTAGCGCGCCACTAGAGGAACCCCTCATACTTCGCCGGCACCGGCATCCGTACCGTCACCGTAGCCTGCCGATGATGAAGGTCTTCGAGCCTCGGCGTAGCCAGCGACTCCATCACATCCTCCAAGTTCGCTTCGAAGATGACGAGCAAGCTCGGCATGTCGGGGCGCTGCGTCGCATAGGCGTACATCTGCCCGATGGCGCGGTCGACTGACCCTTTGTTTTTGAACCCGCGCTTCAGTTCCAGGATGACCGATTCTCCGAGGACGAAGTCGGCGATCCCCTCGGCACGTGACGGGCCGAGCCGTTTCTCTCGCTCAATTGCAATGTCGGGCATGAGACGTTCCAGATGTCGCTGGAGCGCGAACTGATAGTCCTTCTCCGAAGGCCAGAGCCGCGGCTTCCAAAGGGCAAGCTTTTCGATGATCTCGTGGATCAACGTCTCCCCCAATGGAGGTGGGTCGTCACCAAGTGCAATGATGGGAGGTAGGTCCCCAGTCAGTTCGCGAGCGGCGCCAGTGTCGAGTGCCCGGACCACCCGTTTGGCAGGCCTAAAGCGACGCCAGAGAACCCCGAAAAGGACGGAGAAGAACGCGCCAAACCAGCCCCATCCCGCTATCTCGCTGAGAAGTTCCGGCGCCGAATCGCCGAAAGCCCGGAGCAGTAGCGCCGCCAGATTCCCGAGCGCAAACGTCCCGAGACTCAGCACGCCGAAAAGAATCGCCAGCGTCCGATGCCTGATATGGGCTGGAGCCTCCCAGAAGGAAGCGACCTCTGCCCAGAGGGCGCGGCGGACCGCCCCGAGGCGGCCAAAGATGAGTCCACCCCGCCAGATGCCATTCTCATCACGCAGGCTGCCCGCGAATGAGAACGTCAAGAACCAGATGACGAGGAGCAGCAGGTTCCCCATGAGGACGCTCCAGACAGGGTTCACATCCTCGAAAGCACCCTCGGCAGCTGAGCTCGCGCCCGCGAGAGCCGTCGCGGCGGCTAGAATCCAAACTCGTTTGCCCTCCAGGTGCTCATCGAGGGCTCCGCAAAACCGCAGGATCGCCTGACCCGAACTGCTGAGCCGTAAAACGCCCCCGCGGCTTTGCCAAAGACTGCCGAACCACGCCGCGTGGACTCCAGGATTTCATCGAGATCCACTTCGGGCGGCTCAATCTCCACTGGTGCGGAGGCGGGTCCTTGGGATGCAGGAGACGCCCCTTCGGATCCAGACAGGGACGAGGGCGGAGCCGAGGCGGGCACCGCCATCACAGGCGTCTCATAGGCGACGAAGTCCGTCATCTTCATCTTGAACCCGCACCGAGGACACCGCACGTGCGAAGGAAAGGGCTCGACCAATAGAATCGCCTGGCCGCAGCCACCGCAGAATTGCTTCCGATGAGCGGGAGACGTATCCATCCGGCTTAGAGCCGGTCTGAAAACTTGTCACGCCTGTTGAAGCGCGATGAGCCCTGAAC
>CBFGUR010000101.1:0-7887 GCA_965652275.1 uncultured Polyangiaceae bacterium | reverse complement strand
ACCACCAGAGGTGTACCTGCGGTTGACGACGCGACCCTGGCTGAGCTCCGGCTCCAGGAAAAGCTCGACGACGTTCGTCGTTGGCGCGCCCACGGCGTAGTGGGCGGCATCGGGACTGAGTACGTCTGCCGACACCTCAGCGCACGTTTCCCCCGAGACGTAGTAGGTCTCGATTCGTTCCCCCAGCTCGTACACGGCCCCCTCGTCGCAGCCGTCTCCGACTTCACTCAGCAAAAGAGCAACCTCAGACTCTCTGCAGCCCACGTTGTGGATCGCGATATCCCTTTCGCAGGTTTCATCCGCGAACCCTACGAAACCATCGGTCACTCCAAGCGCCGGATGGGTGAGACAGAAGTAGCGTTGCCCCGGACCATCATTGACCTGATGGATCCCGCAAGGCAGGCCCGTCTTTATCTTGTAGTTGTCGAGGAAGAACCAGCCGCTGTCTTCGCTATGGACCCAGCGGACTCCGAGTTCAGTCGAGCGGGGTTGAAACACGACTTCTCCGAGAACGAGTTCCTCGGGCTCCACCGAACGTCCTTCGGCATACTCTACGAAGGACGAAGGCGCCCTTTCCTCACAGTTTCCGTCGACGAGGGAATAGATCGCGTCCGGCGTCTCGATCTTCTCCCCGACCTCGACGGTGCGGGCGATTTCTTGGCCGCAGCCCGGAGCACTTTCACGAAAGTGCACGAATCGCGGTGGTTCCTCACACGGATCCGCCGTTCTCTGGACGAGGGGTTGAGTGCAGTCTGCGTCGCGATAGTGCGCGGGGACCCAACCACCCAAGATACATCGGAGTTCGCCGTCGTCGGCCCTGGCGAATGAACACCGGGATCCGAAGCGCGTATCGATCGTCTCCGCCATCAGACGCGCGCCTTGACCCGTCCAGAAAAGCTGCACGAGTCGAGTCCCGGAAACGTTCTCGAGCTCCAACGGCGGTCCCCCTTCGATGGTTCCGCCCGCTCCAAGTTCCCCACCGGGGCCCGCAACTTCGCCGGGGTCCATGACTTCGCCGTCGCTCTCCGCCTTCCCACAGGCGAAGAGCGACGAAGCGCCCAACACGACCCATGGGAATGAATGCGAGAGACGAATCAACGGACCCCTGAAGCTTGGACCATGTCGCCATTCACGCACGCTTCACGCCCGATCCGTTCGGAAATCGAATTTTTTTCGCGAATCGTTCCAGCTCCACGACAAGCTCATGAAATCTGAGCCCATTTCGGTGAGGTGAGTGACAGCTGGGTGGCACCCATGGCTCGATACTACACGACCTCTTCTGTCCTTTTTCTGGCTCTTGCTCCAATCGCCTGCGCAGGCGCCTCGGACGACCCGGCTTCGGGCGATGGGGACGGGGACGGCACGGGTGGCGCCGCAACGGCGACGGGCGGACTGCCAGGAGTGGGTGGTGGTGTAGGGACAGGCGGGCTCGCGACCGGCGGGCTCGGTTCGGGCGGCGGCAACGGCGGCATGTTGGGGGCTGGCGGCTCGGGCTCAGGAGGCGATGCCACGGGCGGCGCATCGACTGGAGGAACCGGAAGCGGCGGGGCACCCTCTGGTGGAGCCTCGTCAGGCGGCGCGCCCGGAGCCGGAGGCATGCCGGTAGAGCTCGACGCAGACATCACAATCGACACGAGCGTCCGACACCAAACGATCGACGGCTTCGGTGCCGCCCTTCCCATGTGGGTCGGAAGTGCAAACGGCATGCTGACCCAATCGGAAGTGCGCACCCTGGTCGGACTGGGACAAGACGAGCTGGGGCTCTCCATCATCCGGACAATCATCGAACCCGATTCGAACAAGTGGTCCTATGCGGTCGCCAATCTGACCGAGGCCAAGTCCTACGGATCGGACGTCAAGATTCTCGGTTCACCGTGGTCCCCCCCCGCGCACATGAAGTCCAACGGGAGCACGACCGACGGTGGCAAGCTGCTCGTCGGTTCCTACGATGACTACGCGGCTCATTTGGACGACTTCGTCGCCTACATGGCGGGACAAGGCGTGAGCATCGACGTCGTCTCGATCCAGAACGAACCTGACTATCATCCGGAGTACGATTCTTGTGACTGGACGGGGACGGAGCTCAGGAACTTCGTGCGAGACCACGGAGCGTCGATCACGGGGACGAGCCTCTTGGTCGGCGAATCGCTTCGTTTCGACCGAGCCTATACCGATCCGACTCTGAACGACGACGCGGCGGCAGCGAACATCGATTACGTCGGCGGACACCTCTACAGCGCCGAGAGCTACGGATTTTTCACCGCCTATCCCCTCGCGGAACAGAAAGGCAAGGGTCGCTGGATGACCGAATGGTTGACCCATGAAGCCGACGGCGCGGGCGCATCGATCTGGGGCGGCGACAATCAAGCGGTCTGGGACGAGACGCTCGATGTGGTTCTCCGCAGCGTGCACCTATCGATGGACATCGACTGGAACGCCTACATCTGGTGGTGGGCCCGGCGCTTCTATTCGCTCATCGGAGACGGCGAAGCCCAGTACGGGACGACTCAAGGACAGGTGCTCAAGCGCGGCTGGGCGTACTCGCACTACTCCAAGTTCGTCCGCCCGGGTTACGTGCGGGTCGGAACCGACGCGGAGGGCTTTTCGTTCCTCAACCTGACCGCTTTCGAAGGCGGAGATCAGGTTGTGGCGGTCCTCCTCAATCGGGCCAACGAGAGCTACGAGGACATCGTAGTGGAGATCCCCCACGCAGTGACCTCAGCTGAGAGCTTCGTCACGTCGCGCACCCAAAACCGTGCAGCCGTAGCGACCCAAGCCACCGGAAACTACGCGGTCGTCTCGGACATCCCTGCTCGGAGCGTCGTCACTGTCGTGATGAACTACTGAGCGCGTCGCCCTCCGTCGAGGCGTGTTCATCCAGTCTTCCCCTTCTCGGCCACGACGCGCTCGACTGGTCGTTTCCTCCTCCTGACGTATTCTCGAAAACGTCGCGACGCAAA
The DNA here is from genome assembly GCA_965652275.1 of uncultured Polyangiaceae bacterium. Taxonomy (GTDB): domain Bacteria; phylum Myxococcota_A; class Polyangia; order Polyangiales; family Polyangiaceae; genus NIC37A-2. Next base: position 4,927 of record CBFGUR010000101.1, on the reverse strand, counting down.
ACCTGTAGGCCCAGTCAGCGCCGGCTAACAAACGCATGCTCCGCGCGCTTCAGTCCGCTGCTTCGATTGCGAGCACGTCGCGTTCGTGGCGTGATGGCGCGCATGCCTCACGACAAATCGTCGCTCTTCCTTTCGATTCTATGTCTAGCCGCCTGCGCGCCCCCGAAGACACCAGCACCGCCAGAACCCGAAGCGCAGACGAACGAAGCTTCGCCTCCTCCCTACTTGGACACCGAGCGTCCGCTGGATGAGCGTGTGGCAGATCTCGTCGCGCGACTCACTCTCGAAGAGAAGGCAGCGCTCATGGTGGACAAGGCCGCTGCTGTGGAGCGCCTGGGCATTGTCAAGTACGACGCCTGGAACGAGGCACTTCACGGTGTCGCTTGGCGCGATGAAGTGACGGTGTTTCCTCAAGCCATCGGCTTGGCCAGCACATGGGATCCCGACCTGATCCACGAGGTAGCGACGGCCATCTCGACGGAAGCGCGGGCGCTGTACAACGCGGGCGCGTTTGGGCTCACCTTGTGGAGCCCGGTGATCAACGTCGCTCGAGACCCGCGCTGGGGACGCACGCAAGAAGCCTATGGAGAAGACCCGTTTCTCACCTCACGTCTAGCAGTGAGCTACGTCAAAGGGATCCAGGGTGACGATCCTCACTATTTCCGCGCGATCGCAACACCCAAACATTTCGCGCTGAACAACGTCGAAGCGACCCGCTTCACTGGCTCGTCGGACGTCCCCGAGGAGCTCATCCGCGACTACTATTTGCCGCATTTTCAGGCGGCCGTCGTCGAAGGCAAAGCGCACAGCATCATGTGTGCATACAACCGCATCAACGGGACCCCGGCTTGCGCAAATCCGTGGCTCCTCGACACGGTCCTCCGTGAGGAATGGGGATTCGATGGGTTCGTGGTCTCCGACTGTGGCGGCATCGGCGCCATGGTGTGGGGCCACCACGTGGAACGAAGCGAAAGCGACGCCGTGAAGAAGGGGCTCGAGGCTGGATGCGACCTCAGCTGCGGCAATGAATACAAGAACCACGTTCCCGACTTGGTCCAGCGCGGCGCGCTCTCCGAAGAGGACGTCAACCGGGCAGTAGGTCGAGTTCTGGAAGCCCGATTCAGACTCGGCATGTTCGATCCGCCGGAAAACAATCCCTACGCATCCATCCCCATGGCCGTCGTCGACGGTCCGGAGCACCGAAAGCTCGCTCTTCGAGCCGCGCGCCAGTCCCTGGTCCTCCTGCAGAACGACAAACTGCTCCCTCTCGACAAGGCCAAGGTGAAGAAACTGGCCGTCATCGGACCAGCAGCCGACGTCTTCTTGCACGGCAGTCAGGGGTATCACGGGACCAACAATCACCTCGTCTCGGCCCTCGAGGGCCTCCGGCGGTACGCGGGTGAGGACTTGGACATCACGTTCTTCGCGGGAACCGTCCTTCCAGGCGGGGCGGGACTCCCTACCAAACCAGTAAAGAGCAGCATGCTGCGAGCGGACGGGAATCCTGGTTTGCGCGCCGAATATTTCTCCAACGCCGATTTGCAGGGCAAGCCCGCGTTCACCCGCCAGGATCCGAATATCGATTTCGATTGGAAAACCGGTGCCCCCGACGCCAAGCTCCCGTCCGATGGATTCTCGGTTCGGTGGACGGGGACGTTCACCCCGGACGAGAGCGGCCACTATCTCTTGTCTATAACGGGTGACGACGGGTACCGAGTGAAGCTCGATGGCAAACCACTCGTGGAGGACTGGACGGACCATGCCCCACGTACCCGTGGCGCCGTGGCGACTCTAGAATCTGGCAGGCCCTACGAACTCTCGATCGAATACTACGAACGCGCAGGCGGCGCGTCCGTGCGACTTTCCTACGCTTTCGTGCAGGACCAGCAAAAAGACGCCCTCCGGGCCGCCCGCGAAGCGGACGCAGTGCTTTTCTTCGCCGGAGTCGACGAGCTGGCAGCCGACGAAGAAAAGGACTTCGCGGATTTGAGCTTGCCCGCAGACCAGACGAAGCTGCTGGACTCCGTCATCAAACAGAATCCGCGCACGGCCCTCGTCGTCTTCTCGGGAAACCCACTGATCTTCTCGAAGACCGAGCGACGTGCCCGAGCCTTGGTCCAGGCCTGGTACCCGGGTCAAGAGACAGGCACGGCCCTCGCGGAAGTGCTCTTCGGTGACCAGAATCCATCGGGCAAGACGCCGATCACTTACTACGCATCCCTCGATGATCTGCCACCGATGGACGACTACGACATCCGCAAGGGACGCACATACATGTACCTGAACGAGGCACCAGCCTTTCCGTTCGGACACGGGCTCTCGTACACGACATTCAAGTACGCAAGCCTCAGTATTGCCGCCGAAAATCTCACCGAGGCGGATACCCTACAGTTCGAGGTCGATCTAGAAAATGCCGGAACCTTGCGAGGTGCCGAAGTCGTTCAAGCGTACGTCCGCCCCCCGAAGGGTCCGAAAAAGGTCCTTCGCGCATTTCGGCGCGTCGAGCTCAATCCGAAAGCCCGCCAGACGCTTTCCTTCCAATTGCCCGTGAGCGACTTGTCGCACTTCGACGAAACCAAGAAGACTCAGGTCGTCGACCCCGGCACCTACGAACTGTTGGTCGGGTCGTCGTCGGGGGACATCCGACAGCGCAAATCGTTCACCGTGAAGTAGCAGGCACGCGACGACGGGCCCCGCTCCTCGTGGTGCGGGGCCCTGGCCCTGACCCGTGCTTCAGGGCTGAGCGCCCGTGATCACGACGCTGTAGTTCAGCCCCGCGTTGGCCGGATCGGACGTCTCGGCCGCTCCGAAATCAGCCGGGTTGTACGTGTAGAGGTTGTCGGGGGTGTTGGCGACGACGAGCGTCACTTCCTCACCCGACGCGACGTTTGCCTGACCGGTGCCACCCGGCAAGTCGACGTAGCGAACGGTATCGTCCGTCTGCAGGATCGAGAGCGTCGCGGTGAAGTTGCTGTCGTCGAGACCATTGCCCAGATTGGTCACCGTCACGCTCACGGTACCATCGCCGGTGACGTCGAGCGGAATGATGTTCGCCCCTGCGTAGCGTGGACGTCGCGACTGCATCACTTGGTAGGTGTCCCCACCCATCGACGTGAGATTGTCGTAATTCAATCCGCCTCGCTCACTCCAGAACCTGTCCTGAGCGCGCGGTGACCCAATGTCGACGTAGGCCATACGGGCCCAGTAGCGTCCCAAGATGGTCTGTACCGGAGTGTCAGTGAGAAGCTCGAGAACGTGCAGTGGCGTTTCGTTGTTGCCCGGATGCGCCTCGAAGAGATCGGGCACGATCATCTTCCCGAGACCGTCGTAGCCATCCGGGTTGTTCGTGATGTACGTGAAGAAGGGCCACGCCTCGTACTGGTTGCCGTTGTGGCACATCGTCAGATGTGAGTTCCCGATTACGGTGCCGAGATTGATGATGGAGCTCCCTTCTTGGATGCCGTACTCGGCGCGAGCGTCGGCACAATGCTGAGAGTTTCTGAAACTCTCGGCGACGAAGTTGGCAATCGATTCCCACCAGAGCCCGGTGTTCCCCTGATCGACCCAACCGTCGGCCGTGAGAGTGAGCGAATGACCGTACTCGTGAACGACGACGCGGTCCGAATCGATCGAGTTCGGATTCACCTCCAAGAATGCGAGCCCCGCCCCACCGTCGTACTGCATCACACCACCGGCGTTGAGCTGCATCACGTAGATGTTGTGCTTCGAGTAAGCGCCGCTGTCATTGGTCCGTGACAGCCCCGGCGAACGCCAGCACCAATCTTCGACGAAGCACTGGTGGGCCGCCTCCATGAAGTTCAGCGTGTTTTCCACGTTCGACGCGCCGTAGATCGCGAAGTGCCCCGAGGTGACCGGAGTGCCGCCGTGCCCGATGGACGTGTTCAGCGGGTAGTCATCCGGGTCATCCACCATGCACACTGGATCAGGCTCCACCATCGGCATCCCGCCCGATCCATCGCCCCCCGTTCCGACGAGGCCACCACCTGTCCCGTCCCCACCGGTTCCGAGGTCATCTCCGCCCGTCCCGAATCCTCCCGACCCCGACGCGAGCCCACCGCTCCCGAGTCCCCCCGAGCCGGCTCCGCCGGAGCCCAGGCCTCCCGAGCCCAGCCCCCCCGAGCCCAGTCCGTCTCCCGTTCCTCCAGCTCCGGGAGCGCACGCGTCCCCCGTGCAGGTCGGGTCGTCACCCGACGTGGTGTCCTCGCCCGACCCAGAGCAACCGACGAGCGCGAGCGCACTACCGAAACCCACACTCGCGAGACTTCGCGTGCGACTCATTTGAAGCAAGAACATGCCTTTCATCTTTTCCTCAATCGTTCATGAACCACTTGGTCGTTCGATCCGCCGTCGACGTGGCGCCTTCGACCATGTCGACGCTGTAGTCGAAACGTGCCCAGCGCGTCTCATCCCCTTCGTAGATGTAGTCCGTATTGCTCACGACCGCGATGACCACGTCGTTCTTCGGGCGCTTGTCGAGCCGCAGACAGACCTCCCCGTCCTCTGCCGGTTGGCTGTAAACTGCGGTGCCGTCCTCCGCCCAGTAGGCGATCTGCATGCGCATGTTTTCACCTTCGGGGTTGAAGTTGAGTCGCACGGTGTCGCCGCTGACGTTGAGGGGGATTTGATTCGCCCCAGACCATCCGGGCAGCGTGTAATCATCCGGTACGATCGTACTGCCGTTCGTGGTGGTGGGAGCGTAAGCGGACGACAGGTAGTCCGGGGGGTTGTCGCCGCTCCCGCATTCGCGGTTCAGGTTGTCACCCCAGGTGTAGTTGATGCCCTGATTGATGATCGATTGACGCCAGGGTCCGAAATCGACGAGCGCCGTGCGGGCTCGATACTCCATCACGAGGTGGCGGGTCTGCTCTTCTCCGAGCCCTGTTGCCAGAGTCTCGAGAATGTTGCG
>CBFGUR010000100.1:0-8079 GCA_965652275.1 uncultured Polyangiaceae bacterium | reverse complement strand
CCCGCCGCGACGAAGCCGATAGCGCCCGCCGCGACGAAGCCGATAGCGCCCGCCGTCGCCAAGCCACCAGTCGCTTCAACGAAGGGCCCTCCCCCGGCACCCTCCATGCGGCCTCAAGCCAACCGCCCGGCACCGGCCGGCGCAAGCTCCACTGGGCTCACGGCCGAACGCATCAAGAGCCTGCATGCGAGTTACCTGGAGGCGCGCAAGAAGACGAACGCCTCGGCGGTCAGCTACGAGAAGCTCGAGAAGAACCTCCGCGAAACCGAGCAGAAGCTGCGCGAAAAGCACAAGGGTCGGCAGGTCGACTTCGACGTCAGCATCAAGGACGGCAAGGCGATCCTCAAGCCGCGCTTGAAGTGAGCGCCAGGCGCTACTTCTTCTTACCGCCCTTGGTGGGCTTGGCGATCTTCTCGTCGCAGTGGTCGGCGGCGACGCGCGCCAGGCTCGGCACTGCGTTGATCGTCGATGCGGCGGCGATCTCGCTTTTCGCCTTGGCGCACTTGTTTTGATCCACGAAGCGACTCACCCGCGAAGAGACGACCGGTTGACCCGCCGCGCTGCACTTGGCCTGACCGGTGCTGCTACACGTCTTGTATTCGGTGGCCGCCTTGCTCCAATCGCCCGCGCTCGCCGCACTGACGCAGGCCGCGCACACGTCGCGGGGATCGGGCCCCTTGTAGGTCGGAGCCGGAGTGGGAGCTGGAGCTGGAGCCGGAGCCGGAGCTGGTGAGGCTGTCTCCGGTTCCTTGGTCGGCTCGTCCGTCTCGGGCTGCTTGACCGGCTCCGGGTCGTCCTTCGCCTCCGGTTCGGTCGTTTCCGGTTCTCCGCTTGCTGCTGTCGCGGGATCGTCCTCGGGGGTGTCCGTCCCCTTGCCGCCCATGACGATGGCGGCACCGGCCGCCGCCGCCACGAGAGCCACGATCCCGACGATCATCGGGGCTTTGCTCTTCTGGGTTGGGATTCGGATGCCCTGAGTGGCGGACATTTCCGACTGAGTCGTCGTCGAGATGGGGCCCGTGCCGCTAAAAGCGCCCACCGATGCAGGGGAGGAGTGCGGCCCGGCCGCGAAGGCGGGCACGGCCTGCATTTGCTCGGTCGGCGCTGCGACTACAGCGGCGGCGCCTGCCAGGCCGGTCTCGAGCTCACCGACGAACTCACCAGCGGTCTGTGGCCGATCCGCGGGATCTTTGGCCAGAGCGCGCATCACGGCCTCTCGCATGGGTCTCGGTACGGCACCTCCCGTCGGTATCTGATCGATGGGAAACGGCTGAGCCGTCATGTGCTCGGTGGCCCATTGCCAAGGGGTGTTCGCCGAGAAGGGAAGCTGCGCAGTCAGCATCTCGTACGCCATGATCCCGAGCGAATAGACGTCGCTGCGCCGGTCGAGTTCCTCACCGGTGAACTGCTCCGGGCTCATGTAAGGCGGAGTTCCGAGCACCATGCCCTGCTGGGTGAGCTTCGCTTCCTTTTCGCGGTCTGCCGATTCGCTGCGTGCGGCGATGCCGAAGTCCAGGACCTTCACGAAGTCTTTGTCGCCGAGACGTTCACTCAGCACGACGTTTTCCGGCTTGAGATCGCGGTGCACCACGCCCTTGTCGTGGGCCTCGTCCAGCGCGCCAGCGATTTGCTTCAGAATCTTCACGGCGCGCGACGGCGGGAGAGCACCTTCGCTCTGGATGACCTGGTCCAGGGAGCGCCCGTCGAGAAACTCCATCGCGATGTACAGCGTGCCATCGGCCTCTTTCCCGAAATCGTAGAACTTGATCGTGTTCGGATGCTCGAGTTCCGCGACGGTTCCGCATTCGCGGTGAAAGCGCGCCAAAACCGACGGGTCGCTCGAAAGGTGCGGGTGGAGAGTCTTGATGGCGACGCGGCGCACAGTCGAGCCCATCTGTTGTTCGCCCTCGTAGACGATGCCCATCCCGCCTTCCCCGAGGACGCGATTGACGCGAAAACGTCCGCCCACGATCCGACCGACCCAGTTCGTTTCGTCCTTCGACGCACTTGCCAACTGGACACCGCACTTGGCACAGAAGTGCGCCTCCGCGAGGTTTTCGTGCCCGCATGCTTCACAAATCATCATCGCTTACTACTCAAGATCGAAAGGGCTCTAGGCTCGACCGAGTGTCCCCCGTGGCGGACTGCCCCGCAATGGTCAGGGGTCTTTTGGGGGCGGCTCGAGCGCACTTCGGTCCTCTTCGCCGGTTTCGGTGTTCGGCGCGGTGTTCTCCCCGGAAATCGGAGGCCAAGGCACCTCGACCTCGTCACGCGTCTTTCGGTCCAGGATGCGAGCATGGCTGGCACGTGAAGAGGCTGGAACGCGGACCCGCGTCGATGCCGAGAGCCCCGCTCCGAGCGGGTCGTCTTCCTCCGGTCGTGAGGCTCCCAGAAGGGGAAAGTCGAAGCGCACTCGTTCCACGAGCTCCGTGCCCGACCAAAGTTCGAAGGCGAATCGGCCGAGCCGGCGCGCAGTCGACTGCGGTTGTTTCAGATGCACCTCTTTCACGGAGACGAGCTTCACGTTCCCCTTGTCGAACGCGATCACGAAATCGAAGTGGTGGCGAGTTCGCAGAGGACGGGGATCAGGAGGATCCGAAGTGGGCAGCGGGAGGCTGTGCTGCTTGTCTTCTCGGAAGAGAGTCGGATCTTGTTCCGGCTCCTTTTCGATCGGAACACTGACCTGCGGGAGCGTTCCGAAGTCCGCCTTCTTGCCCGCGCAGCCGACGCAAATCAGCACCGACAGTCCGCAGGCAAACGCGCACCCGAAAGGTGTCGGTCGCACGCGCGCGCCTTTGGGCGACGATGGCCCTCCGTGTTCCGCCATCCGAAAGTCAATCGCCCTGAGCGGCTCGACGAACGAGAGAGTCTAGGTGAGGATCCTGTTCGAGCTCGGCTCGCAGAATCTGCCTCATCATCTCGTAACGTTGGGGAGACATCTGATCACGAAGATGCGAAAGGGCGCGGTCGACCGTCATGTCCATGTACTCGTCCACGCTGATTTTCCCGGCAGCGAGCAGCGCCTGTTCGCTCTGTCCCGAACCGACGACCCCGGAAGCATCCACGCCTGCCACCACTTCGTCGGCTGCGCCGGGCACGAGTCTGAGGGCTGGTTTTCCGTCCGACATCGAGTCCAGGATAGTACAGGCGCCGCCAAGGGGCGACCGCGAAAAGGCCGCCAGGAAGCCCGGCGCCGGCGAAATTGCCGAATTTCAGAACTCCCCGCGGGCCCCGAGCCCCGTCCAGCCGGGCGTCGCGATGACATCGAAGCGGGTCGCCACCCCAGCGATGTCGGTCCGCAACCACTGCCGCTCTCGGTCGAGCAGGCCGATCGTCATGAGCGAGGCGCCCACGAGCTGACCCACTCCGAGGCCGACGAGGATCCCCGCCGTTGCCGTTTGATTGGCGATGCAAGCCTCGGCCTCTTCTTGTGAGTCTTCGATGTCGCTCACGCTGCCATCGGTGTTCACATCGCAAGTGAAGTCGCGCGACCCGAGGGCCATCCACGGACCGAACACGGGGAAGGCGAGAGCCCCCAAGCCGTTTTCGAACTTCTGACCGGCGCCGTAGATCAAGGATGTCGCGTAGGTCATCCCCATGACGATGCCGCCGCCGACGAGAAGCGGCCCGTTGAAGCGGGTTCGCATCTCGTAGCCGGGGGGCGGATCGAGATTTTTGTAAGCGGGCAGAAGGGGCGGCATGAACCCCGAATCCAGTCCCGCCGGCGCGTCGGTACTCGGCGCTGCTGGCGGCGCAACGCTTGGGGCTGCGGGGCGGGGCGCGGCCGAAGGAGGCGCAGTCGTCGGCGGAGTCGCCGAACGATCGGGCGACGTCGGGGTTGGTGCTGGGGCTGGTGCCGATGGGGCGGTCGGTGCGGGCCTTGGGCGCAGCCTCGGGGTGAGCGGTCGCTGGGCGGGCGCGGTCGCAGGCGCGTTCTCGTCGCGCGGTCCGTCGTTCGATGCCGGGAAGGACGATTGAGCCGTCGCGCCGCGCGGCGAAAGGGAGACAGCTACAGAAGTCAGGACACCGATGAGCACCCCAGATCGAGAAAACTGCATTCTCGATGTGGATAGCACCGGCCCACGACGGTCACAAATCCCCCCCGCCTCCAGACGTATCCCTGTCCCCCGAAACCGAAGTCCCGAGAGGCGACTTAGATACCTAGCCACTCGCCAGGAGGAAGCGTCTGTTCCTTCTGACGGATCTCGAAGTAGATCTTTCCAATGGGACCAGCAGTGCCGGAGAGTCCGAGGCGTGCGCTCTGCGGCACTTCGTCTCCGACTTTGACGTCGATCTTGTCGAGCCCGGCGGTGACGGTGAAATAGTCGTCCCCGTGATCGAGAATGACGGTGCGTCCGTACTCGGCGTAGTCGTCGGCGTAGGCGACGCGTCCTCCGAAAACTGCACGGGCAGGTGTTCCGATTGCCGCTTTCAAGATGAGGCCGGGCCCGTCCGCGTACTCCATCTTGACCCTTTCGACCTCCGCTCGTCCGGGCAGAGGAAAGGGAAGCTTTCCGCGCATCGATTCGAACGTCGCACCGAGAAAGTCCATCTGAGTTCCCGGAGTGTAGACGGCCGTGTGGCTCGCACGCGCAGATGAAGAAAACGCGAGCTGAAAGGCGCGCTCGCGCTCGCGCCGTGACAAGAGTGCGTCGCGCGCACGACCCGCCGCCTTGCGCTCGAATTCGAGGGGCGCCCGGCGTTCGCGCAGGCGCTCGAGTTTCTCGTCCGTGCCCTCCCTTTGCTTTCGTAGAGCTTCAATCTTCTGAAGATCGGACATCAGCCCTTGGCGCACTCGTTCCACTCGGACCGCATGCTCGAAGAAGTCGGTGCCCGGGGGTCGCCTCGTGAGTCTGTAGTAGGCTCGACCACGAGCGACGAGACGCTGCCTGAGGCGTTCTTCGTGGGTTTGACCGCGCTCGAGAATCCGCTTGAGCGAGTGCTCTTCGCGCTTGAATTGTTCGATTTTGAACTCGAGTTCTTCGAGATCGAGTCCATCGGGTTCGTCGGGTTCGGTGTGTCCCACTTGGGCCCAGCCGCACAGGGCCAAGGCCGCAACGAGCCCCCGCAGATTGTGTCGTGTGGTGAGGATGCGCTTCATACCGCGTAGGATCCGATGAGGCGGCGCAGGCTCGCGTACGCGCTCAGCGCCCCGATGAGTCCGCCGAGGGCAATCAGGCCGACACATGCGATGAAGGGTAAGAACTGTGGAGAAGCACCCAGCAGAGTTCCGAGGGTTCCGTCGAAGGAGTCACGTACGATGAGGAACAAGATCCCCATGAGACCGACCGCGAAGAGTGCGCCGAGAGCTCCCTGGGCAGCCCCCTCGATGACGAATGGCCCGCGGACGTAGCTGTCGGTGGCGCCGACCATCTTGAGCACTTCGACCTCGGCGCGCCGCCGAGACAGCGCCATGCGCATCGTCGAACCCACGACGCTCACGACGGCTCCGAGAACGACGAGAAGTAGAATCACGGCCGCCTGGGCGCCGCCGCGCAGAAGTCGATCGAGACGCTGTCCCCACGCCTGATAGGTCTCCACCGCTTCGACGGCCGGCAAGGCTTCGAGCTGGCTGGCCAGCTTCTGCACGCGGGCCGCTGCGGCCTCGTCTTGGAGTGTCACCTCCAGCGAAGCCGGAAATGCATCATCGGGAAGGCTGGCGAGAGCTTCGTCCTCGGTGACGCCCATGACCTCTTCGCGAGCTTGTTCCGAAGAGACGTAGTCGACTTTCGTGACTCCCTCGGCGGCAAGGAGCGCCTTGCGAACGGTCTGAACGACCTTGGGTTCGGCGTCCGCCGTCAGATAGACCGACGCGCGGCCCGTTTCTGCCCAGCGCGCTCGCACGCTGTCGATGTTGAAGGCCACGAGAAGAGTCGCCGAGAGGCAGACGAAAGCCACAGCGACACTGAATACACTGAGAAGATTCAGGCGGATCTCCGAAACTGCCGCCCGGAAAGCTCGTTCCAACATCAGGCTACCCTCATCCGTCCCAGTGCGTCGTCGTCGTTCAGGCCGGCGCGCACATCACTCGTTCGTCCTTCGTCGAGCACGACGATGCGTCGCGGCCTCACGTCCAGGAGCGACCGATCATGAGTCGCGAACAACACCGTCACACCCGTGTCGTGGATGTCTTCGAACAGGCCGAGGATGTCCACGGCCAGGAGCGGATCGAGATTCCCCGTCGGTTCATCCGCCAGCAGTAGTGCTGGTTCGGGGACGATGGCGCGCGCGATCGCGACCCGCTGTTGTTCGCCACCCGACAGCGCGCTCGCCAAGTCCTGACCTCGTCCGGAGAGACCCACCCTTTCCAAGGCTTCACCGACTCGGCGGCGTACGATTCGGTCGGGGACCCCGAGCACTTCGAGGGCGACCGCCACGTTCCGAAAAACGGTCCAAGTCGGAACCAACTTGAAGTCCTGGAATACGACTCCGATGTTGCGACGAAGATACGGAACCGAACTCGGCGAAAGGCGACAGACATCACGGCCCAGAAACAATATCCGTCCCTGATCCGCGCGCTCTGCCGCGTAGATCATGCGCAGAAGCGTGCTCTTGCCGGCACCCGACGGCCCCGTGATAAAGACGAACTCCCCCCGCGCCACGGTGGTCGAAAGACCCTTCAATACCGGCATGTCCGCCCGATACGCCTTGTGAACGTCATCGAAGACGAGGATGTCTCGGTGAGCCGCGCTCCGGTCGAAGCGCTGATCGCCTCGCAAAGCCGGACGAAATGCCCGGGTGGGGACCTCATCCAGCTCATCGGCCGACCTCGAGTCCAGGCCCATGGCCCCCTCGCTCCCCCCGGCGCTTCCGGTAGAATGGTCCTGCATCCCTTCGCCCGTATCAGCCAGAAGCCCTACGGACCAAGTTTTTGGAGTCTCCCGCTTGCTCGGAGCTCGTCGCCTTTGCTGTAATGAAAGAAGCCGCCCCCGGGGGGGCCCTCGAAGGATCCTTGATGACTGATATCGTGGCACAGGCGCGGGAAGCGCGAGAAAAGCTCGCAGCAGCTTTGGCTCTTCTACAAAACCCGGAAGCGGGCAACCTCATCGACACGGTTGCGGGCCCGGTGGCGAAGGCGATGGGTGCCCTGCACCAGGTGGAGAGTTCGGCGGGAGCCAAGCTCGGCGAGAGCGGCCCAGTCGCCCTCGATTCGGTGCGGGCAGCCCTGGCCGCTCTCCAGGCTCAACCCGAAACGCCCACGTCCGAAAAGGCGATGGAGTTCGTGGCGGGTTCTTTGGGAATGGTGCACGGCCTGGCCGAAGCGGCCAAGCAGGCGCCGGCTACGGCGGCGTCACCGGCGCCGGCCGCGGCCGCACAGCCCGCGGCCCAGCCATCCGCGGCACCCCGACCGGCTGCCCAGAACGGCGCGCTCGACAAGACGCAGATGGCGCCTCAAGCGAGCGCTGCCCCGAAGCCGGCACCTGCTGCACCCAGCGGGGGGCTCGACGCAACGCTTCCCACCCCGACCAGGCCCGAGAGCGTGGGCCGTTCGGCTGCGCTCGATTCCACCCAAGCGTCCGTGCGCCCTGCTGCCGGCGGCGGTATCGCCGCGCCCACCCAGGAGAGCACCCCCTCGCCCAATCTCAGCGCAGCCAAGCGCTCCGAACCCGCGAAATCGAGTCGCAACTCCAAGATGGCGCCGCCTCCCGAGGGCGGCAAGCCGCCCGGCGCGCTCGACGTAGAGGCGAACCTCGGCGCCCACAGCCCGACCAACTTCTACAAGGGACTGAGCGGCAACGACGTCATCAATGATGGTGGCCTTTTCGTCGCTACCTACGAGATCCCGCCCATCGGAACCAAACTGTGGATCTCGGTGAACATGCCCGGCGGGTATCAGTTCGAAGCGGTCGCGGAGGTCCGCTGGACTCGCGAGACCGGCGCCGGAGACGCGCCGCCCGGCTACGGCTGCGCCTTCAAGAACCTCACCGATGAAGCGCGCAAGCTCGTCTACCGCTACGTGCGGAATCGAGAGCCGTTGTTCCATGATGATCTGTAGTTTTTAGGGGAGCAGAGGCCTGCAGAGGCCCCCCTCGTCGCGCCGGCGAAGCCGTCGCTCCTTGTATCTTCGCGTTGCTCTAG
>CBFGUR010000099.1:0-8256 GCA_965652275.1 uncultured Polyangiaceae bacterium | reverse complement strand
CTTCACCCCGTGAAATGGGCGAACTCTTTGGAGCGGGCGCCACGGCGAGGGGAATGAACGTTGGGACGTGAGATGCCTTCGAATCGTCCGCCGCCGGGGAATGTTCTGTGGCGGCCGCAGCACCTGAAAGGTGCGAGGACCTGAGTGGAAGGATGGAACGAAGCAGAGGTGGGCGAAGGAGCGGAGAAGATTCGCCCTTCACCCCGTGAAATGGGCGAACTCTTTGGAGCGGGCGCCACGGCGAGGGGAATCAGTGCCGGAAAGGGGGCTCGACGGTGTACGGGACGAATTTCCTGAATCCGTTGGCCCAGCGATCGCGCATTCGTTCCGCCAGAGCCTGATGTCCGTCCCATGGAATCGCGACTGCGTAGATGAGACACGACCCTTCGTAAGCCGGGAACCCGGTCCAAGTGAGCGCTGCGTCGTACTTCCTGCCCATGAAGCGGACATGTCCCGTCCCCCTCCGTACGACCAGTGGACGTTCATTCCATTGCTTCATTTTCGACTCGACGTCGAGCACCTTGCCGCCGAACTCCGCAACCACGGGCATCGACTGGAGCTCGAACTGCTGGATGCAGGCGGCGCTCGTCGCGGGCGCTCCCTCCGGAAGCTCGACGAGGAAACCCGCCGTGATCGCATGGGGGTCTTCGCCGTATTTGAAAGCGACGAAATGCTCGACCAACATGAGTCGAATGCGAGTCCAGTTGCGGCGATCGGGGAGGGGGAATCGCGCCTGGTTGTCCTTGTCGGTGCGCCAGCCGAAGTGCGACTCGAGCTGGCGCTCCAGGGCGGCCAAGTGTGGATCGTGGGCGTCTCCGCCGGGCTCCTCTTTCGTGATAGACGTGGGCGAGGGCGGGGTGCCTGGGGGCTGTTTCGGCGCCGCACCTCCGCACCCCGTGGTCGCACTCAGAAAGACAAGTGCCAATGCTACCGTATACAACCGAGCGGTTTCTGGTCGCAGCACTAGGGAAACGGAGAGGCAGCGGCGGGACTTCATGGATACGGGCGACCCCTCAGTGTACGGGATTCGCGCCCCGTTGCTTCCCTGAATCGCCCGCTTGCGCGGCCCGTGTGAGTTCGTGAGGTTCGGTCTTTTGGTGCGTCTTTTTCTCACGACAGGCGCCAGCGGCTAGGCGGGCATCTCGCTCAAAGCGGATACCGCTCGAGAAATCACTTGCTCGAGAGTTCCCGAGCCGTCGATGGTCCGTGCGTTGGGTTCGCCGTCCGGTCGCTCGAGGGTCGCGAGCTGACTCGTGAGCAGGCTGGCTCCCGCGTAGTGCCCGGCGCGCCCGATGAGTCGTGCTTCGAGTTCCTCGGTGGGCACGTCCACGAAGACAAACGTGACCTCAGTTCCCCGAGGGTCGAGGACGGTTCGATAACTCCGCTTCAATGCGGAGCAGGCGAGCACCACCGGTTCGCCTCCTTCGAGGAGCGTGCGCAAGTGAGCCAGCCAGGGCGCTCGATCGGCGTCCGAAAGGCCCACTCCTGCGCGCATTTTTGCCACGTTTTCGGCCGAATGGTGATCGTCCGCGTCGATGAATCTTACCTCGAGCAGCTCGGCGAGCATTCGTCCGAGAGTCGTCTTCCCCGAGCCGGCCGGCCCCATCACCACGATCGGGAGTCGAGAGCGCGCCCGAGCGATCCGCTTTGCACCTACATTGTCGTCCATCGTGAGTCTCACGTGAGCAGATCAGCTCACTCCTTCGCAGCGTTGTTCATGTGGTGATAGAGTCAATCGAGTGCGAGGCACCTCGCACGAGAACCCCATCATGCCAAGGACTCTCCTCTCGATCGCGCTTTCCTCCTCGCTCCGTTTTGTGGGCTTCGCGATGGGGGCGCTCGTCGTGATGTCACCTTCTCCCGCCTCTGCGCAGGATGAGCAAACTCTCCGGGAGGCCCGGGCCACGTTTCAGAAGGCACTCGAACTCGAGCATGCCGGAAATTGGGGCGAAGCGCTCAAGCTGTTTCGCGACGTGGGTCAGATCAAAATGACGCCACAGGTGCGCTACCACATCGCGACCTGCGAAGAGAACCTGGGGCAACTCGTCGCCGCGCTCGGAGGATACGACTTGGCCCTCGCTCAAGCGGAGGGCATGCATCCGGACTTCATCGCGGAGGTCCAAGGCTCCATCGACGAGCTCAAGGCCCGTATTCCGAAGCTCGTCGTGGAGCGCGCGGAGGGGAGCGAAGCGGCGCGCATCAAACTCGATGGAGTTCAGCTTGGCGAAAGCTCCATCGGGTCGGAGACGCCCGTCGACCCGGGCCCGCACACGGTGACCGCATCGGCACCAGGCTTCGAAGATTACCAGAAGACGGTGACCGTTTCGGAGGGAGCCGTCGAGGTGGTGTCCGTCGAGCTCACCAAGCAGGCGAAGGGCGCCCCAGCGGAGGTCCAGGGCCCGGCGGCCGAGCCCGAGGGTCCTCCTGATTTCGGTCCTTGGCCCTATGTCGCCGGAGGCATCGGCGTGGGTGGCCTCATCATCGGCGGGAGTCTGCTCGGCGTCGCGATGAGCAAGTTCGGCAAACAAAAGGACCTATGCGGAGGCGAGGTGACCGCCTGCTCGGCACCGAGCAGCGATCGCAACGAAATCGACAAGCTGGGCCGCCAGGCGAGCGGCTTCGAGGCTGGCGGCTGGGTCGGCATCGGTGTTGGCGTCGTCGGTATCGGCGCTGGCGTTGCCATGCTCGTCATCGGGAGCGGCGGTAAGGAAACGGCGCCGGAGGCGGCTCACCTCCAGGTTCGCCCGACCGCCGTGGGCAGCGACGCTGGGCTCTCTCTCGTCGGCTCGTTCTGATCTAAAACCCCGCGTCCATCTTCCAGTTGCTGCTTGGTTTGGGCGCCGGTTTCGGAGACGTAGGGGCCGCCACCGGCTTGGGTGGGGGCGGCCGCCATTCTTGACCGGTTGGCTTGGGGATCGCCGCGCCTGAGGAGGCGTCCGTCTTCGCAGAATCACCCTTGCCGGCCGCGCCGTCCTTCTTTGCACCGCTTTCCGACTCGCCTTCTTCCGGCAGGGCGTCGAGCTCGATGGCCGCGAGTTCCTTGTCGGTGTCGCCTTTCTCGACGGCAGGACGATCGCTGCTCGAGCGTTCCGCCGGCGCCTCGGGCGCTTCGATGATGCGGATTTCCGGCTGGGGAGGCTCGTTGCGGTCGAGCACCATCACAGCAAGGGCGCCCCCGGAAATGGCCAGGCCAACCAGGCCCGCCGCTCCAAAGAGCCGGTTCCTGAGGGTCTGCTTGTGCACCCCGCTGGCCAACCCGGAAAGCTCCTGAGTTCCGGTGCCGCTGATGGTGCTCATCTGAATGCGGCCAGTGCCTGGTCCACTTGGCCAGTTCCCGTTCGGGTTGGCATCGGCGCGCGCGAGCGCTTCGTCGAGGCGGCGCTTTTGCTCCGCGCGGCGGTCGCCCAAGAGCTCCTGAACGAAGCGCCCCACGTCCGCGTCGGACCCGACACGCAGATGTGCCGGGAGTTGCCCGAGTGCCCGAAAGAAGGCGTCGCAACTCGGGTACCGCTCGTCGCGATTCTTGGCGAGAGCCTTGAGAACGATCGGCTCGAGTTCCGGCGCGTAACCGTCCACCACGGCGCTGGGCGGGACGACCGGATCCGGCGAACAGATGTTGTACATCGTCGCCGCCTCGGACTCGCGGCGGAAGGGATGCTTGCCCGTCGTCAGGGCATAAAGAACGATACCGAGGGCGAACACGTCGGCGCGGCGATCCAGACCCTCGCCGTTCACCTGCTCCGGTGCCATGTAGCTGACTTTGCCTTTGACTTGGCCTGCTTGGGTCGCTCCACCCCCGAGGGCCGTCGCTTTGGCGACGCCGAAGTCGACGACCTTGGTCACACCGTCGAACGTGACGAGAAGGTTTTGAGGTGACACGTCGCGGTGAACGAGGCCGACGGACTTCCCCTTGTCGTCTTTCAACTCGTGGGCAGCGTGCAGTCCGGCACACGCTTGCATCGCGATGCGCGCCGCGATGGCCGTCGGGATGCCGCCGCGACCCTTGGCAGCTTTCATGAGATGATTGAGAGGCACCCCCTCAATCCATTCCATCACCAAGAAGAGAACGCCCTCTTGTTCGCCGAGATCCATGATCTCGACGGCGTTCGGGTGTTTGATTTGCGAGGCGAGGGAAGCCTCGTCCAAAAACATCTGTTCGAACTGAGCATCCTCACTCAGCTTCGGCAGCATCGTCTTGACGGCGACGATCTTCTGAAATTGCCTCGCGCCCTTCAAACGCGCAGCCCATACCTGTGCCATGCCGCCTGCGGCGATGGGCACCAGGAGCTCGTAGCGCCCGAGCACGAGTCCTGCCCGGACCTCGGGCGGATCGATCGGAGCGTGCGTTTGCATTGCTGTGTTCAACTGATTTGAGTGTTGCAGACGCCTCCTACTGTCACAAGAATTGTAGACATTTCGGGGGCGAGGCTACCGAGGGTGAATTCCCATCTTAGAGCGGACGTGTCATTTGGACGAGAGTTCTGTTTGAACCGGCGGAAGCTTCCGATGGGTGAGACGATGCGGTGAGCTGTGTGTGAGGGGACTACATTGTGCGAATCGTTCATCCGTTCAGACGGGGTGTCGGGGGCTTGCTCCCGCTTTCCGAATCGCGAAAACTCGGGAGACTGAAATTCATGAGGGCTATATTTTTCATCTGCGGTCTGCTGCTCGGCGGCGTGGGTCTGCTGGGCTGTTCGTGTGATGGCAAAGAAGAGTCCAAAAAGACGATTCAACCCGTCGACCTGTCCAAACCGCCCCCTCCGCTGGTGGTGAAGGACGCTCCCAGGGATCTCGGGGTGCAAGTATTCCCCCAAAAGGGCGCCACGAGCGCCCGCCCCATCGCCCTGGTCGCGGCCCAAGACCCTTCTCTCTGCGCTACGGTTCGCAAAGGCTGGGAGAGCTCCGGCCACGTGCTCTGCACCGATGCGCCCGCCGAGAAGCTCGAGTCCCGCCTGCGCCAGGCGGTCACCTATCTCAAGGCCACCTACCCGCGCCACGTGGGCAAGCCGCCGGTTCACCTGTTCACCAGCCCGGAGCGTTCCGACGCTGGTTGGCGTCTGATGCTCAAGGAACCCGGCTTCTTCGCCTACGCGTTCTTGCCCGGCCTGGACGAAAAAGTCCTCACACACACGACCCTGAGCGCTCTTCACAGCCGTGGAGCCCGCGAGCTACTCCTCGGGGTCGGGGAATCTAACCGTTTGAAATTATTACAGACTGTTGCGGCCCGCCGCGGTCTTCAGATCCATCCGCTCGGACCGAAGTCGTCGGAGCTCGAGGGTGTGGTGGCTCGGATGCGGGAGCGGGACGCTCGGTTTCAGCCGCCGCTGGCCCCCAAGCCGGCGCCCTGAACCTCCGCTCAGGTGGAAGAGCGTCCTCCCACTCGTGCGAAAATCAGCTGGAAAATGATCTCCTCCGTTCCTTGACAGGGGGTCGCCCGTCACTAGCCTCCCGTCTCCCCAATTCCGGGGTGCGCAGATTTCCTGCGCGATTCTTCCTGACTCCCTCCGGGACGTCGACGAATACAGCCGACCTTCTCGTAGGTGAGCGACCTAGGAGTGACGCGGCCCATCCGCAGCACACAAGAATAATGCCGACAATCCAACAACTCATCCGCAACGGCCGCAAGCTCCAAAAGGCTCGCACCGACAGCCCTGCGCTCAAGTCATGCCCGCAAAAGCGCGGCGTGTGTGTGCGCGTTTACACGACGACTCCCAAGAAGCCGAACTCCGCGCTTCGTAAGGTGTGTCGTGTTCGTCTCACCAACAGCATGGAAGTCATCAGCTACATCCCCGGTGAAGGTCACAACCTCCAGGAGCACAGCGTCGTGCTCATCCGTGGTGGTCGTGTGAAGGATCTTCCCGGTGTTCGCTACCACGTAGTCCGTGGAACCTTGGACGCTTCTGGCGCAGCAGGCCCCAGCAGCACGAACAAGGCGAACCGTAACCGCAAGCGAAGCAAGTACGGCGTGAAGCGCCCGAAGAGCTGAACCGCGTTTTTGCGAAAGAAAGGACTACAGAACAATGTCTCGTAGGCGCGAAGTACCCAAGCGTAAAATCACTCCCGATCCCAAGTACCGGGACAAATTGGTCGCCAAGTTCATCAATTCGTTGATGGTCGGCGGCAAGAAGAGCACCGCAGAGGGCATCCTCTACGGCGCCTTCGACATCATCTCCGATCGCTTCAAGGAGGAGCCTCTCGAGGTCTTCCGCAAGGCGCTCGACAACGTCAAGCCGAAGCTCGAAGTGAAGAGCCGTCGCGTCGGTGGTGCCAACTACCAGGTGCCGGTCGAAGTTCGCCCCGAGCGTCGTGTGGCACTCGGTATGCGCTGGCTCGTCCAGTACTCGCGCGCTCGTGGTGAGAAGACCATGCGCGAGCGTTTGGCGGCGGAGATCGTCGATGCTTCGCAGCTCCGCGGCGCCGCGGTGAAGAAGCGCGACGACACGCACAAGATGGCCGACGCGAACAAAGCGTTCGCTCACTATCGTTGGTGATTTCGGGCGGCGCTTTCGGCGCCTTCCTCAATCAGTCTTTAGTTCGAGGGGGCTGAGGCAGACCCCTTCCCCCAGGAAGTGAATTCCTGGGGGCCCCCTCCCTGCCTCCACTTCACTTCTCCGCTCCTCTCGTCGCTCCGTCGCTCGTGCCCGTTCTTCGAAACGGGGCCCGGCTGGGGGAGATGGTGGGGGGAGCAAGAAAGGCGAGGCGAGCTGGGCGAGAGCCTGGCTCGCGCGCGTTTGTTTTGTGCTTTCTAGTCTTGTGGTGCCGAAGCAGAGGCGCTTGTTGGTGTTTTCTTGAGGGGCACCCCAGCGCGCGGAGCCGTTCAGCCGGGTGAGGGCGGGGCAAGTTTGACGATTGGGGCGCGCCGGTTGGGAGGGCGCTGAGAGAACAATGGGCGGCATGGGCGGCTCGGGTGGCGAAGCGAGCCAATAGCGCGGCTTTTCTTTGGAATGAGCGCGCTGAGACGCGGCCGATCGTTTGCGGACGAGACGTGAAGGGTTGGTGGGGAACCCCGGCGGCGTTCTTCAGCGGCTCCCGCGACCTCGTCGCTTTGGCAAAATGACTGTCACGCGGGACTGATCAATGATTGAGTTCGACCGTGGCCGCCTGGGAGAGGTGCGGATGGAAAGCAGCACATCGAAGGACTCGTCGCGCACTTCGAAAGACGAAAGCGAGATAGCCAAGACGTTGGCCGCTCATCTTCTGCGGATGGGCGGCGAGGCGGTGCGTAAGACGCTCGGCGTGGTTGGCGCCATCGTGCTTCTGACGATGTGGCTACTCACGAGCGAGACAGCCCTGCGCCATCTCGAATCGATCCCGATGGCCGTGGCCGCGTCCTTTGCGATTCTGTCCGGCGCGGGCGGTTTTCACCTGGGATTGAGAAGCCATCAACGTCGAGCCAATGAGGCTCTCGACGTCCTGAAAAAGTTGGCGAAAGGCTGGCACGAGGCGGTGCAGCCGTTCGAGGTGGCCGAGCAAGCCGCTCTTTTGGCAAGGGTGGTCTGGTTCGCGGCGTCCCTGTCGGTCGGGCTGCTGTGGTTGGCTCGGGGGTGCTGATAGGCACCGCCTTCGGTTGGGCGTAGAGGGAGCTCCAGTTCGATTTCGAAGATTCTCGTTGTTTTCGCGCACCCCAGGGAAAGTCCTTCTGTGGTGGCGTCTTTTCGAAGGGGCTCGCAAGCGCTCAGGGCAGCGGCCGCGAATCGATAGTGCGCAACCTGTACAGAGAATATTGCAGTATAAACAGAAAGAGCGGAGGCACGGCCCCTGAACGTCTGTTGCGGCAGCCGAAATTTGCTCGATTTTTACGTCCCGATTCCTTGGAGATCGCTCGCTGGAGCGCTACAGAGCACGCCCCTGTTTCTCCGAGGGGTCTGAGGCAGACCCCTCCACTCAATCTCCTAAGAGGGGTCTGAGGCAGACCCCTCCCCCAGCGAAGTGAATTCGCTGGGGCCCCCACCCCGCCTCCTTCCAGTCGCTCCGCTCCTCTCGTCGCTCCACTCCTTCAGCCCGTTCTTCGAACGGGGCC
The DNA here is from genome assembly GCA_965652275.1 of uncultured Polyangiaceae bacterium. GTDB lineage: Bacteria > Myxococcota_A > Polyangia > Polyangiales > Polyangiaceae > NIC37A-2. Next base: position 236 of record CBFGUR010000099.1, on the reverse strand, counting down.
CGGCTTGGACGGCGGGGGCAGAGAGGCAAATCAAAAGAGTTCCCAATCACGAAAGCATGAACATCCCGACATAGAGGATCGGGTTACCTGAAGACGAAGCAGACCTGCTTCGTCCCGTGCGGCGAGACCGGCGGCAATCTTGGTACCCCGACCCCTTCTGGCTCCCCGGCGAAAAGCGCCGGCCCCACTTCAAACGGCGAAGAGGGCAGAGGCCAGGGAGGGGTTTCGTGCATTTC
>CBFGUR010000098.1:0-8418 GCA_965652275.1 uncultured Polyangiaceae bacterium | reverse complement strand
GCGAGGCGAGGCGAGGCGAGGCGAGGCGAGGCGAGGCGAGGCGAGGCGAGGCGAGCCGACCTTCGCCTCAGCTGGAGATGCAATCTAGTCAATAGTCAATACCCCGCCGGGATGCAGTCCCCCTTTAGGTGCTCGATGCTCACTCGCATTCCCTCACCGTTTCAGTTGTTTAACTGCCATCCTCCGCGATATCCTGAGCGCAAATCTTCCCGTACCTTCAATCAAGAACTTTGAAATAATACTTAGTGCGGGTCGTTGGTGACGCTGCGCCGAGTGTCCCCGAAGTCCGGGAAGTCCACCTGTTCGAGGACCTACTGACCATGCATATCAACTGGATGATTCTCACCGCAGCCTTGGCGATCTTTACCTTTGGCTGTGACGAAGACGACGGCGACGACGGCGATTCGAACTCGGAAACCGGCGACGGCGACGGCGATGAAATCGGGGCTCCAACGGATACTCTTTCGACCTGCATTGCCGTCTGCGAAGCACACGAGGAGGCATGCCCCGAAGATGTGGTCGAGGGCGAAACCTGTGACTCCACTTGCGACGAGATCGTCTCCGTCAGCGAGGTCGCAGGCTGTGAGAACCAGACCGCCGCCCTTTTCGAGTGCGCAGACGGCGAACCGGCTCCGGAGTGCGGGGAGGACCTCGACGCTTGTGACGCTGACCTCGCCGCGCTGGAGGCTTGCCTCGACGCCTACGATCCGTCCGACCCCCCCACGCCCGCCGAGCCCCTGACTCAGTGTGTAGAGCTCTGCGAAGCTCGCCTCGAGATGTGTCCCGACGACGCGGAGCCCGATGAAGACTGCGACTCGGAATGCGGCGCTCTGGAAGCTGCAGCTATCACGACCGGCTGCGAGGACGAAGCTGTCGCGCTCTTCGAGTGCGCCGGGGAGCAGACGCCGGCGGAGTGCGGAGAAACCGTGAGCGGCTGCGACGAGGAGAGCGACGCGCTCGGCGATTGCATCAACGCCTATTCGCCCTGATACGGAGTCACCGAGGAGCCGTGGGAGTCGTCGCCCACGGCTCCGGCGGGCGACTCTCTTTTCGATGGCTGCCGACGCGCGTTGCGCCGCCCCAGGTCAACGCCGACGGCAACCTCGACGAGCTCGAAAGCGACGCCGACGCGGCCTCGTTTCAAATCCACCACTACTGCAACCAGTCCGACGACGAGTGCCTATCATGACACCCACGGGTGGGTGAAACCGCTTTCTCATCGCGGCTCGAGCCCCCCGCTTGTCGTGCCGATCGCCCTCCCCGAGCATTCGCTTCATGGTACGGCACAATCGCAAACTCTTTTCTTTTTCATCTGGCCTCTTACTCGTAAGTTCGATCGCTTGCTCCGGCGGTGACGACACGACCGACGGAGGTGGTGGTGGCAACTCGAGTGTCGCCTCTGGCGGCGCAGGAACCGGCGGCGTGACCATCGGTAGCGGCGGACTTGGTTCCGGCGGCGTGACTATTGGTTCCGGCGGACTCGGTTCCGGTGGCCTTGGTTCCGGCGGCCTAGGAACCGGCGGAATGGGAACCGGCGGTGATCTGGGGACAGGCGGACTGGGAACGGGTGGTGACCTCGGTTCCGGCGGAATGGGAACCGGCGGAATGGGAACCGGCGGTGACGCAACCGGCGGAATGGGTTCCGGCGGTGACGCAACCGGCGGAATGGGGTCCGGAGGTGACGCAAGCGGCGGCGACACCGGAGCGGGTGGCGACGTCGGTTCCGGCGGTGACGCGAGCGGCGGCGACACCGGAGCGGGTGGCGACGTCGGTTCCGGCGGTGATATGGGAATGGGCGGCGACTCGGGCGTAACCTGCGCGGACTATCCCGACATCGACGACGTCCAAATGACCGGCGACATCGTGGTGTTCACCTGCCCCAAGGTGCAGTCCGCCTGCACCGCCGAAATGGTCGGGGAGCCCGCCCTCTTCGAGTGCGTCTCCAACCACTTCCCCAACTGTCAGTCCCAAGATCCCGACGGCGGAAGCTCCTGGGAATTCGTGATGTATTGCTCGGAGCTTTGAGGAGGCCCCCCTCCCGCCCGTCCTCGCGCGGCACATCGATCTAAAGACGCCTCCCCACGTGCACCCGGATCACGCACTCTGATTCGACGCGCTGCGGGGGGCGGCTGTCCCCCCTGATCCGGGCTGCGCGCGGCGGACGCCGTGCTCGCCCGGATGGAGGGACGCTCGCCTCATTCAGGGGCGCGCGCCTTTCGCCACACCGCGGGACTCAAGTCCGAAACACGACAACGCTCACGTCGTCGGTATTCTTTCCGTATTCTTCGACGATCTTTCGAGCCGCCTCATCGGTCGTCAGATGTCGGTACTTGCCGAGCTCGACGCGCGAAGAGATCCCATCCGAATAAAGCGCAAAGAAATCTCCCGCGTGGATCGGGTACTCGAATGTCTTCGTCTTGCGGATGCGCTGTCCCACGATCCCGGGAAGACTCACGGGACGAATCGCTTCACGACTCGCCGCCTGAAGTTCGACGTTGCCCACTCCACAAAAGCTGAGCACTCCTCCTGCGCGAGAAATGCGCACGAGCGCGGCCGCCGCGCCGCGCGTGGGGCGAAGTACACTGGAAGCACACTCCATCAAATGGTCCAGAGGTTCGTCGGGTCGCTCCTTGACGAAATCACAGAAAGCTCGAGACGCCAGCGCGGCGCTCGGTCCGTGTCCGAGTCCATCGGAAAGAGCGATAATGGTGCCCTCCGTCCCGTGCGCGACGACGTGCACGTCGCCACAAGCCGTCTCACCAGGGTAGGGCCGCGTCACGGCGGAGAGGGAAATACCTTCAGGCGACATACTTCCTGAGCAGGATGCGCGTCCCGCGGCCCACTTCCGATTCGAGCGAAAACTCGTCCATCATCTTCTTCGTCCCCTTGAGGCCGACTCCCATTCCGGTCTTCGAGCGGTAACTGTCACTCATCACCAAATCGACGTTGCGGATCCCCGGGCCGTCGTCCTTCGCGACCACTTCGAGCCCCACGCGCCCGGCTTTGATCTGCCGGATCCGGATCGTGCCCGTTCCCGCGTACTGCACGATGTTGCGCGCCAACTCGGAGATGGCCGTCGCGAGCTTGATCTGCATCGAAGGCGAAAACCCGAGGTCGCGCGCCACTTCGCGACCCACTCCCCGAGCCTCCACGATGTCGGCCTCCCGCAGCACGGCGATTCGAAAAGTGTGACCGCTCTCGGGCTCGGATTCCGGTAAAGAGTCGGCCGGCGACGAAGGTGCCGCAGCTGGCCGCTCCGCACTCGTCCCCAACGCTTCGGCGAGCTTTCGAATGCATTCCCTCTGCTGCTCGGGGTCGATCACGTACGTTTTCACACCACTCGAGAGCTCGAACAGAAGTCGCTCGCCATCTTTGGGCTTGCGATTCTTCAAGTCGACCTTCGACTTGGTCAGGCTCAGCGAGAGAATCGAGCGCGCCATGATGTCGCTCAGATACTCGCGCAAAACGCCCTGGATCCTGGTGCTGAGCGGTGTCACCCGGCCAAAAGCTCCAGTTCGTCGTCGGTCGTATCCACGCGGCTTTGTCCGTCGCGCTCGCCCTTGTCGCGCCGCGCCTCCGCGAGAAGCTCGATGGCTTCCTCGAGGTTGAGCGCAGACTTCACGCCCTTCATGTCGAGACCCATCTCCACCAACGTCATCGCGATCATCGGTTCGAGCCCACACAGGACCGTTTCGACCCCCATGAGTCGAGCCATCAGGCTCGTGTCGCGAATGGCTCGCGAGATGTAACTGTCCATCAAGTCGATTCCGGAGATGTCGATGACGAGCCCGGTCGCAGAGGTCCTCTCGATGGCATCCGTCACATCCGTTTGAAGCTGCTGGACGAGCTGGTCACTCAGGGCGACCTGAATGGACGCAATGAGATTCCCGTAGAGCTTGATGATGGGGATTCGGTTTACGCCAGCCATGGTTCATGCCTCGACAACGGGGACCTTGGAGCGATCTCCGCTCGACTCTCGCTTCAATCGACCACGTCGCAGACACTCCTTCAGACCCTCCTTGAGGTTGCGCAGGGTGGTAATCGACGAAAGATCGACCCCAATCTCGACGAGCGTCTGGGCCACGGCCGGACGGATCCCCGTGAGGATGCAGTTGGTACCGAGCAGCTCGGCCGCCTTGATGACCTTCACGAAGTGATCGGCCGTCTTCGTGTCGACGACCTCGACGCCGGTGATGTCCAAGATGACGTACCTTGATTGATTCGCCGTAATCTCGGAGAGCAGCCGTTCCATGATGTCGGCGCTGCGGCGCGTATCGACGACACCGATGACGGGCATCGCGAGCACGTTGTCCCAAAGCTGAAGGACCGGCGTGCTGAGCTCCTGAATCGCGGAGCGCTGCCGCTCGATGATCTCGAGCTTCTGATCCAAATCGGCCAGCGCCTGTTGCTTGGCTGCCGCCTGTTGTTCCGCTTCGAGAGCTTTGCGCTCGACGTCGCGAATCAACTCCCGTTGGGCCGCCATCGCCGTGCCATTGGCCAAAGCCATCGCCCCAATCCCCGCAACGGATGAAAGGACCTCGAGGTCTTCCTCCGTGAAACTCTCCGCGTACTTTGGATTGGCCACGACCAAGAGACCAATCACGGTCTCGCGGACATCCATCGGTACGACAGCCAGCCCACGTCCGAGACACTCGGGCGCGTCCGGCCACACTTTCCTGAGCTCTTCTCCGCTGTACGCTCGCGGTACGAGCGCTCGAGACACGTCGTCCCAAACGGACAGCGCCCCGGGCGAACACAGCGCTTCCTCGGAAACGTCCCCGAGTTGCCCCGTCACGCTGAACGTTCCCAGCTCGTCATCAGCGAGGAGGACGTAACAATCGTCCACGTTCAAGTTCGACGCAATCATCGCGCCGAGCGTGTCACAGAGCGCTTCACGATCGTAAAGCGAAAGGGAAACGAAAGTCCGCGTGAGGAGCTGAATGAACTGGATCCCCTTACCGCGACGCACGTACCGAGCTTGGATTTCCTGACACTCTTCTTGCTTCAACTGGTTCATTGGGCTGCCTCCTCGATGCCACGTGGCGCTCACTCGTCTCGATGGACGGAGCGCACTCAATCTCATCCGGGCCCGCGCGACTTGGTGCGCCGTCCCTATCGTCTCAAGACGGTCAGTGGGGCCGAAGCCTTAACCGCCGTCGCGCAACACTTGTCCGATTCGAGATTGCGAAGCCTCTTGCGAAAGCCAGAGGCGCGCCACCACACAGGCACCGCGCGGCGAACGATTGGTCAGCTCCACCTCGTTCATGAGCCGCGTCACAGCCCCCAAACCGAGTCCGAGCCCGCGCGGACTTCTGTTGTCCACGTCACGCATCGCCCCCTCGGAATATCCATCCAAGATGGCTCGCTCTCTATCATCGAAGCCGGGACCATCATCGACGATCCGCACTTCGATCCCTTCTGGCAACTCGAGCCTGCTCACCGTCACGGTCGCCGTCTTGGCGAACTTCATCGCATTGGAAACGAGTTCACTCACGACGATTGCCAATGCTCCCTCGCTCTTCGCGTCGAACCCGATGAGGCGCGCGTAGCTTTTCACCCGCCCACCGAGCCAGATCGCATCCGAAGGCTCGTGCACGAGATAGGACTCGAATGGCGGGATTTCTGAGCCCATGTGTCCAACTACGACCCACCCGGCAGGATGCTTAAGCACCCCCAATTTGAGCCACGAAAGGCCACCTTTTTGAGTCAGGAACGGACGTACGCCCTTAAGTCGATGACCATCTTCGTCGTTTCTCGAAAGCGAAGTCAACCAACGAGGAAAGGGAAAACATGGGACAGAAACTATCATCCTACTACGACCAAGCATTCTCCATCGCCGGCTACCGCGGGAAGGTGGAGCTCGCCCGCCTCACCAAAATCCCATCGACTCAGGCTGAAGTGATGGACGACTCACCTCTTCTGGTACAAGAGTTCGAAGACGCCATCGCGCAGCTCAAAGCACAAGCTTCAGGACACGACGACGACGCCGCCTCACCAAAACGCGATTTGATGGTGAAGCTCAAGGACGTCAAGAAGCGCATCCTGAAGGAGCGCCCCACCTCCGAGGAGGCGGCAAAGATGATCACCGAGCTTCTCACGAGTGCTCTGGCCATCGAACGATCGAGCGTGTGGACCCTCAACTCCGATCGAACGGCCATCGATTGCATCGATCTCTTCAGCACCAAGGAAGGCGCCCACACCTCGGGCGTGCAGCTCTCCGCCGACAACTTCCCCACCTACTTCAAAGCGATTCGAACCGAGCGCACGATCGCTGCCAACGATGCCCACACCGATCCACACACGGCCGAATTCTCCGAACCGTACCTCAAGCCCCTCGGCATCAACTCGATGCTCGACGTCCCCATCTGGAGCAAGGGCCGCATCTTCGGCGTGCTCTGCCAGGAACACACGGGCCCCGCACGCAAGTGGACGGCCGAAGAAGAAGACTTCGCCTACGCCGCCGGAAGCCTCATCGGCCTGGTCGTCGACTGACCTCCGAATGCCTCGATGGTCAGCCCCCCTTTCCGTCTGTCCTCGCGCGCCAACTTCACGCCTCTACGAAACCACCCTTCGAGCGAAGCGCTGCGGAAGACGGATGTCCCCCCTTATCCGGCGCCTCCGTCGCGCGGACGGGGGGACGAACCCCCACCGTGCGAACCAGCAAACCAGCTGATTTCAGCTGGCTCAGCCACACTGACACACACCTGAATCCAGGTCACGTTTTGCACGCAGCGTGCAAAACGTGACACCTGCCCACGATCCGCACGAGCGGCACCACGCGCGCCAGACGACGTGAAGACCATACCATGGGGCAGGACGATTGCCACGCAGCTTCGCGAAAGCGTTCTCTCAGTTGTTGGCGTCACACTCCCCAAGCTGGTGGTCCCAACGGCTTCCCCGGTCGAGGCAACTATCGACCCGGAACCAGTGCATACACTCGTGCACGCCCAATGCGACAAGCACCAAGGCTACGGCTGAATAGATCTTGCGCCTCGACCGCATGCCGGATCCCAAGACTCAGTCCAATATCCAGCTGAAACCCGCCGCCACCGCGGCTCCAAAGAACAACCAGGGGGCCGCCCCCTTTCCAACAATCGCGGTCGCGAGCGCTGCGAGGGCCGCAGAACGACCAACTCTCCGCCCCGCCCCGTCAACGTCTGCGGTCAGCCCCCCTTTCCGTCCGTCCTCGGAGCCTTGCTCCTGCGGAAGACGGATGTCCCCCCTTGTCACGGCTCCTGCGGCTTCGCCTACGTCGCGCGGACGGGGGGACGGGCTGCCACGGTCGTACAATGAGGCTTGCTGGGGGAGGTCGTCGTGGGGGTTTGGTTTGGCGACAGTGCTGCCGTGCGCGGTGCGATGCACCGCTCGTCGGGAGAAGGTGCGCAGACGTTGGTGCGCCTGCACGCGCGCCCTTGCGCGTGTTCGACGGGGGCGCTCGCCTTGCTCCATTGATGAAGAGGCGTCATAGTTCGGGCGTGGCCAAGCCCATCGAACCGACGCCGCCTTTGGAAGGCGAAGAAGCCGAGCGCCTGCTTCGACAGCTGCAGTCCCACTGCTCCGAAGAGGAAGCTGCTCGTCGCCTGAAGAAGGCAAACGAGTTTTGGCAAGAGTTCGTGCGCGGCCCCGAGTGGGAACCCCCATCCGGCAATGCCTGATTTCATCATCGCCCTGCTCGGTGAGGGCGCGGTCTCGAGGCTGAACGAGTTCTCGTGCGGTGACGACGACCTCGATGATTTTCTGCGAAACGACGCCTGGCGCCTTCAGAAGCAACATGTCGCTCGTACCTACCTTGCCCGCGACCATCAAACCGGCGCCGTGCTGGGCTACATGACCCTCCTCAATGACGCGGTCCGACTCCTTACACGCGAACGGAAGAAGCTCGGACTGGCTTCGGATGACCACCCCATTGTCCCAGCAATCAAGATTGCCCGTTTGGGTGTCTCCGTCGATGCAAGAGGACGGAGTATTGGCCTCACACTTGTACGCGCGGCGTATTCCGCTGCACAGCGCGCCGATGTCGCCGCTGGATGTCGCCTCCTGACCGTCGATGCATACCCCGAATCCGTCGCCTTCTACGAACGCCTTGGTTTCGAAGCGAACCGTTCGACCGAGTATCGGGACCGAGAGAACCCGAGTTTGCGCCTTGACGCCTTCGCGGACGAAACGCCCGATTGGATCTGAGAGTCGCGCACGCCCATGCGAGATAGACGTAGGGCGAACTCCGAGTGAGTGCGTGGTGCGACTTCCCGCCCGCCACTTCGACTCCACTCGATTCATCTCAAATCCCCTCCATCTCCAAATCCCCTAATGGTGATTGCTCCGGACGGAGGACTCTGTGGTCAGCCGCCGAGTAGAGGCCCCCAGTTTCCCGGGGACCCCTCTCACAGAACCGGACTTGTGGGCCGCACATCCGGCTCT
>CBFGUR010000097.1:0-8426 GCA_965652275.1 uncultured Polyangiaceae bacterium | reverse complement strand
CATGATCAACCGTCGAAAAAGCTCACCTTCGCCGCTGATTCGTTCGCTTCAGAGAAATAAAGGGAACCAAGAGATGAATTGAAGCTCTGTGCTACGAAATGAAACGCGTCTGGCGCGACGGCACGAGCGCCATCGTGCTCCAGCCCCTCGACCTCATCGCGCGTCTGTGCGCCATGATTCCTCCACCGAGATTCAATATGATTCGCTTTCACGGGCTCTTCGCGCCCCATGCCAAGCTCCGCTCCGAGGTCGTCCCGAAGAAGGACGCTCGGAAACTCGCCGAGCATTCAGCCGCAGAGCTGCGTGACGCCGAGCAAACAGGCCTTCTTGGCAACGAGCCTCTCCAACCGAAAAGAAACCCCTGGGCCTGGCTGCTCAAGAAGGTGTTTCTCGTCGACGTCACCGAGTGCCCCGGCTGCGGCGGGCGCATGAGGTGGCTCGAAGTCTGCACCGACCGGCGCGACATCAACCGCGTGCTCTCGGCTCACGGGCTTGCACCTCGGGCTCCGCCCTCCACCCAGTGGGCTCCGCTTGGGCAGCTGCGCTTTTCGTTTTGAGGGAGCGCTGCATCGGGCTTGGGTCGCGTTCGAATTTCGGCGCGAGTGCGCGGAGGTGCGTCGTCAGGTAGGACAGCGGGAGCAGTTCGGGGAAGATTCTGCTGGGGGAGAATTCTGAAGGAGTGGCGAGGGTGGGTTCACGCGGCAGAACGTTCTCCCCAAGGCCAGATCCACTTCGACAGGTTGGCGATTTTCACGTTTATTCATCTTAGTCACTGACGATATCTGGATCAAGTTGAGCAAAACTAGTGAGACCGGCATACCCGCGCCCAAGTCATCTACTGCGATTCGATAACCGAGTTCACGGAGACGTGCCACTCTGGAGCGCACATCTTCGACCCGATCGAGAGCTGCTCGTTCTGTAATCTCGAGCACGACACGAGAACTAAATTGAGACAGCGGTGAGGACTCCTGGAAGATCTCAGGATCCATCAGGTCGTAGGTATGAAGATTCACGAACACTTGAATGTTCGGTATTTTTGCCATGGTTTGGGCGACGGAACCTCGCACGGTTCGGCCGAGTTCGTGCAGCCTTTCGAGGCGCTCCGCAGCCTGGAGGATGGCCCCTGGATGAGGGAGCGTCGGCTCATTCGAACGCATCAAAGCCTCATAGGCAAAGAGAGTGCGGTTGGTCCACGAGACGATCGGCTGATAAGCCATCCACAACTGGTCGAGCGCGTTCTCGAAGGAAATCGCAAGACCCGCCCGATCTCCCGCCAGGCGATCGGCGTCCGTCAATTGCAACAGCTGACGCTTCACTTGCGCGAGCCGATAGAGGGCCACTCCCTTCTCAGCTACGGCGACGACTTCTTCGGGATTGAACGGTTTGGTGAGATAACGCATCGCCCCGTGTTCCACCGCGTCCACGGCAGTTTGCACGCTCGGGGCGCCGGCCACGATCACCACAGGAAGATCCAAGTCGCGGGCGCGAACCAACCGCAAAAGCCCGATTCCGCTCACGCCCGGCATCATCAAGTCAGTGATCACCAGATCGTACGACTTTTGCGCCAAGCGCTTGGTCGCCTCTGCGCCGTCCGTCACCGCGTCCACTTCGAATCCTGCCGATCGCAGCACCCGAGCGATCACGGCTCTCACCTGTTCGTCGTCGTCAGCAACTAGAATGCGTCCCTGGGTCGTCCCATCTGTCATGAGCCCAGCGTATCATTTCAACGCGCCTGAGAAGCCTTTTCGGACAGATTCACCCTGAGGGAGGGGGCGCCGCCTAGAGCTCGCCCCCCATGGAGATTCGAATCGAGGAAGGGCGGCTCGCCCCTCCTCGACTATTCGGACCGTCGCCAGCCGACCGTCCTCGCTTCCCCAGTGGGCGGTCTACTTCTTCTGCTCGAAGAGCACTTTGTAGACGATACCACCGAGCGCGCCGCCGATCAGCGGGGCGACCCAAAACAGCCACAATTGTCCGAGGGCCGCTGTTTCCGCGAAAAAGGCGGGACCCGTGCTGCGAGCCGGATTCACAGAAAGATTGGTCACCGGGATCCCGATCAAATGGATCAAGGTAAGGCCAAGGCCAATGGCAATCGGCGCAAACCCAACCGGGGCGCGAGAGTCAGTGCTTCCCATGATAACGAACAGGAAAAAGAATGTCAGAACGATCTCTGCGATGAGCGCGGAAACCATGGAATATCCGCCGGGACTGAGGTCACCGAAGCCATTGGAGGCAAACCCTCCGATGGCAACGTCGTTGCCCCCACTTGCAACGATTAGGTACAAAACGCCTGCACCCAGCGTGGCACCGACCACCTGGGCCACAATGTAGGGGAGCGCCTCCTTAGCCGGGTGCCTTCCTCCTGCAACGAGGCCCATCGTGACCGCTGGATTGAGATGGCAGCCAGAAATGGGGCCAATTGCGTAGGCCATCGTGAGGACCGTCAGACCAAAGGCGAAGGAGACCCCCATCAATCCAATGCCGAGATTGGAGTCGGTTCCCCCAAACGCCGCAGAGAGGACTGCACTGCCACAGCCACCAAACACCAGCCAAAACGTACCAAAGACCTCAGCGAATAATTTTGCTTGCATCATCCCATTCAGTGCGCGCGGCGGCACTGCTCCATTTCGACGAGGGAGCTTCCGCCTGTTTTCGGGGAAGGTCAATTCGCGATCTTTGTGAGCGCGCGAGCAAGCAGGGACAATCGTGGAGCTTTCGTGGTCCTGTTTCCGGGTCCCCGGCCACCGGGCATTGTTTGATTCATGAAGAAGCTCTCGCTGTACCTGTTCATGGCACTACCTCTCCTTTTCGCTCCTCGGAACGTCATGGCCTCGACCTCGGCGGATCCCACGGAAACGAACACTCCAGCCGAAGAAGCTGCACAGGCGGCAACTACTGAGAGCTACCCGAAGCCGGGCGGGCACATCGGATTGGCTCTACCCTTGCTCACGGTGGGAGACGAGGTTCAGGTCATAGGCCGAGACTATTCGACGATTGGTCTCGCCCCTGGAATCACTGTGAAGCTCGACCCCCATTGGGCCGTCGACTTCGAGTTCGTTGCGTACAGCAACTTTCATAAAAATGGCAATTTCACTTCGATCGTGATCGACCCGGGGGTCGTCTATAACTTTGGTCCGCTGGCAGCTGGTCTCCGCGCAGCCATGCATGTCGGCGGTGGTCAAACTCAAAACTTTGGCTTGATCCCCATTGTTGTCAAAGCATTTCCGCTCGGCTCTGGGAAAGTGAGCGCCTTCGTGGAGCTGGATCTGCCGGTGTTTTTCAACCAGGACGGGGCAGCGCTCACGGTGCAACCGCAGGCGGGATTCGCCTTCTGAACAGACAAGCGTTGCCGAAGATGGGTCGGACGGATGGTCGAACACCAACCACTCACGACCCAGGGCGACCCCAGACTGTCACTCGCGGGCAACCACATTGATGCTCACCGAACTTGCGGACGAAAACGACTGGCTGGCGCCTCGCAGAGCGCAAGCGGCGGCCTTCTCCCCCACCTACGCGTCGTTTGCCTCGTCTTGGTCTGCCTCGTCTTGCGGTGGGGGCTTGATGCCCGAGATGAGGAGCTCTCGGGCCGCCCTTTGGGCAGCAGCGCTTCCGGTCAGATAGAGAACGGCGCCTTCCGACAGAGTTTCTGCGCCAGTAGGAATTGCGCTCCCACCTTGCGGAGTGGTCAGAGCGACGACGCTCGCTCCAGTGGTTGCTCGAAGATCAATCTCCGCCAAACTCTTTCCAACGGCAAAGTGGCTTCCAGCGAGCTTCACCGGCAGCAAGCTAGGCAGGCCTGGAAGGGTCGGGTGGTGGTCGACCGAGACTTCCGTGAACCCTTGCTCTGCAACCGCTTTCAGCATGAGAAGGCCGCCGGAGCGCATCTCAGAATCGAGGGACCCGATTCGGCGCCAGAGTACCCATCCAGACAGCAAGAGGGCCAATAGAAACGCGGGCCACACGTACACAGTGCCGACAGCTCTGCCGAGGAGGAAGGTGCCGGGTATGCCAAAGACGGCGACAATGAGAATGCCGATTGCGGTGCTGAGGAGCGCTTGCGAACTCCCGTATTGGCCAACGAATAGGCTTGCCGAAAGCCGCAACGCGACCGCACGTGCTCCGAACACCAACGGCACCAGCAAGGGCAAAAGAGCCAAAACGAGCGCCAGGACCGTGAGGGTATCGCCTAGCTCGTCGCCCAGACTGAAGGCACGGGTCAAAAACTGCCCGACCTCCTGTCGCCAGGCCTCCCACGACAAGATGACGACGGCAACGACGACGAGATCGATAATGAGCCCGACGATGATCCGACGAATACCCGATGACGTCGGGGCCGAGCTGTCTCGGAGTTGCTGCCACCAGCTTTCATAGAGGACAAGGACTCGGGCCAAGCGATTGGGCAAGGCTCGGTGCACCCCTTTCAAGACCCCCTCCCGATAACGGAGAAGAAGCGAGGTGGTGAATGTGGAGAGCAACGCCACGGTAACGAGGATCGACTGGAAATCTGCCTTCAAGATTCCGCTCGAGACTCCGATCCCCCCGATGATGAAGGCAAACTCCCCGATTTGCCCCACGGCAAGCCCAGCTGTCACCGAGCGAGAAAGCCCGTTGCCGGACGCTGTCCCTGCCAAAGATACGCTGATGAACTGAACGGAAACGACGACCCCCAGAACGAGGAACGACACAGGCAACGCCTTCCATGTCACAAGTGGATCGATCGACATCCCGACAGAGACGAAAAACACCGCGACAAACACATCTCGCAACGACGAGGTGGCTCTATCGATCTGATGTCCGATGCCGGATTCTGCGACGAGCACTCCGCCCACAAAAGCACCGAGCGCAGTCGAGTACCCCACCGTCTTGGCCAACAAAGCAAAGGAGAAACATATCCCCGCGGCCCCTACCACCAAGACTTCCTTGCTTTTGGTACTTTCAAGCAACCGCACGAGGCGAGGAACGAAGAACATGCCCAGCACGACAATGATCAGAAGTACGCTGCTCAACTTGCCGAGGATCTTCAGCACCTCAAGCGGGGACGCTTGTTCTCCTTTCGAAATGGCCGTCATCACAGCGATGAGGGCAATCGCAGCGACATCCTGGAGGACCAGCACGCCATAGACGAGCTGTCTGTCATCCGCCGGGATGGGACGCTGTTCCAAGATCTTGCTGACAGCCATCGTCGAGGAGATGCAAATGCATGACCCCAGGAACAGGGAACGTAGCTCCGTCCAACCCATCGCCTGACCAAGAATGTAGCCGGCGGCAAGCATTGCCCCGATTTCTACCAGGCCGGTCGCGCCTGAAACGGGGAGCATCGCGACGAACTTCTTGAGTCGAAATTCCAGCCCAACGGCGAACATCACGAGAATCACGCCGAACTCAGAGAGGGCGTGAACGCGGTTTGGATCAGCGAAGAGCGGGACCGACAGATACGGTCCGACAATCAAGCCTGCAAAGAGGTAACCCAGAATGCTGGGTTGCTTCAACTTCTGAAATAGCCAACCGGTAATCCCTGCTACGCCGAGGACGACGGCTAGATCCCCTACGAATCCGGTTTCGTGCGTCATATGTTATTTGTAAAAAGCCGCTCAAAGAACGTGCCATCAAGCTTCTCACTCGACGTGGGGGAACTCCAGCACAATCTGAGAAAACCGCAGAGGGGCTTCTTCCCTCTCGGGGAGACCTGCCACCGCCAGCGAAACTCTTTTCCACGATCAACCATGAGGTCCGAAACCTTTCCGTTCGCTCCGAGCAACCATTTCCCGAGAATTGACCGCTCATTTCTTAAAGAAACGACGGATCCTCCTCAAGATCTCGCGCTCGTCATCGACGGCTTGAATCGTGCGTTTTACCGCTGACTTCCGCGCGCTCTCAAGCTCACGTTGACGCTCGGCGAGAGCTTTGCTCATGAACTCGGCAAGCTCAGGATGTCGATCCATCAGTGGCTCAATGGCCTCCCGTTCGAGCAAAAGCACAGTCGTTTCCTCGGAAGCGACCACGTCCGCGGCCCTTCGTTCCCCCGTCATGAGAGACATCTCTCCAAAAAAACGACCCCGCCCTAGCGTCGTTACCACTCGACTCCCATGGGTTCCCTCTGGGATCTCGATCCTCACCACGCCGGACTCGATGACATACATCTCCGTCGATGTGTCGCCGCAGCGCACGATGACTTCCTCGACGGTGTAGCGCACTCTACGACAACGCGTCGCCAGTTGCTTCAAGTCGTCCCGAGACAAGGCTCCCAGAAACTCCAATCTGCCCAGCAAACGAGTCGCCGACTCGATAGGTTCCTCAACACTGTCGACTGCGCCTCGTTCCTTTTGGGCGACCTCCACCAGGCGACGGGGAACAGGAATGGTCAGATTGGAACGTTGCATCGCGTACCACAAGCGTTCACGCACCTCACTATCGATGCTCTCTCGGTCTTGAAACTGTTCGATGAAATAACGCACGATGTAGCTCACACCGCGCTCGGTGAAATTGTTCGTGAAGATCTGGGGCTGAGGGTCTCGGGCAACCGCTCGGACATGGTCCATCCCCGCAAGCAGAACTTTATGAACTCGTTGAGGTGAAACATCATAGGGAGCATGCACTTCAGCTTCGCGCCGAACGAGCTTGGCGGGTCGTGAGAAATTGATGATGGAGGACTTTGCCACCGCACCGTTGGGGACCGTCACTTCGAGGCGCTCTAGAGTAACGACACGCGTCGCTCGCCAGTTGATTTCCATGACGCGACCGATATGGGTACCTTCGCTGTCCAGCTGAACCCAATCACCTACTTCGAAGGGTCGTTGCGCCTGGATGGCCAACCCGGCGAATAAGTTGCCGAGGGTGTCCTGAAGAGAAAGACCAATGACGGCGGTCAACAAAGCCGACGTGGTAAGCAGCGAGGCTGGCTCAAATCCCGCTGAGCGAAGCACCAGGAGCAGCACGACGGCAAAGATGAACCCCTGAATGACGTCGGTGAGGATTCTGGGGAGCGGCTTAGAGGCTTTCCTCTTCATCCAAAACGAATAGATGAACAGAACGAAGCTACTGCGCGCCAAGCTCGCGAGCACAAGCGCCACACCGATAAAACGGAGCGAGCCGTCCGCAGGATGCTCGATCGGAGTGAACGCCAGAATGCCGACGGCCAGGAGGTGAAGAGCCAGGAACCACACAGCCATCTTGAGGCGGTGACGTTCCTCGGGAGCAACCACGACAGCGCCGAAGACAATGAGCAGCACTGCAATCCACGGCGCTGCTCCGCCAAGCACCGAATCGGTCCTCGCAACAGCCGCGAGAAGGGCGTCGAGAACATTTTTCGCCATGCGTTCCACCGATATCGTCAAGACGAAAGCCCGTCGCGTCAACTGCGCACTTCAAATGAGGCTTGAGAAGGTTCGCGCAATCGACGAGAAAGCACAGCTTTCGTTCATTTTACACTATAGAAATACTTCGTTCCTCCTCGTCCGTTGTCGGCCCGCCGTGAGGAAGCGTCCGCGACAGCACCATCAGGGAGCGAAGAGTTCGAACATCCCACAGACTCGGGCTCATCGATCCCAAGCGCCTATCGGGCCTGGATCGGGGACCAGGGCATTTTATTGAGACCAGCCGGGAATAGGAGGCTCGCAACAAAAGTTGGGCTCCAAAAGATATCGGTGGGCCTTCGTTTGTGTCCGCTCATGAAGAATCATGCATCTACAGATTTTAGACGCAAATGGCTTGCTATCGAAGCACCGCGAGTTGCTCGATTTGATTGATCATCTCGAGAAAATGACCTTCCCAGTGGATGGTGCAAAGTCAAAATGCTCACCTAGCAAGGTCGCGCTGTCTCGGGCTAGCCTCGACGCCTGAAAGCGTTTCATCGGAGCTTCGCGAGGGAAAGATCAGAGACAGCGTTGTCGCTCGCCCGACCGTGTTCGCAAGTTTTCCGTGAGCGCTCAGGTTTAGGCGCTCGACACCTCGTGCCTTGCCGACGTAGTAAAATTCTTCGGGCTTGCGACTCCACGAAACGTATACAAACCCGCGGCGCGGAGCATCACCGCTTGCGAACTTGTCGAGAATCTGCCTTTGCGCCTCCGCCAAACCGTACTTCAGCCGTATGTCGACGACCTTGGCGTGACGGGCGTCTAAGACCTTTGCAGCGATGAAAGATGCCGCGTCAAGGTGGTAGGCGGCAACACGGGCTGCCTCCGAAACACTCTGGAGTTCGTGCCGCGCTCGCGCTGAAGAGTCAGCCCAGGTGCCATCCTTGAGGACGGAGGCCACAAGGCGGGAAAGAGTTCTCGTATGCCGCGCGAGTTCAGCCTCGGAATGTCTTCGCGCCGCGTCATGAAGTGATCGAAGTTTGATGTCCATGGTCCCGTGAGGCTGCTAGTCTCTGTCTGCCCAGTCAAAATAACACGACCGACTCACGCATTCGAAGCCGTGGGTTACGCTTG
>CBFGUR010000096.1:0-8618 GCA_965652275.1 uncultured Polyangiaceae bacterium | reverse complement strand
GGTGCCGCCGCCGCCGTTGAGGATGGCGAAGTCGTTGATGTAGAGTTTCGCGTTCCAAGAGGCAGCCAAGCTCGCGGCGCGTCTTCCGCAGCGACGTTGTTCCACCTGAGCGGCGCGGATTGTGGGAAGTTTCTATTCTCCGCCAAACGTGACGACCCAATGGGCCGTACCGTCCGCATCTCGGGTCAAAGCTATTCCCACTTCGGAGAATCGCGGTTCAAGAACGTTCAGACAGTGCTCGTAGCTGCCGAGAAACTCCTGCAGAACAACGGCCGGGGCATCGTCGCCGACGGAAATGTTCTCACCGATCGAGCAACCTTGGTACCCGGCGCGGCGGACGCGCGCCACGGCCGTCACCCCTTCTGGGGTTTCGTGGGAGATGAAACCGCGTTGTGCCATGTCCGTTGCGTGCCATGTTGCCGCCTGAAGCAAGCGAGATTCTTCCTTCAAGTTCCCGACATCATCTAGGCAATCGCCCTCACAACATCCACCGACGGCTCTGGTTTCATTGATGAGGGATCGGAGGCCCATTATCCGTTCCCGATCCGCCCCTTCGTTCGCGTCCTCAGCATTGTTGGGAAACGATTCGCCACACTCACCTTCGCACTCCGATTCGCTCGCGCCTGAGCAGCGACATTGCGCAAGACAGTCGTTGGTTCCGTCGCAGGAGCACTCGTCCAGGGACGGGCGACAAGAAGCCACCACCAAGGCGAGCAGCCCTCCACCCACCTGACGGAACACCTGAATTGCGACGCCAGAATACCACCGCGGACCTTGCACATTCACGGATTGCGCGGGTAACGGACGATGAACTCAGCGCTGTTGAGCGACGTGACACCGTCCGGGTCCCAACCTTCGACCCAGTAGTAGTAGTCGTCGTCCATCTGGATCTCTGTTTCGGGGCTCCAAGGACCGCCCCAGGGTCGCTCGGAAGGAACGATTTGACGAACCGCTTTTGTCTCAACGCTGAATGCATGCAGGGCAATTCCGAGATCGATTCCAAGCGAATTGTTGAAGTAGACCGTGTTCTCATCCTCACGGTACCTCGGGCCGCCAAGCAAAACATCAGGAGTCGCATAATCTTCGAAAGCGAGCGTCTCGGGATCCACTAGTTGAAACCGCGACGGATCGCCGTCGTTGCCCGTCCGACGCCAGGTCAACAGCCCTTGAGGTGTATCCCAGAGCCAAGAATAATGGATCCCCTGGACTCCTTCTTCGAGCTCAGGATTGCGCCATTCGGAGACAACACTGCGGGAATCTAGGCTAATCTTGAAGATGTAGGCGTCGCCGATGCAATAAAGTTCATCCCCGACTAGCGTGAGGGAAGTCACACCGCCCGAATATTCTGCTTCAACATTGAGCCGCTCCATCGACCAATCGTCGACGTTGATGAAGAAGAGCGAGCGGCAGCTGGGAGTCGTAAGGATCAGCGTGCGGTGCACAAAGGTCGGGCTCTGCAAAGGGATGGCAGATGTGTCGCCCTGGGCGACATCGAGCACGTGGTGCAGGTCGCCGTTGGGTTCGTAGACAGCTAGGAGGCCGTTGTCGCCGAAGTCGGGGTGGTAAACTCTGTCGTCGTAGGTGGCAAATTCACCAACGGCTACGTTCCCTTCGAGGACACGAGGGGTACTGCCCGGCTCGTAAGGGATGCGCAGGGCGCCGAGGAAGTTCTCGCCCCGAGAGCCGTCAGGGTTGCGGAAGACCACGGACCCTTGAAGCCAGAACGCCCCATGAGCGAGTAGGAGTGATCCGGCTCCGTTGACGCGCTCATGAAGGGGTTCCAGAGCCGTGTCCATCGGTGGACACCCCTTCCAGATCGTCGGACAGGGCGCTCCGCCGGCGCCGGTCGCATCTCCATCTCCACCGCCGCCGCCAGTACCACCGGAACTCCCGCTGCCGTCGGACCCACCGGTGTTCGTTGGGCCCCCTCCCGTCGCGGAGAGCGACCCGCCAGCCGCACTGCTCGGGCCGTCCTCAGAAGAAATGAGACCGCATTGAACGAGCAGCAGCAGACCGCCCACAGGGGTGAAAAAGCGGAGAGCTCGACGGATGAATGAGGGAAAATTCATGGGAAATTGAGGTGTGATGTCTTGATTGATCAAGACATCACCCGGCCAGCTGGCGGATGATTACCCCTGAGGTTAGCACTTGACGGTGGGGGGGGGGCGACTTGTTAGACGCCACACTATGTCATATTTTCGGAGGGGTCGTGGGTCGAGGTGGTGGGGTGCGGGAGTTGCTCTGGGAGCGTTCCTCGTGGCCTATCGGAGTCACGCGGGCGAAGAGGTCGTACCGGGACCATACGACCAATCGGACGGCTGCGGTCGGAATCTCGACTACGAGCCAGGGGACCTCTGCGTCGCCCCCGCCAAAGCAGGGGATCTCTACCTCACCGCCTATCTCGCCTTCCCGCCAACGCAGGCTCAGATCGACTACTTGGAAGAGCAAGCGACGAGGGCGAGTCGGGTCCTCTGCGACGCGACCGACGGCATGATGCGGCTTCGTTCCATCCAGTGGAGCACGAGCCAGGCGATCAAAGAGGACGCGGACATCTGGTGGTATTCCGACCAAACGCCCGTTAGTCCTCATGTGAACCACATGCGCCTCGCGCCCGGTCATCGTGTGGTCAATTCGATTTCGAGCGCCCGCGGTGACGTATTCGCTCATGAACTCGGCCACCTGGTTTTCGGTCTTGCCGACTCCTACGTGAAGCCGGGGGGATTCGGCCCGGCCATCAACGGACCGGCGCGGACCTTGCTCGACGGGACGCGATACTCCGTGTGGACCGAGGGGGGTGAACCGGGGAACGGACTTTACCCTGGTCTCCTCACAACTCCCGAGCCCTCGGCCGAGAGGGCCCACACGATCATGCAGCAGTCCGCTCCTCAGGCCTGTGTCGATTCTAGCGGGAGCACTCCGTTTCAGATGGACCCCATCCACTCCATGTATGCCGAGGGGTATTGCTGGCAGACTTCTACGTCACCGCTCGGGTATGGTGATTGTTCGGCGTGGCCCGCCGGGTTTTCGACCTGCGCCAGCATCTCCCCTTTGATGAGCGAGTTTTCTGGGCGTGATGTCTTCGAATTGCCGAAGCGCAGGACGCTGTTGCAACCTGTGATGTGGACGCCTCGGTTGAGGCCGTACCCGGTGAAGTCGTGCCGGGGATGGAGGACGTTCCTGTCTTTCAACGAACACCCCGAAGCTTTGCCCGCGAAGCCAGCGCTGCTTTCCATCTGAACCTCAGCGAGCCTGCCCATCTCCCCACCACGGGTCCGCGGGCGGACGACGCCGACTTGGACGGGATCCCGAACGCCGATGAGACCAGCGGTGATTTCGACGGGGACGGCCTCGACGACGTCTACGATGGTGACGCGGACAACGACGATGTGCCGGACGCGTTCGATCCAGATCCACGGAACCCGAACGTCCCCACCCCGCAAACCTGCAATGTGGAGCCCACCAGCATTGCCTGCTGCGAGAACATCTGGGGATGTTCGGCCTCGAGTGATTGGGCCGTCTACGCGGAAGGGTTTCTCGACCTTCGAAACAACACACGGGTCGAAACGTCCGATGGCGGGCCGGCCCCCGTCGCCAACGCGGGCTCGAACCACACGACGCTGGGCGTGGATGCAACGTGCGGCGATATCGAGAGCATCGCGAACATCCAACTCAATGAGCGCGCTCACGTAGAAGGCCATGCTCGCACGGTCGGCACGATCGGAGAGCAGAATGCCGTGGTTGTCGACGATGGCCGTCTCCCGGGCGCGAGCATCGAGCTCCCACCGCTCTCGACCTTTGCTATCGAATTCCCTCCTACGGGCAATGATGTTGCGCTTGAACCCGACACGGCGCGCACTCTTGCTCCTGGTTCCTATGGAAAGTTGAGCGTCAAGCCAGCATCGAAGATCTACCTCGGAGCAGGTGTTTACTACTTTGAGGAAATCAATGTGAACGAGCCCGACGCAGAGATCGTGACGGTGTCGCCTTCCGGAGCACCTACCTACATCTACGTCAAAAATGCGTTCATCCATCGAGGTACTTTCCGTAACCTCGACGGCGCGCAGGACCGTCTCTTCGTCGCGTATTTCGGATCGAGCTCCGCGCACATCGAGACTCCGTTCATGGGAACGTTCGTGGCGCCGCAGGCCACGGTCTATCTGAAACCGTTGAACGGCCTGGGGCATACGGGGGCGTTCTTTGGTAGAAATGTGGAGATTGACGCGGGAACGTTCGTTAAGCACCTCCCGTTCTCGTATTCCTGGATCGGTCCGGGGGTAACGGTGTTCACGACCGAGACGCAGCCTGATGCTGAGGAACCCGACTCGTTTTCGTTCGAACCGACCGGAGGCGCATGGACTGGAACACTCGGGGTCGGCACCTCGACGAATTCGACGGAAGGGGCGACGTCGCTCGAGATTACCGAATGCGGCTATCAGGTCGTCAGCAGCCCAATCTTCCAGACCCAGGATCTCCTAGGCGTGGGTGACCAACTCGCCTTCGATATCTTCGTGCCTTCCGCGGTGGAAAACCCGTACTGGGTCGGGTCAATCGAGGTTCGAGCCAAGGTGGATGCCCAAACGTACTCCATCGGAACCGTAGATTTGACACCTCTAGCGCGTGGAAGCTGGTCGCCCGTGAGTGTCGGTGTTCCTTCGACCGTTCTTCAGGCGCTGTCAGGAGAGGCAGCCGCTCAAATCGAGCTCGTAATCAACACGAGCGTCTGTCAAGAATCGATTCTCGTCGACAACCTTCATTGGGCCGGGAACATCACCCTGGGCGAACGCTACCTCGGGGAGAAGCAAACGGAGGGATGTTCCGTCGTCGGCGGCGTCGGAAGCGCTCCGCGCTCCGGCCTATGGTTACTTTTCGGCGGAGCCCTGGCGGGGTTTGGCTTTGCAATGCGTCGGCGTCGCACTCGATGTGAGCAACCATGGAGGATCCCATAGGGGATGTCGTCAATTTGCTAAGTACCTAGCTCTTGAAACGCTCTGTTTCGCGGGCGTGCTGGCCCCGCGGCCCTCACCCCGCCACGCGCCTAGAGTACATCTCACAACTCAAAGGGGCCCCGCCGCCGCTCACCCGGGGCGGGTAAGGTTCGCAGTGGGGGACGGCTTAAGGCGCGCGAACTTTCGCGCGCCGAGGTTCGAGCACTCCCCCGCAGCCCGAGTCAGAGAATCAGAGCTTCACGACGAGGGGCTTGTTGCGGCCCTTTTCGAGGTTGAGCTTCACCGTCTTCGTCTTGTCGCCGGCCTTCACGGAGATTTCGTAGGTACCGAGGAAGGCGCGGGTGTCGTACTTGCCCTCGGCGCTGGTCTTACCATCCTCGTTCGTCGCCCACTCTTGCTCGATGAGGCGGCGGTACTCCTTGAGCGCCGGTTTTTCGCTCCAGTCGCTCCGATAGAGCGGGGCGCTCTTCTTCCAGTGGCGCGCGTCCCAAAAGCCCCACATGACGATGGCGTCGGTGAGGTGGTGGCTGAACATGATGGTGTAAAAGTCGCGCGTGTATTCTGCGGCGAGCTCCTCGTCCTCGATCAAGAGATCGTATTCGGTGACCGCAAAGCGCTTGTTGAACTTCCCGTAGCGCTCGAGAAGCTTGTAAACGTCCTTGGGCCCGGTGAGCGCCGTACCGAAATGGCCCTGGAAACCAATCCCGTCGAGGGGGGCTCCGCCGTCGACGAGCAGCTGGATCATCTTCTCGTAGTGATCGCGGTGCCCGGTGGTGCCGCCGCCGCCGTTGAGGATGGCGAAGTCGTTGATGTAGAGTTTCGCGTTCGGATCCCCCTCGCGCGCCATCTTGAACCATTCGATCATGACGTCGTAGCCCAAGATCTCGAGAAGATCGTAGTTCGTAAACGGTTCGTTCAGCACGTCCCAGTCCACGACCTTGCCCTTCATGGCCTTGGTGGCTTCGCGGATCCTCTTTTGTACCTCTTTCTTGAGGCGCGCCTTGTCGTTTTCGTGTTTCCGAAGGTACGAGGGGAGATTCTGCCAGCCGGGCCACACCAGGACGTGAGCGCGGACGGCCAGCCCATGATCGTTCAGCCAATCGACGGCCTTCACGGCGCGCTCCATCGTGTGACTCGGGCCCCAGTCGCCGGCCAGTGGCTGCCATTTGAGGTTGTTCTCGATGGTGGCCATGTTGAAAAGCTCGGTCGTTATCCTTTTGAACTTCTCGTCGCCATCACTCACGATGAGATCTGCCGGAACGGCGGTGCCGAAGTAAAAAGCGTGCTCCTTCATCCGCACGGTCACCTGTGCATTTTCGATAGGGGCCCCGGACGCGTCCTGCACCACGACGGAGAGGTCCTCCTTGCGGTGCTCCTCGATGCGCGCCTGCGCCTCTGCGCGCCACGGGGCGTCCGGTTCTTGTCCGGGGTACGTCTGTTTCGTACGCGGTAGATCGGCGAGGGCCAGTTCTTGGCCGAAGTTGCGCAGCTCGATGCCGCCGAGTTGAATCGTTTGGTTTTCGTAGCCCAAGCGGAACGTCATTTGGGCATCGCCCGGCTCGAAGGTGCCCTCTGCGATGAAGGGCACGTTGATCTTCGACCACTGAGAGCTGGCGCGCGCCGGATAGGTCACCGACTTCGTCCAAGGATCTCGGGCCAGTTCGAAGACGATTTCGGTCAGCCCCTCGCCGCTTTCGTCCGCGACCCATTCGGTGCGAAAGTAGACAGTGGCGAGCAGGACGTCACCCTTTTCGATTTTGGTGGCGTTGCTCGTGCGAAGCTGCACGTCCCAGGAATTCTTGGAAGGCTGGGTGACCTTCGCTTCGATCATCTCGTTGAAGGGCTGATCCGCGACGGGCTTGTAGCGAGCCTCGATGCGATCGGCTGCACCCCCCACCTCGAAGGCGCGCACTCCCTTTCCTCCCAAGACGTCCGTCCCCTCGACCTTGCCCCAAAGTCCCGTCGGAGGCCGTTGAGCCGGGGGGATCACGACGTCTACCGTCTCTTCCTCGGCGGGAGTCGCGGACTTGGGCTCCTCTGGGATCGGGTCACGCTTGATGCACGAGACCGAGAGTGCGGCGAAAGTTGCTGCGACGGAAAGAGAGGTCAGGAGCGACCGGCGAAGCAGGGGGTGAGTCATGGAAGTTCAGAGGTAGAGGCGCTCGAGTTCGGATTCGAACCGCTTTGCGAGATCGGAGTAGATTTGGTGACGTACCGTATCGGGCCGGGCGACCTCGGGCCGCTTCTGCACGAAGGGTCGTGCGACTTCGTCGGGTGAGACGTCCTGGCCGGCTGCGCGGCGCTTGACCCACAGTGCCTGAATGGCGCCGCCCAGGGCGGCGGACTCCGGTTCGACGAGGGCGCTGACCTCGACCCCGAGCATGTCGGAGAGGATTTGTCGCCACAGGGGGTTTTTCGAACCACCACCGACGACCGACACCGAGCTCAAGTCGAGCCCCAGGGCTTCCATCTTCCGGATGCCGCGGGCGAGACCCAGCGAGGTGCCCTCGATGGCGGCGCGGAAGAGATGTCCCGCGTCCATCGAACCGGGGCGCAACCCGAGGAGCGTCCCGGTGGCGCTCGGCAGGTTGGGGACACGCTCTCCCGACAGATACGGAATGAAGAGCACCCCTTCGCATCCGGCGGGCACGGCCTGGGCGAGGCGGGTGATTTCGTCGTGATCGAGACCGAAGCTGGCGCGCACCTCTTCGGTCACACCGGTGACGTTCATGGTGCAGAGCAAGGGCAAGTACGCCCCCGTCGAATCGCAGAAAGCGGCGATGTCGCCGTCGGGATCGATGATCGGCTGCGTCGCGTAAGCGAATGCCGTTCCCGAGGTGCCGAGGGAGATCACCGTCGCGCCTTCGCGGGTGGCGCCGCTCCCGATCGCGCTCATCATGTTGTCGCCGCCGCCTGGAGAAACGACGATGCCTTCCGGCAGTCCGAAAAAAGCGGCCGCTTCCTTGCTCACCGTCCCCGGGACGGCGTCGGCCGCCACGAGCTCGGGAACGAAAGCCGGCGCCCGCTCGTCCACCCATTCGAGGAGAGCGCGATCGAAGGTGCGCGTCTTGGGATCGAATGCGCCCGAGCCCGAAGCGTCCCCGGCCTCCATCCACTTCTTCCCGGTGAGGAGAAAGTTGATGTAGTCGTGGGGTAGGAGCATCGAGCGGACGCGTGCGAAATTCTCGGGCTCGTGGCTTTTGAGCCAGAGGAGCTTGGGCAGCGTGAAGCCGGCGGGCACGTTGACACCCGCCTTTTCGGTGATGACCCGGGCTTCTGCCTCGGTCGTCGTGTCGCACCAAAGCTTGGCCGGGCGAATCACCTCGTCGGCCTCGTCGAGAACGACGAGGCCGTGCTGCTGCCCCGATACGCCGATACCCACGAGCTGACTCGCGTCGACTCCCGCAAGCAGCTCACCGACGACGTCCCGAACCGCGTCGCGCCACGTGTGCGGATGCTGTTCGGCCGCCCCCGGGCCGAGTTCGGCGATCAGATCGTAGCTCTTCGACGCTCGGGCCACGATGGCGGCTTCACCCGACTTCGAACCGTCGACGAGGACCCCCTTCGTACTCTGTGTCCCGACGTCTAGCCCTATCGCAAGTTCAGCCACGCGTGCCCTCAGCCCTTGATGCCCATCAGATACTCGACCACGAGCTGATCGAGACGCTCGTA
>CBFGUR010000095.1:0-9088 GCA_965652275.1 uncultured Polyangiaceae bacterium | reverse complement strand
ACTTAGGCGACCCCCATCACCCCCGAAAGTACGGGGCTCGTGCAGGGGATACGTTGCAGAGGTGCTTGAGGTCGAGCTGGTAGACTTGCTTGCCGCGCCTGGGATCTCCGAGATTCCTGTCGGGCGGCCGAAGTCGCAAGCCTGAACGACCCTCCTCTATTCTGGGCAGTTCAAGCCCCACCGGGCTGGTCAATCGAGTACTGCAGAACGCCGAACCGCTGGCAGGCGCTGGTGATTGCTTCTGGCGCCATCAGTTCGCCAAGAGCGCCCATGAATCCCTCCGGGAGTAGGAGCATCGGGGGTGTTCGGTCAAAATCCAAATCGCTCGGCGCACGCCACTCGCGTTCATGCAGGAAGTTGAAACTGGCGTCGATCTTGTTGACGAACGGGCGCAACCCGCCGGGCATCTCTGGCGAGATCAGGCGGGGTGGCAGATTGATCGTGGGCGCGCCTCCAACCTGGAGAATAGAAGTCTTGAAGAACACAAGCCCGAACTCCCCAAACCGTCCACTGAAATCTTGAGCCCACTCGACAGGGACCTCTGTTAGGCACACCGCCGGAAGTCCGAAGTAGCCTGTATGCTTCGCACGAATTCGACCCTCTTGAAGAATCGTTGCAAAGGCCTGTGCCGTTGTGAAATGAGTCAGGCATTCCCAGTGATCGGGTCTCTCGCGGCGCCAGCCCGTCTCTATTTCAACTTCGTAAAGATCCGACGCCAGAGACGCACGCGTCGAGGAAGCACCCCCAACTTGCATTGCACCCTCAACCGGCCCTCCGGGGCACTGGTCGCAACTAAAGTCGATGTCCCGCCAGTTGAAAACTTCACGATGGTCGCAGAATTGACACTGCAGAAGGACCTGTTCGGGCTCCACGTCCTCCACACATGCCCCACATTCACTGCCGACGGCATCGGCAACCGGGCAGCAGTCGTGTTCTAGAAGCTCCCTAAGTTGGTCCAAGTCCACCTCGAACCGATGCCCTTCCGTGCAAGTCGCCCGGTAGCGTTCGGCCAGTCCGTTCGAGCTGACGCCCCTTCTCGGCCGCCCGATCGAGGTTTCCATCTCTCATGAAAAGCATCTTCGTGAGTTTCCGTCCAGAATGCCTGGGAGCTGACATCCTTTCGCCTCTGGTGAGCATTCCGGGAAGAGACGGCGCACATTACAACGCGTTACATCATTGCTCGGCGCTTCCAGCAGGAGCCGGCCCCGCTGGAGAACCGTCGAGTCGACAGGCGATGAGCGGCAGCCTAGGCGAAGGTTGCGGAGAACTTTCCCGACTTTCCCCGGCCGAACTAAACTTTCGAAGTTGGGCGTCGAATTCGAACAGGGCCGAGCTGGTACGCTAGGCAGAGGTCCGAACGCCAAAATGACAGACTTTTCCGCAGCAGCATCCACTATCGGCAGCCTGTATCAGATTACGTACGGGCTCCGACTGTTGTTGCGCGACGAGGAGTCATCCCTACGGCTTGAGGGTCTCGACGACTTGGACCTAAGCCACGGCGCTGAACTCAGCGAGCTGGTTCAGCTCAAAAGCAGGGCGGATGGAACCACGCTAACAAACACCGACACCGACCTATGGAAGACCCTCCGAATTTGGTCGACTCATGTCGCAGACGGCTCAGTGAACCAGGAGAATGTTCGCTTCTGCCTCGTGACCACCGCACTCGCGTCATCAGGAAGTGCACCGTCACTCCTTCGTGTTGATCCCAAAGCGCGCGATCCGAAGAAAGCCCACCAGCTTCTCGTGGAGGCAGCCAAGAATTCGAAGGCGCAGTCCGACACACTCCGGAAGTGTTTCAAGGCGTTCCTCGATTTGAATACCGCTCATCGAGAGCAGCTGGTGGAACGGATCTACGTCGCCGACGAGAGTCCAGATATCGACACTGCGCGCGTGGAGATCGCGAAAGAGCTGCGCCATGCTGTAGACGCGAAAAATCGTCCTGCATTAGTTCAGATGCTTGAGGGATGGTGGTTTGGGCGCGCCCTTCAATGCTTGCGGGGAAAATCACCAAGTATTGAGGGTCTGGAGGTAAGCTCAAAAGTAAGGTTCTTCGCCGACCAGTTTGGCCCGGATGCCCTGCCGATCGAGTTCTCCAAGGCGAGCCCAACCGACGCGGAAGCCGGGAACCTGCGGAGTCAGCAGTTCGTGCGCCAGCTAGAGGTGCTTAAGATTCAGACAGGCAGAATCGAGAACGCGATCAAGGACTACTACAGGGCCATGGCTCAGCGGTCGAAGTGGGTTGCGGATGATCTTCTGCTTAGCGACGAACTCGACGACTATGATGCCGCTCTGGTGGACGAATGGGACCGCATGCGTCTCGCCATGGCGGACCGGGTGCATGTCGAAGACCCGGAGGAGCAGATGGTTCAACTCGGCAGAGCGTTGCTTGAGTGGATGGAGTTCAACGCCCAGATCCCGATCAGAAAGAAGGTTACTGAACCGTACGTCATGCGGGGTAGCTACCATCAACTGGCTGATCACGAGCCTGCTCGCGTCTGGTGGCATCCGGAGTTCGAGAGAAAGATCGCAGAACTACTGGGAGTGGATCCGTGAAGCCGTGGGGTTTTCGCGCGCCGGAAGTGGCGAACCTTGTGAACGCTCCCTTTTGCTCGCTGATGTTGGGGGAGTTCGCGAAAGGTTACTTCACTGAATCCAAGAGAGACCCTGACCTACTCTTGTCCTTCATCGCGCTACCGATGGCGCTACATCGCGAGACTCGTTGTCTCTTGCCCTCAATGGTCACGACGAAACACACCGACTGGGTCGAAGCAAACGCACATCTAAAGGTTGGATTCCCGGAGCGTTGCAGGAACATCGCGCCGTTCGTCCGTGAAGCCATTGAATTCGGAGTACGCGGGGGCATCCTGGAGGTTGCAGCACATGGTCAACTCCATTTCACGGGCAAGCGCCTCAAGTCCGCCAAATGGAAAAACCTTGCAGACAATCACGAGCTACTGAAGGCGGCAGCCTTCTCAGGTAGATGGTTCGCGAGGGCAGGACGTACCGCCACCATCTACGCGATCTGGGGGATCAAGCCATGAGTTGCCAAGTAGCCGAGGTGTTTCTCTACTCGAAAGGAGGCGACGTAAGGCGCATCCCGTTCGAAACCGGAAAGCTCAACATCATCACAGGTGAGTCGGGTACGGGAAAGTCGTCGCTCGTTCCGATAATCAACTACTGCACAGGACGTACGGAGTTCACCATTCCGGAAGGGGTGACCCGCGATTCGGTCGCTTGGTACGGAGTACGCCTGATCTTCCAACACGGGCTAGAGGTGATTGTCGCGAAACCGACTCCAGAGGAAACCGCCACTTTCCAGTCCCAGGCCTACGTGGAAGTGGGCTCCGACCTGGCGCCGCCTGACTTCGAGGCCCTTGAGTTCAATTCGAGTGATGAAGGCGTTCGGAATCTACTTGGCAGCGAACTCGGATTTACTCCCAATCAGAACACGCCGAGCGCATACGCCACGAGGCCACCCATCACCGCTGGCTTCAAACATACTACCTACTACCTGTTTCAGGAGCAGGGCCTGATCGCGAGCCGCGACATGCTCTTCTTTCGACAGCAAGAACCCCATCTGCCCCAGGCGATGAAGGACACCCTACCCTACATCCTCGGGGCCGTGGGGGACGAAAGGCTTTCGCTGTTGAATCGTCTTCGAGATGCGAGGAGGCATCTCAAACTCTTGGAAAGGGACCTGGCCGAACACGATGCCGCCGCCGATGGCGGACTTCGCGTGGCCCAGAGCCTGTTTTCGGAGGCACGACAGGTCGGCATCATCGATGTCCCTCCTTCTGCAACGATGGTGGGGTTGAAGCTTCAGCTCAAGGAAGCAGTGGAGAACTGGAACCCGGCCGTGCCCGCTGCGGAGAGTTCGGTGATTCCGGAGGTCCGAGAGAGGGCAAAGCGGCTACGAACAGAGCGACGCGACGTTGGAGAGAGGATCGCCGCCGCCCGAGCATTCTCGTCGCACGCCTCCTCTTTTGAGAAGGAGGCAACTCGCCAGCGCGCCCGCCTGGAGTCGATTCAGGCATTTCCAGAGGTCAACGACATGAATGCGTGCCCGTTTTGCGGCAACGAGCACGAGTCACTCGCTCCGAGTAGCAGGGCAGTGCTCAAACGCCTTGAGAAAGTCCGGCAGCAGCTGTCGGAGGTGGAGCGCGAACGACCACGTATCGATGACTATGAACGCCGACTCGTGAATCTGAAAGAGCACCTCGATCGCGAAATCCAGCGGTCGCAGAGTGAGCTTGCTGCCCTCGAAGCCGAGGAGGCTTCGACTGAAGCAATTCTCAATCAGAACACCCGAGCGGCCAGAACGATCGGAAGGATTAGCTTGTACCTTGAGTCTTCCACGGACTCGGAAGAGGGGAGTGAGCTGGTCGAACAGATCGAAAGCGCACGTCGCGCAGTTTCTGAACTCCAGGTTCAGCTTGATGAAAACGACGAACCGGAGATTCTGAACTCGTATCTCAACAGAATTGGCTCCGACATGACGCAGCTCGCTCAAGGGTTGACGTTCGAGCACAAGGGTCTTCCGCTGCGCTTTGACCTCAAGAACCTTACTGTTGTGGCTGACCGCCCTGGGCGACCAATGTCAATGCAGAGAATGGGGTCAGCCGAGAACTGGTTGGCGTGCCACCTCACCTGCCTGCTCGCTCTTCACCGTCACTTTCTGGCCGAAGAAAGACCTGTGCCAAGCTTCCTTGTGCTGGATCAGCCTTGTCAGTTCTACTTTCCGGACGAGGAATCCTACAGAAATCTTGGAGGATCGAGCGAATCTACAAAGGAGCTTCTCGGTGGTGATTTGAGGTCGATGACTCAGGTTTTCGACCTACTTCAGAGAGTCATAGACGAAGCCGAAGGAAAGATGCAGATCATCGTCCTTGAACACGCGAGCCTTGGTACTCCCACGTTCCAGAATTCACTTGTCGAGAGACCCTGGTCGAAGGATGGGCTAGCCCTGGTTCCTCACGATTGGAAATAGCGTCCAGAATAGTTCCGCAAGCGATTGCGCAGCTCGTACACGGTACGGAAGGCGCAGTTCTTGTTTCGATCGCGTTTGCGTGAACGCATCGTCAGAATAGCACGAAATGAGTACAAACGTCGGCGAACTGGTGCGGAGCGAAGCTGCCGACCACCGATTGCGAACGCGTTTTCACCGAGCGAGGTCGCGCGCGACAACCTCGCTCGGCCAGGGTCGTGCTCAAGAACTCGGGACCTCCACCTTGTCGGGGCAACCGCCCCCGCGGCGACAACGGCTACGCCCCCGAGGACACGCGGACATGATGCCCCAACGCCCTTTCTTGGCGAGGTACCACGGCGCGCCCTTGCCCGACTCGTAGAGTTCCACCAGGGCCTCGCCGTGAACCCAGGCAACGGCCCCCGCGCGCGTCGATGGGCCACTGCCAGGCTCCTCGAAGCCCACCAGAGCGTGTGCGTGGAGAGCCCCACGGATCTGTTCCTCAATCCCGAACGCACAGACGACGTGCGACTTGCTCAGCTTGGCTAGCACACCAAGCCATTTTCGAAGGTCCACCTCTACCCGATAGGGAGTCACGCAGTCATCGGGATAGGTGAGCGTGACGAACCAATCCCAGTTGGCCTTCGACTGAATGAATGCTCCAGTGGCTCGCTTGAGTCTGAGTTCTTGTTCGTGGTTCATGCCGCACCCCCCCGTGACCGTTCTTGCACCCAGGCTTCGAGTTCGTCGGCGCGGAAGCGAACGGTACGTGGCCCGATCCTCACGTGCGGAATCTGGCCCTTGTGGACCATGGAATAGAGGGTGGACGTTTTGAGGGCGTATTGTTCTGAGACCTCTGTGAATGTAAGTAGTTTCATAGGTTTCCTTTCGTTGGGCTCGCCTTCAGATCAGGAAGATCGTCTGTCGGCGAGCGGAATCACTGGAGCGGGTTGATTGGGCTCACCCATGCGCGACATCTCTCGCTCCAACGCGCTTGGCACCAAGTGCGCGTAGATGTTCGTGACGGTGACGCTCGAATGTCCGAGGAACCGCTGGAGCGTGAAGATGTCGCCACCCTTGGCGAGGTGGATGCTCGCGTACGTATGGCGCAGGTCATGAAAGCGGAGGTACGGGACCGAGTGACCGTCCAGTTCACGATCAGCAAAACCAGCGGCACGGAGAGCCTTGTGGAAGCCTTCACGAAAGATGCGCGAGCCGGGGTCCCGCATCGTGCCTTTTCTGGTGGGCACCACCCAGTCGGATGTCGCCTTCAGTTTGAACTCTGCCAGAATGGGTTGGAGCTGGCGGTAGAACGGAACCACCCTTCCCTTCCCAGACTTCGTAGTGCTGCCGTAGCTCCGACGAATTGTGATCTGCGCAGGGTCGATCGAGATGTCGGACCACTTCAGACCAGCGACTTCGCCTTTTCGCATGCCCGTATAGGCGGCAAGGGCAATTGCCAGAAAAAGCATTTCGTCGATCCGCCTCGCGGCTGCCAGGAGGCGAGCCACTTCGTCCAGATTCCCCAAAAAGCGAATGTTCGTGGGGTCACGGACGACCTTCGGTTTCGGAATTGGAGGGACCAATGCCATCCACTGCTTTTGGTGAGCCCTGTTGAGCACTGCGCCCACCAGAACGAGGACGTTCCGCTGTGTGCTTGGACTCAAATGGGAAACCGCGCTCTCGACCCGCGAGATCTGATCGCTTCGGATTTCGACGAGGGGCAACCCAGCGAAAACCGGGTCCAGGTACTTCGAGAACATGCTCCTTGTCCGGGAGTCCTTGCGGGTCTTTTCAGGCGCCCTCGCGTAGTAGGCCGCCTTCGCGTCTTCCCATGTCTTCCCAATCTCGATCCCGAATGCGCGCCCCTGTCTCTGCTCTTCAACCTCGCTCTTCTTTCGTCTCTCATACGAAAGTGCTAGTTTGCGTGTGGTGAAGGTCTTGCCCCGCTTCTTCCCAGAAGCGTCGACCCAGCGGGCCTGGTACTTCTTGTTTTTCTTTCCTCGGATGGTGGGCATTGCTCGTGTCCTTTTTTTCGCATGGACACGCGCTCGTGATGGAGCTTCGAAAAATTGATCTTTTTGAAGCTGGACTTTCTTCCGCTCTGTCTCAGAGGGCGGTCCGAGACCCCATGGACGCAGTCTTGGACGCAGATCGGACGCACAAAGCAAAAGCAGCCCGTCTCGTCGAAACGAAACAAGCTGTTTTGGGCTGCACGCCCGAGTGGATTCGAACCACTGACCGTCGGATTAGAAGTCCGGTGCTCTATCCAGCTGAGCTACGGGCGCGGGGCCCGAGACTCGGCTCGGGCTCGGGAGATCTAGTCAAATGAGGCGACCACGTCGAGTCGTGTGTTTCGATCGACCCGAAACAGTGCCGGGTGCGCTCCGCATGACTTCCGTTCAGCTTTCCAAATGACTTGTGGTGCGGTGTCCCACCGGTCGGCCCCATCGGACACGGTTAGGGTGTGCTTTGGGATTGCGCGGAGGATTGATAGATTCGTGCTCGTGTCCAAGCTTCTGATCGTAGACAGTGACGATGCCTACCTGGACAAAGCTCGTGAACGCCTGACAAGCGAGCGGCACCAGGTCGATATCTGCAACAACGCGAAAGACGTCCCGGGCATGGTCGTCAGCGGGAATTATTCGATGCTCCTTCTGGACTTCGATCTTCCGGGCCTCGCCGTCGGGGACCTGCTCGCGCTCCTTCGCAACATTCCGACCTTCATGACTACCCGCGTCATCTTGCTGAGCAAAATCGACGACGACGAACGACGCGCGCAGGCGAAACAATTCGAGTGCGAGTTTCTCGTGAAGACGAGCGACGGAGAAGCTCTGGCAAATCTCGTTCGGCAATCGTTCGCGTCGCGGCCCCCAGGTCTGCCGCAACAATAGGTTCCCCGAACAGAAAAAGACGGCATAGAAAAAGAGGAACTCTCCCGCGGGCGAGTTCCTCTTTTTCATTCGCGCGGAGCGCGCGTCGCCATTCGTGCAGGCGAGTCCAGCGTCGATCGTTACATCACTCGCGATCCGAAAGCGCCGTTGCGCGGAGGGCAAAGTAGGCAAGCTGGAGAATCGCGCTGATGGCGGCGGCGACGTAGGTCATGGCGGCGGCGTTGAGCACCGCGCGCGTACCGGGAGCCTCATCGGCCGTGATCATGCCCGTCTCCTGAAGGGCGAGCACGGCGCGTTTGGAGGCATCGAACTCCACCGGCAAGGTGACGAGCGTGAAGAGAACGAACGCCGAGAAGAGGATCACGCCCGCCCAAATCATGTTCGCGCTCTGGAGCCAGAATCCGATGCCGGCAATGAAGGGCGCAACGTTGGACCCGATCATCGCCGGTTTGACGACGAGGGAGCGGAAGTTCAGCGGGCCGTAGTTCTTGGCGTGCTGAATCGCGTGGCCGGCCTCGTGGGCCGCCACACCGAGTGACGCCAGCGATCGACCCCGGTACACATCGGGCGAGAGCCTCAGCACTCGCGCGCTGGGATCGTAGTGGTCAGAAAGGAAGCCCGGGGTCTCTTCGACGCGAACTCCATTGACGCCGCGTTGTCGAATCAACTCACGGGCCGCTTCCGCTCCGGTCCAGCCGCGGCGGCTCGCCACCTGGCTGTACTTGCGAAACGTCGACTTGACCCGGGAGCTAGCCCACAAGCTGAGCAGGACACCGGGGATCAAAAATGCGAAATAGAGAGGGTCGAAATGGAACACTTCTTACAACCTAAGTCCGGGACTTCACGGAGCAAGGGGCCACGGAACCGATCCGGGCCGCACGGTCAGGGCTGGTGGATCCTCGCGACGCTCGGGCTTTTCGGATGCACAAGCCCCGCCACCCCACAGCCATCGCAATTGGGTCCGGCGGCGTCGGACTCGGGCACAGATGTTTCGAAGAGGAGTGAAAATGGGGAGTCCGACGCCGCCTCGAAAAGAGAAACCGAGCCCGAGCCGATTGATTCCCAAAAAGAAGAAAAATCGACAGCCGAGCCTCGCCGTCCGGCCGTGAATATTTCGAAAACCCTTCCCGAGAGTTTAAAGTGCTCGGAGCACGTGTGCTACCGGTTCGACGACAGCCGGCAAGCGCTGGTGCCCCTCATCCTCCATCACAAGGCGCAGCTGATCGCGTTT
>CBFGUR010000094.1:0-9413 GCA_965652275.1 uncultured Polyangiaceae bacterium | reverse complement strand
CGTGGTCGATGTGTCCGATCGTCCCCACGTTCAAGTGGGGCTTCGTGCGTTCAAACTTTTCTTTGGCCATGATTTACCTTGAGTTCAGTGAGTCCGTCTCGCGCGATGTTCGAATTGTGAGAGACTGATTCTTCGGATTTTCGAGTTTGAATTGGATGAGAAGTTTTCTTCGGAGCCCACAACCAGATTTGAACTGGTGACCTCGTCCTTACCAAGGACGCGCTCTACCTACTGAGCTATGTGGGCAACGACATCCCTCCGCCGCCAGGTCGGCGACGGAGGGATGGAGCGGGAAATCGGGTTCGAACCGACGACATTCAGCTTGGAAGGCTGACGCTCTACCAACTGAGCTACTCCCGCAAATGAGCCCGAGGCTCGGTTCCCGCCCTTTCGGGCGGTGGTGGTGGGTGAAGGATTTGAACCTTCGTAGGCTGACGCCGGCAGGTTTACAGCCTGCTCCCTTTGGCCACTCGGGCAACCCACCGTTTCTACTCGCCGAAGGTCCGCTTCGAAGATTGCGGCCCCCTCACAGAGTGAGGGCCGAATCTTCCGCGCCCCTTCGGACAGATCTGCTTCGTTCCACCCCTGCCATTGGGGGTCTTTTGCAAAAGACCCCCTCGTCGCGCGACTCAGTCGCGCTCCTTGCCCCCAAAAACCATCTGCGCTCCGACGCCTCCCGTTCGGTCGACGGCGGTGCTCGATGTTGTCGATGGCTCGTTCGCTTTGCAAACCTCGCGACTCCTTCGACACCTCTCGTTCGCCACTCTCGCATTTGGTCCCGACTGTGGCCCCAAACTTGTCGCCGCCGTTGTTCACCGCGGGCCGCCGCAGGCGCGAAGCGCCGAGGACCTCAGAGGAAAGTGCGGAGCGTGGCACAGCCCGGGAGAGGGACCGGAGAGTACCGCCCTCACCCGTGAGGGGGCGGGACTCGCAGGTTCTCAACAGGCGAGCGGAGCTGGCGAGGGGACTTGAACCCCTAACCTTCGGTTTACAAAACCGGTGCTCTACCAATTGAGCTACACCAGCGAACTCGAGACAGATCACGGCACCCTTCTCGTCGCGCCCTTCGAAATTCGAAAAGCGCAACAGAGAACCAATCGCAGATTGTTTGGTCTCTCGAGTTTGCACGGTCTGGCAGTTGTTTGGTGCCTCAGAAATTTGAGGCGAGGGGACCCATGAGCTCCTTCGACGAAGGA
This sequence comes from uncultured Polyangiaceae bacterium, assembly GCA_965652275.1. GTDB lineage: Bacteria > Myxococcota_A > Polyangia > Polyangiales > Polyangiaceae > NIC37A-2. The sequence goes on along the minus strand of CBFGUR010000094.1, from coordinate 8,217 downwards.
GCTTCCTAGTGCTCGAAACGGGCTGGTTCCCCCGGGAAGTCCGAGAGACGCATGAAGCTCCTCTGCGGGGTGCCGTGGGTTAGCCCCAGCTTTTCATCGAGTCAAGCATCTTTCATACCATTGCGGGAAAGCTGGAACTCCGCGACATTGTTATGTGTTCTCGCAGTGACCCTCGCCTAGGTCCCTGAATTTCCAGTCGAGGCGGATTTAGCTCGCTGGGCCATGTCGTCGAGAACCTGCTGCAGCTGTGCTCTCGAATAGGGCAGAGCATCGATTGCCCGCTCCTCGACCTCTTGGGCCTCCCGGATCTCTTCGAGCGCCTCCCGCGCCTTTTCCCTCCACCTACTCTTTTGGTGGGTTCGCTCGAGAAGCGAAACAGTGGCCTCCATCATGGAGAGAGATTTTCGCAAAAGGATCGAATACCGAAGCCGCATCGCCCCCTCGAACAGCCTCCTCTTTTCCTCCGTCACGGCTTCGGCCGGCGGGCCGACCGCCATCAGGTCTCGATGCAGATTCTTGTAGAGCTCGCCCACCTTCACCCCCGCCATCGATGACCAATGCGCGTCCTGCGACCTCATGGTCTCCGAAAACGCGCTCTGTGCGTCGAGGATGTGCTGACACCGCTGCTCGAGCGCCACGCCAAAATCCTCAGGCAAGGGGTCGAAGCGGATCTCCTCGGCTCGGCGGAAGCGCAGCTCGCCGAGGGCAAAAAAGAGTGACGCAACATCGGTAGGCGGCACCGTGACCCGGTCCAGTCCGTGAGCGTCGACGATCGAGCGTCCTTTCGAGATGGTCCGCTCGGCGAGATCGAGCTCCCCCCTCTGAACCTGATGATGAGCGCGAGCCGAGAGAAGCGCGAGCTGTTGAAGGGGTGTTCGATCGGCGAGGTCGACGGCCAAGCTCGCGACTCCAGCCTCCTCGTAGCGTTCGAGATAAACGAGAAGCCGAACCTGACGCACCATTGCCTCACTCCGGCGCTGCCCGGGCGGAGCCTCGATGACGTAGCGGGAGTAGGCGCGGAGAGCCTCGCGCGGGTGGGCGGCGAGGTCGAGAGCCGTCCCCCAACCGAACAGCGCTCGCAGGCGATTTTCTTCGAGCGTCGCATGGTCGACCGCTTGCGCGTAGATCCGGGCGGCATCGTCGTACTCTTCCGCTTCGAGATGCCCATCCGCGCGCTCCAGGAGTTCCTCCATCGACATCGCGTCTCCGGCGGAGATGATCGAGGTGGACGTCGTGAGTGAGCCCGCTGACCGTGAGTCAGTCGCGCCGGCAGGGGACTCTGGAGCTTGCTGTTCCCCCGCGCAGGCAGCCTGCAGCAGGATGGAGAGGCCCAGACAACTGCGGCCCAGCAGCGCAGTGATGTTCATGGCGCTTCGGCGGGCGGCGGGGTGGTGCCGGAAGCAGGCGGCGCCTGTGTGCTCTTGTCCACGGGGGCGGCATCAGGGCCTTCGGCCTGCACGCACATCCCATCCTGACAGGCGAAACCGGAGTCGCAATCGCTCGTCCATTCGCACTTGTCCCCCAGGGACTCCTCGCCATCTCGTTCCTCGCCGGTCGTGCCGAACACTTCAGCGTTCAGCTCTCCAAGGGTCTCGTCGAGGCGTTTGATCTCGTCAGGCTGAAGCGCAACGGCCTCGCCATCAGTCGCTTGCGAGCGGTTGAGCGCGGCCTGCGAAAGGCCGAGCCAGTAGCGTGCGTCCGTCTTGTAGCCGAGCCGGTAGTCGGTCATTCCGCGCAGGTAGCAATAGCGCACGACCTCGGGCCGACTCAGCGAATGCTGATCCGGTTCGAGGTTGCGCCAGACGGCCAGCGCGGCTTCGTACTGATTCTGCTCGTAGTAACCCTGACCTCGCGCAAGCTGACCTCGGTAATTCTGGCAGCCGGAGGAGGTGATGAGCGCAATCGACAGGCCCGCCCCCTTCACCGCAAAGCGAAGGGCCCGGGAAGGAGAAACCGAGGACGAGCGGATACGCAGCACGCCACAACGGTAACGTGAGGTCGCAGGGCCTGGCAACTGACCTACAGGGGGCGGCGCCCTGAACATCGGCCACAAATATTTCCGAGCGAGGCAAAGGTGCCCGTCGCCAATGTTCATTTATCCTTCGAGAGGGCTGGCGCCCCCTCCGTCGGCCGCAGTGTGGCCGGGCCCGCAGGAGCGAGCCCCGTCGAGGTAGTTCGTTCGAAGAACGAACTACCGAAGACCATTCGGCCTCCTCCTCCCCATTCATCGCAGCGAATCCGAGCCTCCCACTTGGTCGGCGGCGGTTCCCCGCGCCCTCGCCTCCGCTTGGCAGAGCCTCGTGGTGGGGGGCGTAGATTGGGGAACGTTGTCCGGACAGGGGCCCCGTCGGCAGCCGAAGCCCATTGTCGCTCCTCCCCACTCTGACCCCGAGGAGTATGGATACGCCTCAGGTTCTGGTGACGGGGCCCTTGCAACGATAGCGCAGTCGAACGACGGGGAGCCCGCTGTCGATGGCTTTGCGCTCTCTCGAAGAACGGGCGACGTAGGGATGATCGTCGATCCGCGCCGACTCCGAGAACGTCTCGAACGCAGAACAGCCCGCTACAATGGCTTCGTATTCGTCAGCGCGCTCGAACACGTCGGTTTGAATGAAGAGCTCGCCGCCCGGCACCAGCACCCGCGAGAGTTCCACCAAAAGCGGGTCTCCGAGAACCAAGCGCTTCTTGTGGCGCTTCTTCCACCAGGGGTCGGGGAAGTGGAGATAGGCGATGCTCACTGACGCCGTAGCAAAACGGGGCACGACCAGCTTGGCATCCTCGGCGAAAATGCGACCACGATGACCGAGATGCCTCTTAGCCAGGCGTTCATCGACGATCGTTGCCCACTTGCGTTTGATCTCCAGGCCGACGACTCGAATCGACGGGTCCACCGCCAGGCGCTCGACCGTGAACCATCCGCGCCCCGGACCAATTTCGAGCTCCACGGGTGCCTCCTCGTCGATGGAGATCGAGGCCTCGCCAGGGACTTCGCGAAAAACCCTCCGCGGATCGATGGGGCCCTCTTCCGGAAGTCGAGGACAATGGGCATACGGATCGGAACGCATCGGGGCGCCCTGTTTTTCATGACCGCCCCTCCTTGTCGAGGATTCTCGCACCCACGGTCCGGGGAAAGGACTTGGTCCCCGGGCTCTGGTATAGGCCAGACCCATGCGCACCCGGACCCTCGGGAAGACGGAAATCCAGGTTTCAGAACTCGGGCTCGGCACCTGGGGTCTCTCGGGCAACGGCTACGGCCCAGTCCCCGAGGGCGAGGCTCGCCGCGTACTCGAGCGGGCGCGCGCCATGGGGGTCACCTTGTTCGAGACGGCCGACTCCTACGACGGCGGCAAGATCGAGAGCCAGCTGGGTGAAGTGCTCAAGGACACGAACTGTACGGTGGTGACCAAGTGGGGCACCGATCTCGTCAGCTCACCCTCACGCAAGCGATTCGACGCAGCTTACCTCGAGGGGTGCGCGGAAGCGTCCCGGGAACGCCTCGGGAAAGATCTGCGCGTGGTGGCGCTGTTGCACAATCCGTCGCGGCAAGCCCTCGAAAAGGGAGCGGGCATCGAAACGATGCGAAAGCTGACCGAAGCGGGCACCATCTTCAGCTGGGGTATCAGCGTCAGTGACGAGGACACCGCCGAAGAGGCGCTGAAACACGATCCCCCCATCCTGAGCGTGCCGTACAACATCCTGCACGTCGTGCCCCTCCGGCGCGTGGCGGAAACGGTCAAAGAAAAGGGAACGGGCGTCCTCGCCCACTCCGTCCTCTTCTACGGGCTCCTGGCCGGTCGCTGGGCTCCCAGCAAGGATTTCAGAAGCTACGACCACCGATCGGAACGTTGGGCCGGCGGAGCGCTACGAGGACGCGTTCAACAACTCGACGCCGTACGCCCCCTCGTCTCCGGTGATGTAAAGACGATGCGCTCCGCGGCGGTACGGTTCGTGCTCGAAAACGAACTCGTGTCGTGCGCCATCCTGGGTCCTCGAAACGGTCCGCAAATCGATCAACTCATCCGCGAATGCAAAACCGAGCCCCCCTACCTCTCCGAGGGAAAGATGAGCGCCCTCGAGGCTCGCCTGCGCGAAATGGACGTCCCACGTTGATTCGAAACACGGCGAGCCCTGGTTGCTTCGAACGTGAGCCCCAGATCGCCTCCTTGTCGGACCCTTCGCCCGGGTGCAAGACTGAGTAGCGTGAATCCCGTCATCGACGAACTGATGTCCATCGCTCGCGACGCCGCGCGGGAAATCATGGAAGTGTACGAGCGACCGTTCTCGGTCGACTTCAAGGGCCCTGGCGATCCCGTGACCGAGGCCGATCGCCGCGCCAACGACTTGATCTGCGGTCGTCTCAAGCAAGCCTTCCCGGGGATCCCCATCGTCGCGGAGGAAAGCCCGCCCGAAAGGTGGGCTCGCTACCGGGAGTCGGAGCGAGTCTTCTTCGTCGATCCGGTGGACGGCACACGGGAGTTCGTCGCGAAGAACGGGAACTTCGTCGTGATGATCGGCCTTCTGGAGGGCGATTGCCCCACTCACGGGGTCATGCACGCGCCGGCACAGGACACGGTGTGGGCGGGTGTGGTTGGCCTCGGAGCTTTTCGACAGAACCCAGACGGAAGCCGCACGTCACTCGAGCAACTCGCAGAGCGTCCACTATCCGAAGCACGGGTTCTGGCATCCAAGAGTCACAGCACGCCCTTGAACACCGCCGCGCTCGAGGCTCTTCGACCCCATCAAGTGCTGAACGTGGGAAGCGCGGGCCTCAAGGGTGCGGCGGTCGCCGATGGACGCGCGGATATATATCTCGCGCCGGAATTCGCCGGCTGTCGCTGGGACAGCTGCGCTCCCGAAGCCATCATACGCGCTCTTGGTGGTTTATTTACCGACGCACGCGGCAACTCGCTCAACTACCGCGCAGCGGGGGTGGAAAATAACCGCGGAGCGGTTGCTGCTCCCCCGGCCCTTCATGCGGAAGTCATCCACCGCATAAGTGACCTACTTCGTTGACAGTTTGCTTTCCCGCGGCGTACCGTCCTCGGACCTGAGAGCCCAAAATGGGCCCGAATTTTGGGAGGAAAATTGATGCTGCGTCCTTCGCGCGCGAGTCTCGCGCTGATCCGTTCACTCATGCTTGGTGCCGCTGCTGTCACGACGACAGTCGCCGCCTCGTCTGTTCTCGTCGCCTGCTCTGACGACACCAAACCCGAATACTGGGTCGAGAAGCTCGAGGACCCTCAGTGGCGTCCGCGCGCTGTCAAGCGCCTCACGCAGTTCCTCGATGACGCGCTCACGCGCGCGGACAACAACATCGAAGATCCACAGGTGAAGGAGCTCGAAGACAAACTCGTCGCGCCTCTGACCCAGGTTTACGTGGAGAGCTACGGCGATCTCGACACCAAGACGCGCGTCACACTCATCAAACTGCTCGCTGACTTCCGGGACGAGCGCGCCATTCCCGCGCTCAAGAAGGCTTTCGAAGAGTTCGCCAAGCGTCCCCGCGAGACGAAGGACGAACAGGACATCAAGTGGGCCGTCCGCGCCTACGGCGACATGAAGTCCAAGGAGCTCGCTGGGCCGGTTTTGGCGGCCTTCGAGGCCCTCAAGGCCCACACGCAACTCGGCGGCATCTCCTACAAAGACTACTCCAAGGGCATGGTGGACGCGCCTGATCCCTCCTGGGAAGGGCCGCTCATCGAGAAGCTGAACGCCAAGATCAAGCACCCGTCGACCGGCAAGAACAAGACGCAGCAGCGCGACCTCATCGATCCGTATCGTGACGAGCTGTTCTGGCAGGTCACCGCGGCTCAGGTGCTCGGTGAGCTCAAGAGCGAAAAGGCAGTCGAGCCGCTCATCAAGACCATCCTCGATCCCAGCAAGGGCGACGTAGCAACGACCGCTCTTCTGGCTCTCGTGAAGATCGGCAAACCGTCGGTCGATCGCGCGGCCAAGGTGCTCCTCAACGAGGAGGATGAGCTCGTGAAGTTCGCCAAGAAGGCGATCAAGGACGCTACCGACGCGGCCAAGGAGCCCGAGGGCAATCCCGCTCTGGCCAGCGCCGCTGCCATCATCGGCATGGCGGGACGCGCTGACGGCGCCGATCCTCTGATCAAGGCGATGGAAGGCAAGATCAGCGATGAAGACAAGGCGCTCATCGCGCGCGAGCTCCCCAAGCTCCCTCCGAGCGAAAAGACGAAGGAAGCCTTCAAGAAGGCTTACGAAAGCATCTCGGCCGACACGAGCATCCAGGGGACTCCGGCCCTGGCCATTTTGGCTGAGTCCGCTGCGAAGTTCTACGACGCTTCGTTGGTCGACTGGATGCTCCAGCAGGCTCAAGCGTCCAAGGGTAGCGGCGAGACGCAGACCGCCATTCAGCAGTCGCTCGTCTCGTCGGCCATCAAGGTCGCCAAGTCGAGTCAGTGGAGTGACGTCGAAGCTGCTGCCAAGCGCTACAAGGTCGAGGACCTCTTCAAGACCGCCGACACGGTCATGAAGGCATGCGGCGACAAGGTGGATTGCTACCTCGCCGAGATCGAGAAGACCGACAACCAGAGCGAGAAGAACCAACTCGCCGGGATCAAAGCAGGCTACATGATCGGTGTGCTCGGTGACGCCAAGGCTCGCGACGCGACGGTGGAACGCCTGTCGTCTCTCGAAAACGACGCGGTACACTTCGCAGCTCTCGGCGCCATCGACGTGCTCAGCCCCAAGGCAGCACCCGAAGTCGTGGAGAAGCTCGAGGAAATGATCGAAAAGAACGAGAAGAGCGCCGACGCCGACAAGCTGACGAAGAACGCCCCTCTCAAGCAGATCGCGTACCGCATCTCGGTGAGGTGATCCGGTCCTGAATCAGGACGATGAAATGGCTCCTCGAAAGGGGGGCCGTTTTCGTTTTGTTTGGGCGAGGGGAGCTCTTCCCAAGGTGCCTCGCTTTCTCTATGTCCGCGAGTCGGCCGTGGGGCTCCCCGGCCTCGCGGCAGCGCACCACTTGGTCCGAACGGCATGCGCGGTAAGCCGCGGCGAAACGCCCCCCTGGGCGTGGCAAAATGCCACATCTTGGTGTGGCAAAACGCTACAGTTCGAACTCAACCGCGCTGAGCCCAGCCAATTTCGACTTTCGCAGGGTCGCGACGTTTCGTTCTTGGGAGCACCCCAGCGTCCGGACGGGGCAAGTTCGGCTGGGCGCTCCGACTTACGGTGCGCCTTCGATCAACCGCGCAAGACGAGCACCACACCCGCCGCCATGCACGCTGCCGCCGCCGCGCGAGTTCGGCTGATCTTCTCTCCAAAGAAAGCGCGTCCCATCCCGAGCGCGATCAGTACTCCCGCGGCACGTTTGAAGGCCTCGAACACGCTGACCACCATTTGAGTGATGGAAACGAGCTGAAGCCCGAGCGCCGCCACGTTCGTCACCCCACCCACGGCCACCAGAGAAAGCGCGCCCGGCGGCAGCGCGATAGAGCCGAGCTTCTTCCGAAACGCCAGATACGCGAGCATCCCCACCGACATGGAAAGGGCCATGATTGTCCCGTGCACTCCTACCGCGGCGTGCTGGAGCGCCAGCTTGTCGAAAAGTGGCGAGAACGACCACAGGACCGCCACGCCAAACATGTGCAGCACTCCTGGCGACCCGAAAAAGCCCGTGACAAGCGCGATCGGATCGCGCGCGTGGCTCGGTTCGGCGGTGAGAAACACCGAGGCGCCGGTGACCACGGATACGCCCAGCCACTGCATCGGCCCGAGCATTTCGCCAAGAAGAGGAATGCTGCCCATCGCCGCAAAGACGGGCGTGAACGAGAGCACCGGCACGGCAACGCTCAGGGGTCCCCGCCGGACCGACTCCAGGAAGAGTACGTTCGCAAGCAGATTGAGCGCGACGGAAACCGAGCCCGGGAGGAAGTACTCCGACCCCACTTGGAGATCGCCATCGACGAGAGCCCAAATCAGGTACCCGGGAACCTGCGCAATGGAGATCCAAAAGGCGAGGGACGCCACCGGGATCAACGTCACGAGCTTCTTACGCACCCCGTCGAACGCCGACCACGAAAGAGTCGATCCAATCACGGCGAGCCAAAGAGCAGTCGTCACTTGGGGCAGACGTTAGCGGTCGTCGCCCGATTGACCAGAGCCGAGCACGATGTGTGGCTAGGAGCTGTCGTACCCCGGGACGCCACGACGAGACGTTGGGGGGCCCCTCCCACCACCCAAGCCACG
>CBFGUR010000093.1:0-10064 GCA_965652275.1 uncultured Polyangiaceae bacterium | reverse complement strand
CTCGCTTCCGCTTCGCGGAATCTCGTCCTGACGGCGGTTGCTTGGCGAGGGGTGGTGCACGCCTCCTCACCCCCACCCGGGCGACTGCGCTCCGTGCCCTCCCACTTGGTCGGGCGCGGGGCTCGCTCGCTCGCTTCCGCTTCGCGGAATCTCGTCCTGACGGCGGTTGCTTGGCGAGGGGTGGTGCACGCCTCCTCACCCCCACCCGGGCGACTGCGCTCCGTGCCCTCCCACTTGGTCGGGCGCGGGGCTCGCTCGCTCGCTTCCGCTTCGCGGAATCTCGTCCTGACGGCGGTTGCTTGGCGAGGGGTCGCGCACGCGGGGCTCGCGCTCTCGCTTCCGCTTCGCGGAATCTCGTCCTGACGGCGGTTGCTTGGCGAGGGGTGGTGCACGCCTCCTCACCCCCACCCGGGCGACTGCGCTCCGTGCCCTCCCACTTGGTCGGGCGCGGGGCTCGCGCTCTCGCTTCCGCTTCGCGGAATCTCGTCCTGACGGGGGATGCTTGGCGCCGCTTGGCGCGCGCGGCCTCTCGCTCGTCTTCGCTTCGCGAAGCCTCGTCCTGGCGGCGGTTGCATGGCGTCGCTTGGCGCGCGCGGCCTCACGCTCTCGCTTCCGCTTCGCGGAAGCTCGTCCTGGTGGGGGCTGCGTTGCTCATCGGTTGTGTCTTGCCGGAGCGCTTGCCGCAGGCCCGGTAGGGCCGAGGACCTCAGCAGAACAGGTGGACGAAAGCAGACTGCAACAAAGGAGCGGAGAAGATTCGCCCGCCCAGCTCTACGAGTGCCGGGCGAAGCGGACGCCCTGTTCTCAGAGTGCTCGGCGTAGAAGACGCAGTCTTCGTAGCTGCACGGGCCTTTACGTCGTGCTCACCTGATTCAGCGCAAAGCGCGTCAATCGTCCGTGGAGCCGCACGCGGCCGACGTTTGACGCCCCTCGGTAAGCGCGTCAGCGCGTCACTGGGAGGGGGCGCAATCTTCGTAGCGGAGCCACTCGCGACCGACGTTCCACGCCCCTGCGTAAGCGCGGCTTGCGGCAGGCCCCGTAGGGCCGAGGACCTCAGAAGAACAGGTGGACGAAAGCACACTCGCGCTCAGGAGCGGAGAAGATTCGCCCGCCCAGCTCTACGAGTGCCGGGCGAAGCGGACGCCCTGTTCTCAGAGTGCTCGGCGTAGAAGACGCAGTCTTCGTAGCTGCACGGGCCTTTACGTCGTGCTCACCTGATTCAGCGCAAAGCGCGTCAATCGTCCGTGGAGCCGCACGCGGCCGACGTTCGACGCCCCTCGGCAAGCGCGTCAGCGCGTCACTGGGAGGGGGCGCAATCTTCGTAGCGGAGCGGGAGGCTGAAGGAGCCGCACACGACCAACGTTCCACGCCCCTGCGTAAGCGCGGCTTGCCGCAGGCCCCGTAGGGCCGAGGACCTCAGAAGAACAGGTGGACGAAAGCAGACCGCGACAATGGAGCGGAGAAGATTCGCCCCTCACTCTCGTGAGGGGGCGCAATCTTCGTAGCGGAGCGGGAGGCTGAAGGAGCCGCACACGACCAACGTTCCACGCCCCTGCGTAAGCGCGGCTTGCCGCAGGCCCCGTAGGGCCGAGGACCTCAGAAGAACAGGTGGACGAAAGCAGACCGCGACAATGGAGCGGAGAAGATTCGCCCCTCACTCTCGTGAGGGGGCGCAATCTTCGTAGCGGAGCGGGAGGCTGAAGGACTTTGCAGATGGGGAAGATGCGACTAATCCTTCGGGTAGCGACTCCGATGGCGAAGGGCGGTAAAAAATCGAAGCAGGGGAATCCTGGCGAAAAGGTCCTGGCGACGAATCGTCGTGCGAAGTTCGACTACGAGCTCGGGGACAAATACGAGGCCGGTATCGTCTTGATTGGGAGCGAGGCACGCGCGCTTCGCGACACCGCGCCGGGGATCAACGACGCGTTCATCGACATCGACCGCCAGGGCGAAGCCTGGGTGAGGCAGATGCGCATCGCTCAGATGAAGCACGCCGCCTTCGGTCACACGGAAACGCGAGCGCGCAAGCTGCTCCTTCATCGCTCGGAGCTCGACAAGATCCGGGCAGCGATCGAGCGCGAGGGGATGACCGCCGTTCCGACGAAGGTCTACTACAAGAAGGGCCGCGCGAAGATCGAGCTTGCCCTGGCCAAGGGCAAGAAGATGCACGACAAGCGTCACGCCATCAAAGAGCGGACGGAAGAGCGCGAAGCACGCGCCGCCATGGCCCGCGGGAGGCGCGGAGAATGACCATGCACAAGACCATGACCCTTTCGACCGGCGGAGCGGCGAGCATCGTCGAGACCGACGGCGACAAGACGGTGATCCGAAGCCCCAGCCCTTCCCCACCCGGTTCCACGGTTCGGGGTCGATTCGAGGGCGTCGCCTGCGAGTTTCAGCTCAAGGTGCGAAACTGCAAGAAGGACGGGGACAGCTTCCTCATCGATGGGCGCGTCAGAAACGCGACCCGGGAAATGAAGCAATTCCTCGTTCAAAAGCCCAATTGAAGTGCACGCGCGGGGCCCCGGGCGTGGCGCCCGCCGCCACAGGTTCGAAGCGACTGAGTCCAAGCGACTGAGTCGAAGCGACTGAGCCGCCCCAACCGACCTCAGCCGCCCGAAGCGGGCGCGAGGGTGAGCCCCAGATGGAGCCCGAGATAGGCTCCCCCGAGATCGAGACGCTCTTGACCGAGTTGCATCGGGATCGAGCGGAGCAGACTCCCGCCCGAGATTTCGGCCCGCCCGCGAATCGTGTTCGTGAACGCGTACACGTAGCCGATCCTTCCACCGAGACGAGCGGAATACGTGTCCCGTTGAAACGCGATCTGATCCACGTACGTGGCCCCGCCAACGTGGACGGCGCTGATGGCGAAGTTCATTCCCGCGGTGACCCACGCCGGCTCCCGGAGCTCCCAGGCGTGGTCCATGCGGAGCCACAGATCAAACACGGACCAGTTCGGACTCGTTTGCCCGAGGGAGCTGTCGGACAGCGCAGGAATCGCGCCAGCCATCCAGGAAACTCCCGTCGAAAACCGAACGGGGAAGTGATCGTTGAACTCCACCCCGACGCTCGGACCCACGAGGTACGCGCCCCGGGCGAAGATCAGCGCCTGGGCGTCGGAGCGAAGACCCAGATCGTGGAGCCGGCGGAGCCGCTGGTACTCCTTTTCCTGCTCCTGGGCGAGAAAGGTATCGCGCTCGAGCTGCTGCAGGAGATATTGGCGGCGTTCGGTCAGTTCTCGGGCCAGCTCACCGATCGCGAGCCCCACCCGCCGCGCCAGAACGCGCGGATGGCTCCCTTTGGACACCCGACGACGACCAGCCAAATCACCACGATCCCAAAGGCTGAGGATGACGACGTCTCCCGTGTCCTCCAGACGCACGTGCAAAGAAACGTCCTCGGACGAGTCTCCGGGACGCCGTGGATCACCCGGAAGTTCGATTTCGCGCAGCTCCAGCGCCACCGCCAATCGCACGGCGGATTCGTCGAAGTCCCCCCCGACGAACTCGAGGTACCAGTTTTCCGCCGCCCGAGCCGGCTGCGCCATGAGGAAGCACAGAAGCCCGAGCGCCAGCCGGCGCAGCCACGGGCGACCGAACTCAGTCTTCCGTTTCTTCGTCGTCCGCCCGCTCGCGCTCGACAGGACGTTCGGCATGCGGGCGCTCAGAATTCGAGCGCTCCCCAGAAGGACGCTGAGGAACGGGATCGCTCTCAGGCTCGTCCTCGGCTTCGTCGTCGAAGAAGCCCTCGTCGAAGGACTGCTCTTCGTCGTCGGCAACGTCGGCCGCGCGAGGAGCGGCAAATGATGAGGAGCGTTGCACGAGTCGGCGCGCTTCTGCCCGGATGTTCTCGAGATGGCGGCCTTCGGGGAATTCGGCCTCGTAGTTTGCCCGCAGTCGTTCAACCCGGGCAACATCTCCGGCCGCAAGGGCCATGTCAAACTCGCCAACCAGGGCGTCCTCGGCGAAGTCACCCTGCGGTGAAAGACGCCGGTTTAATGCATAAGCCTGAGCGGCTCCGGCAACGTCCCCGGACTTGCTCAAGAGGTTACCCAGAATCATCGCCGCGATGGGAGCGTTCGGATCGGCCTGATGGCGCACGGTCACGGCACGCAAGGCCTGAATCGCGCGCCCCTGCTGACCGACGTATCGAGCCACCTCGACGAGAGTCATCAGCTCTTCGGAAGAGCCGCTCTGAAGGACACCATCGAACCCGCCGGACTCTTCGAGTTGTTGGTACGACGCAGCGTACTCACCACGCTCCACCAATACGACCCATTCGGCCTTCGGCAACAAGGCGACCGGCTCTTCGGCAGTCGGCGGGACGATCTCCTCCGCCGTCTCCTTGGAGGCGTCGCTGGTGGGTCGCACGGGCGAGGAGAGACGCTGGACGCGACGTCGCACGCGCGACTTGCGCTCTTGTTCGTCGGCTGCGTCCCGCTCGGGCGCCGCAAAGCGGGGACCATCCGTGGTCGGCCCTGCGGCACTTTCCGGGGTCGCGATGACCTCGGAAGAAACGACAGCAGCGACCGCCCCGTCGCTCAGTCGTTGCCGCTCGTAGACGATCCCGACAAAGACGCCCGCAGCAACGAGCGCGGCAGAAACCGCGGCACGGGCGGCCGGCGCCAACATCGGGCTCCGCCGCCGTTGAGTGTCCAGCCGATTCCACACGCGGTCGAGAGCCGCGTCATCCTTGTACACGCGGATCTGCGCCAGAGCTTCGCTCACCCCTGTGGGGCTCTGTGGCGAATTGGTCGAGCGAGGCGGCCGGGAATCAGTCATCGGCGTCACCCTCGTCATCGTGGGAAGACCCGAGTCCCGCCCAGCCACCATCGGACGCGCCCAGGGAGTCGAGGAGCACCATTCGTTGCTGCACCGAAGCGATGCGTCGCTTGGCCGTAGCCAAAGAACAACCGCAAACCTCGGCGACCTCCTCGAGCTTGCGCCCCTCGACGTAGCGCAGCGTCCAGCAGATCCCGTGATCGACGGGGACCTCGCGAAGGACGCGATACACGTCGGCAAGCTGGGCGCGTACCTCGGGACCAGCCTGGGGATTTACGAGCGCATCGAGATCGATCGGATCGGCGCTCACGAGACCCAGAAGACTCAGCATCCGTCGACGACGGAGGCGCGTGCGCACCAGGCTCACCACGACCGACGCGAGCCACGGACGAAAGGACGCTCCGTCACGCAAGGTCTCCATCCGGTCGTGGACCCGCAAGAACGCGTCGTGGACGATGTCCTCGATGTCGGTAGGGCTCCCCTGGACGCGCACGCCGAGGGCCATGGCGTAGGGGCTGTAGCGACGGTAGAGCGCCTCGAAAGCAGACGATTGCCCCGCACGACACAAAGCGACGAGCTCACCGTCCTCCCGATCGGAAAGAGCATCGCTCGGCTTGCGGACGCGCGCAGAGCTCGGCAGGTCGTCCGCGGGGCGCCCGTCCGAGACCTCACCCTGGCGAAGGCGATGAGCCCCCGACGCATGCTCTCCCGCCCGGGACTCGTCCACGACGAGCCGGAGCCGAGCTTTGGGGTCTTCGGTGCGTACGGGCAAGGCCACCAAGTATGGACGCACTACCTGGAAAAAGCGGCTCATTTGTGGCGTCGATTGGCGAGAAAAAGATTTCGCCCCACCCGAAGCGCCCCGGTCGAGGGCCCGAGAAGTTCGGACGGGCGCCCATTTTCAGCAGTGATTTTAGCGACTTACGATACTTGTTGAAACAAAAAGAATCGCTCCCAGAAAAAACATCGCTGACTCGGTGAGCCGAATTTGTTACCTCGCGCGTCATCAAGGGGCTGGAAGGCTGAAGGGTTTCAGCACGACCGAATCGGACTCGAGTTCGACGAGGCTTCCGGCCCAATCCTACGTAGGGAGAACTAGAACAATGATCATTCGTAACACCATTTTCGCTACTGCTTTCGCTTCTTTCGCCATCGCTTGCGGTGGTTCCACCCCCGAGGCTGAGGCTCCCGAAGCTGATGCTGCTGCAATGGAAGAGGAAGCTCCCGCTGAAGAGGCTCTCGAGGAAGAGGCTCCCATCGAAGAGGAAGCTGCTCCCGCTGAAGAGGCTCCCGCTGACGAGGCTGCTGCTGAAGAGGGCGCAGACGAGGCTGCTGCTGAAGAGGGCGCAGAGGAAGCTGCTGCTGAGTAATTCAGCTGCTCTTTTCGAGCCTTCGCTCCTTGGGCTCTCGCCCATCGAGCAACGAAAAACGGCTGGAGCGTTGCTCCCGCCGTTTTTCTTTTTGTTCCGTTTTCCTTTCGAGATTCCGAACAACGCGAAGCCCGTCGTTCGCGCCACCCGTCCCAAGGCATGAAGGGCGCGACGACATGGCCGCTCTCACGAGCGAGGCAAGTCACGACACCCTTTGGCCGAAACGCCCGAATGTTGACGTCCGCCCCCCCGAGCAGCTTCTGTATCGAGTTTGGCAAGCCGTGCTGCCCTTGCCCGTCAAACCGTGAGCTGATCGCGCGTCGAGGCGCTCAATGCGCACGGTCGCGCACTCCATCAGTCTGAGTCTCGCACCGTTGATGAGTTACGCCATCACTCAGCAACCACGGGGGACGCCATTGCCGAGCACGTCCCTGTACAGGACGAGAAGCGCGGCCAAAGCTTGGTTCTAAGTCGAGGCGCTCACATGCTGCTCGGTCGCGAGAGAGGAGAGAAAGCGAGTGACCTCAGCCGCGCCGAGATCGCGCTCGCTCGCGTTCTTCCGAACCACTCACACGGGCGCCGACGCAAGCACCACGGCACCCCTCCTGTCGCCACACTTCCCCATCGAACTATGCAGCAAGGCCAGCGCACCACCCCGCCGCTACCGTCCGCCACATAATTCGACAACCCGGGTAACATGCAGCACTCCTCGCGACATAACTCCATAAACGCCGCGAGTTCACCGGACCCGCTCCCATCGAGTCCAGCCCTGCGCGGCGTTTTCGCATTTCCTCAAGCGCCTCCCAGCAGGAATACGCTCGAATTCGCGATGGTGTTAGGTGGCGGGGGCGTGCGGTAGAATTTGTAGTTGGGTGGCCAACAACCCCGAAGGTACATCGTCGATATTTCTCTCGAAGGGAATTACCCCCCGTTACGGACTAGCGGCTTTCCCTAGCGCCTCATACACTTTCGAGCCGTGCCTGAAGGTAGGATTCCAACACCACCTAGAGTTCCAACCGGTGGGTACCAGTACGATCGGGGAGAAGGTCGATTCAAACATTGCTGGAAGCACGCCGAGGCAGGCTTCCACGGCCAGCCCCCAGTTGGTAAGTGCTCATCAAACATCGACGACACCATTGCCCGCCAGCTCCTCGCGGACGGGATTAGCTACAAGCGAGACGAGGCCGACAGCTATCCAACTAGAATTTATAACGTTTTTGAAGGCGTCCCATACGAAGCGGTTCCGACCGAACCGGGAATCTCCTATCACGGTTACCCTTGGCGAGGATCAATGCCACGCTCCATATTGCGAGCGCTTGAAAGACGTGCTGAACGTTCCGGCCACCTCCAAACGTTCAAGAAGTGGTTGAGCGATTACTCCGAGATGCATCGATGATTGAGTTCGAGGTCAGATGGCTGGACCCAGCCGGCGAGAAAACTAGCGTGGATGCTGGAACTCGGCTCGCATGGGGGGCTGGTCTCCTGAAGGTAAACGGGAGCCCAGTGTGGTTTTCGGGCCCTAGCGACGAACCTTCCCCTATCGTCTGGAGCTGGATCGAGCTCCTTGAGTTCCTTGCTGCAAATTGGGTTCACCTTCTCACGGAGCAACACTATCCACTCGGCATTACACCTCTTTGCCCGCAACACCTCAGGGCCGAACTGAACGGGCGATTCGAACTCTACGGAAACGCACTGACCACCACTCAACAGGACGCGATGGATGAACTCGTGTTCATGTTTGAGGACCGACACGACCTTTCTAGGGCCCTGCGCGGGATCTCTGTGACGAGCCTCATGTTGGTGAGAGAAGGATCTCACATTCTTATTCAGAGTCCTGAGGGAGCTCCGATCTCGTGCACAATTGATGCGCTCAAGACTGACTTGGAACGCATCGCCAACCAAATCCTCAATCGTATCCAGGAAGGTGTTCCAGACGCTCGGTCTACCAAGGCAATGCAGGCGTGGAATGAGCGCAACAACATTGCTCCGAGAAGGCTCGTATTGATGGCTACTGGAATGAAAGTCGAAGACTTTTCGGACGCTGTCCCAAATGCGGACTTGGCCTTCTGGGAACTTGAAGGTGGTCCCGGCTCGGACTCGGAGATTTCCGCGGCGGCACGATTCTCCCAAGGCACAAGAGTGTCGGCGGAAGATCGACTGCAGATCCTCCAAGCCATCAAGTCCCAGCCAGCTGTGGAGACTACCGCTCTTGACGAGCTGAGCGAGAGGTTGAAGGAGACCCTCGCTTTGTACTCCGGGACTCCACCTTGGGAGCAGGGATGCGCACTCGGGAGAAAGTTAAGAGACTTTCTGGGTGTCGAAGACCAGAGTCGCGCAGAACCAGAGGCAGTTCTTCAGTCGCTCGGAGTGAGCATCATCGAAGTGGATGTCTCCCCGGACATTGATGCTGTTGGCTGTTGGGGCCCAAGGCATGGCCCCGCTGTTGTCGTCAATACTTCTGGCAAGCGAGCACAAGTCGAATGGGGACGCCGAGCGACTTTCGCCCACGAACTCTGTCATTTGATGATCGACCGACATGGCGCTTTACCCCTCGCGGAGGTTCTCGGTGGAAAAGCCCCTCTTTTGATTGAAAAGCGAGCGAACGCGTTCGCCGCGGAGTTTCTGCTCCCGGCATACGCCGTTAACAGCGTTTACAAGAAGCTCCATAAGATCGAAGAAACACTTCACACGGTCTGCGACCAGTACGGCGTCGGAAAGGTGCTAGCTGCAAATCAGTTGCGCCATCATCCAAACCTTGATGGCTATGAAAAGAGCTACCTAAAAGACATCATCGAGAATGAGACTTTCGCCTGGGACTTCTACTAGCGCTGTTCCATCCCATACGTTCTCCCCTAGACACTCACGAGTTGCCACCCAACAAGCCGTTGGTGACCGACGGCCACCGTCAACGCTTCCGCTTCGCCGAAAGCCCTCGTGCGGCGCTCGCTCTTCCCCTTTGGGGATGAGCGCCGGTCGTCGTATCCTGCCGAGGCCGCAGGCCGCGGCACAACGGCGAGTCGTTCGGCAGCCTTGATCGCTTGCCCTGAGATTCAAGACTGATGAGCGCGAACTGCAACAGAGTTTGGCTTGGCCCGCGAAGGAGACGCACTGCCGGGTCGAAATGTTTGGGCGGGTGAGCGTTCGCGCGCGAGTCCGGAGTGCCTGCTGACACCGTTTCGCATCGCCCTCCACAATGTTAGTTACGCTTGATGCCCGAAATGTCTCCGCAAGAAGTCGAGGCCACCGTGCTTTGGACGACATGTACGGCCTGTGGTGCTGACGCCGAGTTTCCCGTCTTCCTCAGCGACGGATTCTACGATTGCGACACGTACTTCGGCACAGCCACCGGCTCCCTCTATTTCGTGAATCTGGAGCCGGTCAAGTACGAGGTTCACACTCTAGAGGAGGTTCTGGAGCCTGCGCTTCACCGGGAAGGTGGCGCCGAAAATCTGCTCCGGGCTCGTGACCTTCGACCGTCACCATGTTGTCCCACCGGGCTAATCGGCCCAGGCGCCGAGCCGCATGTTGAGAAGAAGGTCATGGCGTACGTGCTCCCTCAACGCTCAACAGAAGCAGCCCCGGCAAGCCACGCTCCCCACCTTAGCCGAAGCTCGGGAACTCAAATGAGCTCACAGTCCGATCCCGGCTGGGCTTTGTTGTCAGGCGAGGACCGACATGCCGAGGCCCCACAGACTTTCTGGATCCCCGACCTCGATCGGCGAGAATCGTTGCGCGTTGGGGATCTCGCCAAACTCCTTTTCGATATCGCCACGCAGGAAGAACAGGGACTCGTTTGGGGGGTCGAACGCATGTGGGTCCGCGTCACCAAGTCCGAGTCTTCGGCCTATGTCGGTGTCCTCCCCCTGTGTCAGGGAAGTTGCCGCCTGAGCTGACCTGAAGAAACCCGGGGGCG
>CBFGUR010000092.1:0-10259 GCA_965652275.1 uncultured Polyangiaceae bacterium | reverse complement strand
ATGCCCATCGAAGAACACGATTCGATGGCCATCGCCGAGCGTGAGCGGGAACAGTTGCGCGGTACAACATTGCGCCGACGAGTGGTGCGGGGTTCGAGGTGCCAGTGCTGGTCGAGCCTCATGTTCTCGTTCCGGCGCGATTTTGGTTCATCCCTTCGTGGTGGAACAAGTCCCGCAAGGAGTTGCCGACCAGCTTCAACGCGAGAAGCGAAACAGCCTTATCCAAACCCATGTTTCGAGGAGCTGGCCGGTGCCTGGTCCCGACCAGTGGTTGGCGTGAGTTTCCCGGCCCGACCGGAAAGAAGAGATCCTTCCAGTTCGAGCTGAGAAGCCCCTCCGACCCAACGCCTCGATTTTTTGCGTTTGGCGGTCTGTGGTCGCGGTGGTTCGATCCCGAGACGGAGGAATCGACCTACACTTTTGCGATTCTCACCACCGAGCCGAATCATCTGGTAGCGCGGTACCACCACCGGATGCCATTGCTCGTTCCTCACCATAGTTACCGCGACTGGCTCGACGCGGCCGCTCCGTATGAAAGTTTGCTGTCTGACGCAAACGCCTATAGCAACGCAACGGAGCTTCATCATCATGAATGCTCGACCTACGGAAACAGCACCCGCGTCGAGGGTCCCGCGTGCATCGCGCCGATCACCGTCCAAACATCGCTCTTCTGAGCGCTCCCCGGCCGGGCCCGAGGCGTTCGTGGATGTGCTGCCGGGTGGGGGAGAGTACGTTCTTGCCCCCCACGCGCGATTTGCCGCTACGATGGGAACCTCAGGTGCAAAAAGGGAGGTCAGGGATGAATCAGCTTCAGTTTGTCACATGCTGCGCCGGGCTGGCGTTCACCATGGGTTGTGCAGGGTCCAAGGAGCCAGCCGAAGCACCAGAAAGTTCGTCTACAGAGGAGCCGTGGGTCGCGATTTTGCCGGATGAAACTCCACCCTCCAAGCAGAGCCGGGAAGCCGCTCCCGACGCAACGGATACCGAAAGCTCCACTGCTCCAGAATTCCGGCCCGGGATGTCCGTCGCGGAGGCGACGAACGCGGTTCCAGACTCCGTCGAGCGTCTCAACATCGAGCAAGAGGCGCTGGCCGCGCCACTGATGGATCCAGAGCTCTATGAGCCTTGTGGTCTTGCCGGACATCATCACTTCACACTTCGCGTCGCCGTGTGGGACGGTCGAGCAGTCGGGCTCGACATCTCGACGCAGCCGAACGACGAAAAACTCGAATCGTGTTTGCGTCAGCAAATCTCCGACGTGGAGTGGAAAGAGAAGGCCAAAAGCATCAACACCGTCGAGTACAGCTATTGAGTTCCACGACGACATGGATGCGAAACAAATCTTTGGTTCGTAGCCGTGGACTTTTGGGGATGAGCCTGCCCAAATAGGGCCCTCGTGTGCCCCGGAAGCAAGATTATCGGCATGCCTGCGCCGGCGGAACTCCAGGCGATGGGCGAGGAGGACCTGCGCTCGCTCGTCCGCAAGTTATTTGCTGAACTCGAGGACCGACAAAGTGCGCTGGACGAAGCGACTCGTGAGCTCGATGACGCCCGGGAATCGCTGCAGGTAACGCGCGAAGAGGTTGGGCGACTCATCCGGGCAGATCCTCTCACTGGAATGGCGCACCGCGCAGAGTTCGAGCGCCGGCTGGCTAGAGAGTGGGCGCGACTCAACCGAGAAGGCGGTGAACTGTCCGTTATCCTCATCGAGATCGACGACCTGGCGGCGTATAATTCGGTCACCGATGACGCGAAAGGAGACGAAGTCCTGCGGCGCGTTGCCGAGTGCTTGCGCAACAACGTTTGGCGTCCCGCTGATTTTGTCGCGCGCCACGGATGGGATGCGTTTGCCCTGCTGCTACCGAACACCGCAATAGACGGTGCCGAGGCAATTGCTGATCGGCTGCATCGCGCCGTTGCGGCGATGCACGTGCTCCGCCCCGACGGCGAGAATGAGCGCTATCTCTCGGTGAGCGTGGGCGTAGCTTCGCGGCGCCCGGGTCGCGGGCACGAGGGGACGCTGGTTGCCGAGGCGGAGCAAGCGTTGTTTTTGGCGAGATCCGAGGGAAAAAACAGGGTCATCGTCTCCGGAACAGACCAGAACTAGTCGTGAGCGGCGGCGTCTACCGTGGGAAACGGTCCGAGATCGAAGCTGTCTTTCGTCGTGCAGTACCAGCCGGGCCCCTGGAGTCGGCCGACGCCCTCGAATGCCCCTGGGCGAATGTGGAGCGTCTCGGCATCCACCAAGCCGTCACGTACGTGCAGATGCCGAACGATGCCGAACACGACTCGGTTTTCCTCGATCTTCATCGTGCTGTGGTGCTCGCACTCGAGGTGCACCTTGCAGGCTGCGATCCTTGGGGTCGAAATGGTCGTGCTGGGCTTGAGCTCGAGCTTGAGTGCTGTCGTTTCGCTCTGACCCTTGGGAAACGGAGCTGCTGAACGATGCATCGCGTCCGCCACGCGATCGTGAACCAGGTTCACGACGAAGTGTCCAGTCCGCGCGATGTTGTCCGGAGTGTCCTTGGGGGTACCGTCAGGCTTGTCCCCGGGGCCAAAGGCAATGAGCGGAGGGCGATTCCCCAGGACGTTGAAGAAGCTGTAGGGGGCTGCGTTCACCGAGCAATCCTCGTTGAGTGTAGTGATCCAGGCAATCGGGCGCGGAACCACCAAGCTCGTCAGCAGCTTGTAACGAGCACTTTGCTTCAGCGTCGTCAGGTCGATGTCCATGCACGGACCATCTCCAAAAGTCGGAGATTTGAAAAGGGGCCTGCGCGGAATTGTCGGTCTTCAGGGGGTTTGGCTCTCGGTCGAATCTGGTAGTCTGGAACGAGGGTTGAATGGTTGAGGACCGCTTCGGGATCGTTGGGAAGGTCATCGCGCGAACGTACGAGATTCGTGACGTGGTCGCTGAAGGTGGGTTCGGCGTGGTCTACCGGGCCTATCACCAAGGTTTTCGGGCCGAGGTCGCCCTGAAATGTCTCAAGGTGCCCAATGAGCTGACCGACGAGCAGCGCAGGTCGTTTCTCGAGCAGTTTCGTTCGGAGGCCGAGGTGCTGTTCCGACTCTCCGGACATGGCGGACACATCGTTCGACCGCTTCACGTTGATGCATTCCATACCCGCTACCAGAAGCTCGTTCCGTTCATGGCTCTCGAGTGGCTCGAAGGGAGAACTCTCGACGCGCTCATCGTGCAGCGCGCGGAGCGTGGTCGTCCCCCTCTGAGCCTCAGGAAGCTAGCGCGTCTGCTGACGCCCGTGGCCGCCGCGCTCGAGATGGCACACAACCTTCCTGGGAAGAATGGAGTGCAGATCGTCGTCCATCGAGACATGAAGCCCGAGAACGTCTTCATCGCAAGGGTTGGCGACGAGGACATCGCGAAGATCCTCGATTTCGGCATCAGTAAGGTCAAGAGCACAGCGGGACAGATGGCTGGGCGCGCGAGCCTACAAGCGGACGCCTTGGTCTCCTTTTCACCTGCGTACGGTGCTCCTGAACAGTGGGCTCCGCGACGGTTCGGCCAGACGGGACGTTGGACTGACGTTTGGGGGCTCGCGCTCACGGTCGTTGAGGCGGCCAAGGGCGACGAGGTCATCAGCGGGGACCACGCGGCCATGATGGGAACCATCCTCGATCCGGTCAGGCGTCCGACCCCCAGAAACGAAGGAATCGTCGTGAGCGACGCCGTGGAGCGTGTCTTTTTGCGAGCGCTTGCGGTGGATCCCAGGGACCGCTACCAGGGCGTCGGTGCGTTCTGGGATGACCTAGTGGTTGCCCTGGGAGTCGAACGAGAGGTCGGCGGGAGGGTGTCGATCGAGCACCAACGCCAGCGGCAGGGGTCGGGACGCGCAACGACGGGGCTCGACTCGATCCGGCCCCCCCAAATGGCTGACTCCTCGCGGCCCCGTCCCCCGGGTCCAACTCCGAGCGAGCCTCTGGGTCAGATTGCCCACAGCGCGCCGACCGAATGGGGGCCTCCCGGGCAGGGGACGGGCGGACAAGCTTCGTTACCACCGTTCGAGCTGTCGGTTCCGCCGCCCCGGGCGCCCGACTCACAGGGTACGGGAGACCTGGGTTTCGGCAGCGGTCTGCACGCGGTGACCTCACGGCCACGCCCACGTCCCGTTCGGCCGAGTTCATGGGCTCCTTCGAGCCGCCCATCCCTGCTGAAAGCTCTCAGCCCTGCACTGGCGCTCATGGCACTCAGCGTGGCAGTCACGATTCTGGATAGAGCCTACGTCCATGCCCGGGGCATGGCTCTTTCGCTGGGGCCAATACAGGCCAGCTGGATTGGCGCGGGTCTGATGATCTTGGCCCTCGTTCAAGGGATCGGCGCGATTCGCCGCTCCTGGGAGGACTGAAAGAATGCGTCTGTGTTGTGAGTTCTGCCTCTTTTCTTTGGCGGAGCCCTGACTATGCTCCCCGTCCCTCAGCGGGAATAGCTCAGTCGGTAGAGCACAAGCTTCCCAAGCTTGGGGTCGCGAGTTCGAATCTCGTTTCCCGCTCCAGAAAACATCAGGGTTCAGCGATCGAGGGCAGCACCTGAGCCCGACCCCGGTACCCCAGCCGGTACCGTAACGGCCGCGAAAATCCGGCACCTCGAAACGGTACCGGGTCCCGGTACTTTGGACGGTTCCCCGATGTCCTCGGGGCCGTCCGCTCCACCATGCCCGGCCCCCGCTCCCGGGCGCCCTCGCCGTGCCATCCGGCGTCCCGAGCGGAGGTGGCTCCCGGCGTTCCCGCGCGGCGCTCCCGCGTCCTGAGGGCCCTGCCTCGCCTTCGGGGTCGGAGCCTCCGGGTTCCGGTCTCGACGGCGGCGCAGGGCCGCACGAAAGGACGGAAAATGGAAAAGCAAGACTGGCGACTCAAGGTCGCTGAATACGACTGCGGGGCTGCAATTGTCGAACGCCTCGACGAGGTCGAAAAGGATCTCACGTTCGTGGTCCGGGAGCTTGGGCACGATCTCATCGTCGGCGAAGGGTCGGAGCGCGCCCTCCGACGAACCGCGGAGGTGATGGCGGCGCTCGACACCTTGGGGGAAATGATCGCCGAGACTTTGGACGGGACTCATCCGACGGTCGATCGTCCCTCGAAGCAGGAGGCCGCCAAGATGCTCGGGGAGGTGGTGCGCCGACTCGGGACCAAGTCCGATTGGGAGACGGTGCGGCACGCTTGCCGGCTTTTGGATGTGGGCTTGCCTCCGGAACCAGAGGGGGAGCGCATCACCTCAGTCACTCCCAGGGCCGAAAACGACAGCACGCCCGACGTCTCAAACGGAATGGGCTTCCTCGACACGCTCGAGCGCGACCTGGCGAACGCCATCGAGCATGCGGGAAGTTGCCAGCTCACCGAAGACGAAGACGGCGCCGAGCTCTTGGGTGCGCTTGCTTCGGCCTGGAAGAACCTTCGCTATGCCCGCCGCGAACTCGACGTCACGTTCTGGGACAAGTACCGACGGACGGGGGATCCTCCCCGCCACGATCACGACTTTGACACGAGCGACAATCAAGCACAGGTGGCCGCGCAATGAGACGCCGAGAGTCCCCCTCGCCGCCAAGGTTTCAGGACTTGCCGGGCTGGAAGGAATCCTTCGAAGCGGCGTTGCGTGCGAAGGAGAAAGTGCGCGCGGGCCATTGGGTGGCCTACGTCGGGGTCCAGTCCCTTCGGACGGTCGGCAACATGGTGCCCCCGCCAAGCGTCACGTTTGTCACCACAAACTTCCTCCTCTGCTTGGCCATTGGCTTCGAAACATTTCGAGGCGCGAAAAGCAGCAGGAGAGACGATGCGCGGATCCTCTCAGGGAAGGTGATCGACTTCGAGAAGGCGAGTTTAGCGATCCAGTTCTCGACACCGGCCCGGCGCGCGAAACACTGTGGAGGCCAAGATCCGTGGGATCCCGCCGTGTGGAGTCGCCGTGGAAAGCCACCCTATCCGGTAGCGAAGGCACTCAGCGCGGCGCGACGGGAGGGGGATGACCCCGAGGAAGGAGCGGCGGAATGACGCGCGAGCAAGGTCTTCCCATCGTGCGGGGTATCCTCCGGCGCCCAGGCGTGGGGCACCCGCTCCGGCGGTTGGCGTGCGTCTATGGTGACTCGGTCTTGGAGCTGGACCTGCATCAGTCCCCTCTCGCCACGCGGCGGGAGCGGCGCCTCCGGGCTCTGCTCGCTCGGTCCTTTGGAGGTGAGTCGTGATGGATGCCCTGGAGCGGGTCGAAGGAAAAGCACCGGGGGCCGTGACTCACTGGACGCGCGAGGAGTTCGAAGCGATCGAAGTGAAGATCGCCGGCACGCGCGAGGCCTTCCTTCGGGAACTCAGCAAGCATCGGGAGCTTTCCCGCTTGTATGCCGAGCTCCACGAGCTCGAGCAGATGGAGATCGATGCCAGACGGGCGCGGCGCGAGGGCGAGATCATGGAGGGAGCGTGCTTATGAAGTTCCTCACGACCCGGAACATTCCCGAGCCTGGACGGCAAATCGGGGCGGCTTGAATGGGTTCCCAATACCTGCTATTAGCTAATAAGCCCATGACGGTGCTACTCACTCCCGAGGCGCAAAAGCAGTTCGACGCCCTTCCTGTGACCATCCGAGCCCGTGTGCTCAAGGTCCTGGAACGGCTTCAGAACTGGCCGAACGTCTCGGGAGCGAAGGCGCTTCGAAAGGAGTGGGCGGGGCATCACCGGATCCGCACGGGTGACTGGCGGATTGTGTTTCGCGTGGTGACTCCTCGCCTCATCGTCGTGAGGATCCAACACCGCTCAGAAGTCTACGAGGATTGAACCATGGCCAGCATTCAAACGATCAAGCTTGGGAAAACGGAATACGTGGTGATTCCACGCGCCGAGTACTTGAAGCTCCAGGAGCAAGCGGGGATCCCCGCCGGTTCGGTGGATGCCGTCGCCTTCGCTCGCTCATCGATCGGCGAGACGTTGAAGCAAGCACGCAAGCACGCCGGGCTCACACAGGCCGAACTCGCCGCGAAACTCAAGAAGTCCCAGCCAATGATCAGCGGCGCGGAAGGGGGGACTATCAGTGTGAGTGAGCGCTACGTGGCCGCGGTGCTCAAAGCGTGCGGGCTCCCGAAGGATTGGACGGGGTCCAAGGTTGCGCGAAAGTCGAAACGGTGAACGACAATCCGGCGCCCGATCACGTCGAAAGGCGGGTAGGGTAGGCAAACGAAGCCCCGGCGACCGTTGGCGCGGTCCCGGGGCGGTGGAGGGCCAAGGACGTGGCCGACGAAAAAGACGATAGCACAAAAGGCGAAATCAACCCGTTTCGAGCGGCGGCGCTGCGGCACTACCTTGGCCCCCCGATCGCTCCCCATCCATTGTCCGTCGCGATTGAGGGCGTCAGCGATGGGGCGGAATACGAAGGTGAGGCCGCCACTCCGGAACGCGCGCGAGCCCTAGGGGCGTTCGTCGAGAGCTTGTTTGGAGAAAGCACTCGAACCGTTGCAGCGCGGCACCTCACCCCGCATCTAACTGACGAACTGGTCGATGTGGGCCGAACCCTTGTTCTCGCTCTCCATCGCGCTGCTCAGGGGGATAGGAAAGCTCTGAGTGACATACGCGCGGGTGCTGCTGGAATGCGAAACAACCGAGTTGAGGGAGGCTTCGATGTTCAAGAACGCAGAGCGTCGCTAGTGTGCCTCGTGGAGCGATTGCGTGAAACCAAGGGGAGGCGCCAATTTGACCAAGTGTTTGTGGGCGAATTAGTCGGGATCGATCCTCGGGTAATTGGACGAGGAACAGAAGCGCTCGACCTTCTCCCGCAGTTGCTAGACGAAAGGCTTACACCCACGCGTGCGGCCGCGAAGCTCTCGCGGAGCCTCAATATTTTTGGTGATGGGGAGCGTAGCGAGAAGCGCGCTAAGACCCTCTTTGAAGCCGCCACAAAGCGGACTTGATGGGGGCCTACTTCGGGGGTGGCGCGAATAGGCCCTCCCGGAGTGTCATCGCTCGGACAAAAAAGGGTGCATATGACACCCTCACAGATCCCGCCAGATATCGCGGAAGCCGTCTCCCGCCTCAAGCCGGTCAATCCGCAGCCTGAGACAGCGGACTTTTTGAATGTTTCGACCAGAACCCTCAAACGGTGGACTGCCGCGGGGCGCATCCGCGGGACACGAACCGGAAAGAAGGTGCAATACACCCGCTTGGCTATCGCTGAATTCATGATGCAGGGGGCGTGACGATGAGCCACGCCGCACGCATCCACCTCGCGCGAGAGATCCGAGATCGGCTCCACGAGGAAAACTACCTTGCTCTCCATCTTGCTGCCACCGACACCCCGCAAAGTATCGCGGGGCAATGCCAGTGCGGTGCTCCGTTGGATGACCCGACGAGCGATCGGTGTGGGCCGTGTGGGCGAGATTCGGGGGCCAGGTGACCGGAGACCTGCTCGATATGATTCGCGGTCCCCACTGCCAGCGTGACCCCGACGGGGCGTGGCGATGTGCGTGTGGAGCGCTGCTCGCGGAGTGCGACGGGATCACCTGCGCCGACTGCGCTGCGAAAGCCACAGAGCTCGATCGCCAGCAGGCGCGGGCGCGTGCTCGCTCCGAGCGGGAGACCCGGACCCGGCAGACCGGCGAGCGAGCGTATGCCGCGGTCCCGGATTGGCCGCATCTCCACGATGGCGACGCGTATGCCCGCGTCGTCACCCACCCGGGGCTGCGCGCGATCGGCGAGCGGTACACGCCGGGGCACGGATCGATACTACTGCTGGGGCCGTCGGGAGCGGGAAAAACATCAGCGATCGCGCGCGCCATGCACCGGATCCGCGCTGAGCGAATCGATCGTGTGCTCGATGAGCGATCGGCCGAGGCCGCTGACCGGCTACGCGAGATTGAGAGGTACGTCTGGGTCACAGCGTGGGACATCGCCCGGGCACATGGGGCGCACCGCTATGGCACTGGGGACGAGCCCGATCTCGTCGCCCGGGCGGCCCGTGCTCGTCTGCTGGTCATCGACGAGATGGGACCAGAGCCCGTCCATCGAGTGGGGGAACTGATGGATTTGGTAGATCGTCGCTACGCGCGCGGACTGCCCACGGTCGCAACGTCGGGACTGGCGCTGGCGATATGGCGCGAGCGATACGGGGATGCGCTGTTCCGTCGTCTCACAGAGACCGGTCGAGGATCGCTCGTGGATGCGCACCGCGTGACAGGTGGCCCGTGAGCGAGCGCAGCGTCTTGATTCGCGTTCAGGAAGCCGCGTGCGGGGACGATTGCCCGCTGCCCCCCGAGGCACGCCATCTCGTGATGGTGATGGCACTGGCTGCCGATTCTCGCACGGGAAAGGGGTTCAAGGGACAGACGGCCCTCGGCGCCATGCTAGGCAAGAGTGCTCGACAGGTGCGCCGACTGATCGAGACGGTGAATTCGACGCCGGGATCTCCTGTCCGAATCGAGCAGGTTGCAAGGTTCCGATCGGAGGGTCGAGGGCGCACGTCGAACGCGTACCAATTGATCCTGATCAACCGGACACCCACGTCCTCTAGTTCGGAGGAATCAAGCGGACACCCACGTCCGGATGAATCTGCCTTTCAAGAGGACGCGGATGTCCCCTTGAACGATGCTGCAACCGGACACCCACGTCCGGATGAAAGCACGACTAACCGGACATCCAGGGCACGACTAACCGGACATCCAGGGCAGACTAACCGGACACCCACGTCCGGGGATCTATCTGCGAAGAGATCTGCGAAGGGATCTGCGATGTATTTGGACGCGTCGAAACGCGCGGAACCAAAACGAAGGTGGACCCGGGTTCCGAAAGGCTGGCAACCGAACGACTCGCACCGCACGCTTGCCGCTGCCGAACCGACGATCGACTTCGACCACGAGCTTGCCCAGTTCCGGGACCACGAATTCGCGAAGCCCAAGAAGGATCCCGACGCGTGTTTTCGGACCTGGCTTCGCAACGCGGCGAAGTTTCAGGCTGGAAGGGGGCGGGGACAGCAACCCAAGCGTGCGCCCCAGCGCGGCATGGCATCGCACGTCCAAACCGGTGATCTGGAGGCGATGCTCGGGTCATGAATTCGCTGGTTGGAACACCGCAAGAAGACTCAGGTGGGCGAGGTGCTTTCGGACAGCCTCAGCCCTGGGGCGAAGTCGTGCCCCATCGGTCGGTCTCGGATTCTCTTTTTCTTCACCGAGGCCGATCGAACCGAGGCGCATTCCTGCCGCGAGGGAGCTCGAACGATGAAGGGTGAGCAACTGTCTTCTTCAGAAATCTTCAGGCCGCTTGGGGCACTGCACATT
>CBFGUR010000091.1:0-10434 GCA_965652275.1 uncultured Polyangiaceae bacterium | reverse complement strand
AGGGGGACCGACGACGAATTCGGCTTGCTACTGGATGCGGGAGAGGACGATTTTTGAGCCTAGGAAATCCAGCCACGTTCCGTCCCACGAAGAGTTGACGTAACGGATCCTATGCGCGTTTGACTCGTCGGTCGAATCGCCTTCAAATGCGCGTGGCCACGAGGTGCGTCGCGGCCGCGACCCACGATGGGCTTTCGACGATGTCGCGCTGTTGAGCGACGCGCCGGATCAGTTGCTTCACGTTCAATCCATCGATGTACGGCGCGACGGCGAAGCTCGTGTCACCCCGAACCAGAACGTCGGTTACGCGGCAGATCTTCGATGCAGTTGAGAATGAGTCTGCTCCTCGCTTTGCTTCCGCAAGGGATGGAGCGTCGAGCACTCCGTCCACGACCTTCACGATGTAGATCTGCTCGTCGCTGGCGTGTGAGGCTAAGAACGTCGAGCGACTTCCCGGGATACGCTCCCATAGGGTGTAGTCGCCCAAAGTGAGAAGACCGATGTCGCTCCTTTCGAGCTGCTGTCGTCTCACCTCAGGAATGAGGGAAATCTCGCCAAAAACTGCGTCGGAGTCTTCGAGGGATGCTTGAACCATGTCGTCGTTCCTTGTCAGTACGCGTCCGCCGAATGGCAACGCTTCCTACTTGCAGCGACGATGTCAGTCAGAGGAGCCCGGCGTGAGCGTTGTCTTTCGACACCCCTGTCGACGATGAGAAAGCCTCGGTTTCACCGAACTCCGCGCGAAAAATCCACGCAAAATATTTCGTTGACCCAGGCGAGTTCAGCTCGCCAGTTCATCGGCAAGCCCGATGAGACGATAGACCATGACCTCTTGGTCCCGGCCCTTGACCTTGATCTTGCGCAGGGGCTCGACGACGACATCATCCTTCACCTGCAGGTAGAGATCTTCCGAAACGACGATATCGCACCCGAGCTCTTTGGTGAGCCCTTCGAGACGCGACGCGAGGTTGACCGTGTCGCCGATGACTGTGTACTCCATGCGTTCGGAGTGACCCATGTTGCCCGCGACCACCTGCCCCGAATGAAGCCCGATACCGGTGCGGATTTCGGGCAGACCCCGAGCCAAGAAGCCCTCATTGATCTTGGCGAGCTTCTCCCGCATGGCGAGCGCCGCGCGGACGGCGTGAAGCGGATCCTCCGCCTCCGGTAGGGGAGCGCCGAACACGGCCATGATGGCGTCGCCGATGAATTTGTCGACAACGCCATGATGATGCAGAACGCTCTCCACCATTCCGCTCAAATACTCGTTCAAGAAATCGAGCAGCTCGCGCGGATCCATGTTCTCGCTGATGCTCGTGAACGACCGAATGTCGGAGAAGAGCACGGTCACGGGGACCAGTTCACCACCAAGCCCCTGCTCGCTTTTCATCAAGTGGTCGGCGATTTGACGGGTCATGTAGCGCCCGAAGGTCTCCTTGAGTCGGTCACGCTCTTCGATCCCCGTGACCATCTCGTTGAAGTCGTGCGTCAACGCTTCGATCTCGTCTCTGCTGTGAACGACCGGAGCGCGCTCGTACTTGCCCTCCTTCACGGCTCGCGCCGCGCTCGCGATGTTCGTCACCGATCGGCTGAATCGCATCGCGAAGTAAAACGCGAGGCCGAGCAAGATGAGAGTCGCGACCCCGAGCGCTTCCAGGTGATGGTAGAGATCGGCTCGGGCCGCTGCACGCAGAGGGGTCACGTCACGAGAGGCGGTGAGTTCGACGACGAAGCCAGCCCTCTGAAGGTCCTTTGGCTTGAAGGTTTCGACCGCGAAGAGGTGCTTGTGGTCCTCCTCGAAGACGACTTCTTCGGCGGTGGTGCGCAAATGAGGCGCGGGGTGCGCCTCGGTGGATGAGATCAGCTTTCCGCCGACCGAGAGAGCCAAGTCGGCCCCCAAGTTGCGCTTCAGGTACTCGACGTAGCGATCCGTCACGAACGAGAAGATCGCGACCGAGCCGACACGTTTGTCTTCGTGCAAGACGGGGGTGCCCGCCACGAACGCGTAGCCTGGGTCGCGTTTCCCGTCCTCCCCTACTGTGTCCACCTCAACGAGGGCGAAATTCAGATCTCCCTGGAGGACTTTGGCGATCTCGGACCCGGGCTCGGAAACGATCTTTTGGACCGCCCTTGAGTGGGGGAAGCGCCACGACCGGTAGGCCCTCGTCGTCGGCGATGACGACCGCGCGGTACGGGTAAGCCTTCGAAAGCCTTTCTGCGAATCGCGCCGTGCGCTCCTCGTCCTTCTTTTCGAGCGCGCCCGTGAACCAAGAACTCTCCGTTGCGAACGTCAGCGCGATGCGCGCACTCTTTTGGTACTCGGCAGTCAGATCATCGAACTCTTCGCCCACCTGCTTGATGCGGCTGCCGGCTTCTTCGAGGAGTTCGCGCTCCGTCGCCCGTTCGCTCACGATGGCGCCGACCACGGCGGGGAGGAACGACGCCAGGACCAACGCGAACAGCTTCGTACGGACCGAGATCATGATTTCTGCGAGTGTCTGAGATAGTCAAGAGCAGCGAAACACGGGCGCCGGGCGCCTCATTGTCTTGGTGCCTCCGTGGTTGGGGTAGTTCACGCCTCTGCCCGGGCGAGTGAAGCGGCTGCTCCTTCCCGCCCGAGCGAGGTAGAAGCTCTAGAACGCTCGGTAGGTGATGATGAGCTTCATCCTTTCGTCGGCATTCGGCCATTCACGAGGACGGTAATCGGTCCGGTATCCTGGTGAGTGGAGACGCAAGGAAACCAAGTTGTCTCCATCGGCCTCACCTTGAACGGCAGCGAGCAGTTCGGGTGACTCCATCGACGTGAAGCGTCCGGTGCTCGCGCCATTGAACCACTCCCACCAGTGGGCGAGGTTCGTGCCCGACGACGTTGGGGCGGATGTGTCGAGAGTTGTCTCATCCCACGAGTCGTCGCTGACGAGCTGCGCGTAGACGTTGCCATCACCACCGAAGGCGAACCCATCGTACGCATAGGCGCTCAAGCGCAAGCCAGTAATCTCTGCGTCTTCGGGGAGGGTGGAGAGATCGAAGCGTACGTAGACGTACGATGCATCCTCCGACAGGACAGCGAGGCGCTCTTCGCTGTGCGCTAGACCGGTATGGCCGTCAGCGACGGGCTCGAGTTCAAGGCGAAGGTCTCCGCATACTTGACTCGTCTCTTCGACTTCAGCATCGTCGAGAACGCCGTTGTGGTTCGAATCTGTGCCGACGGAAATGATTGTGCCACTGCACTCGTCGCTTACGCCGGTCCACACGTCGACCAGGCTGCTGGTCCCGTCGCTGACGACGACGCTCGCGTCCCCACAAGTGATCTCGTAAGAATGCGTGCTGGTGTTGGGTGCGCCGGCAGAGCCTGCGGCGCCAAGGGGCGTTTCGATGGGGCTCACGGTACATGACTGCCCGTCGGTGCCGTTGGTCCCGTCGGTGCCGTTGGTCCCGTTGGTCCCGTTGCTCCCATCCGTGCCGTCGGTGCCGTTGCTTCCATCCGTGCCGTCCGAACCGTCTCGAATGGTGACGGTCGTGTCGCCACAAGTGACCGTGTAGGTACCGTCGCCGTTGTCGACTGCCTCGCATCCCGCGCCGTCTTGGCCGCTGGAAGAGGAGTCGTCATCATTGCTGCACGCCCACGCGAGGCTGGGAGCCAAGATGGCCACCAGCCAGAGAGTGCGCTGCGTCTTCGCGGTCTTCGTTGTCATGATTATTCTCCAATATTCGCTTTTAGTTTGACGGTTCTACTGGTGTGATCCTTTACGGATTCGTTTCCAGAAAGCCTAAAGGCTGCACAAGTCCTCGTAGGCTTGCAAGGCGCGCCCGCGATCGGACGACACAGCGAGATCCCACCTGATCCGACACAGGGGTGAGACTCGGACGTCGGAAGTAGCGGGTCTTTCCGACCCCTCGGAAGTGGAAGGTCTGGCTCAAAAGAACATTCGCAGCGGAAGAAAATCAGACGCCGGGCCTGCCCGTGGACACTCCGCCGGGAGGTGCTACCAGCAAGCCAGGTCGATGAGTCCCTCAGTCCGGCGGTATCTTGCATTCTTCCTCGCGATGGTCGCCGTGATTTGCACCATCGTGCCCCCGAAGGCCGTGCTCATCCGGGCAACGGAATCCTCGGAGGCAGAGTCGCAAAGGGACGCCGACACGACTCTCCCCGAAGAGGAGGCGAAGGCACCCGACTCCGGGGAACCGGCCGGTGAGGGAGAATTCGAAGGGGAACAGACTGCGGCGCTCCCTCCAGACGCGCCGTATTCCTTGGCCGCTCCTGCGACGAGTCGAAGCGACTCCAAGGTGCTCCGCTCGTTGCAGGATGATCGTGGGCAGGGCGGACCCTTTCGACCGCCTCGGATCTAGCGCAGCGCGCCTACCGCGCGTCCTCCGCTTCGTTTCCCTTTCTATGCGACGAAAGATCCAAGGACCGCGCTCCATCGAGTGTCTTTCTTTCGCCTCTCCCGCGCTCATCGACGCGTGAAAGCTCTGTGCTGAGTTCCCTATGAAAAGACTATTCGACTTGAAAAACCTCCGCCACGACCTCCCAGCAGGTCTCGTCGTTTTCCTCGTTGCCCTTCCGCTTTGTTTGGGCATCGCTCTAGCCTCCGGTGCCCCGCTGTTTTCAGGCGTGATGGCTGGAATCATTGGCGGCGTCGTCGTGGGGTTGCTCAGCGGATCTTCCACGAGCGTCAGCGGACCCGCCGCTGGACTCGCGGCCATCGTGCTCACCCAAATCGAAACCCTGGGCTCCTTCGAACGATTCCTGGTCGCCGTCTTCCTCGCGGGTATTCTACAGATCATCCTGGGCCTGCTCAAAGCCGGCTCCCTCGCTTCGTTTTTTCCATCGAGCGTGATCAAGGGACTCTTGGCAGCGATAGGCGTCCTGCTCATCCTCAAGCAGCTCCCCCACTTGGTGGGCCATGATCCCGATCCAATCGGGGAGATGGCCTTCGAACAACCCGATCATGAGAGCACGGTGAGCGAACTCTTTTTGATTTGGAATGACTTCCAACCTACCGCCATCGTGGTTGGACTCGTCTCCCTTGCTGTGCTCGTCGGCTGGAGTCGGGTTCCCTTCCTCAAGAAGACGGGGATTCCGGTGCCGCTGGTTGCGGTGATCTTGGGGACGGGTCTTCAGCTCTTGCTTGCCAAGAACTCTGGGCAGTGGGTGCTTGAGGCGGACCACCTGGTCCAAGTCCCCGTTCTCGAGGGGATGCATGAGATAGGCTCCCTGATCACGACCCCAGATTTCTCCGCTTTGACGCAGAGAAACATCTACGCGGCGGCAATCACGATTGCCTTGGTGGCCTCCCTCGAAACGCTGCTCAACCTCGATGCCGTCGACAATCTCGATCCCAAGCAGCGTCGTTCTCCGCCCAACCGTGAATTGCTTGCTCAGGGATGTGGCAACATGTTGGCAGGACTGGTCGGAGGCCTGCCGATGACAAGCGTCGTCATCCGGAGCAGCGTCAACGTTCAGGCTGGGAATGAGACCAAGGTCAGCGCCGTATTTCACGGACTCTTGTTGGTCCTCTGCGTCCTATTGATCCCCCAAGTCCTCAACCTCATTCCGCTCGCAAGCCTGGCGGCCATCTTGATCGTCACCGGTGTGAAGCTCGCGAGCCCCGCGCTCATGAAGCAAATGTGGAGGGAAGGTCGAGCTCAGTTCGTCCCCTTCATCACGACGGTCGTCGCGATCGTCGTCACTGATCTCCTGGTTGGCGTGCTCATCGGCCTCGGAACCGCGATCGGGTTCATCCTCAAGAGCAACCTGACGCGCCCGCTCAAGAAGGTGATTGAGAAACATGTCACCGGCGATGTCCTTCGCATCGAGCTCAGCGAGCAGGTGAGCTTCTTCAACCGCGCAGCTCTGGAGATGACTCTGAGCGGCCTTGAGCGGGGGAGCCAAGTTGTCCTCGACGCCAGCAACTCGGACTTCATCGATCCCGATATCGTTCATCTCGTTCGAGAGTTCAAAGAAGTGACAGGCCCGGCTCGCTCGATTCAAGTCAGCCTCGTTGGCTTCAAGGAGCACTATTCTCAGTTGCCGGATCAGATCCTGTTCGAGGATTTCGCTACGCGAGAGCTTCAGAGTCAGATATCGCCAGATGCGGTCCTCGAGATGCTCAAGGCAGGTAACGATCGCTTCCTGAAAGGACGGCGGCTCTATCGGGACTTGACCCGTCAGGTCACTGAAACCGCGAAAGGCCAGGCTCCCCTGGCTGTTATCTTGAGCTGCATCGACAGTCGCAACTCGAGTGAGTTGATCTTCGATTTGGGGATCGGTGACATCTTCAGCGTCCGCATTGCCGGAAACGTCGCCAAGGACAAAGTCCTCGGGAGCATCGAATACGCTTGTGCCGTGGCCGGAGCGAAACTGATCGTGGTGATGGGGCACACGAGCTGCGGTGCCGTGAACGCCGCGGTCGACTCATTTGGGGACCTCGCCTCGGTCCAGCAGTCCACCGGGTGCACACACATCCCAGTGCTCCTGGAATCGATCCAGAAATCCATCGATCCGAACGAGAAGATCCCAGAAAGCGCCAGCGAACGCTCGAAGTTCGCCGACGAGGTCGCCGGCCGTCACGTGAGTCGCACGCTCAACAAGCTTCTGATCAAGAGCGAGGCCATTCGCCGCCTCGTCTCAAGCGGCAAGGTTGGAATCATCGGTGCGATGTACGATGTCAGCACGGGAGCCGTGACATTTGACGAGTTTGAGGCCTCGGCCCAAAAGAAGAGCATCGAAGCGTCGCCTTCGACGCGTGCCGTCTGATCGCGAGTCTGAAGACGTCACTCCATCCTTCGTGGGAGTGACGACTCCTGATCTCGTTCCAAGTCTTCACCTGAAAGGTCCCCACCACCGGGGCTCCTACCGAGGAGACGTTCCGCTAGGTCGACAGCCTCTAGCAGTGAGTCGCAATTGTACACGAGACTGCTCTCCTTTAGGTTCGCACGGCGTAAGACTTCCTTCGGCTGAGGCTGCACTTTGGTCAAGATAGTCGGACATTTCCGACTCGCGAGAGTCTGAACGGCGCTCTCCAATGCAACGAGTCCTGTCGCGTCGATCGCGTTGACACCCGACATATCCACGATGACCGTGCGCGTTCCTTCACCGATGATCTCGAGGGTCGCCATTGCCTTTTGGGCAGCGCCAAAGAAGAGGGGACCCGAGATTTCGTAGACCTCTACCGACGGCGGCAAGCGCAGGTCGTCCCCTCCCTGACCTCCACCCCACAGAGAACGTATCTGAGTCACTTCGGCCATGCGCCGCATGAAGAGAAACGACGCGAGCACCATTCCCACCGAAACGCCCACGACCATGTCGAACCCCACGGTGAGCGAGAGGCACGTAAAGAGGACGGCCACATCGCTCTTCGGGGCGACACGAATCATGTTCACGACGTGGCGCACCTCCGACATGTTCCACGCAACGAGCAGGAGCAAGGCAGCCAGAGAAGCCATCGGCAGGTAGCCCAAGAGGGGCGCCAGCAACACGACCGCGAGGACGACGACCAGGGCGTGCGTCATGGCCGCGACCGGTGAGCGCGCCCCCATCTTGACGTTCGTGGCGGTCCTGGCGATCGCGCCTGTGGCCGCGATTCCTCCAAAGAACGGTACCAGTAGGTTCGCTACGCCTTGGGCGATGAGCTCGGAGTCTGGTTCGTGTCTGGTCCTCGCCATCCCATCGGCCACGACGGCCGAGAGGAGTGATTCAATCGCCCCCAGCATGGCGACGGCGAGCGACGCGAGAAGCAGAGCCCGAAGAGTCGAAAAGTCCAAGCTCAGGGGGGCACCGTCCGGACCGGGAGCGGACCAAGGGAGCGCGAAGTTCGCCATTTGGCGCGGGATCCCCGCACCCTCGGTTCCGTCCACCACGTAGTGAAATCGGCTGGCAATCGTATCTATCTCCCAGCCAGGAACGGTGACCCCCAAAACCAAGGCGACGACCGACGCTGCGGGCAGAGCGAGGAGCGGAGACGGGATCCGCACGATCACCTTGGGGAGAAGTATCAGGAGCGCAAGAGTGAAGGCGCCGACGAGCATCTCCGAAGCACGCGCTGTATGAAGGGCTCTGCCGATGAGCGCCAGCTTCCCGAAGAAGTGCTCGGAGTGTCCGATGATCGTCAATCCGAAGAAGTCTTTGATTTGAAGGACGCAAAGGACGATGGCGATGCCTGCCGTGAATCCGTTCGTCACTGGGTAGGGGACGAACTGGATCAGGCGACCGAGGCGGAGAAGACCCATCGCTACGAGCAAGACCCCGCCGAAGAGCCCAGAAATGAGCAGACCCGCCAAGCCGAATTCTTCGTGAATGGGGGCCAAGACGACGACGAAGGCTGCGGTCGGCCCCGTCACCTGAGTCTTCGAGCCCCCGAGGAGCGCAGCAAAGAAGCCCGCGAAGATGGCAGTCTGGAGCCCCGACTGAGGGGCTACTCCTACTGCGATGGAGAGGGCCATCGCGAGCGGCACGGCAATGACACCGACGATCGCCCCAGCCAGCAAGTCGTTCTTCAGCTCCTTTGGGCCGTATCCCTCGTCAAGGGCGGCGCGAAGCGCCCATGCGGGGAGCGCCCCAAGCGGAACGGCCTTGTCTGTCTGAGCAGCCCGAGGTTTCGACGTCGTGCTGCTCATCGCTGGACGCTCTTCCCGTCCGACCTCACGCCCACGACCTTGCACTCCGTCAGAAGAATGTGACCCTGCCAGACGACTCATCGAACTTTGCAGCGCCAACGACGACACCGCTGCTTCCGCCGAGCGCCATTCGCAAGGTCTGCGCCATCCGAC
Organism: uncultured Polyangiaceae bacterium; assembly: GCA_965652275.1. GTDB lineage: Bacteria > Myxococcota_A > Polyangia > Polyangiales > Polyangiaceae > NIC37A-2. The sequence goes on along the minus strand of CBFGUR010000091.1, from coordinate 1,662 downwards.
ACGCATGAGCGCGAACGAGATCTCGCTTCTCTACCCGCGGCCCGCCGACGGCCACTGCGGCCAGTCGACTCTCATCGAGCGCGTTTCTCAGCGTAGTCGACGCGACGCGACCTCCCCCCATGTAGATATCCATCCAGTCGCAACCCGTGTGCCCCAGGACGAGCCCGAGTTTCACGCCGGACAAGCGAGAGGCTGAGTGCGCCGCGGCGATCTCGTCTCGCCCTACGACGTGTGCCGGATTCGTGATTGCGATGAGTTCTTGCCCGTCCAAGTCGAACAAGGACGCGGGCGGCTCCTTCATGTCGGAACAGGAAAGCACTGCTGCAAGGGCGGGCTCGGGCGAGCGCCCCGCGCTGGGCCTCTTCGGGCGTCTGCCGTTCCGGAGGTATCTCTGGTTGCCCTCACGCAAGAGCTGGACGATCCCGCCGACGGAAGACATGCTCAGGCTGCTCATTTTCGAGGCTTTCTGAACGTAGATCTACATTTAACGTAATCTAAAGTCAATTAATGATAAATAGAGACATTTCAAAGCAGGGGGCCGAGGAGCCGGGGCCGGGCGAGGCGCCGTTCGAGGATCAGGCCATCCTGACCACCAAGGAGCTCGGGGAGTATTTGCGCCTCAACGAGCGCACGATTCTCAAGCTCGCGACCCAAGGAGAGCTCCCCGGGGTCCGCCTCGGCAATCAATGGCGCTTCAAGAAGAAGGTGATCGAAGCCTGGCTGGACGATCAAATGCTCGGCGTCCGTCGCCACTTTTCCGAACACGACCCGACGGCACCACCCACATTCGAATTTCGAGAAAGCTTTCGGCCGGAGCATGTCATCTCCAGTCTGCAAGGGAACACCCTGTCGCGCGTTCTCGGCGAACTCTGTGCCAAGGCGCAAGATCTCGGGCTCATCGTCGATCGCACCTGGTTCCTCGGCGCGCTTCTCGAGCGAGAGAATCTTCTCCCGTCGACCGTTGGAGCAGGAGTCGCATTCCCCCATACCCTCGAGCGACACCCCGAGCAGGTGCGAAGCCCCTTCTTGCTCGTCGGTAGGTCCGTCGAGGGAGTCGACTTCGGGGCATCGGACTGCAACGAGATCCGTTTCGTCGTGCTCCTTGGCTTGCGCTATCAGGAGCTTCATTTGCCCTGGCTCAATCGTCTCTCTCGACTCCTCCAGATGCCCGCCGTCCAGGAGCGGCTCATGACCCCTCGCACCGATCGCGAATTCCACGAGTCGTTGGTCGAGGAAGTCGCAGCCTCTGGCGGTGGCATCGTGTCTGGCCCAGAACGGGATTCGAAGCGTCATTCGCAGGTCGAACCTTGAACCGCCGTTTGTTGCGACTCATTTCGCGACAGAGGATCCGCATGGGAGGAACACCTCGGTCGCCCGCAGGTTCTCGGCGAACACCTCCCGACGCGGCCTTCCCCAAGCTCGCTGTAGTTGGGCTCAAGAAGTAACGGAGGGTGCTCTCCGGTGAGTGCTTGCCCGGGAAATTGGCCCCCCCTTGGGGTGACATTTGAGCCGCTTGGCTGGGGCATGTACATTCTGTCAGGTACTGGCAGAAGTGGAGGAACGTTCATTGGAACTCACAGAGAAGTCATTCGTCACCAGGTTGGAAGGAGCCTAGGAAATCCAGCCACGTTCCGTCCCACGAAGAGTTGACGTAACGGATCC
>CBFGUR010000090.1:0-10452 GCA_965652275.1 uncultured Polyangiaceae bacterium | reverse complement strand
GGGGTCGCGCGGGAGGCGCGTGGGGGGGGTCGCGCGGGAGGCGCGTGGGGGGGGTCGCGCGGGAGGCGCGACTCACCCGAGTCGCGCGAGTGGCGCGGATCGCGCCTCCCGCGCGGGTCCGCAACCTCCCGCGTCCCGATCCACCCGGCCCACCTCCTGGTGGGCGGAGTGACCAGTTGTGTCGCCCGGCGCCAGCGCTAGCCTCGCGGGGTGCGCCGAATCGTCTCGCTTCTGCTCTGCCTTGGCGCCATTTCGTGCGGGGGGATTGCGGAAGACACCCGGGGGGGAGGTGACCGAGACGATTCCCAGGATCCGTCCGAAGACGAAGACGACCCTCCACCAGATTGTTCGGGAACGTTCGGAGAGGCGGAGCTTTTCTTCGAAGATCCGGGATGGCTCTCCCAAGCATTGACCCCATCAGCGGACGGGCTCGAGTTCTACTACGCGCGGCTCGCCCTCGACCCGGACCTCGATGATTCGGGAACGAGGCTCCCCACCGTGCGCCGGCGCGCGTCCGCCGACGCGGAGTTCGGCGAGCCAGTCCTCCTTTCCGCTCTTGCGACCACTTGTGAAGCAGTGCGTCCGGGGACGGAGTTTGCCGCCTTCGATCTGAGCGTCGACGGAAAAAGGCTTTACATGGGTTGTAGCGACTACGGGCGCGTGGCCGGCTCGAGCGGTCCCCTGCTCCTTTTCGAGCGCACGGCCACCGACGAATCCTTCGTCACGCCGCCCCTAGTAATCGGAGAGGTCGGTATCTCGGTGGGGCTCACTCGTGACGAGCTGACCGCGTTTGCGATGAGCCTCGATCCCAACGTGAACGCAGTCGTCCGCTACGATCGGAGCTCGGTGGCGGCTCCTTTCGGAGAGGGAAAGGTCGTTTCGGGGACGCGCGGACTGGCCAACCCGGAGCCGGCTCCCGACGGGAGCTCCCTCTGGGGCGTTTCGGCCGTACCCGGGGGCGCCCGCCTCCAGATCGTCGTTTTCGAGTGGGACGCGTCGACCGAATCCTACCAAGCGACGGGTGCGCCCCTCGGCGCGCCCCCCGAAGGCACTTCGGACGTGAGCCCAGCGCTCAGCCGAGATTGTCGCGCCGTCTACTTCTCACGCATCACTCACGGGCCCTTCCCCCGGTCCCAAGTGATGGTCGCTCGCCGCTGAAAACGAAACACCGAACTTGCCCCGCCTCGTGCCAGCCAATTGTGGCCGCAATTCGGGGTGCCCCCCACCCCAACAGCCAGAATCCGCCACGAGCCGCCCCAATTCGCGCTCGGCCCGCCCCGCGCTCCTTCTCCCAGGCGACCGCCCCAAGCTCCCACCCGCACGAATCCGCCGCGCCCCGCGCACGAACCCGCGCCGCGCTCAACCGAAAGTTCAGCCGAGCGGCGGTGGCACGATGCTGGGGAGAGCGCTGCTGATGCGACTCAGAAGCTCTTCCTGGCGAAAAGGCTTGTTGATGACCTCGTACCCACCCTCGGCCGGCGACGCGTGGCGCAAGGTGCCCCCACTCATGAACAAGAGCCTCGAGGAAAGGTCGGGTCGGAATTCGACAATCCAATCCCGAAGCTCGAGCCCGGATCCATCGTCCATCACCACGTCGCACAGGATGAGATCGAACGGTGCGTCGTTCTGCAGCTTGGCGATGGCAGCCTTCGACGACTCGGCCAGCGTGACGTGACACGTAGCGGGGAGCGCCATCTCGATCGACTGGCGGATGTACTCCTCGTCGTCCACGACGAGGACCCGCGCGCCATCGAGTCGCCGCTTGATCGAGTACGGACCGCGAGAAGGCGGCACCGAGTCTCGCGTGGCCGTCTCCGCCGGACGCGCGTCCCCGAAGACGACGAGGCGAACCTGAAACGTGGTCCCCTCGCCCGGCCGGCTTTGGACCTGAATCGCGCCCCCGAACGACTCGACGATCGACCGGCACACGTGTAGGCCGAGCCCCGTACCTTCACCAGCAGACTTCGTCGTGAAGAACGGATCGAAGAGTCGCGACAGCTGCGCTTCGGGGATACCAACGCCCGTGTCGCGGACAGAGACGAAGACGTCGTCGCCTCGCTTCTCGGCACGAATCGACACCGAGTTCGCGTCGACGTTCCCCTCGTCGATCGCGTGGGCGGCGTTGACGAGAAGGTTCACGAAAACTTGCGTCAGCGGACCGGCATTTGCCAAAACGCAAAGCTCGTCGTCGACGTCCACCAGCACTCGCGCCCGATGGCGAAGCTGGGGACTCGTGGTCTCGATCGCGGTGCGCAGCACCGACACCAGAAGTGTCGGTTCGATCTGAAATTCGTCGTCGGAACGACTGAATTTACCGAGATTCCGCACGATGGCCACGACCCGCTCGACTCCGTCGACGGCGCGGTCCACGAGCCCGCGAGCGCGCTCGGCCCGCGCCGAGTCACCTGGGCCTTCCGGTGAGACCACCGATTCATCGCGCCCGCCCTGCGACGCCTCGGCCGCGTCGGACGACGCGACGGCGGATTCAGCCGCCTCGGCAGCGCTTTGGGCACGTTTTCGTGCGCGCTCTCGTTTGGTCAAATCCCGTCGCAAAACCTCCAAGCACCCGAGCACGTAGGTCAGCGGATTGTTGATCTCGTGGGCAATCCCGGCAGAAAGGGTCCCAATCGCCGCCATCCGCTCGTTGTGCTGCATTTGCAGGCGCAGCTGCTCGGCCTGGTGACGCTCGGTAACGTCGTGCAAGACAACCATCTTGGCCGGCTCTCCCCGCCAATCCGTCGCCGTCACCACGACGTCAACGATTCGCGTCTCGCCCCCGGGCGCATCGAGCCTGAGCCCGGAGGCGCCCTCTTCGATCGGGAGCTCCGAAATCGAGCGTCCGGAAAGGTCCCGCTCCCTGAGCAATTCGCGCGCGGCGGCATTGGCGTAGACGACGTCACCCTGCTCGTCGACGACCAACACTCCGTCAGTGTGCGCGTCCACCAGATTCAGGAGGCTCCTCTCACTCGCGCGGAGTCGAGACAGATTCCGGTGCCGCTCCACCGCGTAACGAATCGAGCGCGCCAGGTGGTACGCGTCCACGTTGCGCTTGCTGAGGTAGTCCTGCGCCTCTTGTCGGAGAGCCCCGAGTGCGAGTTCTTCCTCGTCCTGCGCCGTCAGCACCACAATCGGGACGTGGGGTGCGGCGGCGGCAAGCCGGTGGAGCGCTTGGAGACCCGTGCAACCCGGCAACCCCAAATCGAGCAGAGCCACGTCCCATCCTCGCACCGCCAAAGGAAGCGCTTCCTCAATCGAAGTGACGTGGCGAACCTCCCCGTCTGGCCAGACCCTCTCCAGTTGATCTCGGGCGGCCTGCGCGGCGATCCGATCGTCCTCAATCAGCAGGATGCGCGGCGCCGCACTCCGGCTGGGCAAAAGCTCATCGATCAATCTCCCTCCCCTATCCCGATTCTACCGGCAGACCCGAAGATAGGCCAGAACTCACCTCGCCCTCGCCCAGCCTACGCTCCACCCCTAGAGTGGCCCCTCAAAGACCGCGAGCCCATTCGGGGCGCAGCGCTCTTTCTCCGCGCAGGGCTCGCTCGACTTCGGCAAGGAGCTGGTCCCGGTCGCGCGGCAACTGTCCCGCAAGGGGGAGGTAGTTCGACGCGTGGTTGGAGCGAAACACGCACTTTCGGGGCCGCGCTTCCTCCAAGAACCAGCCGATCTCGCGAAGCAGATCGGGCACCTCGGGGACCGTGTACTTGCCCCGACTCGTCAACGTGGCGAGCGGCGTTTGGGGAACCACCGTCACCGTGAGAAGCGAGACGTAGCGCGGATCCATCTCCGTCGTCAGCTTTCCGGCGCCGCGCGCGTGCGCTTCTCCGCGTTCGGCTCCGGCGACCCCCAGAAGGAAAATGAGGGACTGCGAAAGCCCCGCCTCCCGCGCGCGGCGCGCTCCCTCGACGTGGTCGGCAAACGTGGCGCCTTTGGCGATCGTCTTCAGAGTTCGTTCGTCGCCTGACTCCGGACCGATGTAAAGCAAGCGCAAGCCGAGCTCACGCAAGGTGGTGAGCTCCTCGACCGACTTACCGAGCAGGTTCCGCGCCGTGGCGTAGCAACTGATGCGCGTGACCCGGGGGAGATGCATCCGAATCGCTTCGAGGATCTCGACCCAGCGCTCGGTCGACATTTGTAAAGCGTCCCCATCCGCCACGAACACCCGCCGAACCGGCTCCAATCGCCCTTGGGCCACGTGCTCCGCCACCACCCGAAGCTCATCCAAGAGCTCGTTCAGAGGTCGCTCGCGGTAGGCTTTGTGCCGGTACATCGCGCAGTACGTGCAATGGTTCCACGAGCAACCGATCGTCGCCTGCAAGATGAGCGAATCTGCTTCACTCGGCGGCCTGTAGACCGGTCCTTCGTAGTCGAGGATCTCCTGCACCGACGCGCGCCACATCTGGATCCCTTCTTAGCGGCTCGGCGCCGCCGGACAAAGGCGTTCGTCCCGCTGCCGCGAGAGGCCGATTCAGCGCCCGGCGGCCGCGTAGTCTGCCGCCATCTGGTCGTAAATCCCCATCAGCTCTGGCACGACGTGAAAATCCGACCAGCTGCTTTGCGGCTCGAACAACGGATCATTCGGGTGCGTCTCGTAAAACCGAGTCGGGTCCCAATTGAAAGTTCCGATCCCCCGCTCGTCGGGAAGATTGAAAATGACGTCGTTGGCTGCTCTCTGGTGAGCAGAATACTCGGCAATTGCAAACTTCAGATCCGGGTACTCGGAGGCAAGGGTGTTGAACACGGACTGCCACTCGGTCGGCGACCCTTGGTACCCGTCGTGGTGATCCGTCGCCCCGTAGCAGCTCTGCCCGAACACATCGAACTCGACGCCCTGCGCCAGCACTCCATCGAGCCACCAGCGAGTCGTTTGCAGATTATTGCACTTTTCGATGTGAAGCATCACGAGGATGCTCGGGTCGAAGGATTTGACGGCGCTGATCCCAGCCTCCAGGAGCCCGGCCAACCCCGAAAAATCATTTTCCTCGATGCGCCCCGTGTCCCAGAGCATTCCGTTCGTGATCTCGTTGCCGATCTGAACCATGTCTGGGCGAGCCCCGGCGCCATCGAGCTGCGTCACCGCGTCCAGCACGTAATCGTGGACCGCGTCCTGTAGCGCGCTCGCGGACAACCCCGTCCACGCATTCGGCTTCCCCTGCGCTCCGGGGTTCGTCCACGTGTCACTCAGGTGAAGGTCGAGAAGGAAAAACATCCCGAGCGCTTTGGCCCGCTGCGCCAAGGTAATCGTTTGGGAAAGGCTCCGGAACGCCACGGGCTCGCCTTCGGCGTAACCACCGGGTGCGGCAGGATTGACGAAAGTATCGATACGAACCGCGTTGAATCCGTGGTCCTGCAATATCTCCTCGAGCGGCTTTTCCACCCCAGCGTCGGTGTAGGTCGCGCCCCAGTACTCGTCTTGCATCGTGTGGGTGATGTCCGCACCGATCAAGAACGGCAAACCACCGTCACCAGTTCCCCCCGTCCCCGGACCACCTCCGCTCGCGGACGCGCCACCGGACGGAGTGCCCCCGCCCGAGCCGACGTCTCCGCCCGAGCCGACGTCTCCGCCCGATCCGAGACCACCGCCGGAGCTCGGAGCGCCTCCTGTCGTCGTACCGCCGCCACCCGTCGCGGTGTCACCGCCGGAGCCCGTCAGTCCGCCCGCAGCAGCCCCGCCCACTCCGGAAGTGCCCCCACCACTCGCCCCCGAGCAGTCACTCACTCCCGGACGACACGCCGCGCCTCCCCCAGCTCCCGAGTCGTCCCCATCGCCCGACGGCGCTCCATCGTCGGAACAACCCGGCGCGAACGAAACGACCGAAGCGAAAAGGACCGTAGACAGTGAGTTCGAGAGAATTTTCGAGCGGACCACGAGGCCTCCATCCTTCAGCCAAAAGTCGCTCCCGCGACCAACGGTCACCGCGACTCCACACAGCTTTACTCGTTCCTGTCGCGAGGGTCAGCTACCGGCCCATCCGAACCGACGCGGTCCGATCCATTTTCAGCACTTTGCCGAAACTCTTACCCTGAAACTACAATCCGCTCACCAGGGTGACGCAAATCTGCTCCTGGGGCAGCCCCCCTTCCGGCTCGTCCTCGCGCTCCACCTCAGCGAAGCGAAGCGAAGTGACACGAGGCAAAGCAGAGCGCTGCGGAGAGCCGGTGTCACCCCCTGACGCGAGCTCGGCCACCAAAGCGCTCGGCCGTGCTTCACTTCTTTCGAAAAGAGCCTCGCGCGCGTGGGGGGACGGCACCCCCACCAAGAACCGTTAGCTCTTCATGAGTCACAGTTTGCACGCAGCGTGCAAAACGCGGCCAACGTGGCTACGATTTCGGGGTCGTTCCGCGTCATCGCTTCTACGTTGGGATGATTGTAGATCACTCTTACACGATATTCGAGGTTTCGGTGCCTCCCGTCGAAAAGCTGATACTCCTCATGAGAAATGTCGATTTCGCGACGCATCGCGAACCGGGGCACCGACCAAGTAAAGAGGCGTGCGACCTGGCGCTCGTGGCCTGTCCTTGGCCTGCTGGCGACGAGCTGGCTCGTCTCTGGGTGTCGTTGCGACCAGCGCCTCGAGGACGAGCCGGCAGCTTCCGAGAGTCGCGCAGAAAGGCCGCCACCGCTTGTCCCCGAAAAGGGCATGGCGACCGACACGCCCGTTCGGAACGAGCCTCCCGACATCGTCCCCGACAACGTCCTCGACGACGACTCCCGGGCCGCGACGACCGAGCGCGCGATCGAACACGTGCTCGCCCAGGAAGGGCTACCTGGGGCGCCCAGCTTCGAGGCGGTCCGCCCGACGCTTTTGGCGCGCGCGCCGAGCGAGCCCATCTTCTTCCTGACTGCTCCCGAACACACGGAAGCAAGCAGCGAGATCCAATACTACCGACACCGGATTCGAACCTCGACATCCCCGTGGACCGTTCTGGAGCAGCTCCTCCCCTACTTTCGACAGCATCCCGAAAAAGGACGCCAGGTGCTCCTGCGCGATGGCTACCTGTACACCGAAGACGCCAACTTGGCCTACGCCTTGGTAGGGCTGGTGGGCGCACATCATCTGTTTTCCGGCGATCGCATTTGGATCCACCGCGGCCAAGAACTCCTGCATGCCTCCCTCGAGGATGGCCGCTACGTGTACATCGATGGTCCCGACCGCGGACAAATCGTGCGACTCTCGTTGCTCGACCGGGTGGGAGAGGGAAAAGACCCGGCCACCCCCTCTTTGCACGTCGACTTCCGAGCATTGCAGGCCGAGCTAGCCTTCGATCGCGTGCGCGTCGAGCATTTCACCAATGAGTGGATGGTGGCAAAGCTCCGCTATGGAGATGAGCTCTGGGTGAAGAGCCTCCTACGCGTGCACGGCCCGCGACTGGAGCTCGAGCGCGAGGTCATCCCAGATGAGAGCCGCCGGGAACTCGAACAGGCCCGTCGAAAAGCGCGAAGGCGCCTTTTGGCCATCGAAGTCCTCCGCGCGACGATGCGGCGCCAAGTCGAGGAGCAGCTCCCCTTCGATGAACCGCGCACCGAGGTCGAGCAACAAGATGGCGTCCTGCGCCGCGCCTGGACCTACGCCTACGAGCAAGGCTGGGAGAGCTATCGCGTGCACCAGGACCGGTACCGTGTGTTCGACCGGGAAGGACGGCCCTTCGTGCCCCAGGTGTGCGTCGACTTTCTCCTCGACACCTTCGAACGTGCGAGCGGAACCTGGTACCAGATAGGCGGCAATCAGCGTGGGCGGACCGTGGGCGAGGTCGACTTCGAGAAGTTCGTCTCACGCAACGAACTGCGGCGTTCGAGAACGTTCATCGATTTTGCAAAGACTCGTCCCGAGTGGTTCGACGTGCACGAGATCCCCCCAGCCGAGCGCATCGCCATGGGACACAAGAACCTGTTCTTCGAGTATCTCGCAGCGCACGCCGACGACTACCAGCCAGGGGACATGGTCTTCATCCGCGGCAAAACGCCCTGGGACGCGCGCGAGGAGCACACGCATTCGTTCTTCATCTACGACGTCGATCCGATGACGGGGGTGCCGCTCTCCATCGCGGGGAACGCCAATACGCCAGCGATTTGGTCGCTGGAGACCGAAGCACGGCGCACTCCACTCCGTACGCTCCGCTACCGTGTGCGCCCCACAGAGCAGCTGCTCGCACGAGTCCTGACGAGCGCCGAGACGCAGAGGTAGGCCCGCGGGGATGAACCCCTGGCCGCGGCCACCCCCAACCCCGAACTTGCCCCGACCCACCCCGCTTACACGTCGCCACCACTCGGGGTGCCCCTAAAGATCCCCCACAAAGTGCAAAACGTGTAAGAGCTGGCTACCATTCCCGAGCCATGCCAGCGTCCTCACCTCTGTCACGAGTCGATTACAAGTCCCTTCTGCAGGATATTCGAGACTTCGTCCGCAAAACCAAGACCAAGGAGGCGGACCGCAAGCTCGCCGCCTACTGGCACATCGGACGCCGCATTCAGCAAGAGTCCGTATCCCAAGACGTCGGCTACTACAGCAGCGTCATCAAGGATCTGGCGCGAGACTTACGCATCTCCTCCCGAACGCTCTATGACGCCGTGCAATTCTCCGAGGTGCACGACGAGCCACCTACTTCCCCGACACTGTCCTGGACACACCACCGCATCCTCCTCCGCCTGGCGACGGACAAGCATCGCCGGTTTTACGAGCGGCTCATCGAGAGGGAAGACCTCTCCGCCCGCGCCCTCGAAGCCGCCATCGCCGAAGGCCTGCACCTCGGCAAGAAGAAGCCCGGTAAATCTCCGCTCCCCCGCCCCACCGATCCCGAATACCTCTACCGCGCCACGGTCCTCGGCGTCATCGACGCGGACACCCTCGATCTCGACATCGATCTCGGATTCGGCGTCTACCGCCGCCTCCGCGCCCGCCTCGCCAACATCGACGCCCCCGACATCGCCTCCGCCAAGGGTCGCGCCGCCCGCGACTTCGTCACAGCCCAGCTCATGGGCGAAAAGACCGTCTGCGTGAAGACGGTCAAAGTCGATCTCCACGGGCGCTACGTCGTGCACCTGTTTCACCTCGCGAGGCGGGCATCCATCAGCAAATGCTTCGCCGAGGGAAGCTACCTGAACGAGGATCTCCTGACGGCCAAGCTGGCGCGCGTGGTCCGAGGCTGATGCCTGCCGCATCACCCCTGGGTAGGTCCCCCCGCGGCCGAGACGGGCGCTCTCTGGTTTCGGTCCTGCCCCTTCTGCTAGCATCGCCCGACATGAATCGATTCTTGGCTTTGGTGCGAAACGGCAAGCGCCGCTATCGAACACCGTACTTGGCGCTCATCGTTTGGTCTCTCTCCGCGTGTATGGCTCCACCCGCCTCCGGCCCCGAGGCGGGAGCGGGCACCAAGGCGAACACGGTTCGAGCCATGCCCTCGCTACGAGAATCGGACCCCTCGGCCACGGTCGAAGGCCCCATGGGAACCCTCGACGGTGAGCAGCTCCCCAGCAGCGGAGAGCCCATTCGGGTGCCGGTGGGGTGTCACGTGCTGACCACACAGCCCAATTCTCTCGTTCCACACCCCAACGTTCGCATCTATGCGCCGACGTACACCTTCGCCGTCGTCTTCCACCCCGACCACCGGTACGTGATCGAGATGTCCGTACTCGGCGCAGACCATCAGGGGAGCAGCGGCGCCGTGAACCTCCAGGTTCAATTGCAGGAGGTCCACCCATCCGGAAACCTGATCAAGGCGCATCCGCCGGCCGAGCCCGCCTCCGCCCGCGCTTGGTGCGACGCCCAAGGCGGTTGACCGCCCGATCCCCAGCCCGACCCTGCGACGACCGAGAGGTTGGGCACCAGGCTCGTCCGACCCATCAACAAGGTCCGAAGAAGCAGACATCTTCCGTTTCGATGTGACAGCCGCTTCCCTCGATGGTCACGTCCACCTCTTCTGTCTCGCCATTGAGAGTCGCGGTGACCGTGTAGATCCCGCCCTGGTCCACCCCGGCGCAGACGCAATCCTGCTCGCCAGAGGTTGGATTCGTGCTCGTTGAGCAGGAGAGCGCGGCCTCGCGACCTCCGCGCTTTGGCTCGATTTCGACCGCTGCGGCGCACTCTTCCGAGCCGGGCGCGCCGGCCGCTCCCGCCAACGGAGGCGAGGGGCTTCCCCCGCCAGCCACGGTCACCATGATCCCGGCATGCTGAGCGGTGTCGCACGCTTCCGAGCTACACCCCAGCGCGCCAAGAAAAACACAGGCGGCGCCCCAATCCATCCCCAGAGGCACCCTCGGCAATCGAAAGCTCGCAGACATGGGCTCGAATGTATTCTGAACTTCGAGGAAGACAAACTCGGGGACCAGCATGCAAGTAGCTGAGTCAGCGCTCGGAGCGAAGGGTCAGCCCTCCCCCGCGCTCCGCTTCGCGTCGCTTGCCCCGCCGAGTAGAGGCCCCCGGTTTCCCGGGGACCCCTCTCACAGAACCGGAC
>CBFGUR010000089.1:0-10696 GCA_965652275.1 uncultured Polyangiaceae bacterium | reverse complement strand
CGCCGGCGAGGTCCACACAGAGGCGTGAGCGACACGCGAGGCCTGCATCACAAGAGCCCCCGTCGGTGCATGCGCATCCCTCCGCGCCGACCGAGCAGTCGTCGCTTCCCCCGTTACCGTTTCCCGAGTCTCCACACGCGGAGAGCAATGCGACGACGACCGTGGTGAGGTAGGCGGGAAAGAATCGAGATGAAAAGCGCATGCGACCCAGTGTTTCACTTCCCGATTGTATCGACAAGGCGCGGCCCGGGCCGGGAAGATCGAGGGGCGGCTTTGGGCCGTCCTGGGACGCGAATCGATTTGAGCGAGGCATCCCTCGGGGTTTCCTTGGGAGCACCGGGCTGCCGCGGTGCTTGGACCACCTCCTCTCTCGAATGACTTGGAGCCCGATGTTCGACTGGTTTTGGCGATGGATCGCGAAGGTGGACCGAAGCGAATTTCTTAGCTACCCAACCGGGCAACATGCGTATTACGCCAAGCCGAGACTGCGGTAATTCGCCGAAGAATCTGCGCGCGCAGGAGCTCGCCATTGCGCTCGCGGCGGCAAAGCCGTCCGAGGTCGAGCCCTTTCTTGCTCCTGACATCGTCTGGGAGAGGCCGGACGCGCCTCCGGCGAAGGGCCAAGCGGACGTTCTGCAGGCCGTCAAGGCTCGCGGCAAAGCGACTTCAATCGTCGTAGACCACGCATTCACCCACGGAAAAGTCGGTGCCGTCAGCGGGACTATCAAGTTGCGTGGAGCTTCCGCTCGACAGTTTTGCCATGTCATCGAGTTCGCGGACGCGAAGGCCACTCGGGTACGCTCGATCAAGACCTACTCTCTTCAGAAGTAGCGGGAGCGGGCTGCCTGGCGGGGCTGTTGGCGCACCGTGGACGCCTCCAGGGTTGAGTCGTCGTCACCGAGCCCTGACGGAAGCTTCGTTTCACCCACCTTGCTCTCGTCGAAGAAAAATGCCGAGCATCTCCATGATGTCGTTGGGCAACAATCGTCTCGAAACGTTCTGGAGCATGCTGCTCAGCATGGGGTTTGTGGCCTGCGCGCAGCCGAGTCCGTCACAGGGGGCACCGGCGGCGCCTTCCGTGACGCACGTCGAAGCACCGCCTGCTGCTCCTGCCGTGCGCCGATTCGAGTTGGAAGGTTCGGAAGTCAGTACGCTGTCGTCGCGGGAGACGGGCAGGGAGTATTCGATCGTCGTGAGAGTGCCCTCGTCGTTCGACGCCGAGCCCGACAAACGGTACCCGGTTGTCTATCTCCTCGACGCGCAATGGAACTTCGAGTTGCTGAGCCGGATCGTGCAAAACCTCCTCTTCGATCAAGCCATTCCCGAGGTGCTCGTGGTGGGCATCACCTATGCTGGTGAGTCGCCGAACTATGACTCTCTGCGTCGGCAGGATTTCCTTCCTACCGAGGCTCCGGCTTATGACGGAAAAGTCTCTGGCGGTGATGCCGACAAGTTTCTCGAGTTCGTGGAGAAGCGGGTCATCCCGATGGCGGAATCGAAGTACCGAGCCGCCCCCGATAGCCGTATTCTTTCCGGCGCGAGTTACGGTGGCCTTTTCGTTTTGTACGCCATGTTCGAAAGACCTGGGCTGTTCAACGGTTACTTCGCGATGAGCCCCGCCGTGACTTGGGACGATCGCTGGATCTTCGCGCCCGAGCAGGCGTTCCGAGGCGCAGTGGGCAATTTCGAGGCCGATGTCTGGCTTAGTGTTGGCTCAGCCGAATGGCCCGAGCACGTGGCGGCGACTCGGGAATTCTTCCAGCTGATGGAGACGAACAAGTTTCCAGCCACGAGGCTCGTGACCAGAATCATCGAAGGAGAGGGCCACGCTGGAAACCTCCCCGAGGCACATACCCGATCCCTCAGGTTCTACTTCGAAGATTGGCGAGCCAAGCAGAAGTCGGAAGCTATCGAGGAATAGTTCCCCTGCGGCTGAGTAGAAAGTCTTAGGAGCTTCGCGGCATGCGGCATCGATGAGCCGCGCCTGCTCGCCGGACCCGCGCGGGGCCAGCGCTCGGCCTCATCTGTGTCGTTCGAAAAAGTCGAACACGTTCGGTAGCACCAGGGGCACCATACCGCCGTGATCGGCGTCGACTTCCTCGTACTCGTGGGGGTAGCCGCCCGTTTGCAGAAAATCGCGCAGGGCGCGGCTCCCCTCGAGGCTCGGCGTATTCGTTCCCTCGGTCACGAACATCGGGACGTTCATCATGCGCTCCCACGGGTAGACGGACTCTTGAATGAAGGGGCCGGACATCGGCGCGATGGCGCGGAAGTAGAAGCTGTACTTGCCCCCGAGATACCACGTGCCTCCGCTCCCCATGGAGTGCCCTATCAGAAACACGCCCCGACGATCGACTGGATACTCCGCCAAGACGAGCTCGATCACATTGATCACGTCCCGTTCGCTCAGCTCTTGCGCCCGCTCGCTTTCCTCCGTCTTTTCGGCGATCAGGGTAGCGGCCTCTTCGGGTTCGCCAAATACGGCCGGTAGCCTGAGGAAACTCCCGTAGGCGGCGTCGGCTCCGAGGGGAGAAACCAAAATGAAGTCGCTCTCCTCGGCCAACTGAATCATCTGCTGGCCGTTGGCGTCGACATACGAACTCTCGTCGTTCCCCGCCCCATGTAGGAACACGGCGAGGGGGAGCTCTCGGGTCCCGTCCCAATCCGTCGGGACGAACAAACGATACGGCAAGTCCTGCCCCGCATCGTCGAAGTAGTACGTGCGGTGCTGATCGCCCGAGGCCCGAAAATCGGGCGAAGAGGAGTCAACCTGTGCTTCGGCGAGCGCGCGCGCCGCGCTCACGACGTCGGGCGGCTGCAAAGCAGTCCCCCACGAGATCGTTGTGAGCTCGGGTCCCGGTTCCTCGCTGCCGCCTCCGCCAGTCGCGCTCTCGCCGCCCGACCCCTCGCCATCGCCGCCTCCGGTTCCCGCAGAGCTGCCGCCGGTGTTGCTCGGATCGCCATTGCTACCTCCCGAGGTGTGTCCCCCGCTCCCCTGTGAAGCACCGCCACCGGCGGTGCCTCCGCTCGCCCCGCCAGTCGCCGCGTCTCCGTCGCTGCCTTCGAGCGTGCCCCCCGAATTCTCACCCGCATCGGCACCGGTCCCCGGTTCGGATGAACTCTCCGCGCACGATCCGCACGCCAGAAGTAGAGCCAGCCCGCCGTTTGACAGTAGGACGCGCGCGATTGTCGAGGGGTAGCGGGCGCTCGAGCGAGTCATGGCGCGAAGTCTGTCACATCAGCGTGCTCGTGTGGACGAAGAATCTGATGCACGCCGGTGCGCGGGGCATCGCGTTGTCTTGTCTTCTTAGGACACGTTGGAGCTCTTCGGCACGCTCTCGGTGTGGATGACTCGATCAAATCTGACCCGACCGCGGTCCGTGGAGCCACTGAGAGAGGCCGTGAGGCGTTTGCCCACGAAGCGCAGCGAAAGCCGCCCTCCGCCCCCGGGCCGAACTCGATCAATGAAAGGCGTACGGATGCGACACGTTCACTCACTCAGTCTTCTCGCGCTGGGACTTCCCGCGCTGCTCATCGGCTGCAGCTCGGAGTCGGAGAGCGGCGACGGCGACGGAGCTGGCGCCTCGTCGGGATCAGGTGGCGAGATGAGCGGCTCCGGCGGGCTCGGAACCGGAGGTGACGTCCCTGCGACAGGTGGTCTGCCGGGTACGGGCGGTGGTCCGGTGACGGGTGGCTCGCCGGGGGCCGGCGGCGCTCCTGCGACGGGAGGCGACGCGGGGACCGGAGGCGATGCGGGGACCGGAGGCGGTCCCGGAACAGGCGGGGATCCGGGGACCGGCGGGGATCCGGGGACGGGAGGTGATCAGGGAACAGGCGGCATGAGTTCCGTCGGATCAAATGGCTGTGGAAACTCCCCGACGCCTCCGCCCGACGACGTGCAGCAAACGATCCAGGTGGGGAACTTGACGCGTTACTACCTCTTTCACGTCCCGGACAATTACGATCCCGACGTCCCTTTGCCTTTGGTCTTCGCGATCCACGGGCTCAACATGAACAACGTCTGGGCAGCCCATGACTCGAGCGGTTTCAACCTCAACAGCGCCACGAACAACCAAGCGCTCATCGTGTATCCCCAGGGGATCCAGGGCAACGGTCAGTCAAATCCGCCGAGCTCCCAATCGCAGTGGGGCACCGCAGATTCGAATTGGGGCGGGCCGCCTCCAAACGCCAACGCTGATCGTCTGAACGCCGATCTGGCCTATTTCGACGCCATGCTCGAGTTCGTCGAAGAGAACTACTGCGTCGACACCGAGCGCGTGTTCGCCGTCGGGTTCAGTCAAGGCGGCTTCATGACCAACGCGCTCGGCTGCGAACGTCCTGACGTGTTCCGCGGCCTCGCACCGGTCGCAGGCTGGGGTCCCTGGGGCTCCAATCCGAACTGCAGCAATCAGGACTCCGCCCACGCGGTCCTGATGACACAAGGCGATTCGGACGGCACGGTCACTCCCGCTCTCGGGCAAGCGACGCGCGACTTCTGGCTGGATCGGGCCGGGTGCAGCAACCAGAGCTCGCCCTCGGCGACGTTCAACGGATGCCTCGAATACTCGGGCTGCGACGCGGGTCTCCCCGTCGTCTACTGCACCCATCCCGGTGGGCATTCGGTCCCGGGTGAAGCGGGTCCGCGCGCCTGGGATTTCTTTCAATCGCTCGATTGAGGGAGAGCCTCGTCACCGCTAGCGGAGTAAGAACCCAGCGAGCGTAAACCTACGCGCGTCGTCATCCGTCGAGACGCCGAAGCCGAGGGTCGGGAGGTGCAACTTTGCGCGGGGATGGCTTGCGTGGTGGTGGAGACCGTGGAGACCGCAGAGCACTCGAGTACGTGCTCGAGCTCGAGTGATGCGCGTGGGCTCACTCTAACTCTCACTCGGAACCCGTGCCACCTAGGGACCACGCGACCAGGCATTTGCTTCCGCCCCAGAAACTCCCGCGTGCGACCGTCACGGCCATCACTCCCCGAAGAATTCCACTGCTTGCTCACCGAGGAGCTCCTGTCCGGCCTCGTTCGCGTGGCAAACATCCGCCTTCATTGCGGCGGTGAGCGGACCGAATGTACCCACGTAGTGGACGTCGGTCATCGATGGATCGTCGGCCATTTCTTGGGCCATGTCGTCAGTGATTTGGGGCCCGTCCGGGCCAGCAATGGAGCAGTCAGCACCGGGTGAGTAGAAGGGCTGTCCCGTCGTGTAGATCGTTGCGTTCGGGGCACGTTCGCGGACGAGGCCAACGATGTCGCGCATCTCGCTGATTTGAACGCCCGGAGGATTGAAGATGCAGACCATGATCCACACGGCTGTAGGCACTCCGAACTCCTCGACGTGACCGTCGAACGCGTCCCAAACCGGATCGCTCGGATTGGCCCAGTCTTGGACGACTTGCCCCCAGTAGGCTGGAGTCGAGGGCCACATGCGCATGCCTCCCACCGCGGCATATCCCGCAGCGACGTTGTCGCTCATCGAACAACCGACGAATCCCAGGGAGCGTGGCGCGTGATTTTGGCTGCCCCCCGTACCCGTGTCACTGCCCGATCCCATCGTCTCTCCCCCCACGCCCGGAGTGCCCCCCGAAGAGGTGCCCCCGGTGCTCGTGTCACCGCCGGAGTTCATGGATTGTCCTCCAACCCCCGGAGCGCCTCCGGTAGTTTCGACTCCGCCTGAGCCCAGTCCTCCTGAGCCTGGAGCCCCCCCGGTGCCGACGCCGCCGGCGGCGGACTCGCCCCCGGAACCGAGACCCTGTCCCTCGCCCCCCGAGCCCATGTCTCCGTCACCCAATGCGGCGTCTCCATCTCCCGGAGAGCCGTCGGTGTCCGTCGACGAACACGCGAGGGCCGAAATCGAGCAGGCCACAATAATCGAGGAGAGCTTGAATGAACGAGGGGTCGGATCGCTGTAAAAACGCTGAGGAGAGTTCATGACCTGCCACTTGTAGTGAGAGGGTTCACGCCCGCGAAAGCGACGAGAAGATCGGCAGGCCCCCCCGACAAGATTGTCACCCCGGTCGAGGCGCCGAACTGAGGTAGACTCAATCGGGCGTTCCCTGGGTGGAACATGGCCCCGTATGACGCTCGAACTGCTCATTCACTCCATCGTCCGACAAACGACGATCCTGATCGCACGCCTAGCGACTGCAGCTGGAGCCCGCGCACCTCTGGCGCAGATTGCTGACCAAGTCTTCCTGGATCTCGTACGAGAGCTGGAACGGCAGGGTGTGAGTCGTCCCGTCAGCGCGGACATGTTTGGCCTCGGCTTGAGAACGTATCAGAGAAAAATTCAGCGTCTGAGTGAGAGCGAGACCGATCGGGGACGCTCGCTCTGGGAAGCGGTCCTGGAATATGTGCGCGGGCGGCCGATGACCACACGAGCGGACCTCTTTCTCAGATTTTCGCACGACGACGAGTCCCAGGTGCGGAGTGTCTTGCGCGATCTGTGCGAAAGTCGGCTCGTGTTTTCTTCAGGGACGGGACCTGGGACGATCTATCGCGCGGCTTCGGATGACGAACTGTTGGCACTCCAGCAGATGAAACCGCAAGAGGGTCTGGATGAACTCGTTTGGGCCTTCGTGTACCGACTCGGTCCGCTCTCCCGCGACCAAATGGTCAAGGAAGTGGGCGCGGCAGGTCTGGAATTGGATGAAACGTTCGAAAGGCTGGTGGAGGACGGACGCATCGAGAAGGTGATCACCGACGGGGGCGAAATCTACCGGTGCTCCCATCTTTTGATCCCCGTCGACGCACCGGTCGGGTGGGAGGCGGCGGTGTTCGACCACTTCAAGGCGATGGTCAATACGATCTCGGCTCGCCTCGGCGACGAGTCCCAGGGCGCGGAAGCGGACAGGCGCTTGGGCGGGAGCACCTACACGCTCGACATTTGGCAGGGACACCCCTTCGCAGAAGAAGCGATGAACACCTTGGAGCGTGTTCGTGCGCAGCTTCGCGCGCAGCGGGAGAAAATCGAGGAGTACAACGCCAAGCATGGGGTCCCCCAAGACTTCACGCGTGTCGTACACTACGTGGGACAGTACTTGATCGCGGATGAGCCCCCCGAGCCCCAGGATGCACCCGAAGATGGATCCCTCGAGTCTCAATAGTCTTCGCGCGGCGATTGTCGCTTGCGCAATAGCTGCCTCATTCCTGCCGGGCTGCCAAGAGGAAGAGCCGGCGAGGACGGGGAGCGAGACGAACTTTCTCGTTTGGTGCCCGGCTGATGGCGATTGCGGTGAGCTGACCTGCTTGTGCGGGGTGTGCACTGATCCGTGCGCCGATGATGGGGCGTGCGCCCACCTTTCGCCGAATGCGGTTTGTGTCTCCCGAACGGAGGCTTCACACCTGAATGCCTGTGAGGAGCCGTCGACCGCAACGTGCGAGCTGCCGTGCGACAGCGACTCCGACTGCGCTTCCCTCGGCGGCGCGCATCGTTGCGACCGCGGTGCCTGTCGGAACCTCCCGGACGACTGCCCCAGGGGAGAAACTCGAGCGGGCGACGTTCTGATCCTCGGAGATCTCCTCCTTGGTTCGGAGGGAGAAGTCGTGGAAGAGCTTGAATCTCTAGCGAGAAGCGGCGGAGCGCTCGGGCCAGACGAATCCTACCGGGGCGGAGCGGGAACCATCACAACCGCATTCGGGGGTGGTGAGGACCCGTTGGACGCGTACGAACTAGCGCGGAGCGAGGGCATCCCACGATTCATCGTTCTGGACCTCGGCGGACCCGATTCGTTGCTCGCCTGTCCTGAACCGATTACGGCACAATGCCCAGCCCTCGAGACTGCGGCGACGGGAGCCGAGGGCCTTTTGGCCCAGTTTGCAAATGACGAGGTCGAGCAGGTTGTCCTCTTTTTCTATCCAGACCCCGACGACCCGGAGCTCGCTCAGAAGTTCGACGTCCTTCGACCGTTGATGGAAGGTCTTTGTGAGTCAGCGCCGCTCCCGTGTCACTTCGTCGACCTGCGCGCGGTGTTCGCCGAAGCGCCGGATCTGTATTTGCTGGACGGAGGGGTGCTCCCAACGGCCGAAGGAGCACGCGCGACAGCGGAAGTCCTGTTTAGCGTGATGGAGCGTCATTGTGTGGCGCAGTAGGGGTTCGAAGATACGCGAGCGCGTCCCAACCATTGCCTCCGAGGCGCGCAGGGGGCATCACTCGGGGCCCGCGCCGCCGAGGGACCACGCGGCTTCGCATTCGGTTCCTCCCCAGAAACTCCCGCGGTGGATGCTGCCCGAATCGGTGACGATCTCGACGACGTCCACTTCGCCGGAGCGGAGGAAGTCCTTGTCGTAGGTCCGAACGATTCGATCGGACTTCGTCGTCATCGTGACGGTGACCTCTTTCTTCGCCATGGCGTACTCGACCCGGAAGTAGTCGTCGTCAGGGGCTTCGTCCGCGTCGGGTGAGCCCGTCACGGACGTCGCCCCTTTGCGTTTCAGGAGGGTGCAACCGCCACCGTGGTTGATCCAACCGCCGCCGTAGTCCGCCTCCTCGCGCATCATGAAATACAAGTCCTCCGAACAGCCCACGAGAAGGGGGAGGGCGAGCAACCCGCCGAGGAAAGCGAGGGGGACGCTTTTCTCGAAGCGGACTCCGCGGCGTTCCCTCGATCGTTCCGGCGCGACCACGCGATTTTCGTTTCGATTCATGAACGGACTCCAAGTGGTGGCACTTTAGAGCGTCTCGGGCGCAAAATCCTCCACCATTTTGTGGTGGAACGAAAACGCCGGGTTCGCTCGGGTGCCGTCGAGGTTTTTGGGCCCGCCCCAAGGGACAACCATGCGCTCGGCCGTACGTCCTACTCTGTTGGCAAAGTCACGAGCCGAAGGCGCTCTGCAAGAGTCGAGCGATAAGCTTCAAGTGTTTCGCGATTCAGCTCGCGCAACATGGTGGGCAGTGGAGAGGTCGGAGTCGACGAAAATACCTTCGACCGCCTTCCTCTCTCCCAGCGGTTCGCTGGGTTCGAAGGCGACGTCCATTTCTACAGAGTGCTCGCCTAGATGTTCTGGCCTCCCGCGCCGCTGCCTCCGTCCCGTGAGCTGCGAGATTCGATTCGACACCCATCGCGGGAGCCAAGTCGGCGCCATGACTTTCCTCGATAAGGTGGAGCGGAGCGGACCACGCCGGGCGCGGGGACTGGAACGCACTATTTGTAAGAAAAACTTAACAATCTTCGGTATGATTGGATGTATTGTTAAGAGAAAATTTAGAATGAGAGCAGTGAGCGTCCACGTCGAATTTGCCACGAGCTCGGCTGGCGTAGCTTCGGACTCGGTCAGGGTGCCTCCAAGACAAGCGAGGAAGCGGAACTGATGCGCCGTTTGGGCTGTAGAGCCTGCGTGATCTCAGTAGCTGCGATTGTCGTACAAGTGCTGGGCGTAGTCCTCGTACCAAGCGCCGGCTGAAGGCCCACCGTTGCACTCACCGTCCGACTCACCGGGCCGCTTGACCCAGTAGTGGGCGTGGACTGCGGAGTCGCCGGTATCTGCGGTCGGTTTACGCCCGAGGCCTCGCGGCCGAGGATTGCACCACTCGTTGTCGGGATTGCCAAGAGCGTTGCGGCTCGTGTCGATGATGAAGGGCTTGTTGCCGACTTGGGCGGAGATCTCCTTGCCGTAGGTCGTGTTGATTTCGGTCGAGTAGTAGTTGGATACGTTGAGCGCAAAGCCCGTTGCCTGTGCGATGCCCACCGTCTGAAGACGGCTCGCTGCATCGCCTGTGCTGAGCCAGTCTGGATTGCCGGCGTCGATGTACACGAAGGCGTTCGGTTGGGCAGTGAGTTTGCCGACAGCGTAGCCTAGAAGGGACAGGGTGTCGTCACCCGGATTGTCTGCTCCGCACCCCTGAGCCAGCGCGTCGGGCTCGAGGACGACCACCACCTTGCTGTCTCCGATGCCGGCTGCGAAGCCGTCGATCCAGGTGCGATAGGCTGCCGGGCTCGAGGCACCGCCAGCAGAGTGGTTCCCGCAATCGCGGTTGAAGATGTTGTAGGCAACGAGTACCCGCAGCTGAGAACCGCCTCGACTGATGGAGCCTGCCACCGCGGTCGTGACATCGCCGCTCCAATCTCCAATCCAGTCCGCCACCGGTGTGTTGCAGATCTCTTGGCCAGCGGCGCTCGAAGAACTGCAGGCGGCGAAGGTGTTGTCTATGAAGAGTGTGGCGCCGGTGAAGGGATTGCCCGTGCCGCCGCCCGTGCCGCCGCTGCCCGTGCCGCCGCTGTTCGTGCCGCCGCTGTTCGTGCCGCCGCTGTTCGCGTCGCCGCTGTTCGCGCCGCCGCTGTTCGTGCCGCCGCTGTTCGCGCCGCCGCTGTTCGCGCCGCCGCTGTTCGTGCCGCCGCTGTTCGCGTCGTTGCCCCCGCTGCCGCTGTTCAAGCCGGTCTCACCGCCCGAGGCGCTTCCCCCGCCGGAACTCGCGTCGTCATCTTGGGGCGAGTCGGTCTCTCCACTGCAAGCCCACACACCGCAAGAGAGTACGAGTGCATGAAGAGACCTCGGACTCGAGACAAGCCGGCGAAAGGGTCGCATGGTGGACCGCGTAGACGTGCTGGGCATAGGGGAACGCTATCCGCTGAGTGCCCCGGCTACTTCTCGGTTTCTGCCGAAGCCAAGAAGTCGTTCGAGTGATCGCCGGCTCCAGATCGGACCTTAGAGCCGGTCTGAAAACTTGGCCAGATGAAGCGGGCGGGTGCAGATGGGAGC
>CBFGUR010000088.1:0-11096 GCA_965652275.1 uncultured Polyangiaceae bacterium | reverse complement strand
GGGAGCTTTTTGGCTGGGAGCTTTTTGGCTGGGAGCTTTTTGGCTGGGAGCTTTTCGGCTGGGAGCTTTTTGGCTGGGAGCTTTTTGGCTGGGAGCTTCTTGGCTGGGAGCTTCTTGGCTGGGAGCTTTTTGGCTGGGAGCTTCTTCGTCGGAGCCGAAGGGGCCGAGGGTTTCTTCTTCGTGCGTTTGCTGATGCCTCGACGAGCGGCGGTCGAAAGGTTCTTCGCTTGACCCTTTGGGTTGGTAGTTCCCCTGCCGCCTTTGGCCCGACGTGCTCCCACGGTTAGGTACTACCGACGACCCCGGGGATGTCCAGAGTCAGCGGATTCGACGATCCACCGGGCAAAACGTGGAGCAAATTTCCGCTACAATTGTAGTTTTGCCACGCTCGAAACGACTCTGAAATAGTCAGCGAAACGCCCCGAAATCGACGATCCGGTCTCATGGAGTCATGAAGCGGCGGTCGTCATCCGATTCACCCAGCATGCTTCCCTCTCTCCTGGGAGCGATGGTCCTGCATGGCTTCGTCGTCGTGGCCGTCACGTCGGGAGCCGACCCGACTCCAGTCACGCGGGCATCGTTGGTCCCGACTATCAGTGTAGACGTCGCGTGGCCCGAAGAGCCACCGGTCGTCCCAGAGGCCCGAGCCGAGGCGGATGGGGCTCAGGACGCTCCTTCGGAGGGCCGGCCGCCGAGAGCTTTTCGTGTAGCGCCGAAGACGCCTGCGCTCCCATCCGAAACACCCTCCGAGTTGGTTTCATCGAGTGAGTCAGAACAAACTTTGACAACCAGCGACGAGGAGCCCTCCTCGCGCTTGGGCTTTGGCGATGCTTCGGGAGGACGAGGGGCGGGTCGAGGTGAGGGCGCTGGCGCAGTTGGCGCTTCGGGCGATTCGTTCGGAACGTCTGCGACAGCCGAACCTAGGCTGGTGCCCGGCAGCGCTCGGTGTGCGGACCTCTTCCCGTACGATGCGCGGTCGGAGCGCGGGCTCGTTACCGTCACGGTGTTCGTGGACGCCACCGGGCGCGGCAGTTTTCGCGAGGTCTCCGATGCGAGCCCTCAAGACCAGGGGTTCGAGGAGGCCGCGCGCTTCTGCGCCGAAAGATTGCGTTTTCTACCGGGTCGCGACGAGCACGGCGATTCGGTTTCTTCGACGACCCGCGTTCGGCTCACGTTCCAGCGAACGAGCTAGAAAGACAAAGGCCCCCACCGATCAGTCCCTCGGGGTGGTCGGTAGAGGCCCAAGTCTCCGCATCTTCGATTAGAACGAAGACGTTTTCGCTAGTCCTCCAACCTGCTCGGCGTCTACGCGAGAACCCTGATTCGTCAGGATTTCGGCGCGCTGCCAAATCTCCTCACCCATGTCAGGATCTTGTCCGGTCACCTGGATGTTGAAGCCGAACTTCGACTTCTCGACGGACAGCTTGGCGATGGTCCCGGACGCAGGAACGAGCGGGTCATTGGGGTGTGCGCCCTGACCCGAAGCGGCGTGGCACGCCAGCACGCGCTGCATGTAGGGCGCGTTCATGTCTCGCTCGGCTCGCACCTTGAGGGTCGCACCCATGACGCGCTCGGGTTGCGCTGCGCGGGCGCGGAAGATCCGCTCCTTGATAGGTTCTGCTGTGTACATCGCGCCAGGCTTGTAGAGCTCGGCCAGAGTTTCCTCCGAGCCTTCCAGGCTGGAGCAGGAAGCGCCCGTGGCGACGGTCTGTGGCTCACCCTGGCTCGAGCAAGCGAGAAGGGCAAAGGCGAAGGGGAGTGCTGCAATGGTTGAAATCTTCATGGGTAATATCTCCTGAATTGTTGGAAAATTGATGTTTGAACGTGCGCGGTTCCGCCTTCCGTAGGCTGTGCTGGGGGTCTCATCAGCGAGTGAGCAACCGGAACCGCACTGCTGGTCTTCAAGGAAGACAGCTGAGTCGTGCGGAGTCGACGTCCTTCGGGCGCACCGCAGTGCGTCACGCAGGCGACATCAAGCTCGTGGTGGTTTTTCGAGGGTATCGATCGCTCTCGTTTTCGGCGAGAGCAGATGTGCTGGCGAGCAGTCGGCAAGCGACATTCTCCCAGTCACCGGGCCGACGACGGGAGGGATGGCGAGTTCGAACTCGCGCTCGTCTTCGAGGTCGTCGTCGGTATCGCCTGGCGTCTCCTGAATCGGCGACTCGTGGTCGGGAAGGGAGCCACGGTTGTCCGGCGAACCGTCGACAGAGGCACCTTCGAATTCGGCGACGGCGTCGATACCTGGTCCAGGGGACGCGCCCCACGCCGGCTGCGGCGCAAGCCCGCAAATCATGAGGAGAGCCACAGCGCACACAAGAGCCGCCCAGGTGGCCAGCTGACCCCGGTACTGGCGATCTCGACGCTGGCGATCTCCACTCACATCAGGAGAGTGGTGTTTCCCCATTGTTTCGTCAAGGCCCGGCTTGTGAAAAAGATATGGAATTCCGGCCCTTATCCGGTGACTTCAAAAGTCCCGACAATCCGTTGGTACTGCAAATCCACCGAACGCATGAGGGCGGGCCTGCTTCACGATGAGGTTGCGGGTCGGATAGAGCAGCTTGAACTCGATCTCCATCGCATACCAAGGGTCCTCCTCGTTCGGGTCGATGAGCGGCAGGAAGTGAGAATGGATGGCCGCGAGGGCGCAGGCGACTTCCTTGTCCTCAGCTTCCGTCATCACCGGATTGCCGTAGGTCAGATTGCTCACCGAAAGGAGCGTTTTGGTTGGCGGGCTGGTCCAGCGGTACGTGAAGGCCTCGGTCGAGACGCCCGGTGCGGGGTTGGTGACGCTCGCCTCACCGGCCTGCACGTTGACGTAGTAAATGTCCCCGCGGTTCGGATCGGCCACGTTGCGGCTCACGCCGACGCCGTTCGCGGCTTCGTCTAGGAATGCATCGTGCACGAGCACTCCCATCCCCACCTCGTCGTGATCGACACGCGAAAGCTCGCGTTCGTCGTAGGCGCGAGGGTTGAACAGACTCGCCCACACGGTGCGGATGGCGTCCTCGATCGGCCGCTCCGGATCGTCGAGCTGAGCGCTTTCCGACGTGTAAAGACCGGCCCCATTGAATCCAGGGAGATCTTCGGCATTGCTGCTGCTGCGAAACCTCACACGACGGCTCCCGAATCGGTCGTGGACTTCGCCCATCACGGTCAAAAGGAGCCTCAGGTTCACTGGGTGCTCCAAAATCAGCTCCTGTACCTCCGCCAAGATTCTCGCGCGGTGTAGCGGATCGGTAGCGAAGGCGTCGTCTTGGCGTTCTTCTTCGAGGTGCGCGCGCGCGCCGCTGTCTTCGTAGTGACGCAGCGAGTGCACCACAGGGATAGCGAAGCCGTCCTGCGGAACCGAAAAGGGGATGACCTCGGTGCACGCTCCGCTGCGGAGAGGCTCGACCCGGTAGAGCTCACCCATCTGAGCTGCTTTGGCGCCAATGAAGGGAATCGCGTCCAGCGTCGCATCGCGTAGGTCGACCAGGTCGCTCACGCTGGTGTCGAGGCGGGGCGTTTGCTTGGGGCCCGTGGGGACGAAGCTTTCCCAAAATGCTGCAGCCTCGTCCGGGTCTGCCATCTGCAGGGTGAATCCGTCACCCGCGACTTCCAGTCGTACGAGCTGACCCAGGAGGGACTCGATGCGCTCGTCCTCGAGCGCTTCGCGAAGCGCCATGTTGGGTGTCCCGCGACTCTGGCTCAGAACGTTCACATGGGCGAGTGGGGTCTGGAACGCTTGGGTGATCAATCCGCCGACCAAGGGAATGTCGTTGGGCACATCATCGGTAACGAGTAAGACCTGGGAACCCAGAGGGGTAGCATGTAGCTCGTCAGCGGGAACGAAGGTCAGCACGCCGTACCCGACGCCGTGGGTGAGGGGCTGGTAGGTGAGATCAGCAAAGGGGGCGTTCTGCGGGACAATCGGGAGTCGGCCGCTGAGCGACTCCGCCTTTTCTCGTTGGAGCTCATCCTGGGGACGGAAGGCCCACTCCCTCGGCTCGAGCACGCGCTCGGTGACGGTGAAGAAAGTGTCGCGAATGTCGCCAGCGATGATGGCGTCGCCAGAGGCGTGTTCGATCGTGTGGTGGTCCGTGGCGCCATGGTGGACCAAAGTGCCGAGGAAGAAGTTTCGGCCCGTCGTCGAGTAGTACTCGCGTTGGCTGAACTCTCGCCAGCCCGAGTAAAAGGCGGCGTTTTCGTCTGGATCACAACGGTCCAAAGATGGTTGCCCTCCGATGACCTCACGCACGAACGTGTAGTGCAGGGGCCAGCGCTCCGAGCTCAGCAGGTGCACCGCTCGATCTTGCTCGACGTCGACGATGAACTTGACTGCGCTGGTCTGCAGGCTCGTTCCGCCGCGGGCCAGCGCCGTAAAGTCACCCAGGGTGCGGAGGCCGCGTACTCGGTCTCCGACGTCCCGTGAGGTGACGATGGTGCAGTCGTTGGTCGCGCCCGGAGTTCGCTCCTCACAGAAAACGGGACGTTCGGGTGCGCTATCGGGTCGCGAGAGCGCGCCACCCTCCGGGAATCGCATGAAGTCGATGCGGTCGACCACGCGCCCGCCGCCATCGAAAAGGGTGACCACGCCTTCGAAAGCCGGATCTGCGGCGACATCCGCCATCTCATCAGCGCCGATATCGACCACGAACCGGCCTCCGGCTTCGAGTTGCTCGTCCGGGAGCGCCAGTTCGAGTCCTTCGCCCATCTCGGGAAACGGCTCGCCAGGTCGAATCGGTGCGATTTCGAGCCGAAAGTCTGCAAGTATCTGAGTCTCATCTGAATGGTTTTCGAGCTCGATGAACTCGGCCGGTAAGAGCGCGAGTTCCGAGATGATCAGGGGGGACGGGAGCTCGGGATGATGCTGGGGCCAGTCGAAGGCTGCGTAGTTCTCAGTGGTCACGAGCCCATAGGGCTGCGGTGTAGTGCACTCGTCGCCATTCGACTCTCGTGGCGTGGTGTAGCGACAGGATTCCCAGTCTTGTCCGCCGTCGGGATATCGCGCGTAGGACTCGTTCTCCTCGAGTCGCGGTACGACGACTTCGTCGATGGTGGCCTCGCACGACAAGAGCTTCAGCGTCTCGCCGTCGGATGAAAGCTTGAACGGCATGTGATCGTCTCCCTCCTCGGGTTCGTCGTCGAGCCAGATGAGGGTTCGCCCGCCTGGCGCGACGGAGCGTTCGGGAAGACGGGCTTCGTTGTTGCCATCCGTGATGATGAAATCAGCCAGATTCAGCGTTTCGTCGCTGACGTTGAGGAGCTCCACCCAATCGTCCGCGTCGCCCGTGGCGTCAATCCACACGCCTTCGTTGTTGCTCACGCACTCGTTGAAGATCAGATCTCCCGTAGCTGCGCTGGGGGCGCACGGCGGCGCGTCGCCCTCCGCCCGCGACCGACAGCCAGCAAGCGCGAGGAGAACAGCTAGGCAAAGGAAGCGAGTCACGTCGTCAACTTACGCTCGCGCCTGCGGAGCGCAATGAGCGCCCCGCCGAGCCCGACGAGCAAGAGTGCCCCACCATCCGAACCGACTTGCCGCGAGCTCGAGAGACGGCAACCGCAGCCCCCGGCTTCGGCGCTCGATTCGTCACCGCTCGCGTCTTCGGGTGTCTCCCCGCCGCCGTCACCATTGCTCGATGCTCCCGAACCCGTTCCACCAGCGCCCATCCCCCCCGTCCCGCCGCTTGGACCGAAGGGAGCGTTCGGGTCGTTCGGATCAATCCCGTTTTCGTCGTAAAATTCTGGGAGATCGCCCTCTGGACAATCGTAGCGGGCCCGCAGGCAAGCCTCTAGTACGAACCCCTGACAACTGTGCCTGACGAAGGCTTCTTCATGATGAGTGCACCACTCCTCCGTGTAGCCGTCGGGGGGCAGCTCGCAGACACGAAGAACCGACTCCACCGTGCCATAGAGAAGGTCCTGCACGCCGAGCTCGAGCTCCGAATCGGGGTCGAGGCAGGTCGTTCCGAGAGAGAGCTCCGGGTCTCCGTTATACGGCGTGGCAAAGACTTCGACACAAAATTCTCCGTGCCCCTCGCGGAAACTCGCGAGCGGAAACCCGGAGCTCGTCGACGCGCGTGTCTCGCCCTCATCGATCGAAAACTCGTATCGGTACTGATCGTAGCTCTCCCCCGTGATCGAGATGGCGAGCCCCGCGTCGATGCGGGTCTGAAAGTACGCGTACGTTTCGTAGCCAGGTACATACGACTGACACGCCAAGGGTTCGCCGACGGGGTGAGGGTCTTCGATCAACCTCGCTGAGTACGATGGGAGCAGGGCCGGACCTTCGACGACCTCGAAGTCTGCGGCGGCGTAGGAGAGCTGGGCCGTGTACAGGCCGACGGCGAGTGGCTCGTTCGGGATGAAGACGAACGAGCCGTAGTAGAGTTCGTCATAGACGATAGTCCCCGCGATCATCATTCCCGCGCCGTCGAAGAACGTCGGCCCCTCAGGGTAGCAACTCGGGCAATCGAGTTGGCCCGTGATCACTTCTCCGACGTAGTAGGTGTAGCGCGTCAGGTAGACCATGAGCGGGGGTTCGGCGACTCCGGGGGACCCGCCGGTCCCCACTGGCGGAAGCTGGATGTCGCCATCACCCTGTGGGATGTCGATCGCGCTCGCTTCGTTCACCGAAACAAGGGGCGAGAGGACGCAAGCCGAGATCAGAAGTGTCGTCAGGGTGGTTCGCAAGCAAGCCATGCTTCCGCCGGTGCAACGGTCGTGCCAGCGCCGGCCAGAGCTCGGAACGGGGACGAACGGATGCGGCCAGACCTCTAACTACTTGATGACGTTACGAAAAAGCGAGGACTGGAGCACCACCGTGTGCCACGATGCTCGCCCTTACTCCGCGCTCGCGTTTGGCACAGTGGCACACGTAGACAGACTTGGCACAGAGAAGCGCTCCGATATCCGAATGGCTCGCACCCGCCCGCGGTGCGGTGATGTTCTTCATTCAAGCGGAAGTGAGCCCGCCGGGTATCCGCGCATCGGCGAGAGATTGCGCCGCCAAGCGTCGGTGATGGGGTCGGTGATGCGCCACGCTTCTTCCGTCTCGTCCCCACGGATGAAGAGCATGGGATTTCGGTTGAGCATTTCTATGATCAGGTTCGCGTACGCCTTGCGCAGGGGTGGCGCCGAAGTCATCTCGAGCTGGTGATTCACGGAAGTGAAGTCCGACCCGTTCACGACCGTGTCGAGCCTCACGTACGGCTCCTTCAAGCCAACTCGCAGAACGTTGGGCTGACTCCCCTGGCTGCTCCGCCCGAGAGGCCGGACAATGCCACGGTAGTGGATCGCGATCTCCATCCGATCTTCCGCCAGCGCCTTACCCGAGCGAAGAACGAACCGCGTGTTCTGCCACCGCGGGGTGTGGACTCGGACGTCCACGGACGCATACGTCTCCGTGTTGTTTGCGGGGTCGACTCCCGGTTCGTTCACGTAGCTGGGCACCTTACGTTGCCCAATCGTTCCTTCGGTGTAGCGGCCTCGAATCGTACGCGACATCACGTGCTCGTCGTCTGGGGTCGCGATCCCCCGAAGCGCCTCGACGCGCATGGCACGGAACGACGCCGCGTCCAGTCGCGCTGGTTGGTTCATGATCACCAGGGAGAGCGCTTCGAGAAGGTGATTTTGGATCATGTCCTTCAGGGCGCCGGCCCTGTCGTAGTAGCGGGCGCGTCCTTCGAGAGTCAGGCTCTCGAACCAATTGATCTCGATCCTTTCGACCTCGTGGCAATTCAGGGACGGTTCGAACACCCGATTGTGGAAGCGCAGAGAGAGAATACGTCGTACGAGCTCGTTGCTCAGAAAATGATCGATCCGGAAAACCGTGGGTCGATGGAGGCGTAGTTCGATGAGCTCGTTCAGGCGGCGCGCGGAAGCGAGATCTTCACCGAAGGGTTTCTCGATGGCGATGGCGTCGGCCTCGTCGAGATCGGTTTCCGCGAGAGCCAGCAGCGCCCTTTCGATGAGTCCTGGGGGGAGAGCCAAGTAAACGAGAGTAGGTTCGCGATGGTCGCCAATCACACGAGCCACATCGGCGCTACTCGTGACGTCGGCCGGGGTGTACGAAAGTCGACTCAGGATGTCGGCGCGACACGCCGAGCCACTTTGGGGGGCGTGCTGCTCGAGTTTGTCGGCGATGTGGGCTCGGAAATCGTCGGTAGACCAGTCCTGGGTCGACGAACCGACGATGGTGAGTTTCTCCGGGAGCAGACCCGCTTCGCCGACTTGAGTGATGGCCGGCATGAGGAGCCGCGCCGTGAGATCCCCGCTAGCGCCAAAGATGATGATTCGTTCGAGCACGATTTTCTCCAGTATTTGGTGGTTCGAGCATGATCGTGGATCCTCGCCCGGCCCCGCGCGACACTCGCCGTGTGATGGGACAAGCAGAGGATCGTCGACTCCTTGATGCAAGGGCTGGCAAGCCGTGGCGGAAATGGGGGCCGTACCTCAGTGAGCGGCAGTGGGGCACGGTTCGTGAGGATTACAGCTCGAGCGGAGACGCCTGGAATCACTTCCCGCACGACCAAGCACGCTCGCGCGCCTACAGGTGGGGTGAGGATGGCCTTTTCGGGATCAGTGACGACCGGCAGACGCTGTGCTTCTCCGTGGCGCTCCACAACGGTCGCGATCCAATTCTCAAGGAGAGGCTCTTCGGGCTCGCGAACGAAGAAGGGAACCACGGTGAGGACGTCAAGGAGTACTACTTCTACGAAGACTCGACCCCGACGCATTCGTACATGAAAAAGAGCTACAAGTACCCTCAGGCGGCCTATCCTTATGCCGACCTCGTCCGTCAGAACGCTCGGCGCGGGTACCGAGATCCGGAGTACGAGCTCATCGACACGGGAGTCTTCGACGAGGACCGCTATTTCGACGTCACGGTCGAGTACGCGAAGGTCAGTGAAGAAGACCTGTTGATCCGAATCACGGCTGAAAACCGAGGGCCAGACGCCGCGCGCCTCGACCTCCTTCCAACGATTTGGTTCCGCAACGATTGGCGTTTCAGCGGCGGAAAAATCCCTCGACCGAGACTCTACGGGCACGATCAGGTGACTTGTGAGCACCCGCGCCTCGGAACCTACGTCCTGCGATGTGCCGGCGCCCCGGAGCTTCTCTACACCGAGAACGAAACGAACGATGCACGACTGTTCGGCGGACAGAACGTCACGCCATTCGTGAAAGACGGCATCAACGATCACGTCGTTCACGGGGCAGCGACGGTGAACCCGAACAAGGAGGGCACGAAGGCTGCTGCGCGCTACGTTCTCGAAATAGGAGCTCAGCAATTGGAGACCGTGCGCCTTCGTTTGAGCCGAGACGATTGCCTCGGCACGGCGGCTTTCGATGACTTCGATCGACTGCTGGCGGAGCGTCGTGCCGAGGCGGACGAGTACTACGACGAGGTCATCGACCCGGCGCTCCCAGCCGAGGAACGTGATCTGGCGCGACAAGCGTTCGCCGGGCTTCTGTGGACGAAACAATACTTCGAAACCGACATGGCGCGGTGGATTTCCGAACACGGAGGGGTCGCGCCGCGCAACAACGACTGGAAGCATCTTCGCCATCACGACGTCATCTCCATGCCCGACAAGTGGGAGTACCCCTGGTACGCGACGTGGGATCTGGCGTTTCACCTGATCCCGCTTTTTCTCGTCGATCCGGACTTTGCCCGGGAACAATGTCTGACGTTCTTGAGTGACAGGTACCAGCACGAAGACGGCGCGCTCCCTGCGTACGAGTGGAATTACAGCGACGTCAATCCACCGGTGCTTCCGTTTTCCGTGCTCACGATTCATCGGCTGCTCAAGGAAGAGAACGGAGTCGGAGATCTCGAGCTACTCGAGCGCGCATTCGAGCCCCTCGTTCGCAACTTCGAATGGTGGCGCCGGGAGAAGAATCCGCGAGGTGACGACAGCTTCGGTGGAGGGTTCCTCGGTCTGGACAACATCGGAGTATTCGATCGCAGCAAGCCGCTTCCAACGGGCGGGTACCTCGAACAAGCGGACGCGAACGCTTGGATGCTTCTCTTCGCGCAATTCATGCTGCAGATCTCCCTCGAGCTTACGGAAAAGGACCGCGCCTACGAAGAACACGCGCTGTCTTTCCTGCGCCACATCGAGCTCATCGGAGCAGCGATGGATAGGCCCGGCGATCTTCCCGACGAGATGTGGGACGAGGAAGACGGGTTCTTCTACGACGTGCTCCGCTACCCCGACGGGAGCGGGACGCGCCTCAAGGTGCGATCCCTCGTCGGACTCTTGCCCCTCAGCGCGAGCACCGTCATTTTCGAAGACGTTCTGGAGAGGTTCCCCAGACTGCGGGAAAAGTGCGTGCAGATGCTCGGCGAATCACCCGAGTCGCGCCACTGCACGCTGATCGAAGACGAGGGTAGGCGGGGGAAGCTGCTTTCTCCTCTCGACGAGACCAAACTGCGGAGAGTGCTGGCGCGAATGCTCGACGAAGACGAGTTTTTGAGTCCGCATGGCATTCGCTCGCTTTCGAAGTTTCACGCCGCTCATCCATATCACTACTACCTCGGGGACCAGACTTACGGGGTAGGGTATCTGCCGGGGGAGTCCGACTCAGGGATGTTCGGGGGGAACTCCAACTGGCGCGGGCCGGTGTGGATGCCCACGAATTTTCTTCTCATTCGCGCGCTCGTCCATCTGCACGAGTATTTCGGCGACGACTTCGTCGTTGAGTATCCGACGCGTTCCGGGCACATGGCGAATCTCCGTCAAGTGGCAAGTGAGCTCTCTCGTCGCATCGAGCGGCCGTTCTTGAAAGACGCGGACGGACGCCGGCCCGTGTACGGAGGCACCGAGAAGTTTCAGAGCGATCCCGCCTGGAATCGGCACATCCTCTTTTACGAGTACTTCCATGGAGACGACGGCTCTGGGATCGGCGCGAGTCATCAGACGGGTTGGACGGGACTGGTCGCCGCGAGCATCGTCCAGCGCGGGCGTCGCGAGCTGATCTTCAGCCGCCTGCGCTCCAAATCGGACCTACCCCCCCGTATTAGATAGATTGTCTAAATAATCTGAGGAAAAACCGCCTTAGAGCCGGTCTGAAAACTTGTCACGCCTGTTGAAGCGCGATGAGCCCTGAAC
>CBFGUR010000087.1:0-11252 GCA_965652275.1 uncultured Polyangiaceae bacterium | reverse complement strand
CTCCCGCCCGGGGAGGTAGGGCGCACCACCGATACATCCCTCACGGGCGAGGCGCCTGGACCCGATGTTCGGCCGCCATCGCCGGAACGAGCTCCGTGATCTCGAGCTGCGTACAGGGGTAGAGCAGCGGCTGCTATTCGTTGCAAGCCCCCGTGCTAGCGTCGCAGCCGAGTTCACACTCTTCGGCGAGCCGCATGTAGCAGACGCAGTTTTCGCCGAACGGGTTGTACATTTCCCACGATTCGTCCTCGCGGCATTCCCGACGGTAGATGCACTCGGAGGCAGGCAGAGGACCGCTGGGGCCGCAGATCCCTACGCCTCCAGAGCCCCCCGAGTCCGCACCCCCGGTGCCCCCGGAGTCGGCTCCGCCGCCGCCGCCGGATGCCTCGCCCCCCAGGTTGGGCTCACCGCCCGTGGAGACGGGGGCCCCACCGGTCCCGCCCGTGTCAGCCGCCCCTCCACCCGAGCCCGCGTCGTCGCCTCCCGATCCGGTCGAGGTGCCCCCCGAACCGGAGTCCGCGCCCCCTGAATGGCTGTCGTTTCGGTTGTTCGATTCCGTCTCGGTCGAGCTGCACCCGAGCGCGCAGGCCGCCGTCACGATGATCGTCCTAGGAAGAGCTAGTCGTGAGAGCATACCTCCGAGGGTAGCAAACCAGGCCTGCGCGCAAATCCCGGTCCGGGCCGAGGAAACGAAATCTGAACCCCTAGGCTTCCACGACGGCCTTCGGGAGACGATTCGTCGCCGGTCCTCGCAGGCAGGTGCCTCGGGCGACCTCCGGGATGTCCCGGGGGCGCCTCCATTTGGCTGAATCGTGCATGCGGGCGGGCCCGGACGGGGGCGGGAGAAGAGAACGAAGTGTCGCGCCGAGTCACACCTGCGCGTCGACTTGGCCTTCGAAGCCGCGAGCTGTGAGCCAGGTCCTTGCCTCGGCCTCTTGCTCGGGAGCGAGAAGCAGCCAAACCTCCGTTCCTCGCCGAAGGTGCGTGATGCCAGAAAAGGGCCACGCTTTGCCCTTGTGGCGAGTCACTACGAAAAGCACGAGTTCATCCGGAGGTCGCAGCTGTTCGGGTGATAGTTTCCGAGTCGCCCGCAACCTTTGCAGGCGAGCGCCTTGGCTGGAGATGCGTTTCACCCAGAGTTCGTGATTGAGCGAACGACCGAACAACACGTGCCCCCCGAGCTCGTCCAAGATCTCGAGGTTGGCCGCTTCACGATCGGGGGTGAGTGAGACGTACAAGGGATCGATATCACCCAGGCGGCGCGCCCGTTGTAGGAAGAGTAGGTTGATGGCGTCCTTGCGCGCTGCGGCGATCGCGCCTCGACGAATGTCGATCTCGGCCTCGCGCAGGACCTCCTCGCGCAGGGCGTTGCCCTGCAGAGTACGCAAGCCTTCACGCTCTGCTGTTTCACAGGCCTCCGCATCCAGATCGAG
Organism: uncultured Polyangiaceae bacterium; assembly: GCA_965652275.1. Lineage (GTDB taxonomy): Bacteria > Myxococcota_A > Polyangia > Polyangiales > Polyangiaceae > NIC37A-2. The sequence continues at coordinate 9,819 of CBFGUR010000087.1, read as the reverse complement.
CAAAAGCGAGTCGTCACCTGCCGCATGGAGCGCCTTGCCTACGACACGTCCCACCGCGTCCGCGCCCACGATCAACCAGCCTTGATTCGCGGCGCGGCGCAAGCCGAGGATGCTGGCCAAGGTTGGACCCAGCACCGCGGCCAGCACGACCGTGGTGGCGATGACGAGAAACACCAGCGCTCGCAGCTGCTGTCCTCCTCCAACCTCGGCCTCGGCCAAGCGTACCGCGAACAACGACGCCACCGCGGCAGCTACGATACCGCGCGGGGCGATAGCGGCGATGAACGTGCGCTCGCGAAAGGAAAGCTCGCTACCAACCGTCGAGATGAAGGCGTGCACCGGACGAACCACGAGGATCAACAAGGCCACGGCCCAGACCGCCGGCCAACCGAGGCCAAGCACGTGGGCCAGGCGTACGTCCGCTGACAGGAGTACGAACAAGAGTCCGATGAGCATGGCCGTCAGCTGCTCCTTGAACTCGGCCAGATGATAGGCACCACGGTTCTTCATGTTGCCGACCACCGCCCCCGCCATGGTGGCCGTTGCGATGCCGCTCTCGTGCACCAACGATTCGGCGAGCTGAAATATCGCGAACACGACACACAGGACGACAACGTTGCGCAGCTGCTCCGGGACGAGTTCCCGAGGTCGGAGTAAGAGCGCCAGAATCAACCCGCTGATACCGCCCAGGAGCAGACCAAAGCCGAGGCTGGTGAGGATCTCGAAACCTCCGCGGGCAATCGAACTCACCGAGGGCCTGAGCACGATGTCGAGTACAACCACGGCGACCACCGCGCCCACCGCGTCGGAAAGCACTCCTTCGGCTTCCAGAATGGCGCGCAAGCGGTGGCGCACGTTCATTCGCTTGAGCAGAGGATTCACCACGGTGGGACCCGTGACGATCACCAGCGCGCCGAACAACACGGACGTGCCCCAGTCGAAGCGCATCACGAAACGACCGATGAGCGCCCCCGAGGTCGTGACCAGCACCGGACCGAGCAGCACCAGCCTCCGGATCGGCTTCTGTTCCTTTCGGAGACGGTTGATGTTCAGGCTCAAGCCGCCCTCGAACAAGATCACGGCTACGGCGAACGAGACGATTCCCGAAAGTCCCACGCCGAGTGTCTGCGGGCGCACCGCATTGGCGACGTCCGGGCCGAGCAAAACTCCGGTGATGAGCAGGAGCAGAATGCTCGGCATGCTGAGGTGACGTGCCAACACCTGGCAGAAAATGCCCGCCACGAGCGCTAGCCCGAGTGTCAAATTGGGATTGTCGAGCACGCACCGGCGTAGCCGGGTAGCGCCCCGGTAGCAACCACGGCCGCCGGGCCTGGTCGCCCGAGATCATCGACACGGGCGCGTTCTGAAACCAAGGCGTACGAAGCCCCGCTGCTCGAATGAGACGCGCCCTACGGCCGGTTCTTCGAACGCTTGCCATTCAAAATCGCCTCGCGTTCCTTTGCGATCTCGCTGTCTGGACGCGGCGCGTGTTTCTGCGGTGACTGGGCTACGCCGCCCTGGAAGTCGTGAGTCCAAGCGGGGGCAGGGGGAAGCTGGTTGCGCTTGATGCGGTCCTTCCACTCCTGGTCGTTGGTGCGAGGCCCGGCAAACTGACGGAAGCCTGAGATGGGGCCGACGAAGAACGTCGGTCCAGACGGGGTTTCGAGGGCAACGAGCGCTAGCTGTACGGGCGTGGTGCCCACGTTCAGAGCTCGCCCAGAGTTCGGATCCGTGTAGACGTCTGCGACGACGGGCTCGAACTTGAAGGGATTGCCGTCCGCAAAAAGCTCCTTGTACCAACCAGTCCACTCCGTGGTGATGGCGCAGATGTTGTCGACGGTGTGCTGTTTGACGACGCTCTTGAGGAAGCGCGTGTCTTCCTTGCTGCGCGCCTTTCCGGAGAGTTCATCCCTGGAGATCTTCGCCAGCCGCCCCATGATCTCGGCGAAACGCCGGAAGACCTGCGACCTCGGGAGACGCGTGGCGGCGTGGCGAGCCATGTCCTGCATGCGATCGTAAAACTCCGGGTAGGGCTCCACGTACGCTGCGGGAAACTCGCACATGACGCTGCCGTACGCTTGGGCCGCGTAAAGAATCGTGTCACGACGGAGCTCCGCCCACGACGCGAGCTGGGTCTGGAGCTGCTTCCTTTCCCACACTTCGCTCTGAAAGAGCCTGGGGGCGTGGGAGCCCTCCGGACGAGAGTTCAGACTCCGTAGAGCGTCGAGCCATCGAGTGTAGATGTCTTGTGTCCAGTACTCCGGAGGAAGCTCTTTGATGGTCTTCTGAAGCGAGCCTAGCTGACGTGCCATCGGGTACGCCTCCATCTCCGACTCGAGCAGTCGGGTGGCCGTCGCGCTCCCTAGGGCGGCGGGAACATCGAGGGCGTCCACCATGAAGCGGCGCGGAACGGAGTCGAAACTCGTTTGATCGTGAACGTAGGAATCCAGGACGAAGCGCTGACTGGAGACTTGGAAGACGAGCGGGGGAGGCGTGTCTTGCCCCTCCGTGAAGATCGCCTGGGAGGTCAGGACATCGGGACCCGCGGCGAGAATGAGCTCCTTGGCGAGCGTCTGGAGCTTCGCGTCGTCCACCAGATCCTCCAGCCTGAGCTTCTGCCGGTCGACGACTGCGGCTGCTGCGGGAAGTGACAGTCCGTTGGAACGACCCACGAAATAATCGATGGCTTCCTGAGTTTTCAGGTAGCGAGAAAATGAATCCGCTCGGTTTGCCAACAAGGAGAAGAGTCCCGTGGACTTTGCCCCCTCGAGACTGGTGACGCCGGAGGGAGACACGAGGCGAAACCCGGTGTCGGCTCGTCCCATCCACAGGACCGCGCGGAAGTACTGGGCCAAGCCCTGACCCTTGGTGTAGTGACCGCGCACCTTGAACTGCGTGAAGTCTACGACTCCGAAATGCGGGACCTTGCGCCTTTGCCCCGCGTAGATGGCATCGATGATCGCTTGCACATCGGCCTCTTCCGCGAAAACGGGGGCCATGACGGGCGGCTTTTCCTGCTCCCAATTTCCTCCCTCGCGCACGACGTAGCCGTCTTTGCTCATGTGCTCGAGGAAGCTCAGAGCCACGCTCAGATACACATCGACCTTCTTGGCCTGGGGTAGAAGCGCCTGGGGAATCTCACTCTCGAGGCTCTCGAGAGCCGAGCGCATCTTGACCATGAGAGCGAGGTACGAGTCTGCGAACTCCGTGAGCTCCAGTTCCTCCAACGTGACATCGTACGTGCGGTGCCAAGCGTGGAGAATGGAGTCCGTGGTGATGAGCACCGGCAAGTCCGACTCCCACAGATCGCGGTACGCCTCACCCATGCTGCGGGTGGAGGGTGTGGAGACGGCGATGAAGCCTTGGCTCATCAGTTGCCGCTCCTGCGCGCTCGTGAGTCCCCGGTGCCCAGTCACGAGTCCCGAAAAGCGCGCCTGCTTGACGGAAAAGCTCGGGGTGTATTCGGGCCCGGGTGCCGGCAGGGGTCGAATCAGATCTTCGAAAGTGCTGGGCGCCTCCGCGAGATTCTTCTTGTACAGAGCGACAATGGGAAAGGACCCAACGGAGCTCTCCATGGGCGCCGTTTCGGGCGTCTTCTGCGGCAAGTCTTCCGCCCCACTTCGAGCGCTGGCGGCCGGGGGCTCGGCAGGCTCTGAGTCAGGCGCCGGGGTCTCGGCGGTGGGGGACGGAGTGCTCGGCTCCGGCTGAGAGGCCCCCACCGGGCCGCACGCGGCGGTCAGCAGTCCGGCGGTCAGCAATCCAGCGGGCAGCACGAACCATGCGAGGGAGCTCCTGCGTTCAAGGAAGGCCATGGGAGTCAGACGTACGTCCGAGCCAAAAGATCCTTCCTCCTGCAAGAAAATGGGAGGAGCAAGTCGCGATGATATCGAGGGAGCGGTCTGCCCGAAGCCATCGCTGCACGACGATGTCTCGACCGTTGTTCCTCGACGACGGAAGCGGTGGAACTCTTTCTCGAGATGGCAGACTGTCGTAGCTTGCTCGCGGCGGTCGAGGGAGTTTGAAAGTGGTGACAACCTTGGATGAACCTGCTCCAGAAGACCGCGATGTCTTACAACACGTGCATCCTCTCGGGCCTGCCTTCCTCATGGGGCATCTGTGCGAGTTCTACCTGTTGAAGCACCACCAAGAATCCGAATTGAGGGCGTTCTTGAAGCGGTCCCGCATTCCAGGGATGCGAGCGTACGTGAAACAGTTGAGAGCGGCCTTCTCCGAGAGCGCCGTGGGTCTGTCCGCGCCCGAGTGAGGGAAGTCTCTTACAAATCATCTCCGCCGTAGCGCACGTCAGTAATTCGGGCGCACCACCGATTCAGTCCTCACGGGCGAGGCGACGGTGCCCCACGTTCGGCGCTCATGAACGCCCCGGTGCCGCCTCACCAGACAGCCGCGCGTCACTTCGAGCCGTAGAACTCTCTGAGATGAATAGCCGTCCGGCTCCTCTTCGAAGAGGCGACACGGCGCGGCGGGCCGCTCGCGACGATTTTTCCGCCCCGGCTTCCGCCACCCGGGCCCAAGTCGATCACCCAGTCTGCGCGGGCGATCACCTGCGGAGCGTGCTCGACGAGTACGACCGTGTGTCCACCATCGACGAGATTCTGGAGCTGCACGACGAGACGCTCGACGTCGGCCGGGTGCAGACTCGTCGTCGGCTCGTCGAGCACGTAGAGCGTGTGCCCCCGGGCCTTTCGCTGCAGCTCTGCCGCCAGACGCACGCGCTGGGCCTCGCCTCCAGAAAGCTCGGGCGCCGGTTGACCAAGAGCCAAGTAACCGAGCCCCGCCGATTGGAGCGCCAGCAAACTCCTCACAATCGGTCGCTCCCCTTCGAAGAATACGAGCGCGTCGTCGACGGTGAGCTCCAACACCTCGGCGATCGATTTCTCGCGCCATTTGATCTCGAGAGTGCGCTCCTGGAACCGAGAGCCCCTGCAGTCCGGACAAGGCGCGAGGCGACTCGCCAAAAAGAGCATCTCAACGGAAACGAACCCGGCGCCCTGACACGTTTCGCAACGTCCACCAGCGACGTTGAAGGAAAAATGTCCCGGCCCCCAACCTCGCCTCTTCGCGAGACGCACCTGTGAGAAAAGCGCTCGCACGTATTGGAAGAGGCCCGTGTACGTCGCAGCATTGGAGCGCGACGTACGACCCAAAGGTTTCTGATCGATGACGACGAGCCTCTCTACGTGCTCGAGCCCCGTCACCGTCACACGCTCGAGGGCCTTTCGGGCCTCGATGTCAGTGGCGCCTTCCTCATCCAGTGCACCTCTTCCCAAAGCGCGCAGAACGGTCCCCGCGAGGATCTCCACGACCAAGGTGGACTTCCCCGATCCTGAAACGCCCGTCACGGCGCTCATCACCCCGAGTGGAAAGCGCGCTCGGGACAGGGACAAATTGTGACGCTCGATCGATCCAAGGCAAAGCCATGTTTTCGGCTCGCGCGGCTCCGGCAGCACTCGATTTTCCTCAGTCGCCGACGGATACAAGTATCTTCGCGTGACCGAGCCGCGCACCTTCCTGAGCCCCGCTGGAGGCCCAGAGTAGATCACCCGTCCGCCCGCCGCGCCAGCGCCTGGGCCCACGTCCACGAGCCACCCCGCCCTCTTCACGAGCTCCATCGAATGTTCGACGACGAAGAGTGAGTTTCCCCCAGCCCGCAACTGCTCGAAGATCTCGTAGAGCGGAGCCGCGTCAGACGGATGGAGCCCCGCACACGGCTCATCGAGCACGTAAACCACGCCGAACAGACCCGCATGAAGCGCAGTCGCCAAGCGAAGCCGCTGGATCTCGCCCGACGAGAGAGTCGGCGCCTTGCGGTGCAGGCTCAGATGTCCCAAACCGAGATTCACGAGGGCGGCGATCTTTTCGACGAGCTCCGCGGAAAGCGCCCGGGCCACATCGGTGGCCTCCGCGGGAGTCCGAGGCGAGCTCTTTGCCCGTCCGCTCTTCGTCTTCGAAAGCGGAGTCAAATGCCGACGTACGCCCTCGAGCGGCAGCGCTCCCAGCTCGGCGATGTTCAGGCCACGGAGGCGGATCCGAAGCGCATCGGGGTGCACGCCGCTGCCCCCACAGGAGTCACAAGCAGCCGCAACCACGTACCTGAGCGCCTGCTGCCGCATGCGTTCACTGGGAGACCGGGCGATGGTGGAAAGCACGTGGCGCTTGGCGCTCACGAACTTGCCGTTGTACTCGTATTCATTGCGGTCCTCGCCGGGCTCGACCAAAACGATGGGTTGCTCGTCTGAGAACAACAAGAAATCGCGCTGCTTCTTCGGCAGCTTGCCAAAGGGCCTGTCCACATCGACCCCGAGCGCGATGGCAATGTCGCGCAGGTTCTTTCCCTGCCACGCGCCTGGCCACCCAGCGATGGCGCCCTGTCGAATGCTCAGTTTCGGGTCGGGAACGAGCGTGGCTTCCGTGACGGTATGGCGCGTCCCTTGACCTTGGCACTCGGGGCATGCCCCTTCCGGAGTATTGGGAGAGAACGCCTCGGCGGGCAGACGCTCCGGGGCGCCGCGGGGCGCGCTCCCCGCGCGAGAGTACAAAAGCCGCAGGGTGCTCGAGAGGCTCGTGATGGTTCCCACGGTGGAGCGCGAGCCGAAGGTACTGCGCGGCTGCGCCAGGGCCACTGCGGGGGGAAGCCCACCGATCGAGCTGACATCGGGCGCCCCCACCTGCCGAATCAGCCGACGCGCGTACGGGGCCACCGACTCGAAGTAGCGCCTCTGGGCCTCGGCGTAGATCGTCGCAAACGCTAGGGACGATTTCCCAGAACCGGAAACCCCCGTAAACGCCACGAGCGTGTCACGAGGAACGTCCACATCCACGTCCGCGAGGTTGTGCTGCCTGGCGCCACGCACCTGAACGAAGCCACTCACCAAGTGCACCTATCACGTAACCCCAGGTGCAGCCCGCGCCAGCGGCTCCGGCCGCCCGCTTTTTCGCTTGACCCTCACGCGACGTGAGGCCCTACGCTGCTCTCCATGAAGACGGGACGCTCGTACCAAGTCACCGAACTCAGCCGCCTTGCGGGTGTGTCGGTGCGCACGCTCCACCACTACGACGAGATCGGGCTCCTCGAGCCGTCAGGTCGTACCGAAGCGGGCTACCGGCTGTATCGCGACGAGGACGTGCTGCGTCTCCAGCAGATCCTGATTGGACGTGAACTGGGAATGCGGCTCGCAGACATCAGACGCTCGCTCGACGACCCGAGTTTCGATCGGCATGCGGCCTTGGTGAAGCAACACGACGAGCTGGAGAGGCGGGCAGAGCGCAACCAAGCCATGCTCCGGGCAGTTACCGCAGCACTCGCAGCCCTGGCCGATGAAGGAGAAGAGTCAGTGAAAGAGATGAACGACAACCAGCTCAGCGCATTGTTCGACGGCTTCGACCCGGCGCTCTACGACGACGAAGTCAGCGAGCGCTTCGGAAACACCGACGCGTACCAGGAATCCGCTCGGCGGACGCGCAACTACACGCCAGCGGATTGGGAACGCTACAAGGCCGAGTCCGACTCGCTCATGACTCGTGCGGCGGAACTTTTCCGCGCAAAAGCGCCCGCGGACGGACCTGTGGCCAGGGCGTTGGCCGAGCAGCACCGACTCCTGATAGACCACTGGTTTTACCCTTGCTCGCGGCAACTGCACGCGGGGCTCGCCGATATGTACGAGGCGGATACTCGTTTCGCTCGCAACATCGACAAGTACGCTCCGGCGCTGACGGCCTGGTGGTCTTCGGCGATTCGTGCAAACGCCCAGCGCCCAGCGCGAGACGCTCGAGCCGCGACGCAGGAATCCAACATCCGTCCCTACGTCCCGGAGGACCGAGTGGGGGTTCTGGACTTGGTCGTGCAAATTTGGGAGCCCGTGTTCGCGGGTATGCGAAAGTCACTACCGCCATTCGTGTACGATTCGTTCTACCCGGATGGCTGGGAGAAGCGGCAGCGTGCGGACGTAGGCGCGCTTCTCGATGAGGCTCTGGGCAGAAGTTGGGTCGCGCTCGAAGAAGAGACCGTGATCGGGCTCGTCGTGGCCCAGGCGCATCCGGAAGATCGCATGGGAGAGATCGTGATTATCGGTGTTCATCCAGCCGCGCAGCGGCGCGGCGTGGCCAGGGCCTTGTCGAGGGTTGCGCTGGACTGGATGCGAAGTGAAAACCTAGCCTTCGCGATGGCGGAGACCGGGGAAGACCCGGGCCACGCACCCGCGCGTCAGGCGTACGAAAACCTCGGCTTCTCCAAATGGAACGTGGCCCGCTACGTCGCCAAACTCTGAGAGTCGCGAGCAAGACGCCATGCGCCGAACCAGCCCCCGAGTTCTGACCGCCAGCTACGTCACCTTGGGGCTCGGACTCGGAGGCGGCTGTGGGTCCTCTTCGAAACCAATCCCTCGGGATTGCATGGTTCAGTGCGAAGGTGATGCGCCCAGTGGCGGCGCCGGCGGGGCCCACTTCGCAGGTTCCAATGGCTTGGGCGGAGAGGGAGCCAGAGGGCTCGGCGATTCCGGGGGAAGAGCGAGCAGTGGGGGCAGAGCGAGCAGTGGGGGCGAAGACAGCGTGGGTGGCGAAGGAGGACTCCCCTCGGCACCAACAGTGACTGTTCTTCCTTTGGTCGTACACATCATCCACCAAGGAGAACCCGTCGGCACCGGCACAAATCTTTCCGATGAACGGATCGTGAGGCAAGTCGAGATTCTCAACGAGGATTTCCGCCGCAAAGAGGGTACCCCGGGATTCAACACGCATCCCGATGGAGGCGACGCCGGGATCGAGTTTGTGCTCGCCAGTGTTGATCCAGATGGAGCACCGACCAGAGGCATCACGCGAACAGATCGCGATACGATCGAAAGCCCGATACCCAGCAATTCATTGTTCGATCATTCCGCCTACTATCAGTACTGGTCGCCCGACGACTACGTGAATGTGTGGACGCTGCCTCTTGCACAGGAGGCCATCGATGTCTTCCTTGGCAGTGCCACCGGTCCCGAGACCGATCTACCTGGCGTACAACACTTGGTCCCGGGGGAGCCCGAACAAGCCGAAGCGATCGTGATCAATGCAGCCCATTTTGGAGAGTCCGACTTGAACTCCGAGCACACGCTCGGACGCACGTTGACCCACGAAATGGGGCATTACTTGGGACTGCTCCATACCTGGGGCGCGGGCGACTGCGCGAACAACGACTACTGCGAGGATACCCCTGCGGTCGATTCGGCGGTCAACGGCTGTCCTCGAGACACTGTGCTGGGATGCAGCGGCGACCCCATCATGATCGAGAACTACATGAACTACACCACCGATGCGTGTATGAACGCCTTCACTCAGGATCAGATCGCACGGATGAAGTATGTGCTCGACCACAGCCCGAGGCGAATGACACTAAAAGACTCACCCGGTCTCGACTAAGTCGAGCTCTTCGGACGGGCTGGAGCTGCGCTCGTAGAACTCGACAATGGCCGGAGCCACTTTGGGTGCCCGCGCAGCTGCCCCCCACAAGAACTGGGGCTCTCTGGCTTACCTTGCGAGGATGAAGTCTGGGTCCTACCTATGACGAATGCCCCGAGCCGCGCGAACTGCTCTCACGACGGCCCTGCCGGCACTCTGCAGCGGGTGTTTACTGCTCGGGAATCCCTGCGGGAACAAGTCGCACAGCGAAGACGACTACGATCACAGTGCGGAGATTTTGATCGGTGACTTGGGCGCATCACAAAGCGATGGAACTTGGCTGATTGCGCCGATCGATTGCGTCGAGGCGTGCGGACGGTTCGCCGGAGGTCCTGACTTGGAGCTCCTCGAGTTGGATTCGTGTGA
>CBFGUR010000086.1:0-14142 GCA_965652275.1 uncultured Polyangiaceae bacterium | reverse complement strand
GAAGCAGCCCGTGACCGATGAGCGTTCCGTGGGCGCCGCAATGGCTACACGGCAGTAGTTTGGCGCGTTCGAGGAGGGCTTGGAGTTCTGAGCGGTCCCGAACGAATCGGGGCAGATGCAGGAACAACGGGGCTGAAAAACGATTCGTCTACTCTCGCTCCGCCCCTCGGGGCAACAAATCTACCGAGGCGCTCACTGGACCTGTCTGTCTAGATCTACGTGGCCGAATTGAGGCTGCGCTCGATCCGGTTCTCTACGCTCTCAGTTCGGGGAAATCAGGGTTGTTCTTGTGAGGGGGAGGTGGGAATTAACACGCAAGGGGCGAAGCGCAGCTCGCGCAGGCGCGCTGATGCTCAATCGTAACTCACCAGTCGCTAACACCATCGCGCCGAGCAAGCTGGCGGATGGGGGCTGTCAAATCTCAAATCCACCCAACAACCACAGCCGCGACTGATCCATTGAAAGAGTGGCGTCGACTGTGCCCCCGTCGCTGGCTGCTTTTTGCTCGTAGAGCTTCATGCGGTGGGTTTGGAAGAGGAAGTCGAGGCGAAGGCGAGCGGGGCCCTTGGTTTGGATGAGGACGCCTGCGCCGCCGCCTAGCGTGGGGGCAAAGTAGGGGCCGTCGTTCACGGTGCAGTCGATGCCGGCGTCGCGGGCGGTTTCGCAGTCGTCTTGGGCGTCCTTCACGACGTCATCGATGAAGCCACTCGGGACGAGTGCCGTTCCGCCGCCCTGGAGACGGAGGGTGACGGCGAGACGGTCCGTGATGTCGAAGACGCCTTCGGCGACGGCCTGAAAGTCGAGTCCGGGTCCGAGGCGACGCAGCTCACCGCTGGCGTCGCCCTTCACCTGCGGGAGGTAGTGGAGGCTCAGGCCGGCGCGGAGTTCGGGAATAATGCCGTAGAGCGCGTCGAGCGCGATACCGAGGCCAGATGCTTCGTCGTGATCGCGCACGCCGAAGGTGCCGCAGCCGAGGTTGCCCGTCTCATCGCATTCGAGATCGAGGTGCGTTGCTCCGCCGAAGAGCAGTCCGAGGCGGGGCGCGATGAGGAATCCGGTGCGCTGGGAACGGGCACTGAGGGGGATGACGGAGACGGGGGGCGTGGACGCGGCTTCGTCTTTTTCATCGATGTCGTGGTCTTGCTGCTCGTCTCCGGGGGAGTCTTCGTCTTCCGTCTCGCCTTCGCTTCGTTCTTCTTCGTCGCCATCCGCGTGCGCTTTTCTCGCGCGGCGGGGCTTCTTCGATTTCTTTCGGTCCCTCGGGGGGCGTCGGGATTCGGTTGCTTCGGTTTCTCCTTCGTCGGAGTCCGGCTCGAGCTCTTCGTCGGAGTCGCCAGGCTCTTCTTCCGGTGCTGCTTCGTCGACGGGCTTTGCTTCGGGCTCGTGTCGGATCGGATCGGCACCTTCAGTCACGTGGGACTCGGGAGCTTGGGGTGTTTCGGTGGATGCTGCGGGCTTGGCGGCCGCCTTCTTCGCCGGGGCGCTCTCGCCTTCTACTGCGGGGGCCTTTTGTAGGGCGCTTTCTTCCTGCGCCGACGCAAGCGACGAGACGGAAATCGTGAGGAGAGCGAGAGCTGAGGGTACCCCGAGACGCATGGGCCGTTGATAGCTAACCGGCGAGGAAAAGACACGGAATCGGGTCGGGTTTTGACGAAATTCTAGTCGTCTCTCGCGGGTGTTTCCTCGAGATCGAGGGCGCGGTCGCCGAGATCAGAACGGGGGGCGCGCGCTAGTCGCAAGTCGCTTCGGGCTCGACGGCTTCGACGACGACGTTGCGGACGACTGGGGTGCGTGGATCGGGGATCATCACGAGGTGCCACGTGTCGCCGCCGGATTTGGGTGGGAGGATGAGACAACCGGTGGTGTGGGGCGCCGCGCATTGATTCGCGGTCGTGGCCATGCTCCAGCCGGGCCCGACCGTGACCTTTGCGGCTTTGCCTGGGGCGCCCGTGAGCTCGATGGCGAGGGTGTACGTAGGGGTGTCGCAGAAACCGGAACAGAGATTGGTCGTTGGGAGTCGCACGGTTTTGGGGGTGCCGTCGGTCAGTTCGATCTGGCCGGCGTGCTCGCAGGCGTCGTCGATGCAGGCGTCCGTGCCCATGCCGCAGGCGTCGTCCGCGCACAGGAGGGCGTCTGGACCGGAGTCCGGGCATTCGTCGTCGACCAGGAGGCACGAGCCCGTGTCGCATCCCGCAATCGGCGTTCGGCACGTGGCCAGTCCGTCACCGGGGTTGGGATCGCACACGTCGCCATCGGTGCAGTTTTCGCGAATCTCCCAGTGTCCGCTGTCTCCACAAGAGAGGGCGAGGGTGGCATCGGACTCGTCGCAGGCGAGAGCTCCGGGCGCGGGACACGGCTCACCCAGGGTCGCGCCGGGCGTCCCGTCTTCACCACCGCTTCCTTCTCCTCCTGCTCCGGTGTCGCCGCCGGAAGGACTGCCGCCCGAGCCTCCACTACCCCTTGGGATGGAGCCTCCGGCTGCATTAGAGCCTCCATCCGAAGCGTCACCACCGGTGCCGAGAGGCGCCCCGCCGGTACCGCCCGTCGATGCGACTTCTCCGTCGCCATCGCCCGCGTCACCATCACCGTCGCCTGCGTCACCATCACCTTTTCCGGGCGAGGCCGCGCCAGAGTCCTCGGATTTTCCGCCACAAGAGGTCGCGAGCGCGACGCTCGTAAGTAGAGAAAGCAGGGACAACCGTCGCCGTTTGCAGATCATGAAGAGTTCCGTTCTGGGCCAGCGGGGGGATGCTCGAACCCTTCGAGTCGTTGGTCTCGCGCAGGTCCCGATTCAACTCGTGACGGAACCACGAGCGCTTCGGAGACGTCAAGGGAGAGGAGCGTTCTCGGGACGTTCGTTGTTTGATAGAGTTGAGACCAGTGGCGTCGCGGCGCACTGCGCACGACGGACCGCGCCCCTTCGGGCGCCTCGATCTGTGACAACTTGGTTTTTCGAAGATGGAGAATCCGGCTGCTGCTGGCGGCGCTTGTCGGGCGACCCGGTGGCGGCGCCTTTAGGGAGCAACCGTCGCGTGACCCTCGCGGACGAGGAGATCGTTGAGGTAGCGGCCGGATTCGAAACACGACTCGAGGTCGGTCGTGTGGGCGGCGAGGAAGACGTCGGCGACGTAGCGGCCGTAGAGATCGGCGCGCTCGGATTTGAGGACGATGGTCTGGGCTCGGGTGAGCTCTTTTTGGACGGCGTTGCGGGCGGCGCGGCCCCTCGGCGTCTTGATGTCGGGGGCGTCGACGCCCGCTAGACGGATGCGTTGTTTCGTCCAGGATCGGAAACCGAGATCGACGTCGAAGTCGATGGTGTCGCCGTCGACGACGCGCAGGGCGCGGGCGAAGTAACAGTAGGTGAGGCTCTTGGGGCGCGCTAGCACGCGCGCCTCGACGGATCCGCCGCCGTACAGATCGGAGCGGATGGCCGCGCCGAGATCGCGCACGGACCACGACTCGACCGCGGTCTTTTTCTGGTAGAAGGTGCGCTCCGACTTCACGTCGACCGTCGCGAGGAGTTGGTAGTGCATCCAGGTGAGGCCGTCCTCGGGCGGGGTCTCGTAGGCGCGGTGGAAGGCGACGCTGCGCTGGAGGGTGCGCGCGGAGATCCCGGTCGCGTGGGCGAGGTCGCGCAGGATGGAGTTGTGGTAGCCCGCTTCTTCGTCGAGGCGCTCTTTCGCGATGCGCCGCCCGATCTCCCAGTAGCCGCGTGCCTTTTCCGTGGACGCGGCCTCTTGGGCGGACTCGACGAGCGTGCGGAGCTCGCTGGCGAGCTTTTGGAATTTCTTCTCGGAGAGGGTCGACACGAGTGGCTGTGACAATGTCGACAACAGCGCAAAAGGGGCAAGTTTAATGCGGTTTGGGTGAGTCTGCGCAATCTCGACAACGGGTGGCGAGATCTCGGGCGGCCAGAGTGCCTCTTGAAGTCGACTCGCTCGTGAGAGGGAAGACGTTGGTGCGCCCGGGTCATCGAATGCGCGCGAACGCGGCACAACGTTGGCACACTCAGGCAGGTCGATCCGGAGGGAGGCCCCTTCGAACTGGGCGCCCATCAACAAATGGGCCGCACGGGTGAGGTCGCTGGGCCGGCGGGGCTTGGCATTCCGTTTGCTGGCGCTCGTCCATGAAAAAACGCACTGCGTTGCGCCTACTGGTTTCTAGTCCCGTCCTCCTGTTTGCGTTCGCCTCCGGTACCTCCGCCGTGAGCTGCACCACGAACGAGGGCGACGTCATCAACAACTACTCCCTCGGGGGTGCCCCGGCCGAGTCACCTGGCGATGGGGACGGGGACGGGTACGAGTCTTCGCCGCCGTCGTGCTCGGAGGTCGTTCCCCTCGAGCTCCTCGATTTGGATCTCTTTGGTGAGGATGGGCATCGGTTCTACTTCGAAGTCACACCGGAGGCGCGCCTGCTCGCCGATCAGCAGACTTGCAGCAACGGGTTCGATGCTTGGGGCCCCGTGTACGAGCTCGGTGAAGGGAACGGCGACTGTCCCATCGAGGCGCTCAACGTGCGCGTTCATCCGGCGGGCTCGGACGTGTGCGCGGACACGGGCAAAGTCGAAGTGGATCTACCCGGGCAGAGTTCGTTCCGCGTTTGGGCGGAGATCCCGAACTTCAAGATCGACGTGGGTGAGTTTCAGGACATGCGGTTTCCGACCGGACACCGGCAGGTGCGGCTCAACAACGGGCAGGCGGACTCGACCATCGTTCGCGAAGCTGTCGCACTCGGGATTTGGCGCGCGATGGGGTACCCGGCGCCGAAAACGCGCTTCGTCCAGACGCGCAGCAACGTTTGGGACACCGAAGTGCGCCCCGGGGTGACGGCGTCGCATGTGATGGTCGAGCCTTACAAAGAGAAGTTCTTCACCGACAATGCGCCCGAGATCACCAACGTGTGGGAAGGGCAGGGCGATCCCTTTGCGCCGAACTACGGCGGCTGTGAGTGGGACTGTTGTGACCCGTGGGGGTGTGGCGGCGACATCGCCGAGCCCGAGCCCTTTCCGCCCTACGAAATGGATCCGGGTGGCGAGGGCGGGGTCCCGATCCCCATCGATGGGGACGGAGACGGGCCAGCGGACGTGCCGGCGCCTGGGCCTGGGCCCGACCCCGGGCCGAACGTGCCGCGGGGGACCTTTTCGGGAGATTGCCAGTACAGCGTCGACGAAGAATGCGACGAGAGCGCGTTCGACGCCGTGGTCGCGGCCGTGGGTGAGGTCGCGATGGGTCCGGGATACATGGAGGCCACCGAGGACTACATCGACTGGGCGCTCCTTCATCGAAACATGTGCCTGAGCGCTCTGACGGGTACGGGCGACGATTGGATCCACAACTCGAACAATGTGGTCATTGGTATCCGCGACGATGGAAGAATCGTGTTTTTCCCCTACAGCACGGACATCAGCGGCAGTCACCCCTGGTACGAGTACACCCCGTACCAAGGCTACGCGCACCTCACCCAAGCGTGTCAGTCGGATCCCGAATGTTGGGAGCAGGCGCTTTCGACTTGTGAATCGATGGTGGACGAGTTCGAAGAGCTCGATGTGGCCACCACGATCGTCGAGGAGCGCTGCGAGGCGCTCGAGGACGCGCGTCTTGATCGGCCGGCGGACGAGCCCGTGTGTGAAGAGCTTGCTGAGTTTTACTCGGCGCGTCCCGACGAACTGCGTCAGGAGCTCCAGTTGTTGCGCGACGGCGGTGGCAACGGGACGGGCGGAGATGGGTTCGGGGGAGATCAAGGAGTCGGCGGCCTCATCCCGCTGTAGGCCGAACGCGAGGGAAGCGGCGCGGAGTGGCGTCTGATCGGTGACGAGTCACCGGTGAACTGGAGGCGGATGGAGATCTACTTCATTCGCCTTCAGTGTCTCACCGCCGCCTACACTGGAGTACAGTAAAGCGCTTAAGTGCTTCAGTTTGGCTCGATTTCGAACCACATCCGTAAGAAAAATCGCGAGGTATTTGCAGGATCGTCGTCGCGCCGGACGACTGCAGTGGTACGTTTGTCAGTTGAAAAGGAGTTGTTTCACTTTGTCGACGCATCGCTTATCTCGCGCCCGCTTCTCTTGGATGTTCCTCCCCCTCGTCGTGGGGTGTGCGACCGCAACCATCGATGATCCGACCGAAGAGGACGTCGAAGGTGACGGGGACATGGCCGGCGATGGCGACATGACGGGAGACGGGGACACGATGACTGGAACCGGAGGGGTCGTGATCGGAACCTCGGGTGGCGCTCCGCCCGGTGACGGGGACGGCGATGGCGACGCCAGCTCGGGGGGACTGGTGATCGGTAGTGGTGGCCTGAACGGTGACGGCGGCATGATGGGCGACGGGGACGGCGACACCGGTGGCATGATGGGCGACGGCGACGGCGACGGCGATACGGGCGGCGCTTCGTCCGGAGGAATGGCTGCGACGGGCGGCGCGTCGAGTGGTGGCGCGTCGAGCGGTGGTGCTTCGAGCGGCGGAGCGTCGAGCGGTGGTGCTTCGAGCGGCGGAGCGAGCTCGGGGGGGTCGGTGGGGACTGGTGATTGTGCCGGGATCGACTTCTACATGCTGGGAGGCGGGACTGCGTACGCCGAGGGCGAATCCGTAGTCGCCACTTGCGCGGGCGGAACGCCCTGCGCCGGGCTCAATGACGGTGAAGATTACGAATTTTCGTGTCTCGATCAGTACAACTGCGGGACGCAGAACCCGGGGACGACCAACTGGTCCGACCGACCTTGGGAAGTCGTTCAGGCGTGCAACTGATCGCTACTCGAGCGCGCCGCGCAGCACCTGGTTGACGAGGAGCTCGATCGAGGCGGCGCTGCACTTGGCGAGCAGTACGCGAATGGGACCCTTGAGGGTGTTTTCGGAAATGCCGAGAGCGTTCGCGAGATCGGTGCGGGTGGCGCCCGTCATCGCAGCGGCTAGGATTTCTGCCTCGCGGGGAGTGAGGTCCTTTTCTCCGGCGTAGTGGAGCACGAGCTTGATGAGGCGTTCCTCTTTCGTCCAGAAGCCAGCTACGGCGCATGTTGCGAAGGTCGAAAGATCGCGCGCGGTCAGCGGCCGTTTCAACAGCGGGAGCCCTCCCGGCAAAGAGAGCTCCGACAGAACGTGCTCGCCAGGGGCGGAGCTCTCGTCTCCGAGCAGAAGGATGCAGTCGGTGGCCTGACTTTGGATCAGATCGTGGGCGATGCTCCGGCCCTTCCCCCCAGCAAAGGAGGTGGAGACGAGCGCGCCGAGCCAGTCGTCCCGCGTCGCCGCCTTTGCCTCGGCGAGGCTCTTCACGATACGGACCTTCCCCGAGCTTCCCAACACTTCGCTCAAAAGCGTAGAGTCGGGTTTTTCGTCGACGATCAGGAACTTTCTTTCGGGGGGCATCAGCTGGGACAACGGCGGAGGCTGGGCTCCAACCTTTGTCTTAGATCGCTTGGCGGCCGTTCTCGATCCCCCCTGTGGGCGCGCCCAAAAGGGTGAAGCCCGTTTGGGTTAGCTCTTGTTGGTCCACCCGCGCGCCTCGGTCGAAGATGAGGCAAATGAATGAATATGCTGCGGAATTCCCCACCTCAAGGGACATGTAATGAGATGTAATGTCGAAAAATCGGCCCCCCGGTAGGCTATTTGTATGCAATCCGCAAACGAGGTCGCAAACGATGTGGAGGCCCCTTCCGGGAATCGTGTTCGAATCTCGGTGTTCCGGCGACGGCCCACTGTCGTCTTTGCTCTGGGGGACGGCGAGGAGCCACCCGAGGACTTGGCGGGCGTCTCGCATCGGCCGAAGAGTGTGCGCGCCGCGCTCCGCCTTTCGACTTCTCGTCAACACGACGTGCGGTGTGTCGTCGTCTCGCCCCAGTTCGGGCGCGGCGTGGGGCTCAGGTTCATCGAGCAATTGAGACAGCAGCGACCCCTGATGCCCATCTTGCTGCAAGTCGACAGAGCTGAGCGCGCGCTGCTCAGCCTAGCCTACTTTCAAGCGTTCGAGATCAGTACCGGGCGCGACCACGACGCCAAGGTGCTCCGCTTCGTGGAGCGCGTCGTCGAGCGGCCGCGCACGACTGCCGATCAGCTCGACGAGCAAGTTGCCGAGCTAGCGCGCGACTTCGGTTTGACACCGTCCGAGAGAAGGATCGCTGCGGCCGCGGTACGCGGCATGTCCCGGAGCGACCTTCTTGCCTCGTTCGATGTGAGCGTCAATACGCTCAAATCCCAAATCCGCAGCATTTTGAAGAAGACGGGATTCCATTCGCTCAACGACCTGTGTCGCGTCGTTCTGATGAACGTCGTCAGCGAATCCGCCTAAAGCGCGTCTCAAAACTCGGCTGGGCCCGGCCGCCGCCCGTTCGCAGGGGTGAGGCGAGCTGCGGCCGAGCCATTGCGCTCTGATCACAGCTTGCCGTAGGTGAGCCCGCCCGGGCCCATCTTGCACCAGGATACGATGCGCCCGCGGGGGCATCGGTAGGAACGCTCCACCACACCGCCCATCAATCGGCACGGGAGCTGAACGTAGTCCGAACGCGCGTGATGCTCTCCGCACAGGCACGGATGGGATTCGAACTCTTCCTGAGAGACGTAGGCGATGCGGGTCGATGCGGGGTGACGTTTGCTCACCTTGGGTGCCATGGTTCGGACGAAGCACGCAGCGTGCCAAGGAGGAGCGCCGCGCTGTGCAGTGTTTGCACGCTTGTTCGAGGCCGACTCGCGTGGTGCGCGCACGATGTGCACCCCCTCGGCACGCCTCCGTGTGGCCCAAAAGGTGGCACGTGCCACCTCGGTGCCATCCCTTCGTGCGGTGTCGGCCGCGCGTCGGGCCGGGGAGCCGACAGAACCTCAATCGATTCGGAGTGCTTCTTCGATCTGCTCGAGCACCTTCATCTCGGCGTCCTCGAGCTGTCCGTCGGCTGCCGCCATCTTGGAGGCGAGGTCGTAGGCCGCGCGGCGGACCGAGTCGCTCTCGAGGATTTGGCTGAGGGTCGCAAGGCGGGCCGGTACGTCGTCGACCTTTCGCTTTCCCCAGCCGGAGACGAGCGCGCTCAGCTGGGACGAGTCGATCTTGTCCGAGCACACGGTCTTGGCGAACTTCAAGAATTGGCGGAGTTCGTCCGCGCTCAGGAATCCGTCAGCCTTGGCGATGAAATGCATCACCTCCATCACCGCGATCAGCTGCTCTTCGGTGGCGTCCGCTAGGGCGGCGACGATGGGAGCCGGGGGCGTGCTGAAATCCATCCGGGCAGATTATCACGGCGCCCCCAAATGCCGACACCCCCGTCCTGGGGACCGCATCGTCAGCCCCTTTCAGGGCAATTCGAGTGGGTCAGGACGAGGGTGCGGGGTGAAGAGTGAGGAGGCGCGCCCCTGGCGGCACGAGTTCGGGTTTCATCATGGTCTTCTTCCAGAATTTCAGTGGAAGAAGGCACGTTGACACGCCTCCCCGCACACTGAATGCAGTCCGCGCCCGATTCGATCAAAAAAACATCGAGTCGATCAGAAAAAAGATCCCGAAAAGATTCGCATCGACCGGGGTAGAAATTTCCGCCCGATCGGGGCCGCCAGGGACACCGACCCGGCTCAATGCCAGGCGGGTGCGATCTCGACGGGCTTACCGGTCCGATCGTGCAGCTCGAGCCGGGCCCGCGCTCCGGGCACGCAGCCGCTGCACGAAGCGTACTTGGTCCCGTGCGCACACTTGATCCAGTTTGCGCCGATGGGGCTCGTCGTAAACTCGGAAGGATCGATGTGGCGCCCGCACTGCACGCAGTGGATGTGCGGATCGTTCTTGGGGGCGGGCGCGGGACCTTGCTGGGCCTTGCGCTCGCGCTTCGTCAGACGTTTGGCTCGCTTCATTTGAGGGTGCTTTTCTAGCACGACCGAGCCTCACCGAGCAGCTCAAACGCGCGCGAGTCCTCGGAAAACGTGCGGCCGCTGCCGCGCCGCGGCGCCGAGGAGTATGCTCGACGGCGTCTCGATGACAGACCTGAGCAAGACGTCGCAATGCATCCGGGCGCTCGCGCGGCTGGGGACCGTGTGCGTCGTGATATCTTGCGCGCAACGGATCGACCGCGAGAAGAAGCCTACCGCGCCCGAGGTGGACCACGTTCTCGAGGCCTACGAAAGCCCGACGGCGCCCTTCGACCAAGATACGGCCGCGGGTCTTTTGAGCTACATCGACGAGACGTACGGAGTCCTCGAGCTGCTCGAGCTCGAAGAACGCATCCTGGATCCGATTTTCGAAGCCCTCGAAGAAGAGCCACCAGGAAGTGAAGAAGAGCCACCAGGAAGTGGAGGCGGGCCACCGGGAAGTGGAGGCGCGAACGATTCGCCTCCAACCGAAGCGCGCTTCCCCTTTGCGAGTCCCGTCCGGGTCAAACAGCAGCCGGTCACCTTGGAGGGCGACGGGTTCCTTCGAGTGACTCGCATCTGCGAGGGGTGGGGCGAGCCGGTCGTTGACGAGGACAAGAACGGATCGCTCGTGGCCATCGTGGGCTTCACGGACGCGGGCCTCGATCCGGTGCTCTTCGCCGACATGTTCGGATGCCGTTATCGGGCGGGGACGGGCGACGTCCTCATCGAAAACGGACAAGGAGATCTCGGTGCCGGCGTCGCTCTGCGCATCGCGGAGGGCACGGGGCCGGACGAACTCGGTCAGCAGCCGATCCTCTTCGTGCTCGATCTGCACGCCGAAATCGACGCACGGATCGTGGACCTACCGAAGAGCTTTCGCTTCGATCCGTCCACGGATCTGTACGAATTCTTGTTCGACACCGTTCACGGGACGCTCGTCTTGCTCGTTCGCAGAGGATCACTCCTCGGTATCCGCGCGGCCACAGGAGAGTACTCGTGTGATGCGGACGCTCGGACGTGCACGGCCGGAGACGGATCGGTGGTGTCCTTTTGAGCATCGAATGTCGTGGGACCAAGGGCACTGGCAGGCGTGGTCGATCGGTTTTGTTGGGCGCGACTCTGTGCGCTTCGGTCATCCTCCTCAGCCCGAAGCGAGCCGACGCTTACCACGACGAAAAGCAGCGCATCACCGATCGCACCGCCTACACGATGCCGCAGCCTAGCTTCCGCATCGGGATCTTTCGGACCGACTTCGGGATCTTCGATCCCCTCACGGTGCGCACCTACTTTCTCCCTTGGCTCGTCAGGATGCCGAACGTGATGCTCAAGTGGCGTTTCTACGGCAAGGATCCGTGGGCCTTTGCCATCGACACCGGCTTTTACGCGCTGAACACCAAACACCTCGAGCAGCTGGACGAAGACGCGGCCGCCGCACGGATCATCGCCCTGCCCATCGAGCTCATCTCGACCTACCGCTTCAGCGAACGCCACAATCTCAGCGGCTCGGCTCTGTACACGGCGGTGAACGTCGAGGGGACGGTGCGTGGTGACGACTTCGACGGGGCGGGGAAGGGCGCCCTCGAAAACGCACAGCTCATCGCCACCTACCAGTTTACTTTGGACCGGGTTGCGGCGCTGCAGCTCACGGGACGGATGGTCGTGTTTCAGCGATTCGAAGCGACGGCCGACGTCACCTACGAGCCGGACGAGTACACGACGGTGGAGGTCTTCGGAGGCACTTCGGGTGAGACCGACGATCTCGTGGGCAAGGGATCCATCCAAGCGGACATCGTGTTCAGCTGGAAACGCACCAACCTGCGGTTGGGGCTCGGGTACGGGCACTACACCATCCCGGGCATCAACTTCGTCCTACCGCGGTCCAGCGTGTACCCTTCGTTCGATCTACATTGGATCTTCTGAGGGCGCGGCGGTTGACGCTCAGCTTCGCGGCACGAGGGAAGCGTGCCGGACGCAGTTACGCCCCGCCTCTTTGGCAGCGTAAAGTGCGCGATCAGCCTCAGCGATGAGGGTCTCTTCGTTCCAGTCGGGAGCGTCGGGGTTCAGGGTCGCGACGCCCACGCTGGCGGTGACTCCCAAGACCTCGCCTTCTGCATCGACCTTGCACTTTTCGACGGCGCGCCGGATTCGCTCGCCCAGGACCCGCGCCTTGTCCGTCGGAGTTTGGCGGGCAATCACCGCGAATTCTTCACCGCCGTAGCGCGCCAGGATATCCTCGGTGCGCACGGTGTTTGCGATCTTTTCACCCACCGCGACCAGCACGGCGTCTCCCGTGAGATGACCGTATTCGTCGTTGAACTTCTTGAAAAAATCGATGTCGAACAGCAGCACCGAGAGCGGTGATCGGTGGCGTTTGGCGAAGGCGAGCTCCGATGCCAAGCGGTCATCGAACACTCCGCGGTTGTAGACGCCGGTGAGCCGATCGTGGAGCGCGGCACCGTGGACCGAAAGCGCCGCTGATTCTTCGAGCTCATCGTGAAGATTCACCGTCACGATCGTGCGCTTGCCCAAGCGGAAGCGAGTCCCGGCATCGATTCTCGTCGGAGACGAGAGCCGGACTTCATCCACGAAGGTACCGTTCGTGCTCCCTCCGTCGATGAGCATGAAGCCTTCACCCGAAGGACGAATGCGCGCGTGGATGCGCGAAAGACTTTGGTCGACGATGGTGATGTCCGCGTCGTTCGAGCGCCCGATCGTGGCCTCGCGGGTCGGTAGCTTGAACACCTGACCGCGTTCGGGGCCGGAGAGCACCGTGAGCAGGGGGCGGTTCTTCTCGGTCGAGCGCGCCGGGGGGGAGGGGAGCGACAAGCGATCGAAGCCGTCGACGAAAGTGGGACGCTCGCTCTCGAACTCCTCGTCGTCGACGAGACTCGAGATTTGCGGGCGACCCTGCGGTCTACTGATGCGAGGTCCGGACACGTTTTCCCTAGATCTTCACGTCCAGTCTACGGGGCTTCCTAAGGGTGGTCGATGGGGGGCTCATTTTCGGGCGGATGTCGCAGAAGTGGCCCCCATTGACAGCACGAACGGTCGTGCTAATTTCGTGGAGTCATGAGCCAAATCGCGCGCGAATCAGCCTCCAAAGGGGAGGAAACCCATGCTCGGATTGTCGAGCATGCGCGCATCTTGGCGAGCACCGTCGGGCTCGAGGGGTTGACGATTGGGGCGCTCGCCACAGATCTGGGCCTGTCCAAAAGTGGGCTCTTTGCTCATTTCAAGTCCAAGGAAAAGCTCCAACTCGACGTCTTGGACGCCGCGGCCGAACACTTCCGTCGCGAGGTGTTCGTCCCCGCGCTTTCCAAACCGCGGGGTGAGCCTCGCATGCGCGCGATCTTCGAAAACTGGCTCGCGTGGGCTCTGTCCAAGGATCTGCCGGGAGGCTGTATCTTCCTGGCCGGTGCGCTCGAATGGGACGATCGCGAGGGACCGGTGCGCGACAAGCTGACGCTTTGGTTCCGAGCGCTCTCGATGGGTCTCGCTCGCGCGGCGGGTTTGGGCGTGTCCGAGGGGCATTTGCGCGCGGATCTCGATCTCTCTCAGTTCGCGAGCGACTGGCACGCGATTGTGATCAAGTACCACCTGGATGCGCGACTCTTGCGTGACGAGCGCGCTCTCGTTCACGCGCGACGTGCATTCGAACGACTCTTGAACGACGCGCGTCCCGGCTGCGTTTCGGCGGACGGCGCCGTATTGCCGGCGCGGGGCGGCGTCTTTTCGGAGGACGGCTCGCCGGAGGGCGGCTCGCCACGACAACCCACGAATTGATTTCACCTGGGCGAGACGCCCATCCACCAGGGGCCAAACCCCACACAGTTTTCGGGGCGCGACGCCCCACACAGTTTTCGGGGCGAGACGCCCCGCCCAGATCAACGGGGCCACGCCCCAACCCGAGAGGCAGAAACCATGAACCAAATCAGCACCTCTAAGAATAGCACGAACGTTCGTTTTGCTATCCCGCCCAGTTTCTGGGTCGCTCCCCTCAGGGTGGCGCCTTGGCTACAGAAGCCCGTTTTGACTCGACTTTTCCTGAGGCCGACGAAGCGCGCCCCGGCTCGCGGTGACCGTCTCGGTCAGCTCGTCGGCACGGTCCGGATCGGCTCGGAGGCGGTCAAAGTCCGCGCTCGAGGTCGTGGTCCTTCGGTCCTCCTCGTGCACGGTTGGGAAGGAAGCGGCGCGCACCTCGAGAGGCTCGGCGATCGATTGGTCGCTGCGGGCTTTGCGGTGGTGACTTGCGACATGCCGGCTCACGGTGAAACGGGGGGCACCACCACGAGTCTCCCCGAGTTCGCCAGAACGGTCGAAG
>CBFGUR010000085.1:0-15012 GCA_965652275.1 uncultured Polyangiaceae bacterium | reverse complement strand
GTGGCCGCACCGTCGGCGCTGGCGTCGTCTCCGAGATCATCGAGTGAGACAGGCTCTAGGAAAGCGAAACGAAAATGGTTGATTCGACTAAAATCCGCATTCGCCTCAAGGCGTTCGATCACCAGCTCCTCGACAAGTCGACCAGCGACATCGTCGAGACGGCTCACCGCACCGGTGCGCGCGTCGCTGGCCCCATCCCCCTGCCCACCTCGATTCGTCGCTACACGGTTCTGCGTGGTCCCCACGTGGACAAGAAGGCGCGCGAGCAGTTCGAGGTGCGCACCCACAAGCGTCTCATCGACATCCTCGAGCCCAATCCCCAGACCCTCGAGGCTCTGATGAAGCTCGACTTGTCTGCTGGTGTGGACGTCGAGATCAAGAGCTGACGCTCTGCTCTTTCAGTAGGAAAAATTCATGGCAAAGATTGATGTCTACAACTTGAAGCGAGAGAAAGTCGGGGAGGTTGACCTCTCTGACGATGTCTTCGCTGCTGAAATTCGGGAGCAGCTCTTTCAAGAGGTGGTCTCGGCTCAGCTCGCTTCACGTCGCGCGGGAACCCGTGCGGCCAAAGAGCGCGCTGCAGTGCAGGGTTCCAGCAAGAAGATCTACAAGCAAAAGGGCACCGGCCGCGCTCGTCACGGCACCATCCGTGCACCGATCTTCGTCGGTGGTGGCCGCGCACATCCCCCCAAGCCCCAGGATTGGAGCTATCGTCCGCCCCGTCGTGTTCGCGCGTCGGCTCTCAAGGGGGCCCTGTCTCTCTTGGTGAAGGAGGGTCGCTGCACCGTGGTCGACAAGATCGATCTCGGCGAGATCAAGACCAAGAAGCTCGCTGGTGTGCTCCTGGAGCTCAAGGCTGGCAAGAAGAACTTGCTGGTGGACGACGCAGCCAACCAAACGCTGCGCCTTTCGGCCCGCAACATGAAGGAGAACAACTTCCTCCCGCCTGAGGGTGTGAATGTCTACGACCTCCTTCGTCACGACCACCTCGTGGTCTCCAAGGACGCCATCAAGGCTCTCGAGGCTCGCTGCCTCGGGGTGAAGGAGGAGGCAAAGTCATGACTCCCGAACAGATCATCAAGCGCCCCATCGCTCTGACGGAGAAGGCGGCCCTCCTCAAGGAAGAGGAGAACCAGGTCATCTTCGAGGTCGAGCTCAAGGCGAACAAAATTCAAATTCGCGATGCGGTAGAGAAGCTCTTCGACGTTCAGGTCGAGAGCGTCAACACCCTGATTCAGCGCGGCAAGGTCAAGCGCCTCGGCCGTCGTTATCTAAAGCGCCCCAATTGGAAGAAGGCGATCGTCACCCTCAAGGAGGGTAGCGACATTCAGTTCTTCGACGAGAGCGGCGACGAGGACGAGGAATAAGAAAATGGCAATTCGATCCTACAAGCCGACATCTGCTGGCCGCCGCGCGGCAGCTGGCTCCGACTTCGCGGACGTGACGACCGACACTCCCGAGAAGAGCCTCCTGGCTGGCGCCAAGGCAAAGACGGGCGGTCGGAACAATCACGGTCGCGTGACCAGTCGTTTCCGTGGGGGTGGCCACAAGCGCCGCTATCGCGTCATCGACTTCAAGCGAAGCAAGATTGGCGTTCCGGCAATCGTTGCGGAGATCGAGTATGATCCCAACCGCACCGCACGCCTGGCTCGTCTGCACTACGCGGACGGCGAGAAGGCCTACATCTTGGCTCCTGACGGCCTGTCCAAGGGCGACACGGTGCTGTCGAGTGCCAAGGCTGACATCCGACCTGGAAATAGCCTGCCGCTCTCGGCGATGCCCACGGGCACCCTCATCCACAACATCGAGATGCGGGTCGGCAAGGGCGGACAGCTCGTTCGTTCGGCTGGTGTTTCGGCAACTCTCATGGCCAAGGACGGCAAGTTCGCTCTCGTGAAGCTGCCTTCCGGCGAGGTGCGCAAGATTCATTCGAATTGTCGCGCAACCATCGGTCAGGTGTCGAACCATGAACACAAGAACGCCAAGCTGGGCAAGGCTGGTCGGGCTCGTTGGCTCGGTCGTCGTCCTCACAATCGTGGCGTCACCATGAACCCCGTCGATCACCCCATGGGTGGTGGTGAAGGCCGCACGAGCGGTGGTCGTCACCCTTGTTCACCTTGGGGTCAGCTCGCCAAGGGGCTCAAGACTCGTAAGAACAAGCGAACCGACTCAATGATCGTCAAGAACCGGAAGGCGAAGTAATGGCGCGCAGTATTTCAAAAGGACCGTTCATCGACGGTCACCTCATGTCCAAGATTGACAAGGCAGTCGCCGAAGGCTCGAAGAAGGTCATCAAGACCTGGTCGCGTCGTTCGACGATCTTCCCCGAAGCCATCGGCCTGACCTTCGCCGTGCACAACGGTCGGAAGTTCGTGCCGGTGTTCGTCACCGAGAACATGGTGGGACACAAATTCGGTGAGTTTGCGCCAACCCGCACGTTCAACGGCCACGCTGGTGACAAGAAGAAGAAGTAAGTAAGTCTTCTTCTTTCCGAAAGGGCGCGGGGGGTTTCCTCTGCTTTTCTCCCCCCAAGCCCAGCTCGAAAGCCCGGCCCTCTGTGGTCCGGGCTTTCGGCGTCTTCGGAATTTCCGAGTCGGCCCGCCCTCCAAACTCCATGAAATGCGGGCTCCGATCGCCTCACGGGTGTTCAGGATCGACCAGGCGCTCCCGTAAATATCTGAAAAAACAGCAGAAAATAGTTCTCTCAACAAGTTGCACCGCCCCTTCCCCTTTGCTACTTAGCGGTCCCCCTTGAGAGGCAGATCGGTCCTGGCGATCGGTCCGGCCCCCCAAAGGACCCGTGCCTCACGGCAAAACCCGCCAGGCGAATTCCACGAATTCGAACCAGCGGTGGACGGCTCAGAGGCTCTGCAGGCTTCCGAGCCTCAAAGATGGCCACTCGGCCTTTCACTACCGCCCTCCGGGCACCAGCGGCTCACTCACCGCTACCGAGAAGCATCTCGGGCGTATGAGCGACTCGCAAATGACTCGCAACATCGGAATCTTCGAAAATGATCAGCAGCGCCAAAGCCAATTTTCAGCGCATCAGCCCTCGTAAGGCTCGAGTCGTGATCAACATGGTTCGAGGTCGTGACGCCGACGAAGCTCTGCAGCTTCTCGAGTTCACCCCGAAGGCCGCAGCTCCCATCGTCAAGAAGCTTCTGGCGAGTGCGGTTGCCAACGCAAAGCAGAAGGCACCTTCTGCGACGAACCTCTACATCAGTAAGGCCACTGTCGATCAGGGCCCGAACGGACATTTTCGCCGATGGCGCCCCCGCGCCATGGGCCGTGCGACCCCGATTGAAAAGGGCGTCTCTCACATCACCATCGAGCTGGATCAGCGCTAATGGGACAAAAAACACATCCGTATGGTTTTAGGCTCGGAGTCATCCGCTCCTGGACCAGCAAGTGGTACGAGGCCAGGGGCTACACCAAGTGGCTCCACGAAGACATCCGCATCAAGCGGGCCGTCAAGTCTTACCTGGGTAACGCCAGCATCTCGTCGATCGAGGTCGAGCGCGCTGCGAACAAGGCGAAGGTCATCGTCTTTACCGCGCGTCCCGGCATGGTGATCGGCAAGGGCGGCAAGGGCATCGAGACGCTCAAGAGCGGCAACCTCAAGACGGCTGCTCGCGGCGAGACGAAGTTCCCCGGCGTCCAGTCGTTCACCGACAACGAGGTGTTCATCGACGTCCAGGAAGTGCGCAAGGCCGAGACCAACGCGCAGCTCGTCGCCGAGAACATCGCGACCCAGCTCGAGCGGCGTATCGCTTTCCGCCGCGCGATGAAGAAGAGCCTCGGGATGGCGATGAAGTTCGGCGCCAAGGGTGTTCGCATCCGTTGTGCCGGTCGTCTCGGCGGCGCCGAGATGGGACGCATCGAGACCTACCGTGACGGCCGTGTGCCGCTGCACACTCTCCGTGCGGACGTGGACTACGGCTTCGCTGAAGCCCGAACGACCTACGGCATCATCGGCATCAAAGTTTGGATCTTCAAGGGTGAGGTTCTGCAGCGCAGGGCTCGCCGTGGCGCCCAGGAGGTTTAAGTCATGCTCCAACCGAAACGCACCAAATTCCGCAAGGTTCAGACGGGCAAGAACCGTGGCATGGCCTGGCGTGGCAGCGATGTCTCGTTCGGAGACTACGCGCTGCAAGCCACCGATCGTCACTTCCTCACGGCTCGTCAGATTGAAGCCTGCCGTATGGCGATTCAGCGTTCCGTGAAGCGCCAAGGCAAGCTCTGGATCCGCATCTTCCCCGACAAGCCCCTCACCAAGAAGCCTCTCGAGGTTCGTATGGGTAAGGGTAAGGGCGGCGTCGAAGCGTGGGTTGCAGTCGTCAAGCCCGGTCGCGTCCTCTTCGAGATTGCCGGTGTTTCCGAGGAAATGGCGCGCGCTGCCTTCAAGGTTGCGTCTGCCAAGCTCCCCATCTCCACCCGCTTTTTGGCGCGAGGAGCACTCTGAGTCTCTGGCTCGAGGAGCAACGTGATGAAGTACGCAGATTTGGCTGAGAAATCCTCGACTGACCTGGCTGAGCTCAAGGCTTCGCTGACCAAGGACCTCTTCTCCTACCGGATGAAGAACACCACGGGTCAGCTCGAAGACACGAGCATTTTGGGCAAGACGAAAAAGGACCTGGCTCGCATCGAGCAGATTCTGACGGAGCGCAGCCGCGCCCCTGAAGGTGAAGGAGCGAAGGCATGAGTGCTGAAGTTGCAGGGCACAAGACCCGTATCCGCCGACTGATTGGTCAGGTGAAGAGCGACAAGATGGACAAGACCGTCGTCGTCGAAGTGACCCGCTACCAGATGGACGCCATGTACAAGAAGTACGTGAAGGTTCGTAAGCGCTACAAGGCGCACGACGAGACCAACGAGTACCGCACTGGTGATCGCGTCGAGATTTCCGAGCATCGTCCTCTTTCCAAGCAGAAGCGCTGGAAGGTGAGCAAGCTCATCGAGCGTCCGGCTCTCGCCGGCTGAAGCTGAGGAAGGAAAGTCACATGATCCAGACAGAATCCATCCTCAAGGTGGCCGACAACTCCGGCGCCAAGATCGTGAAATGCATCAAGGTGCTCGGCGGTTCGCGTCGCCGTTACGCTGGCATTGGCGACATCATCGTCGTCAGCGTCAGCGAGTCGATGCCCAACTCCAAGGTGAAGAAGGGCTCCATCATGAAGGCGGTCGTCGTGCGCACCAAGCGCGAAAACCGTCGCCCCGACGGTAGCTACATTCGTTTCGACGAGAACAGCGCCGTCATCCTGAACGCCAACAAGGAGCCCATCGGCACCCGTATCTTTGGACCGGTCGCTCGCGAACTTCGCTTGCGCAAGTTCATGAAGATCGTCTCGCTCGCTCCGGAGGTCTTGTAATGAATCGTTTGCTCGTTGGAGACGAAGTCCAGGTTACCGCTGGTAACCACAAGGGAATGAAGGGCAAGGTGCTCCGCCTCGATCTCGATCGTGGGCGAGTCATCGTCGAAGGTGTCAATCTCAAGAAGCGCCACCTCCGCCCCACGCCCCAGACCGCCGGTGGCATCGTGGAGATCCCCCACGGCCTCGAAATCAGCAACGTCATGCCTCTCGACCCCGAAACCGGGAAGCCCACGCGGGTGAAGTTCGAGGAGCGCGACGGTAAGAAAGTTCGCGTTGCCAAGAGTGGCGCAGTGATCCCGGCTCCCGCCAAGGCGGAGGCATAAAATGTCAGAAGCTACAGCAAAGAAGGCCGCTCCGCGGATGCAGGAGCGCTACAGGCAGACCGTTTCGGCTCAGCTCAAAGAGCGCTTCGGCTACAAGAACCCCATGGAAATCCCGCGCATCGAGAAGATCGTGGTGAACATGGGTCTCGGTGAAGCCGTGGCAAACCCGAAGATCCTCGACTCGGCCGTTCTCGAGCTCGGTGCCATCACCGGTCAGAAGCCGGTCGTGACCCGCGCCAAGAAGTCCATCGCTGGCTTCAAGCTTCGTGAGGGGATGCCGATCGGTTGTCGAGTGACCTTGCGTCGCGAGCGCATGTGGGAGTTCCTCGACCGCCTCATCACCCTCAGCCTTCCCCGCGTTCGCGACTTCCGCGGCGTGAGCGGAAAGGCATTCGACGGCGCTGGCAACTACACGCTGGGCCTCAAAGAGCAAATCGTTTTCCCGGAGATCAACTTCGACAAGGTCGACAAGGTCAAGGGTATGAACATCACCGTCGTCACCAGCGCCAAGACGAACGAGGAAGCCAAGGAGCTCCTCGCTGGTCTGGGGATGCCCTTCAGGAACTAAGGCGGAGGATTAAAGCTAATGGCTCGTGCATGTCAGTGGGCGAAGATGAATCGCCCCCCCAAATTCTCCACCCGCGCAGTCCGTCGCTGTCACGTCTGTGGCCGCAGCAAGGCTGTGTACCGTGACTTCAACCTTTGCCGCATTTGCCTGCGCCAGATGGCGCTCAAGGGTGAACTTCCCGGCGTAACCAAGGCGAGTTGGTGAGATCATGATGACCGATCCGATTGCCGACATGTTGGCACGCATTCGAAACGCTGCGATGGCCCGTCACGAGGTCGCTCGCATCCCCGCAAGCAAGATCAAGAAGAGCATTGCCGACCTGCTCCAGCAGGAAGGCTACGTTTCTTCGGTCTCCGAAGAGGAGTGGGGCCCGCAAAAGCGCAAGACGCTCATGGTCACTCTCAAGTACACGGGTGACCGCGGGGCAGCATTCGCCGGAATCCGTCGCGTCTCCAAGCCCGGTCGCCGGGTGTACGTGGGTCACGACAAGATTCCGCGGGTTCTCAATGGTCTCGGAGTTTCGATCATCAGCACCTCTCAGGGATTGATGACGGACAAGGAAGCGCGCACCAAGAAGGTGGGCGGCGAACTCATCTGCGAGGTTTGGTGATGACTGCTACTGCTGACATTCGTCTCTCTCGTGTCGGGAAGCGCCCCGTGGCCATTCCCTCGGGAGTGACCGTGAATCTCTCGGGCGACAAGATCGACGTCCAAGGTCCGAAGGGCAAGCTCTCTCGGGTTCTGCCCAGAGGTGTGATTGCCAAGAAGGACGATTCGGGAATCGTCGTGACGGCTGACGCCAAGGGTTCCGACCACGCGCGTCTGCAAGGTCTAGGTCGCGCGCTCATCAACTCGATGGTCGAAGGCGCTGCCAAGGGCTACGAGCGCATCCTCGAGCTGCATGGCACTGGTTACCGTTGCGAAATCAAGGGCCAGACCATCCATTTCAACTTGAGCCTTTCGCACCCCGCGACCTTCGACATCCCCCAGGGGATCGAGGCGGAGATTCCGAAAGACTCCAAGGGCACGATTCTGATCCTGCGTTCCGCCGACAAGGAGCAGGTGGGTCAGGCATGTGCCACGATCATTCGACTTCGTCCGCCAGAGCCGTACGGCGGCAAGGGCATTCGCCACCGCGGTGAGAACATTCGCCGCAAGGCCGGAAAGACCGGTGCTCGCAAGTAATCTGCGGGCAACCAGGAGACGTTACGATGGCTGCTAAATTGACAGGGCGCGAGCGCCGCAAGTTCCGCATTCGCAACAAGATCTCGGGCACCGATGCGCGTCCGCGCCTCACGGTGTTCCGTAGTGCAAAGCACATCTACGCACAGGTCGTGGATGACGGCACCGGCAAGACCCTCGCTGCTGCCTCTACTCTTTCCGCAGACCTCAAGGGGTCGCTTGCGGACTCGGACAAGACCGCTGCGGCCAAGAAGGTCGGTGCTCTCATCGCCGAGATCTGCGCCAAGCACAAGATCGACAAGGTGGTCTTCGATCGCAACGGTTACCTCTATCACGGTCGCGTGAAGGCTCTCGCTGAGGCTGCACGTGAGGCCGGGCTCAACTTTTGACAGCCGCACCCAAACTTCTAAAGAGAGACTAACTCATGGCATTCGAAAGTTTTGACGACGATAAGCTCCGCGAGCGCGTCATCCACATCAACCGCGTGGCCAAAGTGGTCAAGGGCGGTCGCCGCTTCAGCTTCTCGGCTCTCGTCGTCGTGGGCGACGAAGAGGGGCAGGTGGGTGTCGGCTTCGGCAAGGCGAACGAGGTCCCCGAGGCGATCCGCAAGGGCAGCGAGAAGGCGCGCAAGAGCCTCTTCAAGGTGCCGATGATCGGCAAGACCATCCCGCATGACATTCTCGGTCACAAGGGCGCGGGGCGCGTGCTTCTCAAGCCTGCTGCTCCCGGTACTGGCGTTATCGCAGGTGGCCCGGTTCGTGCCGTGCTCGAAGCCGCCGGAATCCACGATGTGCTCACGAAGTGCATCGGAACCAACAACAAGCACAACGTGGTCCACGCTACGATCACCGCTCTCAAGTCCCTGCGCGCGCCCGAAGGCGTCGCTCGTGCTCGTGAGAAAGAGGTCGACAGCATCGCCAAGGATTATCCCGTCGCGGCAACCTCGGGTGCGGCCAACACCGGTGTTTCGATCATCATCGGTACCGGCGGCGGAGCTACTGCTCCAGTAGGAGGTGCATGATGGCACGGCTTCTCGTAAAGCAGACTCGCAGCACTGCGGGTCGCCCGGAAAAGCAGCGTCTGGTCCTCAAGGGGCTCGGCCTGCGTGGTATCGGCAGTGAGGTGAAGGTCGACAACACCCCGTCGTTCCGCGGAATGATTTACAAAGTTCTCCACCTCGTGGAAGTGGAAGAGATCGCATCATGAGCAACCAACTTTCCCAACTGAAGTTCCCCGCGGGTGCTCGGCACTCCGAGAAACGCCTCGGGCGTGGCACGGGTTCGAAGCTCGGCAAGACCTGTGGTCGCGGAACCAAGGGTCAGAAAAAGCGCAGCGGTGGCAACATCAACAAGCTGCACTTTCAGGGCGGTCAGACGCCTCTTCAGCGTCGCTTGCCCAAGCGCGGCTTCCGCGTGCCTTTCCCGGCCGTCACAGTCGAGGTCAACCTCGCCGATCTCGAGCGTTTCGAGTCGGGTTCGACCGTGAACGAGGAAGCTCTGCGTGACGCGCGCCTTCTGCAGGTGCGAGACGCTCGCGTGAAGATCCTCGGCAATGGCGAGCTCACCAAGAAACTCACCGTCGAGGCTTACAAGTTCAGCAAGTCCGCACAAGAAGCCATCGAAAAGGCCGGCGGTAAGGCCGTGGTTCTCGAGTCCGAGAAGCCCGCATCCGAGGAAACCGCAGCCAAGGCCTGATTCAGGCGATTGACTCGGGATTACCGCCGCTTAGGTTCAGCAGCACATGGCTCTGTTTCAAGGATTCAGCAACATCGGCAACGTGCCGGAGTTGCGTCGGCGGATCATTTTTACGCTCACTGTTCTCGGTATCTATCGTCTCGGCATCTTCATCAGCACGCCCGGCGTGGATCGCAGTGTGATGCGGAGCCTTATCAGCGAACAGGGCGGCCTCCTCGGGATGCTCAACCTGTTCTCTGGTGGTGCGCTCGGCAACATGTCGATCTTCGCGCTAGGGATCATGCCCTACATCTCCGCGAGCATCATCATGCAGCTGATGGGCATGGTCTCGAAGAACGTCGAGGAGATGCGCAAAGAGGGTGAGTCGGGCCGGCGCAAGCTCGAGTCTTGGACTCGCTATGGCGCGGTGCTCCTCGGGCTGTTCCAGTCCTTTGCCATTGCTACCACCCTGGAGAGCACGAGCCTTTCCGGTGCGGGCGATCTCGTAGCCAATCCTGGCTGGGGCTTCCGTCTCATGACGGTCCTCACGCTGACGACTGGCACCGCACTCATCATGTGGCTGGGCGAGCAGGCCACCGAACGGGGTATCGGCAACGGCATCTCTCTCATCATTTTCGCCAGCATCGTCAGCGGAATCCCGCAGGGCGTGACGCAGTACTGGGCCGCGACCGGTGGGGACCTCGAGCCCATCACCGTCGCATCCGTCCTCGGCATCATGCTTGTTGGTGTCGCGACCGTGGTTTTCTTCGAAAAAGCTCAGCGTCGCATCCCCATTCAGTACGCTCGAAGGCAGGGCGCGCGACGGATTTACGGTGGCGAGACGGCCCATCTCCCGCTGAAGGTGAACATGGCGAGCATGATCCCGCCCATCTTCGCCTCGTCTCTTCTCATGTTCCCCGCCACGTTGGCCAACATGAACATTCCGGGCATGGCGACTTTCAGCGGGATCCTGAACCGGGGCGATTGGGTGTTTCACTCATTCTTCGCTCTGCTCGTCATCTTCTTCTGCTTCTTCTACACGTCCGTGACCTTCCAGCCCGTGGACGTCGCCGAGAACTTGAAGAAGCAGCAGGCGAACATCCCTGGGATTCGTCCCGGCCGCCACACTGCCGAGTATCTCGACGGCATCGTCAATCGTTTGACCGTAGGCGGCTCGGCCTACGTCGCGACGATCTGCGTCGTGCCGGCCGTGGTGGCGCAAGCATTCAACGTTCCGTTTCAATTCGGCGGCACCAGCCTCATGATCGTCGTTGGTGTTGCGCTCGAGACGGTCAATCAGATCGAAGCGCATCTCATCACCCAGAGTTACGAGGGAGTCACCGGGCCGCGCACTACGCGGCTCAGTGGACGGCGCCCGGCATGAGGAGGGGAAAGTGATGCGAATCGTCCTAGTTGGTCCCCCTGCGAGCGGAAAGGGAACCCAAGCTGCTCGGCTCGTCGAGAAGCTCGGAGTGCCCCAGATTTCCACGGGTGACATGCTTCGAGCTGCTCGTAGGGCGGGAACCCCGCTCGGCCAGGAAGCCCAGACATATATGAGTGCGGGCAAGCTCGTCCCGGACTCGGTCGTGATCGGCCTGGTGGACGAACGCCTCGGCGCTGAGGACTGTTCGAAAGGTTTCATTCTGGATGGATTTCCCCGTACGGTGCCCCAGGCCGAAGCCTTGAAGGACCTCCTCGCGAAGAAGGGCACACCCCTCGACGCCGTCCTTCAAATCGACGTTTCGCGTGACCTTTTGGTGGAACGTGCCACCCTCCGGCGCACCGACAAACGCACTGGACAGATCTATCACCTGAAATATAATCCTCCCCCCCCTGACGCCGACCTGGAGCACCGGGCCGACGATCAGGAGGAAACGGTCAAGACGCGTCTCGATCAGTACGACGCCATGACCGCTGCCCTTCTGCCCTATTACGAAGAGCAATCTTTGCTCAAGCGAGTCGAGGGTGAGGGCAAACCAGAAGAAGTGACGAGCAGGTTGCTCGAAGCTCTCGGAATCTGACAGAAGCGCCAGTCAGAGCGCACCATCGAAACCAGGACCCGAGGTCCTCACCAAGCTGAAGGAGAGTTCGAAGAAAGAAGGCAAACGAAAGTGGCAGAAGAGACAGCGCGCGGCACGGTAATAGAGATTCGCCCCAAGGCGCTCTACCGCGTTCGACTCACCGATGGTCGAGTCATCACCGCAAACGTCTCCACCTCTCTGCGTCACGCCATCGTTCGCATCCTGGAAAACGACCAAGTCGTGATTCGACTCTCCAAGAACGACCCCCATCGGGGGCAAATCATCCAAAAAGCCCCCTAACGAAATTTCCACCCCTCCCTCGGGAGAGGCATCAAAAGGGAATAGACCCATGAAGGTACGACCCAGCGTGAAGAAGATTTGTGAGAAATGCCAAGTGATCCGTCGACAGGGTGTCGTGCGCGTCATTTGCGAAAACCCCCGCCACAAGCAGCGTCAGGGTTAAAGGACAGTTATGGCCCGTATTGCAGGAATCGATCTCCCCCGCCGCAAGCAGCTCGCCTACGCGCTGCCCTACATCTATGGCGTCGGTCGCGCGACCGCTCTCAAGATTTGTGAGAAAGCCGGTCTGCCCGCTGACAAGAAGGTCGATGACCTCAGCGACGCTGACGTCAAGGCTCTCCGCGACACCATCGAAGCAGGCTTCAAGGTCGAGGGTGACGCAAGACGCGAGGTGCAGCAAAGCATCAAGCGTCTGATGGACCTCGGATGTTACCGCGGGCTCCGTCACCGCAAGGGACTTCCCGCAAACGGACAACGAACTCACACCAACGCTCGCACTCGCAAGGGTCCTCGTAAGGGCGCCGCACGTCGTAAGTAACTCGGCAGTATCGTAGAGAAGCGAAAGACTTAAGATATGGCTACTTCAAAGAGGACGCGCAAAGTCGTTAAGAAAAATGTCTTTTCGGGCATTGCGCACATTCAGTCGACCTTCAACAACACCCTGGTCACCATTACCGATGTGAACGGCAACGCCGTTTCTTGGGCGAGTGCCGGTGCACGTGGTTTCAAGGGCTCGCGCAAGAGCACTCCTTTCGCCGCGCAGCTCGCAGCAGAGGAAGCTGGCCGCAAGGCAATGGACCACGGCATGAAGAACATCGCCGTCTTCGTGAAGGGTCCCGGCTCCGGTCGTGAAAGCGCAGTGCGCGCCCTTCAGCAGGTCGGTTTCCGCGTCACGGTGATTCGCGACGTCACCCCCATCCCCCACAACGGTTGCCGCGCTCCCAAGCGTCGTCGCGTGTGATCTGAAGGACTAGGCTTTACCGCTAGGAACCGCATATGGCTCGTTATCTCGGACCCGTCTGTAAACTCTGCCGCCGTGAGGGTGGCAAACTCTACCTCAAGGGTGAGCGCTGCTTCTCGGAGAAGTGCTCGGTCTCCCGTCGTCCCTATCCTCCCGGCCAGCACGGCCAGGGTCGCATCAAGCTCTCGGAGTACGGTCTTCGTCTCCGTGAGAAGCAGAAGATGCGTCGTATCTACGGGCTGCTCGAGAAGCAGTTCGCGGCCTACTACGTCAGCGC
The DNA here is from genome assembly GCA_965652275.1 of uncultured Polyangiaceae bacterium. Lineage (GTDB taxonomy): Bacteria > Myxococcota_A > Polyangia > Polyangiales > Polyangiaceae > NIC37A-2. The sequence goes on along the minus strand of CBFGUR010000085.1, from coordinate 2,335 downwards.
TTCTCACCTCCGCGGGCCCACGGGTGAAGAGATGATTGGCCTCATCGAGCGCCGTCTCGACAACGTCGTTCATCGTCTCGGCCTGGGCGTGAGTCGCCGTCAAGCTCGCCAACTCGTGCGCCACAACCACATTTTGGTGAACGGCAAGCGTCTCAACATCCCGAGCTACACCGTCAGCCCCGGTGACAAGATCGAGGTGCGCGAGAAGAGCCGCAAGATCGCCTACGTAGCGGCTGCGATTGCTTCTGCAGAGGGGCGGCCTGCTCCCGGTTGGCTCGAGCTCGACAAGGACAACTTCACGGGCACCGTGAAGAGCATGCCGATCCGCGATGAGCTCAACGAGCCGGCGCTCAAGGAGCAGTACGTTGTGGAGTACTACAGCCGCTAACGGCTGGCGCAGCGCGATTGAGCTGCTGCGGGCTCGAATCCGTCGGTCGGTTGTCCTCAACGTACTTTCGTACGCCTCCGGGAACCTCCCTAGTCTTCGAGACCTCGCGACGCTCACTCACGCTGCTCTGTGAGGCCGTCGAGGCCACCTAAAAATCGAATATGAGTTTTCGGGGTCTGCTCTTTCCGAGTGGGCCCTGTCTGACAACTGAAGACGGAGCTTCGGCTCCACCCGCGGGCAGACTGCGGGACCTTCCGAGGGAGCTGGTTCTCCGGAGGGTCCGGGACGGTCGCGCAAAACCCCAAGAGGCCCACAGGCCGGAAGTAAGGAAAACCAAGCATGGTAAGTCAAATGACCAGTCGCAACTGGCGCGACCTGATTCGTCCCAAGAGCATTCAGATTGATCCCGAATCCTCCACCGATTTCTATGGTCGGTTCATCTGTGAGCCTCTCGAGCGGGGTTTTGGTGTCACGATTGGCAACAGCCTCCGCCGCGTTCTCCTGGCCTCGCTGCAAGGCGCCGCCATCACGGCCGTGCGCATGGATGGAGCTCTTCATGAGTTCACCACGATCCCCGACGTCGTCGAGGACGTGACGGACATCGTCCTCAACCTGAAAGAGGTCGTTTTCCGTGCCGAGTCGCCGCGCACCTATACCGTGCGCCTCGAGAAGGAAGGCCCCGGCGTCGTTACCGCTGGCGACATCAAGCTCGTCGATGGCCTCACGGTTCTCAACCCTGATCACGTGATTGCGAGCCTCGACAAGAAGGGCCCGCTTTCGATGGAGCTCACTGTTGGTGTTGGTCGTGGGTACGTTCCCGCGGAGCGCAACAAGAGCCCGACGATGCCCATCGGCACCGTCCCGATCGATGCGCTCTTCGCGCCGGTTCGTAAGGTCAATTACACCGTCCAGAACGCTCGCGTGGGGCAGCAGACGGACTTCGACAAGCTCGTTTTGGAAGTGTTCACGAACGGCAGCGTCAAGCCGGCCGACGCCGTGGCTTTCGCGGCCAAGATCCTCAAGGAGCAGCTCTCCATTTGGATCAACTTCGAAGAGACCGAGGACACCGCGTATGCGCCTCCCGGAACGGAAGACACCCCCCTCAACGAGCACCTCTTCCGCAGCGTCGACGAACTCGAGCTGTCCGTTCGTTCCGCCAACTGCCTGCAGAACGCCAACATCCAACTCATCGGAGAGCTGGTTCAGCGCACCGAGCAGGACATGCTCAAGACCAAGAACTTCGGGCGTAAGTCTCTGAAGGAGATCAAGGAAATCCTCAGCACGATGGGCCTTTCTCTCGGCATGAAGCTCGAGAATTGGCCTGGCATGCTGGAACGGTGGAAGGCTCAGCAGGGCGGGAGCTGAGTCTCGACCCCTCAAACTCAAGAAAGCTTCAGGCTTTTAGGTAGGAAAGTTACCGATGCGACATAAGAATTCTGGGCGGCAATTCAGCCGCAATTCCAGCCACCGCCGGGCGATGCTCCGGTCCCTCACCGCCAATCTCATTGCTCATGAGCGAATCGAGACGACGGACGCAAAGGCAAAAGAGCTGCGTCGAGTCGCCGAGCGCGTGATCACCAAGGCTCGCCGGCTCGGCGAGGTGGCGTACACGTCCCAGGACAAGCTGAGCCTTGCCGATCGTGCTCGTCGTCATGCTGCGCAAAAGGAGGTTGCCAAGTTCCTCCAGCGTTTCGCTACCATCGACCATGGAGACGACGACGCGAAGAAGGTCGATCTCATCGAGAAGGTCTTCGTCGAGCTGGCCAAGCGCTACAAGAACCGTGCGGGTGGCTACACTCGCATCATCAAGGTGGGCAACCGCCGCGGCGACAACGCACCCATCTCGATCATCGAGCTCGTAGGAGACGACGAGCCGAAGAAGGGCGCCAAGAAGGCGGCACCCAAGGCCGAGGCGGCAGCCGAGGCCAAGAAGGAGGCCAAGCCCGC
>CBFGUR010000084.1:0-15332 GCA_965652275.1 uncultured Polyangiaceae bacterium | reverse complement strand
AGTTTGGGGAGGGGGGCCCCAAACTCCTGAAGGTGGAAGGGAGCGCAGCGGAGGTGAGCAAAGGGCCCGGAGGGTACCGCCCTCACCCTGTGCTCAAGATTGATCACAAGTCGGCGGGGCGTTGAGGACTTCGAGGAATGCCTCGCCGGCCACAAGTGTTTCGTAGCCTCTCCCTAAGGTCTGCCAGCCTGGTTCGCCGTTCTGTTTGAGATGTCCGCCCAGTTTTGCAGTCGCCAAAAGCGCGTCCCGTACGCTCTCGATGCGCTTCTTGTATTTGTGCTCCAAGTACTTGAGCTGCACCGGCGTCAGCACCGTGGTTGGTGGGCAGCTCGGATGGCTTCGCGCCACAGACCGTAGAAGCAGTAGCTTCCAGGCCACTGGTGCGAAAACGGCCACTGCGGCCGATAGCGTATCGAATGACTCCAACTGGCGCTTCTCAAGGTTGCATCCGGTTTTCAACGCTTTGAAGTATTCTTCGATCACCCAGCGCGCACGATAGATGTCCACCACCTTGCGCAGCTGTTTGCTCGACTTGATCGGTTCACTCGTCCACAGAATCCATTCGACAGCGGGCTCGCCTTCCGGTGGTGAAATCTCCCACACCCGCACCAAGTTGAGCTCGATCGGCTTTCCCTTCGCGCCATCTCGCGGTTCAGGGACGAGCACGGTCGTTCCCGCGACGTGCATTCGAGCCGTTCGGCTGCGTCGAGATGGGTGGGTGCGCGCTTTGCGGGCGTTGCCTCGGTTGTCTCGTGCACTCAGCTCGATCTCGAATTCTGCCTCTGCATCAAGCCCCATCAGCGTGTCATGCAGGCGTTCTTTTTCCCCGTCCTCGTCTTCCAGGTTGCGATCTTGCGCGACCCGCACCACAAAGCGCGTGCCCAGCTCGACCAGTCCATGAAGAAAGTGAAACGTATCCGCTTCGCGATCTGCCACATGAATGCACTCAAAGCGTCCGGCCGCTCGTTCTTCCGCCAAGCGCGCTCCTCGAAGCCACCTCTGCCCCTCCGACTCTGCCCCGTTCGATGCCTTTCTTTTGCGGCCCTTTCTCGAATACTGCTCCAGTGACGCAAGCCCCAGTGGTGTGCGCGCTTCGCCCAGCGCAACCAAGAGCGACGTATGCGCGAAGAATCCTTTTCCGTTCGATGATGTCGGGCCGACTCCCTCGCGCTCTCCTCGAAAATTGAACTCCGTCGTGTCGTGAACCACGAGGCACTCGTCAAGCGCGGACGCCCGCTCACAGCTCGCCTCGAAATGGGGCTCCAGTATCTTTTCCCACCCCACATGCTCGCTGCGCAAGAATCGGTAAAACCCCTCTAGTTCTGCCGATGTCCCGAAGATCTTCGGAAAGCTCGCCGAGGGATCGACTGAAACGCCCTCAACTATGTCGCAGAGGCGCCGCGTCCTTCTCGGATCGCCTAGCTCTGCTTCTTCAAATTCACTCGAGGCCGGTCGCCGCATCCAGTCCGCCACACTCATGTAGCCCCTAGATCATACCCTTACCTTGTCAGCAACTTCTGTATGATCTTGAGCACCCTGTGATGGGGCGGGACCCGCAGGGTCGCTCTCGGCAAGCGGAGCCGCAGGACGACAGGTCCGAGGCACGGCACAGGGGCATCGGGGCCCCAGTGCCCAGAGGGAAGAGGAAAAACCGATCGGATCGCACCGGGAGGAGCGGCGTGAACGTTACCTCACCGATCCTGGGTGACGTTCACGCCGCGGGGCTCATGGATCGGTTTTTCAGTACGCGACCTGGAGCTGGACGCGGATCCTGTCGGCCTGTTCGTCGGCTTCGTCGCTCCAAAGATGGAAGTAATCGGCCTGGAGTTTGAGCGGATGTCCCGCCCAGTAGTAGCCGAGGGTGCCTCCAGCTTCGTGTTCGTCGGTGATGGAAGACTCGGTCTCGTCGAAGGGCCCGCGGCCCACTTCCGAATAACGAAGACCGACTCCGACGGGGAGTCGGGGCAAGAGGTATCCTGCTTGCAGGGAGCCGCCCAGGCCATCGCGCGAGAGGAATACGTCGTCTGGGCCAGCGTCTTGGGGATCGAGAGCGGCGCTTCCTCGCTGACCGTTGCGATAAAAGTACTCGGCAAAGACGGTAAGTCCAGCCCACTTGAGGAGAGCGTCGACGGTGACGTTCTCGTAGTCGACGGTGCCACCATCGGTGAAGGTGTCGCCCTGGTAGCCGAGATCTCTGGTACCGTTTTCGGTGTGCGCGTAGGCGGCGCCGACGGAGAGGCGGACTCTGTTTTCGCGCTCGAAATCGACCTCGGAGTAGTCCTTGAAGTCCCCGAAGGGCAGGACCTCGACGCGAGCGAGATATTGCCAGCTGTTTTGAGTTTGGCCGCCGCTGATGAGCTCGCGCTCGAAGGAGTCACGTCCCTCAGCGATGGTGAAGCCAGTGTAGTACTTGAAGATACCGAGACCGAGGAGGTCATCGGAGAAGAAGTGAAAGCCGATGTCGCGGTCGAGATTGAACTCGTTTTGTGCGGTGGTGCGGTCGACGAACTCTTGGTCGCCGGAAGAGACGACTCGCTGACGGCTGTAGAGGAGCTTGTACTGGCCGATACGTAGCGAAAGGTCGCGCAAGTGCGTGAACTCGGTGAACCAGGAGAGGAGGGGAGTCCTGTGAGGGACGCCCTCTCTCATGCTGAGGTCGTTGGGAGAGAGCGCGAACTCAGCCTTGTATTTGAAGTTCTTGTCGAAGACGTGCCCCTTGAACTGGAGGCGAGCGCGTCGGATCCCGAAGGCGTGAGTCGTGACGGGGTCTCCCGCATCGTCTTCGCTGAACTCGAGCTCGTCCCGGAACTGGATACGGAGACGAGGAGCCATGCTGAAGGCGCCGTCCTTGGATTCGAGCACGAGGCCCGTGCCCGGCTTGTAGTAGGAGGACTCGGCGTCGAAAGGGTGCTTACCGAGGCGCTCCTTGTCGCCTACCGGACGCGGATTGATGGGCACGGGTTCGGCTTCGGCTTCGGCTTCTTCGGCGCTGGGCGCTGGTCCTGACCCAGCGACTGCGGCGCTATCCTCGACAACGGTCGCGTCGCTTTCGTACTTTCGGAGTTTGGCATTTGGGGTTTCGGAAGCGGACAGGTCGGCGTCATCGCTTTGCTGCTCTTCGGCATCAATAGGAGCCTCGGCCGCCTCGCCATCTTCGGTAGACGTAGCGTCCTCGTCTTCAACGACTTCCTCAGACTGGGCCTCCTCTCGAGGCGTAGCATCGGGGGTGGGAGCGGGGGCCGCGGGAGCTTCTGCTTGGCCAAGCAGATGGGTAGATGAGAGCAGTGCGAAGGCGGTGAGCTGGTTGACTATCATTCCGTCGTTCCTCGTTTCGTGATGTGGGCGCCTTGTAACGAAACGTTACGAAATGCGCATCGTTCGAGCGCAATCGTCATGAAAGAGTCACAGCTGTCACGTAGCTGTCACATAAGCGCGGCGAAGGAAATTTCGCGTTTCGCGACGGAGCGGTGGATCGCCACGCACGGTGTGGAGCGGTACGCCACACGATTCGAGCTTCAGGAGCAGTTCACAGGCTCAGCGAAAATCACGCAGACTGGCTGACGCCGAGGTGCCGAACATCGCGGCCTTCGATCATGAAGATGACCATCTCGGAGATGTTCGTCGCGTGATCCGCAATCCGTTCGATGTGCTTCGCAATGGAAAGCATTCTGAGGGCTGAATCACATCGATCCGGGTGCCGCGTCATGTGCTTGATCGCCTGCGGGAAGACGTCCGCATAAAGTTGGTCGACGAGTCTGTCCCGCGCACGAACCGAGCGAGCGCGGAGAACGTCATTGCTCACGAACGAGTCAAGGGCTTCCCGCAGCATCTCTTGCGCGACCGCACCCATCTTCTCGATGTCCGAGAAACCCTCAGGGAGCGGCTCACCCGAGAACTCAGTGACTCGGTCACAGATGTTCGTGGCGAGATCGCCGATACGCTCCAAATCCGTTACGAGCTTGAGTGTCGTCGTGATGAAGCGGAGATCCTTCGCCACGGGCTGCCTACGGGCCAGGGTCCGCAAACAGGCGTTGTCGATCTCGACTTCGAGCCGATCAATCTGTGAATCGATCCGGGCAAAGTTGGCCGCCTTCTCTGGGTTGCGCTCACGAAGGGCGTGCATGGAGCTGGCCAGCAGGTTCTCCACTGTCGCGCTCATCAGAAGGATTTGTTCCCTCAACGCTCGAAGCTCTGCCTCGTACTCTCGATCTGTATGTCGACCATCCATGACCTATTCTCCTCGCCCCCCGGCATCCTTCAGCCGAACCGTCCCGTGATGTAGTCTTCGGTTTTCTGCTGTGAAGGCCGCGTGAAAATCACGTTCGTTTCGTCGCGCTCGATCAGCTCGCCCATGTAGAAGAACGCGGTGTAGTCGGCTACCCGCGCGGCCTGCTGCATGTTGTGTGTAACGATCGCGATCGTGTACGAGGCGCGGAGTTCGTGAATGAGCTCTTCGACGCGCGCCGTTGCAATCGGGTCCAACGCCGAGCAGGGTTCATCCATGAGGATGACCTCGGGCTCCATGGCCAACGTACGGGCAATGCACAGTCGCTGTTGCTGCCCGCCCGAGAGGCTCATCCCAGAACGACCGAGACCGTCCTTTACCTCGTCGAAAAGCGCGACCGCACGTAGCGATTTTTCCACTAACTCTTCGGAATTCTTGGGGCGGATCCCGTTGAGCCGGAGCCCGGCGAGGACGTTGTCGCGAATCGACATCGTGGGAAACGGGTTCGGCTTCTGGAAGACCATTCCCACTCGCCTGCGGACGCGCACCGGGTCGACCCCCTCGTAGATGTTTTGGCCATCCAGCAGCACCTTACCCGCCGAGTGCGCACCCGGAACGACCTCGTGCATGCGATTCAGACAGCGGATGTAGGTCGACTTCCCGCAACCCGATGGGCCAATGATGGCCGTGACGCGTTTTTCAGGGAAAGGCATCGAGATGCCCTTGATCACCTCGGCACTCCCGAAGAAGGCTCGAAGGGACTCGGTCTCGATCTTGGTCGTAGCTTCTGCCGCGGATGCCGCGCTCGAGCCGTCTTTGGACTTTGACGACGATTGCGGAGGCATCGAGTCCACGGCTGGTGGCCGCGTGCTCACGCGCAGCTTCGGCATTTCCTGGGCCTCACCGCTGAAATTCAGAGGATCAGAGTCCTCGGAAGCGCCGGATACTAGTTGTCCACTCATCATCTTGCCTCCACTCGGTTGCGCACCAAAACGCGCGCTGAAATGTTGAGAATCAGAACCATGGCGACCAGCACGAAGGCTGCGGCCCAGGCCTGTTGATGCCATTCTTCGTAGGGTGAAACTGCGTATGTGTAGATTTGGACAGGGAGCGACGCAGTGGGTTCGTTGAGGCTCTCCGACCAGAAACGGTTGTTGAATGCAGTGAAAAGAAGGGGCGCCGTCTCACCAGCGACGCGCGCCACCGCTAGCATGATGCCGGTGGCGACGCCCGGAAGTGCCGTGCGCAGCATCACGCGGAGCGTGGCGCGCCATTTCGGAACCCCAAGCCCGAGGGCAGCTTCGCGAAGTTGCTCTGGAACGAGGCGCAGGAGCTCCTCGGTCGTTCGGGTAATCGTCGGCAGCATGATGACTGCAAGGGCCAGACCACCAGCATAGGCCGAGAACTGTTTCGTCTGCAGGACGATCAAGCCGTAGATGAAGATGCCGATGGTGATAGACGGAATGCCGGACATCACGTCTGCGGCAAAACGAGCTACCTTGCCGAACTTGCTGTTTCCGAACTCGGAAAGATAAATGCCTGCGAAGATGCCGGGCGGAATGCCGAAGAGACAGGCCAATCCGACCAGCTCCAGGCTACCCACGATCGCGTTCGCCATCCCGCCACCTACTTCGCCCACCGGCTTCGGAAGCTCGGTGAAGAAATCGAGATTGACCCCCCCGATCCCGCGGACCGTTAGATAATAAAGCACCCCAAAAAGCGGCACGAGGGCGATGAATGACGCAAGGACACACAGTCCTCTCACGAAGAGGTCCTTGGCGTGCCGATACTGATAGTTGTCTTTCATGCAGCCTTTGGAGACGAATTGCTCGTCTGCCACACGAGGAACCGTGCAAAGATGTTGAGGAGCAGGGTGACCGCGAAGAGCAGAAGGCCGATCTCCGCAAGGGCTGCGAGATGGAGGTCGTCCGTCGCCTCCGTGAACTCGTTGGCGATGACGCTCGCCATCGTGTAGGACGGTGCGAACAGTGACGCGCTGATCTCGGGTCGGTTTCCGATCAGCATCGTGATGGCCATCGTCTCGCCCAGGGCGCGTCCAAGACCCAAGATGACCGCGCCGAGGAGGCCCGACCGAGCGACGGGCATGACCGCAAAAGAAATGGTCTCCCAACGGGTTGCCCCGAGAGCGAGAGCCGCCTCACGAAGAGTGCGCGGCACGGCCTTGAGCACTTCACGGCTCACCGAAGAGATCGTTGGAGTGATCATGATGGCGAGAACGATGCCGCCCGAAAGCATTCCGTATCCCTGGTTGGGCCCCTGGAAGAGTGGCAGAAATCCGAGGGTGCTGCGCAGGAATGGCTCGACGGTCTCGCGCATCCAAGGTGCTAGGGCGAAGATGCCCCACAGGCCGTAAACGACGCTTGGCACTGCCGCGAGGAGCTCGACGAGGAAGGAGAGCGGATCTCGCACCCACTTCGGGGCCATTTCGCTCAGGAAAATCGCTACTCCGAACGAGATGGGGACCGCGATGAAAAGCGCAACGAGGGAGGACACCACTGTCCCGTAGATGAACGGAAGGGCGCCGAACTCTTCTTGGACTGGGTCCCATTCCCGGCTCCAGATGAACGCCCACCCGAACTCTTCGATGGCGGCGGCCGAACCCAGCCACATCTCGTAGCCCATCAGAAGAAGGGTCAAAATGACGAGACCCGCAAAGCCAGCAGTGGCGTTGCGGAAAATGAAGTCTCCCCAATTGCGCTCGCCGAGCCAGCCCTTGTATGAGGAAAGGCTGGCTGGCGGTGCGCTTTCGGCAGTTGGAGCGCTGGTTGGACTCATGTGCGTGTGTTCATCCCCCGGCGAGGACAGGCTTGCCGCCGGCCTTGAGGCCCTTGAGTCGCGCTTCGATCTTCTTCACGACTGCTTCAGGAAGAGGGGCATAGTGAAGCTCTTCGCTGAACTTCTGACCGTCGTGGACGGCCCACCACAGGAAGTCGACGAGTGCCTTTGCCTTCGTCTCGTCCTTCATCTCGTCATAGACGAGGATGTACGTGTATGCGGCGATGGGATAGGCGTCCTCACCCTCGGGGTCAGCAAGTGATGTGTGGAGGGTGTCTGGCATTTCTTTGCCCGCTCCCGCGGCGGTGATGGCTTCGATCTTCGCGGTAACGTACTTCCCCGACTTGTTCTTGATCGACGCGAAAGTGAGGTCGTTCTGTGTCGCATAGGCGAGCTCGATGTAGCCGATGGCCCCGGGGGTGCTCTTGATCTGTCCGGTGACGCCTTCGTTGCCCTTCGCTCCCAGCCCCGTAGGCCATTTGACCGATTTTCCTGCTCCCACGGACTCCTTCCACTCACCGCTCACGCTGGCGAGATAGTCGGTGAAAACTGCGGTTGTCCCGCTGCCATCGGAGCGATGCACGACGGCGATGTTCTTGTCCGGAAGGCTGACACCTTCATTGCTCCCGGCGATACGGGAGTCGTTCCACTTTTTGATCTTGCCAAGAAAGATGTCAGCGATGACATCGGGGTCGAGTTGCAGGACCTTGTCGACTCCCGGGACGTTGTACGCGATGACTACCGCACCGATCGTCGTGGGAATGTGGTGGAGAGGCCCAGGCGCGTCCTTGGCATCGTCCGGCTTCATCGGAGCGTCCGTTGCTCCGAAGTCGACGGTTTGCTTCACGATTTGGCGGATGCCCCCACCCGAACCAATCGACTGGTAGTTGATACGAATGTTCGAGTGAAGCTTGTTGTACTCCGCCATCCACTTCGAATAGAGCGGATAAGGGAAAGTAGCCCCGGCTCCCTGCAGGGAGACGTTCGAGGGCCCTTTGTCGGACGCAGCATCGGTGGAGCCTTCGGACTGCTTCTCCTTGTCCTTGCTGCAACCGACGAGGAGCAGGACACCGAGCAATGCAGAGATCTTCAGGAGGCGTGTTATCAGCATCATTTCTTTCGTTCTTGATTAATGTTGACGGACGTAGACCGCACCGATGCGCCAGAGCAGTGACCTCTCCGTGACAGTTTGGTGACAGCTACCGAAAACCGCTAAAAACATACCGTTTGAGGGTTTCCGTTGGGCCAGACGGGGCGTCGAGGTGGCCCCGAAATTGCACCCTGAGTGTAGTCTGCCGTGTGCCGAAAGACCGGGCGAAGAATTGCTCCGACCGGGTCCTTCGGTACGAGCGTCGACGTCAGAGTAGCGAGCCCAAGTCGATCAGCTGGGTCTCGCCGCTGTTGTCGTCGACGCCGTCATTGTCGTTGATGATCCAGACGTGACCGGAGGCGTCGAGTGCAGAGCCTTCGATCTTTTCGGGAATCAACCCCCCGGCGGCGGCGAGGGTGCTCATCAAGTCGACGGTCGCCGTCTTGATGACGTCTCCGTCAGGGGTGTAGTTGCTGAGATCGACCGTGTAGAGGCGTTTGATGGAGGCGTCGGGGCCAGCCTGGTCGTCTCGCTCGACGATCAAGAAGGTCCCATCACCCATGCTCGTGATATCGGACAGTCCAACCCAGCCGCCCGCCTGCGAGGTGACGGCGTCCAGTGGATAGAAGACGAACTCCCAGGTTTCTCCCGCGATGTCGTAGATGCCGATGCGGGCCTTGCCCGCCTCCTCTCCATCCCAAGCGCGTTGAAACGCAACATAGAGCTTGCCATCGTACTCCGCGATGCCCTCGAAACCGAAGCGCACCTGCAGGGCGTTGATGTTCGGGGGCAGCGTGATGACGTCTTCGATCGTTCCGTCGGCGTCGACCTTGAATATCAAGTTGAGGCTGTCGATGGGACGTGTGTCTTGGTCTCCGACCTCGTCGGGATCGTCCTGAATTCCCACGGATCCTGCGCCCTCCGAAGCGATCCAGAATCCACCACCACTAGCGACAGATATCCCCTCGGGGTCGATGTTGACGGTCTTGTCGTCATTGATCATCCTGTCGAGGTCGGACGAACTGAACGCGTCATCGTCAGACGTCACGTCGTCAGTCGCAAGCGATGCGAAGACGTCGTTGGTATCGACGATGCGGAGTTCGTCGGTCAGCGTCGCGGGGAACGTCGATGTGTCGATCGTGAAGATGCGGTTGCTTCCGAAGAAGCTGTCCTCGATCGCGTACATCGTGGTTCCGCTGCCGGCAGCGAGCCCGGACATGGCAGCCCAGGGGATGGGTGTTCCGTTCATGCGGTCAGCCGACACTAACGTCGGATACGTGGGAGATTCCTCGGAGGCGCGGTAGATGTTCAGCACCGAACGGATCTTGTCGCCGCGGTTGTCCTCCTCGCTTGCAACGACCAAGAGTCCGCGATCCTCGATTGCCAGTCCGCCTTCGGGGCCGACACCCGCCGGCAGGATCTGCTTGAGAGTGGGAGTCGTCGGGTTTTCTACGTCGTAAACGAAGACCAAGCTGGCACGCTCGGAGTTCACGAAAAGCAGCGGCTGGCCGTCGATGACCCCGTACTCCACATTCTCTGGCTCGTTGCCCTTGTTCTCCGACCGGGCTTCCGGATAGTGGCCCACCATGGCCGCAAGGTGATCCATGCTGCTACCGGAGGAGAACACCACGGCGCCGCTCGTATCGAAGATCGAAAATCCACGACTCCCGCCCATCCAATCACCTTCGTCTGCCGTGGCGAAATGGGTCGTGCCAATCCACGCCACGCCGTCGGGTTCGCGCGGGATGCCCGTCAGTGACTCGGTTTGTGAGACAAGAGCCGTGTCTTCTTCCGTCGCATCAACGTTCGAGAGATCGACGACTCCGGCGCTGAAACTCGTCGTGACAGTTTTGGTCTCGAGATCCACGAGAGCAATCGCGTTGTTCTCCTGGAGCGTCACGACTGCGAGGTTGTCCGTGTTGATGTCGACGAATTCTGGCTCTGGATCGGTCGGGGCCACGGCACCGGCGAGGCCAGTGAGCCCGACATCCGTTGCGCTCCAGTTCGCTGGATTTTCGTCGCTGGTGTCGATGACGACCAGCTTGCCAGCGGGAAGCTGGGGAATGTCGCCCTCTTCGAGTCCAGTAGACGTCAGCTCCTCGTCCCGTTCGTTCTCGATGACGACGGCGGCGTAGTTCCCGTCGGGACTGATCGCGACAGAGTCTGGCTGACCACCGAGATCGATTGATACGACGGGCGTGTCGCTCATCGACTCGATGTCGTAGACGCGGAGCAAACCCGAGGGCAAGACGAAGCTGGGGCTCGTGTTGACGCCGACCAGCGCGTACTTGCCCTTCATGGAAACCGAGGTCGGTTCTCCGGAAACGTCGGTCGTCTTGATTGGGCTGGGCGAGGACGGATCGGTGATATCCACGTACCCGATCACACCGAGCGGCGAGTCCGTGTAAACGAGGGTGTTCCCGTCTTCAGTAGCCGTCACGATTTCTGCCGCAGTGGCAGTGTCCACGTTGCACGTCGCATCGAGTTGCATGCAAACGGGGAACGACGCGACACGATGAAAGAAAACCTCAGGGGAATAGCCCATCCCCCCCATGCCTCCCATTCCCCCCATGTCCCCATCTCCCGGGTCGTCGCCGTCACCGTCACCGGGGTCGTCTCCATCGCCGTCACCAGGGCCGTCACCGTCGCCATCTCCTGGGTCGTCACCGTCGCCGTCGCCCGGGTCGTCACCGTCGCCGTCGCCCGGGTCGTTGCCGTCACCGTCGCCGTTTCCGCCTGACGGATCATCATCGCTGCTGCACGCAGAAAGGGGGGTGAGCGCGAGCATCGAGATGCTCAAGAGTAAGTGGGGCGTTCGCATTTTGGGTTCTCCTCGTTCCATATGGTGCGGGCACGGATGGGCCCTGCGTTTCGCGCGCGAACCTAATCAATTCGCACACGCGATGGGCCATGTGGCTCGTGAATTTACCCAAGTGTCAGCCTTCGCAACCAGCGCGTCACCGGTTCGTTGCCAAGTTGGAATGAGCGCCAATTCGTTACGTGATTCGCACGACGACTTCATCTTTGGGGTCGTCTGTTTGCTCGGTTCGTCGTCGGCAACGATGGAGTGAACTCGTGGTGGGGCGCCTTGAAACGAGAGTGGGTAGAAATAGATTACGCTCCACGATGACCAATCGCTCCAGTTTCGACGTTCCCGATCTGAGTGATCCCGAGGAAACCAGGCCAAGCACCGAGACGCGCTACAGTTGTGTCGATTGCCGGGTTTTCTCGCCTACGATCGAGTCGAGCTTTACCTTGATCAGTGCCCGCTACGGGTGGCGATTGCACCGTTATCGAGACGGGGATTCGGGTCGCATTCTTCTGGATTGGCGTTGCCCGAGGTGCTGGCGCCAGTTCCGAGAGGAACGTCGTCGCCGCGCGCTCGAGAGCTTCCCGCCCTTGGTGCCTCGCTCGTCGGGAGTCAGGTAGCCGTCTGCATCTGAGCTATCTCCACCATGGGGAGAATCCCGCGGCCCGGCATCCGCGGAGGGCGAGTCGAGCTTCGGCGGGGCCTTTTCTACAAGTTCTCTCGATGAGCGAGCGCATGCTTTTCGAAGCATATCTCACTTCGAGATGTGCTTCAGTCGCTCCAGACTAGCCACTCCCCGCTGTCCCAGTCATCTGTGCGATCCCGAAAGGCGCCGACGAAGCGCGCCGAGGAATCGAAAAAACCGTCGTTCGGGGGGATTGCCGCGTTGGCGACGAGTGATGTGGCGGGTTTGAACCCCGGAGCCCGAGCGTCGAAGCAGTTGCCGAGCTGCGGGTCACTCTCCCAGATGCGAAGGCCCGGGTTCTTGAGGTAGGTCACCTCGTCGAATCCATTGTCGTCGTCCATCAAGAGCTTGTTGGTACGGTTCGCTTTGGCTGACTCAGGGTAGGCTAGGTTGTAGACGAGGTTCTGGAAGAAGATGCTCGCGGAGATGTTTGGTTTGGTCTCCGGGTCGCGTACGTCGAGTGCCGCACCGAATCCCATGAACAGCGCGTTGCGGAGTCGAATCTGACTCCCGCGCCGGAGCAACAAGCCATAGTGTTCTTGGCTTTCTAGCCGGCGGTTCTTCCCACACAGCGTAACGTTGTAGATGACCGGGCCACTCACCGGTTCGTTTTGACTCCCGGCGGGATCGTTGTCTCCCTCGAAACCGTTGGACCCACCTGAAACCCTGGGGTCCGACTGAGACAACAAGAACTGAAGGCGCCCTTGATATCCGTAGTCCCAGTCGAATGCGTCATCGTCCGGATGCTGGCAGACCAGGTATTTGGCATCGACGGTGCCCCCGAAAAACTCGAAGCAATCGTCGGCTGGATGCCGAACCTGCACGTGGTCGACGACCGTGCCTCGACCGACTCCTCCAAAGGTCAGCCCGTTGATTTCGTTATTTGGCGCCAGTTCAATCCCGGCATACTCGATTCGCACGTAGCTCAGCACCCCGCTCGAATCGCCCGGATTGTCCCCACCGTAGTCCCCGCCGGAAGTGACGCCCTCGATCCGACCTAGCATCTTCTTGCCAGTGCTGTCCTCGAGGTTGATCGGAGCTTCGCCGAGAAGGATCACTCCACCCCAATCACCGGGCCTCGGTTGTTCGGAGGCCGAAGTGAACACGATTGGTTCCAGCGCAGTCCCCCTGGCCTCGATGCGGGCGCCTGGTTGCACGACGAGGGTTCCCTTGGTTTCGAAGTCCCCGCGGATCCGCGTCCCAGGCTCGATCGTCAAGGTTGCACCGCGGGTCACGTAGGTCGAAAAGCGCAGGATGTAGTCCTTGTCGCACGTGAGCGTGGCGTCTTCGGCGATCTCTCCCGACAATTCGACCGCCGGCTTGTGCGGACCGTTGCAAGGCGACGCGCGCGTCGGTGAGACCGCGTCGACGGGCGACGTTCGGGCGCGAGCTACCACCGGGACCCCCGCAGAGAGCGGGGGTGACGCCTGGCTTTTTCCGTGTCCTGCTCCAAGCGTCCGCCACGGTTGCGCCACACCGATCCCGATGCCCAAGGCTCCGACTGCGGCGAGGCCCAGCCATCTCGCACCCAGGCGGAAGTCCGAGGCGCCTTTGTGCTCGGACCGGGACGCTGGTGTCGAGGCGCTTCGCGCCTCCTCGGAGCGGGCCGCAAACAGCTCTCCCGTTACCGTAGTATGCACGGTGGTCGGCGCATCATGGATGCTGCTGCCCTCGCCGAGCAAGGGCATCTCACCAGCGCCGGGACCACCCAGACGGAACCCACCAGGTGGCGTGAGAGGCACAGGAACATGACGCGAAAGCCGTTCGAGCTGCTTCGCGACGACAGTCTGAACTTTGGCACGGTCGGACTGGAACGCGTCCCGCATCAGTTCGGCAAGACGGTGGGTGGTAACCCGAGGAGCTAGTTTGTCGAGCTCGCCTTCGAGGTTCCGTTGAAATTCGTCGGCGGTTTGCGGTCGAGCTCCCGGGTTGGGGTCGAGAGCCGCCATGACCAGTTGCGTCAACGAAGCGGGGAGGTCTGGACGCATCAGCGCCAGGTTGGGAATGTCTCCCTGAACGAGTCGCCCAACGACCGCGATGTCCGTCAGACCCTCCCATAACCGGCTTCCGGCGAGCATCTCCCACAAGAGCACAGCCATCGAGAAGATGTCGGCGGTGCGATCCACCGATTCGCCCCTGGCCTGCTCGGGGGCCATGTACGACACCTTGCCCTTGACGGTTCCGACCTTCGTGTGGGTCGTGGAATCGAAAGCCTTGGCGATGCCGAAGTCGACGAGCTTCACCTGTCCCTCGTAGGTCACGAAGATGTTCTGTGGCGTGATGTCGCGATGCACCACGCCGAGGGGCGTCCCATCGAAGTCCCGCAGCTCGTGGGCGTAGTGGAGGCCAGAGAGCGCGTCGATTCCTATTCGAAGCACGACCCCGAGATCCAACAGGCTACGCTTCTCGAACCTTTGGATGACCTGATGCAGCGGTTGGCCCTCCAGGTACTCCATCGAGATGAAGTGACGACCTTCGCTTTCTCCGACCTCGTAGGTTTGAACCACGTTAGGATGATTCAGGCGTGCGGCGAGTCTTGCCTCGTCGCGGAACATCGCCAAAAACTCACCTGTCCGCGCGAGTTCCTCCTGGAGAATCTTGACGACGAGAAGTTTGGAGAATCCCGCCGGCCCTCGAGTCGCCGCCAGATAGACGTCCGACATGCCGCCACGCCCCAGCTTGGCGATGACGCGATACTTGTCCAGTTCGTTTTCAGACACGAAACCTCGGGTTGCCATGGGTCGGCGTGACGTGAACATCTCAGTCTCAAGCGAAGGTCGTGTGACGAAGTCGTAACTGCTCGGCACCGCTCGGTGACCGGTCGCTCGGAAACTCGTCACGCCGTCGTTCCAAATGTTCATCGAACGATTACCTGGCGGTAACGCGGACAGCACGCTCTGCCGGTTCACTGCGTCGATGTCTCAAGGGCTCCATCACGACTCGTCCGACTCCCGAGCACTCGACCTCGTCGCCATCGACATGGGGTACGGCCATCTCCGGCCCGCTCACGCCCTCTCCGAATTTCTCGGGGGTCAGCCGGTTCTTTTGGCCGACCGAGAGCCCCTTTCCAACGAAGCCGAACAGAAGGCCTGGCATCGAGCCCGCACCGTGTACGAACTCCTTTCCCGGGCGGGACGCTTGCCGCTCATGGGAGGACTCCGCGGGGACGTGCTTCAGGGAATTACGAGCATTCCATCGCTCTATCCGGTTCGAGATCTCTCGCAGCGCACGCTTTTCGTACAAATGCTCGAGCGCGCTGCGCAACAAGGTCTCGGAAGCGGCTTGGCCGCGCGACTTCAGCGGGAAAATCGCACTCTTCTCACGACCTTCTTCGGCCCTGCGGTGCTTTCTGCGCATCACCATTGTGAAAGCATCTACTGCGTCGTTACTGACTCCGACATCAACCGAGTCTGGGCCCCCATCAACCCCCGCCAAGCGACAGTGAACTATCTCGCGCCTACGCTGCGCGTCCGTCGGCGACTCCGCGCCTACGGGGTACCCCAGCAGCACATCGTGGTGACCGGATACCCGCTACCGCACCAGCTCGTCGGTGGTCCGGACGCTTCCGCCCTGCGGCACAATCTGCGGCGCCGGTTGGTCGCCCTCGACCCCCGTGGGGAGTTCCTGCGCCAATGCCAGGAGGAAGTCTCTCACTTCCTCGGAGACCTACCAACGGGAGAGCGCGTGCCTCCTCACCTGGTTTTTGCGGTGGGGGGAGCCGGGGCGC
>CBFGUR010000083.1:0-15361 GCA_965652275.1 uncultured Polyangiaceae bacterium | reverse complement strand
AGGCGGCACCCAAGGCCGAGGCGGCAGCCGAGGCCAAGAAGGAGGCCAAGCCCGCTAAGAAGGCAGCTGCCAAGAAGGAAAAGGAAGAAGAGAAGGCCGAGGACTGAGAGTTCTCGCCGACTTTCCTTGCACTGCGCCGTTCTGCCATGTGCGAGGTCCTTTGGGCCCGATCCTCCGAGGAGGACCGGGCCTTCTTCGTTGCTGAGCGATGGCGACCTCAGTCGTCGTGGAGGTCAGGGCCGGCCTCACTCTTTGGCCGTCGCCGAATCGAGGTGAGCATTACCCATGCCGCCCCCAACAGAGCGATCAGACTGACGGCACCGGCGACGAAATAGCGAGAGTTTCTCCCCCAAACCGCGGGACCGGTGCCGGGGGTATTGAGCTCGGTGGCTCGGTCGCGGGTCGCTGGATCTGCTTGTGCTGCGCGCTCCAGGAGTTCGGAGTCGATGATGCCCCGCTCCTTGAGCCGCTCTGCTTCAAGCAAGAGGCGCTGCGCCTTCGTCTTCTCCCGGGATTCGTCATCATCGTCGATCCGCTCGGCGCGGCGGAGCGCCAAGAGTGCCGCATCGGGATCGGAGTCGGCGACTGACTCCGCATACGCACGGTATCCGCGGATCATCTCGGCGCGTCCGTCGAATTCAGGGCTCAAAGTGAGCACCCGATCGTACCCCTTGACCATTTTGACAAGGTCCCCGTCGGTGCTCGCCTTCTTCGCCTCCGCGTAAATCTTGTAGATCTTCTCCAGGCGTAGGCGATCGAACTCGGTGAACAGCTCGCGCGCAGTGCGCTTCCACGTCCAGTCTCGAGGCGGAGCCTTTCCGGTGAGATTCTGATAAGCGTCGCGGAGCTGCCACGCAGCTACCTCGCCCAAGAGTGCGATACCCTGACGCGCAGCCTTGCGGATGGGTGCTTGCTCCGTGCTGGCGAAACTGATGAGCAGTTGACCCGAGTCGGGATCGCCGTTGCGCCCGAGGGCGATCAGAATGTCCGCGAGAGCGGTTTGATTGTCCGTGCGCACGGCGTCATGAGGGCTCAGCTTCTTGCGGAGATGAAGCCGCTTTTCCGCCCATTTTGCGATTGCTGGCGCGGGGTGGCGCAAGGTTTCGATGAGCGCCGCCACCGACAAATCGCCGAGCGATTCGAGCTGCCGCTGACAGTCGATGCGCATGAACTCGCCGAACCGAACGTAGATCCTGATGATCTCACGACTGGCCTCCGTGCTGCCGATGTTCGAAAGCATTCGACTCAGGCCGAGCAGTTGGGTCACATCCCGCCAGTTTTGGTCTTCGGGAGCAGGATGATTGAGTAGTACCTTCAAGTAGTCGGGGGTTGGCTCGCTAGAATCGCCCGCTGCGCGGAGCCTGTCCCGAGCGTCGTCCCGCGCCGAGTCGAGAGTCCGCTTCATCCCGCTCTTGTCCGCCCGCTCGGCGATGCGATCGATGCGGCGGGCGATCCCCGCGACCCAGTCGCTCTTGGCTTCCGGCAAGGTACGGTAGGCCGTCTCCCTGACGGCTGGGTCCTCGTGGACGAGCTCCGCGAGGAGCCTATCGATGGCTTCGATGGCCCGGGGCCTTGGTGCTCCGAGGCGGAAGTCGGGTGGGGTCGGGATTTCGGCTAGCGGCATGTCCGCAGGCCGATCGGGTGCCTCGGCACGACTCTCCTTGTCGCCGGGATCCTCACCATCCTGGCGTACTTCAGCAAGCGCCGGGGTCGTCGCGAAAAGCAGCGCGAGCGCCAAAAATGGGGTAGTGCGCAGCATCCTCGGTCGTCTACTCGACGATTCGAAAATCCGCGAATTCACCTGTGAAGCCCCGCCAACGCGTGTCGACGCGATCGACGCGGGCAGCGCTGGGGCCCTTTTGGGCCCAGCCGTGGAGCTCCCGGATGCTGAGCTCCTCCCCTTCGGCAAGGATTTCTACCGAACCGTCGGGTCGATTGCGCACCCATCCACAAAGACCGAGCCGGCGAGCTTCGCGTTGGGTCGAGGCGCGAAAATAGACTCCCTGAACCCTTCCGCGTACGTGAAGTTGGAGCTGCTTCAGAGCCATTTCGGATCATGGTTTAGCTAGGGGTCCGGGCGGAGGCAATGTCGTGCGCGCGAGGGCCCGGAAAGACCGATTTGCGGGGAAAGTCGCCTGTGGTCTAGTTGCGGTTGTGGATGGATCCCCCGCCTTGAAGGGTAGCGCCGAGGTGGCGCAAAAGAAGCTCCTGAGAGAGGCGCGCGTGGCGCGTGCGCTCCGAGACGTCGCTGGGGCCCTGGGGGCATCGCTGGAGCTCGACGAGCTGCTCGAGCTCGTGCTCGGAAAGCTGACCGATCTCTTGTTCTGCGATCGGTCAATGCTTTTTCTCCTCGATGAACGAAAACGCGAGCTCGTCAGTCGATCGGCGGGCGGAGACGACGACTATCCCGTTCGAGTGCCACTCAGCGACGGGGTGCTCAGCACGGTGGTTCGGACCGGGCGGGCTCTTCGAGTCGACGACTTCGGGGACTCGGGACAGAAAGCGGAGTGGGAGAGGGTACTCCAGTACGAGACGCGCTCGGCGATGCTGGCGCCGCTGAAGAACAACCTCAGTCGGACCATCGGAGTGCTTCTCGTCCTGAACAAGAAGGACGGACGGGGGTTCTCCGAAGACGATGCCGAGATACTTTCAGTGCTCGCCAAGCAGGCTGCGATTGCCATCGACAATTCGCGTCTGCTCGTCACCTTGATTCGGAAGAATCAGCAACTGCAGCAAGCGCAGGAACAACTGACCCGACGGGTCCGCGACCTCGAGCTACTCTTCGAGCTCGAAAGGAAGACGGCGCACGCCCATTCCCACGAAGAACTGGCTCGGGCCGTGCTCGAGAGCTTTGCCACAGCCTGCAACGCCGGGGGCGCGCTCTTGGTCTTGGCCGAGGATTCGCCTACGGAGTTCATCGACTACTCGCTCACACGTTCGGCCCGATTTCCTGGTCAAACGAAGGAACCGCCGGCCGAATTTCGCTCTGCCCTTTCGCCACCAGACGGCATCCTGGCGTCTGTCATCGATTCGTCGACACCCATTCAGCTCGATTCGATGGACTCGCCGCTGGTTCAGGAGGGACTCCCGGAAGTTCATTCGATGATCGCCGAACCGCTGGAGGGTGAGGAGGGAGAGTCGCTCGGGGCGCTGGCGCTGACCAACAAGCGGGGCGGACCATTCACGGCGGAAGACCTCGGACTGCTTCGTCTCGTTTCGGCGAACCTTTCCACGGCGGTGCGCCTGTTCAACACCAAGCGGGCTCGTGAAAAGGAGGAACGCCTCTCGAGCATCGGGAGGCTGCTCTCGCAAGTCGTCCACGATCTGAAGAGCCCACTCACGGTCATCAGCGGCTACGTCCAACTGATGGAGGAATCGGCGGATCGCTCGGAGCGACAGCATTACGCGGCTGAGATCTTGAAGCAGTTCCAAGCGCTGGGGGCGATGCAGCGAGAGGTGCTGGCGTTCGCACGTGGTGAGACTCAGGTTTTCGCGCGGCGAGTCATCATGGATCGACTTCTCGGGGACGTGGGTGATCAGATGCGCCCGGAGCTCGCCGAGAAGGGGGTCGAACTGAAAATCTCGTCCGTTCCCAAACTCAAAGCGCATCTGGACTCCGAGCGCATCACCCGAGCCCTGCAGAATCTCATCAGGAACGCGGCTGAAGCGATGGCGCCCCTGGGTGGAGGGACGGTTCAGGTCCGGGCCGACGCGGAGGGGGAGACGCTGACGCTCCGTGTCTCCGACACCGGACCGGGGATCCCTCCCTCCATCGCTCCCCGTCTTTTTCAGTCATTCGTTACCGCCGGCAAGACGGACGGCACCGGACTCGGGCTTGCGATCGTCAAGCGTATCGTCGAGGAGCACGGAGGCTCGGTGCAGCTTGCACCCGTTTCCCGTGGCGCCTGCTTTCTCATGACGCTTCCCGGGGCCGTCGTTTCGGCGGCGGACACCATTGCGCCGGAAGCGCCAGCGTCGAAAACCGACGTATCGGTAGTGACCAAGCCTCCGAAGGCTAGGAAGAAAGCTCCAGCGACGAAGCCACCATCCAAGAAAAAGACCCCGGCGAAGAAGCGGCCCCACGCCAAGACGAAGGCGCCGGCAACGAAGCAACCGCAGTCGAAGAAGAAGGCGCCAGTCAAGCGGACCCAGTCCAAGAAGAAGGCGAAAAAAGCTCGTCCCGGGCCGACCTCGAAGAAGGGCCGCGGGAGGTGAAGCGAGGCCAGGCATCGACTCGTCGCAGGACGGTGGCGGCCCGGATTCTCCTTTCGTATTTGGTCGTGCTGCTTCTCTTCAGTGGGGCCTCCGCTTGGAGCGTGATTGCTTTCCGAGAGGCCGTAGCGGAAGCAGCTTTGCTGCGGACGGGGTATCTTCCTCTTGCCCTGAGTCTGCGGGACCTCGTCGCCGACCAAGACACCTACAATTCGCAGCTCAATCACGTCACGACGGCCAAGAATCCGACGGACGTCAAAGCTTGGTTCGATAGTGCTCTGGCTCTCGGGAGGCCGAAGAGAATCCAGGAGGTTCGTGGCGCAATCGTCGGAGCCTTTCCTCCCGGCGGAACCGACGGCCAGCTCGAGCGGGCCGAGCTGCTCGCAGAACTCGCCAAGGTGGAGTCCCTGATGAGTCGGGACGAACCGCTGCTCAAGAAGCTCTTCGCGCAGCTCGGTCGCGGCGAAGAAGGCGCTGCTCAGGAGACGCGCGACCAGCTCGTCCGGCAGGGTCTCCGGGTACAAAAGGCGATCTTGGCTCTTGAAAGACGCACGACGGCCCACGTGGACGGGATCGTGGACACCGCGCGTGAGCGAGAGAAAACCCTGCTCATCTTGCTGGTACTGCTCGGAGGGCTTTCGGTGCTGGTTGCGGCGCTCATGGCGTTTTATGCAAGGCGCGTACTGCATCCTCTTTCACGCGTCACCGCGCGGGCGGATGCGGTCGCGGCTGGAGATCTCACGCCGCAACGGGCCATCGATTCGGGAGACGAGATCGGCGAGCTCTCGGCGACGTTCGAGAGCATGGTTGGGGCAATCGCCGAAACTCGAGAGAAGCTTCTAGCCTCCGAGCGCTTGGCCGCTATTGGAAAGATGGCGGCACACGTGACTCACGAAGTAAGGAATCCGCTTTCGTCCATTGCCCTCAATCTGGAGCTGCTCGAAGAAGAGATCCGCTCGGAGGACGAGGAGGCCAAGACTCTGGTTCGGGCGATCGGGCAGGAAGTGGAGCGGCTCTCCGGGCTCAGCGATCAATACCTGTCGATGGCTCGCCGCAAGGCGCCGGAGCTCGAGGAATCGGATCTCGGCGCACTCGTTCGTTCGGCCATCGAGTTCATGCGCCCGGAGCTCGAAAAGCACGGGATCGAGCTCCAGTCGAACGTTGCGACGCAGCTACCTTGGGTCGACGTGGATCAAGGGCAGATCCGTCAGGTGCTCTTCAACCTCGTTCGCAATGCGCGCGAAGCGATGCCCGGAGGCGGACGCGTGCTGATCGACGTTCGTAGGGTGGGAGAGGAGCTGGAGGTGCGCGTGACCGACAACGGTCCTGGTGTCCCGGCGGCGCAGATCGAGCAGCTCTTCGATCCCTTCTACACTACCAAAGATCACGGAACCGGGCTCGGCCTCGCGGTGTCGCGGCAGGTACTCGCAGCGCACGGCGGCCGCCTGGAATACGCGGGCGCCCGCCCCCACGGTTCCGTTTTTGCTCTCTTTCTGCCACTCAAGGGCAGGCGTCAGACGACGCCGGACGAAAACGATGATGACTGAGATTGTTTTGGCCTCCGGAAACGAGGGCAAGCTCAAGGAGCTCGAGCTCTTGTTCGATGAGCCCCGCCTGAGATTGATCAACATGAAGCGGCTCGTACCCGCTGGATTCGAGGTCGAGGAGACGGGCACGACGTTCGAAGAGAACGCTTGGCTCAAAGCCCTCGAGGTTTGCCGAGTGACGGGCAAACCTGCGCTCGCTGACGACAGCGGCATCGAAGTCGACGCCCTCGGCGGGCGCCCTGGCGTTTACTCGGCTCGTTACGCCGGCACCTCGGCGACTGACGAAGACAACAACAGGCTATTGCTCGAAGAGCTTGCCGAAATTCCTCCCGAAAAGCGCACGGCGCGGTTCCGCTGCGTGCTCGCCTTTGCGGCGCCGGCCAGCGAAGGTCCCGAGAAGGTGGCCATCGCCAGCGGAGTGATTGAGGGTCGTATCCTCAACGCTCCCCGAGGGGACCACGGGTTTGGCTATGATCCGCTCTTCGAGCCTCTGGAGCTTCCAGGCAAGACGACAGCCGAAATCCCTCCAGAACAAAAGAACGCGATCAGTCATCGCGCCCAGGCAGCTCGCGCGATGGCACCACTTCTCAAGAAGTGGCTCCGAGGCGGAGATCCCATGTCCTTGTAATTCTAGTATATCTACAACTGACACCGCGAAAACGCGCGCGCTGTCGCTTCTGTGGAAGCGGTCGAAGCGAGTTTGACCGGTCCATTCGCGGCGTGCTAAGGCAGCGCCGCTTCCGACAAACCAAGTGCATCATCACTGGAAATCCGCAGGAAGCTATTCCACCGTCGGTTTGGAGTTCGCGCTCAGCGTGATCTTCGGTCTCTTCGTCGGCCAGTGGCTCGATGAGAAGTTCTCTTTCGGTGGATGGTTCAGCATCATCGGCTTCTGTTTTGGACTTGCGGCAGGAGCTCGAGCCATCTACCGAGCGCTCCAGCAGGCCAACCGCGAAGCGGATCTCGAAGCGAAAAAAGCACGAGAAGAGAGGCAAGAGTTTCTCGATGGAAAAGACCCCTGAAGATACCGCAATGCGCCGGGCCCACCTGATGGTGGCGCTCGCCGGTGTTGCGTTCGGTCTCTGTGGTTTCGTTTTCTTCGGTGTGCGGGCCGGCTCGAGTGTGGCCGCGGGTGCGGCGGTTGCATCGATCAATCTACTCGTCCTTTCACGCACCGTGCAGCGGATGGTCGAGGGTGCGGGAGCATCCTGGGCGGGCGTCGCGCTCCTCAAGTTCCTCGTCCTGATGGCTATCACTTACGGCCTCATCGACAGCGGTCTGGTTCAGCCGTTGGGCCTTGCCGTCGGTTTCGGAGCCCTCCCTTTCGGAATCTTGCTAGCGGGCGCGTTTGCAGCGCCTGTTGGTGACCGTCCCGTCGATATCGACCCCAACGTAAAGAGCGATCATGCCTGAACATTCAAGCTGGCTGACATTGATTCTCGCGCACATGAAGGATGCGCTCTCCGAGAACGCTTACCATTTGGGTGAGACGATGATTGGCCATGAGGCGCCGACTTGGCACTCCTGGGAACCCCTGGCAGCAGCCAGCCTCATGATGCTCTTCGTGCTTCTCTTCGCCAGCTCGGTGGGGAGCAAGATCAAGGGTGAGGCCGGACTCATCCCTGAAGAAAAGCTCACCGCCCGTACTTTCGCTGAAGTCTTCCTCGAGTACTTCTACGAGATGGCCAAGAGCGTCATGGATGCCGACCGCGCCAAGAAGTACTTCCCCATCATCGGAACGAGCGCCCTTTTCGTCTTCTTTTCGAACGTCATGGCTCTCATTCCCGGGATGCCCGTCGCAACGAGCAGCCTGAGCATTACTCTGGCCTGCGCGCTCGTCGTCTTCATCGTTTTCAATCTGTACGGACTCAAGGAAAACGGCATGGGCTACGTCAAGCACATGGCCGGACCTGTTTGGTACTTGGCGCCGCTCATCTTCCCGGTGGAGGTGATCTCCTTGTGCGTGCGTCCTATCACACTGGCTGTTCGCCTGATGCTGAACATGGCCGTGGACCACCTCATTTTGGGCATTTTCCTCGCCCTCGTCGCCGTTCTCGTTCCGCTCCCGGTGATGCTCCTCGGGTGCATCGTGATCCTCGTGCAGACCTTGGTTTTCACGCTGCTCACGTGCATCTACATCGACCTCGCTACCGCCCACGAAGCTCATTGAGCGGAGAGGACGGACACATCCCCGAAATGGCCCCCGGGTCATATTCCCAGCTCAGAGGAACCCTCCTCGTCCCCATCGATCCCCCCGGATGCGTTTCCGGATAACCCATCAGCCTAGTCCTGCTTCCGCAAAAAAGGGCTGGCCGTAGATTCAAGAAGGCGCTAACGCCTCGCCCCAGAAAGAGTCAAAGGAGAACCCAAAAGATGTTCAAGAACAAGCTGGCCCTCATCGCTGCCGCCCTCACCACCTTCGTCTCGCAGGTTGCATTCGCTCAAGACGGCGCTGCTTCCAACGAGTACGACATGAAGGCACTCCTCGCCATCGGTGCTGGTCTCGCGATCGGTCTCGGGGTTCTCGGTGGTACCCTCGGACAGGGCCGGGCCGCTGCTGCTGCTCTCGAAGGCATCAGCCGCAACCCCGGCGCAGCCTCTCGTATTCAGACCCCGATGATTCTGGGTCTCGCTCTGATCGAGTCTCTCGTGCTCTTCGCGTTCGTGATCGCGTTCTTGCTTCAGGGCAAGATCTGAGATTCGCCTCGGGGCGAACACGCTGATCTTGGCGTCTTGCGGCTCGCTCGCAGGGCGCCTTTCGCTCGTTTGTTCCTCTGACCTGCGAATTCCGCGAGCGCGCGAGGTCATCTTCGGCGGAGAGCTCGCGCGAACTCGGCGATCGAGTGGGCGGTAAGTAGGAGCAGTGCCGCAAAGAAGAGGACATATCCTGCGCGCTCTCTGTCGAAAGCCAGGAGCGTTGTCGAACCGAGGATGAGCGCCGTGGCGACCAAGCCGGTGAGAATTCGTCGGCCAAGGCGCTCGATCGCAAGGGTTTTCTCCTTGTCGACGGATGTGACCTGGAGACGTCCGTAGCGAAGGTCGTCGAGGACCTCCTCGATCTGCTGAGGGAGGTTGTATCCGGCGCCGCCCAGACGTTCGATGCGTCGGAGCAGTTCGTTCCCCATTCGTTCCGGTGAGTAGCGCTTGCGCAGGAGCTCGGAAAACAGAGGCTTCGCTTCTTCGTACACGTCGAAATCGGGATCGATCTCTTTGCCGATCCCTTCGATCGTCATCAGTGCCTTTCCCGTCATGACGAAATCGGTAGGGATCTCGATGCCGTACTTCGTGCCGCCCCGCACGAGGTCACGAATCAACGCACTCATCTCGATGTCCTTGAGGGGTTTTTCGAGATATTTCTCGCTGAGAAGCGCGACTTCCGCCCGGTAGGCGTTCATGTCGATCTTCTTGGTGGGTGTTCCAATCGCGTAGAGTGCATCCGCGATGGCTTCGTGATCCTTGCGGAGGCAGGCTACGATCAGATCAATCGTAAGATCGCGAAGGCGGGGGCTGAGTCTCCCCACCATGCCGAGGTCGACGAAGCCGATCGTCGGCGCTTCTTTGTCCCCGGAAACCAGTATGTTGCCAGGGTGCGGATCGGCATGGAAGAAGCCGTCTTCGTAGATTTGTTTGATGATGGTCCGAAACGTCTGCCGGGCGATGCTGCGACCAGAGAACCCCGACGCCACAGCGCGATCGATCTTCTCTCCTGGCAGGAACTCCATCGTCAGCACCTGCTTCGAGGAAGCTTGCCGATGAACGTCCGGGAAGACGACATCGGGGAAGTCGGCGAAGTTCCGGGAGAAGCGGCGCGCATTTTCCGCCTCCGAAACGAAATCGAGCTCTGCGGTGATGGCTTGATCGAACTGTTGGATGAGTCCAATGGGAGAGTAGATCCGAGTTTCCGGGATGGCCCGTTCGAGCAGCGCTGCCAGGGTGTGCAGGATTTCCACGTCGCTGGCGATCGTTGCGGCGATGCCTGGTCGCTGGACTTTGACCGCCACCTCGATCGCGCCGTCCGGCATCGAGAGGCGCGCTCGGTGGACTTGAGCGATGCTCGCGGCAGCCACGGGCGTTTCGTCGAAGGATTCGAACAGATCCTCGATCGGTGTTCCCAGTGAAACTTCAATCTGGTCCCGAATCGAGTCGAAGGGCAGCGCTGGTGCTCCGTCTTGCAGCTTGCGGAGTTCAGCGATGAGATCGGGGGGGAGAAGATCGGGGCGGGTGCTCGCCAGCTGTCCGAGCTTGATGAAGCTGGGACCGAGATCCTCGAGCACCAAGCGGATCCGCTCCGAGACGGAGACCTGGGCCTTCTTGTTACTCGCGGTGTTCTGCTCCTTGGCCTTCCCCGAAAGCCCCAGTCGTCCGACGACTTCGCCGAAGCCGTGTCGGACGAGGACCGTCGACACCTCCCTCACTCGTGCGATGTCGCGAATGGCGGAGACGATGGAAACCATGCAGTAGACCGGGGGACGGGGTGATGAGACGGGCCCCTCCGAGAGAAGGGGAGCGGGTTAACCCATCGAACAGAAGAGTTCGTGGTCGCAGATGCGAAAGACGTCGCCATTTTGAATGGCTTTGCGTTGAACACGCTGACCTGAAAACTCGATGCCGTTGGTCGAACCCATGTCTACCATGTAGAAGTTCCCGCCGGAGAATTCGACCAAGGCGTGCTGCCGCGAAACGTTGGGATCGCGGATCGTCAGGTCCGACGTCGTCTTGCCGCGCCCGATGATGAATCGGTCCTTTGCGACCTGGAACGGCTTTCCCTGATAATGGATGGTCAGCTGTCGCGCGATGGGCGCCGCGACCGGCCGTTGGGGCGCTGCGCTGGGGATGGGCGGTGGCGGCGGCCGAGCTCCGGATGGAGTTGGCAGGGGCGGCAGACGATCAGGGGACATCGGAATCGTCGGGCGGCCCCCAGTCGGCGGGGGCGGACCACCCGCCGAGGCGGGTGGGCGAGGTGCTGGTGGCGCCGGGGCATGAGGCGCGGAAGCCGCGCTAGGTAGAGGTGGGGGTGCGGGCGCACGGCTGGTAGCCGGAACGGGAAGGGGAGGTGGGGCGGCGGCTGCGGTGGGCGCAGCGCGAGGTGGAGGTGCCGCAGGAGCTGGTGCCGGAGGTGGGCTTGCGCCGGCAGTGGGGCTCGAAGGTGGGTTGACCCCCGGGCCAGTTTGCGAAGTCGCGTCGCGCTTGTACCCGCGTTGGCGCGCGTACTGCTTCATGGCGTCGTTGACTAGATAATCGACGGAGCATTCGAGCTCCTTTGCCATGTCTTCGAACGTGTTCCACAGGCCGTCTCGGCACTGGAAGGTTCTGGATGTCTTTTTCCCGGCGCTCATTGTGGCTTCGCCTAGTTCGCTTCTGCCGCCCGGTGGTCTTCGAGGCGGGACGAGGGTTCGGCTACTCCTTCTTTTCCTTGTCGGCTGGCTTCGCGTCGCCCTTGTCGTCTTCGTTCTTGGTTTTCTCGGGCTGGCGTTTCTCGAGGCCCGGGAGGATGCAGTAGGTGACGTATTCTCCAACCGTCGTGACCTCCTTGGACTCGGGACCCTTCTTACCCTCGATCGTGCAGGTCCAAGCGCACTGCTGCGCATCTTCGGGGCAGCTCGGCACCTTTTGCGAGTCGTTCTTGAATTTTTCGAGCTTGGCTGCGTCTTCCTTGGTACCGCCCTCGTAGTAGTAGCCCAGGGCCGACAAGCGGACGGGCACGGGGTAGTTCTTGGCTGAGTATTTTTCCGAGAGCTCTTCTGGCTTTGCGCCCTTCACTTCGGCGAGCAACTTTCCGTAGGACAGGGGCTCCGTGATGGCCATGTGCTTGACCTTGCCGAGCTTTTCCATGAACTCGTCCATTTGCTTGGCCTCGGTCATCTTCAGAAGCAGCGAAGCGACGGTCCAGCGTAGTTGCCAGCGCTTGTGATCGAAGAGCCCGTAAAGGCGCTCGGCGACCTGCTCCCGTGAGAGCTCACCGACACGACGTGCTGCCACGTCGCGCATCGTGTCGGGCGTTTCGTCGCTGGAGATGAAGTCGAGCATCGCTTTTGCGTGAACCTCGTTCTTGCGATCGAGATTGTTCTCCAGGCCAGCCAGTGCCGCCGCCCGGCGCTTTTCCGGGTTCTCCTTGTTCTCTGCGTAAGCCAAGAGATAGTCGACGATGGGCTTTTCGCCGATGTTCTTCATGGCGCCGAAGACGCGCAGGAGCTCTTCCTCTTGATAGGCTTCCAGCTGCTTTTCGAACTGCTTCTCCTTGACCTTGAGGCCCGAGCGTTCGTTGGCGGCCTCCACTGACGGAGCCTTTTGTTTGATCCACGCCTGGGAATCGACGTGCTTGGCGACGGTGACCATTTTCTTACTGGCTTCTTGTTTGGTCTCCTTGTCACCCAGCTCGCTGATCAGCTTCGAAACTTCACGGATTTTCTTGAAATCCGGCTCGATGAGTTCGGTCAGGCCCTCCACGCCGGGCGCCCTCAAATAGCGCAGCACCTGCTCCATGCCGTACAGCTGGCTGGTGTCGTCCATGCGCGCTTCGAAGTTGTGTTTGGCCCACTCGATCAGCGCAGCCTTGAGCTTTTCGGTGACCTCCTTGTCCGTGACCAGCCCCGTCTCGCCGTGCGTGAGCAGAGCAAATGCCGCGTCTTTGTAAGCGAAAGAAGTGTCGACCTCATCGCCTTGAGGTACGAAAGTAATGCCCTTCACGAGTTCCGGCACCATCCCCTTGATGATGGGAGCACGCTCGTCAGCCGACATTTCCTCGAGACCCTCGAGGAGCCCGATGTACTCCTCGTCCCCCAGGAGCCCGACGGCTCGTCCGCCACGCGGCTTCATCGACACCAGCGTCATGCCAGCCGTCACTCGCAGCGGCATGTCGTACTTGTCATGCTGAACAACGGCGACGAGCTTCCTCGGGCCAGCCTTCTTCTTGGCCCAGCCTTCGACGTCGTCGGTCGTGATGCGACAACCCGTCGTAGAAAGCGCCGTGACCGAGACGGCAAAGGTCATACAAAGCGCAACGGTGCTCTTCCGTGCCGCCCGTGACGGCGAATACTTCCTACTCGATTTCGTACTACCCATCTTCGTTGTTCTCTCTGCCTGCTTCGCACGTCACGACCGCGCCAGCTCGATGTCCAGCTGCGGTCGCACCAGTTGGGGCTGTGCGCCCTCCCACTCTCAGAGTCCTGACGATAGTACACGCGAGATTTTGGACGACCAATGTCCAGAAAAGGCCCCAGGATCGAAGGGTTGGGACAGGCCACCGTACAGCACGGAATGCTTCATGATGTGGTTGTCGAACCGTGTCTCGAACCGGCGTTTGAAGGGTCTCCCGTCGAAATTCCGGAGCGAATTCTTTGCCCACATGGTAAGTTGATGTAGGTGTAGTAAGCACATGGGAGCACAAGCCTTCATTCCCCCCTCCTTGGCTGATTCC
Source organism: uncultured Polyangiaceae bacterium (assembly GCA_965652275.1). Classification (GTDB taxonomy): domain Bacteria; phylum Myxococcota_A; class Polyangia; order Polyangiales; family Polyangiaceae; genus NIC37A-2. The sequence goes on along the minus strand of CBFGUR010000083.1, from coordinate 2,185 downwards.
GAGTCTTTGAGGTCCGAAGCGCCACGAACTCGTGGGGCCGAAGCGTGGGCGCTCATTCTCTTCGCGGCGGCAACCTTTCTCGTCTTGGCCCTCGCCACGGCAAGGTTTCATCCCGAGGACCCAACGCTTCGTGGCGCCGACTGGATGGGTGCGGTGGGCAGCGCGATCTCACGCATCTTGATTCAAGGCTTCGGCGCGGCTGCTTGGTGGGTTCCTGTCGAGTTGTTTCTCATCGGCGCGCCGCTGCTCAGAGGTAGACGGCCGGAACTCGTTGGTCTTCGCGTCGCGGGTGATCTCTTGGTTCTGGTGCTCGTTTCGGCGCTGCTTCAGGTAGCCGCCCCACAGTGGGAGGTATTCGGGCACGGCCGAGCCGGAGGCAACGTGGGCCTTTTTTTCGGAGAGCTGATGCGAGGTCTCTTTTCGGCGCCGGGGTCGTTTCTCGTGGGCGCGACCGGCATCGGTCTGATCTTCATTGGTCGCTCGAGCTTCTCGTTCATCGAGTGGTGCACGAGAGCGGTTGCTCTGTATCACGCGACGATTCAGGCGATCGTGCGTGCTGGTCACGCCCTGCGCGACGTATGGGTCAGGGCGAGCCAAGTGCGCGCCGAACAGGCGAGGAAGATCGCGGCCCGTCCGCCCGTCGCCGAGATCGATCCGGATGAAGCAATTCTTCATCACCTGGAGGCCGATACACCGTGGATCCCCCTGGAGGCGACGGGCGCACCGCCCCTCGAGGTCTCCGAGAGTTTGCGAGCTGCGTTACGACTGCCCACAGATCTCGACGAGGCGGAGGCTCCAGCCTTGGGTAGATCGCCTGAGGAGCCACCGGACGACCAAGAGTCGGACGAAAGGGGCGGAGCCCAAGAAGACGAAGGGGACGTCGACGGGTTCTGGGAAGCCATCGCCGACGACGGCGACGATGAAACCGGCGAGGAGTACGAGTCGGACGCCGAGGACGACTCGGAAGAGGTCGAGCAATACGAAGAGGACGACTCGGAAGAGGTCGAGGAGTACGAAGACTCGGACGAGGATGATGACGTAGAGCAAGAGGTCGAAGCTGAGCCTTTCCAGGCTCTCGTCCCTCATCCCCGAATTGTCGACACGTCATCGGCGCAGGCCACGCGCGCTGGGCGGCCGGAGAACCCTCTGAGTCGCGCCGACGGCTACGTTCTCCCATCGACGGATCTTCTCGATCCGCCCGAAGAGTCCGAGCATCCCGTCGATAGGGCGACCATCCTGGCGACCGCTGAACTTCTGGAGAAAACGTTGGCCGATTACGGAGTGACGGGGAAGGTCGAGGAAATCCATCCCGGTCCGACGGTCACCACCTACGAGGTCGCGCCGGCACCTGGGACGAAGGTGAGCAAGGTTTCTGGTCTGAGCGATGACTTGGCGCTCGGGCTGTCGCGCAAGGTCCGTATCATTGCGCCCATTCCGGGCAAGAGTCGCATCGGTTTCGAGATCCCCAACGACGAACGCGTGCCGGTGAACCTGCGAGAGCTCGTCGAGGATGAGCGTTTCCAGAAGCTCGCCAAGAAAGCGCCGCTTCCCGTGGTCCTCGGACGCGATATCGTCGGGGCACCGTTCTATGCCGACCTTGCGTCCATGCCTCATGTCATCGTGGCGGGCGCCACGGGCGCCGGCAAGTCGGTGGGCCTCAACGTGATGTTGTCGAGCCTGCTTTTCAAGAGAACTCCCGAGGAGCTGCGCCTTTTGATGGTTGATCCGAAGGTGGTCGAGCTTGCTCCGTTCGACAAGATCCCACACCTTCTCTTGCCGGTCGTGACCGACATGAACCAGGCGTCTCAAGCCCTCAAATGGGCCGTCGACGAGATGGAGCGGCGCTATCAGCTCTTCGCCGACGCCGGGACCAAGAACATCGGTACGTACAACCGGTACGTCGAGCGCGTGCGGAGCGGTGAGATCCCGCCTCCCAAAGTCACGTCGGTCGAAGTCATCGATCACAATGGCGATCTCACCTCCGTTCCTGTCGCCAAAAAGGGAACCGATGGCCACAATCTCCCGGACAAGCTGCCCTTCATCGTCATCGTCGTGGACGAGTTTGCGGATTTGATCATGCAACAAGGAAAGGAGGTCGAGGCCTCGGTAGCTCGGCTCGCGCAAAAAGCACGCGCCGCCGGCATGCACGTCATCCTTGCAACTCAGCGTCCGAGCGTCGACGTCA
>CBFGUR010000082.1:0-15783 GCA_965652275.1 uncultured Polyangiaceae bacterium | reverse complement strand
TTCTTCGGGACGACCTCGGAGCGGAGCTTGGCATTGGGCGCGAAGAGCCCGTGAACCTGTGTATCGCCTTACCTAGGGAGTGCCTCGTCGGAGACTATTGCAACACCGGGGCGAGCGGTGTTTGCAAAGCGGGCGTCATATCCGCCTGCGACGCGCAGGGGAATGCAACATGCCAAGGAACAGCCTCCGCCTCACCAGAAATCTGCAACGGACTCGACGATGATTGCGACGGGTCGACTGATGAGGACATTCAAGAGGAGGGTGAGGTTTGCGTGGTTACAGGAGTGGGATGTGACGATCCGTTCGCTATGACCACTTTCGACACGCCCGGACGATTTGAGTGTCAGTCGAAGAAATGGGTGTGTGAGCCCCACCATTGTACGGGACTGGATCCGAACGAGACTGACTGCTACTGCTCAAGTGCTGTCGCGGCAATTGGAGGCGATGGTCTACCCTGTGGAGTAACCGCTGCTACCCCCTGTATTCCAACCGTGGATGCTTGCATCCCCAACGCCGTATGCGCGGGGGCGCCGGGCACGGAAACGTGCAACATTGATCCAACGTGCACGGGCACCCAACCGGCGTGTTGGTATCCAGAGAACGTCAAGCCTGAAGGCTATTGCTACGAGGGGCAAGACCTGGGTTACCCTGACGACACGGATGGTGATGGTGTCCTTGATTTCAATGATGCATGCCCGAACGAGCCGGGGATTCACGCGCTAGGTCAGTACGACGGATGCCCGGACAGCGATGGAGACGGGATAGTCGATCATGATGGAAACAATCAGGCCGTGGATCTTTGCCCCAATGATGCAGGTTCGTTCTTTTCGAGCGGCTGTCCAGAATAGCAAATCCCCGGTTCAGGCCACGTACCTGGGCGGTATGGACGCCGGGGGCACCGTCAACAGATCAGTCATCTGGGCACCCTTGGCTGGAATTCGGCTGACACACAACACCTTCGGGATGCGCTTCATCGAAATCCACGGTGAAGCGCATGTCGGAGGCGTTTACAGTCTGCGAAGTGACGATCGTGTTCCTCCTGCCGGTCCAAAAGGCGCAGGCGGAGTTGCGCCAAACATTGAGGGAAAACGTTCCAGGTTCATAGACCATCCCGTATTCCTCCTCCAGCAGCGTTGTAGCTAACTGAACATCTCTTTCGAGGGCTGCCGGCGTGATTTCGTCGTCTGTGGAGCAGTCCGTCTTGGCGCTGATCCCCTCGGAAACCTTGTCGAGCCTCACCCTCAAGTCGTGAAGTTCGCCGTTCAGGGATAGGTAGGCGAGACGCCATTCTCCGTTTGCGTGAAGCAATCCATCCGGCGCCAGGCCACCTGCCGCGTCGCTCTGGAGACCCACCAAAACGGCTCCTTCGGGGATGAAGCCCTGATCTCTGGCGAGCTCGATTGCTTGACCGACACTGAAACGCTCACTTCCGTCGCAGTAGAAACGATTCCCCGGGTACTCCTCACAATAGTCGGGCCGAATGGGCTCCGGTTCGTCGCCGTCGCCGTCACCACCAGGATTGGACGTGACGCTCTTCCCGCCACAAGAGCAGAATAGAGCGCCAGCGATCCCGAGGAGTACCACGTGTTTAAATCGTAAAGCCATCATTGTGGAGCTACCACGGGCCGGTTCCCGACGCCATTTTGACGGGAGGCGTCCGAACGAACCAACCCGAAGGGGTGAGTGATCTTAGGTCTCGGTCGAAGTGAAGGTCGTCTGTTCCTGCATTCTGGAAGCAAACGAGACACGCGGCCGAACGGGGTTCATTTGAGCCTGCCTGATGAGGGAAACAGCATATATCGACAGGAGCTTTGAGCGGTCGCGTCATTCAGACAGGCAAAGCTGTGGAGATGCTCGGTTCCCCCGCGATGAGGACGACGGGAAGGTCCAGATCGCGATCTCTCGCGAGTCGTAGGACCGTCATTCCGTCGACGCCCGGCATGCGAATGTCGGTTACGACGAGATCGTAGCTCTGCTGTTTGAGAAGCTTCGACGCCATCAAGCCATCGGACGCTGCGTCCACGTGGTACCCAGCATTGGTCAACGCTTTGGCTTGAACGGTTCGTCGTCTTCCGCGACTAAGATACGTCCCTTTCCCGAATGCCCGTCAGCCATTTGCTCCTCCGAGTCGAATGTGTGGGGATTCATGAGTCGCCAGCCCGCTGTAGCTTGTCTCCACGGCAGGGGAAGCTCTATGGACCGCCGAACGCAGCGTCCGCCTGGCAGATTTGAATGGTTCACAGACCATACTAGGTGCGCCGGTCCCTTCGGGGACAAGCGAGTTCTTTGGTCCACTTGAGCCAGGGAGATACGTACCCTGCTTCTTCGATAGTGATGGCTACGTGGTCGAAGACCAAGTCTCCTCACTCGGTGAGGCTCATTTCATGTAGGGAGCGTGATCCAAACCACGCGCAACCACCACTGTGCCCTATGTGCGGCAAACAGCTTGGCAAGAGTTCCTTTCGCGGGAGAAAACTTCACCAATAGCACCCGCGTCGCTGGCCTCCTGGCTGGCGCTGCCGTGTCTCCTTGCTGCCATAGGCTGTACGGGAGAGCTCGGTGCAAGTGGGGGACTGGGAAATGGAGACGACGGGACCGGGGGCCCCGGAGGACCCGGCTCTGGGATCAATGGCGATGGGGACGGCGACATCGACAAGACCCTCCTCCCTCCCGGTGCAGCGGCAACCGACATCCGGCGCCTGCGACAGTCGGAGTTTCGCAACACCGTACGTGATCTCTTGCCGGCGCTGCCTGCCACCTTCGATCCAGGTGAGGACATTCCTCACGACAACCACGTCGAGCTGGCGTTTGCCGTCCCGGGGACCGTCTCCAGCCTGGAGGTGAACCGTTTTGCGGACATGGCTGAGGAAGCTCTCGAGCTGCTCGGGGCTGGTTCTCCTGGCACTCTCGCTCAATGCGATGCGGATGAAGCCACGTGCAGCCAACAGTTCATCGTCGACTTTGCGACAGCGGCTTTTCGACGACCGCCCCTGCCGCAGGAGATCGAGAATCTCACCAGTTTGTACGCGTCGCTCCGCAACAACGCAGAAGCTACTTTTCCAATCAGCGAAGCCCTCGATGTTGTCGTCGAAGCCTTGCTCCAGTCGCCTGGTTTCCTCTACCGCTGGGAGCTGGGACCCCAAGCACCCCAGGGTACTGACGGCATCGTAAAGTATACGCCCGTGGAGCTGGCGTCGCGGCTGTCCTTCTTCCTGTGGAATACCGGTCCCGACGAAGAGTTGCTGGATGCCGCCCGCACAGGGGGGCTCGACGATGCTGAAGGCATCGCGAACCAAGCGCGTCGCATGATGACGATGCCCGAGTTCGATCGGGGCATTGGCGACTTCGTGACTCAATGGCTCGAGATCACTGGACTTCCGACCATCGTCAAAGACTCGGGCGTCTACCCGAACTTCAATCCGGGTCTCGCTCAAGCGATGTACGAGGAAGCCCAGGTCTTTGCCCGCGACGTTTTTCGCGGTCCTGATCCGACGGTCACGAACTTGCTCACCAGTACGACGAGTCGCGTGAGTCCAGAACTTGCCAGCTACTACGGAGTCTCGCCCAGCGCGGATGGTTCTATCGATCTTACCGGGACTCGAAAAGGGATCCTGATGCAGGGGGCCGTGCAGGCCGCGAAGGGAAACTCCTACCGCACCTCGCCGGTGCGACGCGGGAAGTTCGTACTCAACCGTCTGCTTTGCGAAAACGTACCGCCTCCCCCACCGGACGCTGTGGTCGACCTGCCGCCAGCAGATCCCAACTTGACCCTCCGGGAGCAGCTGGCGATGCATGCTTCGGCACCCTCCTGCGCCAACTGTCATTCCACCATGGACCCGCTTGGCCTCGCATTCGAGCACTTCGATGGCGCGGGCGCCTACCGGGACCTGGAAGGGACTTTGGAAATCGATGCTTCGGGATCCATCACATTCAAAGGCAATACCTGGGCCTTCCACGACGCGAATGAGCTGATCGATTTCTTGGTCGATGACCTTGCAGTTCAGGATTGTTTTGCTCTGCAGTGGACGCGCTACGCCCTCGGTCGCTTCGAGCAAGACGCCGAAGAGGGCTCGGTGGCTCGCATCTTGGCAGCTCATCGGGATGCCGCTCTCGATCTATCCGAGCTGGTTGTTGCCATCGTGACCAGCATGCCCTTTACCCACCGCGCCCTGCGCGAAGGAGAAGCTACCTCCCTATGAACCGACCTATTTCGCGCAGAGCCCTCCTCACGGCGGTGGGCGCTTCGGCCCTGACTGTTCCGCTCCTGAACGGAAGCTTGACCAAGGCCCAGGAGGCAACGTTCCCCAAGCGGATTTTCTTCGTCGTGACATCCAACGGGACGATCCCGGATGCCTTTTGGCCCACGATGTCGGGGGATTCTTTGATTCTTCCCGAGATCTGCTCACCTCTCGAGGCCTACAAGTCCAAGCTTCTGTTCCCGCGCGGGATCGATCTAAAGGTTTGGACCGAGGACAATCCTTTTGGTGGGAACGGTGACGCGCACCACAACTACGGAAGCATCCTGACGGGCACCCAGATAGCCACCGGTGACCCTCCCCATGACCCGGGCGGCCCCGGGCTGGCCCTGGCTTCGTCCAAGTCCATCGACATTCACATGGGCGAGATGCTCTCCCAGAAGTTCTCCCTCCCCTTCAACACTCTTAACGTGCGGGCGCGCGGGTCGGACGGAAGCGGCAGTAGCTGCGTGTCTTGGTCCGGCGATCGAGCTCCGGTTACCTCCGAGCGTGACCCCGAGAAGCTCTTCGAGACGCTGTTTGCGGGTTACACCCCGGAAGGACCAGACCCCGCCTTCGTCAAGGCTCGTATCAAGGAGCGGAGCATTCTCGATTACGTTGGGAAGTCCCTGGAGCAGCAGTCCGTGCACCTGGGGATGGAAGACCGCCACAAGCTTCAGCTGCACCTAGAGTCCATTCGAGATCTCGAGCGCCAGCTCGATCTCCGTAAGGACGCACCGGGATGCGAACCGCCGGACGCCGTACTGTCTACGGATTACCAGCAGGCCGACATGTTCCCGACTTACATCGACACTCAGATCGATCTCATGGTGGCGGCAATGGCCTGCGACATGACGCGCGTGGCGACCTTCGTGATCTCCGACAGCAGCGCCTACGATACCTACTTCCCCTTCTTGGACATCGTTCAGACGGGAATCGAGTTCCCCACGCGCCACCAGCACGACATCGCGCACCGACCGGGCGACAACAACCACGACAAGATCGAGGTCGAGAAGTGGCAGATGACGAAGTTCCAGTATTTGCTTCAGAAGCTCGATGCGATCCCCGAAGGGGACGGCACTATGCTCGACAACACGTGCATTCTGTGGCTGAACTCGATGAACGACGGGTTCTCGCATACGGTGCTCAACCTCCCGATCATCGTTGCAGCGGGTGACAACATCCCCATCCGGACGAATCGCCTCATCGACTACGAGGGTGCGCCCCACAATCCACTGCTTGCCGCTTTGGCAAACGCGATGGATGTGCCCATGGAATCTTGGGGGGATGCGAGATACCCGGGCAGCTTCGATTTGAGCTAAAACCACGTGGACTTTCTCGCCACTCCAGCATCGAATCTCGAAGGCGTCCGAGCACCAGCGGAGGTCGCTCTTGAGCGTGATGACCTTGCGATCGTGGAGCCGCTCAGGTCGCGGCGCATACCGCTGCAAGAGCAGCCCGGCTCGTTTCATCAGGCGATAGACGCGCTTGTGATTCACGCGGTACCCCGCGCTGGCGCAGTCGTGCTGCAACCCGCCGATAGCCGAAGGTCGGCTTCTCGTTGACGATGGTGGCGATGGCTTTGAGGAGCTTGGGGTCTCCATCGCGGCACTGAGGCCCACGCTCCATAGCTCGCGCGGTCACCGATTTTCGGTCGACGCAAGGGCCCTGGCGATGTGGCTCACTTTCCACCGTCCTTCTTTGGCAATTTCGCGGGCGAGATGAGTTTTTTTCGCGAGCGATGCGGACGGCCTCGGTGAGGATTTCATTGTCGAGCGTTTTGCGACCCAGCGCTCGCTCGAGCTCCTTGATACGAGCTTCTGCCTGTCTCAGCTTGCTCACCGGCACGACTTCTTCTCCGGACTCCACGCCCTTTTCTTCTCCGTCTGACATGGCTCTGCGCCATTGAAACAGCATGCTCGCCTGCAGCCCATGCTCCCGAGCAATCGAGAAGATTGACGCTCCGGGAGCCTCTGCTGCGAGGAGCAGCGCGCGCTTCTGCTCAAGCGTAAAGGGGCGTCGTTTGCCCGTCTGCGCGGGTCTGAATGTGATCGTATCTGACATCGGACTGTCCTTTCTGAAGGTGTCCAGTCGAAACGGGGGCTACATCACATCGAATCGGGTAAAACAGTCGTCCTTTTCTGATCTTTCGAAAGGGCGTCGAAGATACGGTTTTCCCCCACGGCGACTGCATGTTCGGCACTACAGCCTTGCGCAAATGTCACGAATGTCGTCGTTGGCGAGCGGTCGCAACGTGTTACATGAGATTCAGACGTCGTGGGACAGGCCTTTCGAACGACCCAAGGCTCTCGCGTGGCGAGGCTTCGTGGGGATACATGGTGACCATCACTGGGTCATTGGGTTTGCTGCCGGCCGGCTTTCCACGCGCTTTCCGTTTCCCGAAAATGCGCAGTAAATGAGGTTTGAGATGATTTCACGCTTTTTGATTGGCTTCGTCGTGATCCTGGCTGTCGTTGGCTGCAGTGGGACTGTTCCCGCTCCGAGCGAGCCGGCCCAGGACCAGGGGGAATCTTCGTCGGTTTCACACGAGGAAGAGCCGCTGGTGGAGAATGGACCTTCGGAGGAGGAATTGGCTCGTGAACTAGCGCTCGAACGGCTCGAGGAAGATCGGGCGAAAATGCGTGGTCAGGCGCAGATCGAGTTACGACGTTGGACGCCAGAACTGCGGCAACGAGCTCAAGAACTTGCAGAACGGGAGTATGCAACCGTCGGCGAGGGCGTGTCGGCTGCCGTAGCTTCTTCACACCGAGTTCCGGGCAACGAGAACCGTGATCCAATGCGTCATCCGCTCGAGACACTCGAATTTTTCAAGATGACGCCCACGATGACGGTCCTCGAGTATGGCCCAGGTGAAGGTTGGTACACTGAACTTCTCGCCCCAGTCCTTGCGGCGCGAGGGAAGTTGCTGGTCACGAGTGCGGATCCTGGGGGTCCCGTCGAAGATAGAGCGACTTACTACGGCGAGCGCACCAAGTTGTTTCTGAAGAAGTCCCCGGAGATCTACGGCAAGGTGGAGACGGTCCTCATTGATGGGGACCGCCCCGAGCTTCCTCAAAAAGAACAATTGGACTTGGTGTTGGTCATCCGCGGGATGCACGGCATGGTGAATGCAGACAACTTGGACGAGTGGCTGAAGCAAATCCACAAAGGGTTGAAGCCCAATGGCCTTTTGGGAGTCGTTCAGCATCGAGCTCCAGAAGGAGCGGAACCGAAGGATTCGGCCAAGAAGGGATATTTGCCGGAAGCATGGCTGATCACGCAGATCGAAAAAGCTGGCTTTAAGATGGAGGAGAAATCCGAGATCAACGCGAATCCGAAGGACACGAAGGACCACCCAGAGGGAGTCTGGACACTGCCTCCAACGCTACGACTGGGGGAGCAGGACCGGCAGAAGTACGTCGACATTGGTGAGAGCGATCGCATGACGCTTCGGTTCATCAAGGTTGATTCGTGAGGAACTGAGTTCTTTCAAAGAAGGGGACGCTGGTTCGTGGGAAAGAGCCCCGCTCAGGTCGAACATTTTCCTTCCGAAACAGCCGAAGCCTTGGAGAAACCTTACCTTGCATTCCTACCGTGACCGGTGCGCTCCAAACGGTGTGTGTGCGAGGGCACCGGGGGCAGAGAGCTGTCAGATAGATCTCACATGCACCGGTACCCAACCGACGTGTTGGTACCCGGAAAATGTTAAGGCGGAAGGCAACGGTCATGAGGGACAGGATCTCGGCTATCCAGATGACACTGACGGCGACGGGGTCCTAGATTTCAATGACGCCTGCGACAACGAGGCAGGGATTCATTCGTCGGGTCAGTATGATGGCTGCCCGGACAGCGACGGCGATGGACGGGACGGGTTCGAGCCTTGGACTTCCGGCACGGTGAGGGAAAATTTTCAATCGACTAGGATGTCTCGTTTGTCCACGGCCCCGCGGGATCGGATCTGCCGTTGTTTGCGTTTTCTGCAGAACCCTGCGCGACTCTCAACCGTTGGCGCCACGCGGCTCCCCACTGCTTGACCCAACGACTTGGCAAGATACTTGACGAACTCCGCGACCCGACGAGGCGCGCGTTTGCCCGACGGTTGCAAAGCGAATACGGTTCGAGCTGGCAGACGGACATCCTCAAGCACGCGGACCAAACGCCCCCTCTCGAGGTCTTGGCTGACTAGGTACAGAGGGAGTTGGGCGATTCCTAACCCATCTCGTGCGGCGCGGTAGATCGCGAGCGGGCTTGAGGACACGAAGTTTCCGGAGACGCGGACTATTACGCTGGAACCCTTTTCCTCCATCTGCCAAGTCCCTCGTTCGGAGGTGAGCTCCAGCAGGACGCACCGATGATGCTCTAGATCCGTAGCTCGTCCGAGCGGTTGCGCTGAGCGTAGGTAATCGGCGCTGGCGACGAGAACGACTTCCACTTCACCGAGGCGGCGAGCCAAGAGCTCACTCGGAGGAAGGCTTGGAGCCAGCCGGATCGCCACGTCGAGGTCGTCCTTCACGAGGTCGGAGAATGCATCGCTAAGCAGGAGCTCCAAGCGGATATCCGGGTATTTCCGAAGGAAGCGCGTGACCAAGGGAGCGAGGACCTCGCCGCCGAACAACGTGGGAGCCGTCACACGAATGTTGCCACGCAGAGCTCGATTCTCGTCTCGGATTTCGTCTTCCGCTGCCGCCAACGCTGCGAGTATTTGGCTGGCGTGCTCTCCGTAGCGGAGTCCGGCGCTCGTCGCGCGGATCCTACGCGTCGTTCTCTCGAACAGCTGAACCCCCAATCGCTGCTCGACGCGTGATAGTTGCTTGCTGAGCGAGGACGGGGAAATACCCAAGGACCGTGCAGCCCCGGTGATGCTTCCCACATGGAGGATTCGCTTCACCAGTTGCATTTCAGAAAGCGCATTGGGGTCTATTTTTTCCACTGAGGACTAAGTCTATGTTCAATTGGGTCCTTGTGGGAACGAAATCCCAAAACAAAGCTTCCCAGTCCTCACCTCGGTTGGATCAAAGATGAATGCTTCCCGAATTGTCCGCCCGTCGCGCAGGCTCCTCACCGGTGCCTTGTTCTTAGCCCTGATGTTGGGGATTGCAGGTTTGACATTTTTCAAGCCGCAGAAAGAGTGTCGTGCCCAAACTCAGGCGTCTGCCGCTCAAGGGGCCGCCAGCGCACTCCCGGTGGAAGTCTGGAGGGTTGAGGCGAAGCGCTTCGAACTTCGCGTGCCGGCAACGGGCACGCTCGTGCCAAAGGAAAGCATCATCTTGGTGAGTGAAGTGGCACGGCGACTCGTCCGTGTTCACGCAAAGGAAGGTGAGCCCGTCACAAAGGGAACGGTGCTCTTCGAACTGGACGCTTCGACCCTCGTGGCGCAGCGGAGGAAGGTCGTCGTGCAGCTTGAGCTGGCCAAACGAAATTCGGCGCGCCAAAGGGAACTGCTCGCGCAAATGGTAGCGACCGAAGCGGACGCTGAGGCCGCCCAAGCGGAGGCAGAAGCTTTGCAGGCGGAGGTTCGACGATTGGACGTGGAGATCTCCAAGTCCACCATTCGCGCTCCGTTCGACGGCGTTCTTGGGCTTCGACAGGTCAGCGAAGGGGCGTGGGTGACCCCGGAGACTCCCCTCATCACCTTGCAAGATATCAGTGCTTTGAAGGTGGACTTCCAAGTGCCAGAACGCCACGCCTCCGCAATCACCGTAGGATCGAAGTTCGTCGTTCACGTCGATGGATCGGCCAAGGAAATCCCCGGTGAAGTGATCGCGGCCGAGCCGAGCGTGAACGTGGCTTCCAGAAGCTTGGCCGTCCGTGGTCTCATCGCTGGATCTACTGAAACCATCGCTGGCGCCTTCGCGAAAATCGATCTCGTCGTCGTGAATGAAAGCGCGATCCTGGTGCCGGCCATTGCCGTTCTGCCGAGTGTCGAAGGGAGAAGCGTCTTCGTGCTACGTGATGGGAAGGCGAAAGAGACTTCCGTCGAAGTCGGAGAGCGCACTTCCAGCGAGGTACATGTTCTGTCCGGTCTTGTGGAGGGAGAGCCGCTGATCGTCTCCAACCTTCAGAGACTCAAGGATGGAGCACCCGTGAAGGTCGCGGACTGAGCCATGGCAATGACTCTTTCTGAAGTCAGCATCAAGCGACCGGTTTTGGCGATCGTTCTCTCTTCGATCTTGGTGCTCTTCGGTCTAGTAGGCCTGCGATCGCTCGGTGTACGCGAATATCCCGCTCTGGATCCGCCTGTCGTCACCGTGACGACTACCTATCCGGGGGCAAGTCCCGAAGTCGTCTCGTCTCAAATCACCGAGCCGCTCGAACAGAACATCAGCGGCGCCTCGGGTATCCGGGTCATTTCGAGTTCTTCCCAGGAAGGTCGAAGCCAGATCAAGGTGGAGTTCGACCTCGATGTCGACATGGAGGCCGCTGCGAACGACGTTCGGGACAAGGTGTCGGTGGCGCGACGGATGTTGCCGCAGGATGTCGATCCACCCATTGTCGAGAAAGCCGATGCCGATGCACAGCCGATTGTCTTCTTGACGGTCCAGAGTGAATCCAAGTCGATTTACGATGTTGCACACGTGGCAGATACCATCATCAAGGAGCGCATTCAGACCATTCCTGGCGTATCTACGGTGCGCATCTTCGGTGACAAGCGCTATGCCATGAGGCTCCTCCTGGATCCGAATCGAATGACGGCCCACGGAATCACTCCCGAGGACATTCAGACCGCTGTGGGGCGAGAGAACGTGGATGTCCCGGCGGGTCGCGTCGAAGGATCGACGACAGAAACGGGCCTTCGAACCTTGGCCCAGCTCTCCACGCCGGACGAGTTCAATCGAATGACCCTCAAGACGGAGGACGGTCGCACGATCACCTTGGCGGATGTGGGGCGCGCGGAGCTCTCGGCAGAGGACGTTCGGTCCATTGCCAAACGAAACGGCAAACCATTGATTGGCGTAGCGGTCATCCCGCAACCGAACACCAACGCGATCGCCATCGCAGATGAGTTCTACAAGCGGCTCGAGGAAGTAAAGAAGGTGCTTCCGCCTGAGTACGAAGCCGAGATCGGCTACGATTTTACCACGTATGTGCGCCGCTCGATCGAAGAGGTGGAGGAGACCCTCGTCATCGCCTTCCTGCTCGTGGCTTTCATCATCTTTGCTTTCTTGCGCGATGCTCGAGCTACCTTGGTGCCCGTCCTTGCGATCCCAGTAAGCATCATTTCCGCGTTCTTCATCATGTATCTGGCCGGATTTACGATCAACATTCTGACGTTGGTGGGTCTGGTTCTGGCGATCGGCCTCGTGTGTGATGATGCCATTGTCGTGCTCGAGAACATTTACTCGAAAATCGAAGATGGGCAGACCCCTCTCGAGGCGGCGATTTCCGGATCGAAGGAGATCTACTTCGCCGTCATTTCGACCACGATTTCTCTGGCCGCCGTTTTTCTCCCCATTCTATTTCTTCAGGGACTCACCGGACGGTTGTTCCTTGAGTTTGGCGTTGTCGTGGCTGGTTCGGTCCTGGTGAGCGCCTTCGTTGCTCTGAGCCTTTCACCGATGATGTGCCGATTTCTGCTGAAGCGGAGGACACAGCCTGGCAGGCTTCATCGAGCTACAGAGCCCTTCTTTCGATTCCTGACCTCCACCTATCAAGCATCGCTCGAAAAGTTCATGCGAGCGCGTTGGCTGACCTTGCCCATCGTCGTTGGCGTCTCGGCCTACGTATTCTGGGCTGCTTCGCAGCTTCCGCAGGAGCTGGCGCCGCTGGAAGACCGCTCGAACATCCGTGTCAACGTGCGTGCACCAGAAGGCGCAGGATTCGAGTACACGGTTCGGAAAATGGACGAAGTTGCCGCATGGGTCGAAGACAACGTCCCGGAGGTGCATCGTTCCTACAGCATTACGGGGTTGGGCGGACGCGCGGTCAATGCAGGTACGCAGAGCATCTATCTCAAATCTCCAGAGGAGCGCGACCGGACGCAGGAAGAAGTCTTCCAGCGCATTGGTCAAGGTCTGTCCGGATTCCGTGATGTGCGCGTTTTCCCCGCACAACCTCCGACCATTGGTTCGCGTTTCGGGGGGCTTCCTCTGCAGTACGTCCTCCAAGCTCCTACGGTCGGCAGCCTTCTGAAAGTGCTGCCAGCGTTCCTCTCCGAGGCGGAGAAGCAAAAGGAACTCAAGTTTGTGGACGTTGATTTCAAGGTCAATCGCGAAGAAGCGAAGATCATCGTCGACCGGGAGCGCGCTGCACAATTGGGGGTAAATGCGGCAAGCGTCGCGAGCACGCTTCAATTGGCATTTGGGGACCAACGCCTCGGGTACTTCGTTCGAGACGGCAAGCAGTATCAAATCATCAGTCAACTTGAGCGTCCCTTCCGCAACGAACCTTCCGACCTTCGTGATCTGTCGGTCCGCAACGATCGAGGCTTGCTCGTTTCATTGGACAATGTCGTGAGCTGGAAGCAGGGAGTCGTTCCTGGAGCCGTGTACCGCTATGATCGCTACGTGTCGGCGATCGTATCTGCGGGGCTTGCCGAGGGGTACACGTTGGGCGACGGGATCGCAGCGCTGGACAAAGTGGCTCAGAGCGCACTCCCTGACGAAATCGGGACGACTTTGGCAGGGGAAGCCAGGGATTTTGCCGATAGCTCATCGAGCCTCCTTTTCGCGTTTGGCCTTGCCCTTGTCATCATCTTCCTCGTTCTGGCGGCGCAATTCGAGAGCTTCATCGATCCCATCATCATCTTGCTCACGGTTCCTCTCTCCGTTGCGGGAGCTCTCTTGGCGTTGCAGCTCACCGGTTCGTCGCTCAACGTCTTCAGCCAGATAGGCATCATCATGTTGATCGGTCTCGTCACGAAGAACGGCATCTTGATCGTGGAGTTTGCCAATCAGAAAAAGGAGGAAGGGATCCCCCTCCGAGAGGCGGTCATCGATGCGGCCAAAGAGCGTTTTCGTCCGATCCTGATGACAAGCATGGCGACGATCCTCGGCGTGCTTCCCATTGCACTTTCCCTTGGGGCCTCGTCCGGCAGTCGGCAGTCACTGGGGATTGCAGTCGTAGGAGGGCTAGTCGGCGCAACGGGCCTCTCGCTTTTTTTGGTTCCGGCAATCTATAGCTATCTCGCCCGTCCGCTCCGCCGGGAAGCGGTGGATGATCGTCGTGGCGTGCAAACCGCGGCGTAGCGAGCCGTTATTTCCTGATGCTAGTCCTCATTTGGTGATGCCCGACGTGACGATATTTTCTCATATCTCGACCAAGCTTCTTTTCCCGACGGCTGCCGTTTTGATTTTCGCCGCCGGCTATGCCGTTGGGGAAAGGAGAATCTACGCGCGCATCACCGATGGGATCGACTTTGGAGCCGTTCGCTCTCACGGCAAGAAATATTCCAAGAAAGCATTCGACGGGCATTCGGCATCCGCAAAGGCAGCATCCGAGGTCGTTTTCCTGGGGATGTGCGACGCCTCGGGTGCTGTCCCCATCGATGTCCATCGGTTTGCAGTTGCCGACGACGAAACGAATCTGATTCGGATCTACGATGCCGACCAAGGGGGTCTTCCGGTGCGGATCCTTCACGCAGAGCCACGTATCCCGGCATCCCAGGAGGCCGACTTGGAAGCTGCTACGCGACTTGGAGATCAAGCCTTTTGGCTCGGATCACACGGTCGGAATAAAAAGGGCAGGGTGCGGCCTGAGCGGCTCACCCTTTTCAGTACTTCCATGCCCGGGCTAAAGAACGATCTCCGCGTAGTCGGAGATCCATACACCCACCTCCTTCAAGACATCGAGGAAGAACCTTCCTTCCGACGTTTTGGTATTCTTGGTGCTGCCGATCTCGCCCCACAAACCGATGGTGCTCTCAACCTAGAGGGGCTGACTGCGATGCCATCGGGTGGCGGACTGTTGGGCTTTCGCAACCCCATCATCGAAGGCAAGGCGCTGCTCGTCGAGATCGTGAACTTGGCGCGGCTGCCCCTGGGAGAGCGAGCGGATTTCGGAGCTCCCATCTTGCTTCCTCTCGGAGGACTCGGGGTACGAGGGATTTCGTGGTGGAGAGGGGACTACCTCATCGTGGCTGGACCAGTCGGGGAAGGAACATCGAAGCTATTCCGCTGGCGGGGCGTAGGAAGTGAGCCCGTGGAGCTGAACGAGGACTTCTTGGCTTACAATCCCGAGGGGTTCTTCAGTCCCGAAGAACGAGACGAGGTTCTTCTCCTCAGTGATGATGGTGGTGTCGAAATCGGTGGGAAGAGATGCAAATCCCTTCGAGATCCAACTCAGAAGCGTTTTCGTGGCGTTTGGATTGAGTTGAATCGTTGAGCTTGCTCAAGCAAGTTCGAGTCGGCGGCTGGCGTCGCGCTGAACGCTCGGAAGAGTGCGGCTTTCAAACGTTCGGAACCCAACTCAGGGAAGATCCCATGGTTCTCGCAATCGTTCGTACTCGCTCTTGGGGAGCTGGACGAGGTGAGGGTTTGCGTCACGTCGCAACCAACCAAGTATGAGTTCAATCGATGCTTTGGACATTGAGGTGCAACCGGCTGTGCTCCTCGGGTAGTCACGCCAGATATGAAGAAACACGCAGGATCCTCGGCCCTTTTCCACGGGCATCGTATTGTGTTCTACGAAAATCCCCCAGTCGAATAGACCGTCGGTTCGCCTGAGCGGACTGCGGAGGCGCCAAACTGCGAGATCGTCGTCCTCGAGTTCCACGATCAGATTGTAGTTTTTGGATCGAACATCTTCGACGCAATAGGAGTTGTCCTGGCTCTGGTGGTAGGCATACGAGCCTTTCTCATCGGGTAAGTGCGGCGCGATCCCAAACGCCGCGCCCAGTGAAAAATGGCCTGCCGGACTACGGCCATCGCCTTCCATCTTTGCGAGGCCCTTGGCCATGGGGTCCCTGTCGCCCCTTCCCCACGCCAAACCGTTTCTCCCTAGGTTCACGGGGAGGGTCGATCCAACTTCAACCCACCTGTCCCCGTCGTCTTTTTCATACCGTTGAAGAGACGCGACTTTCGATGTCCAGATGTCGGCCCGAACGACGACGAGCTGCTCGATTCGATCATTCGAGTTGGCGTCAGCCGGCGCTGTCTGAGGACCCGAGCCGTCGGCTCCCTTGGCTCCCAGGGGGCTCGTGCGCACGAAGGGGACGACGATAACCGCAAGAGCGAGAAGGATTCTCATAGAGCCGCGCGATAGCACGAAACATGCATCTTGGTCACACATCGAGCGACGTCATGCTATCGGGGAAGGTCGCAACGATCTTATCCATCTGCGCACTGCCAGGTAAACGACTTTGAGGGTCGGCGCTCCTGGTTCTGCATTCCAAGATCGAAGCGGGCCGCAAAGGAAATCTGAACTTTGAAACCTGGCGAGTTCATTCGTCTGATTCGAGTAGATTGACCACCTTCGGCGGCCGCGATAGAGAAAATCGTGCTTGGCGTTGGAGAGTTTCCGCGGTTTCCGTATTGCTTTGCCATTGCATCGGTGGGTGGTGGCAAGGAACTACAAACGTGAAAAAAGTCTCCTCGACGAAGTAGGCCCGAGC
>CBFGUR010000081.1:0-16208 GCA_965652275.1 uncultured Polyangiaceae bacterium | reverse complement strand
TCATTGAGTTGAAACAGTAATCACCAGTTGGGGCCAATCCTCAGAGCACGCTGGACTCTGTCCACTCCCGTTGGGGATGAGCCTCGGGAATTCACTTCCCGAGGCGAGGGGGGCTGGGAAAGCTGGGACAGCCCCCCTACAAGATCAGACACGCGCGGCGTTGGTGCCGGCTTCGCCGAATCCGACCTCCGCCGTGCGCTTGTCGACCGAGCCCTCCTCCGTCTCGAAGGGCGCGCGGCCGAGCTGCTTCGTCCCCAAGGAGGGGAAGACGGCGGCGAGGATGTATTGCTTGAACCAATACCAAAACAGGCTCTTCTGACGAAGATCGGGGTGGATCTTGTCGGCGAAGGTCGCGTGCAGCTCGGGGAGCTTGCTCCAGTGCAGGCCCGCGTTCTCGTGGTGCGCCGCGTGGAAGCCGTTGTTGAAGAGGAAGAAGTTCATGATCTTCCCTTCGAAGTTACGGCTGTGGTCGTACTTCGACCACGGATCGGTGTGGACGTGTTGATCGTAGTTGAAGGTCATCACCGTCCACAGGCTGACGAGCGCGGGCAAGCCCATGCTGAGCAGATAGGTGATGAGACCCGTCTTCACTCCATGGAGGTAGACCGCCAGCGCTGCCATCAGAACGTGCGCGCCGTAGACGATGATGTACTGCATGACGTACTTGCGGTACTGCTCGGGCTTCTTTTGCTTCGCGCGCTGGAGGAACTCCTTGAGTAGTGGCGCCTGGTAGTACGAAGAAACGAAGAAGTAGGTCGATGCCACCAAGTAGTTGTGCTTGTTCGTGAAGCGCCACGTGATCGTCGCGTCACCTGGCTTGTTGACGTACTTGTGGTGGTTGAGGTTGTGCGTGGGGATCCAGCCGAAGGTGGGGAATCCGTAAAAGATCGCGAGCCAATTGGCGAACAGCTCGTTCACTCGCTTGTTTTCGAACGTCGGACAGTGCTGATGGTTGTGCGCAATCGGAGCGGCACAGATCGCGAAGAGGAAGCTGAACCCCGTGAGGTAGGGGACGAGGCTCGGGTCGACGTATTGAGCCGTGATCAGGCCGGGGATGATCACGAACATGAAGATCAGCGTGCGTATGTCAGCGGCGTACTTGAGCATAAGTATGAGATTCTTCGTCCAAACAAGCGGCCTTTGGCCGGGGAGCCTGCGTATAACACGGCTCAGCTATGCTTCGAGGCCGGGCACGGACGAGCTTGTCTCGATTGGCAATTTTGGGTCCGCGAAATGCGGTTTGCGGCTACCGCACCAGCCGGACCGAGAAGGGGACTCGAGGATCGTGCTGGTTTCTTTGGAGTTATTTATGTTGAGAGGGGGTCAATTGGATGACAAGCAGGGGATTGTTGCCAGCTTAGCAATTGATGGCATTCTCGCTGCATGTCGAAGAAAGAGGGCGGAGATCTGAGCGCGCCGCTGCCGAGTCGCGGTCTCTCCGCGCTGACCGATCTGAACGATCTGGAAGTGTTCGCTCGAGTCGTCGAAAAGTCCGGCTTCTCTCGAGCAGCGAAAGAGCTGGGCGTGCCGGCATCCACTGTCAGTCGTCGAGTTGCCCGCTTGGAGGAAGGGTTGGGCGTGCGCTTACTCCAACGAACCACCCGTTCGATGCACCTCACGGATGCGGGACGCACCTACTTCGAGCGGATCAGCTACGCGCTTCGTGAGATCGAGGACGCCGAAAACTCCTTGCGGGACGCCGAGGGTAAGCCGCGCGGAGTCGTGCGCGTGGCCACGGTCAACGAACCGCTCATCGAGGAGCTACTCTACGACTTCATGGAGAATCACCCAGACGTTTCGCTCGAGATTGGGAAGTCTCACGAGCGGGTGGATCTCGTCGGTGGTGGATTCGACTTGGCAATCCGGGCGGGGGTGCTCGAGGACTCGTCGTTGGTAGCGTACAAGTTGATGAACAACGGTCCCGTGCTTTGCGCCGCGCCGAGCTACCTCGCGAAGCGAGGGACACCGGAGAGGATCCAGGAACTCAAGGATCACGATTGTGTCATCATGGGGACATCTTCGACGGCTGGTAGCTGGGCCCTGTCGACTCCCGAGGGCAAGGTCACTCGGATCAACGTGTCGGGACGCCTAGCAGTCAATGGGCTTTCTGCAGCGGTCGAGGGATGCCGGCGCGGATTTGGCATCGGCCTCTTCCCCGAGCCATTCATTGCTCCGTGGGTCGAGGCCGATGAACTGCGCGTCATCATGCGAAAGAGCGCGCCTCCACCGTCTGCACTTTGGATCGTTCACCCGAGCCGAACGCTCTTGGCCCCAGCGGTCCGTGCCGTCATCGACTACATCAAGACCGCGTTCGACGAGACACTTCAATACCGGCCCGTGCTCCCGCCACCGCGCGCCGGGCGCTCAGCGAAGAAAAAAGACAGCACCTGACGCGCGCTCTCTCGGACCTCGCGTTCAAAGCTCACACCAAGCGAGCCCGTTTTCGGTACCGATCCACAGGCGAGGCGAGCCTTCCGAACGCTCATCCAACAAGAACGTGTGAACCCTCTGATCGGGAAGGCCCAAGATTGGATAGGTCTGCGCACCATCGTCCGAGACGAACGTTGCGCCTCCTTGGGTCCCAATGAATACGCCACCCGGCACGGTAAGCGCCGAGAGACCCCAATCGCTCACCCCGGTTGGAACCGAGACGGGCTCTCCGCGCGAAGGGACGAAGGACAGCCCTTCCCGCAGTGTCGTCATCCAGGCGCTGCCGTCCGGGCGCGCAGCCACCGCGAGGCTCCAGCTCGATGCGAGCCCGTGGCTCCGATCGTAGACGATGAACGGCTTGTCCTTCGACATCGTGTCCGGGCCCACTCTCATCGCAATGGCGCCGCGGTCTTCGCTGCCCATCCACACATGACCCGGAACTGCGGAGACCTTCTGGAGCGACCTCGAGCCCCCCGGGACCCACCAGACGTCGGAGCGCGGACCGCGGCCGTCTCGGATCCGGTAGAGCGCCCCGGGCGTCGACGCCCAGATTGAAGTGCCGTCGAAGGCAAGACCGACGACCGCTTGCTCGACGATCTCGACCTTCTCGAAGGCGTTTCCGTCCCGTGTTCGAAAGAGCCCGTGGCTCGTGCCGATGTAGAGGTGTTGGGGCCCGGCCTGAAGGGCGTTGACGAGATTGCCTGGGGAAGGGACGGGACGAAGCGCTCCGCCCCGGTCCTCGCGAGCCAAGCCACCATTGAAAGTCCCGACCCACAGGCGGCCCTGGAACAGCGCCAGGCTCGTGACGTGGCGGTCGGGGAGCTCCGGGCGACCGAGCCGTTCGTCTCCGAGGTATGCGCCTCGCCCAGCCGTTCCAATCAGCGGGCCTTCGGGCAGATCTCGTCGGGCGGTCTCCCGGGCTCCGTGGTGATAGGAAAACCTCAGCTTTTCGGTGCGAGCTCGGGTCGGCCTCGGGCTGCACGAGAAGCGACTCCCCCGGAGTTCACAGGTGGCGCCGTCGAGGGTGGCTTGGATGCTGCCTCGAGCGCTCCGCGAGAGATCGACCACCCCGAGTGAGGTCAAGCCATCGAGGTGCGTATACTTGCGCAGGAGCTCGCGGGTTTGTCTGTCGAACTCCTCCACGCCGCCGTCACTGGCGACCCAGAGAGCGCCAGGAGTGGTGAGGACAGCCCGCACGTTTCCCGAGTGAGTGGCGACGCCGCTCACGTGACATTCCTTGGCAACGCCGAACGGGGCGAGGGCCGTCACACACAGGGCCGCGAGGAGACCCAACAGTCGTGAGCGCTTCATCAGCAGTCCTCCGCGGGAACCACGAAGGTGACGACGCGGACCGTTTCGTTCCTCGCCTCGTCGGTGGCGATGACCCGTACCTTGTAAGTTCCTGGCGGCAGTTCGAGGAGCCCGGCGAAGTGTTTTTTCGACTTTTCGTCCAGGGAGCATCCGTCCGGGCCGCACTTTCCACCAGCCAACCGAAGCGCGGAAGGCGCAGCGCCGATCAAGACGACGCGTACCTCACGCAGCGCCTCGTCGGCATCGATCCTCAAGCGAACCCCATTTGCTTCGGGCGTGATCCCGATCTCGAAGGCGGGCGCCGTACTGTCGATCTCGTAGGTCGTCGTGGTCGCCGTCACCACGCCGGATTGATCGGCAACGTAGACCTCGACGTCGTAGGGGCCATCTGCGACATCGTTTGGAACGAGGAACCGGCCCTGCCAGGCTTCGAGCACGGGGTCGTAGCTCAGGTCCAAAGTGAGGCCGAAGGGAAACACCGCCGTGACACCTCGCGACGTCGCGGGAGCACGTACCGTGATCACCGGGTCCCCAGGAGGCATGAGCGTGCGGCTGAGCGCGGCCGCGTCTTTGTGCTTCTTCAGGATGTCGGCCCTGCGCTTACGCTCCCGCTCCATCGTTTCGGCGACTTCGCCGGTGATTTCGCTCTCGGGAATGGCCAAAAACGAGGTGTACTGGGTCACCAAGCCGTAGGCGAGGGCCAGCTCGATGGTCTCGTTCTTGAGCTCAGGGGTTTCGCCACTCAACGAGATTTGCTCGAGGAGGTCGTCCACGCGGTTCTGTCCCCACATGCGGCCCACCCAGGGGCGCTCTTGGGGCGCGAGACTGATCTGCTTTTCGAAGACCCGTGTGGTTCCGTTCTGCTTTGCTTTGATCGTAACCCGCGCGGTCGTGTTGCCCTTACGGGGCGTCATGCGCATCGCAAACGTGAGCTGATCTTTCCCGAACAGATCCGGCGCGAGGCGCGGATACACGCGCTTCATCGTGGCGCCCTCCACATTGAGCTGGAGATTCGACAGGGAGGGTGCCTCGATTCTCGAAAAGAGCTGGTCCACGTCCCGCTCTAGGTTGGCTTGGTCGGCGACGTAGGTGAATCTTCCCCGATTTTCGCGCGCCAAGCGCGAGAGGAGCGCGCGATCCACCCCTGCGCCGATCCCCACCGTGTAGAGCCGAACCGAGCTCGGGGCCCTTGCCGCTTCCTCGAGGGCACGTTTCGAGTCCGATTGGCCGTCGGTCAAGAAAAGGATCACTTGCGTGCGTCCGCTCGACTTTTGTCGCGTGAGCGACTCCTTCAGGGCCAATGCCAGATCGGTCCCTCCCCCCGAGACGATGTTGCTTACGAAGGACTTGGCCTGATCCCGGACCTTTGCCACCTGGCGAGGCTCCGAGAACAGAGAGTCGGCACCGTCGTCGAAAGATACCACGTTCACGTAATCGTTTCCGTCGAGTCGAGCGATGACTCCTTCGGTCGCTCGACGAGCTGCCTCGAGAGGCTCGCCGCTCATCGAGCCAGAACGATCCACCACGATCGTGACGTCTCGGGGAGCGGGTTTGTTGCTCAGGCCTTTTGGAGTCGCAATGCTGACGACGGCGTAGGCGTCGTGCCCCTTCGTCCTGTGGACCATGGTCGAGAGCGCGAACGGGGTCTCCTCGATGCTGTATCGCAGGACTAGGGTGCGAGACTTACCGCCCGGATCACCCACGCGGATTCGGCGTGTGCTCCCCTTCTTTTCGATGGAGATGTGATGGGTCGGAGACCAGACCTTCTGGATCGGACGGGAGTCTTTCAGCGTGATCACAGCACCTTTGCCGCTGAGTCCCAAAGGCGCGCGGTATTCGATTTGGTCTTCGGTTTGCCGCAGCCATTGAGCCGTTTCGACTTGGACGCGCTTCTTCTCGCCAGCGACGATGGGCGCGACGCGGAAGGCGAACGTCCCTTCTCCGATCTGCTCGAGGAGACCGGGGTCGCGCCCGGCGCCGGTCACCGTCTCGTAGACCATCTGCGCAGCCTCCTTTTCGAAGATCTCCCCCACGATGCGCTGCTCACCGTTCCAGTAGGAAAAGCCCGTAGCGGTCGCTACGGCGCCAAGGCTGATCTGATAGCGACCCTCCATGACGTCGCTCGTTTCGTTCTGGAACGTGTGAAAAAACTCGGTCGTTGCGTGGCCCTGGTCGATGTCGACGGTGATCCTTTCGGAGACGAGTGGAAGAGCAGCCGAAGCTCCGTCCTCCGAGCGCGCGATCAACATCGGCCCCGCGATTTCCTGAGCTAGCACCGAAGCCGGGACCAGGAGCACGGCGATCGAGATCAAGAGGCCGAGAATGAATCGAGACGGGTCCGCGTGACCCGCTGACGGCGTCGCGTGTGCTGTCGGCCACGCGGACTGTGTCGGCTCATCCACGCCATGGCGGGGGGGAGCCAAAAAAACTCGGAAGATTCGCTTGAGTAGGTCAGCCATACCCCCGCCATCGCAAGGCGGGTGCCAACTTCACGTGCTACTTACGAGAGTGCTTGGAGGCTCGTTCCACAGCCCGCACCAGGTCCACGCGGATGCGCGCCTTTTCGACGATGGCATCGGCTCCGGACTCCCGCTGCAGCTTGCGGAGCTCCTCTGGGGGCAGGCTCGAAACGAGGACGATTCCCACCCGCCCCATCTTGGGATTCCCCCGAAGCAATCGGGCTAGCTTGTCGCCGCTGACCTCGGGCATCATGACGTCGAGGACGACCACGTTGATGCCTTCATCAATGATCTTCTTCGTGGCACCAATCGGGGAGGGTAGCTCGAAGACGTCCAACTTTGCGTCCTCTAGCGTGCTTCGGAGAAGCTCGCGCGCAATGTCGTCGTCGTCTATGATCAGGGCTCGCATCTTCTTGTCGGGTGCAGCTCGGTAAGTCGCCGTCTGCCCCTCCGTCATTAATAGTTACCCAAGCGGCCCCGTCTCGCAATGGGCCACACCTTGAGTAACGGCCGACTCCCGGTAAATCTAAGTCCGCGGGGGAATATGTCAGAAAAAAGACCCATCCTGATCATCGACGACGACCAGATTACGCAGGTCGTCGTCGCCGAAGAGCTCGAAGCAGGGGGCTACGTGGTCGAGCTGGCCTCCGATGGTGTCGAGGGTCTCGAAAAGGCCAAGAACGGTGCGTATCGACTCATCCTCATGGACTGCCAAATGCCCCTCATGGACGGGTTCACGTGCACGCAAAAGATTCGCCACCATGAGGAGGCTCGAGGGGTGCAGCGGACTCCCATCGTGGCGCTCACGGGGCACACCGACGAAGCGGACAAGGCGAAGGCACTTTCGTCGGGGATGGATGACTTCGTCGCCAAACCGTTTACCCGGGATGACATGGTGCGCATCATGAAAGCGTATCCACCTCCCGACGGCAGGCATTCCGACGGCCCGCTGCGCGAGCCCGATCTCACCCCGGGTGTGCGCCGCTCGAACAAGCTCATGGAGCTTTTCCTCAAACACGTGCCCGGGCAGCTCGACGAACTCCGAGATGCGCAGATCCGTGCGGTAGCCCCTGAGGTGCGGGCTCACGCGCACAAACTGAAGGGTAGCTGTCTGGCAATCGACGCGCCGCGCATGGCGAAGCTCGCCGAAACGTTGCAGCGAGAGGCCGACGTTGGGGACCTGTCCCACGCAAGCGACTTGGTGGCAGAACTCCATGCTCGCTTCGAGGTCGTTCGCGGCGCTCTTTCGCGGGAGCTTTCTCAGTGAGCGAGCCGGAGATTGGCAAGATCAGGACTCTGTCGCGTCGGCTCCCGCGGCTCGGGGTTCTGGGGGCCTCTCGTATCGTGCGCGGCGCTCTCGTCGACGAAGCGCATGACCTGGTGGAGGTGAGCGCCGTTGCGGCTCGCGACTTGGCTCGCGCGGAGACCTTCGCGCAACAGCACGAGATCCCGCGCGCCTTCGGGAGCTACGAGGAGCTGATTTGCGATCCGGACATCGACGTCATCTACAATGCGTTGCCTGCCTCCGGACACGCCCCTTGGTCGGAGCGAGCGTTGCAAAACGGCAAACACGTTCTGTGTGAGAAGCCGTTTGGCTTGCATGCAGACGAAGCCAGGCGACTCGTTCGGCTCGCTCGCGACAAGCAACTTCTCTTGATGGAGGCGCACCACACACGATTTCATCCGCTGGCAGCGCGTGTGGAAGAAGTCCTGAGTGGGCTCGAGCTGAGTGATTCGGTGTTCGAGGTCGAAGCTCGGTTCTTCGGCTCGCTCAACAACCCGGGCGACATCCGTCTCAACCCGCTGCTCGGTCCCGGGGTCTTGATGGACTTCGGCTGTTACACCATCAACTGGTGCGTCTGGCTCGTTCGGAGCCTTTGCGGTCGAGCTGCCGCAGGCGTGCCCTACGTTCGGACGTCGGAGATCGTCGAGGGGCAGCCCGGTGTCGACCTCGCCGCTGAGGTCGAGATGGGGTTCGAGGGTGCCGTTCATCCGGACTCTCGGATCCAATTCGCCTGTGAGATGCGCGACGGGACGCCATTTCGAGCGTACGTTCGGCTTTCCTTGGCCGACTTCGTCCTCCACTTCGAAAACCCACTGGGCATTTTCGGCTCGTATTTGAGTGTGATTCGAGCTTCGAAAGAGGAGCGTTTTCTCCCCGAAGGGCCCACGACCTACGGCGGTCAGCTGCGAGCCTTCGTCCGGGCGCTTCGCACCGGTCAGGCGCCCCCCAACACCGGAAATGACATCATCGAAACTCAGTCGCTACTCGACTCCTGTTACGACAAGGCGGGCGTCATTGGGCGGAGAGAGCTGCGGGAGCGAGCGCTTCAAGCCTCCAATTCGAGCTGACGAGCCGCTAGCGGCTGAGCCCGACCGTTCGTCGAGCGCTGAGACAGTGCTCGCTGAAGATCGTGAAATCCCGGCAAGTTCGGGGACGCGTCTCGTAGATGCTGCACGTGAACGGAGCGCCTCCAGGCATCGCGCGCGGAGGCACGTTGGTGCCCTCGTCGGCGCTCGCGGTTCCACCATCGATGGTCGGGCTCGGTGCAGCGAGTTCGATCCCCCCGCGCAGGCATGCGCAGCGCGAACCGGAGCGCTTGACGTCGTAGCCGCCCGAGCGAGGTACGAGCAGATCCAGGTGGAGCTTCCTTACCGGATCACGCGCCGACACCTCGACTGTGTCGTAGGCCTCTCTACAGCACGCCCCGCACCCCAGGCAGTCGAAGCTCGGCTCGAAGCGCTCGCAGGCGGTGCTCCCTCGTTCGAGACCCTTCCCGTCGGCTTGGCGACAGCGCAGCTTCTTACCTCGCCCTCCGACGTAGGACCACGCGCAGTCATTGCAGCTGCGTGTTTCTCCTGCAGGAATCGGAAACCCCAACGGGTGGACGTCCCGTCGCGGCGCGACCGTATGAAGCAGAGTCGCGGAGCCCACCGAGGCTTCGCCGAGGGCTGCCCGAGTCACGTGAAGAATCTCGGCGGTAGTTTCGAGAGCCGCGTCCAGGTGCTTGCGCCAAGGTCGGCGATTGCGTCGTGCCAGCGCCGCGCGGGCGCGGGTGATGCTCTCTCGTTCCTCCTCGGATCGTTCTTCGAAAGGATTTTCGGGAAGGGCGTCGTAGTAGGCACGAAAGTCGGTGGTGGGTGCCAGCGTTTGGCGCAGCCCCAGCGGGGCGAGCAGCGCCGCCTGGACTCGGAGACACGCGTGTTCGAGCTGGGTGTGGGACGTGCCCTCGTTGTCCAGGCCCCAGTCGACCCAGCCGATGCTTTGCGGCCCTTGGACGAGCCAGTGGCAGATCTCGTGCAGGATCATTTGTGCCAAGCAGTCGTCCGGGTCCATCCCGCTCGGATCCGTGAGGGTCAGAGTACCGGCGCCGTCCGTGGTGGCGTAGCTGTCGGGCCCGCGCCGTACCGTGACCCCCATTCTTCGTGCCGCTTCGATCCAGATGGCATCGAGAGGGTCTTGGTAGATGTTGGAGATGGGACGAGACATGACGAGCCGATGTGGGCGGGCCGGTCCTCGGGGCCGAGTCCTAGCGCGAGTTGGGTTCGGCGCTGTGTTTAGCAGATCGAGCCGCATTTCGACCGACTCCGAGAGCAGCGGGCGCCCAGTTTGCGACATTTCGGCTGTGAACGCGTCATCTTCTGATAAATCTGTTGCTCGGACGCGCTCTAGACTCCGTCTGATTCTGAACCTAGTCTGCGCCGCGTGACGGACCTTTCGTCCACGAGCTTGGCCCTCGCCGAACACCCAGCCGCCGCTCGGGTGCGGCTGCCGCGCGTCCTCGAGAAATGCCGCGTATGGCCGGATCGCCGGTTCGTCGTACGCGGCAACCGCCGGTCCGAATAGTCTCGATTCTGGGGCGGCCCTGGTGGCATCTTCGCTCGCCGGATTGTCCCTTTAACCTCGCGGCTCCTGCTTTCGAAACCGAAGCAGGGCACGCACTATGAAAGAAACAAGGAAGGAAAAACAACATGGGCGTATTGGTCAGTCGTCAGGCACCGGATTTCACTGCACCTGCAGTTCTGGGGAACGGTGAAATCGTCGACAGCTTCACCCTTTCCGAGGCGATCAAGGGGAAGTACGCAGTCGTCTTCTTCTACCCCCTCGATTTCACCTTCGTGTGCCCGTCAGAGCTCATCGCGTTCGATCACCGTCTCGAGGAGTTCAAGAAGCGGAACGTCGAGGTCATCGGTGTATCCATCGACTCGCATTTCACGCACAACGCTTGGCGAAACACGAAGATCGATGACGGTGGCATTGGCCCGGTGGGCTACACGCTCGTCGCGGACATGTCTCACGAGATCTGTCGCGCCTACGACGTCGAGCTGCCCAACGGCAGCGTTGCTTTCCGCGGCTCGTTCCTCATCGACAAGTCGGGCGTCGTGCAGCACCAGGTGGTGAACAACCTCCCCCTCGGTCGCAACATCGACGAAATGATTCGCATGGTGGACGCGCTTCAGTTCCACGAAGAGCACGGCGAGGTTTGTCCCGCCGGCTGGAACAAGGGCGACAAAGGCATGAAGGACACCCCCGACGGCGTCGCTTCTTACCTCAAGGACAACGCAAAGAGCCTCTGATCGCTCAAAAAAGGGGCAGGCACCTCGTGTGTCATGGCGCCCGTTGAAAAGCCGTCCCGAGGGGGCGGCTTTTCTCATTTTCGGCTGGAAAATCCTGCGCTCGTCGTTCAAAAGCCCTTTACGCTTCCGTTTGACGGGCCTTCCGCGATGATTCAACCTTTGACCGTCATGGCTTCCCGTCCGCCTCTCGTCCTGTTTTGCGGGGCTCTCCTTGTCGCCTCCTGCGGTGGCTCGCGAAAGCCACCAGAGCATCAAGACGAAAAACTCGTCCCGGAAGAGACCCAACAGCGCTCGGGTGAGCTGCAAGGTCGCCAGGACATGATGCACGACGAGCTCGGAATGACCCCCTCGGAGCAGGCTGGGCAGCGCCATCACGACGCCACGCGACCCGTCGAGAATCCGAAGTACGGACGGGACAAGAAGTAAGAGCGGTGAGCTCCGTCGAATTCCCGTTCACTCCTCGAACGCTCTTTGCGCCGATGGAGGGAGTGACTCATCCCATCTTGCGCGAGCTCATCGCACGGCGGGGCGGGGTGGGTGTGGTTTGCACCGAGTTCGTGCGTGTCACCGCGAACCCGATGGGCCGTTCGATTCTCCAAAAGCACGTCGTGCGGCCCTCGATGGGAGCGCTCAGCGTCCAAGTCATGGGCAATCACATCCAGCAGATGGCGGAAGCGACGCGGATGGTGACCGACGCTGGCGCCGACGTCGTGGACATCAACCTCGGTTGCCCCGCGCCCCGCGCCGTGCGAAAGGGCGTGGGCTCGGCCATGCTGAAGGACGTGGCGCTCTTGTCGCGAGTCCTTCAGGCGATGCGAAAGAGCACGACGCTACCGCTGTCGGCGAAAATCCGCGCCGGGTACGATGATGCTTCGACGGTGCTGACCATAGCTCGGGCGGTGCAGGAAGCGGGAGCCGACTACATTGCGGTTCATCCGCGTCGGCGCGTCGACTTCTACGAAGGCGTCGCGGACTGGCGAATGATCAAACGCTTGGTCGAGGAACTCTCCATTCCAGTCGTAGGAAACGGTGACATCTGGTACGCGGAGGATGCCCAGCGAATGCGCCGGGAAACTGGCTGCCACGCCGTCATGCTCGGGCGACCGGTGCTACGCAATCCCTGGATCTTTCGTCAGATCGAGGCTCTGAACGCGGATACGCCTCCGCTGCATCCGGATGGAGCTCTCGTCTTGGAACATCTTCGAGAGCTCTCACTGGCACTTTCCGAGGGCTATCCCGCTCGTTCTGCGCTTGGGATGATGAAGGAGCAGATGCGCTATCTGGCGACTACGATCGATGACGGTGGCGCTTTCTTGAAGGGGAGTCTCAGGAGCGCAACCATGGTCGAGCTGCTCACGCTCGCCGAGGTCACGTTCGTCGGGCTTCCGTCCTCGGCCCTCGACCTGCAAGCGCGTTCCGGGACGCTCAAACGTTCGGGTTCCGCTCTCCAGGAGGTTGCGACCGACGTGACCCTCATGGGGCTCGAGTCTGCGAAGACTGGGCCGCACCCGCAGCGTGTAGGGTGCTCTAGGGATTTTCAATGACCTTGACGCTGCTTGCTTGCATCATTGCGTTCTTTGTCCGACAAAACGGGCTGTAAAAGCATTCCCGCGCCTTGATATGGCGACCAAGCATCTGGTCTACTGCCGAGGTCAGATGAGTGAGCGCAAAGCGAAAGCGGTCCGGGATTCCGGAATCGGAATCGTCGCGGCGCTTTTGCTTCTGTGTCCGTCGCGGGCGTTTGCTCAGGCGAATTACGAGGGGGCGCAGCTCGGGGGACGAACGGCCATGATGGGGGGCGCGGTCGTTGCGACGGGTGAAGACGAGGCGACCGCCTTCGTGAATCCTTCCGGGATTACACGCATCCCTGGTCAGTCGTTTTCGTTTTCGACGTTTGCCGTCCAAATGCGGAACCGAACGATGGTGTCGTCGCTCGACGCGACGGATCGACTCGGGCTCGAGGCCGCCGACGTCAGCAAGTTCCGTCTGCGCATCATTCCCAACACGTTTTGCCTCTTTCTCGATGGGGCGCCGAAGGACGAATACAGCGGAAAGAGCCGCCACAAATATGCCGTTTGCGCCGCAGCGACTGAGCGTGAGGAGTTCGACTTCACTCGCAATCGCACCTCCGTCACCGACGATGGAGTGAATGCCACCGGCCATTCTACGCAAATGAAGTTCGTGCGAAGCACCATGGCAGCGAGCTGGGGCCTGGAGCTGACGGACGATACGAGCATCGGGGTGACGTTCCGTACGGACAACGCCCGCCTGCGCGACACGACCGAGGCGAGCGCCTTTTCGTCGGAGGGCAACACCGGACGTCTTGCGACCGTGACGCGCTCGACCAACGCGTGGAGCTGGGACACGAGCGTGACCATTGGATTGACGTCCTATCTTTCCCGGCACGTGACGTTGGGCGCGGCGCTCACGACTCCGTCGCAGCACATCTTCGGTCGATACATCGGAGTCGCAAGCGCGTCGTCGACCGGGGGGCTCCCCCACACGCTCACCCAAGATCATGGTGATTTTCGCTACAATCACCCCGGCAGTCTGAGACTCGGGCTCGCGTTTTCCTGGCCGCGCTTGATCGTGGAGGCCGACGGCGCGTTCTACGGACCCCAGAGGCAACTCGCACGCGCCAACTTCGACCGCACGGTGACGTCCGTGCAGGGGTCGGGAGTCCTGCAAGAGGAAACGAGCGGCGTGGGGACGAGCGTGCGCGCGAGCTTGGTCGAGCCGGGCGCTGCCGTGACGAACCTCAGCCTGGGAACGGAGTACTTCCTGGAGAGGAACTTCTCACTCGTCGCGGGGCTCCAGACGGATTTTTCGGGTCTTCACCCACGTCAGTCGTCGCTCCCGAACGAAGTGCTCTTCCGGCAACAGAAGGACTCGATCCATGCTGCCGTCGGAGTGACCTCCTACGGTCAGTCGGGACGACTTCTACTCGGAGTACGGGGGCAGTATTCCAAAGGTTCGATTCTGATGGCGGATGCGACCCTTCAGGAACCCAAGTTCGTCACGCTTCCCCAACGAGAGTGGGGGCTCAGCCTCGTCGTCTCGGGGAGCCTCAGCATCCGCGCCATCGGGGCACGCGCCGCGAAGGCAGGTCTACCCCTCCCTCGAGGGGCGGGGGATGACTCCGAGGAAGGGAGAGGTCGGTGATGAAGCAGTCGATGTCCCTTCTCGTCCTCTTGTGCGTACTCCTCCTTCAGAGCCTCTGCTTTGCTCAGGAGTCGAGCGAAGATGAATGGGAGAGTGGCGACGAACCGGGTGGCTGTCCGGTGGTGTGTTCGGAGTATGAAGCCTGCATCGAACATCGCTGCGTCGAAATGTGTCGAACGGGATGCCGAGAGGGAACGTATTGTACCGCCGCGGGGTCGTGTCAGCCGCTCCCCCCGCCCGAGGAGATGATCCTGACCGAGGCGGACCGTCAGCGGCTGGCCGGGGCGAAATCCGCGGACAAAAACGGGCTGCTCTTTGCGGATGTGGGGGGCATCATCGGATTCGGCGTCGCACTCGGGGTCGAGTACGGATACGAGACATCGTTCTTGGTGCGTGCGAGGCTTTTGAACTCGGGTCTCATGAGTCACGCGGTCTTCCAGGAGAACGAGTTTCAAGAGTTCGAGTGGGGGGTCGGGGGAAGCGTCGCCGCCCGGCACTACGAAGCGTGGTCGGGCAACCTGCGCGGCTTTTATTACGGAGGTGGTATCGATTATTCCGCCATTCGCGTCGCCGATCGCGTACGGACAGCGGTCAGCCAGACGCTCCATTCCGTCTCTCCCTTCGGTGAATTCGGCTACAGGTGGGTGTTCGGAAATTTTGCTCTCGGGTTTGGTCCGACGTTGGGTTTGCGTTATCCCGTTGGAACCGGGTTCGTTCCTGGGAATCGACTCAGGTGCGATACGGAGCGCCAGTGCGAGGACGCGAATCGACGTCGCTTCGAGGGCACCGTGCACATCGAACTCGGCTGGTTCCAGTAGGGCGAGAGAGTGCGGCCCGAGCGTGAGGCACTGGCTCCTTTGCGTTTCGTCCGTTTCGCCCGGGTGTCGACGCCAAAAACGCCACAAATATACCGGATTTTTCATGGAAGCGGAGCGGGTGCGGGGCCGCGAGAAAGGCCCTCGCGAGGTGCCCCATTTGTTGCTAATTCTTCGCCAAAGAAGCCGCCCTGCGGCGCGCCGTCACGGATGAATCGCTCCGTCACGCGTGCCTCGGCTTCGGCTGTCCTTCCCAGAGGCACGACGCGCGTCGTCGCCCCTTCTGAAACCCCCCAACGAAAACCAAAGAGATAAAGACAATGAGCAAGATTAAGCTGAAGCCTGGCGTGATTTACGGTGGAGCCCTCAAGGAGCTCTTCGCTCAGATGAAGACCGTGAATGCGGCCCTCCCCGCCGTGAACGTCATTGGCTCGCACAGCGCCAATGCAGCGCTGCAGGCAGCCAAGGAAGCCGGCTGTCCCATCATCATCCAGCTCTCCAACGGCGGCGCCCATTTCTACGGCGGCAAGTTCCTGAGCAACGAGGGCGAGAAGGCCGCTATCGCTGGTGGTATCGCCGGAGCGCACCATGTGCGGCTGATGGCCGAGAGCTACGGCGTTCCCGTCATCATCCACACGGACCACGCTGCCAAGAAGCTCCTCCCCTGGATCGACGGTCTGCTCGACGCTGGCGAAGCCTACTACAAGGCCAACGGTCAGCCGCTCTTCAGCTCGCACATGCTCGACCTCTCCGAGGAGAGCCTCAGCGAGAACCTCGAAATCTGCCAGAAGTACCTCACGCGCATGAACAAGATCGGCATGGCGCTCGAGATCGAGCTGGGCGTGACCGGCGGTGAAGAAGACGGCGTCGACAACAGTGGCGTGGACCACAGCAAGCTCTACACGCAGCCTTCGGAGGTCCTCGAAGCTTACGACAAGCTCAACGACCTCGGCCACTTCACTTGCGCTGCTTCGTTCGGCAACACCCATGGCGTGTACAAGCCCGGCAACGTGAAGCTCACCCCGAAGATCCTGCGCGACAGCCAGTCCCACATCAAGGCCGAGCGCAAGACGGGCGAGCAGCCCGTCGACTTCGTGTTCCACGGTGGTAGCGGTTCGACCCCGGAAGAGATCGCAGAGGCTGTTTCCTACGGCGTCATCAAGATGAACATCGACACCGACACCCAGTGGGCGTTCACGAAGCCCATCAAGGACTACATGGACGCGAAGGACGCGTACCTGAAGTCCCAGATCGGAAACCCCGAGGGCGATGACAAGCCCAACAAGAAGTACATCGATCCGCGCGGCTGGACGCACCTCGGCGAAAAGGGCATGACCGCTCGCCTCGTTCAGGCATTTTCGGATCTCGGCGCGACTGGCAAGTTCGAAATCGCATAAGCGATTTCGAACCAATGGGAACGGTCGAGATCGCGTCGTCGATTTCGAACCAATGG
>CBFGUR010000080.1:0-16552 GCA_965652275.1 uncultured Polyangiaceae bacterium | reverse complement strand
ACGACGAGATCTTCGCCAAGTACCGCGCCATCGACGGCGGCAAGAACAAGTTCAAAGCCGAGCTCATCGAAGGCATCAAAGAGCGCGGCGATGAGATGAGCTTTTACAAGCACGGCGAGTTCATCGACCTGTGTCGCGGACCGCACGTGCCGAGCACGAGCCTGCTCAAGAACGTCAAGTTGACGAAGGTTTCGGGCGCTTATTGGCGCGCCGATGCCGCGCGCGAACAGCTCGTGCGTGTCTACGGCACGGCGTTCTTTACGAAGGAAGAGCTCGCCGATTATCTCCACGCGCTCGAAGAAGCGAAGAAGCGCGACCACCGGGTGCTGGGGGAAAAGCTCGATCTCTTCACGTTCCTCGAGGACGCGCCCGGCTTTCCGTTCTTTCACCCGAACGGCACGGTGCTCTTCAACACGCTCGCCGGCTACATGCGCGATCAGCTGTCCCGCCGCGGCTACACGGAGGTCAAGACGCCCCTCGTCCTCAGCGAGCAGCTTTGGCACAAATCGGGTCACTACGACAATTACCTCGAGAACATGTTCTTCACGAAGCTCAAGCTGCGTGACGAGGAAAACCCCGAGGTGATCCGCGAAGACATCGTCGAAGAACGCCCGATGGCGGTCAAGCCGATGAACTGCCCCGGCCACTGCATGCTCTACAAGAGCCACCAGCACAGCCACAACGAGTTCCCGCTGCGCTTCGCCGAGATGGGTCTCGTGCATCGTCGTGAGATGAGCGGCGTGCGCCACGGGCTCTTCCGGGTGCAGGCATTCACGCAGGACGACGCGCATCATTTCTGTACGCCGGAGCAAATCGGCGCCGAAGTGCAGATGCTCATCGATTTTTTCGCCGAGGTGTACGCGGCGTTCGATTTGAACGACGTCAGAATCGAGCTTTCCACGCGCCCCGAGAAGAGCATCGGCTCGGATCAGATGTGGGAAACGGCAGAAAAGGCGCTCAAGGATGCCCTCGATGAAAAGGGGATCCCCTACGTCATCAACCCGGGAGACGGCGCGTTCTACGGGCCGAAGATCGACTTTCACATCCGCGACGTTTTGAAGCGAAGCTGGCAGTGCGGGACGATTCAGCTCGATTTCTCGATGCCCGAGCGCTTCGGTCTGACGTACGTCGGCAAAGATGGCGAAAAGCACACGCCGGTGATGATCCACCGCGCTTGTTACGGCAGCCTGGAGCGCTTCCTCGGCATCATCATCGAAAACTTCGCCGGCGCGTTCCCCTTGTGGCTCGCTCCGGTACAGGTCGAGGTGATCCCAGTGAGCGAGAAGTTCGAAGAGTACGCCAAGAAGGTGACCAATGAGCTCCTCGACGCCGGGATGCGCGTCCACGCGAATCTGTCCGACGACCGCGTCGGCTACAAGATCCGCGAGTCGAGCCTCAAGAAAATCCCGTTTGCCATTATCGTCGGCGAGAAAGAAGTCGAGGCGGGCACAATCAACGTGCGCGATCGCGATTCCGGTGATCAGAAGGAGACGACGATCGCCGACTTCATCGCGTCGATCGATCTGACGCCCCCGAAGCGAGAGCCGGCAGCGCAAGCGGCCGAGTGAGGCGTGGCGCGCTCCGAGCGCGCAACGATTCGAGATGAGAGACGGCGACTTTCCGAAGGAGAGTCGCCGTTTTCTCTTTTTGCTGGGGATGTTTGGGGCACTCCGACTGGTCCCTTCGTTTGGCCAGCTCGAGGCGGGGCAAGTTCGCTTGTCCTACTCGAGCAAGGCCGCGCGGCACCGAGCGAATCCAAACGATTCGAAGCGAGGAACGGCTCCGGTACTGCCGGACGAGCAAGTCCTTGAGCTATTCCGCGCCTTGACGACCCGCTACCAAGAGGCTCCGAGAATGGTGGGGTAGACTGGGAAGCCGTAGCAGATCTCGGGACAAACTCCGGATTCGCAGGGGCCACCGCGGCAGTCTAGGGTCCCCTCACACCCGGAGTCCCCGCCCATGGGATAGGGCATGCAGCTGGCCCCGGTTGTCAGGCCGCGGCAACCTAGGCCCAGCTCGCAACTATACTCCTGCAGAATGCAAAATTCGCCCTCTTTCCCCAGAGCTGCGCAGACTCCGGGTACTGAGGAGGAGCTGAGCGAGGGCGCGTTCGGGTTTGATTTTCTGCAGTGCCCTGAGGTGCATTCATAGGGCGAATCGCAGGACTCGCCGTTGGCTCGGCCTTCCATCAGGCCATCGCATTCGGGCGGGGTGTTTCCCTCCAGGGCACTCTGCCACTCGTCGCAGGACATGTCGCGAACCCGGGCGAAGCACTCGCTCGCGCGCTCGTAGTCGATCGTCAGGTCACCTTCCTCGACTGCGGTGGTTGGGGGCCACTGCGCGTGGTCCATGCACTCCTCAACGCTATCGGTCCTCAGGTGTTCCGAGCCGCAGCATCGAAAATTTGCCTCGCAAATTGCGGAAGCGCGCTCCTCGATGAACTGTGCAAGCTTTTCGTCTTTGTCTCGAGTGCAGGCTGCGAGTCCTGATGCAAGAAAGGTCGAAAGTGCAGCTACCGATGCCTGTCGGAAGGTCATGTGAATATGCTAGCACGGGCTTCTTCGGCAAGGGTCACCCTCGACCGGGATGAGGAGCGACGAGCGTCACTGCTCGAGGCCAAGTTGAATAAGGGTCGTGTTCTGCAGTCTCAGCCCTACTAGCGATTGATACGATTTTGGGTGCTGACAAACGTTTTGTGCCCATGCTTTCCACGAATCTAAAGAACACCGTTCCACAGAACCGTGCGTTGGTCGAAGAGAGGTTGAGGAAATGAAGAAGATATCGTGGGGATTCATTGATCTCGCTCGTTTCTGTGTCTGTTCGTTGGCAGTCCTATCTGGAGGCATTGGATGTGGGGGTGGCGAAGATGACGACAACAGCGAGAGACCGTCTAATAGCAACCTAGAATGTGAGCAGTGTGTTGTCGGAGTCTTGGACGAGTCCGTTGCTTGTCTCCAAACTGCCGACACATGCGTCGCTACGTGTGTGGACGTGAATGACGACGATTGTATCGAGGGCTGCAAGACGACCGCGTACTACTGTCGGCAGGATTCGACGCTCTGTGGTTTGACATGCCCTTGCTATCTACAGTTCGCTGAATGCCTGGTCGGTGCAGAAAAGGCGCTCAAGGATGCCCTCGATGAAAAGGGGATCCCCTACGTCATCAACCCGGGAGACGGCGCGTTCTACGGGCCGAAGATCGACTTTCACATCCGCGACGTTTTGAAGCGAAGCTGGCAGTGCGGGACGATTCAGCTCGATTTCTCGATGCCCGAGCGCTTCGGTCTGACGTACGTCGGCAAAGATGGCGAAAAGCACACGCCGGTGATGATCCACCGCGCTTGTTACGGCAGCCTGGAGCGCTTCCTCGGCATCATCATCGAAAACTTCGCCGGCGCGTTCCCCTTGTGGCTCGCTCCGGTACAGGTCGAGGTGATCCCAGTGAGCGAGAAGTTCGAAGAGTACGCCAAGAAGGTGACCAATGAGCTCCTCGACGCCGGGATGCGCGTCCACGCGAATCTGTCCGACGACCGCGTCGGCTACAAGATCCGCGAGTCGAGCCTCAAGAAAATCCCGTTTGCCATTATCGTCGGCGAGAAAGAAGTCGAGGCGGGCACAATCAACGTGCGCGATCGCGATTCCGGTGATCAGAAGGAGACGACGATCGCCGACTTCATCGCGTCGATCGATCTGACGCCCCCGAAGCGAGAGCCGGCAGCGCAAGCGGCCGAGTGAGGCGTGGCGCGCTCCGAGCGCGCAACGATTCGAGATGAGAGACGGCGACTTTCCGAAGGAGAGTCGCCGTTTTCTCTTTTTGCTGGGGATGTTTGGGGCACTCCGACTGGTCCCTTCGTTTGGCCAGCTCGAGGCGGGGCAAGTTCGCTTGTCCTACTCGAGCAAGGCCGCGCGGCACCGAGCGAATCCAAACGATTCGAAGCGAGGAACGGCTCCGGTACTGCCGGACGAGCAAGTCCTTGAGCTATTCCGCGCCTTGACGACCCGCTACCAAGAGGCTCCGAGAATGGTGGGGTAGACTGGGAAGCCGTAGCAGATCTCGGGACAAACTCCGGATTCGCAGGGGCCACCGCGGCAGTCTAGGGTCCCCTCACACCCGGAGTCCCCGCCCATGGGATAGGGCATGCAGCTGGCCCCGGTTGTCAGGCCGCGGCAACCTAGGCCCAGCTCGCAACTATACTCCTGCAGAATGCAAAATTCGCCCTCTTTCCCCAGAGCTGCGCAGACTCCGGGTACTGAGGAGGAGCTGAGCGAGGGCGCGTTCGGGTTTGATTTTCTGCAGTGCCCTGAGGTGCATTCATAGGGCGAATCGCAGGACTCGCCGTTGGCTCGGCCTTCCATCAGGCCATCGCATTCGGGCGGGGTGTTTCCCTCCAGGGCACTCTGCCACTCGTCGCAGGACATGTCGCGAACCCGGGCGAAGCACTCGCTCGCGCGCTCGTAGTCGATCGTCAGGTCACCTTCCTCGACTGCGGTGGTTGGGGGCCACTGCGCGTGGTCCATGCACTCCTCAACGCTATCGGTCCTCAGGTGTTCCGAGCCGCAGCATCGAAAATTTGCCTCGCAAATTGCGGAAGCGCGCTCCTCGATGAACTGTGCAAGCTTTTCGTCTTTGTCTCGAGTGCAGGCTGCGAGTCCTGATGCAAGAAAGGTCGAAAGTGCAGCTACCGATGCCTGTCGGAAGGTCATGTGAATATGCTAGCACGGGCTTCTTCGGCAAGGGTCACCCTCGACCGGGATGAGGAGCGACGAGCGTCACTGCTCGAGGCCAAGTTGAATAAGGGTCGTGTTCTGCAGTCTCAGCCCTACTAGCGATTGATACGATTTTGGGTGCTGACAAACGTTTTGTGCCCATGCTTTCCACGAATCTAAAGAACACCGTTCCACAGAACCGTGCGTTGGTCGAAGAGAGGTTGAGGAAATGAAGAAGATATCGTGGGGATTCATTGATCTCGCTCGTTTCTGTGTCTGTTCGTTGGCAGTCCTATCTGGAGGCATTGGATGTGGGGGTGGCGAAGATGACGACAACAGCGAGAGACCGTCTAATAGCAACCTAGAATGTGAGCAGTGTGTTGTCGGAGTCTTGGACGAGTCCGTTGCTTGTCTCCAAACTGCCGACACATGCGTCGCTACGTGTGTGGACGTGAATGACGACGATTGTATCGAGGGCTGCAAGACGACCGCGTACTACTGTCGGCAGGATTCGACGCTCTGTGGTTTGACATGCCCTTGCTATCTACAGTTCGCTGAATGCCTGGTCGGTTGTGGTGACGATCAGTGTCCAGCAGGATGCGATGCTGAATACGACTCCTGCGCGGCGGAAGGGGGACCTTTTCGGTGCGTTAGAGAATTCGACGATGTTTACTTCGATTGTGCCGAGGCGTGCGAGCAGAGCGCGTCAGATCTTGGAGATCTGGGGAGTTGTCGTGCAGAATGCACGGTCGCGTACGAAGCTCGCTACCGCTCGTGTTTGGAATGAAGTTCAACATTCTCCGCAATGACTATCGCCTGGTGGTCACAGTCTATTTCCCGACTCAGACGATGTGGGTCAAATTCATCGGGAGTCACGCTCGATACGAGAGAATCAAGGTAGAGGAACTCTAACTCATGGCAGCAGTCAAGCCGATCCACAGTAAGAAGGACCACAAGGCGGCGCTCGAACGCCTTCAGAAGATCTGGCCGAAAGGTGGAAAATTCACGAGCCAGGCCCGAGCGGACGAGTTCGAGGTGCTCACGATCGTCATTGAAGACTACGAGAAGAAGAGCGCTCCGATGCAGCTCCCTACACCTTTGGAAGCTCTCCGATTTGAGGTCGATTCTCGAGAGATGACGATGGCCCAGCTGGGAGAGGTGCTCGGTGTTACCAGATCTCGGGCGAGTGAAGTGATGAACGCGAAGCGCCCCTTGACGATAGGAATGCTCCAAACCCTCAACAAGAAATTGGGAATCCATCCCGAAGTGCTGCTTCGCCCTCAGGTCGAGTTTCAGAGCACCCGTAATGGCGAGTCCGAGGTTGCCTGAGCCCGAGTCGAGGGAGTGACAGTCCACTTCGAGCGGGCGAGTGACTGAAAAGCCCAAAAGCCCCGCGGTTCGCAGCCGAACTTGACAGGTGGCCTTTTAATGAACACGTTCACTGAACGCGTTCATCATGGTGTCCCGAAGCGAACAGAAAGAGGAGACGCGCCAAAAGGTGCTGCAGGCGGCTCGTGAGCACTTTGAGCGCTTTGGTTTCGAGGACGCCAACATCCGCGCCATCGCCGACACTGCCGGCGTGGCGCCTGGGACGGTCCTTCTGCATTTCGAGGACAAGCCGGATCTCCTGCACGCTGCCCTGCATGAGGATTTGAAGACGGCGCTTCGCCAGAGCTTGCGTGCCGGCAATCGAGGCAAGCTGGACGCGCGCCTTCTATCGCTCTTCGAGCCCTTCTTCGCCTACTACGAAAGGAATCCGCGCCTATCGAAGACGCTGCTCAAGCAGTCGCTCTTCGCCGAACCTCCCTGGCAAGGTCGCTTCACCGAACAGGTCGAGTCCGTACACGAGCACGCGACGCTCCTCCTCCAAAAGGCCCAATCCCGGGAGGAGCTGTCGGCGCGCGTCAGCCCCGCGCTCTTCGCCGCCTCGCTGTTTTCTTTCTACTACTTCGCGCTCGTCAGCTGGGCGCAGGGCGCCGTTCCGGACCCACGGTCCCTCTTCCTTCCCCTCGTCCGACAACAGCTCGCCTTGGCGGCTCCTCGAACAGCAAGGTGAAACACGATGGCATCGGTCATTTTTCGTAGCGACGAATCGAAACAGATCATTTCCCAGGCGTATGAGCGGTTCCGCGCAGCGGGTCCTCCCGCCGAAGAGCGCACCGTTCCGACACGTTTCGGACCGACGCACCTGCTCGTGGCGGGACCGGACAGCGCGCCCCCTCTCGTTTTGTTGAGTGGCGCCATGGGCAGCTCGGCCCATGCAATCCGCGAAGTCGT
Organism: uncultured Polyangiaceae bacterium; assembly: GCA_965652275.1. Lineage (GTDB taxonomy): Bacteria > Myxococcota_A > Polyangia > Polyangiales > Polyangiaceae > NIC37A-2. The sequence goes on along the minus strand of CBFGUR010000080.1, from coordinate 9,568 downwards.
GCCCCTTCTGAGTCAGTTTCGCGTGTACGTCGTCGACGTGATCGGCCAGAGCGTGAGGAGCGCCGATGTGCGTCTTTCGCTCGACGGGCCCGACTACGGTCTCTGGATGCAGGACGTGCTCGACGAACTCGGACTCGTAAGAGCCCACGTGTACGGAGTGAGCTGGGGCGGGTTCGTCGCGCAGAAGGTGGCCACCACCATACCCGAACGGATCGACCGCCTCGTTTTGATGGTCCCCGCTGGTATCGTCAAAGGCCCGGTCTGGCAGGGCATCACCGAAGGCGCGCTTCCCATCACCATGTTTCGCTTGTTCGGCTCCGAAGGGGGCCTCAGGAGATTCGTGCGAGGACAGCTGACGGTCCCGGACGATGACTGGACGGACTACTTTCGAGACGCGCTCCGGCACTACAACCTGGACATCCGCATTCCGCCCCTGTCGCGCCCGGAGCAGTTTGCCAACTTCGACCGCCCGACGCTCGTGTTCGGAGCCAGTGACGACATCAACTTCCCCGGACAGGCGCTCCTCGAGCGCGCTCGCCGGCTGATCCCGCACGCGGCAGTCGAGCTGCTCGAGGACTGCCGCCACATGCCCGCCACGGACGATCCGACACGAACCAAGCTGTGCGGCCGCATTGCGGAATTCTTGCGGCCGGGAGACTGACGGTTCGCCGCGTGCCCGGTAGCGGCAAAATCATGTCGTCGTCCCATTCCCCAACACGGCGATGAATGTTGCTTGACTGGGACCGAGGCCGGGCTCATGACTGCGCCAAGCTGCGACGCAAACGATGGTCGTTTGGGGCGGCAATCTTCCTTGTTTGAACGGAAAGTAGGCTGGGCCATGTTGGGTCGAAGGTCTATGAAAAGGGCGCGCAGAGGGATGGGACTCGTCCTGAGCGCAGCGGTCGTGATTGGTTTGGGTGCGTGTTCGTCCAAGGACGATCCCCAGGGTGAAACTCCGGAAGGTTCCGGGGGCGAAGGCAACACCTCGGGGGGCGCGTCCAGTGGTGGGGGGAGCGCGAGCGGGGGAAGTCATGCGTCCGGCGGCTCCGGAAGCGGCGGCGAGGGCAACTCCTCGGGAGGCTCATCGAGCGGCGGGGAGACGTCGAGCGGTGGAAGTGATGCGTCAGGCGGCTCCAGTAGCGGAGGCGAGGGCTCCGGAGGCGAGGGTCTCGGAGGCTTCGGTGGCGAGGGCGGAGGCGGCTCCTGCTATTGCTACGACAATGATTTGACCTGGAACCGGACCGGACCTTTCGGTGGCGAGACGGACACCATGACCTTCTCGGCCTGCGAGACGATTCACTTTTTGCGGGACTATTCGTCGGGCGCCCAGACCGACATCGATTGCGACGTCGAAGTGGACGCTTGCGCGGAGGAGGTGTCCCCGACCGACGTCAAGGAGGCCCTTACCCACCCAGACGTGATTGCGGCGTTCGAGGTGGCTCCCATCACCTTTGGGAAGGCAAACGCCCACGCGAGTACCTACTCGATGGATCTCAATGGAGCGACCATCACGATTCGCTCGGAGTGTGGTGGGACCCCTACATGCGAAGACGCCCCGGCGGCTTTGATCGAGCTGAGAAACCTTCTGGTGCAGCTTGGTGAAGAGATGGTGGCGCGCCCTGAGTGCGCCCTTTGACTGCACGAATTTCCGTCCCAAAAAGCCAGCTCGTGATCCTCGGAGGTTCGAGACGGGGCGCCCGGCGTGGCGCCTATGATGGGCCGAACCACCTCGACGCATCGGGTCTTTCGGTTGGGTTTCTCTGCCTTCTCATCGCGAGCGGCTGCGGGGACGACCAGCGGGCCCCAGGCGGTGCCTCAGCGCTTGCCGAAGGCGGATATGGCGGGGCCGACGAGCCCGCGGAGCCGGTGGATCCCGAGACCCCTGAGGAGTTCGACTTCTTCTGGGTCTCGGACGAAAATTGTGAGTTTCGCCGGTTCGACCCAGAGAGGGAGTGCTTGCAGCAGCCACCGGACGCGCCCCTGGTCTCCACCTCCTACGTGTGTGTCACCCTGGACGACCTCATTGACCCATGTTCCGACATCCACCTGAAAACAGCCAGCGCCGAGGGAGGGGCGCCTGGAACGGACGTGCCGACTCAATGTCCCGACGTCACCGATGTGGTCTTTGGCCACAGCCAGTGCGCACCCAACAGCACTCCCATCTGCTTGGCGCCCGTCGTCGAGCGAGATGACGGGTGCTGCTACCTCGTCCGGACCTCGGCGCTGGCGTGTTGAATGCGAAATGGGACGAGCGAACGTGCTTACGTCAAAGCACGACGTCGAGCATCTGGGCGCGAGTCAGGTGCGCGGTGAGCTTTTCGAGCAGTGGCGCGACCAACTCGTCCAGGAAGATGGTCCCCTCCTCTTCGGTGACGCTCTCCACTCTTCCGCTCACGGGAAGCGGCTCTCCATCGAGCAAAAGGAGCGCTAACGTATCCGTCCCCTCCTTGAGTCCAGGGGGTGGATTCACGAAGTGGACCCATTCGTTCGAGATGGCTTTGACGCGACGCACCTCACCGCCGGGAAGCTGGATAGCCGTCGGAACGAGCAGGGACGGCTCGACCATGTAATGGATGCGTCGGTTTTGCTCGATGAGCGCATCGAGCTCTTCGTAAAACAGCGCATGCAGGGGGCTGTCTTCGCTTTGGAGAAGCGCATCTCGCATGGTTTTCATCGCCTTCTGTGTGCTGACGATGTTTTGGCGCATCTCCAGAAGGCGTCTCCGGTCTCGCGCAATCTTTCGCGCAGCGATACGGAGCAGATTCACTTGGAAGTGGTACCCGAGGGTACCGCTTTTCTCGAAGAGACTCTGAAGCGCCGTCGTGGGTGCTGCGAGCACGACGATGTCCGAATTCGCGACGCCGCTCAGGTTGCGGTCTTCGCCCGTGAGAGCGCCGAGCTCGCCAAGGGGCGTTGGGGAGCGCGCCAGAAGCACCTCCTCGCCATCGCGACGCAGCGATACGGTTCCCGACATGAGAAGGTACAGGGAGTCGGCTCTGGCTCCCGCTTCGAAGAGCGTCTCCCCGCTCTTCATCTCTTTCCGAGTGAAGACGCCGAGGAGCGCCTCGATATCCGATTCGGCGAGATTCGAAAACAGGGGAAGATCCCTCAGGTCACGTACAGACTCTTTCATACGGAGACTGTTCCTTGAATCGCCTCCCACCTCAAGTGCCGCCGCTCCTCTGTGCTCAGCGGAGGTCTCCCGGCCCAAAGCGCCGTTTTCGTGTTTGGGGGCACCCCGTCCGGGCGCATCGTTTGGCCTCCGCTGGGCGGGGCAAGTGTGCCGTTTGAACAGAGGACACGTCTGTGGCGCCTGGGCATACACCGCAGCGCCGCCACTCCCACGCAGGAGGGCGCCCATGGGTGCCGGACGAAAGTCGAAAACTGTCGGTCATGCGCGAAAGAAAGCAGGTCGCTTGGAGTCGGGCCTGAGATCAGGGCGCGGGGCACTCGGTGCCTTCTTCGACCACTTCGATCAGCACGTTGCGCGCCGCGCTTTCGTCGGATTTGGCGATCAACGTGAAGTAGCCCGTCAGGCCGCCCGTGTAGACGACCATGCACGACGGGGCTTCTAGTCCACACGTTTCGTCCTCTTCGGACGCGAAGTATGGCCCGATCCCCCAGTCCGGGGCGACGGTAACCTTGACGTACTGAGGTATTCCGCTTTCGGGGAGGTCTGCGAAACCGAGCCAGTAGGCCCCCTGGCATTGGCCCTCGCCCTTGCACGCATCCGTCGCAGCCGGCACACGCATCGTATACGTCCCCGACCCGACCGTGACGACTGACCAACATTCGTCGGAGCAGGCAGCTTCTGCCGGCTCCGAGCACTCACCGGTACAATCGACATCCGTTTCGGGATCTCCGCATGCGTCGTCGAAGATACCGCACTCGCCACCTTCACATCCGAGCGGACAGTCTTCCACCGTGGCGACGGTGCCTCGCGCCGTGCAGACGGTTGCGGTCCGCTCATCGCAAAAGAGCGTGTCATCCTCCCGCGATTCGCATACACCCAGCACGGGTTGGCAGGTGGCCGCAGTCAATTCGTCTTCCCGCGGATCGCAAGCCTCCTCGGGCTCACACATCTCGCTGACCGCCCACTCGCGGTCACTCGAGCAAAGCAGGATGAGGCGCTCGTTCGCGTCCGCGCAAGAAACGACGCCCGGCTGATCGCAATCGCCTCCGAGTTCGGGGAGAAGAGAGTCACTCCCACCGCTGGCGCTCGGATCCGCTCCCCCCAGTGCGCCGGTTCCGCTGGAGTTTGTTCCCCCGGTTCCGCCGTCGCCAGCGCCCATGCCCTCTCCTCCACTGGCGTCGCCACCCATCGGGGAACTCCCGGCTCCTCCCGATTCCGAATTCGAAGGATTCGAGGCGTCACCACCGCCACACGCAGCGGCAAAGGCGCACCCGATCAGGGCTGAGCACAAGCACTTCGTGAAGAAAGACATATCTATCGGTATCAGGCCGGGGCCGACAATTCCAGACCTGCCTTAACTGCTGGTGAGTGGCTCGCGCTCAGCGCGCCCCTCTGGGATCACCCCGCCGCTTGGCGGGCACTTGTCGCTTCGGGGGCGTGAGGTCGATCGACGCGCTGAAGTCGGCGATCGTCCTCTCCTTCTAGAACCCGAGTCGCGGTCGCGTACGTTGATCGTGCCGGCCTCGACTTCTTTTTCGCCGACGATGATAGAAACGGGGATGTTCTTCAGGCTCGATTCGCGGATCTTGTAGCCAACGGTCGCGTTTATTCGCCTCTTGGAGGGCGTGGAGATAGTCCGCGAGCTCTTCCTTCGTGAAAAACGCCGTGCCGTACACGCGCACGAGTTGTTCGCGCGCGGCGTCGGCGCGCCAGTAGGCGCCCGAAACCTTCGTCAGCTTGACGTTCTTGAGCAGGCTCGTACTCGGCACGTGCGGTCCGCGGCACAGGTCGATGAACTCGCCGTGCTTGTAGAAGCTCATCTCGTCGCCGCGCTCTTTGATGCCTTCAATGAGCTCGGCCTTGAACTTGTTCTTGCCGCCGTCGATGGCGCGGTACTTGGCGAAGATCTCGTCGTTGCCGTCGGAGACACAACGTTGAAATGCGCTGCCGCTCTTGGCGATCTGCTGCATCTCCTTTTCGATCTTCGGGAAATCCTCGGGCGTGATCTTGCCACCCTCGGGCATGTGAATGTCGTAGTAGAAGCCGTCCTCTACCACGGGCCCAATCGTGAGCTCGGCGCCGGGGAAGACGCGCAGGACCGCATCCGCCATCATGTGCGCCGCGGAGTGCCGGAGCACCTCGAGCGCCTCGGGATCTTTCTTCGTGACGAGCGCGACCGAAAGGTCGACGAGGTTGCCGTTCACACGACCCACCACCGACGCCTTCGCCAAACCGGGCCCAATCTGCTTGGCCAAGTCGAGCACGCACGCACCATCATCCAAGGAGCGCACGCTCCCATCCGGAAGTTTCACTTCAATCATCTTCAGTTTTCCTTCGTTTTCGAGGGCGGATACGACCCGTCCTCTTGGCCAACGCTGGGCCGCCGAGGCGCCTGAGGAGAAGCGTCGTCAGACCTGTCGCGCGGCCTGCAGCTGCTCAGCTCTTCACGCGGCAAATGCCAAGGACCTGTATGTCTGGTGCTTGTAAGCGGGGCCCGACATGCCTCGTCCCTGCGTCAAGGGGCGGTCGAAGTATCACACTTCGACGTCACCGACGTCACCGAGGATGAGCCCGCGAAGGCCAAGACAACGGTCGTGGAGGGAGATGATCCCCACGGTCGGCGACGACCTCAGAGGGATCGTACGCGTTTTTACTCAGCTGACATCACCCCTAAGTATCTCAACCAGCCCCTGGAACCTCAAGGGTCCTAGGGGCTCTTTTCACGTCAAAGACCGCAATCTCATCGTCGGGAGGAGCTTGCAACGACCCCCTCCCTAGGGGTGATAACTACCGAAGTGCAACCAAACGCCGCGACGTAAGCGCTTGACAGGACCACACCAGCTTCATATCAAACTGCTCATGCTCCACCATACTTCACTCCGCTCTGTATCGATACTATCCACAATCGCAGCCATCCCCCTTCTCGCCGGCTGCGTAGTGGACTCTCAAGAGGCCGAGGAGATTCGCGAACTAGAACAGGACGTTTGGGCAGTGGACGGCAGTCCATTTGAGATCCCCGACAGCAACGTGGATGCATGGACAACGGGCATTTTCGGCACAGTCGTGCAGATTCGAAATGGCCCCAATAGTCCCTTGAATTGCAGTGGAACGCTCATAGCGAGAGACAAGGTTCTTACGGCAGCTCACTGCGTCACCTGCGACGGGACTGCGTGGATAAGAGCAGGCGCGAACGCCCAGGGTAACGGTCCATCCGTCTTCAACGCCCCTGGTGTCGCCATATGTTCGGAAGATCGGGGTACGGAAACGGATGATTGGTTTGACGGAGCAGATAGCGAACTTGGCGCAAACGACATTGCAGTGATCGACCTTCAGGGGAATGACGTCCCTGTCGCCAACGCTAGCCTCGTGGACATTTGGCGAGGGCCACCAACCCACAATGGCCTCGATTTCCATAGTGGGGGGGGAACCCCAACGACATCACTAGCGTAGTCACTCTTGTAGGCTACGGCGAGCCGTGTAGGTTCGGACAGGAATGCGTAACCGATGGGGTCCGTCGATTCATCAACGCTTGGGGATATCGGTGGCACGATGAGTGCTTCGATACATTCGGTGTCTGCACGGATACGAACGTTTTGGCGGTATCCGCACCGCGAAGCGAGAGCGGGGCCGCCCCTGGTGACTCTGGCGGCCCCATGTTTAGGAATGGCGTGCAGGTTGGAGTGAGCTCTTTGCAGGTGACGCAAAACCCTGGTGGGTTCGTAGGCAATGTCTATGCCCCTGTGAATACGAATGTCGAAACAGCAATTTGGCTGAGCAGCTTCATGGACCTGCCGGGAGACACTTCCATCCTGGACGCAGCGGTGTTCGCCTTGGAGGAGGCAGATATCAACGACCGAGCAGATGTCACGGGAGACGTGGCAGCTCACGACCTTGAGATCGGGAGAAGCGCATCGATTGACGGTGATGCCCTCTCCGAGGAACAGATGCTCATCCGCGACGGCGGGAGCGTCACCGGAAAGGTCGAGAGCTACGGGGGGTTCGACCTGCAGGACCTCCCGGGCACGATTGGTAGCATTGAGCTGACGCCCGCCACACTTCCGTTCGGCGATGTGATGAATTGTGCGGCTGATTTCGACACGCTGAACTTCACGGGGCCGGTCGGATGGACGAACTACGAGCTACAGGGGGCCGATCAGCGATTGGACATCGATCTACTCCCGGGTCAGTACGGAAGTGTTCGTGCGAAGCGCGACGTGCATCTCTATTTGTCGCCCGGTACTTACTACTTCCGGGATTTGGATATCGGGCAAGGAGCGGTTATTCACACTCAAGGGGAGGCGCCGATTTACATTTATATCGATGGGTTCTTGGACTTCAAGGGAAGTGGTCCCACATACGATCCTGCAAACTCCGATTTTGCGCAGATCCAGATCGGCGTCGTGAGCGATAAACCTGTCCACATCCAACATCCAAATGAAGACATTCCCGGATTTGACTTGATGGCGAGGATCTTCGCACCGAATTCAACGGTGGAAATTCACAACGAAGTGAAGTTCTGGGGACAGATCATCGCAAACAGGGTAGAAGTTCATCAGGACACTGAGGTGGTTTTCCGACCATTCGCAGGGGGACAATTCTGTTTCGTTCCGTGAAGTTCAACGTCGCTAGCGGTGCCATGTTTATAGGTACCGCCATCATCGGTTGTGCGTCGAGCACAGAGGTGGAGCCTTTGCCTGAGTCCGCTTCTGAAGATCACTCTTCAGAAGCAGACAGCCTCTGCGAACGTTATTGTGAAGCTAGGTCACGCTGCTATCCCGCTGAAGTCTGGGAGAGCTGTACTGCCGAATGCGGAGATGACTGTTCCGACATCTGCGACGAGGAATGTATCCTGCTGTGTGAACAAGAACGAGACTCCGCCACGAGGCCAAATGACTGCATATTGGCGTACGACGCTTTTCTCGATTGCGGTAGCCAACTTGAGGATCCATGCTCCGGAAATGACGCGGACCAAGAAATCATCACGGCGTGTAACCCTGAGTACGTCCAGTTTTACGCCTGCTGGCTTTCTGATGACCCGACGTGATACCTCTCCTCCGAGGACTGATTCGATCAGCGTTCACCGCCAGGTTCTGAAGACCTTTTCTCTCACGTTCGGACTTCTGTTCATCGTTGTTGCCTGCAAGGGTGAGGGCTGCGACACGGCGTTGCGAGATGGCGTTAGGGTTACGGTCAAGGGCGGTGGACTCGGTGATGAGGGGCTCGGCGGAGCGGGCGGCACGACTCCATCGATTGAAGCTTGCCTAGCAGACGTCCGAATCGAGCCCCCGACATCCGACTTTGACTGTTACTCCGACGGCGACGATTGTGTGTGCGCCGGACTTCAGGAGACAGCTGGCGATTTTACGCTAACAGCAGTGCTGGACGGCGTAGAAGCAACCGAAGAGGTGACCATCGCAGAGGGAGATTGCCATGTCGTCACAGAGGATGTTTGTTTCTTCGGACCGTGTTAGTCGCTCAGGCACCTAGAACCACGGGGCCGGTTTCTCAAACATGTCAAACAAGCCGCCAACTTCCCACCTCGAGCCGTCCGTCGTAAGTCCTCGCCGCACACCGCATTGACGGGCGCCGCATCTTGAGCGGCCGTGTTCAAGCGACTTCGTGCGGGAGGGGGATGACGTTTCCGCGCAGCGCCGCGGTGATCGTCTCCTCCCCCCCCACGGGAGAGGCCACACGTCAGAGTGGTGGCCGCCCTCCTGTTTGGGAAGGAGCACCATGTACCCGCTGTAGTTCGGCGCGGAACACTCAGAGTGAGCCATGGGGTAGCTGTGGGGATTCTCGCCACAGCTGGAGCGGTCGGATGTAGCAAATTGCGACACATCGGGCCCCTTGGACGCGGGACCGCGCAGCGCACCCCATGCAATTCGATTTGAAAATGAGGCTCTGATCGCAACGCGCCTGATTGGCATGTGACCTGCAGAGGGCAGGCTCGAGAGACGTGGAGTGCGAATCTCTAGCGGGCGGCGCCCGCGTCTTCGTTTCAACAGATTGGAGCAGTAATGATTGCGAAACATTTGATCCTACTTTCGAGCGTCATCGCCCTGATGAATCAAGGCTGCAACAAGGACAAGGATGCCGACAGCGCCGACTCCCTCTACAGTGAAGAATCGGACGAGGAGATGCGCGCGTGGACCAGCGACTCAACCCTCCCCGCCGATGACGCCGCGGTTGGGACAGCCAGCGATATCGAGGAGGTGGGCGAACCTGGCGACTTTTCGACTCGAGGAGCGGGCGAAGGAGCGGGTGGAACTGGCGGCACTCCCCAGAGCACTCCCGACCCGGCTCAGGGTGCGGGCGGCACGATGGGATCGGGCGGCAGAGCCGGTTCGGGCGGCACGGCTGCAGAGAGCACTCCCGACTCCGCTCAGGGTGCGGGCGGCACGATGGGATCGGGCGGCAGAGCCGGTTCGGGCGGCA
>CBFGUR010000079.1:0-17542 GCA_965652275.1 uncultured Polyangiaceae bacterium | reverse complement strand
GCTCGGGCCTACTTCGTCGAGGAGACTTTTTTCACGTTTGTAGTTCCTTGCCACCGCGTTCGATCCGAAGGAGCGCGATTTCGATCGCGCGCTCCTTTCGTGGGTCGACGAGCGAGCGCCGAGCTTCGTTCCTGAGTTGGTGGCGGCTGATTCAGTGCCGGGCACGGTGAGCACTGCTGCGGCGGCGTACTTTGGACTTCCCGAAGGCATCGTCGTTTCCCCGGGCGGCGGTGACAACATGATGAGCGCGATCGGAAGCGGCGCGACGCGAGAGGGCGCCACGGTGATTTCCCTCGGGACTTCGGGGACGGCCTTTTCCTATTCGACGCAACCGATCATCGATCCGAGCGGAGACATCGCGGCTTTCTGCGACTCGACGGGCGCGTATTTGCCACTTCTTTGCACGATGAACGTGACGGGCGTGACGGAGGAAGTGCGCCTGAGTTTTGGCCTCGAGCACGAGGCCATCACGCGAATGGCAGCGAACGTCGCGCCGGGCTCGGACGGCCTTTTGTTTCTTCCGTACCTTTCCGGAGAGCGCGTCCCGAACCTACCGAGCGCCACCGGGACTCTCCTCGGACTCCGATCTGGTCTTCTTTCACCGGGGCACCTCTTTCGCGCCGCCATCGAAGGAACGTCCCTCGGCCTCGCTCGCGGGATCTCTCGGATGGAGGAGCTCGGTCTGGAGCTGAGCGGAGTTTCGGTCGTGGGCGGCGGGTCGAAGAATCCGCTCTGGCGTCAGATCTTGGCCGACATGCTGGGAGTGCCCGTCGTCGCCCTATCGGAGCCCGAGTCGGCGGCACTCGGCGGCGCAATTCAGGCCCTCTGGGTCAAACGGCGCGCCGAGGGGGAAGCCGTATCAGCCGACGACGTCGCCCGGCCATTCGTGCAAAAGAGTCCGGAAATCGCTCAGCCCGATCCCGCGCGAGTCTCCGTGTACTCCGAGCTCAAGGAGCGCTTCGACGGCGAACTCGCGCGCCTCTACCTCTGAACGTTCCCATGAAAAGCACTCTCGTCCGCCCGTCCCTCCTCACCTCTCTTTCCGCCGCCGCAATGTCGGTTGCGCTTTCGGTGTCGTGCATCAAGCGCGATCCGATCCCCGAGGAACCCAAGTCCGAGACGACCGCCCAAGATGAAACACCCGACGTCGTGATCCCCCCCGCCCAGCGCCCCCCGACCGGCCTGTGGGGCAAGGTCGAGGGCACCGACGTTCTCGGTGGCAAGGGAGTGCGCGCTTTCGAGGTCGGTGGCGCAGCGGACCGCATCGAGGCCCGCTACAAGCCGGTGACCGGGCAACCCTTCAACGAGATGATCGAGGCCAAGGTCACGCAGCCCTCGAAGAATACCTGGGACGTTCAACTCCGAACGAGCAATGCGACCCAGATCGAAAAGGGCGACGTCCTGCTCGCTACGGTATATTTTCGCACCGAATGGGTCGCGGACGAAAGCGGCGAGGGCCTGACGGAACTCGTCTTCGAACTCGCGCGTGATCCCTGGACGAAATCGGTGACCTACCCAGCCCGGGCCAGCTCCCAGTGGTCGAAGATCAACGTCCCGTTCGTCGCCGAAGGGACGTTCGAACCCGGTGACGCACAAATGACGTTCCGCTTGGGCTACGAAAACCAAACCGTGCAGCTCGGTGGCATCCAGCTACGCAACTACGGGAAGGAGCTCGCCCTCGCCGATCTGCCGAGAACGAAGCAAACCTATCCCGGACAAGAGCTCGACGCCCCCTGGCGCGCCGAAGCCACGGCTCGAATCGAAAAGCACCGCAAAGAGGACTTGTCGGTCGTCGTGCAGGACGCATCGGGCGCTCCGGTCCACGATGCCCAAGTCGCAGTCCGCATGAAGAAGCACGCCTTCTACTTTGGGACGGCCGTTCCTGCCGATCTCATCGTGAGCGACGGCGACGAGAAGTTCAAAAAGGTCACGACCGAGCTGTTTAACATGGCCACGATCGAGAACAACCTGAAGTGGCAGCCGCTCGCCGGGGATTGGGGACCCAGTCACACCATGGAGCGCGCCGTTCAGGCGGTGGATTGGTTGAACGATCACGGGCTCGCCGTACGCGGCCACGTTCTCGTGTGGCCCGGTTGGCAGAATCTCCCCGCGTATCTCCGCAAGCACGAAAAGGACAAGGCGCGCCTCGAGAAAGAGGTGGAAAAGCGGATCCGTGAAGCGACCAAGGCGGTCAAAGGGAAGGTGGTCGATTGGGACGTGCTGAACGAGCCGTTCACGAATCACGATCTCCTCGACATCTTGGGTCACGACATCATGATCGAGTGGTTCAAACTCGCACGTGAAGCCGATCCGAACGCGAAGCTCTACATCAACGACTTTGCGATCTTGAATGGGGGCGGCGGTAACACGGGTCACCGCGACCACTATGAAAAGATGATCCAGATCCTGGTCGATGGCGGTGCTCCGCTCGATGGAATCGGATTTCAGGGCCACTTCGGCACCGCCCTCACCGGACCGCGCGACGTCTACAAACTCCTCGAGCGCTACGGGAAGTTCAACAAGCGATTCGCCGTCACCGAGTACGATCTTCTGGTCGAAGACGAAGAGCTCGCCGCGGACTACACGCGCGATTTTTACACCATCATGTTCAGTCACCCGCTCACGGACGCGCTCGTCATGTGGGGGTTCTGGGACGCGCGGCACTGGAAGAAGAGCGCCCCCCTCTATCGAAGCGACTGGAGCGAGAAACCTGCTCTCAAAGAGTACCGGCGCTTGTTGGAACAGGAGTGGGCGACCAACGAAGACGGAAAGACCGACGCCGATGGGAAGTTCGACGTGCGCGCCTTCCTCGGCTCCTACGAAGTGTCCGTGCGAGCCGGCGACAAGAAGAAGACCGTCAAGGTCAGCCTGGAAAAAGGGCGCGACAAGCCGCTGGTCATCCAGCTCTGATGGAGCAACGCTTTCGCTTCCTCAAAGACGTGTTCGTTCGACCCGTCCTCCTCGCCCAGTCGGAGGGCACGTCGCGGCCCGCGCATGACACCCAGCGGTTCGTCCGCTACCCTAAAGGATGATGGTTTCTCGATACTTGCTCGTCGGGCTCGCGGTGGCGGGGGTCACGTCCGCGTGCGGTGGCGATGTCGAGGGGCCAGCGACCTCCGTGGACCCGAACGAGACCACCGCGAGCAGCGGTGGCTCCAACCCGGGCGGCGGCGGGGAGAGCAACGAAACCGCGTCCGGCGGAGACGGCGCGAGCGATGGCGGGACGACAAACGACGACGGGATGGGCGGATCAGAAAGCGTCACCGATCTCTGCCCCGGTGCCGTCCGCTTGTGCGCCAACGGTGACTTGGCTTGCGATCTCGGCGAGTGCCCCGGACAGTGCGATCCGATCGAGTGTGCGGTCGCGCCCCCGGACGTCACACGCGTGTTCTGCCAAGATCAGACCCTTGGCGGTCCTTACTGCGCCCGCGATGACGCCGGGGCGTGCTCCTGGCAGCTGCGTGAGTGTCCCGTGGCGAACGAGTGCGAAGACGACCTCGTCACTTGCACCGCAGACACCGCGACGACGCGCGTGCCCCCCGACTGCAACGTCTTCGCCCATTGTCAGGTGTTCTGCGAGCCCGCCGCGCGGTACTACGTCCCCGGTTGCGCCAATGCGGGCGACCCGGTCCTCCCCGAACCGGGATGTTACATCCCGTGCCAAGGCGACACCGCGTGTCCCGATGGCAGCGTGTGCAGTGAGGTCGTCACGAACCCTTGTGCTTTCTCGACGTGCGCGGCGTGCGGGAGCGAGGAACGGGTGTGTATTTCGGTGGATTGAGACGACCGTCGGTCAGCTCCGGTCGGTGTACTTGGGAGCTGAATGACTTGGTTTCGGGGGCTCGCGCTTGGCACGAACCATCGGCATCTCTTCCGACCCACGCAGCGACGCAGGTCAGCATCAACACGGACGAGACCACGTTTCAACTCGACGGTGACCTCGGTCATTGCCCGCGGAAGAAGCATGGCCCCACCCAGATCGACATCGGCGTCCTTCCCCATGCAGTAAGGATTTGGATGCCCCAAAATAGGACGAGCTGTGAGTGACGAGCGCGGAGCGCCGAAAAGGACGGTGCGAACGATGTCGGCCACGGCCTCCGGAGAAGGTCGTTTGGGCGAAGTCAGTGGAGGCGGGTATTCAGTTCTCTCGCGACCCGATTCAAGAAGTCCCGGTGCGAGGGATCCGAGATGGAGGTTCTCGCCGATTCCCAGTCTCCCAGCAGAACGCTGAGCGCCGTGAACATCAAGAGGTCTTCGGCGTCCTCGAGCTGGAGTCCCGCACGCTGGGCGCCGAGGTGCTCCTTGAAATCTCTCGTTCTGGGGAGGTAGCGGCCTCCTTCATGACGAAAGATGATCGGCGGCCGGGGCGTGAAAGCGTAGGCGACAGCAAAGGTCGGCGCGACGTGGCTCAGCTCCCGGAACCAATCCTCCAGAAACACATCGACGCTTCCGAGCAGCGCCCAGCCTCCCTGGCCGTCCTGCAACAATTGCACCCCGCCTCCACCGTGGCCCTCATCGAACTGCAGAAGACGCTCTCCTGTTTCGAGATCGTAGAGGCGCCACTCATGACAACAGTGTGCTCCAATGCTCTTGTGGTCAACGAGCAGCTCCGGTCGACCGTCGCCGGTCAGATCTCGACAGAGGTGGGGGCGGAGCTCGACAGGCATGTCTCCCCGCGGCGTGTTCACGACCTCCCAATGGGGGGCCTTGGCACTTTCCGGGCCTATCGAAAGACGCTTCAACTCGCCGTGCTCGCTCTTCCCCTGGGTGCGAACCACGGAGTCCCCGCACCGGAAGCGCCCATTTTCGTGCCAGGTCATCTCGCGCCAATCGACGATCCCGTCGGCGCCGATTTCGAACCACGCCGGCCGGGGCGATGGCCCCCGCTCCTCCGCATGGGTGGACGCCGCCCGGAGTGGAGCGCGCTCTGGTGACATACGAGCGGCCCCGTCCGTTCTCGATGGCACCGAGCTGCCTGACTGCACCGGTGTCAGCGCCGAGGACGTAGGAGTACAAGCTTCCAGCAGAACGAGAAGAAAACAGCACCGCACGCCCAAACTCAAGCACGACCCTCTTGGGGCGTCCACGCTCGTTCGTGCAGTGATCGCCAATTCGAGTCGGCGCTGCGGTGAGTGTCGTCAACGGCGACGAAGATTCGTTGGTTTGCCGTCTTCCGCGGCGTTTTTAGGTCACGACTGGTAATTCGACGGCCGTATCCACGTGAACGGCTCGAGTAGGGGCGCTCCGCCCTGGCACAAAACGAGCGAGGCTTCGCCTCCCGCCATTCAGCCGCCATTCAGCCGCCATTCAGCCGCCATTCAGCCGCCAAAGGGTAGCCGCAAGATGTCGGTTTCTTTGTGCGAGAACATCCCCGCCTGCTCCCCACCCATTCGGGTGCGTCGTTCGCTTTCACTGCAGCGTTCAAAAGGGCTCCTCGCGCCAGGTCGGACGGCCGTCTCTGACGACGAAGAACAGTTTTGGCGTGAAGGAGAGCCTGCTTGGAGCGTTCAACCTCAATCACGTTTTCAATGACATGGAACGAGCCGCAATAAATAGCCCAGCAACGTCGCATGTCATCGCTTGTCATTGATAGATGGTTGTGAGAGCCGGGTTATCCTCTGCGATGGTCCCACTGAAACGCTCCCTTCAGTTGCATTCGATTCCGAGGCGCACATACTCACCCATGTGGCAGTTCGTAGTTCTCGGTCGGGTCCAGATTCGCCGGTAGGATCCCGGACGTCCGTTTCGCAGGCGGTGCACTGGTACGCTTACAAGCACTCGCTCAGCGGCCAAGAAACGCGCCTGCTCGAGTGTACGCTGTTAGGCATCTCCGATGAGGGCGCCGCAGACGAACTGAATTGCACGCGCAGTACCGTCGGCACCTATTGGAAGCGGATCTTTCACAAGACTGGGCACCGCCCTCAGCGAGAGGTTCTCTCGCACCTGCTCAGGATGGTGCTCGCATCGAGGACCGAAACGATCGAAGTGGCACTTCAGGATGATCCGGGCTCGTTCGATCCCCGAGCTCCTCGAATCAGTTGAACTGAAATGGTCCGCTTTCAAGGCGCAAACGGGCAACGACGTGCGGAACACGGCGTGACGGTCGCCGGGCTCGCGGTCCTCTATCCGATCTTGGTCCAGAGCAGCGAATGGCCGCTCGGTGGAGCCGCAATCAACCTCCTCAGGAGATGGGCGAGTACCTTGCACTGCCCTTGCTGACCCACCTTTCGATAGATGCGCTGCCAATAAGTTCCCACTGTACTCCGGGTGCAGGACAGCGTCGCGGCAGCGCACTTGTCCGAAACGCCGCGCGCCGCGCAAAGCAAGAGGAGCGTTTCCTGGCCGCTCAATCGATAATCTCGAGCGTAATCGTTTACCGCACGAACGAGCTCTCCATCGCTCCCAAAGAGGCGTTCGCAAAATGGGTCGTCCATGGTCTCCATCCTGCCCAGTGTCGCTTCCTTCATGGCTTCCGGTGATCGCCAGACGCAGGGTATGCCCGAGTCGAACACTCAACAATGACAATCGCACCGGTTCCCCTTGCACTCGTTCGTCGTGAAACGGCTCGCCTCTTCGAAGGATGGCGTTCTCCATCAATTCAGATTCGTTCTCGGTGCGGCCGGCGGGCGGGACTGCCGGTTGGTTCCTGGTCGAGCGTCCGGACACAGCTGAACAGAAACGACTCACGACCTCGACCACTGGGGGCCGTGTCAAAATCTGTGGGACAATCACGCTCTCTCCTCGGCTGCTAAGCAGCGAGCTCGGGAACTCGTTGTTTCCCCACTTTTGGAGACGAACTATGAAACGCTCAAAACTCATGCTTGCCCTGGCAGGCGGCGCCATTTTTGCTCTCACGGGCTGCGCGATGGAAGCCGGCACGGATTCATCCGAATTCGATTCCGACGATCTCGCTCAAAAAGATCAGGAATTCATCGCCTGGGACAACGCCCAGACCTATCTGATTGCACGGGCGCAGTCGTCCGTCACAGTTTGCCTACAAGGCAGCGGAATGACGACGGCCAATCGGCCCACGAGGGAGGGTTGGTTCAGGACTGCCATCGACGCATGGGTCGACGGCGCGCGTGGCGCTTCTTCGGTTGCGCTCATCACCAACGCCAACGTCACGTTCAGTTGCTCGAACCAACACGTCACCGTCAACTGGTCGTCGTCAAGCGGTCGTGCCAACGCAGGTAAAGGCTTCGTGAATCTGTTCTCGGGTGACGGATACACGACTGTTCTCCACGAGCTGGGCCACGTTTTCGGCATTGGCGACACGTACGTCGAGGGGGTGTGGACCTGTCATCCGGGGCAACAGAACTCGGTCATGTGTGGTTCGGGCGGTCTTTTCTCTACCCTGCAACCCGACGACATCAACGCGATATCCGAGGTTTATTGCATGGCATTTCCCGCGCAATGCACCCGCCGCTGGGACCGCAACGCCAATTGGTGCAGCCACTCCAACGGGCAGCTCTTCCTCGGTGATTTCAACAACGATGGCCGCGACGACATGCTCTGCCATGACAAGAGCAACGGTGACAAGTGGATTGACTACTCGTCGGGTTCAGGTCAGTTCGGGGGGACGAACTGGTCTGCCGCGCTCAATTGGTGCAGCCACAACAACGGCAGACTTCACATCGGCGACTTCAACAACGATGGCCGCGACGACATGCTTTGCCATGACGTCAGCAACGGCGACAAATGGATCGATTACGCGAATTCCTCCGGTCAGTTCGGCGGCACCAACTGGTCCGCCGCGCTGAACTGGTGCATTGGCTCGAATGCACAGCTCTTCGTCGGTGATTTCAACAACGATGGCCGCGACGACATGCTCTGCCACGACAAGAGCAACGGGAACAAGTGGATCGACTACGCGAATTCCTCCGGACAATTCGGCGGCACCGACTGGTCTGCCGCTCTCAACTGGTGCATTGGCTCGAATGCACAGCTCTTCGTCGGTGACTTCAATAGCGATGGCCGCGACGACATGCTCTGCCATGACAAGGCAAACGGGAACAAGTGGATCGACCGCGCGAACTCCTCCGGACAATTCGGTGGCACCGACTGGTCCGCCGCACTCGGCTGGTGCACTGGCCCCAATGCACAGCTCTTCGTCGGTGACTTCAATAGCGATGGCCGCGACGACATGCTCTGCCATGACAAGGCAAACGGGAACAAGTGGATTGCCTTTGCCAACTCTTCCGGCAATTTTGAAGGCACCTCCCGTCAGTGGAATCCTGGTTGGTGCGGCCACGCCGCTGGACAGCTGCTCGTAGGTGATTTCGACGCCAATGGCGCCAGTGACTTTCTGTGTCACGACACCGGCAATGGCTACAAGTGGGTCGCCCGTCAGTTCCCCTGAATGAACGTGGTCCTTTCCCTACCGGGAGGCCGCGTCGCGCGTCGGCGCCCGGTAGGGAGAAGGTCGCCCCTCTTGAGCCCTAAGACTCGGGTGACGAGACGCGAATCACGATCTTCCCCCGAGCTCGACCGGACCCGGAGTACTCATGCGCGGCTGTGATATCGTCGAGAGAAAACACTCGATCGATCACGGGTTTGATCTTCCCTCGATCGACCAAGGCGGCGATCTCTTCGAGTACCGCGCCACTACTGGGACGGATCACCCACGATGTACGCACGCCATGGGAAAACCGTGACTTCATCTTGAATCCGAGCATTTGAAGCCCAACGACGACGACGCCAAGCGTCGGCCCAAAACGCTTCGTCGCCTCGGGTACCCCCGCCAAGAGCGTCACCATTCGTCCGCCGCGGCGTAAAATGGAAAGCGCACGCCTGCGCTCCTCGCCGCCCAACGTGTCCAGCACCGCGTCGTAGTCGCGGAGCAGTTCGTCGAATCTCTCGTGCGTGTAGTCGATGACGTGATTGGCGCCGAGATTTCTCACCAGCTCGACGTTCCGCGCACTACAAGTGGTCGCGACCTCGGCGCCCAGATGTTTGGCGAGCTGAATCGCAAAAGTGCCCACTCCGCCCGAGCCAGCGAGAACGAGAACGCGCTCACCCGGAGCCAAGCGCATCGTGGAAACCAGAGCATCCCACGCGGTGAGCCCGACGAGGGGCAGCGAAGCAGCTCCCAAATGGTCGATGGACCTCGGCTTGAGCGCCACTTCACTCTGATCGACCGCAACGTACTCGGCGTACGTCCCTGAACGCTTGTGGGAAGGAGAACAATACACCTCGTCACCGATGGTGAACTTCTTCACCTCGGCCCCCACTCGTACGACGACCCCCGAGGCGTCCAAACCGAGGACATGCGGCAACTCGTAGCGAATCACCCCACGCTGCAGCCCGCCACGAATCTTCCAATCGACCGGATTGACCGAAGCTGCGTGCACCTGGATCAAAACGTCGTCCGGCCCGACCTCGGGCCTGTCGATCTGTTCGACACGGAGGACTTCCGGTCCGCCGTACTCGTGGATCCTCGCCGCCTTCACCCTGCTAACCTAGCAGCTGACTCAGTCCGGGCACGCGATCGCCCAGCCGAAGTCACCGACCACTTCCAAGTCGCTGCGTGCCTCGCCTCCCGCCACGAGGCGTTTCGATCCAACGCGATCGCCCAGCCATGCGGTAACGGTCCGACGGGCCTTACTTCTTGAATTCACGAATCAGTTTCACGAGCTCCGCTACGACCTCGGGCTTTTCTTTGAGGTCAGCGTTTCCAGGCATCAGCGGGCTCTTTCCGGCGGCGGCTCCACCGGACACGATGACCGTCTCGAGGTGTTCGTCCGTGACGCTCTCCTGCCATTTCGGATCTGAGAATGCGCGCGGTTTGGGCTCGAGAGCTGCTGCACCCGGACCATCTCCTGCCCCTGTGCTTCCGTGACACACGACGCAACGCTGAGTAAAGGTCTGCTTGGCCTCGGCGGCAGGATCGAGCGCCGGCCCTTTCTTGGGTGCCTCCTGCGCGGCGGGAGATGCTTCCTGGTTCTTTTCTTGGGCATCACTCTCTTTCGACTTGGGCGAATCGCAGCCGAGAGTGAGGAGAGCGGCCGTCAGGCCGAAAGAAACTGCAACTGCACCTGCACGAGATGTGATCATTGTGAGAGAGTACAGGCTCCGCCACAGCTAGCAAACTCGAAGTCCGATGACACACGCTTACACCCGCCGTCCTATCGCAACGCCCACCCTCAGCTACACGACGCTCGCGCCCGGTTTTCTTCAGGTACTCGGACTTGTCTGAGCCGAGTCGAGCGTCCCACGTTTTCGCAGAGCGCGCGCGACAACCCAGCATGAAAGCGCCCAAAGTGAGCCGAAGCCCCATCCGGCGAGGACGTCACTCGGCCAGTGTACGCCGAGATACACGCGGCTGACACCGACCAGTACAGTGAGCAGTAGCGCAACTCCGACGAAGTACGCGCGGGCGCGTTTACGCGGCTCGACCTGAGCCAAGAGCAACGCCAGGGTGAGGTATGTGGCGGCTGCCATCATGGAGTGGCCACTGGGGAAACTGGCAGTGTAGACATACGACTCGTGAGGAACGAGATCGGGCCTGGGGCGATTGACCACGTGTTTCAAGAGCGTACTGGCTGCCCCCCCTCCAGCCACGGCTGCCAAAAGGAACCAAAAAGTACGACGGGCACCTCGAATCAAGAGGTATCCGCCGACAAAAAGCGTGATCAGGGTCAGCAAGCCGATGCCGCCGAGTGCAGTGAAGTCACGGCCCATCTCATCGACCCAACCCGGTCCAATCGGCTCGCTGAGGTCGCCGGGAGTTCTCATGGCGAGCAACAAGAGCTCGTCGATAGCACGCGTGTCCCCTTCTAGAACCTCTCCGGTGAGTTCGATGACCCCCCACCCAATGGACCCGAGCACCAGCAAAACGACGACGAGCACGAGCTCCTGAGCAAGCGCCCATCTGATCCATCGCAACGACACGCTCTGCAGCGCCTCCAACGTTCCAGACAGCTCGACATCACCGGCAGTCTTGTTGTGCTCGTCTTCCTTTGGCATGGCCCCACCTTACCAACTGACCGAGCCACCGCAGCTTCGGTCCCCGGGCCGCACCTACGTGCCGTACCTGGGTGTTTTCCGACTCTGCCCTCGATGTCTCGCCTACGCTTGGATGAGCCCTCGGAGCACTTGGACGAGCGCTGTGGGAAGCTGTACCGGATGCGGCAAGACTGCGTACTTTCCTGGCCCGAACATGCGGGGCATGTAGCTGGGGGCTTGTCTGTCCACCGTCAAGCAGAAGGGATGGATGCCTTGTAGTTGTGCCTCCAGTGCCGCCTGCCTGGTATCTTCGATACCGTAGCGCCCTTCATAGATATCTACATCGTTGGGCTTCCCATCCGAGAGCACGAGCAAGAGTCGATGACGCGCAGGTTTGTGCACCAGCATTCCTGTCGTGTGCCGGATGGCTGCGCCGAGACGCGTGAAGCGATCCGGCTCGAGGCCCGCAATCCGCCGGTGTACGACCGGCCCGTTCTTTTCAGAGAATGACTTGAGAATTGCGACGGAAACGTCGCTGCGGCTCTCTCCTGAAAACGAAAGGATGGCGAACGGATCTCCCAGAGCCTCGAGCGCGGTTGTGACCACGAGCAGAGCTTCCTTCTCCACGTCCACGATACGAAGGTTCTCCGTCGTCCAACTGTCGGTCGAGCCGCTGCCATCCACGAGTACCGCGATGGCAACATCACGGCGAGCAGGACGCGATGTGATATAAAGCCGGTCATCGGCCGCAAGTCCCGCGTGACGATCAGCCTCGGAGGCTACGTACGCATTGAGATCGAACTCTGGTCCGTCGAGTTGACGCCCGACTCGAAGACGACGAGCCCGCAAGCGTTCGAATCGACGGCGTACGTCGCCCAGGAGCAGCGCCCGGCGTCGAAACACCTCTTCTGCCCATGCAGAATCGCCCAAGGGCGCCTGTTGCACGCGCACCACCGCACCGTTTTCTTGATACGTCCCAGTTCGGTAGTCCCATTCGGGGTAGATGAAGCCCCCCGGCCGGGTCGCCCCGCGCGCCGCGGTCGCGCTCGTAGGCGGTGGATCGCTGCTGACGAGGATTTCCCTCGGACGCTCCGGGCTTGTGATCAAGCGCGCTTCAGGCAGCTCCGCGAGCGAGTCCGCTAGGCCTTCGGGATCTGCTTCCGCATCTCGATCCGTGGGCCGCTGCAAGCCCATGGGATCTTCTACGTGCTCTTGTGGATCGTCGAGTTGGATCATCCAAAGACCCATGCTCTCGTCATCTTCGTCGTTGGAGGCCTCCCGCACCTGAGGCCGGCGACGCATCTTGCTCACACGAGGGCGCTCGGCTAGCGGACTCTCACTCTGTGAGTGGCTCACCACACGTTTCGGTGGACCCGAGAGCGGCTTCACGCGCCCCCACAACTCGACCGGCGCGATGCCTCGGTAGGCACCTCCGAGATCACGGATATCCGCTGCCTTCCTCTCTGCCCAACGATGGGAGTCCTCGGCAGTGGACTCGTTCGGTGCTCCTTGTCGGAGTTCGGCACGGAGCACCCCGCGAACCAGAGCCTCTACGGCCGCTTCCTGTGGAGTCAGAAGAGAGACAGCAGGTCGCCCTGCGAGGGCCGCTTTGCGCGCGGCACGCAGCTCCGGGATCAGCCCGGGCAGGTCCGTTACGAGCAAATCATCGACCATCTCTGCTTCACGAAGTAGATAGAGGTCGCGCAACAGTGAGTCGGTGGGCAACCACGCTGGGGTCCCGCGCTGCGCTCGGGCGGCCATCTCCGCTACGTAAAGACGATAGAAGGCCCATCCGCTTCCCGTCGCTGTTTGGACAGCCACCGAAGCGGGAAGGCGCAAATGGATCCCATCCGTCTCTGCTAGGGACGCGCCGCTGGTCAGATGCCGGGGGATGCGCAGCGCCCACCTGCGAAGCCAGGAGGGAGTATCGGGTGGATCGACGGCACCAACGGTCAAGGAAATGCCAAAAGCGGCGCGGACGAATATCTCGAGTCGTGCGCGACAATCGGCGAGATGAAGCACCTGCGGTTCGTCTCGCCGAACGCGATGGCGCCACAGCCGCTGCACGAACCGCGTCGCATGATGAGCGCCATCCAGGAGGATTTCTTCAGGTTCGGCCATCAGCTCTCAGACATCGAAACAACCAGGCACGGTCCGGCGCGCGACGGTCAAGTTGCCATCGTGAGCAAAACGAGGTCATTCATCGCTGCCGTCAGATCCGGATCGTCGGAAAGGGGAGCCAGAAGGCCGACACGGCACGCGGTCTTGGGCTCGATCCCGCCCGCGATGAGCCGCCCCGTCGCCACCAGGAGTCGGGTGCTCGGTACCTCCAGCAAGCCCTGCTCACGAAGATTGCGCAAACGCGCCCCGAGCGCGACGAGTTGGTGCGCCACTGATCGCTCCACGGAACTTTCCCGCTGGATGATTTCGATTTCCTGCTCGGCTTTGGGGAAGTCGAACTCCAAAGACACGAACCGTTGTCGCGTGCTCGGTTTCAGATCCTTCAGGACATGCTGATAGCCAGGATTGTAGGACACCACGAGCTGAAACCCGTCGGCAGCCTCTACCGATTCCCCCGTTCTTTCCACAGGCAGAAGGCGCCTGTGGTCCGTGAGCGGATGAATCACGACCACCGTGTCTTGCCTCGCCTCGACCACCTCGTCCAGATAACAGATCGCTCCCTGACGCACCGCCGTCGTCAGCGGTCCATCCTGCCACACGGTCTCACCGCCGCGAATGAGATAACGGCCGGTCAGATCGCTCGCGGAGAGATCATCGTGGCACGCGATTGTGATGAGCGGACGCCCCAGTCGGTGGGCCATGTACTCCACGAAGCGCGTCTTCCCGCACCCCGTCGGACCTTTGAGCATCACAGCCAAGCGGCGCGCGTGGCATTGCTCGAAGATCTCCACCTCGTCCCCGGAAGGGAGGTAAAACGGAGATACGCGTGGCTTGCCGGCTTCCGCGCTCATTCCGCTTGGCTCTGCGGGCATCGTCATGGGGGGGCATCAAGCGCCGCTGGGCGCCGCTGTCACTTTGCCCTCGATGCTCGCGTCGTCGCCCGTTGAGGCATCTTCCGTCGACGCCGGACTCGAGGGGCGCGACATGAAATTGGGCCGAGATCGGAAGAAGTCATAGACGAACAGCAGCACACCGACGGTAAACAGGATCCCGGTGACCGTGAGCATCATCATGTGCACCTGGATCTTCATTTGCGTCTCCAAGAAACCCAAACCCATGATCCTCTCCAGGTAAGTTTGCGCAATTCCGGCGGTGCCGAAAGCCAAAGTCATCCCAAACATGCCGGCCGCCATGAGCCAAAACGCCCAGTAGCCCAGCTTTTGAGATCCTCCCTCGCGCCGGTCGGTCAACGACGGCAGTGCGTAGGTGATGATGGCGAGATTGATCATCACGTAGGCACCGAAGAACGCCGAATGTCCATGCATGGGAGTAATCATCGTCCCGTGCGTCCACTTGTTGACCGCCGGCCATGTGTGCGCGAGCCCCAAAAGTCCAGCGCCAAAGGCCGTGAATACGGCACTCCCGATCGTCCAATGAAGAGCCAAGGCATTGGGATGAGTCAAACCGGAACGCCGCATCGCCACATACGCGTAGGCGACCATGACAAAGAGCGCCAAGGGCTCCAGCGCACTGAAGATCCCGCCAATGGGCAGCCAATACCGCGGTACACCCACCCAGTAATAGTGATGCGCCATGCCCAAAATGCCGGCGATGAACACGAGCCCCACGATGACGTACAGCCACTTTTCCATGACTTCGCGGTCGGCACCCGAAAGACGAATGAGGAGATAAGCGAGCAGACCCGCCTGCACCATTTCCCAGACGCCCTCGACCCAGAGGTGCACCGTCCACCAGCGGTAGAAGATACTGATCGTGTAGTTGTCGAACGAGGCGAGGGCGGGCAAATACAGGAGCGCGGCTAAACCAAGCCCTGCTACCAGCACGCCCTCGGTCGTCGTCCATCGCCCGGCTTTTCGGATTGTCATCAGGATGTTGAAAAGGAACATCAACATCACCACCACAATCGCGAGTTTCACCGGATAGGGCTGTTCAAGGAGCTTGTTGCCTTCGGTCCAGCCGAGCAAGTAACCCACCACGGCTGTCACGCCGCCCACTCCCCAGAGCCCAAGCTGCGCATACGCGAGCTTGGGACTGTAGATCTCGGTGCGCGATTCCTCCGGGACCACGAAGTAGGTCGCTCCCATGAATCCCGTCAGCACCCAAACGAGGAGGAGGTTGGTATGTACCGCCTTCACGCGATCGAAGGGAAGGAGATCGATGAGCGGATCTGGACCCAGGTATTTGGCTGCAGCGAGCAACCCGAACACCATTTGTAGCCCGTAGAGGCATACGGCGAGAGCAAAGTACCAGTAGGCGATGGATTGGGTGCGGTAGCGCATGTAAATCAGCGGAGGGTCATGAGGTAGGCAACGAGCTGGTCAATTTCTTCGGGGTCGAGGCGTGTCCCGTAGTCGGCGGGCATCAGCGACACTCCGCCCGGCCCGGTCGAAAAATTCGCGCCGGGCACCAAGTGCGCGCTCGGCGTCATGATCGACTCGCGGAGATATCCTGCGGGGTCGGTCGCAGTGCCCTTGTAGTTGGGATCACTCACCACCTGTTCCGCGCGACCGCCGATGCCAGCCATCGAGGGCCCGGCCAAGGTCACGCCAGGTGTGGACGAGTGGCAGGCCTGACAGGCAAGTGCGGGGGATCGGAAGAGCGCTTGGCCTAGCTCGACGGGCTGACGCGAAACGGCGCCCGCAGCCATTTCTGGCTCCTCGGGAGTTGCCCCCCTCATCGCGCCGCTGGAGACGACGAGCGGGCGCGGTGGCCAGCCCTGGTTGTCCACGTTGCTCACCCAATCCAAAAAGGCGATGACCTGCGCTATCTCGACGTCGCTCAGATTCGGATTCGGCATCAAGCGCCGATGCTTTTTCTCCGAATAGAACTGGGAAGGATCGCGGAGGAAGGCCGTCAGATACTCTTTGCCCCGCTGCTGAGTGATCTTCGTCAAATCGGGCGCGTAGTAGGCCCCTTCACCGAACACCGTGTGGCAGTTGATGCAGTTGTTGCGGTGCCATACATGCTTGCCCTCGATGACCTCATCGGTCAGCGCATCTGCATTGGTGAGCGTGTCGAATTGACGGTGGCTATCGATCGTCAATCCGAGAAACACCAAGGTGAAGAGGAGAGTCCCTCCGATGAAGAACAGCCGGGTGTGACGCTTTGTCATGATGAAAACAGGGCTGAAGAGAAAAGGACGAGCACAGACATTTTCACCAACTGTCGATCGCTGTCAGACACTGATGACGCTCCAGTTTTGGACGATGATGAAGACTGCGTAGCCGCACGCGAGCAGCATGAGGAGCAGAACCAGAAAACCCAAGCCACGAAGGAGCTGAAAGGGAAGTCCCGTACTTTTTTCAGAAAGTGGCGCAGCCGAGGGCGAAGTCATGACGAGAAGTTCCAAACGGTGAAGGCACGGTGAAAACGAATGGCAATGGAGACGCTGAGCAGAATCAGCTGCAAAAAGAGCGAAAATCCGCCGCTTCAAGCTGAAGCGCGTCAGCAAAGAGAATTTCGACCCATCCCATGCGGATGAGGCCCCCACACAGAGAAGTACGCTTCATCCGCGCCCTTGTCCATACTTTTGAGTGTGACCGATCGCTGCGAAACGTGAGACGCAGATTCTTCGCGCGACGTTCACGAAGCACACACAATGACCAGCGATTCGTGCACCGGGTTGGAGATCTCGGGGAACTCCTCCGGCAAAAGAGTGATGGAAGCGTCACTCGACCTCTCGACCGGCGCGTGGTTGCGCAGCGCGGTCGTTGACATCGGTTGTCATGCCTCCGCTCAGCTCTCCTCAGCGCTGTTCGCGCCGGACGACTAAAATCCTGCCACGCCTTCGACCTCTCGGCCGGCAGGCCGCGTAGCGAAGCGCATGGTGTTTGCGACGCGCTCGTCCCATCGGACGCGCTCATCCCATCGGATGAGTGTGCCTCCCCCGATGGGACCGTTTCACCGAGAAAACGAACCAAGTTCATTGACCCACGTCCCACACGGCTGGCATCGAGGTCGCATGCCGCAAACCCTGGAGCTTTCAGCAACCCCCTTCGAGGATTCGTCGAGATGAAGGTCAACGGCGGATCCTGGGAAAGGATCTACTCTGGAGACGCCAGCACCTTTGCCACGGAAGATGGCGCCCTCGTTCAGCTCGGGACCCGACTCGGGCCCCTCGATGCCGACCTCGAGGGATCTCTCGACGAGGTGCAAGTTTCGGAAGGGCGGCGCAGCGATGATTGGGTACAGGCCCAATACCAGTCGCAGGCCAACCTCGGGTTCGTCACGGTCGGCGCCGAAGACACGTGTGACTGAAGTCCACCCTCGAACTCGAAGGAGCCCCGCCACATTGAACGGCGAATCTCCTCCGCCTCGGTGAGGCGAAGGAGCCCCTCGAACTTGCAAGATGCATTCTAGCGAACGACGGGGATTTCGGGGGTGCAGAACTGAGAGCACCCGTCACCGTTTGCGCGGTTGCCGTCGTCGCACACTTCGCCGTCTTCCCGGTCGAGCT
>CBFGUR010000078.1:0-17773 GCA_965652275.1 uncultured Polyangiaceae bacterium | reverse complement strand
CGCCGGTTGTCGTATTCTGGTGAGACCTCAGGCCGCGGCACAACGGCGAGGCGTTGTGCGGACATCTGAGTCGAACACACGGAAAGGAATCCCTTGGCACATCGACGGTTTCGAACGTCGACCACCGACGAGTCCCTTGAGAATGCGCTTGGTCTCTTCGAGGACAATCCGTGTCGGTTGCCCGACCGGGTCGTCGCGTCGCTTCTCGAGGAGCTATGTGCCGACCTCGGATATTGCCTTGATCCCGATGAATACGCCCAGGTGCTTGAGGACCCGCCAACCCACCCTGAGACCTTTGCCAGCCGGGTCATGGGCGTCCAGGTCGGCTGGTCTGACCCCGACGCCTTCGTCGATGTCCTTCTGCCGGTTCTCAAGACGTTTCTTGGTGTAGTTCGAGCCAACGGTTGACTCGCCCTGGCCTCGTTTGTGTGGCCCCCCAACAGGCATGCATCGCCCAGCACCTCGCGCTATCATGACCTCATGAGCCTTCTAGAGCGGGTAACGCAAGACCTTTCGGTCATGGGCGGCAAGCCTTGTCTTCGCGGTCTGCGAGTGACCGTCGGGACCGTCCTTGGTCTGTTGGCCTCAGGCAAGACCTCAGACGAGATCTTGAAGCTGTATCCTTATCTCGAAGCTGACGACATCCGCGCCGCTCTCGAGTACGCGGCTTGGCGGACTCAAGAAACCGAACTGCCCTTGTCGTGAAGATCTTGGTCGACATGAACCTCTCACCCGGCACACGCACCTGAATGACGCTAGGCGACGAGTGAGTGCGAGACTTCGTGAAGATCTGCTCCGCGCGGGCGCCCTTGTGACGATCGACAAAGGTAAAGATCGCGTTCGCGTCTTGCCCTTTGAAGGCCGTGGAGCTGCAGACGAATAGCTCACCAAACACCCTGCTAAGGAGGTAAAGCCGCATAAAGCCGTTTGTGACCGACGGCCACTCGCGACGCTTCCGCTTCGCTGAAAGGCCTCGTACGGCGCTCGCTCTTCCCCTTTGGGGATGTGCGCCGGTCGTCGTATCCTGCTCAGGCCTCAGGCCGCGGCACAACGGCAAGTTGGGGAGACAGCCGCATGAATCCTCCTGCTAGGATCACCACTCATGACATCTCCGGAAGTTGCTAGGCACGTTCTCTTAGTCGGGGGGAGTTCCAGTGTCGGGAAGACGACGGTAGCACGCGAACTCGCAAAACTTCTCGCATGCGAGCATGTCGAAACGCACCGTGCTCTAAAGTCTGATCCAGCACTCCAACCGCTGCAGGGAAGTCAGAATGTTTGGAACCATTCGATTGACGAGCTTCGCGACTTGCTCATCAGAGCTGCCGCTGCGGCTTCACCGATTCTGGAGTCGCCGCAGAGTCTTGCGATGGCGAGGGTGAAGAAGCCCAAAGCACCGCACTCTGTGAAACCACAACGGATGAAAACCGTAACGGACAGCCGTTGCGCTTCTGACCTCTCCCACATCGCGACGCTAGCAGGGCATGTGGCAAAGCGCAGCGGCTCTGCCTCCCAACTGCGGGAGGTGCACTTCAGGACCCCTTGTAACTACACATCGCCCTCAAGCTAGGGGGTGAATTCTCGACCGCAGAGGTGGAAACCCGGCGAGCTTATTGGGGCATGCCGGTCATCGTCGTTCGCGACCTCGACGGCAATGACCTGATCTTTACCGACGAGTCTGTCTCCGCAGGCGAAGGTGCTCCGACCAGAGCCTAGGCCTTTGCAGCGGCCAACTTCACCCGCAGAACCTTCTTGAAATGCGTGAAATCGCCGTCTGTTGTGAGGATGGGGAAGTCGGTGCGTAGACTCACGGCGCAAAGCAGGAAGTCCGTGTTCGAGCCTTGGACGCCCTTTGAGCGACAGCGATTGAAGCAGCGCGCTGCCTCGACATAATCTGCGCTCCGCAGTTCCTCGTCAGGAAACGCCTCGAGAGCCGTCGCTAGCTTCTTGAACTGTGCCGGCGTCTTGATACCGGAAAGTAACTCTTGGCGGATTGGTCCGAGCATCGCTACCCGTCCGTCCCTGACG
This sequence comes from uncultured Polyangiaceae bacterium, assembly GCA_965652275.1. Classification (GTDB taxonomy): domain Bacteria; phylum Myxococcota_A; class Polyangia; order Polyangiales; family Polyangiaceae; genus NIC37A-2. The sequence continues at coordinate 15,748 of CBFGUR010000078.1, read as the reverse complement.
AGTTCCTCCAGCAGTCGAACTTCCGTGGAAGCCATGGGCTCACTGCGTCGTAGCGCGAGGGACCACACGCAGGTGTCCACAATGACCTTCACTTTCGACGCCTCTGAGCCTTGTAGTCGTAGTCGGGATCCATCTCGATCTTTCCGAAGAGCTTCAACACGTCTGCTTGCCGGCGACGCTGAATGTACTCCTCCAGCGCTTGGGTAACGGTCGCCTTCTTGGTGCGTTGCCCCCCGACCTTCAGTGCCTCGTCCAGGAGCTCATCGTCGATTGCGAGATTGGTTGGCATGTGTAGAGTCTTACACATACTCGTGCGTGCGGCCAACTCGACGGCTTGAATCGATCACTCAAGACAAGCCGCGAGCACATCCAGCGTCACGACAGCTCCGTACGTGATCCACTGCTTCAGTTGCATTTCTCGCCGCCGCGGTAGCCTACCTTGCTGCCCAGTTGAGCATCGAACGGCGGCGTCTTTCCGAGCCTTTCGAGTCGAACGCGCTCGTCCGCGTGCCACTCTGCCGCTCGCTCGTCGTAGGTCGCTGCGTCCAGGCGCAATGCCGATCTGACCACGAGTGCGGCAGGAACCTTCTCTGCGCAGGCGCCCCGGCATGAGCTCTTCACCGAGCCGTTTCTGCTGACGTGGATTGTGTTGCGGCTATCGGAGCTGCGCAGCACCGACCTCTATTCCGAACTGAATGACATGGCCGTTGATCGGTAGCTGGCGCTCGAAGAGGCCGCCCTGTGTTCCGACCCACCCATAGGAGTAATCAAGCACCGCACCTACCAGCAGCCCGCCAAAAGATCCTCCGCCTATGACCTGCGCGGCCGGATGAACCTCGCCCGCTCCGATGAAGTGTTTGACTCCACCTCCGGCGAGAATGTACCCAAGCGAGTTGGTGGCTCGCGCCCCGAGAATTGCGCCGGCGAGCAACCCGGCGCCCCAATAGCCGCCCAGACCGTACTCCGCGAACTGCCCTCCACCACGACCGCGAAAGCTCAGCGCGAAGGGCCCGTTGTTGAATGGAAGGCCTCCGAACGTCGCGGCGCCCTCACCTTCCCCGACGCCTCCGGTGAGCAAGTCAGACGCAATGATCCCGCCCTTCAGGCTGCCCGTCGACAGGATGAAGATGCGGCGTCGCTTCGGTTCCGGCGCGGCCCGTTGCTGGTTTCCCAGCGCGTGACGATCCATGCCCGGACTCGGTACCGTCCCATTCTTGGTGTGACAAGTCGCCTGTTCGTCGCAAGCGCCTGTGCGATGCATTACTGTCCCCCCGGCAGTTCACTGCGGCTGCGCTGCGCGAAGCTTCGCGCAGCGCAGTTCTTTGCAGATGTGTCGTGCGCCGACCTGTCTTGTCGGATCCCCGGTGTCCTCTTCGATCCCGATGAAGATTTGCCAAACGGTGCTGCCCTGTCGAGCCGCCCGTGAGGGAGGAAACGTGGGTGCGCCTCAGAGATTCCCGAGCGCTGTCGGGTGGACGCAGAGGTCGACGTCGCTCTGGCTGTAGCCGAGGAACGATCCGCTCACGTTCTGACCGCAGACGAGATCCCCGATGCAGTCAGCGTCCGTGTCACAGTCGCCCTCGCCGAAGCTGCACGGGCAATCGGGAGTACACAGGCTCCAATCGAGCACGCTTCTGTCGTAGGCCGCGCAACCGGGAGGACGCGGGTGAACGCAAAGATCGTAGGTCTGTCCCTGACCAAAAGCGGGGCCGTTGTCGGTGCCGCAGGTCAAGCCACCGGGGCACTCACCCGGCTCGCAATCGCCGCTGCCAGCGCCACAGGGACAATCGATATCCTTGCAGCGGTCCCAATTGAAGCCTCCGCATTGAACGGCGCCGTCGTCTCGCTCCGAGTATGGCGTCGTGCACACGTCACCGGACGAGCTTCCGCCCGCGATATAGGGCGCACCATATCGGTTCACGGCCACGGACGTCGTGTTGCAGATCAAGAATCCCTTGCACTCCGCGTCGCTGTCGCAGTCGCCTTCGCCCATGTCGCAGGGGCCACTCGCCGAGCAGAAGCTCCAGTCCCAGAAGGTCACGTCGAACTGCTCTTCACGAGGATAGAGCATAGAAGCCGCCAGGCGATCGTCCTCGGAGAGGTAGTGCGTGCCGTATCCGGGGCCGCTGCACATCGCCGTTTCGTAGTGTCCCGCCAGGTTCCGGTCGTCACAATACCGGGATCCACCCGACTCGTTGATGGCGGTTCCCTGAAGCCACGTGCCGTGGCCCGGATGGTGAAACCCGAGGGTGTGGCCGAGCTCGTGCAGGGCCGTGTGGTCCATGTCCGCCTGGTTGTAGCTCGTCCACGTGTTGACGATGACGAGCGAGCCGGGGCGCATGGCCACCCATCCACCACCGATCGGCACGTAGCTGGGACTGCTCGCCAAAGCAGTAGCCGGGTGCAGCGTCGAGTAGGTTCCCGGATCGATCACGATCGTCCAGCGGCTCGCATTGGCGCGCTTTCCCTCTGCGTCCATCGAGATGCCGATCTGGGTGTCGCCATACTTCGTGGAGCTCCAAGCCGCCGCCGCTCGGCGAAACGCCAGCTTCCAGCCGGCGGGGAGAGAGGGATCGATGTCCAGGTAGATCGAATCGACATCTTCCGGGACGTCACTCGAGGTGATGTTGCAGGGGCGCCCATCTGCGGTACCAGGCGACGTCGAACCAGACTCGTAGGCGCAAAGATAGGCCTTGTCCGGATTGAAGATGCGGCTCACGTAGCCGTCGAGATCGCTCGTCAGGATCAGGATGTCGTCTTCCACGACGCGTCCCTCTGGCACGACACGCATGTCGGTGTCATCCAGCCCCATCCAATCGACGACGAGCTGAAACTTCTCGTCCTCGGTGAGAGTCTCCGGATCCACGTTCGCGTACTTTTCTCCGAAGCTCGTTTCCCGCTCGGGAGCAGGCGCTCCTCCTTCACCGGTGGGGGCCGTACAGGCCATCCCGAATAGAGCAAAGGCGGCTACCCCGAGGGCATGCCTCAGAGAAGAGACGTGCCCCGCGGGGCGAATGTAGGAATGTGAGATGTTTGTTTGGGTCATAGGCGGGGCACGCTATCACGAATGATTCACATATTGAGCAGGCGCCTGTGATTGTTTCGCGACACATCGAAGATCAAACGCGCATCGATGCAGGTCGTCCGTTCGGGTGTCACGACTCGTTCGTGTGCTGGCGATCACGTCTCTTGGGCGCGAGGGACTTGCTTTCGCTTGTCCTTCGCCGCTACGAGCGGACGACGTGACTCGAGCGTGGCTCCTCAAACGGTTCGGTCCGGACCGGCGTTTCATCGTCCGAGTCGCTGGCCCCTGTCTGCTTCTCGCAGGAGGCGCAGCGTGCGCTCCCTCAGCCGAGAGCTGCGACGCGCCCGAGCCACTCGCGGAGCAAGGCGATCACTCCGAGTGGCTTCTAGCCTCTGCTGAAGAGACGGCGGCCATCGTCCGACTCTCCGTGGGTCCCGATGAACCGGTCCTCTGCACCGCCACGCTCGTCGGCCGTGATCGAGCAATCACGGCCGACCATTGCAGCGATGCGACGATGTTGACAGTCACCGCAAGCTCGGGCGTTTACGATTTTCCCATCGTCGAGTGGACGTCCCATCCCATTTTCGATCTAGCTGTGGCGCGATTGGGGGGTGACAGCCTTCCCGACGACGTTCTACCAATCGCGCCTCTGCTGATGGCCCCGGTGGAGCCCCTCGAAGGCACCGCGGTGGAAACGGCGGGCTACGGCCTGACGGAATCAGGTGCTTCCGGAGACTTGAAGTTCAGCGTTCAGGAGGTGGCGAGCGTGAACGACGAACTCGCTCTCGTGTTGGATGGCGACGGATCGTGGCTCGCGTGTGCGGGTGATTCCGGAGGGCCGGCGCTCCTTCGCGATGACCAAGGGCGAGTCCGCGTCGTCGGGGTGTTGTCGACGGGAGCCTTCGACTGCATGGGGGAGGGCCGGTACCTGTACTTGCCCGGCTTCGCGGAGTGGATCGCTGACGTCGTCGAGCCGAGCAGCGGCGGGAACCACACCGAGTGCGGCGCTCTCACCGTCGCCGGCCGTTGCTTCGGGTCGCGCGCCGTCTTCTGCGACGACGGCGCCCTTCGAATCGAAGACTGCAACGTCGAGGAGATGTGCGGCTACGACATCGAGCGAGAAGGCTTCCGGTGTATCGCACCCGACGCAGATCCATGCCTCGGGGTGTCCGAAGCGGGGATTTGCGAGGACGGCCTGGCAAGCCGGTGCAAAAACGGGGAGCTCGAGTCCGTCGACTGCGCGAGCTGCGCAGGACGCTGCGATCGGTCCCACAAGAGTGGTCTGGTCGAATGCCAGGCGCCCTGAAAACCGCGACGAAGCCGTCGCTCGGACGCACTACCGGCGCCAGGGCGGAGGGCGACTTCTGGAGGCCCGGTCGTCTATTATTTAGAAGAAGTTTATAATCGGGACAATGGTGCGCCTATTATAAAGAATGGATTAAAAATAAGGCGCTGAGACGTCGGTCGGCGGCGGGACGTCGTGCACCAGGCGCCTGGTGGGCGACTCGGAGCGCGACGCACTCACATGCGCCGGCGGACGAAGTCGTTCCCGGAGGGCAGGGCGAGCAGGCGGCCTGCCCGAGCTGACGGTAGGTGCCGGCTTCGCACGGCACGCACGAGGTGCCGTCGGGATTTGCTTCGGCGCCGCATCCGCATTCGATGCACTCGGAGGCACCGAAGGAGGGCGCGTACGACTGCGTCGGGCAGGGCTGACATTGCGCGCCCACGGAGCTGAAAGTGCCTGCGGCGCAGAACTCACATTCAGTGAATCCCATTTGCTGTCCCGGATCACACGGTCCGACAGCGGGAGCGTCGTCTCCCGGCTCGCCCTGCGGTCCGGGCTCGCCCTGCGGTCCCGGGTCGCCCTTTGGACCTGGTTCGCCCTGCGGTCCGGGCTCGCCCTGCGGACCCGCTCCTCCTTGCGCGCCGGCGGGCCCTGGGGGACCGGCAGGTCCCTGAGGGCCGACGAGGCCGCTCGCGCCAGCTTCGCCAAAGGGAGCGTCCATGCCATCTGCGCCGTCCTCACCATTGGCGCCGTCCTCTCCGTCTTCGCCGGCGGGGCCAGGCTCGCCCTGCTTTCCGTCGGCGCCCCGACATCCGATCGAGAGGGCGAGCATCATTCCGAGCGCGAAGCGCGCGTTGGGTCGTGTCATGGCTTCCGGCCGCAATCTCGTCCCCGGGCAGGGGGTGTGTCAAGGCGCGCGCGAGGGTAGGATAAAGGACGAGCCCGGGGGGCGGGGCAGACATTTTGCGCGCTGCGCGCAAAATGTCTGGGCCGTAGGGGAGGGAAAAATAGCTGGGGGAGGCGCCCGGGCGCCCCGCACGGGCGGTTACCCCTAGGGGTGAACTTGTCGTGATTCGTTCGGACACGGCGGGCCAAATGGCGTTGCGAATCGACTCGCTCGTGAGAGGGGCCACGGCGTCGCGCCTCCCGACGAAGTGAAAGCGCGGTGGCTCGCCACCTGAGGTGACAGGGCGGCGCAGATCGGAGGCGGCGGGGTGGATGCGTTCTCGGATGAGGGAAAAGTTTTGGTGAAGATGTAGCTTTGTGGGCCTCTTTGGGTTGCGCGAACTTTCTCACCTACCGAGTGACCGGTTTCGTCCACTTGAAGCAACGAGGTCCATCGAGGCAACGTGTGATGCGCAGAATCTTGAGTCTTGTTTTGTTTTCAGTGGCAGCTTTGCCGCTCGGTTGTAGTTCTGAACCAGGAGAGGATGCGAATCAGCCTGGCCCCGAGGGCTGTGCCGCTGGGTATCAGGACTGCGGAGGGTTCTGCGTCGATCTTTCTGGTGACGGGATGAACTGTGGTGCTTGCGGGACGTCGTGCGCGGCGGACCAGGTTTGCTCGACCGGGGTTTGCCAAACGGGCGGGTGCGTGGAGCCGGGACGCACGCAATGCGATGCGAGCTGCGTCGACCTGATGACGAATCCGAGTCATTGTGGCGCTTGTGGCGTCTTCTGTTCGGCGGGCCAGACTTGCCAGAGCGGACTTTGCGTCGATGCGGGGACCGGCGGGTCCGGAACCGGTGGTGCGGGTGTTGGCACCGGCGGAGACCTTTCGGGAAGTGGCGGACTTGGGACCGGTGGCACCGATGTTGGCGCTGGTGGTCAGGGTACGGGCGGCGCTCTCTCGACGGACGTCATCATCCAGGAGGGTGAAACGGGCCAGTGCGATGTCGATGGCATCATCGAGTCGACGAACGGTGGTTTCTCGGGTTCGGGGTACCTCAACTCGGACAACGCTGCGGGAGCCGGGATCGAGTGGGCCGTGAGCGTTGGGGAGGCCGGCACCTATTCTCTTGGTTTCGCCTACGCGAATGGTGGGGCCGAGGACCGTCCCGCGGATGTTCTGGTTGGCGGCGCTGTGGCTTCGTCGGGACTTTCGTTTCCCTCGACGACGGATTGGACGAGCTGGTCCACTGCCTCTGTCGACGTGATGCTGGCGGCTGGTGAAAATCGGATTGTTCTCCGGGCGACCTCCGCTGCTGGGCTTTCGAACATCGATAGTCTGACGGTGTCGGGAGCCGCGGTCGCGGCGCTCGATTGTGGTGGCAACGTCGGCACCGGCGGGATGGACGGCACTGGCGGAATGGGATCCGGCGGGATGGGATCCGGCGGCACGGGTACCGGTGGATCTGGCGGAGACGGCGGACTCGCTGACGACTACCCCTGCGACGGCTCCACCGACGGATACGATTACGTGATCGACGGATCGGGCAACAGTCACACGGTGAACGGCTCCGGGAGTTATTCCTTCGAGCAGGCGTACTCGACCGCCCTCGGCAGCGGAAACCGTTCGGTACTCGTGCTTTCGAGTGGTGACGTGAGCAGTGGCTCTCAGATTCGAATCCGCGAGAACACTCTCCTCAACGTGTGCGGCACCATCAACGTCACCAACAGCGGCGGCGGATCGGATCGCTCGCCGGCCTTCGCTCGGAGCGCGTCGAACATTCGAATTCCGCACTTCAATCTCACCGGCGTGGCCCAGTACGGAATGTTCTTCCGCGAGGTGCACGACGTGCATCTTGGTGAAATCAACATCAACGGCACCGGTGGCCTCGGGATCCGGATCGACAACAACCCGTCGAACAATTGCTGGGGTACTTGCAACCAGAACACCAACATCACCATCGACACGGTCAATGTTTCGAACACCGGGGGTCACGGCGTGGAGACCTACGGGGTCGACGGGCTGACGATTGGGACCGTCACGGCTCGCAATGTCACCAACGCTGGGCTGCTCCTCAACGCGACCATCAACGCTACCGTCGGGATGGTGGACGGAGAGGATGTCGCCACCGGAAACGGTTACGCGACCTTCCGTGTCGCCAACCAGGCCGGAAAGATCGGCAGTAGCTGGCCGGCCGGCAACATTCACGTAGGCACAGTGCGCTCTCGGCGTGGCGGCCGCGGGATTTTCTGTGTCTCCGATAGCGGTGGCACGACGATCGACAACGTCGATCTGGCGAACAACGGCAACAATTCGATGCTGCTCGAGAACTGTCACAACTTCCGTGTGGCGGCGAGTAGCGGCACCGTGTCCAGCGGAGGCGCGATCATCATCACCCAGCGCTCCGATGAACACACGCCCACGAGCAACGTGACGCTCCAGAATCTCACCGTGAATGGGACCACCGTCGACGGGAGGTGCGGCCTGGGGTCGGGGAACGTCATCTGCAATCTGAGCGGCAATTACAGCGTTCCCGGTGGGGCGTGTTTGACGAACCAGAACAGCTGTCCCTGATTCGAGGCGGCTCTTGGGAGGCGAGCGCGCGAGCGTGACCCCGTGGGGTCTCGGTCGCGCGTTTCGTTAAGGCAGCGTGACCCCGTGGGGTCTCGGTCGCGCGTTTCGTTTCGAGTTGCAGCTTGGGGCCAAAACTTCGACGTGGGGTGAAAGCGAGTCAGTTCGGAGAAACTTTTCGCAATTGGTGACCGACTTCGAGACCACGAAGCAACTTGGTGAGGAGACGCGAGCACACTCCAATGCAGAAGACTTTGAGCACGATTTTGTTGGTGGCTGCCGGGCTACCTTTGGCCTGCACGACCAGTAGTGAGGGTACAGGGACGGATACGCCCACCGTCTTGACCTGTTCCGACGGCTACGTGGATTGTGGAGGCGTTTGCACCGATCTTTCTGGCGATGGCCAGAACTGTAGCGCCTGCGGCACCGCGTGCGCTGCCGATCAAGTCTGTTCGGCGAGCGTCTGTCAGAGTTCGTGCACCGAACCGGGTCGCGTCGCTTGCGACAACAGCTGCGTCGACGTGCAAACGAACGTCAGTCATTGCGGGGCGTGCGGGATGCCCTGCGGAGCCGGCCAGGCGTGTCAGGCGGGAGCTTGCGTCGTCCTATCCGGAGCCGGCGGGAGTGGACCGGGGGCGGGGGGCACGAGCGGCGTCGGCGGTGTCGATGGAGCCGGCGGAAGTGTCACTTATTCTACGGAGGTCCTCATCGAAGAGGGCGATCTCGGCCAATGCGATATCGACGGCGTCGTGGAGTCGACCAACGCCGGGTTTTCGGGTTCGGGGTACTTGAATTCGGACAACGCGGCCGGTGCGGGACTCGAATGGGTCGTCGATGTCGGTCAAGCGGGGACGTATTCGCTTACCTTCGCGTACGCGAATGGCGGGGCCGAGGATCGAACGGCGGACGTGCTCGTTGGCGGAGCGAGCGCAGCGAGCGGCGTGTCTTTTCCCGGCACCACGGAGTGGACGAGCTGGTCGACGGTTTCGGTCGACGTGATGCTTTCGCTTGGTGAAAACCGCATCGTTCTGAGCGCGACGACGGCTGCCGGTTTGGCAAACATCGATAACGTCACCATCACGGGCGCCGCCGTGAACGCGATGAACTGCGACGGTACGGTGGGCACCGGCGGGATGCCGGGTACGGGCGGGACGAATGGCACCGGTGGAGGTGACGGTGGGACCTGCGTTCCAGCCGATGGTCACTATCAAATGGAAGACTTGGATCGCGGTGTGGTCGCAGTCCGATCCGGAAACGGCAACTACGTGGGTTGGCGGATGATGGGTTACGAGTACGACCGCGATAACCCGGCTTCGGTGAGCTACAACCTGTACCGAGACGGCGCGCTGCTCGCGAACGTCACCGACAGTACGAACTATTACGATGCGGGAGCCGGAGCAAACGCCGCCTACTCGGTTGCGATGGTGAAGGATGGGTCCGAGTGCGCAGTCTCGGGGTCCGTGACACCTTGGGCACAGAACTACCACCGCGTGCCGCTCAGTCCGATGGCGGGGTACACCCCGAACGATACTCAGCCGGCTGATCTCGATGGCGACGGTCAGTACGAGCTTGTCGTGAAATGGTACCCCGACAACGCCAAGGACAACGCCCACGATGGTGTTACGGACAACACCATCCTCGAGGGGCTCGAGCTCGATGGGACGTCTCTTTGGCGCATCGATCTGGGGCCCAACATCCGGTCGGGAGCCCACTACACGCAGCTCTCGATCTACGACTTCGACGGTGATGGCCGGGCGGAGATTTCCACGAAGACGGCACCTGGGACGCGAGACGGAACTGGCAGCTACCTGAGCATCGGACCGGCGTCGAATGATGACGACGGAGCTGTGTATCGAAATGGCTCAGGCTACGTTTTGCAGGGGCCCGAGTACCTCTCGGTGTTCGATGGTCTCACGGGCGAAGAGCTGTCCACCGTTTCTTATCCGGTGCCGCGCGGGAACGTGAACGACTGGGGAGACAACTACGGTAATCGCGTCGATCGATTCAATGGTGGTGTGGCGATGGTGACCGACGATGGGACGAACACTGGGCGCCCCAGCATCATTCAGCAGCGCGGCTACTACACGCGCCTGACCGTCTCCGCATATCACTGGCGTGATGGGCAGCTTTCCCAGAACTGGGTCTTCGACAGCAACAATCCGGGCAATGGCGCGGCGGCTGGTCAGGGCGACCACTCCTCGATGACGGCTGATATGGATGGGGATGGGGGCCAGGAGATCAATACGGGCGCTCTCACGATTGGCAGCGATGGGACGTTCCGCTGCAGTACCGGGCGCGGTCACGGGGACGCTCAGCACGTCGGGGAGCTCGTTCCCGGGCAAGGGATCACGGTCTTTACGGTGTACGAAGGGAGCGGTGGCTACAGCGTCCACAACGGCAACACCTGTGAGATGTACGCCGAGGCCGCGGGGGGTGACGACAATGGGCGCGGAGCGGCGGACGACGTCGATCCCAACAATCCGGGCGCCGAGTTTTGGAGCGCGACGTCGAGCAACCTGATGTCTTGCACGACGGGAGCCAACGTCGGAAGCGAGCCTCAGTCGCAAAACTTCCTCATCTATTGGGACGCGGACGAGTCACGTGAGCTTCAGGACGGCGCGTCGATTCAGAAGTACGGCGGCGGAACGATCCTGACGGCGTCGGGGTGTTCAGGGAACAACGGCACCAAGAACACCCCCAACTTGACGGCGGACTTGCTCGGCGACTGGCGCGAAGAACTCGTCGTCCGGGAAAGCAACAACTCCGCGTTGCGGATCTACACCACGACCGATGTGACGGCGCGCCGCATCTACACGCTGATGCACGACCCCACGTACCGGATGCAGGTCACCTGGGAGCAATCGTCGTACAACCAACCACCGCACACCGGCTTCCACATCGGAAACGGAATGGCCGATCCCCCGGAGCCGGACATTCACGTCCGTTGAGAGGGCTCTGCCCGCTCACTAAAACAGCGCTACGCCGACACGTGCGGTGGGGCGTGCCGGCCAGCGCGAAAGGAGTGTGAGCGTTTCGTCCGCCGTGGTGACGTCGTAGTCGAGGTGGGTGAGATCGACCTCGATGCCGAACCCCAGTTCCAGACGAATGCCGCGCTCGACTCGAAACTGCCACACGCTGCCCGCGTGCAGGAGGGGGACCACGTTCGTCGTCTTTTCCGCGGCCGAGAACCGGTCCCAATCCAGGGCCTCCGGAGATGCGGAGACGACATCGATGCCGAATCCGAGTTCCAGTCCGAGTCCCGCACCCGGGATGACCCCCAGCGCGAGGTACCGGGCGCCCAGACGCGCGCCTACCGAATCGAGTTCGAGGGCGACACCATCCTGGGCGTGACGCTGCGGGTAGAGATAGGTGCCGCTCGCGAACATCCCCAGCTGGTGCCGCGCGCTCAGATGGTCGACGGCGAGGCGCATCATCGGCCCCTGGAGTTTCATCAGCTCGTCCGAGTAGGGCGCCCAGCCGTGCAGGATTGAGACTTCCGGGAGCCAGCCGCCCGTCTTGGAGCGAAACTCGCGGGTTGGTTCCACGGGTGGGGGCGGCCGTTGAACCGCGTCCTCGGGTGGCGCGGATTCCGAAAGCAGCGCCTCGGCCTCGGCGCGGGTCAAACCGGCCGTACCTTCTGAAAGCGCCGAGAGCGACCATTCGATGGTTTGTGCGATGGCCTCGCGATCCATTTCGCTGAGAGGGCGCGACTGCTGTAGCTCTCGTACGAGGTAGCGTGAGCGGTCGCGATGGGCGAAGTAGATGCGCGTGACGCCGGGCTGCCTCGTGTCGACCCAGACGTGGAAGCTCGCGTTCGATCCCGAACCAGCTAAGAAGAGATCCTTGGGCTCGAAATGATGGGCTTGGTCGAAGCTCGGCTCGAAGCTCGATTGGATCGCTGCTCCGAGCATTGGCTCGAGAGTGGACGGCGAAAGGGCGCGGCCGATCGAGGTGAATTGTGCTCGCGGCAGATCGGGCTCGGGAGGGGTCTCCGTAGTCTCTCCGTCTCCGCGCTCGGCGCCGGGCAGGGCCTCCTCGAGCTGTCGCACGTCACCGGTTTCGGCTGGTGGCTCGTCGGGTTGCGCGAATGCGATTTGGGTCGAACCGAGCGCGAGAAGTGCCAGATGATGCCTAACGAAGCTCTGCGAGACGGCGTTTGGCGTGAGTGGCATAGGCGGAGTTGGGATAGCTCGAAACGAGGCGCTTCAGATTGTGGGCCTCTTCCGCGGAACGACCAAGCGCCCGCAGCGACTGAGCTCTCCCAAAGAGTGCTTCTGCCGTCAACTGACCCCCAGCTCCAGAAAGATACGCGTCGAACTCCACCAAAGCAGCCCCCGCCGAACCAGAACGCAGGAGCAGCCCACCGAGCGAGACTCGCGACGCGTGCGCCTCTGCAGAGCCCGGGAATTTTCGCTGAAGCTGACGGTACCCTTCGATCGCCTCGGACGTGCGCCCGGCACGCCGTGCGTCGTTCGCCAAACGGTACGCGTCCGCGGCCGTCCAGGTGGCGGGCGAAGGCGCGGCAGGACTTCGTGCGGGGGCGGTCGTCTCACCCCGAACGGTCGGCTTCGACTCTTCGGGTGGGCTGTCTGGGGCGGCCTCTCCCACCGGCTCCGCAGTGGGAATCGGCTGGGTGGGAAGCGGAGCGGGAGCCGACTCGGGCGCAGTTCCCTGCGAGGCGGGTGCCTCGGTCTCTCGCGGCTTTTCGCCGTCGAAAGTCGTCACGGCAACGCCGGCTGCGGCCGCTCCCGTGAGGACCAATGCCGCGAGGGCGAGTTGCCAAGGTCGCCGCACGAAAGGACGCGGGACCGACGCGTTCTTGCCGAATGCCGAGACACCGGCGGTCGCGAATTTGGCGACGCGCTCCCAGTCTCCCGGTTGTGGTTCGCCCACCGCGTCCAGATCGCCCATCACGTCGATCGTCATCCGGCAGCTTTCACAAGTGCCGAGGTGCGCTTCGAAGGCAGTCTGCTCCTGAGGTGATGCGACGCCTTGGCGGACACGGTGCAGCAATTCTCCCGCGCAGTGTTTCATGAGAGGCTCCCCCTGAGCAGGTCGCGGAGTTTTTCGTCGCCATCGAGCGCCTTCTTCATCGCTTTCTTTCCGAGTTTGAGACGGCTCCAAACCGTGTTCTGTGGGATCTCGAGCGTCATTGCGATCTCGGGCACCGAGTATCCGAGCATGAAATGCAGAGCGAGCGCCTCGGCGATCGGTTCCGATAGTTCATCGAGGAGCTCGTGAACGATGCGAAGGCGTTCCCGCGAGATAGCCAGTGCGAGCGGGGATCCGCTCCCCGAGTCGCTCGGACCCTCTGGGGCGAGCTCTTGATCGCCGAGCTTGTCCCGATTCGCGAAAGAGCGACGGGCGTGGAGGGCGCGTCGCAGCGCCACCTGATGGGCGAAGTGCGAGACCGAGCATTCTCCGCGAAAGGTCCTCAGTGACGACAAGAATCCCAGGACGGCCTCTTGGGTGACGTCCTCCGCGTCGGGGTGCTTTGCGCCCAGGACTTTACGAACGGTTCTCAGCATTGGGCCACCTAGTTCCATGACGAGCTCACGAATGGCTACCGCGTCGCCTTCGGACGCACGAAGGGCGAGGGCCCGAAGGGGGTCCTGAGCTCGCCGTGCCACTTGGGCGGGGGTATCCGTCTGGGCATCTGTGTTGCCCACGAGCCTGAGGTTTCGCAGTCGTCTTGCTCCTGTGGATGGGGCACGGATTGGTGCTCCGGGTCGTGTGATCTACATGTTGCACTACCGGAAGGAACTCGGTCACTGGATTTCGAGATTTTTCGCGTGAGGCCAAAGATGCTAGCGTTTGTTCAAGGATTTCCTCGATGTGGCACAAATGCGCGCTTTTTCGATTCGTCGCCTTCGCGCTCTGTTCGCCCGCCTGTGACACGCACCACGAGGTCGTGGCCACCGAACGGCTCGGCGCGGCTGGGAATCCTGGCGAGGCCACGGGCGGCGAACGAAACGACGGGACGGGTGGGAGCGATGGAGATGGGGGCAGTAGTGGCGATGGCGGCACGAGCGCTGCGGGCGGCGTCCCCACGGATCCCCAGCGCCCCATCTTCGACGCACCCACCGCGGTCGACGGACTGAACGATCCGGACGCAAAGGATCAAGATCCGACCGTCACCAGTGACCAACTCGAGATCTTCTTTTTCACCGATCGCGACGGGAACGCCGACATCTGGACGTCGACGCGCGACAGTGTAGACGACTCTTGGGCGCCACCATCACCAGTGGCCGAACTCAACAGCGGCGACATCGAACAGAACCCGACCATTTCACGCGATGGTCTGCGAATGTGGTTCTACTCGCGTCGCGAGCCGCTGGGGATCTACTTCGCCGAGCGCTCAGCACGCGACGAACCTTTTGCGGCTCCCGTTCACATCCCGATCGCCAGCCCCGATCCGACAGGGTTTCCCATTGCGCCTTCCGTCGACGTTGCCGAAATGCGAATGGCCATCTCCATCGGTGAGTCCGTATCTCGGGATTTGTTCGAGATGGTGCGCCCGTCACCGACGGGCACTTGGGGTGAGCCTGCGGCGCTTTCGGGAATCAACAGCGCGGAGTACGCGGAGAGCACGCCGTTTTTGATCGACGACGGGCACGAGATCTTGTTTCATTCCGGCCGAGCCGGGAGCGGGGACCTCTTTTGGGCTCACCGCGATTCACCTGGCCTCCCATTCACGCAGGTCGCGCCCCTGAGCGAGGTGAACGATCCGGGGGCCTTTGATTCGTATCCTCACCTGACCGTCGATCGACAGTGGCTGTATTTCGGGTCGGATCGCGGCGGCAACACGGACATCTACGTCGCTCGGCGTGTGGAACGTTGAGCTTTCGCCGGGCCGGCGCACACGGCGTTGCGTCGGGTCGCGTCGAGCTGAGGGCGCGCGTCGCGTTGTCCGACGTCGAGCTGAGGCGCGCAGCGTTGCGTCGAGTTCGCTCGCTTTACCTCGTGTCGAGTCGTGCCACGTGGAGGCGACGAGCCTTTCAGCCGTCTGACGGGGTCAGTCCTGCGTCGAGTCTTCACTCAGACACGCCGCGATCTCTCGAAACGGCGCCACGTAGTATTCGTCCTCGTGCGCGGCCAGATACGACAAGAACTGCTCGTGCGCTTCGGTCGACAGAGTTTCCCAGTCTCCACCGATCCCGTGAAACCCGTAGACGACCCAGGAGCGGGCGTTTCGTGCCTCGTTCAGGTGTTCGATCAGGTCGTCGGCTGACGTCTTCTCGAAGAAAGTCGGCACGTTGAATGGGTCCGGAGATAGTCCGGCGACTTCCGAAGCTACCCCGCGCGCGGCAGCAAATCGCTCCCGGATGAGCGGGATGTAGCTCTTTCGATCCTTTCCGAGCCACGTGATGCCGCACGGGTAGGCGAACGTGTAGGGGGGGACCTCGCCGAGAGACTTCAACATCTCGAGGCCATCGTCGAGCTCCTTTTCCATTCGCGCGAGGTCGTAGTCTTCGTTTGCGTCGCCCTCGGGAACGAAGTCGTAAGAGCGCGGGCAGGGATGTTTCAGAGTGTGCGCGGCGAGTTCGTGTCCGTCGTTGAGAAGAGCGGCCCAGGGCTGGGGGGATTTCCGGACGTCGGTGATGAAAAACGTGGCGCGCAGCCCGTGGCGCGCGAGGGCGGGGACGGCGGTTGTCAGTTGAGTGGGGGCAGCGTCGTCGTAGGTGAGGGATACTGCGGCCTTGTCGCGAGGCCATCCGCAGCTGACGCTGCGCGCTCGGGGTGCGGGGGGAGCTTGTGAATGTTCGAGCGGAGGCGCTTCCGACTCTTTGGGCGTGGGGACGAGCGGGTCGACGGCCGGGGATTGCGGTGGCGCCGACGCTTCTTTGCTGCAGGCGACGTGCAGTGCGACAGCTGGGAGACTGACGAAAACCACGGATGTGATGCGAGAGAGAGAGTCGTGCTGCGTCATGATTTGGAGATGTTGAGGGTACGTTGAGGGTGGAGCTTTGGGCCGGGGGTG
>CBFGUR010000077.1:0-18023 GCA_965652275.1 uncultured Polyangiaceae bacterium | reverse complement strand
CCCCCCCCTCCGTGCCCGGCGCCCCGCTCTGGAGCCGGTGGAGGGCGGACTGCGCCGAGGGGCGCTCAGGATACGGATCTTCTTGCGGCGGCGAAGTGGTGTGCCAAGGATGGAGCTAGGATGACGACATGGCTCCCACGTTACATCCCTGCGCCGCCTGTTCACGTCACGTTCTTTCGAGCGAAGAGTCGTGTCCCTTCTGCGGGTCGGCATTGTCCCCCGGGTCGGCTCCAAAGCGCCCGTTGCCCAAGAGACGGATGAGCCGCGCAGCTCTGGTCGCATTCGGGACCCTCGCGGCCAGCCCCCAAATCGCCTGCGGCGGAGCGGCCGAGGACGACAGCAACCAGGGTGACAGAGACTCGTCTGGGGACGGTGACATGGCCGGCGATGGCGACACGGCTGCACCCGTGTACGGAATTGCACCGAGCGGCGGTACGACCGGAAGCGGCGGGACTCCGCTCGTCGGGACCGGTGGAGCCCCGGTGTACGGAGCGCCGATTACCGGGGGCACATTCAACGAAGGAGGCATGGGAGGCGAGTCGTCCTCGGATGGATCTGGGGGCGACGACGATGTCCTCGGGACAGGTGGAGCGATCAGCGTACCCGTTTACGGTCTCGCGCCGACGCGACGCTGAGGCACACTCGGGAGCTACATCGAGCGCTCACCGGCGCTTTATGTCTTCACCGTGCTACTGGGCTTTTCGCCTGAACACTCATCACAAATATTTCTCAACGTCCGCCCGTGGTGGATTAAGTGAGCGCTCTGTCTTCTTTTGAGGGGCAATCGCCTCCGTCGCCTGAAGTGTGGCCGAGCCCCGTCGGGGCGAGCCCCACGTCCGCGGCACGCGGGGCCCCGCCTGCACTAGCTGTTTCGGCTTAGCTCGCGACTGGCTAATGGTGAGACTTTCGCCCCCTCGAAAGCCCACAAGACGTGAAGCTTCGAGGGCTTTCGGCTGCCGCGAGTCTTGCAAGAGCGCGTTCCATGTCGATAAAACGCCCTGTAAGCTGAAGGCGAATGCAGAACTTCGCCAGCGACAATTATTCCGGGATCTGCCCTGAAGCTCTGAATGCGCTCCTCGAAGCGAATGCCGGCAGCTCGCCGGCTTACGGAGACGATAGCTGGACGAGTCGAGCCGCCGATCGGATCCGTGAGGTGTTCGAGACGGATTGCGACGTGTACTTCGTCTTCAATGGGACGGCGGCGAACAGCCTCGCGCTCGCGTCCCTTTGTCAGAGCTACCACAGCATCATTTGTCATCAGATCGCGCACGTCTCGACCGACGAATGCGGCGGGCCCGAGTTTTTCTCCAACGGCTCCAAGCTGCTTCCCATCGGTGGGCCCGACGGCAAGCTGACGGTGGACGGGGTGCGTCGCGTGCTCGATAGCCGGACGGACATTCACTTCCCCAAGCCCCGCGTTCTGACCATCACTCAGCCGACGGAGGTGGGCACTGTCTACTCCCTCGATGAACTCGGGGCGCTCGGCGCGCTCGCCCGCGAGCGCGGCCTGCGTTTCCACGTCGATGGGGCGCGCTTTGCGAGTGCCGTCGCGGCGCTCGGGTGCACCCCGGCACAGGCCACTTGGAGAGCGGGGGTCGATGTCCTGTGTTTTGGTGGGACGAAGATCGGGCTGCCCGTTGGGGAGGCCGTGGTCTTCTTCGATCGAGAGCTGTCGGAGGACTTCGCCTACCGCTGCAAGCAAGCCGGACAACTGGCTTCCAAGATGCGTTACTTGTCCGCCCCGTGGCTCGGAATGCTCGAGGGTGACATGTGGATCGAGCGCGCTCGTCACGCCAATCTGATGGCGGCGCGCCTCGCCGAGGGGCTGGCCGATGTGCCGGGGATTGAGCTTGCATTTCCCACTCAGGCAAACGGGGTGTTCGCTCGAATGGATGCCGATCTAGCCCGGCGGCTCCGCTCTCGTGGGTGGCATTTCTACTCCTTCGTCGCCGGCTGCGATGCGCGTTTCATGTGCGCTTGGGACACCCGACCCGAGGATGTGGACGCCCTCATCGCTGCAGCAGGAGAGTGCTCGGCGGAGCTTTCCTTGGGCCGCGGGTGAGACTGTCGTTCGCCGGAGACCGCGGCTGAGACCGTTGTTCGCCCGGGACCGCGGCTGAGACTGTCGTTCGCCGGGGATCACGGCTGAGTGCTCGTCGCGTGGGGGCACCCCACCTTCAAACGTAGTTGTTCCGGGTGGGGTCGGGGCAAGTTCGAGTTGCCCCTCGGAAGTGTTGGGGGCACCCCACCTTCAAACGTAGTTGTTCCGGGTGGGGTCGGGGCAAGTTCGAGTTGCCCCTCGGAACTTCTGCCGGGACGCGCCAAGGGGTGCTCGGACGCGCCAAGAGGTGCTCGGACGCGCCAAGGGGCGCCCGGGCCGGCGGACAAGTGTCCGAGTTCCGGGACCGCCGTGGGGCGAGCGCGTGACGGCTGCGTTTCGACGGAGAGTCGGTCGGCGGTCTGACGATGTGACCAGCGGGCCGGACCGCAGGCGAGCCTTCCTCCGGCCCCTTGGGGTAGGTCGGGTTCCGGCGCTCATTCAGCACCATCGATGCTGGAGCAACGATCTCGAAACTTTGGTGGCGCAGAAGAATTTCGCTTTTCTTGTATCCGAGCGGGCTAGTCACATGTTAGGCGGAGCACAATGTGGCCTCTTTCCGGACATCGGCACCCCTCGGTCGAGGTGGGTCGCCCCCTACGCCCGAGGGCGCGGGGTTGGGCGTCCCGTTGCTCCGTTTTGTTAGGCCTCACAATGCTCCCCTGGATCTCGGGGTGCACCGAGCAGAGAGACGGCTCCCCTCCCGAAGCACTCATCGGTCTCGCGTGGGTGGATCACGACGGAGATCGGATGAACCCCGCCCAGTTGGCGGGTCAGGTCGTGCTCGTCAATTTCATGTTCACGCGCTGCCCCGGACCTTGTCCGCGGCTCACCAAACTTCTCACCGAGGCGCGCCAGCTCCTTTCGAGTGGAGCGAAGCACAACGTGCGCTTCATCTCGATCACCGTCGATCCCGAACACGACACGCCTGACGTGCTTCACGAGTTCGCACGGGCTCACTCTGCGAATCACCCGGGCTGGCGTTTCGTGCGTACGAGTCCGGATGAGCTGGAGAAACTAGCCAGGCGCCTCACGGTGTTCGATCCCGGCGGGCCTCCCGCACCTTCCGCCCACAGCATGAAGCTCTACCTCTTCGATGGTCAGGGTCGCCCGATGCAGCGCTACGACGGCAACGCCATCTCACCCGATCACCTGGCGCGCGAAATCGAAGCCGCGGTGTCGCTCTTGCGCTCGGCTTCCTGAGTCGCCTTCGACTGTCCCCTTTCCCCACTCCCGTTTCCCCCTCGTTTTCCCCTCACATCCCCCCCCCATTCGAGAGTACCCATGACCTCAACGAACGAGCGTCCTACCCCGAACCTTCAACCGTCTGCTGGCGCGACACCGCGGCGCAACGGAGCCCGATTCCTGGAGCGTTGCGCGCGCCGAGTCGTCCTCCCACTCTCGTTGTCGCTCGCGGCTTGCTCCGCCGAGGACGACACCCAAGAGGAGGCGGCGTCCGTCGAGCAGCCGCTCGAGGTCATCGATCGGAGTCAGGCTCTCGCGATCGTCCTGCCGCAGAATGCAGATCCGATGTTCGAAGGGCTCGAGCCTCCCGTCGACGCCCCAACACGCGGGATGTGGTCCCCGGTTTACGACTGGCCGATGAACGCGCTGCACTCCGTTCTCCTCCCGAACGGACGCGTGCTTACGTACGGCACGCCAGAAGGGAACGCCGCGACTCAGGACGGAAGAACCCTGGACGTCTGGGATCCGCTGAGCGGATTCGGGGACGGGAGTCACAACACCAACTTCGAAACCCAACGCGTGAATAGCTTTTGCGCGGGAGCGGCGTTCCAATCGGATGGGTCGCTACTGATCTCGGGAGGTAACTCCCCCCTCGACAGCAACGTGTTTTCGCCGAGCACCGGCACCGTGACGACTTCGACTTTCCGAATGGCGAGTGAGCGCTGGTACGGCACGATGCTGACCCTTCCCGATGGACGCCTCCTGATGATGGGCGGCTCTGGCCCCTACGAGGCGCTGCGTGCCTACCAAGATCCGGCCCAAGCGATAGCGGCCGGCAGCGTCTCGATGACGCCCGAGATTTACGATCCCCAGACGGGCTTCCGTAGCTTGTTCGGCGCTTACAGTCGTGAAGCGTTTGGTCCCGACTTCCATCGCTATTGGTACCCGCGTGCCTGGGTCGGCCCCGATGGCAGCGTGTTCGGGATCTCCTCGGAGAAGATGTGGCGCCTCGACTATTCCGGCGATGGATCCGTCACGCCGCTCGGTAAGTTCAAGACGGGCGCGAGCGCCACGACGCGACCCAACATCGGTCCGACCAGCGCGGCGGTGATGTTCGCCCCCGGACGGATTCTTCAAGTCGGTGGCAATGGGTATCACGACGGACACGCGATGCCCGGGAGCGCCCTGGCGACGATCGTCGACATCAACGGCCCGGCGCCCGTCCTGACCGAAACCAGCCCGATGAGCTTCGGGCGTCAGTGGCCCAACATCACCGTCCTGCCGGACGGCAACGTGGTCGTCACGGGCGGCACCCGTTACTCCAATAACGGTGGGAGTGACGCGGTCTTTGCCGCGGAGATTTGGGATCCGACGACGGGCCAATGGACCGTGGGCGCTTCGGCGGCCGTCATCAGAGTCTACCATTCGGCCGCCATCTTGATGCCCAACGGGACCGTGCTTTCGACCGGTGGCGGGGCTCCTGGGCCCGTAAACAACCTGAACGCGGAGGTCTACTATCCCCCGTACCTCTTCCGCTCCACTCCGACAGGTGGTGCACAGCTCGCGCCGCGTCCGAGAGCCGTCGCCGTCAGCACGCTTTCGCCCGAGTACGGTAGGGAGCTCAACCTCGATTTGGCCGAGGCCCGCACGATCGTTCAAGCCGTGCTCATCGGCACGGGTAGCACCACCCACTCGTTCAACACGTCCCAGCGCCGGATCGAGCTCCCGTTCTTGCAGGAAGCAAACCGCGTCGCCGTCGAAATGCCAGCCAACGGGAATCTGGCGCCCCCCGGCTACTACGAGGTGTTTCTGATCGACGACACGGGCGTGCCCTCACCGGGAGTGGTGGTGTCTTTGGGTGGGCTTGCTCCTCCCCCCGTCGAGACCGAGCTCCCGCGGGGAACGGAAGTCGTCTTCGAAGCAGTCAACCTTCCCGGTCACGCGATGGCCACCAACCAGAGCGAGCTGGGGGTCCTCGTCGAACTCGGCGACGAACCGACCCCGACCCAGCTACAGAGCGCTCAGTTCATCTTGAGGGACGGACTCGCGGACTCCACCTGTGTTTCGTTCGAGTCGGTCGCCGTGCCTGGCAGATGGCTGCGACACTACGCCTATCGTTTGCGTCTGGGCACCAACGACGGCTCCGCGCTTTTCCGGGCGGACGCGACTTTTTGTCCCGAAAAAGGCCTGACCGGGACCGGGTTCAGCTTTCGGTCGAAGAACTTCCCCGCCCGCGTCATTCGCCATCGAGACTATCAGCTCTGGATCGATCCGGTCGAAGACACGGACTTGTTCCGAAACGATGCGACCTTCGTGCCTCGAAGGGCTGCCCTTCCGACCATCCCCGCCATCGACGCTCCGATTGCCGAAGTGGGCGCGGACGTTTCCTACTCGCCCGATTTGAACGTGTTTGGTGCAAGCTACTCGTGGGACTTTGGGGATGGGACCACCAGGGCGGGCGCCCCTTCGCCCGTCGCCCTACACGTTTTCGACAGCCCCGGGACCTACCTGGTGACCTTCACTGTCACCCTTGCCGACGGTCGCACGGTGTCCGATAGCTTCGTGCAAGCCATCGTCCAGCCATCTCTCGAAACGATGAGCTTCTCCTCGACGCAGATGGTGGTGAGTCAGACCGGCTCGCTCTTCGTCGTCAATCCCGACAACGATTCGGTTTCGGTGTTCGACACGTCGGCGCTGACGAAGGTGGCCGAGGTGCCCGTTTCAGCCGGGCCCGAGAGTGTCGCAATCGGACCGGGTGAGAAGACTTGGGTCGTATCGCGCGACGCTGCCAGCATCAGCGTCATCGAGCCGGAGACGTTCACGGTGGACGCGGTCCATCAACTGCCCCGCGGGTCGAGCCCATTTGGACTGGTCTTCTCGCCCGACCGGGCCACGGCCTACGTCAGCCTCGAAGGGCCAGGCGAGATCGCGAGCTTGGATCCGATGACGGGTACCCTGGTCGAGCGGGTTTTCGTCGCTCCCACGCTGCGAGGTCTCGCGATCACGGCTGACGGATCTCGACTTCTCGCTTCCCGATTCGTGACGCCGCCCATCCCGGGTGAGGAAACCACAGCGCCGATGACCGAGCTCGGCGCGGCCGAGGTCGTTGCTTTCGATCTGCCGACTCTGAGTTCCTCGAGAGTCATTTCCCTTGGGCACAGCGATGTGGTCGACAGCTCGGTTAGCGGTCGCGGCATCCCGAATTATCTCGCTGCCCCGGTGATTGCGCCCGATGGTGCGGCGGCTTTCGTTCCCTCCAAGCAGGACAACGTTGCTCGCGGCGTCGGCCGAGACGGATTGAACCTCGATTTTCAAAACACCGTGCGAGCCATCACGTCGAAAATCGATCTGAGTGATGAGGTCGAACTCGTCGCGGACCGCTTGGATCTCGACGATTCGGGAGTCGCTTCCGCAGCCGTCTTCCATCCGACCGGCGCGTACCTTTTCGTTGCACTGGAAACGAGCCGCGAAGTTGCCGTCGTCAGTCCGAGCAACGGAACCGAGTTGTTCCGCGTGCCTGTGGGACGGGCGCCGCAGGGTCTTGCCCTCTCGAACGATGGCACGCGCCTGTTCGTGCACAACTTCATGGATCGGTCCCTGAGCGTCTTCGATCTGGCGCCACTCGTCCAAAGCGGCAGGTTCTCCCTGACGCCCCTCGGAACGCGGCCCACCGTCGCCAGCGAGCGGCTCTCATCCCAAGTCCTCTTGGGCAAGCAGCTCTTCTACGACGCTGCAGATCCGCGTCTCGCACGAGATTCCTACCTGAGCTGCGCCAGCTGTCACCGAGAGGGCGCTGACGACGGTCGCGTTTGGGACTTGACCGGCTTCGGCGAAGGTGTGCGAAACACCATCAGTCTGCTCGGCCGTGCCGGAACGACGGGGGGGCCGCTGCATTGGAGCGCGAACTTCGACGAGGTGCAGGACTTCGAGGCACAAATCCGAAGCCTCTCGGGCGGAACGGGTCTCCTGAGCGACGCCGTGCTCTCGTCTGGGACCGTTTCCGAGCCGTTGGGCGATCCCAAGACCGGCCTCAGCGCCGAACTGGACGCGCTCAGCGTCTACGTGAGTTCTCTCGGCGAGACACCCGAGAGCCCGTTCCGCGACGGTGACGCATTGACTCCCCAGGCAGGAGCCGGTCGAGCGACCTTTGCCGTCCTCGGGTGCAACGAGTGCCACTACGGACGTAGCTTTTCCGACGAAGAGGAATCGGCGCTCGTCGATATCGGCACCCTCACGCCGGCAAGCGGACAGCGGCTCTACACGCCCCTCACCGGGATCGACGTTCCTTCTCTGCTCGGAGTTTGGAGCACGCCGCCTTACCTTCACGATGGTTCGGCGCTCACTCTCGCTGAAGCCATCCTTGCACACGAAGCCATCGTCCCGAGCGCCACGGAGCTCGAGGAACTCGTCGCCTTCGTCGCTCAGATCGACGACCGCGAGCCGGCGATGCCTCGGTTCGGCTGCACCGATGGAGTCGCGAATGCTGGAGAGAGCGATGTCGATTGTGGCGGCCCTTGCGCTCCGTGTAGCGCGGGGGCGAGCTGCCTTTCGACGAGCGACTGTCAAAGCGGGATTTGCACCGATCAGATCTGTGAGGCCGCCCCGAGCTGTGATGACGACTTGCAAAACGGCGGAGAAAGCGACGTCGACTGCGGGAGCGTGTGTGAGACGCAGTGCGCGGTCGGGCAGATCTGCGGTGTCGCGGCCGATTGTGACAGCGGTGTGTGCGACGCCGGAGCTTGCGCTCCTGCGCCGAGCTGTTCGGACGACCTGCTCAATCAGGACGAGTCGGACACCGATTGCGGCGGGGTTTGCCCGGCGTGCGAAGACGGGTCTTCCTGCAGTGTCGCCTCCGACTGCGCGAGTCTCCTCTGTGTGGCGGGTGCTTGCGCGCCTGTCCCCACCTGCACGGACTCGCTCGTCAACCAGAACGAGTCGGACGTCGACTGTGGCGGCGTCTGTCCCGCCTGCGCGGACGGGAGGAGCTGCGAGACGGCGACGGACTGCCAAAGCGGGATCTGTACGAGCGGGACGTGTGAGGCGGCTCCCACCTGCTCGGACGCGCTCGTGAACCAGGACGAGTCCGATGTGGACTGTGGAGGAAGCTGTCGGGCTTGTTCGGATGGATCTTCTTGCACTCAGGGCTCGGACTGCGAAAGCGACCTGTGTTCGTTCGGTATCTGTCGACCAGCACCGACGTGTAGTGACGCTCTGCACAACCAGAACGAGACGGACGTGGATTGTGGCGGCATTTGCGCGGCTTGCGCGATCGGACAAAGCTGTGAGCTCGACCGTGATTGCGCGACGGCCTACTGTGAGGCGGGCTCCTGTGCTCCCGCGCCGACCTGCGACGACGGTCTCACGAACCAAGACGAACCGGACACCGACTGCGGCGGGAGTTGCTCTGCTTGTGAAGACGGCGCCGGTTGTTTCACGTCCGAGGATTGTCAAAGCGGCATCTGCTCAGCGGGGATCTGCGAGTCGCTCCCGGCCCTGCCCACCTCGATCTATCTCGAAGCCGAGTCGGGGAGCCTGTCCGGCAGCCCGGCCTTCGCGGTATCGAACGACGCTCAGGCAGCCGGAGGCAAGTACATCGCGCCCACCGCCAACAGCCTGAACTCTCCCGGTCCCAATCGCGCCACTTACGTGGTGGACGTCGCCGCGGGGAACTACGTCCTGTGGGGACGCGTCATCGCTCCGAACGCGGACGACGATTCGTTCTGGATCAGCGTCGACGGCGGCTCGTTCATTCGTTGGAACAACATCCGCCAGACGTCGGTTTGGGGCTGGGACGAGGTGCACAACACCGACACGGGGGGAGCCGTGGTCAATTTCGCGCTCTCGGAGGGGACCCACACCATCGTGGTTGCCAACCGAGAAGATGGAGTGCGCCTCGACAAGCTCTACCTCACGGCGAACGGCGACGTGCCGACCGGGGTCGGTGCCGACGTTCCACCGACGTGCGACGACCAGGTCCAGAACGGCGACGAGACGGGCGTCGATTGCGGCGGCAGCCAATGCGGCCCGTGCCTCCCGGCGTCGGTTCGTCTTGCCGCCGAAGCGGCAATGTTTTCGGGGAGCCCGGCGTTTTCGGTGGTCTCGAGCGCTGGCGCGAACGGAGGCCTGGCTATTGCCCCCAGCGGGAACAGCTACAACACTCCGGGTCCCAATCGAGCCGCCTACCAGTTCGCGGTCGACGAGGGCACCTATGTCGTCTGGGGTCGCGTGCGAGCGCCCACCCCGGACGACGATTCACTCTGGGTCAGCGTCGACGGGCGGCCCTTCGTCCGATGGAACGACATCGCTAGAAGTAGTGGGTACGTCTGGGACGAAGTCCACAACAGCGACGCCGGAGGCGCCCGAGTCACCTTTGCTCTCGGCGCTGGCCTTCACACTCTCGAGATCGCCAACCGTGAGGACGGTGTGCTCCTGGATGAGCTCTTCATCGGTCAACTCGGGATGACCCCGTAGCTCAGGGTACGAATCCCTCCCAAGCGTGCCTCATCACCTCGTCTCCGAACCAGATGAGGCGCGCGCGGTCGAGCTCTTGGCCGCGGAGGTTGAAGACGACCTTCGCTTCGGCACTGTTGACGAGAACGACGGTAATGTGGCGCTGCTCGGGCCGGCAGTCGACGGCGATGAAGGTGTCTTGCTCCTCCACGACGGGAGCGAGCTGGGCCACCGTCCACGACGTGAAGGGCGCCTTGCCGGCATCCGTGTCCTTGGTGGCACCTATCGCTTTGCGAAGGGGCGTCTCCATCCAATTCTTCAAGTTGGCGTCGTCGGCCGCGATTCGATCGCGCATCGTTTGCACGCACTTCTTCGAGGCTTCGGACGATGCGTCGTCCGGGGTCATATTGGAAAACGAGACTTCCAGGGGGCGGTAACCCGCGTCCGATCCCGTGACGATTCCCAATCCGAAGGCGACGACGCTGCCCCCGAGACGCCACTTCTGATGGACCTTCATCATTCCTCCTCCTTTTTGGCCGAGACTGGTTCGTGCTTTTCGGGCTTTGCGGTGGAATCTACATTGCCCTTTCGGTACCGAAGATGGGTCGACAGCCACACGCCGAATTTCCCGCCCTCGAGCCAAGCGCCCTTGTTCTTCGTTTCGTACACCGTCGAAAGTGCTGGGACCTTTTCCGGAGGATGGAGGATGAACAAATTGCCTCTCCCCCGGCTGATCCGTTTGCCCTTCTCGGTACCCTCGGGCTTTACGATTTCGAGGACGACGACGGTCCGATAGCGCGCCCAAGAGCTGACTTCCGCCGGGCGGCCCTCCGCGAGATCTCGGGCGGCCTTCTTCTCTTCGTCGCTGGCCGGGGACGCGTCGTACCGTAGCTTTGCCTTTCCGAGAGCTCCCTTCAGCTCCTCGAGCTGTGCCTTCTCGGAAGCGAGGGGCTCGTCCTCACTTGTGACGATGAATCTGAGCGAGTCTTCCGCTGGCGCCTCCGGGACGACCTCCTTCGCCTGAGGTGCGTTTTGCTTGGGCGTGACCTTTTCGGTAGTCGCCTTCGGCGCCGTCTCGGTTGGCTTGGAGTCACAGCCCACGAGGCCCAGGCCCAGGCCGAAGGTCAGCGCTGCGACTCGTCTTGTCCGATTGCCCATCGAACCAGGGTCCGCAAGAGCGGTCGCGGCTGCAACTGGACGCCGCTTGGAGCCCAAAACACGCCTCAGACCATCCGGCGCCACCTCGAGGGGTTGACGCCGGGCCTCCTTCGATCCGACGCTGCGAGGTGGTGTGCTTTGTGAGGACTTGGGGGGAGTTTTCCTACCCCTCGGCCGTACCGCTATCGCCCGCGAAACGGGATCGCCCGTGACGCCGTCGGCCTTTCGACGTACCCAACGATCAGGACTTGGATAAAATGACCAGACGCTCTTTCGCATCATCTTCCCTACCGGTGTTCCTCGCTGCCCTCGGCCTGAGCGGCCTTGCGGCGGTCGGCTGCGGCGGAGGCGACGACGGAGGGTCGGGGGGCGACGGCGACGGTGACGGAGACGCCGTCCCCGGAGACGGCGATGGGGACACGATGGTCGGCGACGGTGACGGCGACGAGATGACTGGAGACGGGGACGGTGACGTCCCGGTCGACGTTGGCACATTCGAGGGTCTCACAGGTTGGTCCGCGAAGCTCGCGCTCACATCGCGCCAAGAATGCGCCCTCGACGCCGGAGGGGTGATGAACTGCCCCGGCATCTCCAGCTTTTGGTCCGGTCCACCGACAGTCGCGCTGGAGAAAGTCGCCGGAGACTTCGACGTCATTTGTGGGCTCGATGGGGTGGGGGAGATGCACTGTACCTACGACGACGATTTCCCCGGCACGCGACCAGGTCCCTTCACGGCCCTCGGAGTCGGAGACGAAGTCATCTGCGGTGTGCGTCCGAACGGGACGATCGAATGCTGGGGCGACAACGAAGACGTGGGCAGCCCGTCGGACGAGTATCGGTTCGTCGACGTCGCCCTCAGCTACGACTACGCCTGTGGGATCATGGTGGAGGGAGATGTCGCGTGCTGGGGCCGATTCTCTGAGTATCTGCCTGGCGATTTCGTCAAGGTTGCCCTCTATCAGAACAGCGTCTGTGCCCTTTCGGCGACTGGTGACATCACCTGCTCGGATGAGTCCGATCTCGAGGGTCTCCCTCCGGGTCCGTACAAGGACATGGGTGTGGGGTCGAGTTTCGTTTGCGGAATCCTCGAAAGTGGGGACGTGGTGTGCAACGGAAACTCGGCGCTGGCGCGCCTCGATCCGCCCGTGGGGACGTGGGATCAGATCGCCGTCGAGGATCGCGACGCGTGCGTGTGGCGTGAGGACGGGACGATGGAGTGCTGGGGGATCTCCCTGGGCGATGGGGGTTCGGTGCTGATGTGCGAGGACAACCACACTCTCCTCAGCGGGAGCCTCGGTGGAGCCGCCTTCTCGGGCGACTTCTCTTCCTCGCGCGCGACCGATGGCTTCGGTGACGTGACCGGGTATCGCTTCGCTTACCAGCTGCACCAGGACGAGCCCGAGACGTACGGCCTGCTCGTACTCGATGGCCCCGAGGACTACGGATCTTACGATCGGGAAAACCTTCCAGCGATGCAGTCCGTAGACGTGGGGAGTGTGATGTTGTTCACCTCGCCCTCGTTCGACGAGGCGGGGGAATTCTACTGCTCTTCGGAGGGCTCCACGGTCGAACTCGTCTCCGACGAGGTGATGGTCGACTTGCAGAATCTTCACCATCTCGGCGGCTGTGACAGCGGGACTCCGGTATCCGGCGAAATCGGCTTCCACACTGCGGAACAACCCATCGTCATCGGCATCGACGGCGCCAATTTCGAACCGGGTTCGGGCGGCGGCAGTTCCGGCGGTTACAATCCCGACGACAATTCGGGGACGACCTGGTCGATGCTCGGCGACGGTGGCGTCCTCAAGCTCGATTGGGGCGCGGAGGCGGCGCTCAACTTCGCCGTCTACGTGTCCGCGGCGGACAGCCCGCTCGGGGGCGCCGTCTACTGTACGACGACCGGCACCGTCGATCGCTCGAGCGGCTCCATCCACGCCACTCTGACGAACTGGAACAAGATCGATCCCTGTCCCGAGGAACCGAGCACGGACTCGCTCTCGGGCTGCGTGCGCTAAGTGAACGAGCGCGAAAATCGATCGGTCATTTAGAAGATGCCGAGGCCGCTCACACCGGCCTCCATCCTCCGTCCGCCGTCCCAGTGTTCGACGATTTCACCATTTTCGACCCGGTACAGATCGTAAAACCCATAGCCCTGCCCGCCGTCGGTGCCCTCGGTCATCGTGAACACCATCTGACCGTCCGCGATCACGTGATGCACCTCTGTGTAGGTGACGCCGCGCCCTTCCCACCACGAAACGAACGTCCCACCGCCTCCCGAGAGTTCGCCGTTGTGACTGACCAAAAAGTCACTCAAGTAGGTGCTCGCGGTCGTCGGATCGCCGGCGATCAAATGATCGGTGAATTCGAGGACGAGCTGCTTGCTGACCGCGGACAGAGAGGAATCGCCCGTCGCCGTCGTGCCGCCGAGTCCCGACGACGGCGCGTCCCAATGCTCGACGAGCTTGCCATCGTCGACTCGAAGCATGTCGAACATCGCCCCGTTCCCCCACGAGCCGTGAAACAGCACGAGATCGCATTCGCCGATGTAAAGGTCCATCGAATAGAGGGGATTGCCGGCCGCCACTTGGCCCTCGAAAAATCCCCAGAACGCGTCCACGCCGCTCCCCGCGACCGGATTGTGCTGCAGATACGGATCCGCCCAGAACTCGGTGAAGGCGGTGGCATCGGTCTCGATGAAGAGGCGGCGCATCGCTTCTTCGGCGATCGCCTTGTTCGCGTCGGTCACGCTTTGTTCACAGGCTGGCTCCGGGAGGCTGCTCTGTCCTCCGGTGCCTCCACTCGCTGTCTCTCCGCCCGTGCCCGACGCTTCACCACCCGAGCCGGGCGAGCCACCGTCTTGGCCCACTCCTCCCGAGCCGTTGCCGCCACCGGCGGGCGCTCCGCCCGTGCCGCCGCTCGGCGTGCCGCCGGCATCTCCGCCTGAACCACTCCCGCCGCTGTTCCCGATTCCACCCGTGCCAGGAACACCGGTGGAGGAGCCCCCGGCGCCCCCATCGTCGTTCGATTCCGTGTCGGTCCCGCTGCACGAACAGAGTCCCAGCCCGAGAAGCGCGCAGCGCGAGAGCCCGGAAAACGAGCGGTTCTTATTCAGGAATCGGGCCGAAAACAGAGAAAACGAGCGGCGGGAGTTCGGGAATCGGGCCGAAAATAGAGAAAAAGCGCGCACACTGAGCAGGGTCGGGTGCGGTCCAACCCGGTTCAGTTTTTCCGACGAATTTCAGGGGCGCGACCTCGTGGCACCGCTCACGAGCGAGTCGAATCCAAGCGACATTTGGCCGGGCGGGTGAGTCGCCACCACCGGTACCAAAATCCTCACGGATGTGGCGCGGAACTCTTAGGGAACGTGCGTCAGCGTGGGCGCCTTGGCGCGCGCGTACACGGCGACGAGCACGACCAAAGCGGCGGGAGCGAGATGGAAGGCGATGGCGTGACTTGCGCCCTGAGCCGGACACGTCAAATCGAGGACCGAAATGCCCGTCATCGCCGCAGCGAGCCCCCCAACGGTCGCCCGAGTCCGGCTGTAGGCAAAACGGCGGGACAACCAGATGGTCGCAGCGGCCGGAACCACGCCAATGCCCACCTCGGCAAGAGCGCAATCGGCGTCCGCCCAAAAAGATGATCCCTCGGTACCGACGAACCCGCCCAAGTGTGAAACCACCGCGAGGGCTGCTGCAAAAAATGCAACGAAAATCCATCGGCGCGCGTGACCGCCAGGAATCAACGCCCCAAGAAGTGAACCACCCACCGCCACGGCGGCCAGCGGCGCGCCCGGCCCCCGGAACGCCGGGGTGTGGCCGAGGAGGGTCACCGAGATGAGCAGGGCAGAAGCGAGCGTCACGCAATACACCAACGAAAGGTGTCTGACGTCGACCATCCAAGAGTGCCGGGGGGGAACGTGCCGAGCTTCGCTCAGGACTTTCTCCCGCATCGCGATGAGATCGTTTTTCATAGATTCTCCAGATCTCCGTCCCCGAGAAGCTCGCGAAGGCGAAGGTATCCGCGATGAGCCCGCACCTTTGCCGCACTTCGGGAGCATCCCACAGCCGCCGCGATTTCTTCGAAGCTCAGGTCTTCGACGTGGTGCAGGAGCACCGCCTTTCGCTGATCCACGGGCAGCTGGTCGAGCGCGGATTCGAGACGGGCCCCGAGCGCCGTATCCCTGTGTTCGTCCACGTAACACGCGTCCCCCCAGACCGAAGCACTGTCGGGAAGGAGCACTTCTCGTTTCGATTTTCGGAAATGGTCGCGCAGAGCATTCATCGCGATTGTGAAGACCCACGGCCGAAAACGACCGCCGTCGACATATCGCGAGCGACCTCGCACGACCGACAAGAACGTCGTTTGAGTGATGTCTTTCGAAAGAGATGCATCACGAGTGAGCCGAAAAATCAGGCGCTCGATGCGCGGCGCGTAGGCGTCGAAGAGCGGCTCGAGCGCCTCGACCGTTCCATCACGGAACGCCTCCATCAACTCCTCGTCACGGCCCCTTGAGCTGACCTCCGCATTACGAGAGGCCATGGGCTCATTTGCCCGATGGGGCAAGATCAAGGAGAGCGACGTCACGTATCGAGAACGTGCGAGCGGGCGAAGTGGTTACAAGGAATTGCACGGGTATTTTTCGGTAACCAGGACGACTCTGAGACGTTCAGCGATCGGACCTGCAGCGGGATGCGCCGTGCAGCGTCAGCCCGGAGTATGTCATGAATATCGATAGTCTTGTTTGCGCGAAGTTTGCTTTTTCCATCGCTGGAGGTCTCGTTCTCACAGCTTGTCCGATGAGCGAAGAGGAGCCCGAGGGGGACGGTTCCCCCACCGAGTCGTGGGAGCTCTCGATCATGACGGAGGATGGGCGCGCGGACGCGAATCTTTCCTGTCTGGGGGAAGGCACCCAGCCAAACTCCAACTCTACGCGAGAGTGGTCCATCCCAGCCTACGCATTTGCCCAAGTGGACGAAGAGGGCAACCCGCTCCTGGTTCCTGGTCTCGAGATCCAGATCTTCCCGGATAACGCGATCCCCTCGGGCAGCGAGTGTGAGAGATGTCGGATTGCTTCGGACGAGGGGGACGGCTTCTATTCATTCGAAGGGCCCAGTGAGGGATGGATTGCCTATCGCGTGCTCGAGAGGTCGACGGCGGCCATGGGACCACCCGTCCTTCGAACGTCCGAGGCCAACTTCGAGCTACAAAGCGATGCATTCAACATCATGTACGCGCCCGTTCTCGACGGGCTCCACCAACAACTTGGGCTCGAAAGAGACACGACGCGAGCTCTCGTGGCAGGTCGTTTGGTCGATTGCGATGGAGTTCCGATCGAAGGTGCGACCGTCAGGGTTCTCGACAGTGAGGGGCGTCCTTTCGAGGATCGCGGCGTCCTGACGTTCTACTTGGACGACCAGGGGCCGGCGCCCGAACTCTCCCAGACATCGTTTGCCGGCCGTTGGTCGCTGGTCAACGTCCCAGCGGCAGAGGAAGTCGCCTACATCGAGATGAGGGCCCCTAGCGGCGCCCTCATCTCGTGTGAGAAAATCGCCATTTCGGAAAACGGCTTCACCGCGCTGCGCGCCCGTCCGCTCCGTTCCGACTCTCCCGATGCGTGCGAGCGTTGAGTCGAGCCCCGGGTGATTTGGGGCTGGTGTCGCGCGGGTGGGCCAACATAATCCAGGGATGCACTCCTGGCGATGCAACGGTTCCTACCGCCATGACTGGCGGCTTGTTGGGCTACTCCCCGCAGTCATCGCGCTCGGTTGCGGCGGCAAGCAAACCGGGGGCGAGGGTGACGCGAGTGAGGACCAGCCGAGTGAGGTCGTCGAAAACACGCCAACCCAACCAGCGCCAAACGAGGAGGAAGAGCCTGAAGGAGGGGGGGCCACACCGCGTCCCACCCCGCATGCGGAAGCGCTGGACAGTTGTGATAGCTCGACCTGGACCGGGCCCGACGAACCAAAACTCGAAGCAGGCTGCTCACAAGTGTGGGAGGAGAGCGGCGACGAACCCCGTCTTCGCTACGTGTGCAGTTGCGATCTCGATGCTTGTCCCATCTACAGCGACCCGATCGACGACGGTGATCCCGATACGCCGCCTGAAGTTGCGTTGAACGACTGTGTGGTCGATGGCGTCGCTGAGGGATGCGAGGCGTCGCTCGAGGAAGCGTGCGGGTTGACGACGGGACGGCACGGCTATTGCGAGCACCCTTACTACGGCCTCGTGCCGACTCGTCCGGGGCAGGACCCTCCCGACGCGTTCACCGTGGTGTGCTTCGAGGCGGAAGACGGCACCCACGCGTGTCAGTGCCCGGGTGCCGACGAACTGGTGCCCACCGAGGACGTTGAGTGCAACCAAGCGCTGATGACCGCCTGCCAAGCGCCTTGTGAAACCAGTGCCGGCCAGTGTGAACCCACGGCGAGTGGTTACGAGTGCAACTGCACGGCAGGCTTTGCGCGATCAGTAGAAACCGGTCTCTGCGACTACGCCTTGTTCTGGTCGTGTGAACCCGCGTGTGCCAACGAAGCGGGCGCCTGCTACTGGGATCCGAGCGGAGGTCCGGAGATCATCTGCTTGTGTGACGGCGAGAGCGAGCCCCAAGTGATGGTCCGCGATCCCGACGTTGCTGGTGACGAGTGCCGAACGCCCCTCGTCGAAACGTGCGGCGGAAGCGCCGAGTGAGCTCAGCCAGAGGCGACGAAGGAGCACCTTGACGACGAACTCGTCCACGTCTGGCTGAGCGTGATGGCGTGGTGGCGTCTTCTTGCCGATGGGGTGGCGCAGCTGGTAGCCGACCTGACCGCAGCGTGAGATGGACAGGCGCTCCAGACTCAGGGGCGCGCGGGCGCAGTAGCGGACGAGGCGCTCACGGTCCTCCGATGCGGCGGCCGTGACAGGCGCTGTACGCCCTTTGCGCTTTTTCGCCTCGATCGGGCGCGTTTGGTGGACCGGGACCCTTTGCGCTACGCTGGCGGAGTCGGCGGGGGTTTCCGTCGGCCTCACCAAAACCGGGTCCGTTTTCCTTTGGGCTCGGGGTGAGTGAAACCGGCCCAGCGTTGGCCAAGAGGACGGGTGGTATCCGCCCTCGAAAACGAAGGAAAACTGAAGATGATTGAAGTGAAACTTCCGG
>CBFGUR010000076.1:0-18704 GCA_965652275.1 uncultured Polyangiaceae bacterium | reverse complement strand
CGCGCCGCCGGCATGCACGTCATCCTTGCAACTCAGCGTCCGAGCGTCGACGTCATCACGGGGATGATCAAGGCGAACTTCCCCTCTCGCATCGCCTTTCGCGTCGCGCAGAAGGTCGACAGCCGGACCATCTTGGACGAGATGGGGGCGGAGGTCCTCCTGGGACGTGGTGACAAACTCGTGAAACTCAACGGCGCGACCGACACCAAGCGTGTTCAGTGTCCGTTCATTTCTGAGGAAGAGGTAAGTGCGCTTACCGAACACATCCGCCGTCAAGCCGAGCCTCAATACGAAGAGGACATCCTCAAGCCCGAGGAGGACGAGGCTCTGCCTGAAGAGGACGAGAAGGTCGATGCGCGTTTCGAAGAAGCCGTCCTCATCGTGCGTGATACTCAGCGGTGTTCGACCTCGTGGCTCCAGCGGAAGATGACCATCGGGTACAATCGCGCCGCCAAGATTGTCGACATGATGGAGCGACGCGGGTACGTCGGCCCCCCCAATGGCTCCAAGGACCGCGAGGTCATCATCACTCCCTAACCTCGCCCCGCGGCGGTCGTGCGCGATCTCGGCGGACCTCGCCCGA
Organism: uncultured Polyangiaceae bacterium; assembly: GCA_965652275.1. GTDB lineage: Bacteria > Myxococcota_A > Polyangia > Polyangiales > Polyangiaceae > NIC37A-2. The sequence goes on along the minus strand of CBFGUR010000076.1, from coordinate 18,121 downwards.
TCGGGGGAGCCAGCCGGATTATTCCTTGTTTCTTGATTATGCAGGCCGGCCCGGGACTTTCCCGGATCTGGCTGACAGCTCTCCGTAAGACCTTCCGTGTTCCCTTATTTTTTGCCCCAGTTCGGGAAAATTTCGCTCTTCTGGACGTCGGCAACCCCCAACTCTTCGCTATAGTGCTCTCTCGATGTCTGGCTCGCCCCTGACAGTCCCCCCTCCCAAAGACGACGACCACGACGACGTGGCGTGGGCGCTGCGAGCTGCCTCGGCTCAGTGGCGCCGCGACGCCGTGGCGGATGCTGTCGGTTGGGTACGTCGGGCGGCGGAGACAGCCGAGGAAGTCGGAGCGTCCGCCCGGGCGGCCGAGCTCGCGCAATTGGCGGTAGCGCTCTCGGGGGGCCCGGTGGCCGTGGCGCCTCCGCCGCCTCGGGCGGCGATGGCGACCTTGGGGATCGATATCGAATTCGAGGAGGTGGACGACGTCGAAGAGGTCGAGGAGCTCGAGGCTCTCGACGATCTGGATGATGTCGAAGCCGTCGAAGACGTCGAGGATTTGGATGATCTCGATGACGTCGAGGAGGTAGAGGACATCGATCCAGAGGGAGTCGAGGAAGTCACCGATGACGATGACATCGTCTTCGACGATCTGGACGAAGGAGAGCGCAGCGGTTCATCCGCGCCTGCTTCTCTTCCTGCCACCGCCTCTACCGATCCCACACCCGTCGTCTCCGAACGTCCTGCCACGGGGCGCCGGCGCTCCCAGACGTCCTCGGGCGTCGACATGCCGCCATCGATGCGACCCAATCCGTCCGGTTTGGATCTCGCCGACGACTTCGAAGAAGAGGACGAGGACGGTGAATACGGCGAGCTTCAATTCGAAGAGGAGCGTCCGACCAACAGGGTCAGTGTGTCCGACGGTCCCCCCGTCCCCGATCTCGGGCACGTGAGGATGGATGCACCGTCCGCAATCCCGATTGCGAGTGAAACGGCTGCCGAATATGCCACATCACGCGGACCCCGAACCGTCCACCATGATCACGACGAGATCGAGCAGGAACTCGGAGTCGACCTTAGCGTACGCAGTTTTGGCCAGCCGCCTTCGGCTCCTGCCCCCGACATCGCGAAATTCGATGGCGCGGCGCCCTCGGGGCGCGAGGAATCGGTCCACGTGGGGGATCCTCACGCCTCGTTTGGTCAGAGCATCGCCCAAGAAGCACCGTCGTCCGCCCCCATACCTCATGGCGCCTACGACGATCCGTTCGGAAGTGCCGTTTCTCCGGTTCCCGGCCGCGCGTCGGTTCGCCCTTCGCGTCCGCCGGGTGGCACCGATCGCACGACGAGCGCGGACGTCGAGCCTTATGGCCTAGCTCCGTCGGCGCAGATGCCGCCCACCGCGCCGCGCGCGGACTACCCGTCGCCCATCGAACCACCGAGCAGCCCCACCACCGCGCCCCCGCCAGGCTCGATGCGCGAACCGGAGGAAAGACCGTCGCGCCTGCCGGAGGTGCGACCAACGGGGTATCCGAGCGGACACCCTTCCGCCGCGCCAGCGGCGCCGGCTTTATCCAACGCGCCTGAGCCCGATGACGTCGATAGAATGTTCGCCGCCATTTCTCAGCCTCCTCCCAAACCGAGCGCACCTTCATATGGCGCAGGAGCGGCCGGGGCGGATGCTCCTGCGCCACCCGGAGCCGTATCTTCTGGGCCATCGAGCGCTTCCGGAGAGCTGGTCGAGCAAACTGAGGATGGGAAGATCCTGGTGGACGGGATCGACCTGACGGAAATCCCGGGACTTCAAGACCTTCCGGATGATGCGGCTCTCGCCTTGGCTCGTACTGCGAAGCTCGTGAGCCTTCACAGAGGCGAAGAGGTGAGCTCCTTCGGGGTGGCGCTCGTCACACGCGGAGCCGTGCAGCTCATGCCGACGGTCGTCGATGCATCGTGCGCGCACGCGCGGAAGGGTGAGATCCTCTTCACCAAGGGTACGCTCGAATCGGAGGTTGCCGTTCGAGCTGTCGGTTACGATCCCGGGAGCCGCGTGGCCGTGTTCAGCAAGGAAGCACTCGAAGAAGCGACGAGTTCCTGTCCTTGGGTTGCCGACGAGCTGGCAGAAGTCGCGGACAAGTATCTCGCTTTTGCCGGAGCGGTTCTGGGGCCTCTAGGTGAATCTCTCGACGAGACGTTCCGGTTCATGGTGCTCGAAAAGTGCACAGTCAAATCGAAAGCTCCCGGAGTAGTGATTGGAACGGCCGGCGCCCCCATGGACGGCATGTACATCCTCGGCGGTGGCTCCTTGGAGCTCATCGACGAACGTGGAGGCGTGAGCGAAGAGCTCAGTCTTGGGGATTTCGTCTTTCCCGAGACGGTGCTCAGCGCCGCTCCCGCGCGTCAGACCATCCGCGCGGGCAAGGACGGAGCGCTGGTGCTCTTCGCGGATCGAATGAGCGCTCACGAGCTTCTCGCTACTTGCCCGCCTTTCATTGAACTTCTCGCGGGCTGACCCTGCACGTTCAGGCGCTCTCGGCTACCTGATGTACGGCGGGCGGTAGCCGTCGCGCCTCAACGTGTGGGCGTCGAAAAAGGCAGTCAGTGCGTTCAAGGGACCGCCGAGCTTCTCATGGTCGTCGGCGAGGTTTTGCGCCTCATCGGGGTCGAGCTTCAGATCGTAGAGTTCGATCCGGTTCGAGCGGGTGTCGACGATGACTTTCACTAGATCTGGCGTGACGAGCGTTCGCATCAGGCGGGTTTCGGCGATGATGGGGCGGGTGAGCGCTGTCTGCTCTCCCGCCAAATACGGCGCCAGGCTCTGGCCCATGTAGCTACCTGGGGTCTTTAGGCCAAAGAGATCGAGCACCGTAGGCCCGATGTCGAGGAGCGAGACCGGCGTCTCGACTTGCGCGGCAGCAAGGCCCGGGCTCCAGAAGATCAGCGGGACGTGCAAGCCCTCGTCGTAGAGGGTCGTTCCGTGGGTCTGAGAGTTGTGTTCCCCGAACGCCTCTCCGTGGTCTGCACTGACGATCAAAAGAACCCTCCGTCCATTCTCGTCATCCATCTTCGTGAGAATTCGGACCAGCTTTTCGAGCTGCGAATCGACCAAGGAGACTTCCGAGAGATAGCGCTCGAAGGGGGAGCCCTTCTTCTTCTTTCCTTGGTCGTAGGGGGCGTGCGGATCGGCAAGATGCGAATAGATGAAGGCACCGCGCTCGCGTTTCGAGCTCTTGCGGACGTGAGGCATGAGCTTTTTGAAAACCGGTGGTGAGGGCGTGTAGTAGCTCTTCCCCGCGGGATACTGGACGTGCTCTTGGTGGTCGAAGCCCCGCATGACGACTCCGTTGCGTAGCCAGCTCACGGCGCGATAGGTCGCGGTGTGGACCTTGGCTTCCGATAGGATTTCGGTGAATCGTACGCTCTCGTCTTCGTGAACGCTCATCGCGTTGTTGAAGCGCTTCATCGGCGACCAGTACTGTTGCGAGAAGTGCTTGCCCATGAACAGACTCGAGAGCGACGTCTTGGTGAGGGTTCCCGCGGCTCGAGCTTGGGTAAACACGACACCTTCGTCCCGGAGTCGGGCCAAAGTCGGGATCTCACCATCGTACTTTCCCGAGTAGACGACGTCGGCCCGCAGAGCATCGACCGTGATGAGTACGACGACCGGCCTCTTTCCCAAGAGTTCACCATGGTGCGGCGCGACCGGAGGGTGGTCGTCCCTGGGGCTGAACCATTCCGGGTCCAGGGTGACATCCGCTCCCGGACCGAGGAGCGACGCGCGCCGGTGCCACGCGAACATTCCCGAAAACGCGGCTCCCGTCGAATTGTGCAGGGCCGTGCTCAGGTTGGCAGGGATGGGAACGAGGGGCGAAAGCAGCGAGCAGACGAGGCCCACTAGAAGGAGCGGCTTCGCGCGGGGGCGCGCTGGCAGACCTTTGGCACTTCGGAGAGCCGTTCCCGCAGCCAGGAGCGCGCAGCAAGCGAGCAGCAGGTGCAACCCGACGTAGTCGTTCGGCAGAACCAGACCGTTGAGGGTTGCTGCTGCAACGGCCGCGGCGAGGACGACCCAGCGGAGCTTCGGCCGATCGAACAACCTCCCCAGGAGCACAGCCACAACGAGCGTCTGAGAAAGCGCGAAGACTGCCGCGAACTGAACCAGTCCTTGCGGCAGTGCCGTTTGCCGCCGGGAAAAATTGTCCAGATCATCCAGGAGAGCAAAATGTCCCACGAGCGCCGCTGCCAAAACGAGAGCTACCCACGGGACCCAACCCAGTCGCCCTCGGAAGTAGCGTCCGTCGAAACGTGAAGTGATGTCCGAAGCGAAGGCGAGTACGAAGCTGACGGCGAGGAATTGGCCCGCGTCGAAGATCCCCGCCAGCCAAGGTCCGGGTTCGAAAACGACCCACGCGATGATGCGACTCGCCGCGATGGCAAGGCCAGCTGCGACGTAGGCGAGCGCCCCAAAGCCGGGATCTGGCTTGTCGGAGCTCATGAGAACTATTCGATTTCCCAGATCACGTCCGTTTGCCCCTGGGCCCCGGCGAAACGTAGCGCAAACCAATCCGCTTCTGGCGCGATCGACTGCGTACCTTCGTCAGTCGTGCGCGGGAAGCTGACCCGATACACGGTGCGGAATGAATTCGTGTAGGGGAAGTACGAAAGCTCCCTCGGGGTCGGTCTCCTGATCCGGTCGAGCTTGATCGGGTCTGTTTCGGTGCCCGCGCTATCTACGAGCCGCACGACCCACGCGGGCTCGTCCACGTCGAGCTCACCCCACGCCGGGTATTGGGCGAAGAGCGCCACATAGAACTGATGGTATTTTTGCGACTCGTCGAGGTTCCGCTTCAGAAGCGCTCGTTTCTTCTCGTCGCTCAGGCGGTAATCGATCGCGTATCGCTCCGCGTAGGCCCAGCGAAAGTCCCACGATTCGTACGTCGACGTGACGGAGAGAACGTTGTCCATCTCGTCGACGGAGACGAGCTCTGCCTTGCGCGTCCACTTCTTCAACGTGGGTCGGTAGTCGGAGGCGTCGTAGTGACGTGGACCCTCGGCGAGGCTGACGCTTCCGGGTTTCGAGCATCCCGAGACGGTCACGGTGGCGAGCAGTGCGAGCATAGAAGGAACTCGAAGCGGCCGGATTCGGACGGGCTCCTCTCGTCGATACTTTCGCCGCATGGCTCACTCCTTCGACGCGTCGTCCGATGCTTCCGCTGGGGCTGCTCGTTCGTCCGAGCTCGGCTCCTCGCTGTCGTCCGCCCGGTCTTCTGCAGCTTGTTCGCTCGGGGTCTTGTCCGTGCCCCACTCGCGATAGGTGACCAGGACGAGGGTCGTCAAAAGCATGATCATGCCGACGGTGTGGATTTGAGCCTCGACCTTCTGATTCGGACGGCGTCTCGTAATCGCCTCGTATCCGAGGAACATCAGGCGTCCTCCATCCAGAGCGGGGAACGGGAGCATGTTGAAGAAGCCAACGGCAGTGCTCAAAAATCCCAGGATCCACAGGAAGTTGCTGAAACCCGCTTCGGCGGCCTTCTTCGTTTCGCGCATCAAGCCCAGGGGACCGCTGAGCTGTGGCTTTTCTCTTCCGGTAATCATCCGGCCAATGCCCTCGAGGCTGAAGAGCACGATCTTCGCCGGCTGTTCGACGGACTTGATGGCCGCCTCCTTCCACTTCACCTCCGACCAAGGGACGGGAACCTGAATGGCAGAAACACCAAGAAGGCCCTTCCCACCGAGCTCTTCGGGCGTCGCCTTCAGCGAAAGAGTCTCTTCCCCTCGGCGCACGTCCACGACGATCTCCTTGCCCGGGTGAGGCTGTACCGCCGGCGGGATGTCTTCCCACTGTTTCATCGGAGTGCCGTCGATGGCAACGATGTGGTCACCGTCCTGGATCCCCGCGAGAGCAGCCGCGCTGTCCGGCCGCACGTTGACCTCGGTCGTGCCCGAGGGCTGACCGGCGAAAATGATGGCACCGAAAAACAGGAGCGACGCGGAGAGATAATTGGCCAGGGGACCGGCGATGATGGCGCTGATGCGACCGGTCAGGCTCGCATTGGCGAAGCTTCCCTCGTCGTCCGGCTCGATTTCTTCGAATGGATTGAGCCCAGCGATCTGCACGTAGGCCAAAAATGGAATCAACCCGACCTGAAAGATCGTGTCGCTACCCTTGGGTTGATGGCGCCAAATCGTCGGCCCGATCCCGATGGCGAAGCGTTCCACCCGCATCCCGAAGGCGCGCGCAATGAAATAATGCCCCGATTCGTGGACGACCATCAAAAGCGCGATCCCGAGCAGCGATGTCAGCCAATGCATCCTCCTTGTCTTATAGCTGTCCGCGGCGCCCGGCGCCAAACCGGCGCCCCGGGGTTTGCCCTGGAAAATCCCAGTGGTAGCTTCCCGGGCCCCCGCCGCGGCTTTCGCCCGTGCGCTCGGCTCTCTCAGCTGAGTCCGTGAGGCGCCCCGGCCAACAGGTGAACAGATGACTCAGCAGAATCCTTCCGGTGCAGCACCCCAAAATCTCCAAATCAAAGGCGGAGCCGCCATCGTTGCTCCGGTCTCGGCCTTTGCCGGCGGTATTCCACCCAACGCCTTGATCGTGGTTCCCGTTACCAAGCCGACGGATGATCTCATTGGCGGGCTGCAAAAGGGCCCGATGGTCGTGACCCAGGAGCAGATGTGGGAGCTCCTCGGCTTCAACGGTCCTGCCGTTCAGGTGCAGGATGGGCAGGGACGCCCCATGACGGTCGGTCTGGAAGACTTGCTCAACGGTCTTCGGGAACACTGGGCCGAGAACAAGAACGATCCCGCTCGCGGGCGTACCTTCGCCGCCGAGCTCATGAAGCACAGCCGGTTCGAAGAAGCGGAGAAGGTGCTCGCGAAAGTCGTCGCCACCGGCGGCGGCGGTGAAGACTGGCTCAGCCTCGGGGTTGCCCAGCTGCAGCAAAAGAAGTTTGCGGAAGCGGAGGGGACGCTCAAGGGCGCGCGCAATCTTTTGCCCGAAAACCCTTTCCCCTCGCTCCATTTGGCCAAGGTCTACAAGGGTAAAGAGGACAAGGAGCAGGAGCGTGCGGCGATCGAGCACGCCATCCAGGTCCAGCCGAACTCCGTCGACGCGTGGGCCGTGCTCTTCGTTCACGTGCGCGACGCGGACGGCGAGGAGGCTGCCATCAGCACGGTGACCGAGCTGGCCGAGGCCGAGCCCAACAAGAAGAGCGCTGCACCGTTCGTCGCGATTCAGGGAGTCTTTTCGAGCTCCGAGGAAACCCGCCCCAAGGCGCTGGAATGGGCCAAGAAGGCGGTCGAGCGGAACCCGAACGACGGCCTCGCGCTCGTCTCTTATTCCGCGCTGCTCGGCCAGAAGGGCGAGATCGACGAGGTGCTCAGCCTTCTTGCTCCTCACGAAGGCCTGATGGTTCGGGACGTGCGTCTCGCCCACAACTATTTCGAAGCCCTCATGCACAAGCGCGACATCAACAAGGTGACGCAGCTTCTCAACAAGCTGGCGGCATCGAACGTTCGCGAGGTAAAGCAATTCGCTCACGAGCGTTCTCGTATGGTGGCCCAGCTGCTCCAGCAGCAACAGCAGCGCGTCGCTCAAGCGGGTGGCGGCGGCGCAGGCGGTGGCTTAGTGGGACCCAGCGGCCGTCCGCTGGGGTGAGTTGAGAGGATGTCGGGAGCCGAGTTAGGCTCCCGATGCGACTCATGGGCGCTTTTCTTTTCGCCGTTGTCCTGGCCTTGGTGGTGTCGTTCGTTTGTTCGATCTCCGAGGCGGCATTGCTGTCGGTCACTCACGCTCAGGCGCAGTCACTCGGGGAAACCCGCGCGGGTCAGATCCTTCGCCGTTTCAAGGCGGAGATCGATGTTCCCATTTCGGCCGTTCTGATACTCAACACGTTCGCCAACGTCATTGGTGCGGCGATGGCGGGCGCGGGGTTCGTGAAGATCTTCGGCGCGGGCTATTTGGCCGGGTTCTCGATCGCCTTCACGTTGGTGCTCCTGCTCTTCGGGGAGATCGTGCCCAAGACTCTGGGAGCAGTACACACCAAGCGTGTGATCGTTCCCGTCGTCTACATGGTGGCGACGTTGGTCTTCGTACTGAGACCAGTGATCTGGCTCACCAGGCAGATGACGAGCGTGATCCGCGGGGAACGCGCGCCGGTGACGAGCTTGAAGGAAATCCGCCTCTTGGCAGAGCTCGGCAAGGCCGAAGGCGCTCTCGCCGTGCGCACCGCCAAGATGATTGACGGCGCAGCTCGCCTCAGGGAGCTCTCGGCGTACGACGTGATGGTTCCCCGAACCTCGGCCGTCATTCTAAGCGGGATGAAGACCATCTCGGAGAACATCGAGATTCTCGAGCGCTCGGGCTACAGCCGCTTTCCGTACTCCAAGACGGGTGAAGCCGACAAGATCGACGGCGTGGTGATGACGCGCGAGGTGCTTCTTGCTCTGCACGGTCGCGGGCTGGGACCGCGGGACGAGCTGATGCGGAGTGAGGCCGCAGACTTTTTGGGTACTCTGGCGCGTAAGGTCGACTACGTCACGGAATCCACGTCCCTCGAGGATCTGCTTCGCTTGTTTCAGGAGACGAGGCACCATCTTGCCATCGTCGTGGACGAGTACGGTGGGACCGAGGGCATCGTAACGCTAGAGGACGTGCTCGAGGAGATCGTCGGAGAGATCCAGGACGAGAGCGACCGCATGACGGCGTTCATCGTCCGACGACAGGACGGCAGCTTGCGGTGTCGCGGGCGCGCCGAGACGCGCAAGGTATTCGACCTGCTTGGGGAGAAGGTCGAAGAAATCGAGTCCGTGAGTCTCGGAGGCTATGTGGCCGAGCGTTTGGGACGTTTGCCCCTTGCGGGCGACGAGTTCACCCTCGGTCGCCACCTGTTCAAGGTGCAGCGCGCCACGCCCCACGGAGCAGAACAAGTCATCATCTCCCGGCTACCGGATGAGGAGAGCGACGAATAGGCGCCCCATTTTTCGTGCGCTCTGTTTCTCGACCCCCTAAAAACAGCTTCCATTCCAAGGTCGCGCGCCAAGGAGCCAGTTTTGTCCTACGTAAGTGAACATGCGGAGTGGGGCGACCTGGGCTTTCTTCGTGGCGCCGAAGGGCGTCGGCGTTTCGATGGTGCTGATTGCGCTTTTTGGCTGCTCGGGGAGCGATGATGCCGAGGCCGAGCCGACGACGGATCTCCGCTATTGCGACGTCCAGCCGATCTTTGAAGAGAAGTGCGTTCGCTGTCATCAGGAGGACGGCGACGTGTCGGGCGCTCCTGCTCTGGACGAATACGAGCTCGTCCGCGCGCGAGCGGGCTCCATCAAGAGCGCCATCACCCGCGGAGGAGCGACCGGCATGCCGCCGGTCGGCGTGGATGCGTACGACGTGGATCCACCCGTCGAGCCCCTGACCGACGAGGAGCTCGACCTGCTCGTCGAGTGGACCACGGGGGGCGCGCCGGAGGGCGACCCGGCCTCCTGTGACTGAAGGCACGCACCCGCTCGGTGCGCGCCCCGGGTCGGGGCGGGAGCGTTCGAGGGAAAGGAGACCCGTCTCAGCCGGGGGAAAACATGAGCGGGTAGGTCACCTGAACCACGCCGCCGTCGGGTGGTGGGAATGACAGCCCATAGAATGCGCTTTGAACGCAGCTCTGGACCTGTGCATCGGGAAATCCACCTGCCCCCGAAACGGTGGTCACAGCGCCATCTCGCCCGATGACGAAGCGCACGGAAACACGCCCTTCGAGGCTTGGGTTCCTTGCTAGCCCCTGTTGGTAGCAGAGCCGGAAGCGGCCGAAGTTTTGCCGGACGATGCGCTGAACGACTTGAGGTGGGATGCGTCCGTTCGTTTGCGTGATGCCTTCGGGCCGCAGCTGAGGTGTTTTCGGTCGATGTCCGCCGCCATCGAGCGCGATGCCTCGACCCCAGCCTTCCTTGCCGTGCCCCGTGCCGAGCATTCCTCCACCAATGTTCGACAGCCCGATCCCGGTTCCGTCCCCGAATCCGCCGCCCGGTCCCGGGCCGAAAAGCGAGAGCCCACCGGCACCGATGGCCTCGCCGATGTCGTCAGCCCAAAGATTCCCGTTAGCCGACAAGTCGTTGTTTCCGAGTGTGATGTCGCCACCGAAGATCGAAGTCGGCGCGTCCGGGTCGGCGGCGATGCCGGCATTGAGAATGCCGATCATGCCGAATTCGCGGGCAAGCCTGAGAGCTTCGGGGCGGGAGAGCTGCATCTGCGTGTTGTCGATGGGGCCTTTGACGGCGACGCGCCGATTCGTCTGCTTGCTTTCCTCCTTGCCGGCGGTGCCCGCTTCTCCTTCGGCCTTCTCGGCGCTCGCGCCGCTTTCTTCGCCGCCGCTCTCCGCTTCCGGGATTTCTTCCTGCTCTTGTTCTCGTTCACTCGCCGCGTCGAGATAGTGAGTGATGGCGAGTAAGCGGTCTTTGTCGATGGCGCTCTCGTCCTGCAAACCGAGAGGCGGAACGAAATAGGCGAGCGCGGCGACGAGCCCGCCGAAGGTTGCGGCGGTCATGCCGAAGTACGAAGGCACCGCCCAATCGAAGTTGGCGAGCAGTCCCTTTTCGATTGGCGCGGAGGGCGTGACCAGACGGACGAGAAACTTGAACTTACCGAGTTCGAGAGTCGTGCGGCTCTTCGGATCGATCGCTATCTGCTTGGCGCGCGTCACCGTCGCACAAGGTGGACAAGTGGCGACGGCCGTCTGGAGATCCAGCTCCTGCTCGTCGACGCGCGTGGTTCCGGCCGCAACATCTGGCACGACGAGGTGGGGAACCCCGCCTTCGACCAGGATCAGCGGCAACCGTCCACGCCCGAGCACGTCCGGAGGCAGATGAAAGTCGACGGCCTCGCCGGAGCCGTCCGTGTCGTCACCGATCACGAAGGCGCGCGGAGGGTTGAGGTGCGCCACGTGAAGCACGGTTTGGCCCCAGGTGATCATGATCTCCAGTGCTTTTTCTTCTTCCAGTCGCTCTTCGCCATCATCGAGGGTCTCGATGTGCGCGTATGGGCCCCAGGTTTCGATTCGGGGCTTCGGGGAGGCGAAGACCTCTTGTCGAGCAGGCATCGCGTCGACGAAGGGGTTCTTCTTTTCGAACTCGGCAAAGGGATCGGGAGGAGGCGGGCTGGATTCGAAGTTCATGACAGATCCTTTCTGGACGCACGGGAGCCGTGCACCAAAAGTGGTGAGCGTTCGAAGCGTCGCGGAGGTGTTCTCGGTCGCGACGTCGACAGGCCGCTGCAACGTGCAGGGTCATTCGTATCGACAGTGGCGGCTGCCGAAGGTTCACGCGATCGCCGGAAAATCGACGGGGCCCTCGAGTTTTCGCGCCACTACGAAAAAAGTTCTCTTTGTCGGGAACCTTTGGGAATTTGAAGGAAGAGCTCCGCGTAGATGCACCTTCGAGTGACGTACTCGCGGCTTGCCGCCGAGGTTTGGTCGTGGCGTGCGCCCTTGCACGGCGTGAGCTCAGGTCGGATGATTCTTCGTCGATGCCAGCCAAGCTGCCGAGAAAGTTCTTCGCGCGGGACGCTACCGTCGTCGCGCCGGAGCTCCTCGGACTACATCTTTTGACGGAGATCGACGGAGTGCGCCGCATCGGACGCATCGTCGAAACGGAGGCCTACGAAGGTCCCCACGATCTCGCCGCGCATTCGGCGCGCGGTCGCCGAACCGCGCGCACGGAGGTGATGTTCGGGCAGCCGGGGCACGCCTACGTGTACCTCATCTACGGGATGCACCATTGTTTCAACGTGGTCACGGCCCCAGAGGACGTACCGCATGCCGTGCTCGTGCGCGCAGTGGAGCCGACGTCTGGGATCGATGGAAGCACTCGAGGGCCGGGGCTCCTGTGTCGAGCGCTCGGGATCGATCGCTCGCTGAACGAAGAAGATTTGCGAGGGGATCGAGTCTGGATCGAACGGCCCCGGGCCCGCGATTGGAGCGCGCCCCGCATCGCCCGGAGCCCTCGCATCGGCATCGGGTATGCCGGGCCGTGGGTGAAGAAGCCCTGGCGCTTCTTCGACGCGGATTCGAAATGGGTATCGAAGGCGAAGCCGTGACGGCTCTCGCGATGCGGCGCCATTCATCGGGGCAAGGGCAACGTGGAGCTTCGCGCCGTCGCTGAGCACCGGCGCGCGGGGGCTCGGGCGGCCGAACGGTGTCTCGAGGTGCCTCGCTCGTGAGAGCCGCATCGTGTTCGCGCCTCTCCGATGCTGCCTCTTGTGGCCTCTCGTGCTCTGCCTCTTGCCGCCCTTCGTCGGAGGTGACTTCCCGCTGTTCAGGTGTTTGTGCGGGGACGTGTTCGAGCGAGCCTGGGACTCCTGGCGACCCTCCGGGCGCCAAGAGATGACAAAGTATGTCATATGTGGCTTTCCAATCGGCGGAGATTCAGGGTAAGAGTGATTCATGAGTTCCCGGAGGCGCAGAAACTGGCCGCCGGAGCAAGAACGAAATACTGAACAGGTTAGAGGATGTTCAGTGTTTGACACCTGAACAAGAGCACAGTAAAAGTCGAATCACCGGGTGGCAGAAGGGCGCAGCATCGGAGAAGCGCTCACACTTCGAGCCACGGACGAATCGCGAAGTACGGAAAGACACACGAAAATGGAAAAAGAGAACAAGTCCAAGGCCCTCGAACTCGCCATCGCCTCCGTTCAGAAGGAATTCGGAGAGGGCGCCATCATGCGCCTCAAGGAGGGCGAGAAGGTCAAGGCGGTCGAGGTCATCCCTTCCGGTTCTTTGGGTCTCGATCTCGGTCTCGGGATTGGCGGTTATCCCAAGGGACGTATCGTCGAAATCTACGGTCCTGAGTCTTCGGGTAAGACGACGTTGACCCTCCACGCCATCGCCGAGTTGCAGAAGAAGGGCGGTGTTGCGGCGTTCATCGACGCCGAGCACGCCCTCGATGTGGGATACGCCCGCAAGCTCGGAGTCAACACGGACGAACTCCTCATCAGCCAGCCGGACTACGGTGAGCAGGCTCTCGAGATTGCCGACATGCTCGTGCGCAGCGGCGCGGTGGACATGGTCGTCGTCGACTCGGTGGCGGCGCTCGTGCCCAAGGCGGAAATCGAGGGCGACATGGGCGACAGCCACGTGGGTTTGCAGGCGCGCCTCATGAGCCAGGCTTTGCGCAAGCTCACGGCGAGCGTTTCACGCTCGAACACGATGATGTTTTTCACCAATCAGATCCGCATGAAGATTGGCGTCATGTTCGGGAGCCCCGAGACGACGACGGGCGGTAACGCCTTGAAGTTCTATGCGTCGGTGCGCCTCGACGTGCGTCGCATTGGCGCCATCAAAGACAGCTCGGGCAAGGATACGATCGTCATCGGTAACCGCACGCGAGTGAAGGTGGCCAAGAACAAGATGGCGCCTCCATTCCGCGAGGTCGAATTCGACATCCTCTACGGTAAGGGTGTGAGCCGCTCGGGCGAGATCGTGGATCACGCCGTGGACGTCGGCTTGGTACAGAAGAGCGGCGCCTGGTACTCGATGGGGACTGAGCGCATCGGCCAGGGTCGGGACAACGCGCGTCAGTATCTCGAGGATCATCCCGACATCATGGAGAAGCTCGCCAATCAGATCATGGCTCACCATGGGATTGGTCCGCTGGCGGGAGTGAATGCTCCTGGTGATGCGGAGGCGAAGCCAGAGCCCGATCCGAAGTCCAAGGGAGGCAAGCGCGCGGCGCGGCCGAACTGAAGGACTTTTCTCTCGCACGAATGACGAAAGGCGCCTCTTCGGAGGCGCCTTTCCTGTCTCGGGAGAGGGAACTTCATGAAGCGCGAATCGGGCCTGACTTGCTGAACTTCATGAAGTGAGAAACCCGTCGAGACCAATTGTGATCTGGTCGTCAGGCGTACGAGGGGTGCGCTCAGGACGGCGAAAAGGCGCCGTAATGGCGATCGGAGATTGGGGGGAAGTATGAAGACGATGCTGAAATTGGTGCTCTAGGATTTTCGGAACGCCAGGTCTGGGACCTGGAGCGCCCTCAGGCGATGAGTCATCATACGCAAAGAAGCAGCCGGTTCAGGAGAGGTATCTCTCAATGGTGAGAGCTCCCTGCACGACTTCTGAGTCGGGGAAACTGCTTCGGAAAAGGCCAGTCGCTCTTGCGACTGGCCTTTTCTTTGTCGGAAGACCGGTCGTGTGGCTTCTCGGTTCCGGTGATCAGGGTGCTTCAGGCATCCAGATCTTGCGGATGGTGTGGTTGAGGGAGTCGGCGATCAGAACGTCGCCGTCCGGAGTGATCCCGACGGCAAGGGGGCCGTTGAGATCCGCTTGGTTGGCTGGACCCAGATCGCCGGCGCTTCCATTCGGAGTGACACCGGCAAGGAATTGCGGCGGACCCGTGAGGTTCCAGCGGTTGACGGAGTCGCCATCGAAGTTCGAATAGTAGAGCCACCCTTGGGCGTCGAAAGCCATGTTCGCCGCGACGCTGTGGGTGAGAGTCCCGATGATGTTCGTCACTCCATCGATCTCGGGCTGGGTGGTGAAGCCGTTGTCGGTATCGATGGTGAAGAAGGCGTCGTACATGGTCGAGCTCGTCCCCACGCAGAGACCGCCCGCGACGTAGACGAGTCCATCCGTTCCGTACGCGAGTCCGTGGTCTCCGGCGATGCCGCCGAAGTACGGTCGATTGGGGAAGCCATCGCAAGTGTTAAATTGCGTGTCGGTTGCGATCAGCTGAGTCGCGACCGGGGGATAGACGCTCACGTCCGCGACGTACACGCCATCCGTCTTGGTGTAGACGAACTCGGTTCCATCCGGCGAAACAACGCCCCGCCGGAGAATGGGTCCCGAATTGTCGATCATCGTGATGATTCCGCCGTCGAGGTCGAGGAACGTGACGTAATAGCTACCCGACATGATGAAAAGTCGGTTGTTCACACCATCGTAGGCGAGGGTCTCGATGGTGCTGAGATTGGCGCTCTTGGCCGAGACACCATCGGGGACCTGATTGCCGCCGCCGGCGATGTGCCGGAGGGAGCCGTCCGTGTATAACGCGAAAACGATGGATCCATCCGCCAAGTAGATCGTTCCGTCGTCGCCGACGGCCATCGCGTCCATGTCAGTGCTCGTTTGGATCGGTGCCCAGTTAGATTCGGTGAGAGTACCGCTGAGCTTGTTCGTGTTGATGATCGAGGTGATCGTTCCATCAGGTGGATCGGATACGCTCATCTGGAACGGCAGGGTCGCGACGACGACGCCGTGAAGATCCTGCGAGACGGCGGTGAAGTCGTAGAGCCCCGGAACCATGGAGGATGTGAGCGGGGTCGTAGCGAGGCCGGCGGCCGATGTGAGATAGGGGCCTTGGCTCGTGTTGGAACTAGCGACTCCCTCGAAGACGACGGGGATCCCCTCGAGGGGGTTGCCATCCTGGTCTTCTGCCTCCACCACGACCGGCGTCGTCGGGTAGCCCGACGTCGCCGTTGGGGGAGCGCTCGTGAGAGACATGTTTACGCTCGAGACGGTGCTCGTGGGCTGGGGCCGCCAGATGCGTCGCACTCGATCGTCGTCTTCCGTGACGATCCAGATGCTTCCGTCCGGCGCAACGGAAACGTCTCGAGGGTCGTTCAGAGTCGCCGCAGTTGCTTGGCCGTAGTCGCCGGTCGAGCCGGCTACCTGGCCGCCGGCCAAGTCGTAGGCAAACTGGGCCTCGCGGTCGATCAGGCGTAGCCGGTGGTCGTCCGCGACCAAGAGGTTCCCCGCGTCGTCGAACTCGAGGGCTTTCGGAATGCCGAAGAGCAGCTGGGCCAACGGAACGTTACCGCCGCCACCGGTAGCCGCCGACAGGATCTCGCGGCTCGAGTCAGCCGGGCCCAAGCGCGCGAGTCGGTTGCCGTTACTCGTATTGTTCGCTTCGCACCAATTGGCGAGGCTGAGCAAGGCGCCGGTTTCGGTGAGGGCAATGCCGCTGCCCGTCGAAGTCACGAAGTTGATGGAGGGTTGGGGATCGCCGCAATTTCCGTGGGGCCAGATGTACAACGAGCCATCCGGTCGCACGAGGCCGATGTTCTCCAGGCTGTCGATGTAGGCAACGCCGATACCCTCTCTGTAGTGAACGCCATAGACGGTGCCGATGTCGATGTCCGTCGCCTGGATCCCTTCGTAGTATGTCGTCGTCGTGGGGCCTCCTCCGAGGATCCGGACCATTCCGCCCGTATCTATGTTGTAGGAGAAGATGGCACCGCTGCTTCCGCTGCCCGCGATGTAAAGAACGTTGTTCTCCTTGTCGATCGTCATCGCGAAGGGCGATCCGAGCTGCCCCTTCTGGTTGGCGTCCAGAAGGCCCGCGATGATGCCCCTGGGGCTCACCGCCCAGATTTGTTGATCCGAGGAATCGAGGATGTAGGCGGTACCATCGGCGCCCACCTTCACCGCCCGCGGCGTATAGAGACGCGATGTGAGCGCGGGTCCAGCGGTTGCAAAGCCGTTGATACCGGCCAGGTTGAAGACGGTCTGTATCGTCCCGGGCGCGGGAGCGACGGCCTGGATGTTGATGGTCAGAGGGACGGCAAAGTCGAGCGCATCGGAGACGTAACAACTGTACAGGCCCTGAGCGAGGCCTGGGTACAGCGTGATTGTCGCCTCACCGCTGTCGTCGGTTTGGACCGTCGGAGTCGTCGTGACCGCACCGCCGCTACACGTCACGTCCAAATCGAAGGAGACCTGGGGGTCTCCGATGGAGTTTCGTACGGAAACCCGAGCAGAAAACGGCGTAGCCAAGAGCGCCACGACTGGCGTCGACGGAGATTCGAGAGCGATGGTGAATAGCCCCAGACAATCCTCGTCCGTGTTGCAGTCAGGGTCGGCGCAATCCAGGAAGCCATCGCAATCGTCATCGAACCCGTCCCCCGGCGTGCAGACCTCGGTGTTCAGGGGGGAGATGTCTTCGTTCGTGTCGTCGCAATCACTCGAAACGGGCGCCCAGCCAGCCGGTCGTTGGCAGCGATACAAGGGGTTGCTGCCCAGCTCACCGTAGCCGTCGCCATCCGCGTCGGCGTAGTAGGCGATGGCTTCCTCGTCCTCGTCGATGATGCCATTGCAGTTGTCATCGAATCCCGGGATCCCCGTGCAGTCGTCGGGCTGGCTGGGGTTTCTATCGGGATCTCTGTCGTCGCAATCGCCGACTTGGGTCACGCGTCCCGGCACGGCGTCGCAACTGTCGATGGGCTCGACCAGAGGATTTCCCCAGCCGTCGCCGTCCGTGTCGGCGTACCAGAGCACGGACTGTGTTTGGGTGTCGGCGACGCCGTTGCAATCGTTGTCCAGGCCGTCGCAAAGCTCGGGCTTACCCGGACGGACATTCGGGTTCTCGTCGTCACAATCGGGCGCAGCCGTTCCGCACGCCGGATCGGGAGAGCCGTCATCGTCGTCATCGAAGTTGCCGGGTCCCACCAAATAGTCCGCGCTGCCGTCGCAGTCGTTGTCACGCCCGTCGCAGATCTCGACTTGATTCGGATTGGCGAGAGGATTCGAATCGTCGCAGTCCGTCGGATAGAGTGAATACCCACGAGCACCTCGCAGCTTACCTGAATCGGTCCACCGGGAGCACCGAACCCATCCCCGTCCGCGTCGCGGTACCACGTCGCCATGACCACGTTGTTGTCGACTTCGCCATCGCAGTCGTTGTCGACCCCGTCGCAGAGCTCGTACATGTTCTTGTGGATGAGGGGGTTGTTGTCGTCGCAGTCGATGTCGTCGGGCACGACGCTTGCTGTCCCTGGGCACACCTCGAGGCGCCCCTCGCCGTCCACGATATCCCCAGGTAGGAGCTCTCCGCTCGTGACGGGAACGCCGATCCCGTCCCCGTCCTTGTCGCGAAATCCCTTGATCGTGAGGTTTTCGTCGACCTGTCCGTCGCAATTGTTGTCGAAACCGTCACACACCTCGGAGGTGTCCGGATTGATACTGCGCACGCTGTCGTTGCAGTCCTCGCCGCGGAAGACGTCTCCGCTTTCGCTTTCGTTCCGGCAGGCCGAGTCGTCGTAGCCATCCCCGTCCTGGTCGCGATTCCCATACGTTTCGGGGTCGCAATCTTCGTCGTGATCAGGCGCCGCCGCAGTGCAGATCTCCTCGTTACCCGGATAGCGGTTGGCGTCCATGTCATCACA
>CBFGUR010000075.1:0-18953 GCA_965652275.1 uncultured Polyangiaceae bacterium | reverse complement strand
TCCACAGGCCAAAGGTGAAGCGGTCTTCGGGGCGGGGGTCGAACTGGTCGGTCATTTCTGATTCCTAGAGTGGTCGGGCTGGTTTTGTCGGGTAGGCGATACCCCATTGCCCGAGGCGAGTCTACAGGATACGGTATCGATTCCACCAAGGTTTTTTAGCTTCGAACGGCTGCCCCAGATGGAAGCGGGTCACCCGCGCGGACTTCGCAGTTGGGCAGCGGTTTGCACTCTCAGCGGGGGAGACGACTGTCTCCCAGAATCCCGGGCACATGGGCACTACATCACAACCTTTTCAGCACGCGCTCGAAGGGCGCGGTCGTCGCTACCAGCCGCTTGCGCTCGTCTCGGCTGTCGCGACGGCGACTCTCGCAGCGATCGGCTGCATCCCCGATCAGACGCCCCTACCCGAGGAGGAAGCGCAGTACGTCCTGGTCGTCGATCCCTCGACGAGGCACCAGCGGATCCGCGGGTTCGGCGCGTCGAGCGCTTGGACTGCGCCGACCCTGTCGGAGGACCAGGCGGAGCTTCTCTTTTCCGTGGACGAAGGCATTGGGCTGTCCCTCCTCCGCATTCAGATCAAGCCGGACGGGACCACGACCGAGCTGGGGGCTGTCGACGCCGCGGTCCCGTACGGGGTCGACATCTGGGCGGCGCCCTGGTCGCCTCCCGGCGATTTCAAGGACAATGGCTCGACCGTAAACGGCGGGAGTCTCCTCCCCGAATACTACGACGATTGGGCGCAGGCCCTGGCCGACTTCGCGGGCTTCATGGACGAACGCGGCACACCGCTCCTCGGGGTTTCGGCCCAGAACGAGCCGGACTACACCGCTGAGTGGGACACCTGCCGTTACACACCCGAGGAGCTCGCCACGTTCATCGGAGATTACCTTGCGCCAGCCCTCGCGGAGCTACGAGCGCCTGTCCCCGTGATCGCTCCCGAAGCCGCGAATTGGAACTCTTTCGACGAATACGGTGAAGCGATTTTGGACTACGAGCCAGCGGCGAACTCGATCCTGGCGTACGCGACTCACGGCTACGCGGGCTTTGCTTGGGAGTTCGAACGAGTCCGAGACGTCGGCGGCGAGATCTGGCTGACGGAGATCAGCGACCCCGAAATGGACGCTCCCGACGTCGGGATGGGCTCGGCTCTTCGCGTGTTCGACACGATTCATTCGGACTTGGTGTATGGTTTCGTGAGCGCCTGGCACTACTGGTGGCTCTTTGCGCGCGCGGACGTCGAAGACACCAACGCCGCTTTGTTCGACCGGGACTATCAACCCACGAAGAGAGCATTTGCTCTGGGGCATTTCAGCAAGTTCTTGCGGCCCGGTGCGCGGCGTCTCGAGGCGACTCCCGAGCCCCGCCCCAGCATGGTCAGCAGCGCCTATCTGAGCGACACGGAGGAGGAAATCGTGGTGGTGCTCGCCAGCAATCGTTCGGATCCGATCGAGCAGACCATCGAGGTGTCCGGCACAGCGCTCGGGGAGGCCGAGGTGTGGATCACGGATGAAGACCGTTCGCTCCAGCGCACCACGACCAGCCGGGCGGACGGTGACGAGCTCGTCGTGAGCGTCCCGCCGCGGAGCGTGGTGACCGTTGTAGTGGAGCTCGACTGAATCGTTGCGCTCTGTTTGGAATTCTGAGCTTCGAGTCGAGTGGACAGACATGCAAAAATGTCTTAAGGAATCGTTTCCAACAACTGGATCGAGGCGGGGGGCCGGACGCAGCTCTCGACGGTTTCGAACCCTCGAGGAGAGTGAACAATGACTTCGAATAGCCCATCCCGTGTCCCGGCCCTCGTGGCCCTCGTGCTTGGCGGCCTCGCTCTTACGGTACCCGCCTGTGTGAACAACGATCCCGTCGATGAACCCGAAGGGGACGGCGATGGCGATGCTTCGACCGGCGGCATGACGGGCGATGGCGATGGCGACGGCGATACGTCGACGGGCGGCACCGGTGACGGAGACTCGGCGGCTAGCTGTGGCAACGGGGAGAACAACGATGCGCACGTGCCCGAGATGCTCGGCGTCGTGTGTGAGACGAGCAACATTCCCAATTGCAACATCACCGATTTCACGCCGGACAGCTTCGGCAGCGACGGTAACTGGGGTGACGACATGAGCCTCACCGGTGGATCGTTCGACTACAAGGACGCGGACAGCACGGTCGATTGGGACGTGTCGGGCGATCAGCTCAACATCACCGCTAGTGTTTCCGGTGGCGGCTACATCGGGGTCGGACTTTGGTTCGGACCGTGCACGGATGCGACCGATTTCGAGGGCATTCAGATCACCGTGAGCGGCGACCTGGATGAAGGCGGGATCTTCGATCTTCAGGTGAACTCGGACGAGAACTACCCGGTCGAAGAGCGGGACAACTTCGGGTCGTGCGAGCACGCGGACGGGGAGGAATGGAACGACTGCACCAACAACTTCTTCCGGTTCCCTTACGTCGAGCAAATGTCGACGACCTTCCGCATTCCGTGGAGCGAGTTCACCGGGGGCAAGCCGGTGGCGACGCTTTCGCCGAATCAGCTCGGCGGGATCCAGCTGCAGGCAGGGTGCGACGAAGCTACGGCGCCGTGTGACATGAACATCCAGGTTTACGACGTGCGCTTTTATCGCGACGCGGATCCCTTCCTCGGTGAAACGGGGATGGGCGGCGCCGGGAACTGAGAGCCGAGATGACCGACGAGCGCTCCGCACCGAAAACGGTCCGGGGCGCTTTCGTCATTTATGGGGGCCGAAGACGCGCGCCCGGCGGCCTTTGGAGTCGTTTCCGAATGCCGCTCGGTCGAACTTGCCCCAGCTACACGTTGGGGTGCCCTCCACGAATCTCAATAGGGGTCTGGAGCAGACCCCTTCCTCGGGCTGTGCCCTCGCGTGCCGTCGTCTTCTTTCTGCTGCGATTCTGACGACTCGGCCTGCTTGGGTCAAAAGCAGTCAGCCTAGTTCGCTGCGCCTACCTCGAAGAGGGCGAAGTAGGCGGGCTTGGGCGCGTCGGCGTCGTCGAAGAGGAGCGGATGGTTGTTGCGACCCTTCGACGGCATGTCGTCGAGCCAGGTGCGATCGTCGGAGAGCCCCCACACGCTCACGCTGGTGATGTGCTCGGCGTTCTTGGCGAAAAGATCGAAGAGAGCTTTGTAGCGAGCGGCTTGGGCCTGGGCGAGCTCGGGAGTGAACTCCATTTCCGCCTGCCACTTTTCGTTGTCCCAGTCGTCGTTGGTGTAGAGCGAGACGTCGAGTTCGCTGATCTTCACCTTGAATCCGGCCGCCGTGATCTTGTCGATCATCGCCTGGACCTGGGGGATGGGGGGCCAGTTCATCGTCCAGTGCGCCTGGGCGCCGATGCCGTCGATGCGGATACCGGCGGCGCGTAGCTTCTTGGCCATTTTCAGCACCTTGTCGAGTTTGTCGGGCTTTGCCATGTTGTAGTCGTTGTAATAAAGCGCGATATCCTTGCCTGACTTCGTTGCCGCCTCATCGGCGTAGCGGAACGCCTCGGTGATGAGATCCTCTCCGAGCACGGCGAAGAGTTTCGAACCTTCGGCGCCGTCGCGGTACATCTTGTCGGGCGTGTCACTGATGGCTTCGTTGACCACGTCCCAGTTGTCGGTCACGTCCGCATAGCGAGCGACCACCGTGTCGATGTGGCTCTCGAGCTTGGCGAGGACGGCCTTCTTGTCGCCCTTGACCAGCCAATCCGGAGTCTCGCGGTACCAAACGAGGGCGTGACCCGTCATCTTCATCTCGTGTTTGCGGGCGAAGTCCGCGAGCTCATCAGCGGGCGCGTAGTTGTAGGTGTCCTCCGACGGATGGATGCGCGCGCACTTCATCGCGTTTTCGGCAGTGAGGCGGTTGAAGGTGCTGGAGATGATCGGGCCCAGTTCGTTCAGATAGTGGGGCTCCATCGCGACGCCGAAACTGAAGTAGGGGGCGAGATGCTCCGACAGGTTCTTCTCCATGGGGCTTGCCGGGCCCGTGCGCTCGGGAGCGGGAGCTGGCTTTGCTGCTGTCTCGGGGGTCGTCGCCGGGGCTGCAGGAGAAGAGGAGGCTTTGGGCTGTTCCTTCACGCAAGCAGCGAGAAGGGCGAGCGCAGCTGCACTGCCACAGACACGCGGAAGGACCGATTTTCGCAAGGCTCGAAGCTTCATGTGGCATCGATACCACAATTGAGCGAAGGGGGACATCGGAAGATGTAAAGACATCTTGACGTCAGGACGTCTTAACGTCCGGACATCCTGACCAATCGCTTTGACATACAGAAACGCATGGATGCGCCTTATCTTTACGACTTGCGATGCGAAAACGTATCGCAGAGCGGTTTGCGGTCGTCCCCCGGGTGGGCGCCCCTCAGCTCTTCACGGGCAAGTGACCGGGCGCAAGCCCCGCGAAGAAGTCGCTGCCCTTGTCGTCGACGACGATGAAGGCGGGGAAGTTTTCGACCTCGATACGCCACACGGCTTCCATCCCCAGCTCTTCGAACTCGAGCACCTCGACCTTCTTGATGCAGTCCTGAGCCAGCCGTGCAGCGGGCCCCCCGATGGAGCCGAGGTAAAACCCGCCGTGCTTCTTGCAGGCAGCCGTCACAGCCGGGCTTCGATTGCCCTTCGCGAGCATCACGAGGCTCCCGCCCTTTTCCTGAAAGGCGTCCACGTACGCGTCCATTCGGCCCGCTGTCGTGGGGCCAAAGGAACCAGATGGCATCCCCTCGGGTGTCTTCGCTGGACCCGCGTAGTAGACGGGGTGGTTTTTCAGGTAGTCGGGCATCGGCTTGCCAGCGTCGAGGAGTGACTGGATCTTGGCGTGGGCGATGTCGCGAGCGACGACCAACGTTCCCGTGAGGGAGAGGCGCGTCTTCACGGGGTACTTGGTCAGCTCGGCGCGGATCTCGCTCATCGGGCGGTTGAGATCGATGGTCACGACCTCTCCCCCGAGCAGCGCATCGGTGGTAGGCGGCAAGAAGCGCGCGGGATCCGTTTCCAGCTGCTCGAGGAAGATGCCGTCCTTCGTGATTTTTCCGAGCGCCTGGCGATCAGCCGAGCACG
This sequence comes from uncultured Polyangiaceae bacterium, assembly GCA_965652275.1. GTDB lineage: Bacteria > Myxococcota_A > Polyangia > Polyangiales > Polyangiaceae > NIC37A-2. The sequence continues at coordinate 13,906 of CBFGUR010000075.1, read as the reverse complement.
AAACCGCGATCCCCACCGGATTGGAGGCGCCGTGGCGCGGAAGTCGGATCACACGGACGTCGTGGCAGAAGTACTTCCCGCCGAATTGTGCGCCGATGCCGGTCGTTTGAGAGATCTTGTGGATGATGCCTTCGAGCTCCAAATCCCTGAAGGCGTGACCGGACGGGCTCCCCTTTGTCGGGAGCGAATCGAGGTAGCGAGCGGAGGCGAGCTTGGCCGTCTTCAGATTGTATTCGGCGCTCGTGCCCCCGATGACGACGGCCAGGTGATACGGGGGGCACGCGGCCGTACCGAGGCTCTTCATTTTCTCCTCGACGAAGGCGAGGAGTTTCTCTGGGTTCAAGAGGGCCTTCGTCTGTTGATAGAGGTAGCTCTTGTTGGCGCTACCGCCACCCTTGGCCATGAAGAGGAACTTGTATTCGTCGCCCTCCGTCGCGTAGAGCTCGATCTGCGCAGGGAGGTTGTTCTTCGTATTGACCTCCTCGTACATCGTGAGCGGCGCCATCTGGGAGTACCTCAGGTTGCTCGTTCGATAGGTGTCGAAGACGCCGCGCGAGATCGCTTCTTCGTCACACGCGCCGGTGAAGACGCGGTCGCCCTTCTTTCCCATCACGATCGCGGTGCCGGTGTCCTGGCACATCGGCAAGACTCGTCCCGACGAGATGCTGGCGTTCTTGAGCAAATCGAGGGCGACGAACTTGTCGTTGTCGGAGGCCTCGGGGTCTTTCAGGATGTTCGAGAGCTGCTCGAGGTGTCCCGGGCGCAGCAGATGGGCGATGTCGGACATCGCTTCACGCGTGAGGAGGGTCAGGGCCTCCGGCTCTACTTTGACGAACGTCTGTCCACCCGCATCGAAGGTGCTGACGTAATCACTCGACAGCTTGCGGTAAGGGGTCTCGTCCTTTCCCAGGGGGAGGAGAGGCTGATACGAAAACTCGGGCTCGCTCGACATGCGCCGGTTTTACAGCGCACTTCGTCGAGATGGAACGCAATGCGACAAGTGTTCCGGCGAGCGCTGCGTCAGTTTTCGCCCGGTGTTCCGCCCACGATGGAGACTTGATCCGAAGAGGCGAGATCCAGATACCAGAACTCGAAAGCGTCCGCGCTATTTTGGAGCTCTTCGGTGGTCAAGTTGTAGTCGAGGCTACCCGAGGCCCCGCGCACATCGAGCATTCCGATGTCCTCGAAGGCGCTGATGATCTCCGGGAGATAGGTCGCGTCCAAAGTGAGGGGCGGGCAGCTGTCGTCCGCTAGCTCCAGAGGACACGTTTCGCTGGCGTCGTCGCCAGCGTCCGGCGGGCTCAGCTCGGACCAGTCGTCGTTGCTCAGTCGTCGAAGGCCTTCGGCCAGCACTTCGGCCGTGACCGGTTCGTCCTCGAGACGTGCGCGAATTCCGGCGAGGAGCAGCATCCAAGCGGCGTCGTAGGCGTGAGCCGTGAACGAATGGATGAGAGGCGACTCGTCGTACCGTCCTTCGTAGGCGGAGGTGAAGAATCGTGTCGCTTCCCCCTCCTCGGCGGCTCGGGGTCGCGTTCCGATGACGCGATCGATGTTTTCACCGGCAACGGCTGCGACCGTGTCGGCGCTGGCGGCTGCGTCGCTCAAGAAGAGGATCTTGTCCGCGAAGACGTCCGTGCTGAGACGATCGATCATCTCCAGGAGGTGGCTCTCCTGGGCTCCCATGAAAAAGACCGTTTCTACGTCGGCCAAGGCTTCGAGAGTGCTGTCCCTGGCGAGCTCTCGGGTCAAGGGAAGCGGGTCGTTCGAGGTGCCGGCGAACGAAATCCCGCAATCATCACAAAGATCACCCGTGGCCTCGCGCAGCTCCGCGAAGAGCCCCTCACCGTAGGGAGTTTCTTCGTAGAAGGCGAGGAACGGGGCTCCGCTCTCGACGGCGTACTCTCCCATCAGGCGTCCCTGGCCGTCGTCCGTGGGCGCCGTCCGCCACAACATCCCGGGCCTCTGACTCTCGAGCTCGGTGAGGGCGACGCTCGTCGCGCTCGGAGAAAAGAACAAGACCCGACGCAGCTCTTCGCCCGAGTCGGCGAGGTTGATGCGCCGGAAGGCCTCGGCGGTGTTGGACGAAGAAGCGGGTCCGATGATGGCCGGGGTCTGCACCACGTCCACCAGATACTCGGCGAGGCCCGTGACCATTTCCTTGTCGCCGTCGTGGTCGCATTGGACGAGTCCAAAGCGGAGATCTTCGAGCCCAGGGTGGTCTTCGCCTTGGTCGATGAGGTAGCTGTTTGCCGCCTCTACGGCGAGCTTTACCGCATCGTGCCGCGCTCCCTCCTTGCCCTCGCTCCGCAGGAGGCTGCCGATGACGATGTAGTTTTTGTACTTTTCTGGCGCGGTGAGCAGATCCGCGGGCGATTGAGCCGTGCAGGAAGGGTTGGCTGGGGCGAGCTCGCAAAGGCCCGACTCCGCGCAGACGTACCCCGTGCCAAACGCTGAACGGCACTCCGCAGTAGCGGCGCACTGTGCCTTGTCCCGCGTGAGACTACAGCCGGAGACGAGTGAAAACATCGAAAGGGCAGCGACGACGAAAACCGTACCCAAGACCCGCGGCGAGCGTTGTTTCAAAACCGACCCTCCAGAGAAAGACGACTCGGCCCAACCCCGACGTCGATGTCGAGCTTCTGTTTCTCTTTGCGTTTCGATCGAATCAGAAACACCGTGCCCACCGTCACGCCCACGACGCCGGCAAGGACGGCCACGTCGGCGACCGTCGAGTGAGCGCGATCTCGCTCCAAGTACTTGTCGGCATCGGGCGAACACAGGCGGCCGGAGGATCCGTCTTCGCAGCTTTCTTTCAAGGTGGAGCGAGCGTTCAAGGCAGAGATACCGAACGCGGCGCCGGTCACGATGCTCGCGCCACCCAGCGTCAGAAGGCCGATGCCGACAGTCCGCTCGACTGGAAACGGCTGAGGGTTTTCCTTCAACTCCTTGACGACTTCGGCCGTTTTCTCCTCCTTTTGGCGCCGTTCACTGGCGCGATCCTCGAAGCGTGCCAGCCGCCTTTCGAGAGCCGGACGGTGTTCTGGCGCCGAATGGGGGATGTAACCACGCAGAGCGACGCTGGCTCTCTCGTACTGTCCCAAGCGCTCGTGGGCATTGGCCAGGTTGAAGAGCATTTCGATGCGCCCGCTCAGGGAATAGGCGAGCTGAAATGCTTCGACCGCGCCCTCGTAGTCGCCCTCCAGGTAAAGGCGATCGCCTTCGAGGAATGCAGCGCGTGCTTCTCGTTCGGAATCGTCTCCTCCGGGGGCTGAGGAGCTCTGTGGCGGAGGCGTCGTTCGATTCTCATCGTCGCGGGCGGCCTGGGTCTCATCACCCTCCGGGTCGTTGGGTGAGGGGAGCTCCGTCTCTTCGGTTCTCGGGGCCGAGTCTTCGATAGGCGGCGACTCGGCTTCGGGTGACGAGTCTTTGCCCGGGGCGGGCGTTCTTTCGCCAGTCGGCGGGTCGGCGCCGCGGGCAAGAGGGCAGATCAGAGCTGTCGCAAAGGTCAGGGAGAGAAGGGGAGGGGAGAGTCTCATTTCGCCCAAGGATCGAGGTTGCCCGTGTGAAGGGAGGGCCTCTTGGTGCCCTTGTCCTCTGCGGGAGCTGTCTTGGCGGGCTCGGTCGGGGCGACCTCCTTCGCTACCTTGCTTACAGGTTCTTCGGGTGGATCTGAAGCGGGCTCGAGTCCCAAAGGTGCGTTTTGGGGGGCTTGGGGTGGGGCCGCAGCTGCGACCGCAGGGGCGGGCCCTTTGGTGTGTGCCGAGGGCGGCGGCCGGTGTTCACTCGGATCTTCGGCGGGGCGCTGGGGGTCGGTCGCGGTGGTCGTCTGTGGAGGTGGAAGCGGGACGGCCGGGAGTTTTAGGGCCTCGAGAGTGATCGAGCTCACCGGGGGATGGTCTTGGAAGATCACGGTCTGGGGTTCGTGCCCCTCGAGTTCGAAGCGCGCTCGGTGGACGGTTCCATCGAGTCGGTATCGGTTCTTGAAGTGCCCCGTTCCGACGACCGCGCCGTCGACCAGGATTCTTGCTTCCTGGGGCTGCACTTCGATGTCGACGACGAAGGTGCCCGGCGTCTCGTCCTTCCAAGGCCTCAGTGCCAAAACGAGGGCGAGCGCGAATGCCAGCACGGAGAGGGCGATGATGAGGGCGCGCCGCCGTGCACTCGATTCGTCTGCGCCGTCCAGGGCGGCCAGCGTGCTTCGTTCGGGGCTCGTTTCGTTCTTTTCGTCTTCGTCATCCCAGCTGCCGCTCGCGCGCTGGCTGGGCATCCGAGAATAAGGGTCCCGGCGGCTGATTGTGCTGCGCTCGAACTCAGGCGCGAGCGAGTCGGCGTCGGTGTCTCCAAACAAGGCCGAGTGGGTGAGAAAATCGCTCGGACCATCGTCGGGACTGGTGGCGCTCGACGTAGCGTCGTCCGGCACGTTTCGGTCCGTAGCAGGTGTGGCCTCGACGGATACTTGTACCCGCTTGGAGCTTCGCGTCGAGTCGCTGATGGGCGCGTTCGCCGACGTCATCGTGCGCTCGGCGTCGACGAAGCTCTGTTGCCACAAGGTGCGGCGGGCCTGGGAAGCAAACGGCAAAAGCGCCGCGCCGAAGTCCCGCACGGACGAGAAGCGCTCGTCGGGATTGGTGCTCAGCGCACGACTGATGGCCGCATCGAGCTCATCGGGAATGCTGGCATCCAGCTCGCGCGGCGGACGGATGTTGCCCTCGGCCACGTGTCGCAAAAGCTGGATCAGCGACGTGCTGTATTTCGCGAAGGGGCGAACTCCCAAGAGCGCTTCGTAGAGGGAGAGCGCGAGCGAATACTGATCCGAGCGCGGAGTGCCCGGCGCGCCGTCGGCTTGTTCCGGCGCAATGTAGAGGGGTGAGCCGAGAAAGCGTGGATTCTGTGTCAGCTCCGGATCGACCGGACCGAGGATTTTGGAGATGCCGAAGTCCAAGAGGATGGGTTCGGGATCGCCGCGTCCGACATCCGAGAGAAAGATGTTGGCGGGTTTGAGATCCCGGTGCAGGACCCCTGCTTCGTGCGCGGCGGCGAGCGCGGCGCAAACCGGAAGGATCAAGTCGATGGCGTACGTTTGCGGAAGTCGCCCCTGGCGGCTGAGACATTCCGCCATCGTCTCGCCCTCGAGCAGAGTCATGGCCATGTAGGCCCTTCCCTCGTGCTGTCCGGCGTCGAGAACCTCGACCACGTTGGGGTGCCGCACCCGGGACGCGGCGATCCCTTCCTGGAGGAAGCGCTTTGCGACCTCGCCGGTCGGATCGTCGGAGTGCACGATCTTCAGCGCAACGGCTTTCCCCAAGGTCTCGTGGGTCGCACGATAGACCTTCCCCATTGCGCCCGCGCCGATTTCCTCTTCGATGCGATAGACGCCAATGCGAGGGGCTGAATTTTCCTTGTCCTTGAGGGCGGACACTTTCGGTTCCAGGTTGATTATAAACTGCCCCCTTCGTGCTGGAATGTCGATGCACGGGCCGGGGCAAGGCGTTACACCCTGACTCATGCCCACGGCAACGACCCATCGCCTCTTCGTGCAGTGCACCTTGGGCCTCGAGAAGCTCCTCGAGGAAGAACTCCAAACCATCGGGGTGGAGGGAAAGTCCGTGCCGGGTGGGGTGGAGTGTCGGGGCGACCTCGAGACCTTGTCCGCCATTTGTCTCCGCAGCCGCATCTCCGAAAGTGTTCGCGTTCGCCTGAAGGAGTTTCGGGCCAAGGAGTTTGCCGAGCTCGAACACAACTTGAAGGCGCTTCCCTTTCGAGCGTATCTCCCGGCGGGTACGAACGTGAGTGTTCGCGTCGTCTGTCAGAAGTCTCGGCTCTGGCATTCGGGTGCAGTCAAAGAGCGGGTCGAGCGGGTCCTGAGTGAGCACGTGGGGTGGTTACCGACGGCGGCAGGCGACGCCGTGCAGGTCGTTCACGCGCGACTCGACGACGATCGGGTGCAGATCAGTCTCGACGCAACCGGTGAGCGCCTGTCGCGACGAGGGTACCGTCGGCACGTGGAGAGGGCCTCCCTCCGAGAAACTCTGGCTGCCGCTCTCGTCCGTGCGGTTCCCGGCCGTGCTTTCCAAACGGAGTCGCCCGTACTGTGGGATCCCTTTTGCGGTGCCGGGACGATTGCCCTCGAGGCGCTGGAAATGAGCCACGGTCGAGTCGCCGGTGCTGGACGATCGTTCGCTTTTCAAACGTGGCGCGGGCACGACGCCGAGGAGCTCGCCGAGGTCCGGCGTCGATTGGTCGAACGCGACGCGGGAACCGCGCCCGCCCCGGGACTGCGCGCCATCCTCACCGATCGTGCACCGGGCGCCATCACTGCCGCCACCGAGAACGCAAAGCTCGCTCGAATGGAAGCGTTTTGTACGTTCCTCGAAGGAGATATCCAGAGCGTCGTCAGCGAAGTCCCCACGGGCGCGTTCGTCGTCACCAATCCTCCCTACGGCAAGAGGCTCGAGGAGGCGGGCGCGATGAAGAAGCTGCTTCGCGTTCTTTCCGCGCGCCGCGACATTTCTCCCGTGGTAGTCCTCGTGGGGGGGGCGGCGCGTGAGCTCGTGCCCAAGGACCGGGTGGCGCTTTTCCGCACCAAAAACGGCGGTATCCCCGTCAGCGCGCGGCTCATCCGCGCTTGAGGATCCTCGCTGTTGTCAGTGCCGCTTCGGGCGGCCCTGCTCCGGCTGGCCCGGGACCGGCTGGCTCCCGACTGCGTGGTCCCGGAACGGGTGGTCCCGCGCCGGCTGGCCCGGGACCGGCAAATGAGCGACGATGCCGAAAATGACGCGTAGTGGGATGATCTTGGCATTGGCTGTTTCCACTTGGGGATGCGCTGGGAGCAGCTCCCGAGGAGTCGAGCCATCGTGTTGTGCTCCGCCGCCGGCGGAGGAGACGGATGTCGAAGAGAGCGACGACGAGTCGCGGGACGATGAGAGCTCGAGCGTGGCTCCCGACTGCAGCCATATTTCGACGGACAGTTCCGTGCAGGACGACTTCGAAAAGGGTAAGTATCTCGTAGCGTCTTGCGACGAACGATGTCTCAAGAGCCCCGACGGCGGCAAAAAGCGCAACGAAGGAATGGCGCTTTTGAAGAGCGCGGCCGAAAAGGGACATCTCGCAGCGCAAGGTTTCTACGGCAGCACGATGTTCACGGATCTGATGACCACTGGCACAGAGCCTGATCTCGACCAGCAGTACGTCGAGGCGATGTACTTTCTCGCGCTCGCGGCCCGGCGCGGGAACACGGAGGCGCAGAGCGAATTGCCCCAGCTCGAGACCCTCACGTTGAATGACGATGGGACGTTTTCCGAGCCCCTCTCGGAGCCGCTGTCTCATCTCGACGAGGAGTGGGTGAGGGCCGCGCTCGAGCGGGCTCAGACGGATCTCAGTTGTTACCAACAGGCCACGCGCTGACCCATCGTCGGTGACGAGGGGTGTTGTTGACAGTGGCTACACTCGTCGGGGACACGTGGCGCGGTCCGTCTGCGCGGCTGGCAGCGTCGTCCGTCAGCGCCGCCGCCGCGCCACGCGGCGCCACGCGGCTGGCGGCATCGGTCGTGGGAGCGCGGTCGCCGCGCCACGCGGCGCCACGCCGCTGCGGCAGCTTCACGCGCGGGCTCCGTGGAGCCCGCGTGTGCCGATATTCATTGAGCAGCGACGAGTTTGACGACGGTGCCAGCAATGTAGCGGGTCATGTAGATCTCACCGTCTGGACCATTTTGGATCGAAACGATGGCCCCGGGGCTGCCGAGCTCCTGGGTGATTTCCGTGGGTTCAGCGAGGCTAGGACCACTCGGATCGTATTCGCTGTACCAGACTCGCCCACCGCTCTGCTGACTGTCCGCAAAGACGTACTTGCCGCGAAGCCCGGGGATCTCGCTCCCGCGGTAAACGACTCCTCCAATAACGGCCGCCCCACCACCACGAGGGTAGTCGTAGAGTGGTTGGGTAATTCCCGTCTCATCGCAGCCATTCATCGGGCTGTAGCAATGGGTCCCCTCCATCGTGTCCCAGCCGTAGTTGAGCTGCCCGACTCCAGATGGCGTGACGTTGACTTCCTCGTAAGCGTTCTGTCCCACGTCCCCGATGTACAGATCCCCGGTACACAGATCGAAGTTGAAGCGGTACGGATTGCGCAGCCCGTAACTGAAGATCTCAGGAAGCGCCGACCCCATCACCTCGCTGAGATTCCCGGATGGTACCGTGTACGCACCGTCGTCCCGACCGGTCGGATCGATGCGAATCAGCGATCCGAGGAGCGTCGTGACATCCTGTCCGTTCCCGTCCGGATCGCCTGACCCACCACCGTCACCAAAACCGAAGTACAGCATCCCATCGGGCCCGAACGCGAGCTGGCCGCCATTGTGGTTCTGGTCGGGTTGCGTGAGCAAGATGAGTTCGCGCTCGGTCGACGTATCGACCTGATTCGGATCGTCGGCCATCACCGAATACTCGACGATGCGCGACGAACCCCACTGGTTGTCGTTGTCCTGGATGTAGTAGACGTACAGTAGTCCGTTTGTGGCGTGGTCCGGGTGGAAGGCGAGCCCCAAAAGGCCCATTTCGCCGAACGGCCCCGACGAATCCACCTCGTCTTCGATGTCGAGGAACGGGGCCGGCAGAGTCGAGCCGTTTTCGATGACCCGGATCACACCGGCGCGCTCGACGACGAAGAGCCGATCGTCACCCGCGTGAGTGACCAACACTGGTTCATCGAATCCGCTTTCCACCTCTTCGAGGCCCAAAAGAGGAACCGTTCCCTCGGCTGGATTGCAATTGTACGCGGCGCCCGGGTCGCCGCCGCCGGTGCCGTCACCGCCGGTTCCGCTGCCGCCGGTGCCGCCGCCGCCGGTGCCGCTGCCGCCTGTCCCGCCGCCACCGGTTCCGCTGCCACCGGTTCCGCCGGTTCCGTCGCCACCGCTACCGAGGCCACCGGTTCCGCTGCCGCCTGTGCCCAGACCGCCAGTACCCGTGTCGCCGTCTCCAGCGACTCCTCCAGTGGAAGTGCTCCCGCCGTCACCGTCGCCTTCATCGCCAGCGCCACCGCAGGCCGGGGTGAGCCCCAGGGCGGCGAGTGTACCGGTTGCGAGAAGAATCGAAGTCAGGGGGGACGAGGTGCGCGTAGCTCGGCGTGCTTTCATGCTTACAACTGTCCCCGATGTGCGCCCGCCGGGGCCACGTTTTTCGGGCCCGAAGGCCGACTTGTGGCCGAGTCGGCGGTATTTTCTGGAACTTTGCGCTCGTGTCAGAACTCGGTCAGACGCCCGGGCCCCAAGCTGCACCTCGGCCGGGCGGCCGCGGCTACTGCCAACGGAAGGTCCGGAGGGAGACGGCGAAGCCGAGTAGACACCAAAATGCCAAAACGCCGAGCTCCGGACCGAGCTGGATCAGGCTTGCTCCCTCGTTGTAGATGCTGCGCACCGCGTTCACCAACGCGGTGAGGGGCAGCATTTCGATGGGCGTGTGCATCCAATCGGGGAAGCGCTCGTACGCAAAGAACGTCCCCGACAGCACGTACATCGGCAGCTGCACGAAGTTCATCCAACCGTTGGCGGTTTCGGTGTTGTCGAGTCGTGCCCCGATCATCAAGCTGATGCCCGCAAAGGCCGCGGCCCCAAGCACCGAGGCGAGGAAGAGCGAGACGTAGTCTCCCTGCACCTCGGTCCCGAACATTGCGATCCCGAATGCGACGAGAAGCGTCAGCTCGACCACCAAGAAGAGCGAACGCGAAGCGAAGTACGAGAGCAGGAAGTGCAGGCGCTTCATCGGCGTGACCGCGTAGCGACGGAGCAGCTTGCGCTTGCGCGCCACGACGAGATTGAACCCGACCCCCCACATGCTGCTGCCCATCAGATTCATCCCGATGAGGCCCGGGATGAGAAAGTCGATGTAGCGGGAGCCCTTCTCGTCGACGAGCTCGTCCTGGCTCTTGACCAAATCCTTGCGACCGGCCGCCTCCTGAATCACGTCATCGGTGATCAGCTTGGCGACGGGGCCGGCGTCCTGCTTCGGATCGAAGTAAAAACGGCTCCTTTTCTTCACGTCGACGACCAAGTCGACCTTGGTGCGGGCGAGCTCTCGCTTGGCTTCGGAAAACGGCATCGGTCTCGCCCGGACCTTCTTGCTCGAAAGCAGGGCGCGTTCGAGCTTGCTCGGCTTCTCCCCCTCTTCGACCACGACGCCGATGACGGGGACGGGCGTAGCCTTCGAGCGGAAAGCGACGCCAAGCCCCACTGCCATCAAGAGAGGGAACACGAAGACCCAGAAGACGATGGCCGGCTCGCGATAGAACTCACGCAGGCGCGCCTTCACGAGTTCGACGAGGGGGATGAGCCTGGGTTCAGCCACCGACGAGCTCCCTTCCGGTCAAGCTGAGGAAGACGTCATCGAGGGTTGCTTGATGAGTCGTGAGTCCGCGGGGAACGATGTCGAGCCGGGCGAGCGCTTCCAAGACGCCGGTCAGGGTGCTCAGCTCGCGTCCGATCGTGAGGCGGTACTTCTCACGGCGGACCTCGGCCGACTGTACGCTGGGGATCTCTTCGAGCTTTTGCAACGAAAAATCGTCAGGCGCGCGGGCCACCTCGAACTCGACGAACTGCACTTCGCCGAGGGAGTCGATGAGAGCCCGAGGGGAGCCGCGGGCGATGATCTTCCCGAGGTCCATCACGGCGATTTCGTCGCACAAAACGGCTGCCTCATCCATGTAATGGGTGGTCAGTACGATCGTCCCGCCTCCCTCTCGGAACCGTTCGACGACCTTCCACAGCGACTGGCGCGCGCGGGGATCCAGTCCTGTCGTCGGCTCGTCCAAAAAGAGCAGATCGGGGTTTCCCGCCAGCGCGGTCGCGAGCGCCACCCGTTGCTTCTGTCCGCCAGAAAGTGTGTGAAACCTCTGATTGCGCTCGGCCGAAAGACCCACGAGCTCGATCAGCTCTTCGACGTCTCGCCCCCGATCGTAAAACGACCGGAAGAGCTGGATGACCTCCACGACCTGCAGCTTGTCGGCAAGCTGGGTGTCTTGGAGCTGGACGCCCATCTTCTCGCGAATGAACTGGTCCTTGCCGGTACCCCACTCGACACCAAAAAGCTTCATCGTGCCCGATGTGGGAGAGTGCAACCCCTCGAGCATCTCCACGGTGGTCGTCTTGCCTGCACCGTTGGGCCCGAGGAGACCGAAACAGATCCCCTCCTCGACCTCGAGATCGATCCCCGCGACGGCGGTCTTGTCCCCGTACTTCTTCACGAGGTTCTGGCAAGAAATCGGAAGCGTCATCTTGTCGTGAGACGACATCCAAGTCGTCGTTTGGGGCGGTCTTAGCGGTTTTGTCGGCTCGTGCCTTCTCCGCGCGGGATTTTTTACGGGGACGCTTATTTTCGAGCTTTTTCGGGGGAGGAGTGCTCGGGTCTCGATCGGTGAGGGGCACCCCAGCTGGATCCGGACTTGTGCCGTTTCCTTTCGGGGCAAGTTCAATCGCAGGTCGCGGCCTCCGGCCCCGTGATGAAAATCGGAACGGTCGTTTCGTTGTTCCCCTGGCCGGCGTCTCCAAAGTCACCCCAGCACTGAATGCTAGCATCCTGAAGCAGGGCGCAGCTCGCGTAACGTCCGCCCGTCACCGCAACCGCAGTGGTGATGTCGGGAACGGTCGCGAGCGTACTCGAGTTCTGTCCCGCACCGTGAACCCCCCCGGCGCCGGCGCACTGCACGGTCCCATCTTCGAACGAAATGCAGGTGTGAAATTGTCCGGCGGCGACTCCCGTTGCCCCCGACGCGACAACGGTCACCCCCGTCTCGGTATTCGCGCCGAGCCCACCGAGTTGGCCGTTCCAGTCCTGACCCCAGCAGTGCACCTGTCCGCCCTCGAGCAGCACGCAAACGTGCACCTGCCCCGCGGCAATTTGGAGCACTTGTTTGTCCGCTGGCAGAGGGACCTCGTACGTCGCCTGGGAGTCGATCCCGAGGTTTTCGCTCGTGTCTCCGAAACAGTAGAGACTCGGGCCGTCCGTCGCGCCGCAGCACCCGTCGGAGTAACAACCCAGCAGCGTGACGCGCTCTGTGCCTGTCGAGATGAGCGCCGGCACACTCGTGGAGTTACACTCGATGGCTCCGCCGACGATCGCGCAGGCGCCATTCGCGAGGCCCGAAACGTGTGTCGCGCCGTTCGGCACCCATTCGGAGAGCGCTCCGTAGTCGCCACAGTACACGGCGCCAGCGTCATTTACCGCGCACGCGCGCGTCGTGTAGTCCCACCCCGTCACGCTCACGATGGTGCCCGGCACTTCACTCAGCGTGACGGTCGTCCCATCCACTCGGATGCAATGCGCCAGCCCGTCGACTCCGATGTAGCAAGGGTTCGCGCCCCCCGAACTGTTGTAAAAGGATCGGCAGTAGGGCGTCGTGTCGCCCGAAGCTCCTCCTGTTCCAGCGCCGCCCCCGGTTCCTCCCGTTTCCCCGCTCCCCCCCGCTCCCGGAGAACCGCCGCCTGAACCTCCGCCGCTCGCGCCGCCCGTGTTCGCTCCCCCTGCTGCCGACTCGCCGCCTGAACCCGACGTACCGCCTGAACTCGAAGTCCCTCCCGCGCCGGTGGATACCGATCCACCCGCGTTCGAGGCGCCCCCGTCCGAATCAGGGTCGGTCTCTTCCGGTGGGGACGAACAGGCCGAGACGAGGAGGGGGAAGGTGAGAAGAGAAAGGGGGATTGAGAAAAGGGAGGAGAGGAGTCGCATCGGTGCCTTTGCTCGGGTCGAGAGAGGCACGAGAGTGTCGCAATCCGCGCCGATTAGAAAGTGCCGTGCAGCGCCAAGGCCGCCCCGTCGGATCGAGGCATCAACCCCCATTTGATCTCGCTCGCGGCGCCTTCCTTCTCGCGCCGTGCCATTTCGTTGGTGATGGCTCGCCGATTGTCCTTGCGGTGATCGACCCAGAGCACACCCCCGATCAGCATCGAGCCGCCGACTGCCGTCAGCCCGCCGGTGACTCCGATGAAGGTGCCGATACCGTAGCAGGGAAGATTATTCGCTGCGCAGCTGATCCCCGCGATGCCCCCGATGAGGAATAGAGGCCCAGCCCCCGAAAGGATCACCCCGCCGACCACGGCCATCACCGTGGGACCAGCCTTGCCCGTCTTGCCGTAGGCTTCCCGCAGTTCATCGTCCGACATCGATCGGTAGTCGCGCTTCACGCGCGTCTCGCCGTGCAACTCCGCAAACCGGGGTCCCTGGTCCGAGTCCGACGACGCAGCTTCGTCGGAGGAGGGCGGAGGAGTCCTCGGCTCGGTGTCATCGGGAGACGTGGCCTCACGGAGCGGTACCTCCTCAGGCGCGGGAGGAGGTACGACGGAGCTCTCTTCCTGCGACTGGTCCAGGGGAGGTGGATCCCCGGCAGAACTCGATTCCGAAGCAGGTGCGTCGGGCAGGGTGGCCGACGATTGGGCAGCAGCCGAGAGGGGCCACAAAGACATGAAGAACAGAAGAGGTGTCATCACACGCGGGCAAGAACGAGTCAGCATCAGCCCACCTTTAGCGGCTTTCTCCATTTCGCGAAATCACCCAAAGGGATGGCATTGTCCGAGGAAGCTCGACACCGGACTCCGCGCAGCCCCTTCGGACCCCTGAAACGAGCCAACGGGCCCAGCGCTTCGCCGCTTTGTTCGTGGCGCTGGAGCGCCACCTGAGTCGCAGGGTGCGGCAACCGCCCGAATCGTCCCAGGCCCGGCGCATCCCGCCCTGACGGCACCCTCGGGCGAGCCGATGCCAGAGCCAAAAACCCCAGTAAAAAAAAGACGTTCGATTGTCTGTGGCGTACGCTTGACAGCGCCCCCGCCCTCACTATCTTTCGCCCCACCTGACGCGCGGTGGAGCAGTCTGGTAGCTCGTCGGGCTCATAACCCGAAGGTCGTAGGTTCAAATCCTGCCCGCG
>CBFGUR010000074.1:0-19459 GCA_965652275.1 uncultured Polyangiaceae bacterium | reverse complement strand
GCCGACTTCGCGTTCGCGACGTACTTCTGCACGCCGTAGATCGCGAGCGCCGCAAGAACACCGATGATCACGACCACGATCATCAACTCGATGAGGGTGAACCCTCGCTTGGTCATCTTCTTTGCAATCGCCATGATTTCTCCTCTTCGTTAACTGATTGGTGCACGGGGGGTGCACCCCCCAGTTGGAGCGCGCGCCCATGAATCCTTGTGCAACCCATATTGCAGGCGCCGTGCCAGCAAGACCTCGGGGAACGAAAATATCGGACCGCCTCAAAAACCAGCTGTTTGCAAGATGACTACTCCGTGCCCGCATGTAGGAAAATCAGCGTCGCAACGGCTCGCGCTCCATACGCGAGTGACAATTCTCGGCACCTTCATCGACGGCGCCAGACAAAAATTGTCGACCGGCCTTCGTCCGCTTCGAATCAGTCGATGGGGAGATCGTCCAACGTGAGCGTCTCGGAATCTTCGCCGAGTGCTCCGTCTACGTCGTCGTCGGACGGTGTAGGCGACTGTGCTGAACCTTCCGATGCCACTTCGGGCTCAGCCGGCAAATCGGCGAGACTGAGCGCGTCCGAGTCTTCGCGCTGGGGCGGCTCCGGCTCCTCGGCGTGGCGGGGAGCGACGGCCGGGTCGGGAGCAGGCGACGAATCTCGAGCGAGCTGAGCTGCGCTCGAATCGACATCCGAAGTCGGCGCGCCATCTCGCTCGGCGGCGTCGAAGTTCATGGTCACCCCGACGAGCCATCCCAGAGAAAGAGCAATCCCGCCGGCGAAAGCCCAGACGAGCAGACCCATCTGCTTGCGTTTCCGGTGCGCTGCCCTTTGGGCAGCAACCTGAGCGCGCATGGTATCGAGCTTCCTCCCCTTCAAGATGAGAGTCGGTTCGAGTTCCCGGCGGCGCGCCGCTGGAGCCGGGGCCTTCGGAACCTGCGAGTTCGGGTCGACCACGACGGTCGGCACAGCGGGAGTGACGTGACGCGCGGGCGCTCGACTCACCGAGGAACCACTCGCAACGACACCGCCAGTTGGTGTCGGCAGCGGGTGAACGGAGTCCAACCCATCATCGTCTTTGCTCAGTGACCAGACCATGAATGCACGCGCGTCGCGGAGCCGGGCTCCGAGGCCCCTTTTATAGCCTCCCGAGCGCCGTGGGGCCAATGTGAGCGGAAAACTTTCGAGGGCGAGGTCGAGTCTCCGCGCTGCTATAAAGCCCGCCCCATGAACGATCCCGTCACGCTGTTTCTCCTCTCGATTGCCGGAATCTTTCTGATTGGCTCCGTGGGCGAACTCATCTTCCAGCGCACGAACATTCCGGACGTGATCTGGCTCATCCTGGCCGGGATCCTTCTGGGACCCGTGGGTGGCTTCATCACCAAAGAGATGCTGACCTCGATTGCGCCCTACTTCGCAGCTTTGACACTCGTCGTGGTTCTCTTCGACGGCGGGACGGCGCTCAAGCTCCAAGAGCTGCGGCGGGCCGCGTCGCGATCGACGCTGCTCGCCCTAAGTACGTTTGCTTTCGCTCTGGGCGGAATCGCCATCTTCGGGATCTTCTTTGGCCTCCTCAGCGAGCGGCTCCACGAGTGGTTCGGGATGACACGGTTCCTTCCCGAAGAGTGGAGTGCGCTCCATGGTGTGCTGCTCGGAACGATCCTGGCGGGTTCCAGCTCCATCATCATCATGCCGGCCATGGCGGCAGCCAAGATCGAACCGCGGATCGCCAACCTGGTGAACCTGGAGTCCGCAGTCACCGACGCGCTGTGTGTGGTGGGTACAGCCGCGGTCGTCAACATCATGCTGGGGTCCGCCGCTGGTGGTTCACCGGCCCTCGTCCTCTTGAAGTCTTTCGGGATTGGTGCAGGGATCGGGATCGGCGCGGGACTGATTTGGATCCTCTTCTTGCGCGCCCTCAAGGATGCCCAGCACGCCTACCCCTTCACCCTCGCCGCGCTACTGATTCTGTACGTGATCATCGACAAGTCGGGCGGCAGCGCCGCCTTCGGGATCTTGTCGGTCGCGCTGATCCTCGGCAACGCGAAGCTCATCGGAAAAATGATCGGCCTCAAGGACGACGTCGAACTCGACATGAGCGTGCGTGGCTTTCACGCCCAGATGGCCTTCATCGTCAAGTCGCTCTTCTTCGTGTTCATCGGCGCGATGTTGGGGCCACCTTGGGGCGGAGTGCTCCTCGGGATCTTGCTCGGGATCACACTCCTTGTCGTGCGCGTGCCGGCGGTGAACCTCGCCCTCATCGGCTCGGACGTGAAGGGAAGGGAAAAGGGCCTCGTCCACGTCGCCATGCCGCGGGGCATGGCTGCCGGCGTGCTGGCGACGCTTCCCGCCTCTCGTGGCGTTCCCGGAACCAGTCAGTTCCCGGTGATGGTATTCACCGCGGTCTTCGTGACCATCCTCGTTTTCGCCGTAGGATTCCCGATGGCGAAAAAACGCATGGGAGAACAATCGCTGGCGCCGGCCCTCCCCCCCACCGACGACGAAGGTACAGCGGACGCTCCCCCTCCCGAGGCGGTGCCGATGGTGCCCGATCTCACGCCTGCGCCCATCGCCGAGCAGGTCGAGGTCTCGATTCCTGAACCGCCGAGTGCGCCGTCGGAACTCTCCGCCGAGGATCCGGAGAAAGTCGGCTGAGTCGACGACTCAGGCGGGTTCTTCCCCCTGCCCATCGAGGCCGACTCCTCGTCTCGTGCTGAGTTCGCTCGAGTAGGCTTGTAGCAAATCGTCGTAGCTGATGAACCCGAGCACGTGCTCGTGCTCGGGATCGATGACCGGTAGCTGCTGGTAGTGAGAAACCGCCATTCGCTCGAGCGCAAGCGCCAGGGAATCGTCGCGTGTGACGCTGACGAGCGGCGATTCACAATCCGCGGCAATCGCGAGCATGCCTAGATCTTCGTCGTAGAGATAGGCCTTGATGGTGTCGAGGGTGACGAGCCCCTGGACCTTCCCGTCGTCTCCGGCCACGGGGAAAACGAACTGGGAACATTCCGACGCCTGACGGAGCAGCTGCGCTAGAGGTAGGGAGCGCTCGACTACCGTGACGTCGCTCTCGACGAAAACATCCTTCACGTGGAGATCTTGCAGCACGTCGAGCACGTATTCGCCGCCATGCGCCGGCGAGTCGCGACGAGTCGGGACCTGTTGGGCGTAGATCTGCACTCTCTGCGTGAGCGCGTAGGTCACCACCTGGGCTAACATGGTCGGTACGAGCAGCTCGTAGCTGCCGGTCATCTCCGATGCCATGACGAGGGTCGAGATGGGGCAGTTGGTCACGCCCGCGACGAAGCACGCCATCCCCACGAGCATGTAAGAACTCGGCTCCGTCGCCACTTCGGGCACCAATTCGTGGAATGCCAATCCGAAGGCCCCTCCAACCATCCCGCCCATCACGACGGATGGACCGAAGACACCTCCCGACGCCCCGCTCGTCGTCGAAACGCTCGTGGCCAGCACCTTGACCGCGACGATGAGAAGCATCGTGCGCGCCCCGACCCATCCGGTGCCGATGAGCCCAGTGGGTTCGAGCGCTTCCTGCATCCAACCGTAACCGGCCCCGAGCGCCGATGGATGAATCAGCGAAAGAAGGCCGACCACGAGACCTGCACCGAGGGCCCGAAGGGGACGCTTCACGGGGAGCTTGGCCGAAAGCTCGGCGATCCGGTGATGCACTCCCGTAAAAACGACGCCAACCACGCCGCAACAGATCGCCATCAAGACGAAAAGCGGTAGTTCCCGCGCGTCGAGCTGGTAGTTCTGAACTGTGGCGAACAACACGCCCTCACCAAAGATGGACGTGAAGAGCGAATACGCGACGACCGAGGAGAGCACGGCGGGGACCAGAGCCTCTGCTTCGAAATCGTCCCGATACAGCACTTCGACAACGAAGAGCGCTCCGCCGAACGGCGTACGGAAAATGGCGCCAATCCCACCGGCCGCCCCAGCGATGAGCAGAAGCCGTCGTTCACGATCACTGAGCCGGAGGAAGCGCCCCACCATCGCGCCGAAGGCCGCCCCGATGTGTGCGATGGGCCCTTCTCGTCCGGCGCTTGCCCCCGATCCCAGGTTGAGCGCGGACGAGAGAAGCTTGACCGGAATGACGCGGCGACGAATTCGACCTCGGCCGTTGTGGAACGCCTGAAGCCATCCCTCGTTCCCGCCCGCCGCCTCTTTGCAGAAACGTTCGACGACCCATGCCGCCAAGAATCCGCCGACCGCAGGAGCGATCACCAAGATCCATCGGCGTCCGGCGCCCTCCGGCTCGAGTCCATCTTGCCGAAACAACGAGGGCTCACCCGCAGGCTCGAGCATCCTCGTGTTGGCGAGTTCGTGCACGATGAGATGTCGAACCGCCTCGAACCCGATGTAGAGCGCACAAGCCGCGAGCCCCGATAGAAGTCCCACGGCGAGCCCCAAGCCAACCCATCTCGAAACTGCACGCAATTCGATGTGTCGAGCAAGTCCGAAGAGCTCGGAAACACCCGGAAGATCGCTGATCCCGGGGAGCGGATTGCGGCGGCCGCGGGGCATGGGGGCGCGATGCTACTCCACAAAGATACAGACGCCAGCCCGGCGTCGCCGTTCAGAAGGCCCCAACAAAGAAGGGCCCACAGCGCGCTCTCTCAACCGGGAGCAGAAAAAGTGATAGGTTCCGCAAATGAGTTCTGCCAAAGACAGCCTCTCCGCTGCAGCAAGCGCGGCTGTCGTCGCCGCTCGCAGAGAGTCCGATCTGGCGTCCTTGATGGAGCTCACCCGAACTCTGGCCAGCCGGGAGGACATCTTCGACATCCTCTTCTCGGTAGTATCCAGCCTGGCGGGATTGCTCGACGTCGATCGGGGATCGATCGTCATTGTCGACGAATCCGACACAGGAACCGGCATCGTCGTGGCTACGAGCGACGACGCCAACATGAAGAATCACAAGATCCCATTGGATCGATATCCCGAGATCCGGGAGGTCTTCGATACCGGCGAACCGCTGCTCATCGGTGACGTTCGAGAAAGTCCCCTCCTCGACGAAGTGCTCGCCTCTGGGAAAGCTCCGCGTTTCTCGTCGATGGCACTCATCCCCATCGTGGGCGAAGCGGGGACCATCGCGACGCTCGTCCTCAAGAGTAACGAAAAGGCGAACTTCGACGACTACGACATCATGCACGCGCGAGCCGTGGCCAATGCCACCGGCATTGCGCTCAACAACGCTCGGACCCTGCGGAAGCTCCGCGACGAGAGCCGCGCGTTGTTCTCCGCCCACACCAGGGATCGAGAGAAGCTCAGAGAGCTTTCGCGCTACCTGGACGTGTTCGAAAGCGCGCGAGAAGCGATGCTCGTGTGCGATCTCAAGGGGAGCGTCCTCTTCGCCAACCCGCAGGCGGGGGCGCTGACCCAGCGCGCGGCGCAATCCATCGCCGGCGCGTCGATCGTCCAGCTCGTGAGCGACGACGATCGCGAACGGATGGCGAGACTGACCGAAGGGTTCGAGAGCGGCGACTTCCCTACCGGGCTCGACTTTTATCTCGCGGAACCGGCCGGCGACACCGTCGTTTCGGTGAACTTCTCTCGCGTGCTCGGTGAAGGGGGAGCGGTGCTCGTAACGATGCGTGACGTCACATTGGAGCGCGCGCTTGCGAAGGAACTCGCCCAAACCAAGGAATTCTTGGAGCTCGTCATCGAAAGCTCGGTGGACGGAATCGTGAGTGCGGACTTGAAAGGGAACGTGCTGCTCTACAACAGCGCAGCCGCGCGTCTCTTCGGCTACCGTCCCGAGGACGTGTTCGGTAAGATCACCGTGGATCAGCTCTACCCGAAGGGTGTGGCTCGGGACATCATGCGCCGCATCCGGCGACCCGGCTACGGCGGTGAAGGTCGTCTGGAAGAGTACCGAGTCGAGATGCTGACTCAATCGGGGCAGCACGTTCCCGTGAGTCTGTCCGCGAGTTTGGTTCTGGGGAGCCGCGGCCCGGTCGGAACGGTCGGTATCTTCACCGACATTCGGGAAAAGCTCGCTATGGAGGAGCGACTCGCCGCCGCTCAGGAACAACTCGAAGAGCGAAGGCGCACGGACGCCATCGCCGAAGTGGCCGGCGCAGCGGCCCACGAACTCAACCAACCTCTCACGAGCGTGATGGGCTACGCGGAGTATCTGAAGCGACGCGTACAAGGCGACGAGGCGCTCTCACACGCCGTCGAGGTGATCCTGGGCGAGACCCAGCGCATGGCGGACATCGTCCGAAAAGTAGGCCGCATCACGCGATACGAAACGAAGCCCTACGTCGGCGGAGCGAAGATCGTCGACATCGACGCTTCGAGCGAAAACTCCGGCTGAACGCGTTCGCCAGAGCGGGATGTCAACGAAGTCGTAGAGGCGCAGGCCTCAGGGACAGTTTCGTCTTCTTGCCCTCACGGAGCACGATCACCGAAACGTCCTCGTTGATTGGTGCGAGGCTGGCCTCCCAGCGAAGATCTTCGGGTGATTCGATCGGCACACCATGAAACTCGAGCACGACATCTCCGGGCCGCATCTTGGCCTTCTCGGCCGGACTCCCCGGGATCACCTGAGCAATGAAGGCTCCTTTTCGGTGAGGAAGCCCGAACCGCTTGACGTCGTCGAGCGTCACGTCCGACACCTGCACTCCAACGGCGGCTCGTTGGACGCGACCATCCTTCAGCAATCTCGGGAGGAGCTGCCGAATCATGTTGACGGGAATCGCGAAACCGATGTTGTTGGCCGCCTGATTGATGGCAGTGTTCACACCGACCACACGCCCCGCCATGTCGATGAGCGGTCCACCCGAGTTGCCCGGATTGATACTCGCATCCGTCTGGAGAAAGCTGTAATACGCGTCGGGATCACCCAGCTGCACGTCACGACTCGTGCGCTCTTTGGCCGAGATGATGCCCGCTGAAACGGTGTGCTCGAGACCGAATGGATTGCCGATGGCAACCACCCAGTCGCCGACTCGGATTTCATCGGAGTCGCCCAAGGGCAGCGAGGGCAAGTCGGTGGCAGGCACGCGGAGTACGGCAAGGTCGGTGAGAGGGTCCGCGCCCACGACTTGCGCCATGAGCGCGCGTCCGTCGTGAAGCTCGACCTGAATGGCGTGGGCGCCACTCACCACGTGGTGGTTGGTGAGGATCTTGCCGTCTGCATCGAAGACGAAGCCGGAGCCGCTCCCTGGTTGGAGCACGCGCTGAAAGCCACGTTGTCGGCTTTGCACCGTGCGCACGAACACGACCGCGGGGTTCGTCTTGGTCGCCAGGTCCGCAAAACTCCCCGGTGCGCCGTGAATGGGCGAAACTGCCGGGGCCTGAGTGGCAGGAGGCGCCGCGAGCGCCGGGCCGGGAGGCAGCTTGGCGGCAGGCAAGGTCTCGTCGGCTCGGTCCTTTGATGAGGGCTCCGGACGGAGCTTCTCGATCGTTTCGCAAGCCGGCAAAAAGAGCAGAGCCATCGCGCCGATCCAACGCAAGACGGGAAGGCGACCGCACGACGGCGTTCGCCTGTAACCTAGACGGTCCACTTGTCAGCCCTCGGCAGCTTTGATGTAGCGCGACCTCAGATCGTAGAGCGTTTGCTCCATGAGCCGCTCCTCCTCACCCGTAAGGTTTCCCTTCGTCTTTTCGGCGAGGAGCGCAATCAGATCGATTGTCTGACGCGCGAGGAGCAGGTTCGGTGGTCCTTGCTCCCCGCTCAGATCGGGCGCGTCGCCCAAGTGCACGAGGACGGAATGTCCCAAGGAGAGAACGAAGGTCGAAAAGTCGACAGCCGGGAGCTCGCCGCCGGCGTCGCTCACCCTCGGTCGCCCTCTGCGTCTGACTCGAGGGGTGCAAGTCCTGGCTGCTCGAGCTCGAGCTCCTCTGACTCGGACTCCACATCCTTGAGACCAGAAAGGCGCTGCTCGAGTTCCTCTTCGGAAACGAGGCCCTTCTTCAACATGCGCTCCTGGATGCGAACGTCAAAACGGAATTCTTCTTCGATATTCATGGAATTTCTCCAGTCCCGGTTCGGGAGATGGGGAGCGAGCCCCAAAAAAGACTCGCCGGGCGAGCCGTATTACCCCCGGGCACCGCCACGGATCAAGCTGGCCGGGCTGATATCGGGGACGTCGGCCTCCATGTAGCTCAGTTCTTCCTCAAGGGAAGCTTCGGCAGCCGAAATCTCGTCGCTCGTCGCGGGCCGAACCTCCTGAATTTCCACCTGAATCTTCACTTCTTGGTCGGAAAGTGGGTGATTGGTGTCCATCACCACCACATCGCCCTGGACATCGAGGATGTGCACGACGAGCAGGCCCCCGTCCTCGTTCTCGACCTCGAAGCGATCCCCAGGTGCGACGTCATCGGGGAACTCCGACCGGTCGACCTCGAGAATCGCACTTGCCTTGCGGCGACCGTACGCCTTGTCGGGAGGAAGGGTCACTTCCACGACGTCGCCGGCAACGTGTCCCTCGAGAGCCTGATCGACTCCCGGAAGCAGGCCACCCATCCCGAACACGACACCCAGGATCTCCGGCTCGGATGCAGGCTCCCCCTCGGCATCGAAAACGCGAACCTGGAGCGTCAAGAACGTCTCCGGGCCCACCTGGTAGCCGGTCACGACAGGGAGCGCTCCGACTCGGCTCTACGATGGACGAGCGCGAAAACAGCCGTCAGCGCTATCTCGATCTCTTCGTCCGTCGGCGGCTCCATCCGACGACGAATGCGACGCTGCACGGCTCCCAGCTCTGCCCCGAAATAGCGAAGCGCGTTGCGCTCGGCCTCGCTCGGAGATTCTAGAACCCAACGCGCGACTTCGCGGTGTAGTACCGAAAGGTCCCCGTTCATCATCGGTGCCAGGCGACTCACAAGTGGGTGCGTCATCTGGGGGTAGAATGTAGCAGGGACTCGAACAAGATCACGCGACCGTTGCCCAAAACGCCCCGCTCGAGTGCTTTGTCGCCGCAAGTGGTTGAACTCAAAGGTGCTGAGCGGCAATCTCCGGCCCGTGCCCGAGCGTGCCTGCATCACGAAGGATCTGGCGTGGCGAATTGTTTCCGGCTGTTGCTTGACAATCGCTACATTGTGCGTGGGCGCTTGCGGCAAGGATGAACCGAGCGAGGCTCCCGCGCCCCAAGCGACTCAGTCTCCCCAGGTCGGAGGCACACGTGCCCGCCCAGAGAAAGACGCCATCGCCCACGTCCCGGTGGGGGAGTTTTCTGCAGGAAGCCTGCCGGGACAGCCTGGACGCGACCCCGCGTTCGAGCCCATCCAAAGCGAAGTCGAGCTCGGCCCTTTCCGGATCGACGCGTATCCGTTTCCTGGCGATCCGGACGCGCCTGCACGAGTGGGCGTGTCTGCGACCGAAGCGCAGGCCCTCTGCGCGAAGAAGGGCGGCCGTCTCTGCACGGAACTCGAGTGGGAGCGTGCCTGCAAGGGGCCCGAAAGCAACCAGTACCCGACCGGGAGTCAGCCCTGTGATGCTACGAGCGACCTGTGTCTGTCCGGATTCGAGGTCGCCAAGATGGGAACTCTTCCCGAGTGGACCTCGAGCTCTTTCGGAAAAGGGAGCGATGCTGCCGGCAAGCCAGTCGCCCGAGGTGCCTCGGCAGGTACTCCTGCATCCGAACGGGGCTGCGCGCGCCGCTTCACCCCAGAAAAGGACGAGGCTGTCGGCTTCCGTTGCTGCTATGGGGCGCCCAACGCACGGGCCGTGAGAGAGCCGGTCCTAGGCGCCCCCTACGAGGAAGTCGAACTTTCCAAAGCGGAGGTGGAGAAACTCCTCCTCTCGGACGATCGAACGCGTCATCTTGCCAAGGACCTTCTGCTCTTCAAGCCCGAAGCCGCCAAAACGGTCCTTTCGCGCGGGCCCGGGGACACGATGGGGTTTACCCTCACGACTCACGCGGTGAAGTGGCAGCCCGATCGCGGGAGTCGATTCTTGGTCGTGGTCGGACGCTCGGGCGAAAAGACGAGCTTCGTCGTCGTGTATTTCCTAGCCGGCGACAAGAAGACGCTCGCCGGTTCGTTCATCATGAAGAACGAACCCGGTCCCATCGCCCTCGCGTACGCACGATCGATCCGTCCTCGAATCCATTTCAGCGGCTGCTGGGGCTGCCCGGGGGAAACGGGCAAGGTGCTCTTCAGACCTCCCGAGGATCTCGTGCTCCTCCAACCTTGAGAGACACGGGGGGGTCAAACGATCTGAGCGATGAGCTCCAGCGCGCTTCCGTCTGCGCTCGCACCCAGGGAAAAGCGCACGCGTGCCCGCTCTGCCCAGCACTTGACCGTAAATAGTCCGAGACCGCGGCTGTAGCGGGCTCCCTTGTCGGACTTCAGGCGGTTCTGGGCCTCGGCGGTCCCTACCGCGTGGAACATTTCCTCGGTAAGGGGGACCCCGCGATCTTCCACGCGGAAGACGACCTGGTTGCCTTCCGTCAGAACACGCACCACGACTTCGGAGCGCACTGGCGCGACGGTGAGTGCGTTGTGAATCAGCGACGAAAGCGCCCGGGTGACTTCGGGCGACGAGGCGAGGAATCGGACACCGTCGTGCTCTCCCGTGACAAACGTCAGAGTGACCTCGTGACTGCGTGCACTACGTTCCGCTGATTTCCGGACGGCGCTCAGCACGGACCCGACGGTCTGGGGGGTGGGAGGCTCGCCCTGTCTGCCCATCAGCTCGTGACCAATGAGTTCGAGTCCATCCAGGATTCTCCCGAGCGCCTCCACCGAGATCTGCAGATCGTCAACCGCTTCCTTGCCCTCCTGCTCGAGCTCGGTCGCAACCATCTGCAAGAACCCGATGTTGCTCGAAAGGGCCGCGAGCGGGTTGCGCAGATCGTGAGTGAGCAATCCGAGCAGCTCGCCCAGTTGCTCTGGGGGCTCTTCACGCAAAGAGCCGCCCTTTGGGGCGGCTCTCATGGAGTCCTTTTCGTCACCGGCCATGTTACTCGAGGACTCACCGTGCTCGACGAGCACGCGTGCGTCCGGGCAAGATCAGCCGGGGGAGCTCTCGTCGTCGTCGATGTCGTTCACGCTCGGGATCTTGCGGATCTCGGTGCGCGCGAGCTTCCAGGCTCTCTGGACTACCCAGGAGAGCGAACGGTCGAGGCGCGCCGCCTCGTCCTTGATCTCTTGGAGCATGATTTCGGGGAAGTAGAGGCTTTGTTTCCTCTTATCGCTACCAGTTCGGTTCGAATTGTTGTCGTCTGCCACTGTCCACACCTCAAGGCTAGGGAAAGTCTGATTGGCCGGGGCGCGCTTGGTGGGATGCCGCCCTAGTTCCAGCACCCCTGTCGCTCTGTCTAGGTCAGGGTAGAGAATTGTGCTTCGACTGGCAATTGGTCTGATGGCGTAAGCCCGCGACTCTGCTGCTACTTCATGAACCACCTCACATCTGAACGAAAGGCGGAGCCTGAAAAATAGCCCTCCGGCATCGAACGGCCGAGCCAGACCCCCGTGGTGGAGGACGCTCAGCGAGACTAGGCTCATCCGCATGACGAGATGCTCCCGGGGGGCAAATGCGGTCGAAGACACCGAAAGGCCCCGAAGGCGCCCGAAAGCGGCGCTCGTCGGAATCATGGCCTGCAGCCTATGTTGGCTAGCCCCAGGATCCGCCGCCGCACAAAAGCCGGCGCGACCGCCCACCATGGATCAGACCGATCCCTACGAGCTGCTCGACCAGATCGGTCAAGCCGTACAGCTCATCGAAGAAGAATACTTCGAACCGGCGGACCAAGCAGAGCTTCTCGATGGCGCAATTCGAGGCATGCTCCACGGACTCGATCCGCACTCGTCTTACTTCAACCGGAGCGACCTCGAGATCTTCGAAGGCAGCACCTCCGGTCAATTCGGTGGAATCGGCGTCGAGGTGGAGTTCTCCGACGACGAGGTGCTCGTCATCGCGCCCGTCGAGGGGTCACCGGCCGCGCGAGCAGGAATTCGACCCGGCGACGCCATCGTCGCTCTAGATGGGCGGCCGCTATCGGGAACCAAGCCTCAGGACCTCGTGCGTATGATGCGCGGCGAGATCGGGACGAAGCTCCGACTCACGATCCGCAATGCTTCAGACAGACAGCTTCGCGACGTCACTCTCGTGCGCGAGAGGATTCGAGTCGCCAGCGTCCGTCCCGTCCTCATGAAGGGAGGCGTCGCGTACTTTCGAATCAAGGCGTTCCAAAAGGGCACCCATCGCGAACTACTGAAAGCGCTCGGCGACATCCTAAAACGTTTCGGACGCCCGAGCGGAGTCATCGTCGATCTTCGAAACAATCCGGGGGGCTTGGTTCGTGAAGCCACTGCGGTTGCGGACGAGTTCTTGACGGAAGGGACGATCTACTCGACGCGTCATCGGGGCCGCATTCTCAAGGAAGAACGAGCCCACTCGGGGGGCTCGTACACGAGGGGGCCCTTGGTCGTCCTCATCAACGAGTACAGCGCGAGCGCGGCCGAACTGGTCGCCGGTGCGCTCCGCGACAGTGGACGCGCTCAATTGGTCGGAGCCAGCTCGTTCGGTAAAGGCAGCGTGCAAACGATCTTGAACTTGGGTCATGGGGGCGCCCTGAAGCTCACCACCGCCCTTTACTACACCCCCTCGGGTCGCACCGTGCAGGCTCGAGGAGTCGCCCCTCACATCGCGGTGGATCCCGGTTACATCCAAGGGCCTTCGCTGCGCGTCCTCAGGGAAAGCGATCTCGAGGGACATCTTCTCGACACGGGAAAACACGACGCCGAGGAAGAGCGGGGGGCGCCACCCACCAACGACGATCTGCACTTGGGAGTCGCTCGCGTCGTTCCTGAAGACCCGAGCACGAGCCCCGATCTGGCTCTTCAGGTGGCCCATCAACTAGCGCTCGGAACGTTCGATCCGAACGCGCCCCCCACCTTGCCCGAGGAGACGGAAGCTTCCGAGGAGTCGGACCAGGGAACGCCCAATGTTCAAGACGACGATCCCGAGGAGCCCGTGCGGCTCGAGGAGACCGAGGGGGGATGACGCGGGCCCTTTTCAGCAGAGTTCACCCATCGAACTCACGAGATCAGCGGCAAACGACGCTGCAGCAGGGGAAAGAGGGCGGTCCTTTTTGCTGATGAGCGCGAGCTGACGCTCGACCTTGAGCCCGCGAACCGAAACCACGCGGGAGCGCGGCGCGCCCATTTCGGAAACGAAAGCGAGGCTCCCCGTGGTTTCGACCATGCGCAAGATGGCGGCGATACTACGCAGCTCCATGACGACGTTCATGGTCACACCCGCCTCGCGCAGGGCAGCGTCGATCAAATCCCGGATCGCCGTGCCCGCCTCGAACCCGACGAGACTCAGCCCTTCGAGCTGCGCCGCGGAGACTCGCCGGCTCTTGGCTAGCGGATGGCCCCGTCCCGCCACCAGGACGATGCGATCGGTGAGTAGCGGACGCACCTGCAAATCCGGAGCGTGCGTGGGCAACGTCACCAGACCGAGTTCGAGAGCACCCTCGCGCACCGATCCTTCGACGTCTCGACTTCCGGCCTCTCGAACGTCGAAGCGCACGTCGGGGTGCGAACGACGAAATCTGCCGATGGCCTTGGGCAGAACGTAGCTGACCGCCGTGGCTCCGCCCCCAACGCGCACCGTTCCGGTTTCGAGATGCACGTGGCGCTTCACGTCGTCCTTCAGCCGCTCGTAGCGCTCGATGAGAGTTCGCCCCTCCTCGATCACCAAGCGACCCATCTCCGTGACCACGACACCGCGCCCACTCCTCTCGACGAGCTCTGCACCGAACTCCTCCTCCAAGAGCTGAATGCGGCGACTCAAAGCGGGCTGGGATAGTCCGAGAAACTCCGATGCTTCACCGATGGTTCCATGATCGGAAACGGCAACGAGAGAGCGCAAATGGGTGAGGTCCATGACTCATGCAAAATACTGATGATTGCTCCGCAATTGAAATGAATTTCGCATGAATCGCGGCTCCCAGGGAGCCAAAGTGCGCCTCTGCCAGCCCGCAATTCGTTCGTCAGTCAGCAGAAAGATCGCAGGAAAAGCGCAAATTCCGAGCCCGATTCTTGGTTGCGCGATGCTCTTTGAGCCGCACCCTATTAGTGAGGGCTCTCTTTCTCGGGCTCTCGAAGAAAGGAGTCCGCGATGACCTACGCACTACTCGCCGCCACGGTTCTCCTCGTCGCAGGGGGCCCCGTTCTCTTTCTCGCCATCTCGCTTGGCATGGCTCGTCACGCCAAGCGCAAGGAGGCGAAGAACTGACACAAGTCCGGGGGGGCACGAAACGGGACGAGCCGAGAGCCTCCGCTCTCGACCCGCCCCGTTGGTTCGCTTCGAATCAGGGCGCTTCGGGGAAGCGTTCCTTCATGCGAGCGACCGTCGCCGTGAGGGCTGGCGTGTATCCCTCGGCCGGCGCCTTGGGACAGATTGAGTTCACGACCGAGTTCCTTCCGTAGTCGCGTAGCACTTCGAGTATGCGCGTCCCGGGATACGCCTTTGCGTAATATTGAGTCGTGCCCGCCGGGCCTCCTTCGGGCGGTTGGCAGAGGGAGCGATTGCGTAGGGGTTCGGCGCCGCAGTCGCAACTGAGGTCGTCCGCCGAGCAGTCGGCTTTCGGTGTCTCGAGCTCGAAGGTGCAGGCGTACTGCAGATCGTCGTTGGCGGGACCGCCGTCCGGATAGCGCAACGGGTCGCTCACTTGATGATTTGCTTCGTGCCCATTGATGTGGTTGGCGCGGGGATCTTGGCTGTTGAAATCGACGATGGCATCACCGGAGATCGGGTTCTTGGCCCCGAACTCGCGAGGCGCGACGGAACTGATCATGAAGGGATCGAGAGGGGGAGTCGGTGCCTCTCCACATCCAGGCGTGCTGGGATCTTCCTGACAGCGACGCGTGGAGGCGGCCAGGCCAGGGCTCCCCAGCATGACCTCCCAGCGACTGACCATTTCGCCGTCGACTTCCACAGTCTCCGCGGCAATCTCCTCCGCCGTGAGGTACTCGAAGGTAGCCGGATCGTCCAAGCTTTCTGGGGTGGCGACGTCCTGCCACGGGACGCCGACGATCCCGGTGAAGTACACGCGCCCGTGGGGGCGGACCGTTCCGTAGTCGTCACCCACACCCGTGAGGAGCGGGTTGTAGGTGAGGTCGCCCGTTCGAGCGTCGACGATGACTCGGTCGCGCAGAGCCTTCACGTAGCGGTCGGTCGGGTACAGAAGATCGACCCCGAAGCGACGTTTGTGGTCGAAGCAGCGCAGGTTGGCTCGATCGTCTTCGGGGGCGAGCGTCTGCGAGAAATCGCAACTCGCCGCTTCTTCGCCGCACCCAGCGGGGGGATTTGCGGCCTGAAGACAGGAAAAGCAGCACGGATCGTTCGGGTTCGACTCGCACACCTCAGTGGCGACGGGAAACTCGAAGGTCGTTTCCGCCGCCAGGTAACCAAAGCTCGCGTTTTCGTAATATTCGCCCCCGTCCATCGCGGAGCAATCGTTCTCGTCGGTGACGATGATGACGTTCACGAGACTCTCGGGGCGAAGGAAGGCGTCGCGCTGAGCCAAGAGCTCTGTGTCGATGAGCATGTTCCCCGCGCCATCGGTCACAGCCTCCGCCTGAGCGTTTTCATTGAGCTCGATCGCCTGAGGAGGGCTCGGATCGACGAGGAAGCGATAGAAAGCTTCGAGCGGTGCCTCGAATCCACAACCGTTCTCGCCAACGGCGCTCACTTGTTCGGAAAGGTCCGCGATGAGAGCTTCGACGGCATCCGAATCGCCACCTTTCCACTCGAGAAAGGCCGACTCAGCGCCCCCGGTCAGTGAAGTGCGGACCGTCGGGATCAAGTGGGCTTGGTCGTCGTTGTTCCAGGCTTGCTCGCCACGGGGGCACATACGCGAACCGTGGCCGCCGAGCGATGAGCTGATCACGCCGATGTGGATGTCGTCGACGGGTGCGTGCTGCCTGTGCGAGCCGTCGGGACAGGCGTCGTCGACGGCAGCGATTCGCTGGCCCCCGTCCGAGATGCAAGGTGGGTCGACGAGGTCGCGGATCATCTTGGGAATGGCACGACGCAGCATTTCTTGCTTGTCGGCCATGGAAACCGAGTTATCGACGACGAAGAGCATGTCCACTTGACCCGTCGGAGTGGTGTCCTCGACCAATTCCGCGGGCCCGACGTCGATGGGGCCAAACTGGCCGCGGATCCCGCCCTGCCCTGTCCCCATGCCGTCGCCGTCGCCGTCGCCTGACCCCCCGTCGTCGCCGTCACCACCATCTTCGGAGTCCTTTCCGTCGACTTCTTCGCCGGGGTCGCCGGGGAGTTCGGCCACTTCCCCGGAGCAATTCGTGTTCAGGACGAATGCAGACGAAAGGGCCAGCATCGTCCAGGAGTTCCCTCGATAGATTGTCATGTCCCTGATTGCCCCAGGGGACCGAATCCTTCGCCCGCCCAGTTCTTTTTGTCGCGACGGGCAATTCATGCAAAAAACTGATGATTCCCATGCGAATAATCAATTATTCGCATGAATCGTTTCGGGGTAGACACAATGAGACCGCCCGGGAGGTCGAGGGGCCCTTCGGACGCCACAGACCCCCCGGCGGCACGGCGGATCACCCCGCCTGCCCCCCAAAAATCACCTCCCGGAGACACTCTCGACTTCTTCCTTCGCCCAGGCTGGGCTCGTCGGAAGAAGGAACAGCGTGTCCCTTCCTGGGAGCAGCCGCTCGAAATCAAGGAACCGCATCATGCTCGAAGAATACCGCAAGCACGCCGCCGAGCGCGCCAAAGAAGACATCCCTCCGCTCCCTCTTTCCGCCGAACAGACGAAAGAGCTGATCGAGCTCCTGAAGTCGCCGCCGGCCGGAGAGGAAGAGACGTTGATGGAGCTCTTCACCCAGCGCGTTCCAGCCGGTGTGGATGATGCCGCGTACGTGAAGGCCGGGTTTCTTTCGGCGGTCGCCAAGGGTGAGGATTCGTGTGGACTCGTCGACAAGAAGAAGGCCGTCGAGATCCTGGGCACGATGCTCGGTGGCTACAACATCTCGACCCTCGTCGAGCTTCTAGAGAGCGACGAGCTCGGAGAGCTGGCCGCAGCGCAGCTCAAGAAGACGCTGCTCATGTTCGACGCTTTCCACGACGTGGATGAGCTCGCGAAAAAGGGCAACGCGCGGGCTCAGGCCGTCATTCAATCGTGGGCCGATGCGGAATGGTTCACGCAAAAGCCCAAGCTCGAGGAGAAGATCACGCTCACCGTGTTCAAGGTGCCCGGCGAAACGAACACCGATGACCTCTCGCCAGCTCAGGACGCTTGGTCGCGCCCCGACATCCCTCTGCACGCTCGGGCGATGTTGAAGAACCCGCGCGAGGGGATCGTCGATGCAATGGCGCAGGTCAAAGAGGTCAAAGAGAAGGGCCACCCGGTCGCCTACGTCGGCGACGTGGTCGGAACCGGCTCCAGCCGCAAGTCGGCGACCAACAGCGTCATTTGGCATTTCGGGCGGGACATTCCCTTCATCCCGAACAAGCGCACCGGTGGCTTCTGCCTCGGGGGCAAGATCGCGCCGATCTTCTTCAACACGATGGAAGATTCGGGAGCGCTCCCCATCGAGCTCGATGTTTCGAAGATGAACATGGGCGACGTGATTGTGCTCTACCCTTACGAGGGCAAGGTCACGAACGAGGCCGGCGAGACGATTGCCGAGTTCAGTCTCAAGACGGACGTGATTCTCGACGAGGTGCGGGCCGGCGGACGCATCCCGCTCATCATCGGGCGCAGTTTGACTCGCCGCGCGCGGGAATCCCTCGGGCTCGGTCCGAGCGACGTATTCCGGCGCCCGGTCGATCCGAAGGACACGGGGAAGGGCTTCACTCTCGCCCAAAAGATGGTCGGAAAAGCGTGCGGCGTGGCGGGCATTCGGCCCGGGACCTATTGCGAGCCCACCATGAGCAGCGTCGGCTCGCAGGACACGACCGGTCCGATGACGCGCGACGAATGGAAAGAGCTCGCCTGTCTCGGGTTCTCGGCCGATCTCGTGATGCAGTCGTTCTGCCATACCGCTGCGTACCCGAAGCCGGTCGACATCGACACGCAGCACACCTTGCCCGACTTCATCATGAACCGCGGCGGTGTTTCTCTTCGTCCGGGAGACGGAATCATCCACAGCTGGCTCAACCGCATGCTGCTTCCCGATCAGGTTGGCACGGGCGGCGACAGCCACACCCGCTTCCCTCTCGGCATTTCGTTCCCCGCTGGGTCGGGTCTCGTCGCGTTCGCCGGCGCGCTCGGTGTGATGCCGCTCGACATGCCCGAGAGCGTGCTCGTCCGCTTCAAGGGCACGATGCAACCCGGAATCACCTTGCGCGATTTGGTGAACGCGATTCCGTACGCCGCCATCCAGCAGGGACATCTCACGGTCGCCAAACAGGGGAAGAAGAACGTGTTTTCGGGGCGAATTCTCGAAATCGAGGGGCTGCCCGACTTGAAGGTGGAGCAGGCCTTCGAGCTGAGCGACGCGACGGCCGAACGCTCGGCGGCGGGCTGCACCATCAAGCTGAACAAGGAGCCCATCATCGAGTACCTGGAGTCGAACATCGTCATGCTCCGCTGGATGATCGCCGAAGGGTACGGCGACGCGCGCACCCTCGAACGTCGCGCTCAGAAGATGGAGGAGTGGATCAAAAACCCGGTGCTCATGGAGGCGGACGCCGACGCCGAGTACTTCGCCGTGATCGAGATCGACATGAACGAGATCAAGGAGCCGCTCCTAGCCTGCCCCAACGATCCGGACGACGTGAAGACACTCTCGGACGTGGCCGGAACGAAGATCGACGAGGTCTTCATCGGTTCGTGCATGACGAACATCGGGCATTTTCGCGCTGCGGCGACGCTCCTCAAGGAATACGGCGACGTCGTACCGACGCGCCTCTGGGTCGCGCCGCCCACGAAGATGGACGAGCATCAGCTCATGGAAGAGGGCTTTTACAACATCTACGCCCAGGCCGGTGCTCGCACCGAAATGCCCGGGTGTTCGCTCTGCATGGGCAACCAGGCGCGCGTGGCGCCCGCTTCGACCGTGGTTTCCACCTCGACGCGCAACTTCCCCAATCGTCTCGGCAAGGGAGCCAACGTCTTCCTGTCGAGCGCAGAGATCGCCGCCGTCGCCTCCATCGTCGGCAAAATCCCCACGATGGATGAGTACATGAAGTACGCCAACAAGCTCGACACCATGTCCGCCGATCTCTACCGGTACCTCAACTTCGACGAGCTCCCCGAGTTCACCCAAAAAGCGAGCAAGGCGAGTTTGCCGATCGTCGCGTAGGCAAGCACAACCAACAACCAAGCCGAGGAAGCCAAGCCGAAGAAGCCAGCCCGAGGACGCGAGCCGCTCGCGGCGAGGTGTTGCGAGGCGCGCCCAGCACCCCCGCCGACCATGTGGGAGGCGCGGGAGCGCACGCGGAACGTGGGGTGAGCAACTGTCTTCTTCAGAAATCTTCAGGCCGCTTGGGGCACTGCACAT
>CBFGUR010000073.1:0-21453 GCA_965652275.1 uncultured Polyangiaceae bacterium | reverse complement strand
TGGCGGCGCCGCTAAAACGGCCGGCGAGCCGAAAAACGCAAGAATCGGCAAAAAGGAACGGCGGATCCGGGGACCAATCACAGCTCAGCAGCCGTTAGCAGCTCCCGGCCCCCACGGCCAAGTTCGAGCCTCTTTCCCGCGAGAGGAGCTACAAGAGCCCCCGAGCACCTCGCGCCGGCGCCGACGAACGAGCACGAGGAGCAGCACGGCCAAGAAATTCCAACGTCTCACAGCGCGCCTTCCGCCCGACGATGGCGCAGCCACGTTCTATTGAGAAACGTCCGTCAACGGATGCCCGTCGTCGCCGATTTCGGCGATGTACACGTCGTCGTCGTTGTTCGTGTCGTCCGTGGACAGAGGTACCGATGAAGTGAAGACGGCTAATCGACCGTCGTGAGAGAGCCTCAACTCCCCCACGCTCCCGGAGCTCTGCGCAATGCCGCCGTCAGTGACGTTGAGCTGCTCGACGGTTCCGTTTTCGGTGTCGTAGACGAGGGCCGCAGCGGGAGAATTGTTGCCGACCCACCTCGTGTCGTTGGAGCGGAAGCCCAGGAGGCGCCCGTCCCCTGAGATGACCGGATCAGAGTAGGAGTACGTGGTACTTTGCAGCGTCAGGGTGTTCGACGCGTTCAGACGATCGACGCGGTGGACGGCCCTCAGCGTGGTGGCGCCCTCTTCGTAGACGGCAAGATAGCGACCGTCCTCGGAAATCCCGAGAACTTCGCCGGAGACTTCCAGCGCCGTGGGCTCGGTAGACCAGTCGAAGGCGAAGTGATTCGAGTTGGCGGTGTAGCCCACCGTGAGACCATCACCCGAGATGGCCCGCACATCTGCGCTCCCGTTGCCGCCCTCCGGGCTGACGAACACCAAGGGCCCCCCCGCCACGGGATAGACGTAGACATCGGGATCTGCCGTGTACAGGTCAGCGACCTCGTCGAAGCGGAACATGGTTTCGAACGCGACGTACCGACCATCCCTGGAAATAAGCGGCATGCTCGAGTTTCGACTTGCCGCCGCACCACTCGAGTCTTGGCTGATGAGCGTGGTCGTGCCCGCGCCAACGTCTCGGAGATAGATCTGCTGGTAGTTCGCGTGGGGACTCCTGAACGCGACGAGGTTGCCGTCGCCCGACATGTCACCATCCGTCGTGTCCATCCGCTCTCCCGCGGAGTTCAAGCTCACGTGGGTGGTCGTCCCGGCAATGATGTCTCGAATGAACAAGTCGGACGTATCGATGAGCGGATCCGTTGACACAAACCGCGCGTTGGTTCGGAAAAGCACCTTCGTCCCGTCCGCGGAAACGGCGACGGCACGACTGTACTCGCCGAGGGGCGTTTCGTCGTCGTCGACGCTCACCAAAATCGGGTAGTCGAGCTTGCACGTGCGGTCGGTCGAAGCCGTTCCGGGCTCGTCCTCTTCCGTCTTGGCGCCACACACCTGGTGGTCCACACACTCCGTCGCCCCATCGTCGGCGCTGAACGTCCCGCTCGGGCATGGAACACACGCAGTACTCGCGTCCTCATCGTCATCGTAAGTCCCCGGCGCGCACGGAGGGCACACCACGTCGGCAATCTCCGATCCCGCGTCGACGATCTCCCGACCCGCTCCGCAGGTTCTCCACTCGGTGCAGCTCGTGGCGTTCTCCTCGTCGCTGAAGGTCCCGTCTTCACAAGGAGAGCACACGCGATCGGAGGTCGGGGTTCCCGCTTCTTCGATGTATTCCCCCGCATCACACGAGCTCCAAGCGATACAAGCCGTGTCTGGATTTTCGTCGTCGTCGTACCGACCCATCGCGCAAGAGGACGACGTGTCGCCATCCCCATCGCCCGACAGATCGCCGTCGCCGTCGCCGTCGCCATCGCCATCTCCCCCCGGCACGTCCCCGTCCCCATCCCCGACCGAGTCGCCATCGCCATCTCCGTCGCCGGTGGCGTCTTTCTTCGAACGGCCCTGGCTCGTGGTCGAGCAGGCGAAGGCCAAAAGGCACGTGGCGACAGTCAATCCAAGGTGTTTCATGTTGGGTCGGGCGTAAGTGATGGCATGAAGCTCACCGCCCAGTGTCCCAGGCGCGCGCCCGGAGCTCAAGAGAAGAAAGCTCCGCCAGATAACACCGAAGCCGACCAACACTAGATGGTCTCAGCACTACGGCAGATACGATTCGATGGCGCCGTACCACTTGGCGCCCATGCGGGCGTAGCCCTCCGTGTTCGGGTGTACGCCGTCCCCGAGCTCTGAATTCGGGAAGCCCTCGTGCTGGTCCACGAAGATGATGTGGGCTCCGGCATTCGCGCGCGTCTCGACCATGGGCTCGATGGTCGCGTTGTAGGACACCTCGCCCCCCGTGAACGGAATGATGCTGCTGACGACGACGAGGGCGTCGGGGGCGTTTTCGATGAGATCGTCCATCAGATTTCCGAGTCGGTCCGACATCCCTTGGGACATGCCGTTCAAGTCGTTCGTCCCCGCATGCACCAAAATGATGTGGGGCGTCTCCTGCTGGATGGCGTTCACCCCTCGAGTGGCGATGCCGTTGATGACGTCACCACTCACGCCCTCGTGATCTTTGGGGAAGGGCTGTCCCGCCACCGTGTCGGGTCCATTGGGCGGCTGCGTCCCGGTGAAGGTGATGTCGTGTCCATCTTCGGTGGCAAGCCGGAACAGCTCGATGCGGTAGCCTCCATCGAACACGTACCCCGAGTTCGTTTGTCTCATTCCGTGGGTGATCGAGTCACCGAGCGGAAGGATCTTACATGGCCCTTCGGCGGGGCATGGCTGGTAGCCGGTCTGGACCTCTCCACCAGTTCCGAGATCCGTGCCGCCCGTGCCCGGCGTGCCGCCGGTCGCGTCCATGCCGCCCGTGGATGGTGCGCCGCCCGATCCGATGACCCCACCAGATCCGAGGCCTCCCGATCCCGCACCGCCCGTACCCGCGCCGCCCGTACCCGCGCCGCCGGTTCCGGCGCCGCCGGTTCCGCTCCCACCGGTTCCCGCATCACCACCGGTCCCGACCGAGCCGCCGGCCCCCGAGCCGTTCGAGTCGTCGCCCGACTCGCTTGCGCATCCGGACGCGACAAAAACCAGAAGAGCGGCAAACAGAGTGCGAGTGCCTGAAATATGAAAGAGCGTGTGCTGATTTTTCAATGGATCGACCTCGAAAAGGGAAACGTGCAGCCAGCAGACCTTCGGCTCACGAAAGGCCCACACGCGCTGTCGCTCTAGCTCCCTCCCATGGTGCAACTTTCTACCCCAGGGGAATTTTCCGCGGATTTTCCTGACCCCGGAGAAGCAGTCGAGCACTCCGCATCATCACTATCTCTCGCGCGTCCGCTCGCGGACGGGTTCGAGCGAGAGTCGGGGGTCATTCCAATGCACGTTGTCACAAGTTCGTTGTTCTCTCGGCCGCTCGCTCGACTTCTCTACTTCGGACTCGTGCTTGCGGTGGGGTGTGGCGGCGACGCCGGCGACGCCTCGGGCGACGGTGACGCAGAAGCAGGGGATGGCGGCGGCCCACCCGTGGGGAGCGGGGGCGAGGTGAGCGCAACGGGCGCGACGAGTGGGAGCGGAGGCGCAGCGAGTGGAGGCGCCCCCACGGGTGGCGCGCCTTCCGGAGGCGGCGGGGATGGAAATGCTGGAGGCACGCCGGAAGCGACGGGCGGCGATATCGGCGGGACGGGCGGCGACGACTCGGGCGGGACCGGGGGCGTTACAGGGAGCGGTTCGGGGGGAGCTCCGATCGAGGTGACGTGTACGGGTGAAACTCACGACGGACACGTGTGGCTGAAGAGCCAGGCCGACGTCGATGCTCTGGCCGGTGTGGTGGAGATCAGCGGCAATCTTCTGATCGATGATGACCCCGAGACTCCGATCACTTCCCTCGCACCTCTGGCGTGCCTGACCAAGGCCGGCAGCTTCGAGTTCGCGTCGTCGACCCTTCCCGGTGTGTGGATCCGAGACAACCCCGACCTACGGAGCCTCGCCGGCCTTGCGAGTCTGAGCGACGTCACCGCCGAGCTCGCCATCGCGAACAACGGAGCCCTGGAAGATCTCGGTGATTTTTCGTCTCTCACGACGCTCCCCGCCAAGCTCACCGCCATCGGAAACGCGGAGCTCGTCAATCTGAGCGGCCTGGGCGCGCTCACGGCGGTGCTCGGATTCTTCCGGATCGAGAACAACGACTCGCTCCTCTCGCTCGACGGTTTGGACTCCCTCGTCTCGCTCGAAAACGAAGTTCAAATCAACGACAACGAATCCCTCGAGCGCCTCGACGGACTCTTCGGAGTCGGCACCGTGCCCGGCCAGTGCCTCATCTTCGACAACCCTTCCCTCCCCCAATGTCAGGTGGACCAGCTGAACGACGCGACCGAGTCCAGCTGCTCCGGGTCGGGAAACGATACAGTGTCAGTCTGTTCCCCCTGACAGCACCATCCTTTGGGGCCGAATCGATCGCGCTTCACGCTCGCAAGAGCCGCAGGACGGAGAAGCGCTGAATCGCCCAGGCCAACCCGAGACCAACGGCGAAGATCAGCGCCGTGCTAGCGATGGAAAACCACACCGTCCCGTGCCCCGGCACGAGATGAGCGAAACGCTCGAGCTCGTCGATGAGCAACATGTGCATCAAGAAGACGAGGTAGGTGTAGCGTCCCAGGGGGGCGAGCTTGTTGATGATAGCCTGCCGGTTTCGACAGACGAAGGCACCGAGGAGAAACATTCCGGCGAGGTGAGCCATGAAACGGCCCTCGCTCTGAGTCGCCTTTTGGATGGCCTCCGCCTGGGTGGCATAGATGCACTCGATGGCGACGAACGCCGCGAAGAAGACCCACGAAAGCGCTCGGGATTTTCTCTGGAGCAAGGCACGCGCCGAACTGCCTAGCCGAAAGAAGCTCACGAAGACGAACGTCGCTGTGATGATGAGCGGCACTTCGACGATCCAACGGTCGAGGCGATGCAAGTGGTACTTCCAAAGCCAGGGGCGACTGACGGCGAAGAACAGCCACCCGTAGCAAAACCGATAGAGCGCATAGGCCGTGGCGACTCCCAAGACGACGACCACGCTGGCCGGGAGCCGTTTCAAGCCAGCCACCAGGCGGGTACAGAAAACGCCCCAAAAGAACACGAAGGGGAGAAACCATAGGTGCACCGCCGTCCCCGCGAACGGACCCCACCAGAAAGCCAAGGCGCTGAACTCGACGCCGCTTCTGTAGGCAAAGAATCCGTAATACGCGCCGTAAACGAGGGACCAAACGAGAAAGGGGCGGAGGAGCCGCTTGGTTCGGATCGTCACGTCCTCGAGAAACGTCCGCTCGCCGGCGTGGAGCGACGAGCGCACGACGAAGAGCGCCGCGACGGCGATGTAGAACGACGTCCCGAACCGGCACAGGGCGGCG
Source organism: uncultured Polyangiaceae bacterium (assembly GCA_965652275.1). Classification (GTDB taxonomy): domain Bacteria; phylum Myxococcota_A; class Polyangia; order Polyangiales; family Polyangiaceae; genus NIC37A-2. The sequence continues at coordinate 16,069 of CBFGUR010000073.1, read as the reverse complement.
AGCTGTGTTTCGTGCGCGATGCCGGACATGTTGTGCACCCACACGATGGCGAACGTGGCGACAGTGCGACCGGCGTCGACGGCCGGGAGGCGCTGGATGCCTTCGAGGTGACGCACGGAATCCGGCCGGCGCTCCTCGTTTTGTGTCGAGGAAGCCTGGACGATGTTGTGCGAGGAGGGTTCTGTCATCGGGCAGCAAACTCGGTGAATCGTCGCCGCGACATTCTAGGGATCGATGAGAGCAGGTGGCGACGCGTTCGGAGGTCACGGATCCACAGCCAAAAAGCGTCGTCAACGATCTCATCGCCGCGTCGACGAAGTGATCGACCTGAGGCAGTTCGCCACAGGTGTGGCAAAATGCCTCACTTTTCCGGCTGCCCGGCCGACACAATGGGCGTTTCAGCGGCAGTTCCTAACAAGGTGGGTTGGTAGGGTATTTGCACTGCGGAGGCCGTGAGAAAGACCGTGAGTATGAGGGTCCCCGAACTGGAGCAGGCCCTCGCGTCGGCCTCACCCCTCGTTTTCGTTCGACGGCGCGGGCCCCACGAGACCCTGGAAGTCTCCGGCCCGCTGCGTTGCCACATCGAAACCGGGCGCCTCGTCCTCGAAGTGGCCGAAGGCGCAAGGCCCGGCGCGAGCGAAGTGAAATCGCCTCGGCCCGCTCCACGCCTCCGGATCGAGTTCTGCTCTCAGTCTTTCGTCGTTCATGATGAAACCGTCACCATCATCGGAACGCCTTGTGGACTCCCACGAGACCGATGGAGCGATCACGGGGAAGGGACGGCCCGTTTTCTCGACGACCTCGATGCATCCGAGCAAGAGCTGGAGTTTCCCCTGCTCGAGCTGTTGGCGGAGCGGACCTCGGATATCTCAGCGGAAGACTTCCGTGAGGGGACGTTCGTGGTTGTCGGAGATCGAGTCGACTTTTGCTTCACCATCGACACCTCGGAAATGCCGACCCTGCCGCCACCTAGTGGACTAGTTCGCGGCACCGAGGGAGATGGCAATACGCGCCCCCGCACCTCCGCGGTACCTCCCCCTTCGAGTTCTCGCCGCGTCGAGGGACGCTACTCCTTCCGCGACGCAGGGACCGAATGCTGCAGCACTCCACGGCGCCCCTCGAGTGAAGACGCCGCAATCTCGGACGGCCAACTCGTCGTCACCGCCGAATAGGCTCGCGCGACGAACAGCTCTGCTCCGCTCCCTTGGAAGAGGCGGCTCTTCGACTACGCTGGGCCTGATGTTGCTTCGATCTTTCTCGTTTCTCTGCGTATTTTCCCTCACCGCGTGTGACTGCGTCAACGAAGAGCACTTCGAGGGTTACGCTGTCGACATTCTCGATGGAGAAGAAACCCCGGAGGACGAAGCGGGAAGCCTGGGCGGGGAGGTCCAGGTGCGCCTCGGCGACATGTCCTACGATTTTCACCACGCCATTGACGTAGCTCGGGGCAAGGTTCCCGTGGGTGCTCCCTTCACCATCGGCATCGCACACTGGCCGAGGAACGGCCCCGTCGGCGGCTATGAGAGCTGCACGGTTCAGGTCGACGAAGCACCCATCAGCGACATCGAATCCACCTCGGGTGGCGAGGACCTAAAGTTCACGATCCAACTCGACGGCGACCGAATGCGAGCGCTCTGTCTGGAGTATTGGGAGCGGCGCGGGCAGGAACCCAACACCAACATCGACGAAACCTGGGACGACTGGATCGATCTTCTCCCTTTCAACGACGTGAACCTGTACCTGAAGGCCGAGTACTACAACTACACGACACGCGAAGCATGTGAGTAGACGGAGGCGCTGCCGCCTCCGACCGGTGCAAAGCGAATCTAAGTCGACAGCTCGACCCTACGAAGACGCAGGGCGTTGCCAATCACCGAAACCGAGCTGAGGCTCATGGCGAGCGCGGCAAGCATCGGGATCAGCAGAATGCCAAAGAATGGATACAGCAAGCCTGCCGCGATGGGCACACCCAGCGCATTGTACGCAAAGGCGAAGAACAGGTTCTGCTTGATGTTCCGCATGGTAGCGAGAGAAAGCGCCCGGACGCACCGCTCTTCCTTTCATTACAGGTTCTCGAGGTCGGCTCCCTCCGCGAACGGCCTACCCCGACTAGGCGAGCCTCTCCTCGGCACGGCGAGCGATGACCTCGCTCGGGTAGTCGACGTCTTCGAGTGCTTGCTGCAGCTCGTGCGACGAAGTCGTCAGGATGTCGTACTCGACGATCGCCTTTCGCTCGGCGAGACGGATGTCGATTTTCTTCACCCCCTCGACGTCTTTGAGTGCTGCGAAAACGTGACCGCGGCACGAGGCGCAGGTCATCGAAGGAATAGAGAGCTGAACTGATTGAATGAGTGACATGGTGTCTCCTTGATCGTGGTAGCCAGGAAATCCTTGGCCGTTCATCTACAGAGACGCACCATGCCCTCGTCCATTACGCTTCAATCGCCATCATCCGCGCGAGTTCGTGTCGACGCCGTCCGCTTGCATCTGAGCCGCCGTAGCCCTGCTCGCGCCGGTACCGGCGGGCTGCCGGTACCAGGCTGCCGGATCAAGAGCGGTGCCCGGCTGGCGAACCTTCAGGGTCGTGAACATGCCTCCCATGTCGATGTAGGAGTAGGGGCCGGGAGAGCCGCGCATGGGCAGACTGTTGGGGGCGACTTTCATGTTCATCTCGCCCATTCCACCCATCCCCTTCTGTCCCATACTCATGTACCCGGGAAGCAGCTTGCTCATCCGCTGGTCGAGCTTCTTCGTGTTCGCTCCGGTTAAGGGCAAGAGACCGTGTCCCATCTGCGTCATCACGTGATGCGTCATATGGCAGTGCATGGCCCAGTCGCCCGCTTCGGTTGGGACGAACTCGATCACTCGGGTGCTGCCCACGGGGACGAGCACGGTGGTCTCGGGAACCTGCGCTGAAGCGGGCAAGTAGCCACCATCGGTCTGAGTGACCTTGAAGTTTAGCCCGTGCAGGTGGATCGGGTGATGATCCATGGGGCTCAGGTTCCCGAGGCGGATGCGAATGCGCTCGCCCCGATACATCATGAGGGGAGCGGTCCCCGGAAAGACCTTCGAGTTGAAGGTAAGGACATTGAAGTCCGCCATCGCTGTAGGGTCAGGTCGACGAGCGCCCGGCTCGATGCGAAACTCGTGGGTCATCAGGGCAAAGTCGCGGTCAACTCTCGGCCCTACGGGAGTCCGGGGGTGCACGACGAACATCCCTTGCATCCCGAGCGCGATCTGCACCATCTCGTCGTAGTGGGGGTGATACATGTACGTGCCTGGGTCCCGGACGACGAACTCGTAGACGAACGTCTCTCCGGGCAAGATCGGCTGTTGGTTGAGTCCGGCCACGCCGTCCATCCCATTGGGAAGAATGAGTCCGTGCCAGTGAACCGTCGTGGCTTCGGGCAGCCGGTTGGTCACGTAGAGCCGTAGTCGGTCGCCTTCGACGGCTTCGATGGTGGGACCGGGGGTGGAGCCGTTGTAGCCGGGCGGCAGCTGGCGGGCGAGAGCTGGCTTTCCCGCCAGCCGAGCCACCGCCGTCGCGTCCGCAGCCAGCTCCTGTCTCTGACACCCCAGGAGCAGGGACGCCGAAAGGACCATCCCAAGGGCAGTCTTCACTTCTTCTTCTCCAGATGCATGCCGCACTTGGGGCACTGACCTGGCTCGTGGGACACGACCTCGGGGTGCATGGGGCAGGTATAAACCTCGGTCGCTGGAGCCTCCCCAGGACTTCCCGCAGGCTCGGGGTCAGCGGTTTCCCGACCAAAATTGTGCTGGTGGTCGTCGTGACCGGCGTGTGGTGAATGATCGTGCTGGTGCTGGTGCGTCTGATGCTCGTGCTCCGAGTGCACGTCGGGCGTATCGTCAACAGGGCGCCCAGGTGCCTGGAGTCTCCCAGCTGCGCTCGATTGTGTTGTTCTTGCGCTGGACTCGGGGAATCCGGCCGGGATTTCCCGAGCCAGGGCGCGGGTGGCGCACCCACCAGCGAGGGAGAGAAGTCCGACGCCTATCAGCGAAAACGCGAGCTTTTTCATGGTCTCATTTTGGCTCCGAGTTTTACTCGGAGCGTCCTTTCGACCATCGAGACGCAGGTCAGCGCGGTCGATTACAGAAAATCATCCGCAGCAGCAGTCCAAGCATCCAGCTGCCGCGCAGGCCCCACACGTGCTCTCCACCTGCTTCTTGAGAGCGGCCCGGGCTCGATGCACTCGCACGCCCGCATTGCTGCTCGAGAGCCCGTTCTCGCTGGCGAAATCACGGACCATCTGTCCCTCGATCTCGACGGAGGCGAGGGCATCCCGGTATTCCTCCTTGAGCCCGTTCATCAAGGGCATGACGCAGGCGCACGTATGCCCCACCCGCTCGACCGCCTCCTCCTGGCGCTCCGCCTCTACCGAAAAGGCGTCCTTGCCGCGGGTCTCGGCGCCCTTGCGGCGGTGCTGATCAGTGATGGCGTTTCGTAGAATGCGAAAGAACCAGCCCTCGAAGGCGGCCTGCTCCTTCAGACCGGTCGCGCCCTGCAGGGCCTTCAAGGTTGCGTCCTGCAGGATGTCCTCGGCCAGAGCGTCATCGGAGACACGCCGCCGAATGAAATCCAGGTAGCGTTGGCGTTCTTTTGCTACCGAGTCAGTGACGAACCGACCCGCGTCGTCATGAGAATCGTGAGAAGTGTGACAAGACATCTGAGACCGTCTCGCAGTAACGAATGCCAAAGCTTGTTCCCGAACCAATGTGGACGCAATATCTCGAGCTATCATCCCAGTTGTCGTCCAGGCGACTCGGGCGGCGAGTCCGTCAAGTTTCGAAGCGCGAGTCGGCGCTCCGGCAAAGACTTGGTTTGACTTTTCGTGCCAAACCGACGCAGTCGCAGCGAGTTCAGCACGACGGACACGCTCGATGCCGACATGGCTGCGCTGGCAAAGACGGGAGAAAGGAGCCAGCCGGTCACGGGGTACAAGAGGCCCGCAGCAAGGGGGATCCCTGCGATGTTGTAGACGAACGCCCAGAACAGGTTCTGTCGAATGGTGGTCATACTTTGCCTTGCCAAGCGTAGAGCTGGAACCAGCTTCATGAGGCCTCCCCCGGGGAGAGTGATGTCAGCTGTGGTCAGAGCGATGTCGGAGCCACTGCCCATGGCTATCCCAACGTCTGCGAGGGCCAGAGCGGGGGCGTCATTGATGCCATCCCCCAGCATCGCCACCACCTTGCCTTGGGCTTTCGCGGCGCGGATGTGGAGTGCTTTGTCTTCAGGTGCTGCCTGCCCGACCACTCGCGAGATGCCGAGTTGATGGGCGACGGCGGTTGCTACTTCCTCGCGATCGCCGCTCAGTAAGACGACCTCGATTCCGAGTCCGGAAAGTTCCTCGATCACGGAGCGCGCCTCGGGGCGCGGCTGATCTGCGATGGCAATGAGCCCCGCGATCCGCCCATCCACTCCTGCGAGTACCGGCGTTCTCCCGAGCTCTGCTTGACGTTCGGCTCTGCCGCCCCAATCGGCCAAGTCGTATCCCTCGGTATTCAGGAATTCGGCAGTTCCGACGATCACCTTCCTACCATTTACCCGGCCGGAGACTCCGGCGCCGACGCGACTGTGAAAGTCGGTCACGTTCCCAAGCGGAAGCTCCGTGCGACTTGCCGCTTCCACGACCGCGACGGCGAGTGGGTGCTCGCTCCTGCTTTCCAGAGATCCTGCCAGATTGAGGAGGAACGCTTGGTCCAGGCCGCTGGCTTCGACCTCTGCGACCTCGGGCCGTCCGACTGTGAGGGTTCCAGTCTTGTCCACGAACAGAGTGTCGATTCGGCTGGCCATTTCCAGGGCGGCACCGCCCTTGATTAGGACACCGAGCTGGGCACCGCGACCGGTTCCCGCGGCAACGGCCGCGGGAGTCGCGAGTCCCAAAGCGCAGGGGCAGGCGATGACCAGAACCGCGACGAATCGTTCGACGGCAACCGCAAATCCATCGGCGGTTGGGTCCACGAAGAACCACACCATCCCCGCGATCGTGGCGATGATCAGGACGACGGGCACGAAGATCGAGCTGACCTTGTCGGCAAGCTGCGCCACGGGCGCCTTCGATCCCTGGGCGTCCTCCACGGCTTTGGCGATGCGAGAAAGGGCGGTTTCTTTGCCGATCCGGGTGATCTCGACCTCGAGGGAGCCGACCTGGTTGAGCGTCCCGCCGAAGACTGGGTCCGAATTCGCCTTCGCGACGGGGATGCTTTCGCCGGTGAGCATGGACTCGTCCACGGATGACGAGCCTGCGACGACCTTACCGTCAGAAGGGATCGTTTCGCCGGGGCGCACCAAGACCCGGTGGCCCACTTCGAGGTCTTCTACCGGCACTTCTTCGAGGCGTCCTTCGGAGCCCAGACGAAACGCGACGGGCGGTACCAGAGCCATGAGCGCTCTCACCGCGTCCGAGAGTTTCTTTTTCGCCCCTGCCTCGATCAGATTTCCCAGCAGAACGAAGGTCACGATCGCGGCGGCCGCCTCGAAGTAGACGTGGGGGACGGCCCCGTGGTTGGCGTGCGGGAAGATCGAAGGAAACAGCACTGCAACTGCCGAGTACCCGAATGCAGAGCCGACCCCGAGCGCAACGAGTGTGTTCATGTCCGCCGAACGATGACGAAGTGCGAGGCCCGCGAGGCGGAAGAAACGGCGCCCAGGGCCAAAGACGACGGCTGTCGCCAATACGAGCTGCAGCGCACGACCGGAGGGGCCTTCGGCGAATGGAATCAGTCCGTGGGACATCCCGAGTACCAGAAGTGGTCCGCTCAGGACCACCGCCGTCCAGAAGTCCCGCCTGCGCCGAATGTGTTCAGCGTTCGCCTCCTCGTCAGATGCAACCGAGGGCTCGGTCGCCTCGGTCTTGGCGGTTGGCTCGACCCCATATCCGCTCCCCTCGACCGCCTTCACCAAGTCGAGATGGGTCGAGGCGCCAGGCTGCACTCGGACGAGGGCCTTTTCGGTGGCAAAATTCACCGAGGCTTCGACGACGCCCGGGACGGCCGAAAGGGCCTTTTCCACCCGCCGCACGCAGGAGGCACAGGTCATGCCCGTGATTTCCAGGATGTGGCTTTCAATCTCTTCGGACGGAGCCGAGGAAACCGTCGTGTCTCGCCCCCGGGCAACTGCTGCCAGATCTTCCGGATCGGGGATCGGGCAAGCCTCTCCCTTTGTAGGCGCAAGGGCATTTTCAGTAAAAATTTCGTGGTTCATGAGTCCTCCAGTGGTCGTTCACACGTAAGGACGCACCTCCACCCGAGTCATTACTGCCGAAATTCGCGTTCCCGCATATTCCCGGCGTCCCGTCTTCAGTTCCCAGGAGGCGTCGAACGGAATGCGATGGTTCTTGCCTGCAGAGCGTGAAAGACGCCCCCATCGAACCTGTCGTCGATGACACCCTCTCCCTTGCGCACGAGACTGAACGAGAGCCCACAGGACTCGCCTTCGTCTCCCGGTTCGGTCACGAGCTCGGAGGCCGCAATCGTAAGAGCGCCTGAATCCGGCGTCGTGCTGTGGATGTCCTCGATGCAGATCCCGGTCAGGGAGTAGCTCATCTCGCCGTCCCCCGCCGGTGACCAAGTCACCACGATGTCTTGGCCCCTGGCAAACTCACCAAGGTGCTCGACCCCGGCGACCTGCATCGAAAAGGGGGCCGGCAAGATGCCATACGACCCGGTCACCGACTCGGCACTTCCGCCGCGTTCGAGAGCGATGTCGACGCGAAACCCCTCCCCACCGTCTTCGATGGTGGCCTCGTACCAAAAGCTGTCGCCGACTGGCCGTGCCAAAAGTTCGATGGACGTGCCTTCAGCGGTCGCAACGAGGCGATCGTCTCCCGTGAGCTCGACGGAGGATCCCAGAGGGCTGTCGACGTTGAGCTCCGCCGTAATGCGGATCTCGCCATCTCCCTCTGCGATCGCGGAGAACTGGGCGAAGAACTGACTCGCCTCGATGGGTCCTGGTGCGTCGCCATCGCCCCCGAGGTCGCCATCGCCCTCGAGATCGCCATCGCCCTCGAGGTCGCCATCGCCGTCACCATCCCCTGAGGAACCCTCCTCACTGCTGCCACAGGCAGCGAGACCGAGCGGGACGAGACCGAGCGGGACGAGACCGAGCGGGAGAGTGAAGAGAAAAGAAGAAAGCAGAGCCGTGATCAAGCGCATGTCCGCAAGCTAGTGCCGCGACAAAGTGAAGTCGATCGGTTTCGTACCTCGACGGTTTGGGGAATAGACCTGTGGCGCACTGCCTTCTGGCCTTCCGGGAATCGGTTGGTCCGATCACTGGTCGTTCTGGCAAGAGGGGTACCCGGCGCTGATGGTGACGGACACGGCTCCTTTCCGCGATGAGCACTATCACGAACCCACGGACGTCGGCGCTCAAATCGATTTTGGTAAGCTTTCCGTCGTCGCGTCGGGGGTCGAGGCGGTGATCCGTGATCTCACACGACACGCTGGATGATGATCAGCTCTGCCCGTCTTGCGGGCCCCACCACCCTCACCCGTGCGGGCTGAGATTCACTCGACCGTAGATGACGAACGTACAAAGGGCCGCAACCACCAGCCAATAGACGAGCGGTCCGTGGTCTTTCTGCCCGGATGCGAGATGAAGGCCACAGTAGAGGAGCATTTCGGCGGCGATGAGGCCGGCGGCGATGGGCGGGAGCTGCGCAAAACGGAGACCGAGCGCGGGAGCGATGAGTGCCGCCGCTGCGATCAGTTCGACCACGCTCAGCCCGAGCCAAGCCGCCGGAGGGATGGCCGAAAGCCCGGGCATGTTCTGAGCCGGATTGGACAGCTTCCAGATGGCGCCCATGACGGTGTGCGCCGCAAGAAGGGATTGTAAGATCCAGAGAAGTATGTTCATCGGTCGTTCCTTGTCGAAGGGTGATGGGGAGGTCAGCGGAGTTCGTCGAGGAGGGCTGGCAGCGCGGTTCCCGCCATGTATCGCCAGCCGGAAAGGGCCCCGCCCCACGCCTGCTTGTGCTCGGGATCGAATCCCGATTGTTCGAGGCGAAGCCGCGTACCGGTCGGGATGGGCTCCAGGGTCCACGTGACGATCGTGTCCACGCCGAGCGCGCGCCACGAATAGCTGAGGAAACGCATCTCCTCGCTTTCGATCACTTCACACTCGATCACACCATCCCATCCCGGCATGGGATCGCGCTCGAATCGAAAGGCTCGCCCCACGATGGGCGCGAAGTCCGTCTTGAGGAGCCAGCGCGCCAAGAGCTCGGGATCCGTCAAGGCGCGCCAGACCTTCGCCGGAGGATGGGCGAGATCGAACTCGAGGAGGATGGACTTGTCCTTCATTCCTCCATCTCCTCGAGAAGCTGCTGCAGCGCGTCGATACGCTCGATCCAAAACACCTTGTAGCGGGCGACCCAATCGACGAGCGGCCGCAGGCCGCCGGGGGCGACCCGGTAATAGGTCCGGCGTCCCTCCTTACGGCTCGCAACCAAATCAGCCTGAGTCAGGGCGGCAAGATGTTGCGAGACAGCCGGCTGCGAGATGGCGAAGGCCGCCGTGAGCTCCTTGACCCCCTGCTCCCCCTCGGTGAGGCGCTCGAAGATCGCCCGTCGGCTCGGATCGGCCAAAGCCCTGAAAACAGCGTCCTGCGTCTGCATGTCCAATTGATAAGCCAGCGCTTATCAATTGTCAATCGTGCATTCGAACCGTGGAAGGACCCGTCAGAAAACCGCTACCGAAATCGGCGACGAGGAGCTCACCGATCCGCGCTTCATACCCGCGGAGTTGAACACCATCGCGATCTCGCCAGACGACGAAACGGCGATGACGCCACCGTCTCCCCCGAGGCGCCCCACTTCCCCGATGAAACCTTCCGCGGCCTCCTGGAGCGACACGCCCAAATAAGCGACGCGCGCCGCAACGTCTCGCGCACCGCCCGCGCGTACGAAAAACTCGCCGGTGCCCGTGCACGAGACAGCGACGCGATCGTCGGCCCACGTCCCCGCACCGATCAGCGGAGTGTCCCCCACCCGGCCTTCGAGCTTCCCAAAAACACCTCCCGTGGAGGTGGCGGCGGCTAGGCCGCCGGCGAGATCGAACGCGACCGCGCCCACCGTTCCATGGGAGACTCCTCCGCGTTCTTGATCCACCGGAAGCACACCGACGGCGGGCTGGTAGTACGAGGCCGGGTCAGGGACGCAGGGCATCCCCCGTCGAAACGCAAAATGCGTCGCCCCTGGCCCCGCCAAGAGTACGTGGGGCGTTTCCTCCATGACGGCGCGTGCTGCCGAAATCGGATGCACCACGTCACGGATGGCGGCGACGCCCCCCGCCTTTCTGGTCGTGCCATCCATGATCGATGCATCGAGCTCCACGTACCCGGCGCGGTTTTCGGGCGAGCCTTTACCGGCCACGTAGTAGCCCGAGGCCTCCATCTCGGCGACGAGCTCCTCCACGACATCGAGGGCGGCGCGGCCCCCACTCAAGAGCTCACGCCCACGCTCGAGGAGCGAGTGGAGGTGTCTTTCGACCACGGAGTAGTCCCGTCCGGGCTTCGGTCCAGCGCCCCCGTGAACGACGAGGGCGAAACGGTGAGAAGTCATGGAGGGAAGACTACCCCACCCGTCCCTCCCCGCACGTGACGAGCTCGGAAGCAGCCACCGAGTCCCGAGGGTGGGCGCCCGATCGGGACGAAATGGCCTTCGAAACGAACACACCAGCGGTGAGAGCGAAGACGAACCACACGGAGTTCGCCGTGCCCGTGGCGAGGTTGGTGAGACCCGGTCCCGGGCAATAGCCCGCCATCGCCCACCCCACACCAAAGAGAGCCGACCCGACGACGAGGGGCCGATCGATCTGGCGACCCGTGGGCAGCTCGAAGCGCGCTCCCCAAAAGGGCTTGTTCCGTCGCAAGGCGAGCTGCGAAAGAGGAAGGTTCACCGTGAGCGCTCCCACCATCACGAGGGCGAGCGTCGGATCCCAGGAACCGAAGAAGTCCAAGAATCCGACGACCCGCACAGGCTGGAGCATCCCACCGAGAGCCAACCCCAAGCCGAAGACCGCGCCAGAGATGGCCCCGACGAGCAATCGCATCACGAGCTCTCCCCCAGGGCGCGGAGGACCACCACCGCGAGGGCGCCGCTTGCGATGAACGTGAGCGTCGCGACGAGAGACCGAACCGAAAGACGCGAGAGCCCGGTGATGCCGTGACCGCTCGTGCAGCCCGATCCCATCCGGGTTCCGAGACCGACGAGAAACCCGGCGACGACGACGAGAAAGACGGAGGTCTGGACCGGCGCCCCAAAAGAGGCGGGCCAAACCCAGTGTACGACCAGCCCGGCTGCGAGCAGACCGAGCAGGAAGGTGAGCCGAAAACCCGGGCCGCGACGAGTGAGCAGGCCTCCGTAGACGCCGCTGACCCCTTCGCTCGCCCCGAGTCCCCAGAGCAACAAGGTAGCTGAAAGGCCCAATAAAGCGCCGCCCAGCAGGGATGTGATGATGTGCTGCATTGTAGAATTCATAACCATATTGGCATATACAGATATTATCAAAGGTGAATCTTCGGGCTACGGTCGAACCAGTGGCCAAGAAGACCGCCCCGCCCACCCTCAGCGACGCCGGATACGCGGCGGTCGCGCGGCGCTTTCAGATCCTGAGTGACCCCACGCGCCTCAAATTGCTGCATCAACTGCGGCACGGGCCGCGCAACGTCGGCTCATTGGTCGAGGCGGTGGGAAGTTCCCAGGCCAACGTCTCCAAACACTTGGCTCTCTTGTCGAGCGCCGGCCTCGTGACCCGGCACCGCCAAGGCACCTCAGCCTTGTACGAGATCCTCGATCGGAGCGTGTACGATTTGTGTGAAAGCGCCTGCGGGGGCGTCGAGAAGACTCTCGAACGCGGCCACATCGACCTCTTCGAGACCGAAGACTAGCGGGCCGAAAGACCAAGCGGCCCGGGCACGGATCTTTCATTGGCGCGGGCGCCGTGCTTAACCTCCGCTCGATCTCCATGCTCCCGCACCCTAGCGTCATGACACCGGTGACAGCCTTCGCGGGCGCACCCCGTGAGTTGGCGCACCTTGGCACAACCCGGAGCTCTCTCCGTGGATGACATCGCCCCGGTCCTCGATGCGTACGTGAAGGCGTGGCGCGAAGAGGCCCTTCCCCTTTCCCTCGTGGTGTTGGCTGCGGCGGGGGTCGGGTTTGCCGCCTGGAAGCTACTTCCTCGGCTCAGCACCTGGCTTCTGGCGTGGCTCGGTCAGCGAGCGCGGCGAGCGGTGCCGCTCGCCCTCCTCGGCCTCGCCTTGGTCCTTGGTCTGATTGGCGTGGCGAAGCGCGCGTCCTGCTTCGACGACGCCTTCATTTTCCTTCGCTACTCGTACAACTTCGCGCAAGGCGAAGGCCTCGTCTTCAATCTGGGCGAGTACGTCGAGGGGTACACGAACTTCTTGTGGACGGTGCTCATCGGCTCGCTCATGTGGGCGACGCGCGTCGACGGGCCCTTCGTAGCGATGGGCGCGTGCGTCGTCAGCTACGTGGCTAACGTGCTCGTCGTAGCGCGCCTGGGCGCCGTCCTGAGGCCTTCCCGCTCAACTGTATACCTCCCTTTGGCCGCCATCGCCCTCGCCCTTCAACCTCTGTCGATGGCCTACGGTACCTCGGGCCTCGAGACTCAGGCCGCGAGCCTGTGCGTCAACCTCGGGCTGCTGTTCCTCGTCACGGCGATGACCCGACGACGACTGTTCGCGGCCGGCGCGTGGTTCATCGTCGCTACGCTGACTCGCCCGGACCACGGCCTCTATTTCGCATTCGCCGCGCTCGTACTCGCTTCCGAGTCGGCACACCATCTCGTCGCGGCCGCCCCACACGAGCGCCGCACGACCATGAGAAAAGAGGCCCTCGACCTGCTTTGCTACGCGGCGCCCTTCGTCGTCTACCTCGCCTACCTCGGCTGGAAGTATTCATACTACGGCAGCATCGTCCCGAACACGTACTACGCGAAGTCGGCAAACCTCACGTACTTCGAGCAGGGCCGCATCTACGTGACGGAGTTCTTCCTCTCGCACCACGCTTGGCCCGGGGCGATCGCCCTGGTGTCTCTGATGATGGTGAAATGGCAGCCACCGCTGGCGCGGTTCGTCCTCTTCTCGGTTCAGTCGCTGTTCTTGTACACGTTCTACGTCGCCAAAGTCGGTGGCGACTTCATGGAGGGGCGATTCCTCTTCACTCTCCTGCCGTTCCTACTCCTTGCCCTCGAGCAGGTGTTTTACCGGGCGCTCGCTCCGGTCCCAACGAATCGCTATGCCTCGGCGGCGGGCGCTGCGCTTTCCTTCGCAGCCCTAATCTCTTCTACTCAAACCATCGACTTAATCGGTGGCCGCAACATCAAATGGGGTATCGCTAACGAGTCCGAGTTCTACCGGGTAACTCGCCTGAATCCATTCGAGGTTGACCACTTCAACTTCCCCTTGGGCCGCATTCTCGAGACGCTCCGTGAGGCGGGACACACCGTTCGCTTCGCCAACAAGACGGTGGGAATGGTCGCATACTACGGCCGCGGGTACGTACTCGATCGGCGCGGGCTGACCGATGCCCACGTGGCCCGACTTCCATTGAAGGAGCGGGGTCGCCCGGGCCATGAGAAGCTCGCGACAATGAAGTACGTGAGGAGCCGTGGAGTCCACTTCATCGACTCCGAGGTGGGACCCAAGTGGCTTCCGGGTGAAGCTAAACTGCGATTTCCTGGCGTCAAGCGCCACTACTCGATCGTCACCTACGACCAAAAGCTCATGCGCTCCCTGAAGCAACTCGTCCCGGGCGTCCGCTTCACGTCAGCGACCTCCGCCATCGACAGGTACATCAAGAACCTGCGAAAGCACTCGCCGGAAGAAGTCGTCCAGCATCTGAAGTGGCTCCGCGGGTACTATTTCGATCAGAACCGCGACCCGCGACGCCTTCACATTCTGGAGGCCTACGCCGCCGGAGACACAGCCGCAACACTCGCCCGCGAGAAGGCCGAGACGCGCCGCGAGCGCCGCTGATGCCCAATCCGCGGAAGGCATCAGAATCGGCGGCGCTCACGGGACCCTCACTGAAGCCCGCAGTACCAATCGACCTGAGCTTCGCGCGCCTTGGATACAAGGGTGTCGATCTGGTTGACCGTCGTCAGCGACGTGCATGAACCCGATTCATGCCACTCCCGCGCGGCAGTATTGAATCCACCCGTACGGCTCGATGTCACTGAGCATGAGGGCGTCGCCCCCGGATAGCTCGTTGCTTCCGGCAGCGAAGGGCAGAAGGGTTTCGGCACGGCGCTCTGCTCCATGGGATCTGTACTGCTGCTGCAATCCCAAGTGTGCCCGAGGCCGAAAACATGTCCGATCTCGTGCTGTTCAACGCCGTTGGCGATATGGCGATCTCCCGTGGCCGACCCTCGAAGTAGTCGCTCGTAGGCCATTGCCACTGAGAAGTGGGGCGTCTGAAGTCCATTCGAAATCGTACGCGCACCGCAGTTTGCATTGCTGAGTGGCCAATTGCAGGCGTCCATGACGTAGAAATTCAAGACGCCGCGCCGATGGAGCTTTGGATCGTCGCACGCATCAATTGCCTTACGAAGGGCTCTCGACCATTTGGTATCCTGAACCGATCCGGTACCACATTGTGGAGAGCTTCCAGCCTCGCAATCCCTGGACCAATCGGAATTCGGCGGGTTTCCGAACTTATAGAGCTCTGGACAGCTCGATGCGTCGATTTCGTCGAACAAGGTGTGGCTCGAATACCTGAATGAAAAGCAGTCCCCGCCGTCGCACACCGAATTCCCCCCATCGTCGTAGAAGTACTCGTTGATGACATCGACTTCCGCACGAAAGTAGGCGGAATGGTCCGAATTCTGATTAATGGTGGCGCCTGTCAGGGGGTGAAGATGGACCGTCTGGGACGTCGGAATCCCTCGCCGCGGGACACCGGACCCAGGCATGCTGGTGGCCGCGTGCCTATCGGTGACGGTGCTGTGCCTAGGGTCCGAAAGCACGACGAAATGGACATCAATCGGCTGAAGTTCACCGTCCCCTTGGGATGATTGAGTCGAGCAAATACTCCTGTAGTTGCCCTCTGGGTTCGCATAGCGCGCCCGCCGGTCTCCCGTAGATAGATCGTGACAAAGCAGATCGTCACGCCCATCACCGTTGAAATCTCCCACATGAATCAGTTGCGACGAGCCTCCGCAGAAATCTTCGTTCGAGGCGGCGTCAGTGCCGTAAAAACGGCCTGAGCTATTCGCGAGATCAACGCTCGTACGACCGTTGCTCTTCCGAAAACAAATTCATCATCGGGATGGATGGTGCGACCGAGGAAAACCTGGAGGAGATGGCCATCGCAGGCGGCGCCGAACCACACGATGACTTCTGTGGTTCGATCGGTCCCCCTTGTCATTATTGGAACGTAGGGGACGGCTCCGGAGTAGCAATCGCCGATGCGCTGACTGCGATCGCAGAGCAAGCGGTGCCGTTCGCGTGCGAATACGAAATCGCGAATCTCCCGATCTCGATGGGCGGCCAGCTCGACACCAACACGATGAACATTCAGCTCACCCAAAACGGCGAGTCGACCATTATCGTGAATGTACCGAGCGAGGACGCGTGTCCGGCGGATCGCCCGGCCTGGTACTTCGACGGGGCGAACCCGCCCCAGTCATTCGCCCTGTGCGAAAACGCATGCAATCTCGTCAGCGCGGCTACCTCTGGAGCGACCATGAGCATCGTCAGTGGATGCCTAGATACCGTGGTCCTTAGATAGCAGTCTCAGTCCGACAGTACGAAGGAGACGAACGCTTCGTCGAGATCCACCTCGGATCCTCGCTGTATCCAGAACCCGTGGTCGAGTTCGGTTTGCTCCGTACACGTCCCGGTCTCCGCAACGTACAGCACGGCTTCTTCGCCAGCGGGGCCAGCTTCGTGAGCGGAGATTACCACGTCACACGCCTCTTGGTTCAGGATGAAATAGTGCCGGTCAGTGAGAAAGTCACAACCGAGGCGGCTGGCGCGGACTACCTCTTGCTCGCAGTTGCGCTGACGGAAGAACACCTCGGAGTCCGCGGA
>CBFGUR010000072.1:0-21664 GCA_965652275.1 uncultured Polyangiaceae bacterium | reverse complement strand
GCTCCTTTCTCACGGGACTTTCACCCGCTGTTTCAGCGCCATGCCAGGCGCAACCTCACGCTCCGGGCTCGCTTTGCTGCGCGCGGGCGAGGGTCCCGGGTTCGGGGTGCGGCGGGGTGCGGATTGGAGTCGCTGCCGTCACCTTTGGGGGTGTTGCCGTGCGCTGCCCGTTGGCCCGCTCGGGGCCCACTTTAGTCGGCTGATTGGCGGAATCTTGGCCTGATTCTCCCAACAATCTCGTTGATCTCGAAGACGGAGTTGGGTTTTCTCGCCGCTGCCGTCGTTGTCCCTCGTTAGGCAGGCGCGAGGTGAATCATCTTCGGCGCGAGCGGGACACCACGTTATCCTGCTTGTTGCGAGACAATTTGTGTTGGGCGAACAGAAAGCTTCCACCGCATGGCAACGCTACGCGAATACTTCGACACTTACGTTCGGTCGCTGACAGTCCATAGTATCTGGACAGTTTCAGAGCAGGACGGTTCAAACCCTATCAAGTCATCGCCACGATTGCCTGCGACTTCGAAGCCAACCTCTCGCACCCTCAACCCTTGCCGAAGAGCTGACTCAGTCGGAGCCCTCACCTCCGGCACCGAGTTCGGAGCAGGACCGCAGCTCGGGGTCCACCCCAGCGCATTCCGACTCGTTCTCGAAACCGGGCACGTCCTGGATGTTCGAGAAACGCCAACACCCGCCGTCCTCATCTGTCGCAAAGGTTTCGGCGTCGCTGGATCCGCTCCCATCCCAGACGCACACGACGAAGACATGTTCTTCCAAACAATTGTCGTCGAAGTTGACCAGCTCCCCTAATCTTCTGCGGCAGTAGCCGGGCTCTCCGCACTGGTCTGCGGACAGCGTCATGCAATACTCCATGCATTCCTCCTCGATAGCGCCGCCTTTGCCGTAGGCATCCCCACCGCAGGAGGCAGGTAGCCCGTCTCCGTCTCCGTCTCCGACGGCGCCTCCGTCCCCACTGGAGTCTCCGTCTCCATCCCCGTCACCCAGGGCGTCCCCGTCTCCGTCACCGAGAGCGTTCCCGTCCCCCTTGTCTTGTGTGCATGCAGTTAGGCTCAAGATAAGGATGCTGCCTGGCATTAGTAGTCGACTGAAAAAGGTCATCGCTGGTCTCCCCTGCATGGTTGCTACGGAGTGTGATGCTGAACTTGCGGGTTGGCAAGGTCGCCCAAAGGGGTATCTGGACCTTCCCTGGTCATCACTTTCTCTCTAGACGCCGTTCAAGTCTTCGGGTAGCCGAGCCTGTTGGAGATCGACGTATGATGAAAATGACAGACGTTCGGGTGAACCCTATTGCAGCAGTTCGGAGGTCTTGGTTGGCAATGTCTGTTGCGTTGGGAGCATGTTCCTCTCCCGAAACGGCGACCTTCTCCACCAAAGATCAGGACGCCCAGCTCGGCTCTGCAGGGGCGAGCGGAAGGGCAACGGACGAAAACCGAGACCTCTGCGATGCGGGGGATGGCGAGCCTTTTTGCTCGGAGACAACAGACCGAGCGTACCTTCACCCGCTTCAAGGTCTGAAGCCTCTCCCGGACGGCCGGCTGCCATTCGTGGAGGCCCATCTTTCGCCCGGAGGCAAGGCGTATGCGATCGCGTCGAGCGTCACGAGTCACGGGGACGAAGAAGACGATTCGTCGGTGACGTCTCTTGCCGGTGTGGTCGAACTCGATATCGAACCTATTGCGCCAGCGGAGCGGCGAAAGCGGCCAAAGCAGGGGGCGGGGACGACGGACAAGCTTGAACCTGTCCTGAGGACCCTTGTTCAGGCTGCGAAAGAAGGGAAGCGAATGAGTCGCGAGTGCGCGATCGAGGTCATCCGTTCAGACGACGGCCTCGGAAGCGACCAGTGCGCCACGGGGCTCGAAGATGACCCTCGTGCAGCTGCCGTGCCTATCGAAGCAACCATTCGACTCCCCCGCACACGCACCGGAACTACGACGCAACGCATCCACCTGGCCATTGCCGAAGGGCGGATCCAGAGTCACGCGGACCGCCTTGCCGTGCGAAAGGAAGAATTGAGTTTGCTCCGCGAGGAAGTACGGGTCATCAATTCCGCCGTTGCCGCGCGCATCGTCGATATGGGAGGCCAGGTGCGGCGCCTTTGCGAATACTCACCCTGCCTCCGGGCGACATTGACCCCGGGCCAAATCGAGGAGCTGGCGAGGGGGGACGATGTCGAAGGAATCGGAACGCCACTCCCGCTGAAGCCTGACGCCATCGACGGGAAACTCGACGGGAACGAGAAGTCCTACGTTTATCAGACCCGAGCTTATTGGACGGAGTCATTCACCGAAGCGGGCGACGACTATAACTATGACGGAGACAACGGGTCGAGTACCGATATTCGCGTAGCAGTGGTCGACGCAGCAGGATTCAGGGCATCCCACATCGCATTCACCGAGGATGGCAACAACTCCAGCCGCATCGTGAAGCAGTTCTCCTGCTGGGGCGGCGTGGATTGCACCGAAATAGATGGTAATAACAACTTCAGCGGCTCTCATGGCACCCAGACGCTTGGTGCGATTTTTCAAGACTATCGGGACAACCAGGATCCGAACGTCACGGGCGCGTATCAGCAGAGAAGGCGAAGTGCGACTGCCGGAGAGGCGCGGGCGTACACGTTTTGGCAGGCCGACAGCCAAGATGATCAAGCAGCGGCCTTCGACGAGATCCAGACTATCAACAGCATTCGTATGCTAGTCAGTTCGGATAGCGTATACGGCCCAACCGGAGACCGCTGCAAGGGAGACACCGACCTTGCTAAGGCTGCGGACGATCTGTACGAATCCGGGGTCGCGTTCTTCAAGTCGGCAAATAACTACGGCCTGGAGATTGATCCAGACGATTGCGGGGTCGGAGGGCCGGGCGAAGCGATCGGTGTCTTCACCATTGCTGCCTATGATGCGCCGGAGACCGGCGTTTGCGATCAAAAGAACAGCTTGGTCCACGAAAGATCCAGTCGGGGTGGCTCGACCTCAGACTACAACCAGGGCAAGTTTCGAAGCATCATCGACCTGACGGGAGCGTGGTTAGGGAGCCTGGTCGCCAATGCTACTAGCGACACCACGCTGGGTGACTACTCCGGAACAAGCCATGCCACTCCCAGCGTTGCATCGGCAGCCATCGGCTTCATCGACATGTACAAGAACGGGTCGTTTGGGACCAACTTCATTGATGATCCCGGCATCCTCTATGCGTGGATGTTGAATATGGGGGATCGACGCACGGCCTCAGGGTCGAAAATGACGTCCAGGTTCGACCACCGAACTGGTGCTGGAAATATCAACATGCGGTTCTTCAACAACGCCAACATGGATGGACCATGGGGCGCGGCGGACTACATCGTCAACGTCCAGGACGGGAACCACTACGACATTGTGCTCAACAATGGGAACGCCTTACCTTCGGAAGTCGACGCGTTTCGCGCAGTGGCTTGGTGGTACGACCGACGGATCGAGCAGAACATTCAGATCGACAACATTGACCTTCTGCTTATGACGACGGGCGGTACCCCTTTGAGGTCCAGCTATGATGGCTACGACAATAAGGAACGCGTGTACTACTCGCCCGTCGGAAGCAAGGCGATAAAGCTGCGAGTGAGCGGGACGGATGTGACCGCGGATGACGCTGGATGCGGACAGAACTGCATGCCGGTGTACGTAACCCTGATCTACGAAGACAACGCCAGGGATGACTTGTCGGCGGGAACGGACTGTCAGGGGCCGAGTCTTCTCTGAGAGCCGGCTGGATTCGCGGAACGACTTCCCAGAGTCACCGAAGGGCCAACAAAGAAAACCCCCGACGTCCCGTCGAGGGTTTCTCTCAAGCAGCGACGCTACGCGGCGCCCCCCGCCAACACAAAACGAAAACACCAGCCCCTCCGGCGCGCGCCGCAGGCGCCGCGCACCTACAAAAGAAAAGAGCCCCGACATCCGTCGAGGCTCTTTTCTTCAAACCAAAACCTCAGCAACTCAACGCTTCTGATTAAAAGCATTCGTCCCAGCATAAACCTGGTTCGCATCCAACTGATCAGCAATCCGAAGCAGCTGGTTGTACTTAGCAATACGATCCGTACGCGAAAGCGATCCCGTCTTGATCTGCCCGCAGTTGGTACCGACAGCCAGGTCAGCAATGAACGTATCCGCCGTCTCACCAGACCGGTGAGAAGAAACAGCCGTGTACCCGTTCTTGTGAGCGAGACGGATGCAATCGAGGGTCTCCGTGACGGTACCAATCTGATTCAGCTTGATCAGAATCGAGTTGGCAACACCCTGGTCGATACCGCGCTGCAGGCGCTCGGGGTTGGTCACGAAGAGGTCGTCACCGACGAGCTGCACCTTCTTGCCGATCTTGTCGGTGAGCATCTTCCAGCCTTCCCAGTCGTTCTCGTCCAGACCGTCCTCGATCGAAACGATGGGGAATTTGTCGGCGAGCTTCGCCAGCTCTTCGACCATTTGCTTGTTGTCGATCTTGTTGCCGTCGAACGTGTACTTCTTGCTATCGCGGTCGTAGTACTCGCTGATGGCGCAATCGAGCGCGAGGCTGACCTGCTCGCCGGGCTTGTAGCCTGCTGCCTCGATCGCCTCGAGGATCTTGGACAGCGCGTCCTCGTTCTTGTCGAGCTTGGGAGCGAACCCGCCTTCGTCACCGACCGCGGTGGTGTAGCCACCCTTGCCGAGGATCTTCTTGAGGTTGTGGAAGATCTCCGCGCCACAGCGCAGAGCCTCGGAGAACTTGTCGAAGCCGTGGGGCACGAGCATGAACTCCTGGATCTCCATGCCGCTGTCCGCGTGCTTGCCGCCGTTGATGACGTTCATCATGGGGGTGGGCAGAACGCGCGCCTGGATGCCGCCGAGGTAACGCCACAGGGGGAGGTCGACCGAGTCAGCAGCAGCGCGAGCCACCGCCATCGAGATGCCGAGCAGAGCGTTCGCGCCCATCTTGCCCTTGTTCGGGGTGCCGTCGAGCTCGAGCAGACGCGCGTCGACTGCGGGCTGGTCGAGAGCGTCGAGGCCGATGATGGCCGGGCCGAGCTTCTCGTTCACGTTGTCGACAGCCTGGGTCACGCCCTTGCCGAGGTAGCGATTCTTGTCGCCGTCTCGCAGTTCGACGGCTTCGTACTCACCCGTCGATGCGCCGCTGGGAACTGCAGCGCGACCGAAGCCGAGCTCCGTCTGCACCTCGACCTCGACGGTCGGGTTCCCGCGGGAATCCAAAATCTCTCGTGCGTTGACCTCTAAAATCTGTGACATGGCGGCCCAGCTATCACGAAAACGCGGCGAGCGGCAGACGGATCCTCGGGGGATCGAGAGCGCAGCGTGCGATTTTGAGTTTCCGCTCCGCGTCACCTGAATGCCTGTCGAGTGCTTCTCGGGCATGCGATGGCGTATCGAAAATGCTTCCTGTGAAGCGAATCCATACGAAAATGCATGGAAACGTGCTTTGGGCGGCGTTTCATGGGCCGAGAAGCTTCTCTAGTTCGCGGACCCGGTGCGGCTCTTCGATGGCCTCGGCAAATTGCGTCACCACCTCCAGGATGCGCGCGCGATTGACGCTCCGCCGGTGCATCCGCCACAGCTCGCTCACGTCCCGTCGATCGCGCTCGCGCCAGGCGACAGCCTTGTAGATGATGAGGTCCTCGACTCTCGCTACGGGGAGGCGGACGTTTTCGATGGCGGTGGGTTCCGCAGCGGCGAGCGCCTCTGTTTCGAAAGGGAGCCACGCCAACGTGACGTCGAGCTCGATGGTCGAACTCTGGTGTCGCATCAAAAGGACTTGGTTGTGCTGCGCGAATTCGACAGCGTCATCGATCCGCGCCTCGAATCCCGCCGCAGACAAGGCGTCGTGCAGCTCCTGCACTGAGACGTCGGCGCCTGCGATTGTGATGTCGATGTCGTCCGTATGCCGCGGAAAGCCGCGGAGGACGACGGCCAAGCCGCCGATGAGCATGTAGCGCGCGGACACCGGACGCAGGGCTCGCTCCAAGTCGGCGAGCGCCTGAGAAAGCGACGCATCATTCATCGCGCTGCGCGGCGGGAGCGGCGACTTTCCGACGGACCTTCGCCCAGCGGAGGTGAAACTCCAGGTTCGCGGCTGCGTCGCTTGGCGTCGGGAGGCGATGGATCGAGGCGAGATGACGGAGCGACTCCAAACGTCGCAACGCGGGCTCGGGTGGGACGGGCCGACGGGACCGCGTGGCCAGCTCCTCGGCGGCCCTTTGACCTCCGACGAACTTCCTCCAAGCGTCTGCGTCCCGGGCGTCCATGGCAAAGGCGAGTGTAGCCCTATGGCGACCCTCGAACCAGCGACAGCTGCCCCTGGCGCGCGTGATCACGTCGCCCCTCTCAATCGGGGCCCCCGCCACCCATGCCGCCCATGCCGCCCATGCCGTCCACCGGGCAGCCCATCGCAAACGCGTCATCGCGCCACCGGTCTTCGGGGGCGGGGAATTCGTCGCACTCGGGGATCTCGCCGCTGATGCATCCTTCGGGATTGGTGCTCGACAGCGGGTCGCTCCATTCTCGGAACACCACCATGCTGTCCTCGTCGATGATCGTATCGCGTCTGGAGTCTGCGTACTGCTCGCGCACCCACGTGTAGCCGCAGCCAAAGAGGTAGCTCATCGTGGGGTCGCCAGCACGGGCGCAGTCGATGGGGGGTTGTTCCCCGATGGAACACTCGGGGCGCGACGGCTCCTCCTCCTCCCAGTCGTCTGCACACGCACTCACGTCGAGCTCCGCGAGAGCGCCGTCGCAGATCGCGTCGCACCCCTCCACCATGACGTCGTGGTCGCTCTCGTTCGTGGAAGCGGTGGCGGAACAGCCGTTTTCGTCGGTGAGCGTGAGCTGAAGATCTCCTGCGCCGAGCTCGACTTCCAGAGCTTCGACGTCGAGATCCAGATGCCCTTCATCTGTGCACTCGCCTTGGATGGTTTCGTCCTCGCGCACTTCGAAGGAACAATCGATCTCCGTGTCCCTTCAACGCGCCACCCGTGCCAGTGCTCCGCGCGAGCGCGGCGGTCTAGGGCGGGGGGGGACAACTTTGTCCCTCTTCCTCGAGGGTCGGGGGACAACTTTGTCCCTCTTCCACCTGTAGTGAAACGTGCACACTGGTGGTCCTGGCACCCCTGACTGAAACCGAAGGACCATGCACACGCTCGAGCATCTGAAATCACTGGCGATTATTACCTCTCTCCTGTTCTTGGGCTGTTCGTCCGACGGCGAGGACGACGGACAGAACGGAGGCGGCACCGGGGGCGCAGTCACGATGACCGGAGGCACGGGTCCCGGGACGGGCGGCGCCGGGACCGGGGGCGATTCCTTGGGGACGGGGGGCGATCCCCTCGGCACCGGTGGAGGCTCCGGAGGCACCCCCACGGGTACCGGTGGAGACACTCTCATGACGGGTGGCGCTCCCGGGACGGGGGGCGACGCGCCGGGCACCGGCGGCGACACGGGCAGTGGCGGCGACACGGGCACCGGCGGCAGCGACCCCATCACTTGCCCGAGCCCGTCTCTCTCCCCCGGCGACACCACACGCACGATCACCGTCGGTGGTCAGCAGCGCACCTACGAGCTCCACGTCCCGAGCCAATACGACGGTTCGTCCGCCGTCCCCTTCATCATCGACTTTCACGGCATCACCGGGAACGGCCCTGGTCAGCGCAACTCTTCGCCCTACCCGGCTCAAACGGATCCCGACGGAGTCATCATGGCTTTCCCGACAGGTCTCCCAGGGCCCATCGGGAACGCCTGGAACGTTGGTCCCTGTTGTGTGGCGGATGTCGATGACGTCGAATTCGCCCGGGCGATGATCGAGGATGTTTCCTCGGAAGCATGCATCGACCCCAAGCGCGTTTACGCCGTGGGCTTCTCGATGGGCGGCGGCATGTCGCACTACCTCGCTTGTCACGCCGCGGACGTCTTCGCCGCGGTGGCGCCGGCTGCCTTCGACCTACTCGAGGAGAACGTCGACGACTGTCAGCCGTCGCGCCCGATCACGGTCGTCTCCTTCCGGGGGACGAGTGACAACGTCGTCGCCTACGATGGCGGTGACTCGGCCGTCGTTCCGGGCATGCCCATCACCTTCCTGGGAGCGGAGGACACCTTCGAAAAATGGGCGGACCTCAACTCCTGTCAGGGAAGCCCCGAAGATGCTGGCGGCGGATGCAGCACGTACTCGAACTGCGCCGACGGCGTGACCGTGACGCTCTGCACCGCGCAGGGCGGGGGACATGCGGCAGGCAACGCTAGCTTCGCCTGGCCGATCCTGAAACAAAACGTCCTGCCCTGATCTTGCGCTCCCCGCGCCCCACCGAAGCCCGCCTCGCTCGTCGAGGCGGGCTTCTTCTATTCGACTTCCATTCGGAGTCGTGCACGTTCACCCCAAGGGTCCTCCTTCGCGAAGGCATCCTTGGGGCTGTTGGCGTGCGAAACGCGCGCCCGGTTCGGTGTTTTCGCACCTTCCCGAGCAGGGGACTTTTGGAGCATTGCGAGCGCGCCCTTCGTTCGGCAAGATGGCTCACGGGGCGACGGGAGAATGCTCCTCCACGCATGACGATTTACGCAGAATTCGACGAAACGGAGTACCCCATCGTGAAGGTCCGGTTCGTCGAGGAGCCCACGCTCGAGGGCTTTCGGAGCTATCTGAGCCACCTCACCGAAATCCTCGAGGACGGGCAGAAGCACGCGCTCCATTTGGACACGGGGGACACGACCCAGCTCCCCGCGCGCTTTCGCGACATGCAAGCGCGCTGGATCGAGGACTCGGAGGCAGAGTTCGGGGAGTATTGGATCTGCGCGGCCTTCGTCACACGCCGGCGCATCTTCCGGGGAGTCCTCCAAGTCCTGCTTTGGCTCCACCCACCGTACTACCCGTACAAAGTCACCGCAGATCCCGACGAGGGGCTCGAATGGAACCGCGAACAACTCGCCAGTAGAAGCGCGGCCCAAAACGCCGGCTAGCCGCCGCGCGGGCCTCAGCTATACGCTAGCTCGTGCAAGTCTTCCTCGTTCACGGCATGGGGCGCTCGCCCTTCGGGCTCCTTCCTTTGGGGCGCTACCTGCGCAGGATGGGGCACACGACGTCCTTCTTCGCCTACTCGGTGGCGCTGCACTCGTTCGAGGAAAACGCCGCGCGGCTCCTCGCCCACGTGAAGCGCAGCGCCGATCCCGATGGCTACGCCATCGTCGCCCACTCGCTCGGCGGCGTTTTGACCCGCTTCATCAGCCCGGAGCTCCCGCCGGGTTTCCGCAAGTTCGTGATGCTCGGTACGCCGAATCGCCCCGTCGTCATGGCCAGGCGTTACGCGAAGAACCTCGTCTACGCTCGGCTGACGGGGACGTCCGGTCAGCATTTGGGCGACGCTGAGTTCTACAGCAAACTGCCCGTGCCCGACGTGCCCTCTCTCGTGATTGCGGGGACGTGGGGCCGCCGGGATCGCCTCGCGCCGTTCGAGGGCGCGCCCAACGACGGGATCGTTTCGGTCGACGAAACTCGCCTCGATGGCGCTCAGCACGTAGAGGTGGGCGCCGTGCACACCTGGATCATGAACGATCCCCTGGCCCGCCTCGTCATCAGCGCGTTTCTCACAGAAGACTCGCCGAGCGCCTAGCGAGCGTTTTCGGCTTCACTCGTGCCAGGGCGTCTTGTCCAAATCGGGGAGCCGCTCGACGGCAGTGCCGCGCACGCGCCGGAGACGGGCCTTGGCGAACTCGGGATCGATGTTCAGCCGGTCGGCAATGTCGAGGAGCGCCGCCGTTTCGCGCATGTCGATGTTCCCATCCGCGGCCGCCACTTCGAGTGCGTTGGCAAACGCATCGCGCACTTGCCCTTGATCCGTCAGCTTCTCTGAAATCGTGGTGAGCGCGCCCTCCACCCATCCGTCAGACTCAACCTTGTCCGGGAGTGAGTCGATGAAGCTCTTGAAGCCGCGCACGTCCTCGACCGTCTTGCACAGAGCGACGACCTGTTTGCGTAGTATCTCGCGCTCTTCCTCGACGAGCTCTTCGTCGGCGTAGGCGACGATGAGGACGAGATAGAGAGACGCGAGATACGTCTCGTTGGGGACGTCCGCAGCGCGGCCGGGAGGCGCATCAGTCATGGGCGCGAGTCTACCCCGGGTGCACCACGCAATCACCCGGCGCGCGCTCCAGAGGCGCGGAACCGGCTATTTTCCCTGAACTGGCTCGCTCTCGGGCGGGCGCTCCGCGCGCTCGGACTCGGCGCGCCGGGCATCGGCGCTCTGGGACTCGGCGCGCTCGGCTGCCTTCGCCTCCTCGCGCTTCTTGAGCTGCTCTTCTTCGTAAGCGTCGTAAGCGAGCACGATGCGCTGCACGAGCGGATGCCGCACCACGTCGACGTCCGAAAACTCACAGAAGGCGATCCCCTCGACGCCCTTCAAGATCTCGCGCGCGTGGCGCAAGCCGCTGCGCGTTCCGCGCGGCAGATCCGTCTGAGTGACGTCGCCAGTGACGACGGCGGTCGATCCATACCCGAGACGGGTGAGGAACATCTTCATCTGCTCCGACGTGGCGTTTTGCGCTTCATCGAGCACCACGAAACAATCATTGAGCGTCCGGCCGCGCATGAAGGCGAGCGGCGCGACCTCGATCTGATTCTGCGATCGGAGCTGCTGCAGCTTGTCGTAGTCGAGCATGTCGTTGAGCGCGTCGTACAGAGGCCGTAGGTACGGGTTGACCTTCTCGGCCAAATCACCGGGCAAGAACCCGAGGCGCTCGCCGGCTTCGACTGCTGGGCGCGTGAGAATGATGCGCTTGACCTTCCTCTTCACGAGCGCCGAGGCCGCCATGGCCATGGCAAGGTACGTCTTGCCCGTGCCCGCCGGACCAATCCCAAACGTGAGGGAATGCTTGCGAATGGCGCCGACGTAGTGACGCTGCGCGGCGGTCTTGGGCGCGATGGGCCGCCGACGCGGCGTGATGAGGATCGCCTGATCCAAAAAGTCGACGAGGCTCCGCTCCGGATCGGCGCGCAGACCACGAATCGAATGGGACACGTCCGCCACGTGCACCTCGATCCCCTCTTCGACCAAAGTGGCAGCGTCGCGAAGGAATCGCCACGCGACGTCGACGTTGGCATCGTCTCCCGAGATATGAATCTCGCTGCCACGCAGGCTCACTTGCGTGGCCGTGTGACTACCCACCTCGCGAAGCAGAGCCGAGTGCGGTCCAGAGAGGCGCAAGAGCAAGTCGCCGTCATCGAAAGTGAGGGTCCTGTGGGATCCGGAGAGTTCTTCTGGTTGCGACATTTGGTCTTGGCCCGGACGACGCGCCGCCGCCTGGAGCCGCCCAGGTTGACACCCCAATCGGCCCCGGTCCAGCGTAGTACCTCAGGCCGCGGCGCACCGACGCATCCGGAGCCATCTTGACGTCACGGCTCGCACTCCGGGACCCGCTCACATTCGCCAAACCCCATCGTGATCGGCTCGCCCCCGTCGGCGCACTCGAGCACGGGATTGGTGTTTCTCGTGGTCATCAGGCACTCGGCTTCTTCGACGGCCTGCTCGTGCACCCGCTCCGCATCGGCCTCGTCCCCACAGAAGCCGCACTGGTACTCCCAGTCGCTCGTATTCCCGCCCCCTCCTTGACCGTCGAGGGGTTTGGCGCATTCGGGGACGGCGTCACAATTCGAAAACTGGTAATTGCTCCCGGTGAAGATTTCGCCCTTCACGTTGCAGCTGTTACCCGTTTCGAACAAACGCTCGGGGACGATCGCGCACCCCGCGTCCTCCGCCTGCCGCTGCATCTCCGCATCGAGCGCGTCCCGGTCGCCGCAGAATCGGCATTCGTAGTCTCGTGCCTCCTGCTCGGTGGGATCGGTGCCGCAGGCAACCAAAAACCCAAAGCCGAAAGCCAGGAATTGTCTCTTTTCCAATAGATCCTCCTTCCCCCTTCGGACTAACGCACTTGGCCGCCTCTGCAAGGAGCTTTCGGGATTCCACTCGGGTCGCTCGGTGTCTGTCCTGTCGTGCAGCGTTCAACCGGACGTCCGCTCGGACGAAGCAGGACGCTCGGGCGGCGCTACCGCCATCGTCCGGTGCAGCACGGCGGGCGGCAAAACGCCGTGTTTGGCGAAGAGGCTCTGCACCGTCACGTGGACGTCGGTCTCGAATTGTTTTTCGTACTTCACGTCGAGAACGTACGGTCGCGCGGTAATCTCGTAGGCGATGTAATCCTCCTTGATCACCTGCTTGGCGAGCACCGGTACGTCGCGATCCAAGTAGCAAAAGCGGCTCATCAGGCACGCTTCGCGGATGAGCTCCCGAGCCGCATCGACGTTCTGATCGGCGCCCACGTAAAACCGCATCGCCACTTGCATCACGAGCTCTCCGTAGTTACCGCACGAAGTCACGTCGGTGAGCACCTTGTTGTTCGGAATGGTCACCACGTTGTGATCGAGGGTGAGCATGCGCACGCTCCTGAGACCGATGGCGACGATGTCGCCGTACTGTTCGGCGTACTCGACCCGATCGCCCACTTGAAACGGTCTATCGAACATGATGGTGATGCCGGCGATGAAAGCCGCCACCAGATCGCGCATAGCAAAGCCCACCGCGAACGCGAGCGCACCACCGATGACGGTGAGCGCCGTCGAATCCAGCCGCAAGCTGAGGCTCACCACGAGGGTGCCCGTGACGAGATAGATGCCGAATCGAGCGAAGGAGTCGATCTTCTGAATCAGCATGCGACGGGCGGCGAAACGCGCCCCGAGCTGATTGGTGAGCCCCGTGACGAGCCGCAAGAGCACCATCGCTCCAATGACGACGAGCCCCGAAAAGAACACGCCGCCCCAACGAATGAAGCCGGCCAGTTGGGTCACGTTCACGTCCGGGGGCTCTTGTGCAAGCGCAGCGCCCGACCACGTGAGAGTGCTCGCTAACAGGGCGAAAGCCGTACGATTCGTTGTCTTCATACTCATTCGTCCTATTCCTGGGCTGGATACAAGAGATGCCGACGCTGGAGCAGCTTGGTGACCGCCCGGAACCAGGTCCACGTGATGCCAATCCCGTCCTCGGATTCGTGGATGTAGCCCTTCACTTTGCCGTAGCGGACCACGTCCTGAACCGCGGCCATGGGAAGCCGCGTGACTTCGCAGATCTGGGAGAGCCGAGCCCGCTCGAGCTGCACGATCGCCCGCAGCACGAAGTGGGCGTTGTCGGGCAGCCCTTCGAGCAAGGCTGGACTCGGGGCCTGGAACACCCGCACTCGTACCTGTCCGGCGTCGTCGAGCCCGAGTGACATCCGCCACGCGTGCATCGCCAAACCGGGATTGCCCGAAGAATAATGCCACAAGAGACGCAGGTAGTTCTCCTCGGTCGAGGCGAGCGCCTCTTCGTAATCGATCTCATCGGCATCCTCGGGGAGCGCGCCCATGAGACCCTCGAAGCTCGGTTCGATGCCCGCCTTTTCGTTGCGCGAGGTGAGCAGCGAAACGATGCCTTCTTCCTTCCACGGCGCGATGCGGATCACGTCGTCGAAGAGCGGTTTGGTGCCCCGCATGCGCTGAAGCAGCCGCCAGATCACCTCATCGAAGGCAAAGACCCACGAGATGTTGTTGCTGCAGGTACGCGCCATCGACAGCACCCGATCGAACCCCTCGAACCCGCCGACCATCGGCTGGATGAGCCGGTGAGCGTTGTCGATCAAGATGCCCGCGTCGCGCTTCGCCTCGTCGAACTCCCGCACCGCATCCTCGAGTGGGCCCTTCTTCTTCAAGGCCTTGAGCAGCACCGGCTCGAAGGCGCTCATGTCACCGAAGGGCGTGGGAACGCGAATGATGTCCTCGGCCTTGTCGGCAATGCGCTTGATGAGCGTCGTCTTGCCGCTGCCGCGTTCCCCGACGATGGCGAACACTCCACCGCCGGGGAGATTGATGCGATCGATGATCTCGTCGAGCTGAGCATCGGCGACGCTGGGGATCAGCTCGTCGGAGTGCTTCATCGGACTGAGGAGAAGATAGCGTTCGCGGTCGAGGGGCTTGAACTGGTCCTTCGTGACGACCTCAGCCTGGCGGCTCATGTCCCGTTGGAACAAGTACGCCAGGAGCTGCCGCGTGAGAGAAAACGCGCTCACCCGCGCGCGGAGCGCCCGGTATCCTCCTGCAACGAAGAGCGCGGTCCCGCCGGAGACGGCGGCCACGAAGCTCTTCCAACCGGTTCGATTGGCTGCGACCCAGGTATCGAATCGCGTCTTTTTGCGCTTGCTCTCGACGCGCCGAAAGATCACCTCCCGCCACCACTTCACCAGGATGATGAAGATGACGAGCGCCGCAAACCAAACGACGTTGAACACCCAGCTGTAAATCGTCCCCTTACCGACGAGCTGATCGGTGAGAGCCAAGATCAGACCGAAGACGACCACCGCCCGGCCCACCAAACGAAGAGAGCGCAGGCGCAGATGCGCCGTGAGCAGGACGCTTCTTCGGCGGTATCGCGGCCCTTCCAGATCTGCCAAAAAGTCCGTCGCCGTCACGGCGATCACGCCCCCCAGCGTCCAGGTGAACACCGTGCGTGTGAGCTCGACTTCGAGCAACCCCTGCGCTTCGGGTGGCAAGAGCCAAGCGATGGCCCACACGAGCAGGAGCCACTCGGCCGGTCTCCTCACCCGTTTGACGAGCTCGATCACGTGCAGGCCCGGGTGCGTCTTTCCGGGGGTGCGCTCCCGCTGAACGTCTTCTCGGACCTTGTCCTCGAGCCATTTCAAGCTGCGCTCGGCTCGCCTGCGCCACCAGATGAACACCCCGATCGGCAGCACCCATTTGATGGCAATCAGCGTCGCGGTGAGCGCCGACTTCCCGCGGGTCTCGGTGGGTCGCGTCACTTCCGAGACCCAGCGACTGGTGGCGCTGTGGTGATAACGCAAGACGAGAATGACGTGGCGCGCCTCGGAAAATGCCTGATCGAGACCGCCGGGTCCGAGCCCCGTCACCGTATTTCGCTTGGCGTCACTGAGATGGGGGACGAGCTGGAGACGCAAATCGTCGAGCGCCTCCATGTCCGTGTAGTGGACGTACGAAGCTTCTGCGTAGAACTTCGATGCCTTACGCTCAAGCTTCTCGGCCCCTTCGGTCACCTCACGACGAGTTGCCTCGACTTCCCGGAGATCCATCTCTTCGGGGATGCCCTCCAGACGATTCTTGCCCGCGGTCGGGACTCCACTCCTGGTCGAGTTCAGCTTCGCGAGGCTGCCGGCAAGGGAATTGCGCGTGGTGCGCAGCTCTCGAATCAGGCGATCGTAGGTCGCATCGACGCGCGTCGTGTTGGGGATCGGGAGCCGAGCTTCCCCGAGCACCTCGCGCACGAGTCGACGCAGACTGAGCCGCTCGTCGGCAATCTTCTGGAGGACCTGCTCCCTTTCGGCGAGATGGGCGTCGAACTGCGCCTGCCTCTCGGCGACGGTGAGCAAGCGGGCTCGCTCTTCGGCGATGAGGCGTTCGGCTTCGGAGCGCGCGGTGCGTGCCGCTTCGAGGGCTTTCTCGCGCTCACGCTGCGCGCGCTTTTCACGCAGCTGCGCGTCACTGAGCTGCTGGGAGGGCACCGTGCCCTCGGGGTTTTTCTGACGCGCGCTGTGCACGTCGAGGACCTTCTTGCGCTCCGCTTCACTGAGCGAGAAAAACCGCAGGCGCGCTCGATCGAGAGCAAGGCGTGCCTCGAAGAGTTTGGGATTCGTCTGGCGCAGGGTGGCGTACTCGGCCTCGGCCTTCTCCACCTCGGGGGCCTGGGCGTCGCCGTCAGCCGGCTGGGCGTTTTTCGGAGCAGCTTCGGTTGGCTCATCCGCTTCGGCCGCGTCGGATTTCTCTTCGGCCGCCGCCGTAGCCCGGTCGACCACAATCCGGAGCCAACTCCCTTCGATCGCCGCGCTCTGGGGATCGGTGATGTCCACGGCGAACAAGCTCGCAGGCTCCACATCGATGCTCAGAGTTCCTTCGAGCAGCTCGTCGATCTGCGCGGCTTTTTCGAGAAGCAAGACCTCGGGCGGCACCTTCTTCGGTGGCGGCGGCACGGCCTTCTTTTCTTGATCCGAAGACGGGCCTTCCGCGCCGGGATTCGCGGCCGCCGGCTCCGCGCCGGTCTGCTCCGCGCCCGGCTCCTCGGGACTACCGTGCTGCGTCGTGGGCTCTTCGGTGGGTGGCGCTGCGGGATGCGGAGCTGGCGCTGCGGGCGGATGCGGAGCCGGCGCGGTGCTGGGGGGTTTCGCCGTGGCTGCGGCCGCCTCCTCCTGGAGTCGCTCCTCGGCGGCGGCCGCTTGGACTTCTGCTGCAGAAGGCCCCGGAGCCGGCGTCTCGTCTGACCCACTCTTGCTCGACTCACCCTGCGTCTCCTCGCTCTGAGCGAGAGCGGACGTGCCGAGCGATCCCAGCAGCACGAGAGTGAGGACAAATAGGACGAGAAACGGGAAGGACCGTGACCTCGTCTTGGCTAGAGCGCGAAATGACATATCGAAGGCGTCTGCCGGGAGGCGTTTCGAACTCTACCGAGGGGAGTCCAGGTGGGCCGAGATTTCGGCAGATCCTGAATTTCGGGCAAAACTTGGCCCAAATAGGAGTTTTCCTTAGGTCTGACTCATGTCGTTCAGCCGTTGGATAGGTTTTGGGGCCGCGGTGGGTCTCATCGCCGCCCTTTCCCCCGTCATTCAGGGAAAGTTCAATCCCGAGACGGCCCTCTTGAAGGCTGCCCCGGTAGAGGAAGAGCCCGAGGAGTATGACTTCGAGGGGCTCGATCTCATGCGCCTCGACGTGCGACCTCAGCGCGTCACCGCGCCCCTTCCCGGAGGACGCACCGCCGAACTCACCCTCGATCCCGTGGTGCAGCGGGCGGCTCTTCGGGTCATGAAGAAGTACCGCGTCCCCGAAGCGGGAGTCGTGGCCATGAACCCGAAAACGGGCGAAGTTCTCGCTTACGCAAGTCACGTGGCAGAAGGCGAGAAGTTCGACGTCAACGCTCGCGCCGAGGCACCTGCCGCAAGTACTTTCAAAGTCGTCACGGGCGCGGCCCTGGTCGAAAAGGGAGGCCTCACGCACGCTACCGAGCAGTGTTACCGCGGCGGGCGCAGCATGATCTTGGCCGACGAGCTCCGGGACGATCCGGATCGCGACAAGTGGTGCGCGACCCTCGGCATCGCGATGGGGCGCAGTTTGAACGTGGTTTTCGCCCGGTTGGCTCAAAAACACCTGACACCAGAGGACCTGACGGAAATCGGTGGAGCTTTCGGGTTCGGCGCGCCCGTCCCCTTCGAGGTGGAAAACGAAGCCCCCAAGATCGCCATCCCCGAAGACCCCCTCGAATTCGCGCGCACCTCCGCCGGCTTCTGGAACACTTCCCTATCGCCCCTGGCGGCAGCATCGATGATGCAGACCGTCGCCAACCGCGGCGTCACCTTGAAGCCGCGCATCGTAGCGCGCGTCAAACAGGGCAACGAAACGATCTGGAAAGCCCCGGACAAGCCCGTGGTCGTTCGCCACGCCATCAAGCCGGAGACGGCCGACGAGGTTGCGAAGATGATGGAGAACACGGTGCGTGACGGTTCGGCCTACAAGACGTTTCACGATCGCCGCGGGACGTCGTTTCTCCCGGGCATCAATGTAGCGGGCAAGACGGGAACCCTCACCCGTCACAAAGAGAACCGTCACTACACGTGGCTGGTGGCCTACGCCCCCGTCGAAGATCCCGAGATCGCCGTTGCGGCTCTGGTCGTGAACACGCCCCGGTGGCGCATCAAGGGTCCCGATCTGGCCCGCGACGTCCTGCGCGCATACTTCGCGAACAAGGGACGCGCTGGCGTGAGCGCTCCCTGAGGTGATGGGCGGCGTCCGGGGGCGCGCCGCGGGCGCAGCTCTGCATCGCCTTTCGCAGGAGGGCTTCGACCCATTTCGGCCCGGACGTCGGCGCGGTGCGCCGCATCGTGGGGCTGCCGAGTGTGGGACATGTTCCCACGAAGACCCCACATGTACCCCGAAAAGCTGCAAAAGGTTCAGATTCTGCGTCGGGAGCTAAGATCTTTCCATCTGCTGCCGTACTGAGGGTCAGGACGTGCGTGTCCGCCTTGTTTTCGCGGTGTGTCCATTGAGGGAGCACCTGGAGCAGGCATCACTCACCACCCCAGGTTGTCCACAGGCGCTTATGTCGAGATCGAAAATTGATAGTCCAGACTCCGGCGGGCAGCGGCCCCGCAAGGAGGCGCAGATCGTCCCCACGACAAGGGGGCTGGATCTCGCTGACGCGGTTGCTAAAGTGAAGATTGTGCAGGTCGTGCTCCGCAAGCTAGGGCGAGGATCTCGGGCGGTGTCCGGGCGACTCGTTCGTGCGCCTCGAAAGGGATCGGTCATCGTCATCGAGTTTGCCGATGGCATGCACGAGTACGTGACGACCGCCGTGAAGCGAGTCCTTCGCATGGCGCAAAAGGACGTCTTCTACATCGAGACGGTCAACAGCCGTTACCGCCTCGAGGTGCGTGAGCGAGACAGCGCACTCGACGATGCGTCGAGTGGTTGAGCCAACCCACCTCTCCGATGATTCGAGCCCAGCCGAAGCGCTGGGCTTTTTCATGCGCGGGCTCCATCCCTGGCACGCGTCCGTGGATGAAGCATGCGGCCCACTTTGGTCAAGGTGTCAGACCACCGCGGGCAAACCGAAGACCGGACCATGGACTCGGCTTCTGGCGATCCATTCGAATCTGAGTTAGGGAAGGCGTCCCTCGGAGCCGCACCATGCGCTCCGCTGATCAGCTGAAGGAAACGAAAATGGGAATGTTCGATAGTCGTAAGACCAAGAAGATGCGTCGCAAGGTATCTCAAGCGAAGTACAAGGCACGCCTCAAGCGTCGCGCCGAAGAAGCACGTAAAGAGCGCGGCAAGAAGTAAGCGCGTCTTTTCGCGCGCTTCAGCCGCGTGACCGGGCTCAGTGAATCACCCGCGACGGGAAGTGCTTGTCGCGGTTTCGCTCGGCCTTTTTCACTTCTTCGCCGAAAAGGCCCGGATCCCCGCTCAGCTTTTCTTCACTGAGCATGACCCATTTGCCCTCCGCGTCGCTCCATTCCTGCTGCAGGCGTGTGACGCGCAGGGTGGGATCGTCCGAGAACATCCACGACACGTCGACCTGAATCGTCGCGGTGGTCGCGTCCTTCATGTTGAGGCCGGCGAGCTCGGTTTCGACGATGCGCACCGAGGTGTGCCAGTTGGCGTGGCGCTTGGCGAACCCGGCGCGTTCCTTCGGATCGGTTCGTCCAATCGCTTCGTTCATGCGCCCCCAGCGGGCGGCCATGTTCAGTTCGCGCGCGGCGTCGGTCGCTTTTTGGGCCGGGGTGGGCGGCATGCATGCCGCAAGGAGGACGATGGACGCGACGGCGAGCTTCGCGACCAGGTTCTGCAGAGCGGTCGTGAGCTCCGTGGGTGGCACCTTGGTAGCCCGCACCGGGGCGGAGCGCCGCACCTCGGAACGGGGCGGAGGCTCGGAAAACTCGAATTTCGGTGCGCGAGGCCGCATGGGTGCCCGTTATCAGTCTGCCGGGAGACGGCCAACTTTCTTGCGTGACGCTTCCCGAAGCGATCGGGGAAGCGTTTCGCCGTCCTGGGAGTACGATCGGCAGGATGCTGGAAGGCGCCCCCGAGTCCGAATCACCGCTCCCCGACGATCTCGATCGCTGGGTGGCCGCTGATCTCATCACAACCGAGCAGGCCCGGAGGATCGCGCGCTTCGAAGGAGAGCGGCGCCATGCCGCGCGCAGTGGGCGTGCATCGCGCGCGGTGGCCCTGCTCGGGGCTCTGACCGTCGTCAGCGGATTCGGGAGTCTCGTCGCCTACAACTGGGACCGGCTCAGCGACGTCACGAAACTCGTCGGGCTCGGTGTTCTGCTGTGCGCTTCCCTCGCCCTGACGTTTCGGACCCATCGGGCGGGGAGCCACCTCGCGCCGGGCGCTTCATCCAAAGATGGTGCAGAAGGCGACAACACGGCTCTGGACGTGTGGACCCTGATCAGCTCGGGGCTCACTCTGACCGGGCTGTCGCTCGTTTCACAGATCTACCACCAAGATGGCGAGGTCTGGCAGCTGCTCTTCGTCTGGAGCGCCACCACGGCGCCGCTCATGAGTTTCACGCGAACGAGGTTCGCCCACATCTTCTGGTATTTGGCCCTCTTCATCAGCCTGGTAAGTTCGGGTGATGCAGCGTCGGACTTCCTCAGAGAGTCGCTGTCGCACGACACGGATCATGCGGCGTTCACGATCTTGCTCACCTTCGGTACCCTGAGCGTTTTGCTCGCCGAGCGCTTTGCCGCGAGCCGCCATCCCGGGCGAGCCTGGGTCGGTCGCTCCTTCGTGTCGCTGCTTCTGATGGTGCTGGGCCTCTTCGGTGGTCTTTTCTGGTTCCACGGAGACGACGCCAAACCGCTCTTTTGGGTGCTCGGCGGACTGTCGTTTGGGACGATCTTCGTCGCGGCGCCACCTTCGCTTTCACAGCTCGGCTGGGGGAGCGCCAAGCAGGTGAAGCTGCTCTTCGGATTGGGGATTGCGCTGGCGGTGCTCCCCATGGGGCTTCCCTTCGAGAGTGGCTTCGCCGCCTTCGTCTCGTTTCTGATTTTTTGGGGTTTGGCCTGGTACATCGCCGAGCAGGCGGGCGCGACGAGGAGCGCCAGGCTGGCGGTGTTCGTCATCGGCGCTCGAGTGGTGATCGCGAGCTTCGAGCTGTTCGAGAGCTTGTTGGTCACCGGGGGCGTGCTCGTCGGACTCGGTGGGCTGGCGCTCGCTTGGTCGCGGCACAGCCTCAAGCAGGTGACCGAAAAGGAGGCAGCCCATGGCTGATCGAGTCCCCGCGAACGTGCGGAGATGGTTCTTTGGATTGGCGCTGGCTCTTCCCTTCTTGGTGTACGTGGGGAGCATCGGGCTTGCCGAGGCCAAGCGTCGGGGTGCCCCTAGAATCGAAGTGAAGATCGAGGGCTTCGACCCACGCGATCCCTTCCGCGGACATTATCTCGAGTACCGCCTCGCCGTCGAAGAGTGGGGGGGCGCCCAGAGCTACCGAAGCCACGCGTGCGTCGGAGCGCCGGCGCCCCGAGCGCGCCAGGTGTATTTGCATGACGGCGGCATCGCGCCCGAAGAATGCGAAATGCAGCTCCCTGTCGAGTTCGTTCACGAGCCGCATCGCTTCTACGTGCAACAAGATCGCGGTCGCGAACTCGAAGAAGCCCTCCGCGATGGCCGCGCCTCCGTGCACCTGCGCGTCGTCAGCCCCCGACAAGTCATGGTCGAACAGCTCCTCGTCGACGGAAAACCAATCCGCTAACCGGAGGCCGTGGAGGTCGACGAGCCCGCCGCAGGCGGGTCGCGCAGCGACGTGAGTCATTTTCAGCCGGCGCGACGAGGGGGGCCCTCATAAGTCTTGGCAGACACTCCACGCAACAAAACCACCGACGACGCGAGGCGCAAAGCGCCGAGGTGCTGCGAGGCGTCGAGCACCGCCGCCGACCATGTGACGCGCTCTGCGCTTATCTTGGTTCGGCGAAGGCAAATCGCGTGCAGCTTCTCGGACTTCGTCCGCTGCGCTTTGCACTCGTCGCATTGGAGTGCCGCCGGAGCGCAGACCGGCGGGTGGGGGTGAGCAACTGTCTTCTTCAGAAATCTTCAGGCCGCTTGGGGCACT
>CBFGUR010000071.1:0-22569 GCA_965652275.1 uncultured Polyangiaceae bacterium | reverse complement strand
CGGCAAAGCGCGCACCAGCAAGCCAGAGGTAACCCCGTGCGAAGCGAAGCAAGCCGCCGAGCGACAGCTTCCTCAGTCTCGGCAAAGGGCGGTCAAGCAAACCAAGCCAGCCCGAGACGAAGCGAAGCGAGACGAGTGGCAATCGGTTCGCGGAGCCGGCGCGTGGGCCGTCGCGAGCGGGACGCTGCTAGGAAGGAGGCCGCAGGCGTACGGAGGTACGCCGAGGACCGACGACCGACGCAGCGCCCCGCGCAGCAGGCTCACGCGCGGGCGTGCCTAGAAGAAGTTGCCGATTGTGAACTGAAAAACCATCGGTTCTTCGTAGGGGAGCGGCTTGAACGGGAATCCCCACTCGAACCGAAGGGGACCCATGGGCGACTGCCATCGGAATCCGAAGCCCCACGACGTCCGCACGTTGAAGAGGTCCCCGGCCGTGAAACAGGGACTGATGACTGCGTGGACGTTCGCTCCGCCGGCTGCCTCGCAGTAGTTCCCCTCGAGGTTCCACGCATTGCCCAAGTCGGTGAACGCGACCGCCTTGAGACCGACTTCCTCGAAGATCGGAACCTCGAGCTCGAGGTTTTGGTAGTACATCAAGTTGCCCCCGATGTTTTCGCCGTTGGGGATCGGAGCGCTGTTGGGATCGGTGCTGCGCGTCAGCGGCATCCGCGGGCCGACGGTGCGGAAGCGGTAGCCGCGTAGATCGAGGATGCCTCCGAGGAAGAAGCGCGCGAAGATCGGTACGCCTTCCTGGGTGGGGCTCGTGACCATACCGGCGTTCGTGTTCAGCTTGAGGACGAGCGTCTTGTACAGGGGCACATAGAACCGCCCGGACCAACGATGGCGCACGAACTGGTTCTGGGATGCGAGCTCCTTCAGAGCCCATTCGGAAGAAACACTCAGGAACACGCCCGAAGTGGGGAAGAGACGGTTGTCGCGCGTGTCGTAGGAGATGCCCGGCCGCAGGCTCGACGTGATGCCGTCGTTGAAGAGATTCGCGAGAGGCAGTTGCGAGAACGCGTTCGATTGCTGTACGGCGGTACCCCCCAGCGCTCCACCGCCGAGGAGCGTGGGGCCAGCGCTCGTTGAAACTTCGTCCAGCGTGAGGTTGTACGTCATCGATACGTTCACCTCTGGGTCGATGAGAGGGTAGCCGAAGGTGAGCGCACCGCCCCGGCTGCGCTGCGCGAACTGATTCAAGTTCCGCAGTTGGTCGAAGAGCTGCGTGGTGAGACTGAACTTGCTCTCGAGGAAGTAGGGCTCGGTGAAGCTCAAGTTGATCGTTCGCCGGATCCCCGAGATCTGCGCCTGGAGGGCCAAGCTCTGACCGTTGCCCATCAAGTTGGCCTGCTGGACCTGGGCTGTCGCGATGAAGTTTTCGATGCTCGAAAAGCCTGCGCCTACCTGGAAGGTACCAGTCGGCTTTTCCGACACGTCGATGTATACTGTGAGCTTGTCTTCGGCGGACCCTTCTTCGGTCGAAATGTCGACCCGCTCGAAGTACCCGAGAGCCGTGATTCGACGGCGTGTGCGCTCCATGCGCGTTTCGCTGAACTTTTCGCCCTCGTAGATTTCAAACTCGCGACGCAGCACCCGATCGCGGGTCTTCGTGTTCCCGCGGATCTCGATCCGTTCGTAATGGACCAGCGGTCCCCGAATGACCGGGATGATGAGGTCCACCTCACGACGGTCCGGATCCATCGCGGTCTGGGGTTCTGCCACGACGTTCGCGTAC
The DNA here is from genome assembly GCA_965652275.1 of uncultured Polyangiaceae bacterium. GTDB lineage: Bacteria > Myxococcota_A > Polyangia > Polyangiales > Polyangiaceae > NIC37A-2. The sequence continues at coordinate 20,834 of CBFGUR010000071.1, read as the reverse complement.
CCCTCATCGCGGTACATCGACCGGATCGCCCCGAGGTCTGCGAGGAGCTGGGCGCGGTTGAAATAGTCTCCGCTCTCGGCACGCACCATCATGCGCAGTGCTCGACGACCACCGATTGGTTCCACTTCCTTGCCGTCTGGGCCTTGCTCGTAGACCCGGAGCTGGCGGATCTTGTACCGCGGGCCCTCGTCGATAGTGACGGAGACCTCAATACCGCTCTTGTCCGGGGTGAGCATTACCCGAGGCGTGTGGACGGCGACTTCCAGGTATCCGCGGTCGTAGTACATCGCGCTAATCATGGCGATGTCGCGCTCGAAGGCATCCTGGCGGAAGGGACCCCCTGAGCCAAATGCCATGATACCGGGATTACCCGTGAACATGACCTGGCGCAGCTCCTCGGTCGAGATCTCCTCGTTGCCGATGAAGGTGACCCGCTTGACCGAGACCTGGGTGTGCTCCTTGATGATGAAGCGAACGGTGACTTCGTTGTTGCGCTCCTTCTTGATCTCCGTGTCGGCCTCCGCGAGGAAGTAGCCCTGCTCGGCGTACATGTCGCGGATTTTCTGGATGGCCCGCCTGAGCGCCGGCCGGCTCAGAATCGTCTCGGGTTTGACTTCGACGGCTTCGGTCAGATCTTCGTCGTTGATCTTGTCGTTGCCTTCGAACTCTACCGCAGCAATCGCGGGCCTTTCCTGAACATGGACGCGTAAATAGAGTTCACCAGCCGTTTGCCGGAGATCGACTTCGACATCGTCGAAGAACCCCGACCTCCACAGTTCGCGCACGTCGCGGCGGAGCACTGCCGAGGAAAAGGGCTTACCCACCTTCACGCGCAGGTAGCTTTGGACGTCAGAAGCCCCGATGCGGCGGTTGCCGGTGATGTCGATCCGCTTCACCAGTAGGCCTTCCGCGGCACTCAGATCATCGGAAGGCAGGGTGGGGAGGGGCACCTCGTCCGGGTGGACCTCGGGCTCGCCGTCCTCAGCCTCCTTGGTCTCTGGAGACGGACCACCTTCGAGGGGGGGAGCTTCATCCGCTCCGCTTTCGTTCGTCGGAGTCGCGTCCTCGACGTCCGTCTCATCTTCCTGGTCGGTCGCCGGTACGTTGGCTTCTCCCGGCGAGCCTGGTGTTTCTTCTTCTGCCTCGTCTGCCGCTGTCGGGGCGGGGGAGTCTTCAGTCGGAGCCGGCTCGCGGGGCTCCGTCGGCGGGGCGGGCTGAGCGAAAGACTCCGCTGGCGCGAGCAGAACGCACAGAATGAGCCCGAGCAGGTGGATCATCCTTGCGCGAGGAGCCGACGGCGCTGACCCGCCGACTCGCGCGGATTCATTTGTCTGTGGCTGCATCAATCTGTGCACGATTCAGGGGAAGGAACTCGGACCAAAAATGCCCGAAATTCGAGCCCGGCGACGCACGGCGTTAGCCCAGATCCTGGCTCGCCTCAAGGCGCAGAAAAGGGGGCCATTCCGAGCTAAGGGGGCGAAATCTCAGACGTCTAGGCCTTCGGCGCCCTCCGCCCCCTCCATGATGAAGCGAAATCGGGCTGATGCGTCCTTGCCCATGAGGTCGCTGACCACGCGGTCCGTCTCCAGGCCGTCCTGGATTTGTACCTGCAGAAGGCGTCGTTTTTTTGGATCGAGGGTCGTTTCCCAGAGGGTCTTAGGCATCATTTCGCCCAAACCCTTGAACCGGGTGACATCGACTTTGCGATTTTTGGCGTGGGTTTGCGTGATCTTCTCGCGGGCCATCTCGTCCGCAGCCCAGTAGGTCTCCGTTCCGATATCGATACGGTAGAGCGGGGGGACGGCCACGAATACCCTCCCGTCTCGGACCAGCTCTGGCAGATGACGGTAGAAGAACGTGAGCAGCAGAGTCGTGATGTGATGGCCATCGGAATCGGCATCGGCGAGTAGAATGATGCGCTCGTAACGGAGCTTCGTTGCATCGAACGTCTTACCGATTCCGCAACCGAGGGCCGTGACCAGGTCACTCAGCTCCCTGTTCTCCAGAACCTTCGCCAAGCTCAGACTTTCGGTATTCAATACCTTTCCACGGAGGGGAAGGATCGCCTGCTTGGTGCGCTCGCGCCCTTGCTTGGCTGAGCCGCCTGCGGAGTCACCCTCCACGATGAACAGCTCGGTGTTTCGCCTGTCGTTTTGAGTACAATCGGCGAGCTTGCCGGGGAGCGTGAGTTTGCCGCTGGTGGCCGTTTTTCTGGAGATCGAGGCCGAAGCAGCGCGAGAGGCCTCTCGCGCCCGAGCCGCGAGGATGATGCGCGTGACGATCTGTTCGGCCGTCGTGCGATTGTTGTTCAGCCAGCTTTCTAGTGCGGGCCGCACTGCGGAGTCGACCGCCGGCTGGAGCTCGGGGTTGTTGAGTCGGTCCTTGGTTTGTCCCTGAAACTGGGGTTCGGTCACGAATGTGCTCAGCACGGCAATGAGACCTTCGCGGATGTCGTCCGCCGACACGTTGAGCCCCCGAGGCGTCAGTCCATGGGTCTCCATGTAGTTGCGAACGGCCTTCGCCATGCCCGAACGCAAGCCGTTCTCGTGAGTACCGCCCGAACCCGTCGGGATGCCGTTCACGTAGCTCTTGACGTACTCGTCCGTGGACTCGGTCCACATGAGAGCCACCTGGATCCCAATGTCGCCGTCTTTCTCCAGCAGGAACGTGGCTTCGTGGACGGATTTGGCGCGGCGCTCTTCGCGCAACCGACCGACATAGTCCTTGATGCCGTTTTCGTGATGGAACGTTTCCTTCGTTCCTTCCTTTTCATCGGTGAACGTGATCTTGAGTCCACGATGGAGGAATGCTGCGACGTCAATCCGTTCGCGAATCGTGGCAGAATTGAACTCTGTACGAGGGAAAATGGTCGGGTCGGGGTGGAAGTAGACTGTCGTCCCGGTGCCACGGACCGCGCCACCCTTCTTCAGGTTCCCTTGAGGAACGCCACGAGCAAACTCCATGGTGTGCTCCTTGCCGTCGCGCTTGACGGTACACACGAGTTTGGTCGAAAGGGCGTTGACGACCGACGCTCCGACGCCGTGAAGTCCCCCGGACGTCTTGTAGTTCTGACCTTCGAACTTCCCCCCGGCGTGGAGAGTCGTGAAGATGATTTCAAGAGCAGAACGCTTGAGCTTGGGGTGGATGTCGACGGGAATGCCGCGTCCGTTGTCCGAGATGGTGATGCTGCGTCCGTCCGCGTGAAGGATGACTTGGATGTCGGAGGCGTGACCGTTCATTGCCTCGTCGATGCAGTTGTCGAGAACCTCCCAGACGAGGTGATGGAGGCCGGCGGAGCCCACTCCGCCAATGTACATGCCCGGGCGTTTGCGGACCGGTTCGAGACCCTCGAGGACTGTAATGTCTTTGGCGCTGTATTCTTTAGCCATGGTGATTCAAGGAAACGAAAGGGGGGGAGGGAGCGGAGCTTGCGAAGGTCGTGCGGTCATTCGAATGATTCAGGGGCTTCGACTTCGTCGAGGACGACCTCGGTCAATTTTCCGCGCTTGATGACCTCTCGACCACGGCCGCCGCGGCTCGAAGGCTCGTACTTGGCAGTATTGATCCGTTGCTCACCGCCCATGCTGGTCTTCACCGTGAGCGTTTCCGTGGGGGAGCTCACGGCGCGCGTACCGAGGACCCGGTCACCCGCCCCGAGCTTGATCAGGGAAACGCCCTTGCCCGGACCGGACAAGTAGTTGACTTGGTCCACCGCGGTGAGGAGGACTCGACGATCGACCGTCGCGGCAATGATCGTTTCGTCTCCTTGCACCAGATCGGCTCCGACCACTTCTTGATCCGGGTTCAGTTTCAGAAAGCGTCGACCGGCCTTGGTGCTTGGCTCTGCGAAAGTGCTGAGGCCGAAGGTCGCTGCAAGGCCGTCGCTCGTCGCGGCAAACCCGAAAGTCTCGGGGAAGTAGCCTTCGACCTCGCTCAGGTCTCCGACGACCCGCTTGTCGAGCGAGAAAGCTGCGACGACCTTTTCGCCGTCTTTGAGCTTGAAATGCTTCTGTATCGGGATTCCATATCCCGTCGTCGCCGTGATGTCGGCGATGCGCATCGTGTACGCCGTCCCGAGATTCGAGAGGAATAGCGCGGTGGCCGTGGTCGACCCTGCGAAACAGGCGAGCACTGCGTCACCCTCCCGGAGTCGAGTCGTCTTCACGTCTTTGATCTCCCGCTGCCGTTTGATCCACCCGTCCGTCGTCACGAGCACATGCGCGTCTTCGGCCACGATCAGATCTTCCGCCGAGAGCTCGGGTTCGCTGCCGGCGGCTTCGATGATCGTGCGTCGCTTCCCTCCCGAGGCTCGCAGGGCGCTTGCAACCTCGGCGATTTCCTCCCGGACGATGCCCCAACGACCCTGTCCCGAGCGCTCGTTGAGCAGCTTCTTGATGGCCCGTGCTCGGCCCCGTTTTTCCTTGAGCTCCTTCTGAATCACGAGGATTTCGAGTTTCGCGAGGCGATACAGTTTCAGCTCCAAGATGGCGTCGGTCTGCTCTGCGTCGAGGGAGAACTTGCTCATGATCTTCGTCGCCGCGTCCGCCTTGCCGTCGCTCTGGCGGATGATCTTCAGGATCGCGTCCAGGGCATCGAAGATCGTTTCGAAGCCTTCCAGGATGTGAATGCGCTTCTCCAACGCCCGAAGTTCGTGCTCCAGGCGCCTGGTGACGACTTCCATCCGGAAATGCAGGAAATGCCAAAGGATCGAGTGCAGGTCCAAGCGCTCGGGACGACCGACCTCTTCGTTTTCGGTGGGTACGAGGCAGGTCAGATTACACGAGAAGTTCGTTTGTAGAGGGGTGTTCTTGTAGAGGTAGGACAGAACCTTCTGTGGGTCGGCCCCCTTCTTCAATTCGATTTCGATGCGAATGTCGTCCGCCGAAACGTCGCGGACGTCCGAGATGAGGGGCATCTTCCTCGACGTCACCACATCGGCGATGCGCTCGACGAGCGTGGCCTTGTTGACGCCGTAGGGGATACTCGTGATGACGATCAATGCCGTGCCGCGGCTGGGCTCCGGTAGCTCGTAAGTAGCCCGTACCTTGAGAGTTCCCTGACCGGTCTCGTAGACGGCTTTGATTTCCTCCGGGCTGGAAATGATCTGTCCACCTGTCGGAAAGTCTGGGCCTTTGACCGTGCGACAGAGCTCGCGGTTCGATAGCTCCTTGTCATCGAGGAGCGCGTCGAGGAGCCGAATGCTGGCTTGGCATACTTCCTCCGGGTTGTGCGGGGGGATGTTCGTCGCCATCCCGACCGCGATCCCGCTCGCTCCATTGATGAGAAGGTGCGGAATCTTCGCAGGAAGAACGACCGGCTCGGTCTTCGTTCCGTCGTAGTTGGGGCGGAATGGGACCGTATCTTGTCCGAGCTCCTCGAGTAGCGGCGCCGCCGCGGCCGCGAGGCGGCATTCCGTATAGCGCATCGCTGCAGCGCCATCACCGTCGAGCGAGCCGAAGTTGCCGGAACCGTCGACCAGCGGGACGCGCAGAGAGAACGGTTGAGCAACTCGAACCAGAGCGTCGTAGATCGCGGCGTCACCGTGAGGGTGATAGTTACCCATCACGTCGCCGACCACCTTGGCGCACTTGCGGTGCTTCGCCTCGGCGGTGAGGCGCTGTCCCCACATCGTGTAAAGGATGCGTCGCTGGACGGGCTTGAGCCCGTCACGCACGTCCGGCAATGCTCGCGACGTGATCACCGAGAGCGCGTAATTGAGGTAGCGACTACGCGCGATGTCGTGCAGCGGTGAGGGATCACCCGAAGCGTTCTCGAAGGGGTCGGGTTTCTTCCCGGATCCACCTCCGCCCTGACCACCGGACTTGCCGGAGGCCTTCTTCGAGCTTTTCTTGCTCGTTCTGTCGCCTGTGATCTTGTCGAGAGTGCTTCGTGAAGAGCGTTTTGTAGCCAAGAGAGTCCTCGCAATACCTGAACAGGTATTCCGCCGTGCCCGTAACCCTGGTCGCGGGGCGGGTCAACCCGACGGCGGGTCTTCGAACCTCATCGGTAATCGTCGACATCGATGCGGTACCGCTTCATCCAGCGGTGAACCTGCATTCTCGCCTTTCCGAGCCTTCGACCGACTGCGGCCACATTGCCTTCCTCGTCCCGCAGCAGCTCCCGCAGCTCTTCTTCCGTCGGAGTTTCCAGAGTAGAGCTCGGACGGGGCGCCGCGGCGTAGTCCTCGATCGCCTGTTTGACGCTCTCTGGGAGATGTTCTTCCGTCAAGACACCGACGCTGGAGAGCGCCGCAGCGCGCTTGATGGCCGACTCCAGCTCGCGCACGTTGTAAGGCCAGTCGTGATGAAGCAGGCCCGCCACGAAGGGGAACGTCATCGCCAGCTCCGGTCGCCCGTGCCGCGTGAGGAAGAAGCGCGCGAGCTGGAAGATGTCCTCCTTCCGGTCACGGAGGGGAGGGAGATGAATCGCAAACTCGTTCAGGCGCGCGAACAGGTCGCGGCGAAACTTTCCCTCTCTCTGCAATCTCCCAAGATCACGGTGCGTCGCAGCGACGATGCGGACGTTCACGGGCTCCGGTTTGGTGGCGCCTACGGGCATCACCTCCTTGGCCTGGAGCACGCGAAGTAGTTTCGCTTGCGCTGCACTCGGCATGTCCCCAATCTCGTCCAGAAGCAGCGTGCCACCATCGGCGGATTGCACGAGCCCTACCTTGTCGCGATCCGCGCCCGAAAACGCGCCCTTCTTGTAACCGAAGAGTTCGCTTTCGATCAGATTGTCCGGCAAAGCTGCACAGTTGATCGCGGCGAAGCGGCCTTTTCTCCCGCTTTTTTCGTGGATTTCACGGGCAGCTACCTCTTTGCCGGTACCGCTTTCCCCGAGTACGAGCACCGACAGTTCACTGCGCGCGATTTGCTCGAGAGCTGCGCTCACGATATCCATCTGATAGCCCCCGATCAGGCTCGAGCCTTCTCTCGTGGCGCGCTCGAAGCCGTCGCGCATGCGACCATCGATGCCGTAGTGGGCGTGTTCTTCAGCTCCACGCTCGACGAATTTGAAGATGACGTCGCCGACGCGGAGCTCCCCATTGGGCTCCAACGTGGCCTCGTCGATCCTTTGACCGTCGACCAAGGTCCCGTTGGTGGACCCGAGGTCCTTCACCAAATATCCGCCGCGAGAGAACGATATTTCGGCGTGACGGCGCGAAACTGCGGTCACCAAAAGGGGAATGTCCGACGCGACGTCGCGCCCAAGCACGACGGGTTTCTTGGTGAGTGGGATAGCTGCGGGCAGAGCGCCGTATCCCTCTGCGTAGAGCAACACCAGTCCTGCTATTGGCGTCTTCGCGCCACCGAGCGAACTCCCGCTGAAGTTCTGCATCGCTCCGGTACTGCCGTCGTTCATCGTCTTTCCGACTCTAGAACGCATCCGCGGAGTGGTCGAGAGCGCTCGGGTAGAGGTCTGAGCCGCGTCTTTTCGCGCACCCCATTTCGAGATGTGCTGTAGTATCCCGACGATGAAAGTCGCGGCCCTTCAGCTCTGTAGCCAGGAAAACGTCGAAGCGAATCTCCGCGACGCCGAAGCTCTCGTTCGGCAAGCTGCCGAGGCCGGTGCGGAGCTCATCGTGCTCCCCGAGGCATTTGCCTACCTGGGCCCCGAGGAGGGTAAGCCTCTCTTGGCGGAAGTTCTTGGGGCGGGGGGTATCATTCAAGACAACGTCGCGAGATGGTGTCGAGAGAACTCCGTTTGTATCGTCGCTGGAGGTCTTCCAGAGAAGAGTCCGGACACCTCCCGTCCGTTCAACACGAGCGCAGTGTTCGGGGAAGACGGTAAGCTCATCGCATCGTACCGAAAGCTTCACCTGTTCGACGTCGAACTGCACGATGGCACCACCTGGAACGAGAGCTCTGCCACTCATCCCGGCTCGGAGCCGGTGATAGCGAACGTATACGGTGCGCCCGTCGGTCTCAGCATTTGCTACGACCTGCGTTTTCCTCAGCTCTACCAATGGATGGCCGACAATGGTGCAAAGATCATAACGGTTCCCGCTGCCTTTACCCGAACCACGGGGAAGGCACACTGGCACGTGCTACTCAGAGCAAGGGCCATCGAAACCCAGTGCTGGGTCGTTGCCGCTGCGCAACAGGGAGCTCACCCCCGAAACCGAGAAACCTTCGGTCATGCCTTGATCGTCGATCCGTGGGGAGAGATCGTCGCAGAAAGAGAGGAACCGGGTCTCGGATTCGCCCTGGCCGATGTCGATCTGAATCGCGTCGAGAGCGTCCGTGCGCAGATGCCCGTTCGCGACCATAAAGTCCCGTTTTGAGGCATTCGCCCAGGGCTCCGGTTCGAAGATTGCGAAGGGGCACCCCAGCTGGGGTCAGCGGCGGACAAGCGCATTCGGGGCAAGTTCGTCCGTTAGCGAGGCGCGCCCAGCACCCCCGGCGACCAAGTGGGAGCCGCCGGAGCGCACGCGGAGGTTGGGGGTGAAAGCTACAGATGTCTGCGAGCTATCTCCGTCCACGTTCCGTGAGGTTCGAGGGCGATGTAACTCTGCCAAAGAGGGCGCGCCTTCTCACGCTCACCCGACTGCTCGTAGGCCATGGCCAAGTTGAAGTACGCGTCTGAAAATTGAGGGTCCGCCTCGAGCGCGCCAATGAAAAAATCGATGCTCTGCTGAGGGAGGCCTCTTTCGAGCATGAGGTAGCCTAGGTTGTACTGTGCTTCCGGTTGGGTCGCGTCGACTTCGAGAGCCTGTCGGTAGTAGGCCTCGGCCGTCGAGATGTCTTGTCGACGGAAGGCGATGTTTCCCAGATTCGTGAGCGCGATGGAGAGCCAGGGATCCAGCTCGATGGCCTCCTCGTAAAGCTTCACGGCTTCGTCCATCGTTGCAGGATCTTCGTCCAGCTTGCTCGCCTTCAAGTAGAGATCGTACGCGCGTTTGGCTCGATCCCGGCCGGCTGCAGGGCGAAGCACTCTTACGACGTCGTCTCGCAGTTCCTTCACCTCGAGGTCCAGCATCATCTGTCCCGTGATCGGCTCGTAGTCTCCGATGTCGCTTTGGACGACGATTCGTCGGCCGTCGGAGACGATGCGGAGTTCGTGTAGGGGGCTCTTGATCTTGGGGAGCTCCGCCCGCAACAGTGAGATCGCGCGGGTGACGTCGCGAAGCCGGACGTTTTGATCCAGGAGTGACTTCGCGGCGCGCAGGGCGATGAGGTCCGAGAAATCGTAGGCTCGTCGCCCCCTCCTACGGGAACTCGGCGAAACGGCGCCAGCCCGGTCGAGCGTGCGAAGTCGAGATTCGGACAGCCCGATGAGGCGCTGGATCTCTCCACGCGTGAACACATCGGTCACTGGCCCGACGTCGCGGTCGGACGCATCTTCGCTAGCGCGAGGCTTGGCGAACTTCTCCGGATCCCAACGGCCACCGCCAGGTCCGAAGACGACATGAATGATTTTCTCTTCCGACTTCTTCTTCCGACCCATCTCGAGCCTCAGAGTGAGCGCGCACCTTCCACAGCACCAAGCTGAGTGTCAACGCGTGACGGTTCGCGCGACTTTCGATGCTGTCCCACCACTTCGCGAACTTCATTCCGTCGCGCGCGTCGAATGGGAACATCTGAGCGGCTGATCCGTATTGACGAACGTTGCTGTGCTTGCTTGGGCATACTCGCGGCTCCGAGTCTGGCGCGCCCAAGCCTCGAGTGCCCGGGTGACGCGCAGTTGTCATCATCGCGTCGACGCCGCGCCGCACCGGATCGTTCGATCGGGTGGAGACGAGCTCCTATTTTTAGTGGACGGCTCAGTCGTCCGTCGGGCCCGCTCTTCAGTGTGTCCGGATTCGGGGAAAGCGATGACCCACGTGGAGGAGATTGGAGTCGGGGAGATCCTCGACGCAGATCATGAGACGAGAGGCGCCAAGCGTCGTCGGGGTATGGGTCGCTTTCCGGCAAGCTTCATTCGACGAGTACGTGGGGTAGAGCGAGACGATCGCCCGTCGGCTCCGCCTGGGCTCGCCTCAGCCCCAGGGCACACGCGTTCGTTCGTCGAAGCGCAAAGCGCCATGGGCAGTGAGACGAATTGCGAAACGGTCCGTGAAGTCTGTGCGCAGCTTGGGGCGCAGCAGTTCCACGATGTCGTGTGTCGAGCCATCGTCAATCCGGTGACTGCTGGAAATCGGACCGGCGGCCGGTCGTCGCTGCCTCGACCCACTTGGACTCGCCGAATATGGCATCGGCCTCATCAACGACCGCGATGTAGGTAACTGTCGCAGAAAAGTTTGCCCGGGCGCGTCGAAGGAAGAAACTGCCCCCATGAGCGCAAGAGCAGATTTCAGTGGACCTGAACGGCGTCGCAACAAGATGTTCGTCACCCGCAACACGGAGTACTTCCTCGTCGACGACCTGTGCGTGGCAGTGCGCGATCGCCGCACGGAACAGTGGCTCGAGGGGCACCTCGCGGTCGGTCGTCGACTCTCTGGCGGTGTGAAGGTCCTGAAGAACGGGGAGGCGATTCCCGTGGAAAACGGTCCTGAAGTCGGCGAAGCCCTCTACTTTGCTCAAGGCGGGCGCGAGCTCATCACCAGTGTACTCTGTCGCGTCGATCGCCCGTCTCGCGAGCTCGCTGCAAAATATGCAGCCTGAAGTTGGTCCGGACGAAATTACGCTGGTTCGACCAGCTAACTGATCGACTGCGTAGGGGCGTGCACCCGCCCCGTGAGAAGTGCATAGGCGCCTACGCTTTTCCTGGCAGTCTCACCGGAACCGGCAGAGACAAGTTCTTGCAGAACCGCTGAATTCAGAAAAATTCGCGCTTTCGGCACTCTTCTTGAATCAGTCGGGCGAGAGAGGCGAAACCGCCTCGAGAGATATCAACGCTGGTTTGACCAAATTGCGGCAATTCCAACGTAACTCGAATTCAGGAGACGCAAGGTGACAGCACTACCGAACTCAGACGTCCAAGGGATGACCACGGAAGCACGCGCGGGCGAGGAGCCGCGGGCTCCCGGAGACTGGGCGCGCGACACTTATCGCGAGCTGCGACGAGGCGGCCTCTCGGACACCGACATCATGGCGTTTGCAGGTGAGCTGCTGTCATGCGTCGCATCCGATGTCCGGGCCGAGGCCGCCGCCGAGTGAAGAACAGCGGGCGCTCGCGTTTTTCACGTCAATAACTCTTCTGACTACATTGTCGGCGCTCCTATTGGGTCGGGTGGGCCTCCTGCGATATCCGGCCCGGCGAATTGACATCTCTTACGCCTGTTGGGAGATCTGGAGTCTCACGTGACTGCGGATCCCGCTTCAGAAGCCCATCAGTTCACCCTCCTCATTTCGGAGAAAGGGGGAGCGGAGCGTCGTCAGACTTTCCAGGGTGACGAGATCACCCTCGGCCGTGTCCAAGGGAACGACCTCGTCCTTCCGAAGGGCAATGTTTCGAAACGTCACGCTCGGATCTTGTATCGTGAAGGACGATTCATCGTTGCCGATCTGAACAGCACGAACGGCACCTACGTGAACCGGAGAAGGATCGCGCAGGCGACCATCATCCGGGAGGATGATCGCGTCTACGTCGGTGACTTCATCATTCAAATCGTGCCCACCGACCTCGACTCACTTCCGTCGCACGATTTCGAGGACTCCCCACCGACCCCCACTGCGTCCCATGATGTCCCCGAGGGTGGAACACTCAAGCCCGAGCCAGGGGAGGGGGCTCACTTCAGCTCGTCCAGCTGGGAGGAGCTGACCGGCTCCCAAGAGCTATCCCGAGCTTCGTCAGTTCCAGTTTCGTCGACCGCTACATCTCGCGTACCGTCTTCTGCACCTCGCGGTTTCGCGGATTCTACCGGCGATTCCAGTAGTCCCGGCCAGAAGTTTTCCGACATGGCGTCGGGTCACCGGCGGGCAGTGGCGCACACCGTCTCCAGCGTGCTGTCCGAAGTTGGCCACCCCCAACTCAAGCCGGACGAGGCCTACGCTTCTGTAGTCCAGACGAAGGTCGAGGCGGTCGTTGATCAGCTGCTCGTCGGGGGACAGATCCCCGTTGGGACATCTCCAGAGGCGGTTTCCGATCAAGCCGTTGAGGAGATCTTGGGTTGGGGGCCGCTCAGGGAGCTTCTCGATGATCCAGCGGTCTCCTCGATTTCGGCGGCTCGTTACGACGACCTCACCGGAACGCGAGATGGTCGCCAACAACCTTTTCCTCCCGGATTTTCACTTCCGAAGACATTCGAACTCGCGCTGCAGCGGATCTGCGCCAGCGAGGGGCAGCCCCTGGAGGACGAACAGGTCGCGGAGCGAGTCCTGCGAGACGGTACTCGCATCTCGATCGTACGAGGAGCAGTCAGCCCCACTGGACCGCTCTTCAACCTGCGTAAGCCGAGAAAAATCGCAAGCTCCTTGGATGATCTCGTCCGGAGGGGCGCGATCTCGCGCGGAATGGCCACCTTCCTCGGGCAATGTGTCGCCGGACACCTCAACCTCCTGGTCGTTGGGCCACCGGACGAGGGCTCCTACATTCTGCTTTCGGCGCTTTGCGCCGCGGCGAGCCACGAGAGGATCGTTGCGGCTACCGACTTCGATGATGTGACTGCGCACAGCGAGGGCGCAATCCGCCTCGACCTCTCCCACTACGAAGGTGATCCACGCCGCCTTCTCGAGGTTGCCTCGAGCGTTCGCCAGGCCCGCTTGGCGGTGACGCTCAATAGCCCTGAATTCTCCGCAGCCATTCTCGAGGCGACGGGCTCTGGGATGAGCGGGCTCTTGGCCACCCTCCAAGCCGCAAACCTCAACCGTGGTTTGGTTCGTCTTCCCGCGGACATCGTGGCGGAAAGGAAGGGGATGACGCTCGAAGCCGCGTCGGGATGGGTTCTCAGCGCATTCGATGTCGTGATTGAAGTGACGCGGCTCCGTGATGGTCGCGTGCGGGTGCTTCGAATCGGTGAGCTGAACTCCGATGGTGCTGGCGGGATCCGTGTCGAAGACATCTTCCGTTTCGCGGTTTCGAGGGTCGCGGCAGGAGGCGCTGTCGAGGGAAGCTTCGTACCCTCAGGCCACACGCCGCGTGTCGCAGGCCAGCTTCAAGCACTCGGGATGCGTGTCGACTCGTCGCTCTTCATCCGCTCGCGCTAGTGGCGTTCACCCGATTCAGCGCCCCGCGCGTCAGTCGTCTTGAGCAGATAAACTTGCCCCGCCGCCGATCTTCCTAACGGCGCGCGCAACCGGAGTGCCCCAAAGGGAAAACACCCGGCTCCGCGAGGGCCATTTGCTGCTCGAGCGCAGCAGCCTCGGCCTGCGTCGAGACCGACTCCGGACTTGTCTACGCGCGTTGTTCAGCGACCGCCTTTTGCACTTGGCGGCTGATCTTACGCTTCTTCAAGGTGCCCACCTTGTCGATCATCAAGACCCCATTGAGGTGGTCGTTCTCGTGCTGGATCGCTACCGCCATCAGGCCGTCCGCAAAGAGCTCGAATGGGTTTCCTTTTTCATCGAGCGCGCGCACCTTGACGGTCGCAGCCCGCTTGATGTCCTCGGAAGCTCCCGGGAACGAAAGGCAACCCTCGGGGAAGAACTGCTCCCCGTCGAGCTCCAGAATCTCCGGGTTGATGAACACCTTGAGATCGCTGGGCTCGTCTTCGTCGGCGATGTCGATCACGAAGATCCGCTTCAGCACGCCCACCTGGTTCGCGGCCAGTCCAACTCCCGGTGCCGCGTACATCGTTTCAGCCATGTCCTCCGCCAGTTGCCGGATCTCGTCCGTCACTTCGGCGATGGGTTCTGCCACTGCCTTGAGGCGCGGATCCGGGTAGGTGAGGATGGGAAGAATGGCCATAACCTGATTTTCGTATCACCGGACCCGGGGCCGGGCAAATCTCCGAAGGGCAGCCTCGCGGCTCAGCTCTCCTGTGGTGATTTCGGATAGATCAACGCACCGGTCACGTGGGCGTCGTTGCCGTGCAGAGCCCACGTCGGCTCGGCGATGCGGGGAGCCGTTGAGAGAGACTCTGGCCCTGCCCAGTCGACGGCACCCGCTCGACCCCGAGGCCCCAAGAGGATGGGGGCGACGAAAGCATGGAGACGGCGAACGAGCTGGTCGGCAAGCAGGCTTCCTGCGAGCTCGGCTCCGCCCTCGCACAGCACACTCACCACCTCACGTTTTGCGAGTTCGACGAGGGCGGCTTTCATGTCGCAGCGCCCTTCGGCCGTCGACGGTAGGGTGATGATGTTGAGCCCCCGGTCCTCGAGAGCCTTTCGGTGTTCGTCATCGGCCTGCTCGGTCGTGAGTACACAAGTGGACACGTCACCCGCCGTTTTGACGATGTGACGGTCCAGCGGTGTCCGGAGCTTGCTGTCGACGATAACACGTACCGGGTTGCGGCCAGTTCCAGCACGTACCGTGAGTCGTGGATCGTCGGCGATGACGGTGTTGATCCCGACCATGACGGCGTCGTGGCGGGCCCTCAACTGATGTCCGAATGCTCGCGATTCACTCGAGGTGATCCACTTGCTTTCGCCGGTCTTGGTCGCGATACGTCCGTCCAGAGACAGCGCAAGTTTCAAGGTGAGGTAGCTCGATCCCGTGGTGATGAACCGGGTCCAAGGCTCGATCAGTCGGCGGGCTTCGACGGCCTTGACGTCTTCGGTCACCTCGATTCCAGCTTGCCGAAGCTTCGCCGCTCCGCCTCCGACGACGTTGGGGTTCGGGTCCTTGCATCCGATGACGACGCGCTTGACCCCAGCCGCGAGAAGGGCAACGACGCAGGGCGGGGTGCGTCCGTCGTGATTGCACGGCTCCAGCGTGACGTACACGGTCGATCCTCGTGCCTTGTCGCCAGCTGCGCGCAGGGCGGCCACCTCGGCGTGATCTTGACCGACCTCTTCGTGGTGGGCTTGCCCGACGATCTCGTAGGTGTCGCCCTTCTCCTGAACGACGATACACCCCACATGTGGGTTGGGGGCCGGATCGCCCTTTTTGGCGATCTCGATGGCCTTGGCCATCAGTTCTTCGTCGAACTTGCTCACGGGCGGAACCTACGGCAACTGCTCTGGCAATGAAAGGGGGGAGGCCGTTCCCGGTGAGGTGCCGGAAGTGACCGAAATCGAAAGGAAATGTTGACTCAGTCGGCGCTCTCGCCGGGACGTTTTTGGGCCAGGTTTCCCACCTCTGCCATGAACTCGTCGATGTCCCGGAAGCTCTTGTAAACGCTTGCAAAGCGCACATAGGCGACTTCGTCGAGGTCTTTCAGACGCGCCATCACCCGTTCGCCGATCGTCTTCGCCGGGATCTCCTTCTCACCCAAAAGCGAGAGTTCGTGTTCGATGGCGCCCGCCGTTTCGTCGAGCTGTTCTTGGGTGACCGGCCGCTTGCTGCAAGCAATCATGAGGGACTTGATCACCTTCTCACGCTGAAACGGCTGCCGTTTCCCATCGCGCTTGACGATCGTCGGAAGGACGAGCTCGACGCGTTCATACGTGGTGAAACGCTTCTTGCACTGGTCACATTCGCGGCGTCGCCAGGTGGCCGCGCCACCTGATGCGAGCCGTGAATCGACGACTCTGCTGTCCATCTCTTTGCAATACGGGCAGAGCATTCAGATGACCGAGGGCAATTGGCGAGGAGCCTTCGCACCCCTAGAAAAAAGGCGGGGGCGAAACGTCGTCCCGAGAGCCTGCACCTCGTTCGAGGGCATTGTTCGTTGATTCACGTCGCTGCCCGATTGGTTTCCCGGGCTCGTCGACCTCCGCTGACTCGTCCAGGTCACTGAACTCGTCCAATCCGGTCGCTCGTTATCGAGTCGTCGACTTTCGCGCTCGTTCATTCAGCCCCGGTATTTGGACAGTACGAGGGTTGCGTTGGTGCCGCCGAATCCGAAAGAGTTCGACATGACATGAGTGAGTTCACGCTGCCTTGCTTCGTGCGGCACGAAATCCAGCGGACAGGCCGGATCTTGGTTGTCCAGGTTGATTGTTGGGGGCACGACGCTGTGCTCTAGCGCCAGCACTGAAACGGCGGCTTCCACCGCGCCTGCAGCACCGAGTAGATGTCCCATCATGCTCTTCGTAGAGCTCACCCACATCTTGTGGTCGGTCGCGTGGGCTCCGAACACCCTCATGACCGCCTGGGCCTCGGCGAGATCTCCAGGCGGAGTCGACGTGCCATGGGCGTTGATGTAGTCGATATTCTCTGGCGAAAGCTTTGCATCCGCCAGCGCCTTGGTCATCGCGCGGATCGCCCCTTTGGCGTCGGGAGTCGGCTTGGTGATGTGAAACGCGTCGCTCGTTGCGGCGTATCCGGTAACCTCTGCCAGGATGTTGGCGCCGCGCTTCTTGGCGCGCGTCAGGGACTCGAGCACCAAGGTGCCGGCGCCCTCTCCACACAGGAAGCCGTCGCGATCGACATCCCACGGTCGGCTGGCGCGCTCGGGCTCGTCGTTGCGTCGACTCAGGGCAAACATCGCGGCAAAACCCGCGATGCCGATACCGGCGATCGTCGCCTCCGCGCCGCCGGCAATCATGACCTCTGATCGTCCGTACTGGATCCACCGTACCGCTTCACCAAGTGCATGTGCGCTCGATGAGCAGGCACTCGTATGAGCGAACGAAGGTCCGCAAAATCCGTGAGCGATAGACACCTGACCGGCGGCCATATTCGCGATGAGGCTTGGGATGAGATACGGACTAATCCGCTTGGGCCCCTTCTTGTCCAGCACCAGGCTGCAGTCCTGAAGGGCTTCGAGGCCTCCCATTCCCACGCCGATGAAGACTCCCACCTCTTCGCGTTCTTCGTCGGTGAGCCCCAAGTCGGACTGTTCGAGAGCCATCTTCGTGGCCGCCAAGGAGAAAGGAATGAAGCGGGCACACTCCTTCACCTTCTTCTTTTCCATGAAGTCGGTGGGATCGAAGCCCTTCACTTCTGCGGCGATGCGCGTCGGAAATCGCTCGTCGGTCTCGAACTGCGTGATCGGTCCCGCGCCGCTCTTACCGGCAAGGATCGAGGACCACGTGGCCTCCGTCCCCACTCCGAGCGGAGTGACGAGCCCTACACCTGTTATGACAACCCGTTCCATGAATAACGACTGACAGTGGTCCTGATGACGGAAAAGCGAAGAACCGCTCCGAATGGGAACGGTTCCGATCCGGGACTCTCGACGCTCCACCGGTTTGGTTTCCGGTGGAGCGCGAACACCCGGGATTGAATATCAGGAGTGCTTTTGGATGTAGTCGACTGCGTCGGCCACGGTCCGAATCTTCTCGGTCTCCTCGTCGGGGATGTCGATCTCGAATGCTTCTTCGAATGCGAGAACGAGTTCAACCAGACCCAAGGAGTCCGCTCCGAGGTCGTCGATGAACGCAGATTCGGGCTTGATGTCCGCTTCTTCTACATCGAGCTGCTCTTTGATGATCTTCTTTACTTCGGCGAGTACGTCGCGTCCCTCTGACATTTTTGATTCCTCCGGGAGCCGATGAGCGGCTCAAAGTTCTTTGGATGGTTTGGATTGGTTGAAGAGCTGGGCACCCGAAATGGGTGCAGGGAAGTGTTGGATTACATGTACATGCCACCGTTGACCCGAAGGGCCTGCCCGGTGATGTAGCCGGCCTCGTCCGAAGCCAAAAATGCAATGGTGGCGCCGATTTCCTCGGGCGTTCCGGGTCGAGCCAAAGGGACGCCCGTCAGCATCGCCGCGCGCTGCTCGTCGTTCAGGGCCGCCGTCATGTCCGTCGCGATGTAGCCTGGTGTGACCGAGTTCACCGTGATGTTTCTGGACGCGTACTCCTTGGCCAAGCTCTTGGTGACACCGAGCAGTCCCGCCTTGGAGGCTGCATAAGCCGTTTGGCCCGCATTGCCAGCTTCACCAACCACACTCGAGAGGAAAACCACCCGGCCTTTCTTGGCTCGCATCATCGTCTTGAGCGCCCCTTTTGCGGCAGCCACCGCCCCGCCCAAATTCACGGTGAGGGTCTGGTGCAGGTCCTCTTCCTTGAGGCGCATCATCAGGCCGTCGATCGCAATTCCGGCGCTCACGACGAGGATGTCCAGCCCGCCGAGCTTCTTTGCCAGATCGATGACGGTCTTCTCGCTTGCCGCAAAATCGGCTGCATCGATCTGGAGTGTCTCACCCTTACCGCCCGCCTTCTCGATGCTCTCGAGCGTCTGTTTGGCGGCTTCCTCACCACGAACGTAGCCCACCACCACGTAGGCGCCTTGGGCAGCGAGAGCGCGACAGGTCGCAGCGCCGATACCGCGCGAGCCGCCTGTCACGAGGGCGAATTTTCCTGAAAGGTCAAACATGAGTCACCAAGACCCCAGAGGAGTAGAAACGACTCCCTCCGGGCGCGGCGGGTTTACCTGGGAGCGCTCCCGAACGGAAGCAAAAATCCCCGAAGCTTTGGTTCAACCAGGCCATTTTTTCCGTTCTTCGAGCAAAACGAGCGTACTTCTCGCCGAAGCGACGAATTCGCGGCGAAGTTCAGCCAAAAAACGTGCCGATCGACTCGAGATCCGAGACAGTCCCCACGGACGAGACGGCGATGTTCTTGTCGATTCGCTTGACCAAACCCGCGAGCACTTTGCCGGGGCCGATCTCGAGGGCCTTTGTCACCCCCTCTACTGCCATGCGCTGGACGGAACGATCCCAAAGAACCGCCGAGTCGACCTGCCGGACCAGAAGATCCGAGACGCCTTCAGCGCTCTGGTTCGGCTGTGCCGTGACGTTAGCGATGATCGGGATGGTTGGCTCCGATATCTCGATATCGGCCAGCGCGGCGCGGACCTTTTCAGCTGCGGGCCTCATCAGGGCGCAATGAAAGGGCGCGCTCACCTTGAGCGGGATCGCTTTCAGTGAGCGTTCTTTGGCGAGCGTCTGGGCTCGCGCGACCGCTTCGGCAGCGCCGGCAATGACGATCTGGCCCGGCGCGTTGAAGTTTGCCGGAGAGAGAGGCTCACCCTCTGCTGCATCGCGACAAAGCGCTTCGACCGCCTCGGCGTCGCCTCCCATGATTGCCGCCATACCGCCTTTGCCGGCAGGGACCGCTTCCTGCATCGCTGACCCACGTAGGTGGACGATGCGCACGGCGTCTTCGATGGAGAGCGCTCCGGCTGCGACGAGGGCGCTGTATTCGCCCAGCGAATGCCCAGCTACGAACGCCGGAGGCGGGAGCTCTGGCATGCGCTCCCTCAGGGCCTCGAGCACTGCGACGCTAGTCGTGACGATCGCTGGCTGCGTGTTCTTGGTCAGGGTGAGTTCGTCTTCGGGCCCGTCGAAGCATAGCTTCGAAATCGGAAAGCCGAGGGCCTCGTCCGCGCGCTCGAAGACTTCACGCGCCTTCTTGCTCGTCTCGTACAGGTCGCGGCCCATGCCCACCTTCTGGGCTCCTTGGCCTGGGAACAGCCATGCGATAGTCATGTTCGTGTCTCCTCAGCTCGTACTCGATCCGGGATCGACGGTGGTCCCGAAATCGCAAAAAGGGCGCACTCCCGACTCTCGCCGGGATGCGCCGGTTTTCTGATCGACAGCTCCGTCCGGCCCCGCCTCCGAGCGGGGCTTGCTGTGTCACAAGGGCGGATTATGCCTTGGCTTCGCCCACCAACTGACGGCCCTTGTAGTGGCCGCAGGAGGGGCAAACCCGGTGTGGGAGCACGGCTGCCGAACAGTTCGGGCAGACGCCGAGCTGGGGCGGGGTCACCTTGTCGTGGTTGGCGCGTCGCATGTCGCGCTTGCTGCTGGTGGTACGTCGTTTGGGTTGAGCCACGGGGCTACTCCTTTTTCTCTAGGCGAGCCTTGAGGTCGCGCAGGGGAGAGAGCCTCGGATCCAGAGGTTTCTCGTCCGTCTGGGCTCCGGGGCCCGATGCCGCTCTGGCTGCTTCCTGTGCGGAGGCACCGGCGACGGGGAGCGGAGGGTTAGCCTCAAAGGGCACGTCACGCAAGTCCTCTCGAAGAGGGAGCATGGGAATTTCCAGGAGAATGAATTCCCGCAGAAAGTCGTCGAGGACGATCTGGTCCCCCGCGTACGTATCTCGGGCCGCATCCTCGTCCGAAAGCTCGGGATCGGCGTCCCACGCGCCCTTTTTCGCACCTCTGGCGCCCTTCTTGGACCCTTTTGTTGGTCTCGTCTTGCCGGATCCGCTCGTGTGGGCGCGCGTTTCCGCGCCTCCGGCGGGGGCAAGCATCAAAAAGATCTCAGGTCGCAAGCGATAGACGGCCGGGTCGAGAGTGCGGGCGCAGGGCACGCTTACGGTGAGGTCGAGATGCCCTTGGACCAGGACCTCGCTCCCGTTCTTCGTGAGCAAAACGTCCAGTTTCCCGTCGTTTTCTCCAGCCGGTTCGACTTCCGTGTCCGAAAGGAGCTTCCGGACCCACTCACTCTTGAGGGGGCCGGACATTTCCTTGGGTCCGTCGTCCAGCTCGCCGAGGCTGATTTTGAAGGTTCCTGTTTTCACGAGCGCGACCCTATAGCCCATCTCTGCAAGTGCGAAAGTCCCTCGCACGTTCACCCCGAAATGGGTGGGTGGCGAGCCCGAACCGAACCGCGGCGCCAGGTCGCGTGCGACGGGCCGGCCTCGTTTTCAAGAGAGCTCTCATACAAGTCCTCCTCTAGCCCAAATCGTAGGCCGCGCCATCAGGGCACCGGAGCTTGGCTCGGTTGCTATCCGTCAGCCCTTGCGCTGGATGGTCACCTTGTTGATCTTGGGAGGGTTCTCGGCGCGCTGTCCCTTTACGGGCTGACTTGCCAGCGTTTCGATGACCTTGTCGGGGCCACATTTTCCGAAAATCGTATAGCCCTTGTCGAGGTGGGGCGCGGCAGCATCCGTGATGAAAAACTGCATTCCATTCGTGTTGGGGCCTCGGTTGGCCATGCAGAGGAGCCCTCGTTCGTCGT
>CBFGUR010000070.1:0-23414 GCA_965652275.1 uncultured Polyangiaceae bacterium | reverse complement strand
TGGCCACGTATCAAAACCTCAGGGAAGCCTTCCGTCAGGTGAAGAAGAACGGGGGCGTATTGGTGAAAAAACCAAGCTGGTGCTCTGGTGAATCGCGGTTCCGTCTTGAACATCGACGTTCGACATCTCCTTGTGCGTATGGAGGGCGATCTGTGATCTCGTCGAGCGCGGAGGTCGACGAAAGTTGCCTTGAGGTTGCAAATTCCTCGAACGAAGACGCACGTCTCCCGTCGGCTTGCTTGGATGCAACCGAGGCAGCTTGGGGCTCAGACGGCTCGATGGTAGTCGTGATGGAGCCCGCCGAGGATCGGTCGGACTGCGACTTGATCGAGAGGAGTGGGGCCTGAGTTGGAGTTTGCCGGACCGTCGCGCTGATGCGGGATTCGGCCGATTCCTTGCGAAGGACGGGCGTGGTTGTAGAAGTCCACGTACTCGTCGAGGACGCGCTGGAGGTGTCGCTCACCGAAGAAGATGAAGTGGTTCAGACACTCCTCGCGAAGTGCGCGGTTGAATCGCTCCACGAAGGCGTTGGCGTTCGGGGCTTGGTAAGGTGTGGGAATACCGCGAACTTCCATCAGCTGGAGCCATTGGTCGAGGTGGCAGCGCACTCCGAAGACTTTGCGGTGTCGCGGGCCGAACTGTCCGAAGATGCCGTCGTTGTCGTGAACGAGGTAACGGTAGGGGTTTCGGAAAGCGAAGAGATCGCGGAGCTGATTCTTGACCCAGAAAAGGGAAGGGTGATCCGTGACGGTCGCACGAAGAATCCTTCGGCTCCCCACATGCATGACGATGAAGACGTACAGACGTTGAAAACCAGCCGTGTGTTGCGTGAGGAAGTCGATCGCGAGGAGCTCCGTACCGTGGTTCTTCAAGAAGGTCGACCAAGACTGAGTGTGGCGCGAGCGCGCGGGTCCGGAGAAGATCGATGTGACCATGTACTTCCTGACCGTGGCCACCGACACGACATGTCCGAGCTTGTCCAGCTCGTCGACGATGCGGCGCGCTCCCCAGGAGGGATTCGCGGCATGGAGACCTCGGATCATCTGAATGAGGTCCGCCTTGACGGGTGGCCGCCCAGGCCGAGAGCGCCATTTCCAGAAGATGCGATACCCAGCACGGTGCCAGTGGATGACTGTTGCCGGTTGAACGAAACGTAAGAGCCGTCGCCAGCCAGGAGACCACCGAAACAATGCGATCCAGAAGACACGATCGAACCGAGAGATTTTGGGCCTGACGCGGCGCGCTTCGAACGCCGCAAGTTGCTGTTCCAGAGCAGCAACGCGGAGCGCGTTCTCCATCCGTGAACGACATACCGAGATGCATCCCAACAGGACGGCGCGCACGATGGAAAGCATCACTCAGCTGAGCAGAGATCGTCCGACCGATCCAGGGATGAGGCGGAGGGGCGTCACCCTAGTCAGCTCGTGCCAGTTCCGCCTAGACCGCGCGACGAAACTCTTCGTATCGTTCCTCGAGGTGGGTGCGGCTGGGGTGGTGCTCGGCTCGTTTGGGAAGAGACAAGGTGGAGCCGTCGAAGGCCTTGAGTCCGAACTCCAGGGTTGGACCATCGTGTTCAGCCATGAGCCTTTCGGAAATCTCGATGGTGTAGTCGGGTCGGATACCGACGAGGAGCGAGTCGTAGGCACCGTGGTGAAGCTTGCACAGGGCCAGACCGTTCGTGACGATGGGTTCTCCTCGGGGGTCGCGATCAGGCAGGATGTGCGCAGCATCCAGCAGCTCTCGCCTCGGAAGTCGGCAGATCGAGCACCGTTCATCGTAGGCTCTCAGGACCGCCCCGCGAAACATGTCTTGATGTAGGCGCTTCTTCGCTTCGATGGTCGTGTAGCGACGCGCAGTTTGCTGCATGACTGGGTCTGCCAAATGAGTACCGGGCTCAAAGAGCAGGTCGGAGGGTGCGACGGTGAGAAGGACGTGGTCTCCCCGGGCTTCCGTCACATAGGTGGGCCAAAGCGGACGGTACGACCCAGGCTCGATCCCATAGAAGTAGATGAGCGGTGTACGTAGTTCGATCGCTCTGCGAAGGATGACATTGTCGTGATATTCCGGACCGCGTCGCTGAAACGCGTAGACGAACGCTCCGTCTGTCGCGATGTCATCGTACTTCGGGTGACCCGCGCGCGGCACTGTGGTTTTCACGGAAAGGGCGGCGCCTTGCATTCCTTTGGGACGGAATATCCCTTTGCTCTGATTGGCAAAGCGGTAGTGACGGCTGGCGAAAGTGAAGCCGCGATCGATGATCGACCAGGGCAGAACCTCACCGTGAATGCGAACAAGAGCTGCCAGCGAATCAAATGCAGCGGCCCGAATCGGCCAGTCCAAATCCCTGGATTCGATCACGACACCCGATCGGCAAGTCTAGGCATATCGGGCCGCAGCTGGAAGGTATCGCACTACTCGGCAATTTCGATGGCAGGTTGCTGCCGGTCGCAGATGCTGCACGCCACCAATCTCGACCATGAGGCAAGCCCCCTCAGACCTGCTGCGTGCCGAGGCGATGACTCACGGGAACCGAGTCGAAGACGCCACACTTGTAGCCCGCCATGGAACCCAGACCTTGCCTGCTGAAGAACGGCCAACGACAGAAACCGCCCATGGTGAGGTCACGCGCCCAACCCAGAGCATCGAAGTTGCTTTGGAAAAAGGGGGTCAGGAGGCGGGTCGCCCACTGGTAAAAAGTGAGATGGGAGCGACGTTCCCTCGCGTAGGACGAGAGGGCGGCGGGTACCTCGAACTGACGATCAAGGAGAGCTTGGGACAGAACCCAAGCATCATACAAGGCCAAGTTCGCGCCTTGCCCGAGCTGGGGGCTCATGGCGTGGGCTGCGTCTCCCAGGAAGACGACTCGATGCGAATGAGGACGCTCCATCACGACGTCGAGGTACATGGCAGGCAGGAGCTGTTCCGATGAGTCGACCGAAGCCAGAAGGTGCTCGACGTACTCCGTAAACCGCGAGGAGCGGCGCGATCGCTCAGTGAGGCTGAGCACTTCATCGCGAAACGGCCCGGCACCACGGCCCCGGAAGGCATCCATCTTGGCGACTTCGATACTCCAGAAAATGCTGACAATGGGCTCGCCCGCCCACTCGGAGCCCTGGGGTCCGAGCCCGGTCGGGAGGAAACCAACAAAGCGCCGCGTGCCATCAAACACCTGGATGAGGGAGCTGGAAAACGCTTCGCTCTGCTGAGGAGCTGGCACCACTGTCCACAGCGCTCCCCAATCGTAACGGCGAACTCGCTGTCCGGCAGGATGAAAGCTCCGGAGCGCGCTCCGTGCGCCATCCGCGATGACCAAAAGATCAAAGGCGTAGTGCGCCCCGTTCACCTCCAGCCACACTTCATCTTCGCGCTCTGAATAGGATTCCACGGTTGCACCCGTTTTCACAGCGACCCCCGATGCCGGAAGGGCGCTGTAGAGAGATTGGAAGAGCGCGCCCCGGTGGATGCCCAAACCAAAGAGCGCCGGGTGAAGGGACTGGTACTTGAGGTCGAGCACGATGCGCCCGGACTTGGTCCGCCCGTCAAGCCAGTCAATGCGGCTTCCCTGCGCCAAGATTTCCTCCAAGAGCCCCAGCTGACGCAGCACAGAAAGGCCCGTGGGTTGTAGCGTGATCCCGGCGCCCACCGGAGCAGGCTCTGGAGCCTTCTCGAAGAGGGTGACCCGATGGCCCTGCCGAGTGAGAAAGAGCGCTGCAGCTGGGCCCGCGGTTCCCGCCCCGACAACCGCCACACGAAGGTGAGAGCCCACGAACGTGGGTCCCACGATCTCCAGGGCAAAGCAAGGACGACCCGGCGAATTGACGGCCGGGCATCCTCGGTCATTGCGATTTTCCTGGGAATGAGCGCCGAGGTTCGTGCGTTGAGGGAGCATGCGCGGAAGTCTGTCCCTGGTGGCGGCGATGAGTCTGTCCCTGATGACTGTCGGTTGTGACCAATCGTCGAAGATTTTTGCCCTCTCCACCCTTCAGGAGTCCCCGCTCACTCTGTTTGGCGGCTTCGAGCTGACCTACACCGAAAACCGCGACATGGCCTTCGGTTTGCTCGCGGCAATCTTGGGCCCCGAAGCGCGGCTCTGGCTCCTGTCGTCCTTCAAGCTGCTTGCGGTGATTGCCGCGGTGGCATGGCTCACCGCCCGTCGGAGAAGCGGGACTCTTCCGGAGCTCTTTGGTGTGGCCCTCGTGCTGGCTGGGGCTTTGGGAAACTTGATCGATCGAGTGCGCCTCGGTTTTGTGGTCGACTTCCTCAAGGTCCCTTACTGGCCGGTATTCAACGTCGCAGACGTGGCCATTGTCGTCGGGTTGGGGCTCCTCGTTTTTTCTCAAGGATCGCAGTCTCGACGCGCAGGTCACGGACGCGCATCTCAGCTCCCTGGGCGTGGTTGAGGAGGGAATCCTCGCCGAAATCCGTGAGCATGATGTGCAGCTCGTCGCTCTCACCGGCGACATCATCGAGTCAACGGGTGACTTTGCGGTCTTGCGTGAGCTCTGCTCCGAGCTGCGTCGGACTGGAGTCCGCGTCGTGGCGACGCTCGGCAATTGGGAGCACTGGGGAGAGATCCCTCTGGCCGAGCTCCGACAGCTCTATGCACAGTTCGGAGTTCGACTACTCGTGAACGAGCAGACAACGGTCGAAGGGGTCGCGATCTCAGCGACCGACGACTCAACCGGTGGGCTGGTAGACTTTCGGGCGGCGCTGCCCGGGCGGAAAGGGGAGGCGCAAGTTCTGCTCACGCACAGCCCGGGGGTTTTGGACCATGCGCCGGCTGATCTACCTCGTTTCGACTTGGCGCTGGCCGGTCACACCCACGGAGGGCAGATCCGCCTGGGTGCGGGAGCGGTCCCGTTCGTACCGCGAGGAAGCGGGCGGTTCGTAAGTGGCTGGTACGACACACCGGTGGGGCCGGCGTACGTGAGCCGCGGAACGGGAACGAGCGTCGCGCCCGTGCGCTTCACTTGCCGGCCAGAGTTTCCGATCCTGCGGCTCCTACAAGGATGACCAGGGCTGCGGAGCTCCCGTGCGCATCACCGGGAACCCGTGCGCATCACGGAGTAGCCCGTGCGCATCACGGAGTAGCCCGTGCGCATCATCGGGAAGGCTGTGCGCATCACCGGGGAGGCTGTGCGCATCATGGAGTAGGCCGTGCGCATCAAATGTATGGCCACGCGCATCACCGGGAAGGCCGTGCGCATCAAATGTATGGCCATGCGCATCACCGGGAAGGCCGTGCGCATCACGGAGTAGCCCGTGCGCATCACCGGGTGGCTCGTGCGCGTCAAACGTATGGTCATGCGCATCAGGGGGTGGCTCGTGCGCGTGATGCGCACGCCTTGGGTCGTGATGCGCACGGGGGGACTGTTGAAGCGCACGCCTTGGTCCGTGATGCGCACGGAGGGATTGATGATGCGCACGCAGAGATCGATGAAGCGCACCTGTCAGAAGAAGACGCGCACGCCGGCTGGGGCGATGCGCGCACCGGTCTGCGCGACGCGCACGGTACTGCCCCGCCGCGCGGCGGTCGCCAATGGCCTCCGCCGCGCGGCGGGGCGAGAAAACTAGCGCCCTGGCTCGATTCCGCGGACGACGCGGCAAGGGTTGCCGACCGCAACTACGCCAGCCGGGATGTCGCGCGTGACCACGCTTCCGGCGCCGATGACGGACCGATCCCCGATGGTCACTCCCGGGAGGATGATGCTGCCGCCGCCGAGCCAGACGTCGGAGCCGATCGTTACCGGGCGCCCGTATTCTTTCGAGCGCCTGAGCATCGGATCGAGAGGATGCGTGGCGGTGTAGATCTGAACGGCGGGGCCCACGAGCGAGAAGTCACCTATGCGCACCAGGCACACATCCAGGACGACGCAGTTCACGTTGAAGTAAACGCTCTTGCCGAGTTCGATGTTGGATCCGTAGTCGCAGTGAAAGGGCGGCTCGATGTTTGCCGAATCCCCACCCGTCGCGAGCAGCTCGGTCAAAAGACGCCGCCGTTCGGTGCTCTCGTCCGGGGTTGTTGCGGCTAAGGCATGACAGAGGGCCTTGGCCCGCTTGCGGGCGGAGACAAGTTCCTCTGCGCTCGGATCGTAGAGCTTTCCGCTCAGCATCTTCTCGCGCTGTGAACCCATCACTCGAGAATCTACCCTTGTCCGGGGATCGCGCCAGTTCGACGGCGGATTCAGGCTTCCGTGGCGCCTCGTGTCAGTCGGGGCGCTAGCTTCTCCTCCGTTGCGCTAGAACCGATGCGCGGCACTAGCTTTCTTCAAAGGCCTCGTACGCGGCCTGTAGGCGCTGTCCTACGGGCTGTGCGGACGCGGGCAGCGGGGTACCCAGGTGACGGTGACGAAGTTCCGCCATAAAGTCCTCCCACATCTCTGGCCCGCCTTCCTCCAGGATTTGTGCACGTACGGCCAGCGCGGGTGAGGCCGGCATGTAGCGACGCCCCCACGCTCCAAGTCCCACGAGCACGGGGACGAGCGCGATCGATTTCTCTGTCAGACTGTAAATGGCTTTTTGACGGTGAGAGGGATCGGCGGCCTTCGTGAGCATGCCTTCATCTACGAGCATCTTGAGCCGACTGACGAGGATGTTGCTCGCGATCCCTTCCAGGGAGTCGCGCAGCAAATCTCGGTAGGTCCGCCGACCGCCGAAGATCACGTCACGCAAGATGACCATCGTCCACCGATCTCCGAGCACCTCGATCGCGAGGTTGATGGGGCATCCCGAGCGCGTCTTCTTCACTTTCTTCATCAACTGATTGCAATGTGCAACCGGATGATCTACATGACAACCAGTTGCGTAGTGCAACCAGTCATTCAAGGAGGCTAACCATGCAATATGTTGAGGGATTCGTCGCAGCTGTGCCCACGGCCAATCGGGAATCGTTTCGCCGACATGCCGAGCAGGTGGCGGAAGTTTTCAAGGAGCGGGGCGCGCTCCGGGTCGTGGAGTGCTGGGGCACGAACGTCCCCGAGGGCGAGGTGACGTCACTTCCCATGGCTGTTCAGTGCCGCGCCGATGAGACCGTCACCTTTTCGTGGGTCGTCTGGCCATCGAAGGCGGCGCGAGACGAAGGAATGGAGAACTTCATGGCGGATCCACGAGTTCACCCCGACACGAACCCGATGCCGTTCGACGGACGTCGCCTGTGCTGGGGTGGGTTCGAAGTCTTGCTGGATGTGTAAAGCGTGAGATGTTTCGTACTGCTGACCAAGGAGGCCCCATGATGAACAAAGGTAGCTGCCACTGTGGAAGGATCGCTTTCGAGGTCGATGGCGCGATCGATGGCGCAATCTCCTGCAACTGCTCGATATGCTTGCGCAGAGGATCTCTCTTGTGGTTCGTGCCGCGAGATCAGTTTCGGCTGCTCACGCCAGAAGATGCGGCGAGCACCTACACCTTCAACAAGCGCGTAATCAAGCATCGTTTCTGCCCAGTTTGCGGCATCCTCCCGTATGGCGAAGGTGTCGACTCAAAAGGGAACCTCATCGCCGCCGTCAACGTGCGGTGCATCGACGGGATCGATCTCGCATCGGTTCGTGTAACGGAGTGGGACGGTCGTTCGTCATGACGGTCAAGCGAATGGACAACGTCGGTATCGTGGTGGAGGATCTCGATGCCGCTATCGAGTTCTTCAGTGAACTGGGCCTCTCCCTCGAAGGCCGTATGCCCATTTCGGGTGAATGGTCTGGTCGCGTCACCGGCGTGCGCGGCCAGCGCGTCGAGATTGCCATGATGTGTACCCCAGACGGCCACAGTCGCGTGGAACTGTCGCGATTCGTGGCCCCGGCCATCGCATCCGATCATCGCACGGCGCCGGTGAACTCGCTCGGGTACTTGCGTGTCATGTTCACCGTCGAAGATATCGGCGGCACCCTCGCCCGCCTCAGCAAGCTTGGAGCGACCGTGGTCGATGAAGTCGTCGACTACGAGGGCATCTACCGGCTCTGCTACATCCGGGGACCCGAAGGAATTCTCATCGGCCTCGCTCAGGAGCTCGGACAGCAGACCTCGCGAGAGAACCCCTTGGAAGGGACGCGCTAGCAGGATGTTCGAGTTTTCGTGACGCGCTTCGTGCCCTTCAGTTGTTCGTTCAAGGCGTCTGATTTGTGGCTGTAGTGGCGTTTGTCGAGGGTTCCGACGTACCTCAGGCGAGGTACGCTGAGGAGAGGAGTCATGTCGCCCGACACGAGGTCGGTATCGACGAAGGAGAAGAAGGCGAGGCGTGGATGCTCCGAAATCCACTTTAGATCCGGAATTGGCGCGCAACCCGTGAGCTTGAGTTTCTTCAGATGGGCGAGTCGAGCCAGGGGCTGATACGAGTTTACCGCCTTGAGACGCTCGAAATCGATCTCACGGATACCAAGGGAACCGAGTGCTTCGATGGACGTGAGCTTGGGTGCGTAGGCAACGGTGAGCTCGCGAAGATCTTCGAGACTCTCCACACCAGCGAGGCTGGTGATGGACGTTTGGATCACCGACAAGGTCGCGAGATCCCTGAGATTCGCTAAATCGCGCAGGTCATTCGCCTTCGGCTTGTATCCCCAGACTCGGAGGACGCGCAGAGAGGCACGTTCGAGTCCGGTGTTGTGAGGGTGCCAATCCCCGACGAACTCCTCCAAATGAGGGAAGGCGGAAAAGTCCAAGCCGCCGCCGGGTTTCTCGAGGTGGAGACCCCTGAGGTTGTCGAGCTGCGCGAGGGGTGAGACGTCGATTTTGGAACTCGAGCGCAACTCGAGGTAGCGCAGCGTTGGAAACTCCCGAAGGAAAGAGATGTCGGGAACGTCGAAAACGGCGAGTCCGCTGATGCTGCCACCATCGAGGTCCTCTGCCAGGGAGGCCAAGAGCTGGCGCGTGGGCTTCTTGCGAACGACGCCCAGCAGCTGACAAGGCGCAGCGTCACCGACGCGTCTGGACAGGATCGGGGCGACTGCCTCCACGCCGCCTAGCATCAAGGTCTTGCGAGACATCGGTTCAGTTCTAGTGCGTCGGCAACTCGAATTCGAGCGGCTTCGAAAACGATCGATTCACTCTGTCGCAGCACCAGAGACGTTGGCCGGTCATTGCACGGCGGGGACCACGTGCTTTTGGATCCACGGTGGAGACTCGACGTCCTCGGATGTGAGGATGTTCGACCATTCGGGGTCGGTGAGCCGCTGCCAGTCGTCTTCGATGCGTTCATAGTAGGAGGACACCAGCCCCGCATACGCTCGCGGGCCGCTGCACGTCTCGATCGTGGTCACCATGAGGCGGGCCATCCCGGTGCCCACATGAAGCACCTTGCCCACCTCGACGCCCCCGTCTTCCTCGGGCTGGGTGTGCACGTCCGCGATGGTGGGATCGAATTCGACGGCCTCTCCGTAGATCAGCTCCGGATACCATCCGCTGGCCGTGGGCGGCCCTCCGCAGATCCCTCCATCCATCACGACCAAGTCATTGATGAACGCCATGTGCTCTTCGGTGTGGGGCGTCCCCGTGCGTTGATGCTCGGCCATTTCTCGGAGGATCCCCGTGACGCGGGCAAAGTTCTCGAAGTGCTCCGTCGTCCCGGGGGGCGCCTCATAGGGGAGCTCAGCGATGACTCCGAGAGCGTGCGCCGCGTAGTCCTCCAGCGCTCCAAAGAAGCGCGGGTAGGGCTCCACGTAGGCGTCGGGGAATTCACACGTTACTCCGCTCGTGTAGCTCTGCTTCACGTAGAGGATCGTGTCGTGGCGGAGCTCGGCCCAGGACGCGAGCTGCGTGTTCAAGAGGCGCTCGCCCCACGCCTCGGTCTTGGCGATTTCCGGCAGCGCCTCTCCGTCGCCCTCGTCCCACGCCGCGGAGGGGGAGAGATGTCGGAGAGCGCCGAGCCAGCGGTTGTAGAGGTTCTTGTCCCAAAAGGACTGTGGTTCGGAATCGGCAATGGTGCGCATCGCGGCGAGTTCTGGCGCGTATCCGTAGGTCTGAAGCTCGTCGGCGAGGAGCAGCGCTGCTTGATCGTTGCCGAGGGCGGCGTACGCGGCGTCGAGTGGATTCGGCATCCAGCGCGTCTCGGGACCGCGCGTTACTCGGTCGTAGACGACATTGGAAAAGACGTGGCTGTCGATCGCGTAGCGCTGTCCGAAGAATGCGAAGGACGACGAGAGAGGGAGAGTGTCCACCGCGCCGCCATTTACCATGTAGTGACTCGAGATCCGCTGGGTGCCATACCCGCCGTTCACAATCGCCTGGGCCAGCTCCTGGTCCGAGAGCGCGGCAGTTTCGGAGAAGCCGCTCACGCCCAAATCGGAGGCCAGCTCGGCGAACTGAGCCACGGTCATGTAGTCGTGCTCGCCGACGAAAGCCGTGATGAAATCGTCAATCCCCTGATGAGAGGCACGAGCCGCTTCGCTCATCAGATCCACGAGCGCCCAACCCGCCTCGAGTTGTCGGCGGCGAAAGACGGAAGTCCCATCGGGCATCGTCTCGATCAAGCGGAAATCGATGCGCCCGAGCCACATCATCGCCCGGAAGTAGCGCCGGAGATCGGGATGATCGGTGTAGTGCCCTCGTGGCTCGCACTGAGAGAAATCGAGTCGCCGCATCGCGCCGAAGAGCTCGACTTGCTCGGCGCCCTCCGCCGCCAGGCACCCCTCGAAGAGGCTCTCCACCACGGCCCGGTTTTCGCCCATCGAAGGAGCCGCGAGTTCGTTTTTCAGCAAGCTTTGCGCGACGGAGAGATAGACATCGAGGTCCCTGCGCAGGTCTCCCTCGTGGCCCGAGTCCTCCAGAGACGTGCGCATGCCCGCGAGCAGCCCTTCGAGCTCTGGAGCCAACGACGTCATCTCGAAGGTCTTGAGGATGTTGTCGTACGACCGATGCAGGGCGTGGAGAATCGAGTCCGCGGAAACGTAGAGTGGCAGGTCGTCACCGTAGATGGATGCGTATCCATAGGTGAAGCTCGGGAAGCTGTTCCGCTCGGTGATCACGAATCCCTTGTCTGCAAGCTGGCTCAACTCCGCGTCCGAAAGGCCGAGGTGGGAGTCGGTGATCAGATCGAGGCCGGAGGCGTCCAAGGGATTGTAGCTGAGAGATCCGAACTCGAGGGACGCTTGGTCGAGCAGACCGGCCGCGTCGAGCTCCGCTACGGCTGCGAGTGACCCGTCCAGGGAGCTCTTCTCAGTCTGAGCTGCTGTGCTGAGCGACAAGGTCACGGACGTCCCCGGATCACTCAGGACATCTTTGTCCCGGTTTGTGTCACCTGTGCCATCCGGCTCTTCCGGCGTGGTGGAGCCACCGCACGCGAGCATCAGAAGTCCCGGGACGAGGAATAGGATGGTTTTCGTGGTTCTCATCGTACTTCGGCCTCTCCGCGACGACTCGCCGCAGCCTTCACTGCCTACTCGATGCATCCGTCGTGCCAGCCCTTTGCTCTCGTGACGTCGTCACCCCCTTGGAACTCACTGAACCTCCCCCTCGCGCGCGCATGCCGTCCGATCCCAAGAGTGCAAAGCTTCGCTGCCCCATTTGCATGAGCCTCCGCGTCGATCTCGAATCGACGGCGAGCACGCGTCAGGGGCGAGGCGGGCGCCCGTTTCGGCAAAGATGCGCCGCATCACCCCAACGGGCGACCGGGAGGGGGCTGCCGCTACTTCCAATTGTGAATCAAGGGTCCGCTCGCGCCGTACACCGGGTCGGCGTTTGGTCGTGGAAGCGCGGCGATGTTGTCGTCGACTCGGGGTCGCTCCGAGGACTTTCCGCGGTTCATGTCGCACTGTCGTCCCTCGGCGTAGCAGCCGACCACACGAAAATCCTCGCTCGCTTGGATGCGGCGATGAGCGACACCTGCCGGGACGACCAAGACGTCACCCTTTTGCAGAACATGCACCGATCCGCGCGGGCCGCCGAGCTGGAGCTCCGCCTCGCCGGAATAGCAGCCGAGGACTTCGTGAGCCGTGCTGTGGTAGTGGTCGAAATCGTAGACGCCGTCGCGCCAACCGTTGGTCCATCCGTTCTTTTCGAAGGTGGCCTGGATGACGTCGGCCGGGTCACGAGCCTCTTCGTCGCCCTCAGCGAACGAAAACGCTCCGCGAAGAACGAGAGCGGGGCGAATCATGCTGTTCGGGAACACTCCGTCGTCGGGCAGAGGAATGATTTCGACGTTGCTGGAGGTGGGGTTCGACTGGGCCAAAATGAGCTTCTTTGGGAGGCTGAGGTGACCTGCGGAGAGAAGCAAAGCACGTGCCGTTTCGTGCCCAGGTGGCTTGCCGTAGCGACGGAGGGTCGGAGGGGGCACCCCGACTCGTGCCCGGCGTGGCGACAACCGCGAGAGGGGCAAGTTCGATGTGGAGGGCCGACTTCCGTCAGAGTTCGCGCTGCGCTCCTCGTGAAAGCGAGTTCAGCTCGCTCACCTCGGGAGAGACCGTGCCGGTGATGAGGCGGGCTCCGCCGAGATGGATCATGTAGTTGTAGAGCCAGCCAAACATGACGAAGAGTCGATTGCGGAAGCTGACGAGGAACATCACGTGGACCACCGACCAGAGTAGCCACGCGACGAGTCCAGAATACGAGCGGTCTCCGATGTCCGCGACGGCGCGCGCGCGACCAATCGTGGCCATGCTCCCCTTGTCCCTGTAAGAGAAGGCGGGGCGGCTGGCGACGGTGGCGCCCAGGTTGACCTCCTCGTAAATGATCTTTCCGACGAACTCCCCCATCTGCAGCGCGCCCTGGGCGACGCCAGGGACGGGCTTTTTCGTATTCGCGTCACGTTGGGCGGCTTGGTCACCGATGACGAACACGTTCTGGTGGCCAGGCACGGAACAATCGGGGAGCACCTTCACGCGCCCGGAACGATCGAGGGCGACGCCCAGGGTGCCGGACAAGCTCGCGGCGCGTACACCAGCGGCCCAAAACACGTTGCTCGCGTCGATGGCTCCCTCGGATAACGTGACTCCGCGTTCACTGACCGCCGTGACCAACGTCTCGAGGCGCACCTCCACCCCCATCGATTCCAAGTCGAGGCGCGCGCTTTGGGAGGCGGCCTCGCTCATCGCTGGCAGAAGGCGCTCTTGTCCCTCGACGAGCACGATGCGCGCCGTGGTCGTGTCCACGTGACGGAAATCCCGCGGGATGGAGTTGGCGGCGATCTCCCGCAGCGCTCCGGCGAGCTCGACCCCGGTGGGGCCGCCGCCCACCACCACGAAGGTCAGCGCGCGGCGCCTCGCCGCGTCGTCGTTCTCGAGTTCGGCGGCTTCGTAGGCGAGGAGCATCC
The DNA here is from genome assembly GCA_965652275.1 of uncultured Polyangiaceae bacterium. GTDB lineage: Bacteria > Myxococcota_A > Polyangia > Polyangiales > Polyangiaceae > NIC37A-2. The sequence goes on along the minus strand of CBFGUR010000070.1, from coordinate 10,180 downwards.
GGCGTCGCATTTCGAGGGCGTCGTCGATGGTCTTGAGGCCCGGCGCGAGCGGCGCCCATTCTTCATGCCCGAAGTACGCGTGACGCGCTCCCGCCGCCAGGACGAGATAGTCGTAGTGCACGAGGCCCCCCGGCTCGCATTCGATGGTCGCGGCGCCAAGATCCACTTTGGCCACGTTGGCCATCATCACCTCGGCGTTCGCTTGTCGGTGGAGGATGCGTCGGATCGGTTCGGCGATGTCCGCCGGTGAAAGCGCCGCCGTGGCCACCTGGTAGAGCAGCGGCTGGAAGCAGTGGTGATTGCGGCGGTCGACGAGCAAAACGTCGACTTCCGAATCGGCCAGCGAGCGCACCGCCTGCAGGCCGCCGAATCCACCGCCCACGACGACCACGCGCGGCCGGTGTCGTTCGCGTTGCGGGGCTGGGCCTGGGGTCGGTGGGCGAGTCGTCATCGTGCGTCCAGCAGTGTAGCCGATCAAAATAGGCCCGAGGCAACGAGCCCGGCCCCGCCACGAGAATAGAAAGGCGTGACGAAGGGTGGAGGAAGCGTTCCCGCCACCCGAGGCCGTCGGTAGAAGCGATAATAGAGGAGCTTGGGAATGAGAAATCCCGCCGACCACCCGAGGGCCGCCCCCGCCACGACGTCCGTGGCAAAGTGCCGGTCGGCGACCACGCGCAGCACCCCCCCAGTCGTCGCCGCGGCCGCCACCGTGACGCAGGTTGCGACGTCCGCCGCGACCGAACCATAAAGGCGCAGTTCGGTGTGATGCGCACACGTGAGCGCAGCCCCAGTCATGGCCGAGGACGTGTGTCCACTCGGGAAGCTGGCGTTCGAACCCTTGTAGCACCCCCAGCTGTAGGTCTCGTCCACTTGGCACTCGTCGACGTCGGGCCGCTGGCGACCGATGGTCGCGTGAGCGACGCGGCTGACGAACCCGTTGATGGCCATCGAGTGGAGATTGATCGCAGTCAGCTGCGCCGCCACGTCGAAGTTCCAGCGATCGGTGACAAGCGGTGTGATGATGGCGTCTGCCACCGGAAAGGCCGACGTGGCGAGCCAAAAGGCGTCGCTCGCGAAGTGCGCCCTCTGGATGCCGTCCGGCGACTTGGCGACCAGCGCATCTCGCACGGGCTCGTCGAAGAGAATGGGGCTCGCCCATTTGGGCTCGTCGGGCGAGCTCACGAAAAACTCGAGCGGGAAGTACATGCCGGCGAAGATCACGGTGCTCGCGACGTCCCACCAGCCGAATCTCCGATACTGGGGACCGAACTCGAGGCGATGGGGGCGAGGGCGCGCCTCGTCGACCGACTGGACTGACAGCTCGGATGCGTCGAGGGCGGCTCGGGTGTCCGCTTCGCCCGGCTCTGCGCCTCGTGCATGCGCCGAGGCGCAAAGGATGGCGCCTACCAGAGAGAGAGCGATGTGTTCCTTCATCCGAAAGACTTCGAGAGCAGCGAGAAAGTCGTCACGCGAACTACGGCTCGGGCTATCAGTCTCGCGCGCCTCCGCAAGCACTTGCTGGCTCGAGATCTCGATGACGCGTGGCGGAGTGTGGCAAATTGCCTCAACCGAAGGAAAGCTGAGGCAATTTGCCACACCCTTCATGCTGCGAGCCCGACCAATCACACACGCCTCACTCGCTCATGCATCGGATCGGGCTGGATGCGCGTTTTCAGATAGGCTTAGGATGCGGCGCACATGGTTGCTCCCTCCAGCAGTAGGCCCTTTCCATGAACCTCCCCGATAGACGTACCGAAGATCCGAGCGAAGGTACCCCGGCACCTGAAGGCGCTCTTGCGGCCTACGAGCGTTTGACCGCGCTGGCGATTGAGCTAAGCCCGGTCCAGGATCGCGCAGAGCTCTTGCAGCGGCTCGCCGACGCGGCGCACAGTCTGATCGGCTGCGAGTATGCTCGCGTCTCGGTGTACCTGGACCATGACTCGACGCGCATCAGCGCGAGCGCTGGGGAGCTGACCGCCCGTTCGACGCGACAGCGAAGCAACTCGCTGCGACTCCTTCGCATCCCCCTCACTCACGGCGGACAGGCGACGGAGGGGGAGCTCGAAGTGAGCATGCGAGGCGGACAGCATCCGCTCTGGCGCGAGCAGTTGTTCCACCAACTCGCGAAGATCGGTGGCGCCGCTCTCGCCAACCTGCGCCTGCGCGTCGAATTCGACCGCCAAGCCCGGCTCAGTCGGAGCATCGCCGAAAACGCGACGCTGGGCCTTTGCGTCATCGACGAGCGCCAACGTTGCACCTATCTCAACCCGACAGCAGAACGCATCTTTGGCTTTTCGCTCGAAGAAATCCGCAGGCAAGACAAGCCGCTCTACGACATCATCCACCGCGCGCCGCCCGACGGTTCCCACGTTCCCAGCGCAGAATGCGACGTCGAACGCGCGTTCCCGACGTGTCTCAAGGAGCAGGGCGAAGACGTGTTCGTGCGGCCCGATGGCTCGTCTTACCCCGTGAGGTTCACAGCAAGCCCCCTTTTCGAAGAGGGACGGCGCGCGGGGACGGTGATCGAGGTGCGCGACGTGACCGAAGAAAAGCGGGCCGAGGAGGAGCGCGCTGCCCAACACCTGGCCGTTGAGACTCTCCTCGAGACGAGTCAGGTCATCTTGGGAGAGCTCGATACCCAGGCGGTCATCAAGAAGCTCACGGACTACGCGACCCGTCTGACGGGCGCGGCTTTCGGTGCATTCTTCTACAACGACATCGACGAAGCGGGGGAAACGTATCTCCTCCATTCGATCTCGGGAGTGGATCCGGAGCGGTTCGCCACGTTTCCGATGCCACGCAATACAGCCATCTTCGCGCCCACGTTTGCCGGCGAGGCCATCGTCCGCTTGGACGACGTCACGCGCGATCCCCGGTTCGGCAAGAACCCACCCTATGGTGGGCTTCCGGAGGGGCATTTGCCGGTGCGGTCTTACTTGGCGGCTCCCGTGCGATCGCGGTCAGGCGAAGTCTTTGGGGGACTCTTTTTCGGACATCCGGACGTGGGAGTGTTCACCGACCGGGAAGAGCATCTCGTGGGGGGCATGGCCAACCAAGCGGGGATTGCCCTCGACAACTCACGGTGGTTCGACGAGGTTCGCCGGGCGCGTCAGAACGAAACGCTCCGGGCGACTCTCGGTCAAGCCTTGGCTCAGGAGCTCGCCTCGGGCGATCAACTTCCCGATCGCCTGCGCGCGTCCATGCAGGCGGTGGTGACTCACGTCGGCGCCGCCTTCGCTCAAGTCTGGACGCTCTCGGAAGACGAAGACGTGCTGGAGCTGCGCGCCAGTGCCGGCATCGACGCGCACATCGACTGCGATCGTGCACGTGTCTCGGTCGGAAAATGCAGGATCGGACTCATCGCGGCCGAGCGTGCACCTCATCTCACCAACGACGTCCAAAACGATCCCTCCCTGGGCGATCCCGAGTGGGCTGCTCGCGAAGGGATGGTGTCGTTCGCCGGCTATCCGCTGCTCTCGCGTGGGCGGCTCATCGGGGTCATGGCGCTGTTTGCAAAACGAAAGCTCCCTCCCAGCCTGATGTCGGTTCTTTCGGACGTTGCCGATCAACTTGCTCTCAGCATCGAACGCGAAATGCTCGAGACGGAGCGGGAGCGATTTCGAGAAATCTTCATCGGGATGTTGGGTCACGACCTGAGGAATCCGCTCAGCGCGGTGAAAACTGGAGTCCAACTCATCCGCGCGACCCAATGCGAACCTTTGATGCTCGAAAAATCGCTGGCTCGAATCGAGCGCAGCACCGATCGGATGGCGCGGATGGTCGATCAATTGCTCGAGTTCGCGCGCACTCGGGCGGGAGCCAGCATTCCGATCGTCAGGCAACCGTGCGCACTTGGTGACATTTGCCAAGACGCCGTCGAGGAGCTGAGACAGGGCCATCCGGAAAGCTCCATCGAAGTCCTCATCGCCGATCCCGCTCGCGGGATGTGGGACAGAGACCGGCTAGCGCAGGCCGTATCCAATCTCGGCGGCAACGCGCTCGTTCACGGTGATCCGCGCCTTCCCGTGACGATCCGCCTTGCCCGTATTGGTCAGCGGGCGGAGCTCGACGTGCACAACTTCGGTGCACCAATTCGCGACACGCGCCTTCTCTTTGACCCATTCCGACGCGCAACGTATGGAAAGTCATCTGGAACGCAGGGGCTCGGCCTGGGCCTCTACATCACGCGGCAAGTGATCCTGGCGCATGGAGGGCAGATTGATGTCTTTTCAAGCGGAGAAGAAGGGACATCATTCAAGATAGCACTCCCTCTCGTCGAGCAGACGGGGGAGCCTGGACCGAGCGATGGGCAAGCAAGTACTTTTGATCGACGATGACGAGGACATCCGGGAAACGCTCGCTGACTACCTCGAGTTGCTCGGCTTTTCGGTAGCTGCTGCCGAGAACGGCCAGGCGGCACTCGACGTGCTCGCCGCTCTGCCCGAGTTGCCCTGCTTCGTTCTGCTCGACTTGATGATGCCGGTGATGGATGGTTGGGAGTTTTTGCGCGCCATCAAACCGGACCCCAAGTTCGCGCGCGTCCCCATTTTCATCAGCACGTCGTCTCCCGGCTCCGCTCCCCCCGGTTACCCGGTGATCCCCAAGCCGGTCGATCTCCACACCGTGTCCGAAGCTGCGACATCCGTGTGTGACATGACGCGCCCACACTGAGGCGCGGCGACCCTTGGCTCGGTCCACGGTGGCGCTTTTGCGCCGGGGTCTACTCGACGCGTGATTGCGTCAACTGGATTTCTCGACGTCCTGGCTCATCTGACGACGGGCGCCGAGTTCGTTCTGAGTTGCCTCAAATAGAGCGCCGAAACTCGCACATTCGCGGCTGGTATCACCCCTGAGGATCGGGGCTACCCGCGAGGATGGGGGCACCGTTTGCGGTCGGTGGACCGTTTTACTACACGTGCTGTCGATGAAACGTAGGTACGCGGCGCTTTTCGCCGGCTGCATTTCCTTCTTTTCCCTCTGTCCAGACGTCCAGGCCCAAAGCGCGCCGGATGATTCATCGGAAGACGGAGACGAGGCGACGGCCCTGAACACCCTTTACATCGAAGGACTCGGACCCGCGGGCTTGTACTCCCTCAATTACGAGCGCCGCATCCACGACTTCAACATTCGCGGCGGCGTCTCCTATTTTTCCAACGCCTACTATTCGACCTTCGCGATGCCGCTCGGGTTCAACTACATCGGGATTGGGGGGAGAAGCGCTCACCTCGAGCTGGGCGCCGTGACGACCTTCGTCGTGATCGACGGGGACGGCATTCTGGGGGACGCCGCAGGCGTGATTGCCAGTGGTATCGTGGGGTTTCGTCACCAGTCCCCGGACGGAGGCTTCAACTTTCGCATTGGCGCCTCTCCGGTCGTCGGTGCATTCGGCGCGCTTCCGTGGGGATACATCAGCTTGGGAGGCACGTTCGGCGGGGCCGGAAAACGCAGGCAGCGAGCCGCACAGGAGGAGAGCCAGGGAGCTTTGCCTGCTCCAGTGGAGGAGCAAGCCGTAAACGAGGACATGCACATTCGCGGCGAGTTTTCCGACTCGAAAGCCCCAACGGGGCTCGGAGGATTCGCTTTCGCGATGACCGCCGACGAGGCGCGTGCCGCGTGTCAGGCCAGCGGTCATTCCTGGACGGAGTCCTCCGAGTTTGCCACCTGCAGCGCCCCCGCCCGCTCACTGGGGCTCGAGGGTGACATCAAGATGCAGCGCTGCGGCACGCAGTTCTGTCAGTTCTTGCTCACGGCTCCCGTCGAGGATCACGAGATCGTTCGCACCGTGGCGGAGCTGAAAGCGGCTCTCGAAGGCGAATACGGGCCGCCCCATCTCGACACGTCCGCCGTCCCTCAGAGCTGTGGTTCGACGCTGGCCGAGTGCGTCAGAGAGCAACGCGCCTACTTGGAATACACTTGGAAGTTTCGCGAGGGTGATGAAATGATCAGGCTGCGTCTCGGAAAACGGCGCACCCCCGGCCAGCCTGCGGTGGACACGGATACCGATCTCCGTCTGCTCTACAAGCGCAACCCGCCCCCGAAGGTTTCGCTCGGCGAATCCGAGACGCCAAGCGGCTTTGCTGGCTTCGACTTCGAAATGACACCGGAGCAGGGCAAGGAGAGGTGTGAGGAGAGTGGACACTCTTGGTCGCAATCAGAGAAGTTCGGAGCGTGCGACGGTCCAGCTCGCGATATCGGGGTCGACGGTAGCGTGCAGATGCTCCGATGTGGCGATGCATACTGTCAGGTTCTTTTCATCTCGGAACCTGAACCCGCGCAACTCGTCACCAATATGGGGGAGCTGAAGGCGGCTCTGGAACGGAAGTACGGTCCCGCCAAAGAATCCAATTCTGCGATACCCCAGTCTTGCACGGAAACCCTCGTAGAATGCATCGAGTCTCAGCGCGCGTACCTCGAGTACACGTGGGAGTTCCCCCATGGAGAGTCGGTGCGCCTGCGGCTCGGTAAGAGGCCCGACGAGTCGGGGGCCACGGACCAAGTGGATCACAAGATCCGCGTTCTCACGACTCGCCGCGCGCCCAAGGAAAGCTCCCCTAAGCCTGAAGTCGATTCACGCGCGCTGTGAAGCGCGTCTCATTGGATCCATTCGTGGTGGGGCCGTCCTCCATGGATGAGGCGTAGGGAGCATGGGGCGCTCCACCGTTTGGTCCCTCACGGGCGAGTCGGGGGAGACGCCCCGTTTCTAAGTCGGTCCGATGTGCAGGACGCAGTAATCGAATGGGGTAGGCTGCGTGGCGCTGCTGCCGAAGGTCGTCACCAGGATGGTCGAGAGGGGCGTGACTCCGTCGTAGGGTTCGCCGCCGAGGAGCCAGCAATCCTTTTTGAAGCTACTCCACGGAATGATTCCGCCGTGGGGAGGGGTCGGGGCGCACCAGGACTCGGTCGCCGATGCGTCGCTGTAGAGATCCACGCGGATCGCGCTATTCGCGTTGTTGAGCACCTCGACCTCGACTCCGGTTCCTCCTGGGGTGATCGACTGCGCCTCGCCGCCTTCGAAAGTCTCGGCATCGATGACCTGGGCGATGTGCCACCCAATCGCGGCCCATTCTTCGTAGCCAGGGGCCAGTTCACCGTAGATGCACAGCTCCGAACCAATGAACTCCGTCGGAGAGGGGGGGCTGCCTGATGTTGCGGTGGGGAACAAGTAGCCGTCCCATGTCCCGGCCGTGCCGCGGCCTCCTCGGACGAAATCTGCTGGCTCTTTTTGGCTTCCCGCCTGTGGTGCACCACCGACCGCACCCGGAATCTGATCGGAGGGCGATGCGATGTTCCCACCTGCGCCGTCGCTTTTCGCGCCCGCGAGGGTGTGTTCGACCGTGTACCCGCAGTGCAGGGTGAGGGGCGCCGCGCCGAAGAAGAGAACGTGAGCTCCGCGCATCCGCGAAAGGTACCCCGATGGGGAGGCGACGTGAAGCTGCGAGGAGCTTACGAGAGGTCTCGTGCCGTTTTGTCCGAGCCGGGAGCTGCTCACGACAGGGATCCGGAGGGCCGAACGCTTGCTCATGGAAGTGAGGAGGCCGGGTGGTTAGACTCGTCGTATGGCGCGCCGCTCCGAAAGAGACCTGTTCTCCGCCCGTTTCCAGGGGAAGATGTGCGCGCTCGTTCTCGCATTCGCACACTTCGGATGTGCGAGCAGCTCTCGGAGCTTGTGTGAACGAGCGGCAGAATGCGACTTCATCGGTGAAGAGGACATCGACGAGTGCACGTCCGATCTCAAAGACGCGATCGATGATGGTGACGTCGACAAGTCTCAGGTCAGGGAGTGTCTCCGTTGCACCCACGACAACGAATGCGGCGGGGACATCCTCGTCGATTGCGCGTCGGACTGCGAAGACGTGGGCGGGATCGTCTTCGCCTCGAACCTCTAGTGCGGAGACATCGAGCTTCGCGCGGTCCCTCGAGTGAGCGTCCGCCCCGGGCATCACTTCTCGAGAGCGAAGACGACGTTCACCGACTCCGAGAGGGAGAGCTCACCGTTTTCGACGGGAACGCTGGAGTCCACCATGTGGTAGGAGCGGCCGGCGATTTTCGGGAAGGGGACCGCGTCGGATGCCTCAGTGACCTCGATGATCCGACCGAGCTTCACGTCGGCTTCTTTGGCCATCTGCTTGGCCTTGTCGATGGCCTGGGCGATGGCCTTTTTGCGCGCTTCGTCGCGCAGGCGGGAAGCGTCGTCCATGGTGAGTTCGAAGCCATGCAGTTGGTTTGCGCCCGCGCTCATGGCAGAGCCGATGACCTCGCCGAGACTGTCGAGCTTGCGTACCGACACGATGACGGTGTTGCGGACGACGTAGTAACCGCGAGGCGTTACCCCCTGCTCCTCACGCGGCTCTTCCGGATGCGCTTCGCCCTTCGGCATCATCATGGGCCCGGGCGGCATCTCGCGGACGTCCTCGAAGTACATGGAAAGGTCGGTGGTCTGTAGATCGCGCTTGTCGATACCCTTGGCCTGAAGTGCGCGGAGGATCTCGTCCATCCGGCGGTTGGCTCGCCCCATGGCGTCCTCGGGCGAGGGAGCTCGCTCCTCCACGCCGAGTCTCACCCGAGCCAGATCCGGGCTTGCGTTCGCCTTACCCTCGCCGACCACCGACAGGGTGGGCCTCGACTCGGGTGAAACGGCCACGGTCCGAGGCGCGCAGCCGAGGGCTCCGGTTGCTAGGACGAGGGCAAGAGGGAGATGGTTCCGAATGAGGGAGAGTTTCATGCCCTGTCCTACTCGGACAGCCGGCGCCCTATTCCCCCGCGCCGTGTAAAAGGAATGTAAAAGGGTGGGCCGCCGAGAAGCCGCCGGCCCACGGTCGTCTCAGGTTCAGTTGCAGTAGGCCGAAGGGCGGGATCATTCGACTCGCTCGTGAGAGGTGAATCGATGTCGCGTCCGAAGGAGGACTCGTACGGATCTCGAATCATTGCGCCCGGCGCGGCATCGATTAGCGTCTCGTCTTCGTGAAGCAGCCAAAGCTCAACGAGTGGGGTCAACCCATTGGTGAAACCGTCGACGGGTGGGAGCCGCGGCCGAGTCCTCGGCGCGAGGTGCTCGTCGGTCGCTACTGTCAGATGAGGCCCGTCGATCCATCCAAGGACGCACCCGATCTTTTCGAAGCATATGCCGATGGCGGCGACGGGCGCCTTTGGACGTACTTGCCCTATGGTCCTTTTGCGAACCAAGGCGAGTACCACGCGTGGCTTTCGGAAGCGGCCCGTCGGGACGACCCGCTCTTCTATTCCATCGTCTCGGCACAATCCGGAAAGCCCGTCGGCGTCGCCTCATATCTGAGAATCGAACCAGCCCTCGGTGTCGTCGAGGTGGGACATCTTTGTTTTTCTCCGCGTCTGCAGAAGACGCGCGAGGCGACCGAATCGATGTTCCTGATGATGAAGTACGCCTTCGAGGCTCTGGGCTATCGGCGCTACGAATGGAAGTGCGACGCCCTCAACGAGGGGTCGCGTGCGGCGGCATTGCGGCTCGGGTTTCAATTCGAGGGCGTCTTCAGGCAGGCCAGCATCTACAAAGGAAGGAGCCGCGACACGGCATGGTTCAGCGTGATCGACTCCGAATGGCCCACTCTGAACGCAGCCTTTTCCGCATGGCTCGAGCCGAGCAACTTTGACGAGGTGGGGCAGCAGAAGCGCGCTCTGGATTCGTTCAGAGCGGTACGGTGGCCCGAGATCGAGCCGCCCTTCCCGTGATGGGGAAAGAGGAGCGACGTTCGTGACCCAGGCGCCACGTCGACTGAAGGCTCGAGAGTCCCACGGAGCAGCTCTCTTTTTCGACGCTGCGTCGGATCGCCATGGTTCTCCTCGGAGTTCCGACTCTCGACGGCTTTGCCCAATCGGATGGTGGCGATGACCATCCTTATGATTCGGATGCCGTCTCGGGTTGGTACACCGGCGCCGTGGAATCCGATGCCCTCTCCGCCACGCCGCTCAGGGCGCGCGGCGGTCTCACCATTAGCCATGAGTCGCGAGCTAAACCGAAACAGCTAGTGCAGGCGGGGCCCCGCGTGCCGCGGACGTGGGGCGCAGGATACCGCCGCCGACTAGGTGGACTCGCGCAGCTTCGCTGCCCGCTTCGCGGGCTCGTCGACCTCCGTGGACTTCATCCAGCAGGCTCTGAGGATTGTTTCCATGTTCGGAAGTTCCAGGAATTTTCTGCACTTATCGA
>CBFGUR010000069.1:0-24371 GCA_965652275.1 uncultured Polyangiaceae bacterium | reverse complement strand
GGGTCACCTGTCGCACCAAGCTATCAGAAACTCTGGATCGAGGTCGCTCTTGTGGCATCACGGAGTACGCCGGCCGGTACGGCGGTGTCCTGATCTAGCTGACGCAATCGCGATGTCCAGTTGGGTGGGAGATGGATCTGGCCCGCCTTGACCACGAGCCAGCGGAATCGTAGCGTGGCGGCCAGCTCTGGGTCCAACGTGAACTCGCTCCTGCCAGCCATCGTCGTCGCACTGCGCTCTGCGTTGATCCTGCTGGCACTCACGGGCATCTCGTTTCAAGACGGCGCGCCAACTGATGGCCCGAAACGAGCCGAGTCGAGTGAGCCAGAAGCGTCTCGAGTTTCCTCGGCTGCGCCCAAAGAGACAGATGCCCTGCATCCCTCGCTTCCGATCGAAGGAGACGAATGTCTTGCGGTGGATTCGGTGTCCAGACTGCCAGGCACAATCGGTGAGATCACTATCGAGCCGATCGGTAAGACGCGTCTGCTGGCGGTGCTTGATCCCGGTCAGCCTGATGTCGTTCGAAGGCCTTTGTGGCTCTTTGGACGGTCGACCCGCGGCCCCCCGAACACCCGCAGCTAGTCGACTACGAACGACTCGAACTCTCCATCGGTCTCGCTCCCGGGCGGGACGTTCGACCTAGGTCACGCGCGATCGCATGCAGACGTTGACTTGAGCCGAGCGAGCAAAGCTTCTCGAAACTTCGCTCGCTCCAACTTCTGCGTCCTGGTTTCACCGGACGCTTCCATGAATGACGTGTCGACACATCCCCTCGGGACTGGCGACACGCGGAGATGCGTCCATGAACGACGTACAACCTCAACGGGACCCTGAACCTCAGGATCCCCAACAAGAACAGTCCATCGAAATCGGCACGCCAAGCGGGCGTGCGTACAAGGACCAACGCTGGACACTTGGGAATAGCACCAATCTCGTTGAAGGAGAGGAGAAGGAGCCCCTCCTCGTGACCCTCGCCTGGATTGTGCTTCCTTCGTTTCTTGGCCTTCTCGCTATCTGGCTGATGACACGCTAGCGAGCCTCGTTCGATTTGGATTCTGCGTGTCACGAACTACGCGCGAGGGGAGGGTGCGCGCCCCCTCGCGCATTGTTGACCCCTAGAGATGACGGCGCTACGCAAGGTCGTGTCGTCACCGCACAAATATCCGAGATTCCCGTACGGCTTCGCCTTGGCCTCGGTGAGCGGCGTCGCCGGAGGGTTCATCGATCGGGGGTTAGGTCCCTTCGAGAGCCCGTCCTCGGCGTGGGCGGCCTTGGTCATATGCGCGGGCGCGGCATTGGCCGCGTGCATCTGTGGGACGAGCCGGATTTCCCGCCTCCGGCTTGTCTTCCCGTTCGTCTTTTTTGCGGTCCTCCTGGCTGCGCTGACGTCGGCGTACGGCCTCCTCAGCCATGATCCGGGAGTGTTGGCCATCGCAAGCCTGGTTGGGATGGCCATGGTTCCTTTCGCCTATTTCTCGGGATTGCTCGAGTGGAGAAAGCCCTTTCGTCGAGAAGAAGAAGAATCCCCAGACCACCACCCAACTTCATGGGCAGGCATCGTGGGATACTTGTTGTTCACGCTGCTTCTCTCGTGGATTCCGGTGTTCGTCTTCTCCGGACTCGATGGTCACACGGAACTTCCAACCGAACTTCGACTACTCCTCGTCTCTACGACTTATGCTCTCTTGATGGGTTGGCAACCCCTGGTCGCGATCTACCTGGTGAAGCGTTGGATCGACCCCAAGATACCCCCGGCGTTTCTGGCACTACCTAACTATCGATATTTTCTGTTGGCCATCGTGGCACCGTTCGCTGTCGCCGGCATCGCTGCGGCGATCGCCCTCATGATAGGACTTGCCGAGCCTTCGTCGAGCTTTCCCACCGTCTCCACACCGCGTTCCTTCGACGAGTTCAACCTCACAGTCGCAGCGATTTGTGCTGCGTTGAGCCTCCTGTGGGTGCAAGCGCTCGTCGAAGAGGTTGGGTGGAGAGGGTACTTTTTGGAGTCGCTCATGGACAAGCTCGGCGCCGTGGGAGGACTGGTCACGCACGGGATGTTTTGGGGCCTCTGGTACGCGCCTCTGTTTCTCGTTTCCAGCGGTTCAACCATGGCGGTGGGCTCGAGCGGGTTGACGTTCGTGGTGACATGCATGCTTCTCGGTAGTTTGTTAGGCTGGCTGAAATTGGCTTCGAAGAGCGTCCTTTCCCCGGCTGCCGCGAACGTGGTCTTGACGGCGTGTGCCGGGCTTCCTCTGCTGCTCAGCGGAAATGATCCGGGAATTCGCGGATCAGTCTACGGTCCAGCGGGATGGATTCCGATGGCCGTGGTCCTGGGAGTCATCTTGATGACGGGGCTACGATCACCACTCAACGTCCGGAGTTCGCCTCACAAGGGTTCGCAACAACGTTGGTTGTTTGTTCCAGTCATTCTCGACGAAGGCACACCCGACCGTGACGATGACGGTTCGACCGACGATGACCGTCTTCACTAGAACAGGCCAGCATGGCGAACGTTTCGCGAAAGCGCCGGTGGGCGGCGAGCAGAAGGGCGGAAAAAGATCGCCGAGGGGTCAGCAGGGACCTCGCAAGAATGCGAGTTCGCCCTCCGCCCCGACCTCACTATGGAGCTTCACTTGCGAAGTCCCAATCGGATCGCCATTTGGTGCAGGTTGCTGCGCGCCATCCCCAACGCCCGGGCGGCCTCCGCCCAATTACCGTCGTTCTCTTCGACAGCGCGACGGATCATGACGCGTTTCGTTTCTTCCACGGCCTCCCTGAGCGTCAGTTCGTTGGGGAGGACGATAGTGTTTCCGCGCGACCGTGAATGATGCGTCACTGGTCCCTTCTCCGCAGCTTCACCGATCACGAGATCGAGATGCTCAGGGCCAATGAGGACTGGAGCGTCCCGCCCCATTCCCGCGCTTGCTCGCAGTACGGCCCGCCCTAAGAGATGATCCAGTTCTCGTACATTGCCGGGCAGCTCCGCGTTCGTCAGGGCGTCGCGAGCGGGTTCGTTCAGTCGTACCGGGCCAAGACCGAGACGCCGGCGATAGAGGTCGAGGAAGAATCCGGCGAGCAGCGGGATGTCGGCGCGCCGGGCCCGAAGAGGAGGAACTCGAATTGGATACATGTTCAGACGATGAAACAGGTCGGCTCGAAACCGGCCCGCATCTACTTCCTTCTCAAGATCGCGATTTGTCGCGGCGACGATTCGAACGTCCACGCGGAGGGTCTTGTCTGAGCCCACCCGTTGGATCTCTCCTTCCTGAAGCACCCTGAGAAGCTTCGGTTGCACCGAGATCGGGAGCTCACCTATCTCATCGAGAAACAGCGTTCCCTTGTCGGCGATCTCGAACTTCCCCGCCCGATTGGCTGTGGCTCCGGTGAAGGCTCCCCGGAGGTGTCCGAAAAGCTCGCTCTCGACGATCGTTTCCGGGAGCGCCGCGCAGTTGACGTAGATGAGCGGTTGCTCACGGCGGTTGGAATTTTGATGGAGTGCGTGTGCCACGAGTTCCTTCCCAACTCCGGTTTCTCCCGTGATTAGAACAGCGAAATCCGAAGGTGCGACGAGTTCGATCTCTTCGCGAACTCTTTGAATGGGAGGAGTCGTGCCGATGATCTGGTCTCCTCCGTCTCGCAGCACGGCGTCGCGCTGCAGGACCCGCGCGACTTGCTGGTGATGACGAGACGCAACCTCGAGGGCCTCGATGAGGCGGCCAGTGTGAAGCGCGGCTCCCGCGAGAGCTCCAAGCATCTGTAGGAATCGATCGTCGAGAGCATCAAAGGCCCCCGGCTCGAGCGCATCTGCCGTGAGTACGCCGATGACATTCTTCCCTTCGATGAGTGGACAGCCCAAGCACGCATGCACGTTCCGCGTGGCGTCGGGGTTGGCCAACAGCAGGCCGTCGTAGGGGTCTGGTAGCGAGCTATCCGTAGGAAATCGGACGGGAGTCTTGCGAGCAACTACTACGTCAAGCCGTGGGTGCTCACGACGAGAGAAACGTCGCCCCTGGACCTCGGGGGCAAGACCATGCGTAGCGACGGGGATCAAGTCATCACCGACCAACGAAAGCACTGCCGCTGCGTCGCAGGGGAGGGCGCCACGGACCGCCGTAAGAAGACGGGCGAGCCGATCTCGGGAGGCCAGCGATGCGGTCAAGTCGAGTGCAATCGAAAGCAATGCATCGGTGCCACTCCCGCTCGGCATGAGATTCATAACCATGGCATGATAATCATAACACGAACGTATCATTCTCATAACGCAGCGGCTAGATGGCACCGATAATAGCCAGTGTGGCTCATGGCACGAATCATGCTGTTTTCTAGACATGATCGATACCAATCAAACCCTCGGACAACTTGCCACGACGCATCCGGTCGCCACACATGTCTTCTTGCGGCACCGACTCGACTTCTGCTGCGGCGGCGGGCAGAAGCTCGCCGACGCCTGCGAAAAGGCCGGACTTGATCCCGATGCGATCGCTGCGGAGATCACGCTCGAAGGGGAAACGCGACCACTGGACCGCTGGGACGTGAAACCGCTCACAGAGGTGATCGATTTCATCCTCACGCGTTATCACGAGCCTCTCCGCAGAGATCTCTCTGTGCTCAGTGAGGCTGCAAGCAGAGTCGAACGTGTGCATGGAAGAAAGCCGAGCTGTCCACGGGGACTGGCTCTCTTTCTCGAACAATTGGATGCCGCGTTGAGGCAACACATGACGAAAGAGGAGCAGGTATTGTTTCCCGCAATCACGGCGGGCGGCAGGGGGGATCGGGTCCACATGCCTATCCGCGTGATGATGCAGGAACACGATGATCACGGAGCGAATCTGCGGACCCTGCGTGAGTTGACGACGGATTTCACGCCTCCTCCAGAGGCCTGTGCGACATGGCGAGCCCTCTACTCGGGTCTCGAGAAACTCGAGTCCGAACTCATGGAGCACATCCACCTGGAGAACAATATTCTCTTTCCGCGAGCGCTGAATGCGTGACGCAGACGGAGCAATCGCGGAAACGAGGCGTTGCGATTCTGTGCTCCGCCGGCAAGTCAGGGAGAAAGAGATGCATGAGATCCTGAGATACTTCTGTGTGGACGTTCAGTGCGACCACTGCGGAGACTTCACGATTGGCGCTGATGTGATTGCCGAAAGTCAGCGTCTCCTCGCGAATGGGTGCCCTGGTTCAGAGTTCGAATGCCCGCCGGAACTGTTGGCGAACCTAGT
Source organism: uncultured Polyangiaceae bacterium (assembly GCA_965652275.1). GTDB lineage: Bacteria > Myxococcota_A > Polyangia > Polyangiales > Polyangiaceae > NIC37A-2. The sequence goes on along the minus strand of CBFGUR010000069.1, from coordinate 19,149 downwards.
GGCGCCGGCCTACTTGGAATCGATGGAGAGGACTGGGAGTCGTCCGAGCCAAGCGAACGAAATCGTGGTCCGGCAGGCCAGTCGTGGTCCTGTGTTGAGGGTTGCGATGCGTCCCATATGTGGGCCCGACATGCGGAATCTTTCTCGATGGGAAGATGATGGTGGCTACATTCCCAACGAGAAGGACAACTCATGAAGACAGCACCCACATCTCCGGACTACGGGGCGCTCTTCGATCTCGAGGCCGTGGCAGTAGAACTCCGTGCAGAGGAGCAGTACGCTCGCGAGGGTCAGGCTTCGAGGACGCTGGTTCGTGCTTCGGACCTACGCATCGTGGTCGTCGTCCTCCAAGCGGGCAAGACCATCTCCGAGCATCGTGCCAAGGTGACGGTGTCAGTGCAAACCCTCTCCGGCCGCATCCGCCTGCAACTCCCAGAGCGGAGCGTGGATGTACCAGCTGGACAGATCTTGGTTATGGAGGCAGGCCTCGCCCACGACGTTCATGCCGAATCCGATAGCGCGTTCTTGCTCACGTTGGGGTGGCCCATAAGCAAGTAGTTCTGAGCTAGAGGAATGCACGTGCTCTATCTGCTGTCGGTGTGGATCCACATCCTTGCCGCCATGGTCTGGATCGGCGGGATGCTATTTTTGGTTTTGGTCGTCGTGCCCTGGTTGCGAAAGGGCCCGCGTTCGGATGCTGCGGTTTTTCTTCGTGAGACGGGAGAGCGTTTTCGCAACGTGGGCTGGGCATGTTTCGTCGTGCTGCTGATCACCGGAACGTTCAACCTGTGGTTCCGGGGCGTTCAGCTCTCGGACTTCGCTCGGGCCGAATGGTTGACGTCGCCATTCGGTACGATGGTCGCCGTCAAATTGGGCGCGTTTCTCCTCGTGCTCATCGTCAGCTTGATCCACGATTTCGTCGTGGGCCCGCGGGCGACTAGGGCGCTTGCCGCAGGCGCACAGTCGAACGAGGCTCGGATCGAACGGCGGAGAGCTTCCGTCCTCGGTCGAGTCAACGTTCTTTTGGCGCTCGTCCTCGTGGCTGCCGGCGTCATGTTGGTTCGGGGAGTTCCCTGGTGAGCGAGCCCACCATCATCGAGTACCTCGTAGCAGACCACACACGTCTGCACGGCTTGCTCGAAAGATCGATGACCCCGCCGCAAGTCGATTTGGAGGCGTACGCTGCCTTTCGCCGTGGCCTCTTACGTCACATCAAAATCGAGGAGAAGGTGCTCTTCCCTGCGGTCCGTGGTGCACGCGGAGGGCTGCCTCTCGACCGAGCGCACGAGCTGCGCATCGACCACGCCGCTCTCACCTCTCTACTCGTGTCAACGCCGGACTTGGAGCTGTGCCGCGAGATCCTCGCGCTGCTGTCGACGCACGATGCGAAAGAGGAAGGCGCCAGCGGGATCTACGAGGAATGCGAGCGCTGGTTGAACAAGGACGAACTCATTCTTCTCGCGGAACAGGCGAGATCGTTACCCGAGGTGCGAGTAGCACGGTACCTGGATCGTCCCGGTGTCTATCGCACGGCGGAAAGCGCACTGGCATCTGCGCGCAGGCTGCGCCTACCGATGAAAGATCAGCGCTGAGCGAACCTCGCGCGGCCGTGTGATCCTCGCGGTCCCTCGAGATCCAGCGAACTCGCTGCTAAGTGGTCTTTCGGATGAGCTTTCTAGCGACCACTTTATCTTGCCGCGCTGAATGGCCGCGCCAGCGTCCGTCCGTCGGAGCTTCACGTGCAGGCCGGATCGGCAATCTCGTCGAAGAGAGAGCATGCCCCGCGCGGCCGCCTCGGAGAGTCCGTACTCGGAACCCCCGGGCCCCGGTGAACGCACCTTTTGCGCGACCAAGTAGCGACTCTCGGCCACGAAATCGGTACCGGTGTATCTCGCACGCTACTGGCTCGAATTGTGCTTCTCACCTTCCGAAATGTGTCCCCGGCCCGAGTTTCCCGTCCCCCAGCCACCTGCCTCCGAGCCAGGCGTTGCTAGCGGCGAGCCCCGTGCCATTGAGGTGACCCTCCGAGCGGCCGAACAGATCCTTGGCGCTATGGCGGCGGAGGGACTCGACCCGAAACGCGCCGTGGTTCGCGTCGCCGTGAAGGTTCGACAAGGAGAGCAGATCCATTCGTTGAATCTGCTGTCCGATTGGGGCGACTCGGAGGAGGTACTGGCTGAATCTCACGGGATACGGCTGGTCTGTCGCAGCCAGGACTGGGAGCTCCTTCGAGGCACGACCATCGACTTTTGCGATGACGAGCGCGGGCGCGGATTCGTCTTCCGCAGCGCAACGACTCAGCGCAATTCGACAGAGATGGGGAGGGACGACCCGCCGGACGAGCACGCAGTGCGCGAGGCCCTCAAGGGGGTCATCGACCCGGAGATCGGGGTCAACATTGTCGATCTAGGCTTGGTATATCGCGTCGAACTCGGCGGCCACCGTGTTCATGTGACCATGACCATGACCACCCCGGCCTGTCCGCTCAGCGCCCAGATCGAGGAGGACGCCAGGCGCTGCATCCACGAGTGCTGTCCGGGCGTCTCGGAGGTGAAGATCGAGCTGGTATGGAGCCCCCCCTGGAACCCGCAGATGATGTCTGACGAGGCGAAGCAGCAGATGGGTTGGGGATAGAGATGACGAACGCAACCACCGCACCTTGCGGCCTCCCAAGCGCAACCTTCAAGAACCTTCAAAAGGAGAGAGAACAATGAACCAGATCCCCATCATCGACGTTCGCACGATCGTCCCCCGCGAGCGCCATCCGCTCATTTTTGGCACCTACAACAAGCTCACGGACGGCGAATCCTTCGAGCTGGTCAACGATCACGACCCCAAGCCGCTGTACTACCAATTCGCCGCCGAGCATGAGGGCAGATTCACCTGGGAGTACCTTGAGCAGGGACCGGAGACCTGGCGGGTGCGGATCGGAAAGAAGTCGACGTGAGGCGCTACATCACCGAAAGACACCGAAGCTCACCGAAAGACAGGTACCCATGATCATCCCCCGGATCGAAAAGCGGTCAGCCTGAGAAAGGAATAAGCTAGTTGCCACGCCCGATCCGGTTCTTCTTGGTCGCGCTCGGCATGTCGCTGCTTCTCGGCGGCATGTTCAGCGGCCTACTCCGCCTGGGCGTTTCGCCGCCACAGTGGGTCTGGCGGAGCCTGCCCGACGGCTTCGTTGCGGAACCGCTGGGTGCGCTGATCACCCACCACGGGGGGCTCATGATCGGCGGCTTCATTGGCACAGTCATCTCCCTTGAGCGTGCTGTAGCTCTCGGACGTCCGTGGTGCTTTCTGGGCCCCCTCACCGCGGCTGCCGGCGGCTGGATGATCGTCTGGATTGAGCCAGCCGCCGGCGGAATCGCGCTCATCACCGGTGCCAGCGTGATCCTGATCGTCGACTTCATGGTGATCCTGCACCGCCAACGCGTGACCTTCACCGTGGTCATGGCTCTGGGAGCCGTGGCGTGGTTCGTGGGGAACCTCCTGTGGCTCGGCGGTTGGTCTATCCCCAGGCTGATGCCCTGGTGGGGTGCTTTTCTTGTGTTGACCATCGTCGGCGAGCGTCTCGAACTCAGCCGCTTCGTCCCCGGGCACCCCTGGCGCCGATCCACCTTCCTGGGAGCCACGGGCATTTATGGGGCCGGGCTCTTGCTGGGGCTCCAGTGGCCAGGGTTGGGGTTGGTGGTGAGTGGTGCGGGCCTAGTCTCGCTGTCCGTCTGGCTGGGGATCTTTGATGCGGCTCGGCGTACGATCCGACAAGGGGGTCTGCCCCGTTTCGTAGCTGTGGCGCTGTTCGGTGGCTTCGGTTGGCTGGGCGTGGGAGGCCTACTGAGGATGAGTGTTCCCTTCCAAGCCGCCGTTCGCCAAGGCGACTCTCGCGACTGGACGCAAATCGTGCTCGCCCACGGCCCCGTCTATGACGCGGTGTGGCACACGGTGTTGGTGGGCTTCGTTATGGTCATGATCTTTGCTCACGCCCCCATCATCTTTCCGGCTGTCCTGGGGATCCGGATCCGTTTCACTCGCTGGTTCTATGTGCACCTGGCGTTCCTGCATCTGACGTTGGCCGTACGGATCGCGGGCGACATGTTCCAAGAGCCTACGTGGCGGACCTGGGGAGGCCTGGGCAACGCGGGGGCAGTGATGCTGTTCCTCGCCATGACTGTAACCAGCATTCGGCGGGCAGGTCCGCCGGAGAAGAAGGTGGCAGACGAACCCAGGCCGCTGTCTGTGGTGCAGTTGAGTCAGCACACGCACAGAACTTTCAATGACAGGCACTGACCCCTCGTCCATTCGAAGCCCTCACGAAGTGAGGGTTTCGAATGGCTGTCGGTCCTTTACAGTAGCAAGGGACCCTCGATCGAAACTCTCATACCGTCAGCAGTCGGAGCTTTCGGGGGTCATGCATGATCGTCGAGACTCTTGCCATTTTCGCTGCGGACGTTGTGGGGCACGCGGGTAAGCACGACGGCACCGAACAGCATGAGCAGACCGGTCATGATGAGGACCTCCAGAGGGGCTCCCGAGATGACCAGGTACGTACTGCTCGCTGCCATCGCTGCGAATGCTACGAGCTTGTGTCTGAGCGCGATCATGCGGTGCCGTCGCCAGCGCTGAAGCGGTGGTCCAAAGATGTGGTGGTCGTAGAGCCAGCGCTCCAGCCGCTCGGAGCTCCTGGAAAATCCAAACAGCGCCACCAGGATGAAGGGGGTCGTCGGCAGTCCCGGAACGACCACACCGAGAGCCCCTAATGCGACACAGAGCAGTCCCAAGGCAAAGAACAGCGGTCGAACCAAGCCTATCGAACCTTGGGTACATGGTTCTTCGGCGCTACCCGGTTTGGCTCGCTCCTGGCGATGTCTCACTTCCCGAATGCTGCCACCGAAAGTGCTGCTCAGGTAGAGCGCAAGGACAAAAGCACGCCGCCTGCTAGGGCGAAGAGTCCACCCGACGAGGAATACCTTCTTAAGGAGCCACGCCCAGGGGTTTCTCTTGGGCTTTTCGGGCTCGTCGCCGAAGAGGTGGGCTTGCTGTGCGGCGCCCAACTCTCCTGCTGAGTGCTCGGCAAGCTTGCGTGATGGCTTCTTCGGGACGACCTCCGAAGGCAGCTTCGCATTCGGCGCAAACACCCCGTGAAACCGAATCATGTTGAACCGAGGAGGCGGAATCATCGCGCAGCGGCGCGCGATGAGGTCCAGAGCCTGAAGCACGATGGCGTGGGTGCCGTCCCGCCAAGCTTTCTTCATCGTGTGTTGGACGGACCCATCCGAACGCCGCGTAAGCCGGTGCTGGGCGATCGGCGGCCGCGCCAAGTATCGGCACATGCGCTCGACGCGCGTCTCTTGACGTTTCCTAACGTTCTCATCGCCGGACATCAGGGCTCTTTCACCAGGGAAGCGTCGGCGCGCATTGCCCAGACGACATTGGAAAACGCCTCGGCTTTTGAGAAAGGCACTAAAACCCTTCACCGCGTGAGCGTGGAAGAAATGGTCAGAAGCAGGTGAGCGAGGCCGCTCTCCACCTGCTGACTCGCAATTGGGCAATTGCCCGATGACAGCGCTCTTTTCCACGCTCAGGTGCCCACAGGTCCACCTCGATCTTGCGGCGTTGCTCGGCACCGTCGCGAAAATGATGAACTCGTGGCCAAATGTTACTGGGCGAAAGCTTCCGCGTCCGTCACGATGATTAGGTGCAAACCCACACCCCCTCAACGCAAGAGCAGGACAAGCAAAAACCACTTCTCCGAGGCATGGTCGATGTCGCGGCTCTTCTCCTGCTGATTCCGGCTTGCCTACTCCTTGTGCGTGACGCCCCGGCGGGACTGTTCACCTTCGCGGCTCTCGTCTATTCGGTAGGCGTATTGAGCATGGTCGGTGCGAGCGCCCTTTATCACGCGCCAAGATGGCCGAAATCGTTGCTCCCTTGGTTCCAGAAACTGGATTTTGCAGCCATTTATCTTCTCATCGCCGGGACCTACACCCCTGTGTGTTTGTTCGTCTTGGGCGAGCCCGGAAAACTCATGTTGGTCGCAACCTGGACCATCGCGAGCCTCGGAGTTCTCAAGGCGTTCTTCTGGTCACACGCGCCTCGCTGGCTTCGAGCGGGCATCTATGTCGCGTTCGGTTGGATGGTGCTTCCCCATGCGGATGTCCTGTGGCAGACAGCTGGCATCCCCTTCGTCACCCTCATCGGTGTCGGCGGCCTGCTATACTCCTTGAGTGCGCTCGTGTACGTCAAGCGATGGGGGAACTTCCGCCCAGCCGTTTGGGGGTACCATGAATCGATGCACGCGCTGGTCGTCTCGGCGGTGGGGTGTCACTTTGCCGCCATGTGGACTTTGCTTGTCGCCTCCTAGGCGCGCGGACCCAAGGGTCTGCGACCCCCTCGCAGATATTGCGGGTCCCATTGCTGTTCCGCTAGGCCAATAAACATTGCAAGACTCTGACGGGGAACTCTGCCGCGCCGAAGCTACTGTCAAATACTGGCGACAATGTGAGCTGACGATTCGGAAACGGTCGCGCCGTGTTACCCTTTCAGGGTGGAGCGCCTTTCTCTCGAAGTCCTCTCGGTCCTAAGCGAGCACCTGACGGAAGACGAACGCAGGGTTCGCGATTCAGTCCGTCGCTTTGTGAAGCAACGTTACCTGCCGCGAGCGGCGGAGTTGTACGAAAAGGAGCAATTTCCCAGAGATTTGGTGCCTGAGCTCGCCGAGCTCGGCCTGCTTGGGGCCAGCCTCACCGGCTATGGCTGCGCGGGCATGGGCGCCGTTGCGTATGGCCTGGTGCTCCAGGAACTCGAATATGGCGACAGCGGCCTGCGCAGCTTTGTCAGTGTGCAGGGCTCTCTCACCATGTTCGCCATCTGGGCATTGGGGACGGAAGAACAAAAGCAGCGCCTCTTGCCTGAATTGGCTCAGGGCAAGCTCATCGGCTGCTTCGGTTTGACCGAGCCGGATAGTGGGTCCGATCCCGCTTCCCTCAGGACACGAGCCCGACGGGACGGCGACGAGTACGTGCTCACTGGCACCAAGATGTGGATCACCAACGCCCCCATCGCGGATCTAGCGATCGTTTGGGCAAAGGTCGAAGACGGTGGTCCTGAATCCATCGCCGGCTTTATCGTAGAGCGCGGCACCGCTGGTTTCGAAACTCCGCGTGTCCACGGCAAGATGAGCTTGCGCTCAAGCGAAACCGGCGAAATTCTGCTGGAGGAGTGCCGAGTGCCAGCGGGCAATCTACTGCCCAAAAGGCGCGGGCTCGGCGCTCCGCTCAGCTGTCTGAACCAAGCGCGGTTCGGCATCGCGTCAGGGGCCATTGGCGCTGCCAAGGCATGCTTTGAGGCCACCATGGACTACGCCGCTGTGCGCACGCAGTTCGGCGCTCCTATCGCCTCCAAACAGCTCATTCAAGCTGAGTTTGCCGACATGGCCAACGAGATCATCAAGGCCGAGCTTCTGGCTCTTCACTTCGGCAGACTCAAAGAAAAGCACGGCAAGCTGCTTCCGGAGCAGATCTCCCTCTGCAAGCGCAACAACGTGAGGATGGCGCTCGACACCGCCCGGCGCTGTCGGAGCATCCTGGGCGGCAACGGCATCCTGCTCGAATATCCCGTCATCCGCCACATGCTCAACCTCGAGAGCGTGTACACCTACGAGGGCACTCACGAGATGCACACGCTCATCTTGGGTAAAGCGCTGACGGGCCTTTCCAGCTTCTAGGTGCGCGAGCACGATTCGGTGGGATGGCTCAGTGGAGCCTCTGGCTTCGTCACCTCCCTAGGGACAGCTCCATGTTTCCCCCCCCCGGAAATGGGACATGGGGATGCGACTCGTGAAAGGGCTGCACACATTGCTGTGATTCTCCGTGCTCTTCCGCGACCGCTGACGGCTCAGCAACCCCCAACAAAGTGCATCCGGCACTGCCGCGACAGGTCGACCGTTCTTGAATTGATGCCCTCCATGGGAGCGTCACCGGCTCACGAGCGCTCCAGCCGCTCGGAGCTCTTGGAAAATCCAAACAGCGCCACCAGCATGAAGGGGGTCGTCGGCAGTCCCGGAACGACCACACCGAGAGCGCCTAATGCGACACAGAGCAGTCCCAAGGCAAAAAACAGCGGTCGAACCAAGCCTATCGAACCTTGGGTACATGGTTCCTCGGCGCTACCCGGTTAGGCTCGCGCCTGACGATGTCCCACTTCCCGAATGCTGCCACCGAAAGTGCAGAGCGCAAGGACAATAAAGCGCGCCGCCTGCGAGGGCGAAGAGTCCACCGACAACCAAAGGGCGCGCCCGGTGCGACCGATTGGCCACCGATTGGCCGACGCACTCGTTGCTCGTCGAAGCGGAGGACCAGAGTACATGCGCACTAGAGAATCGCTCGTGCCACGGGTGGTTGTGCTGCACGCTCATGTTGTGTAAGCACTTCGGGGGATGGTGAAAGCAGTCATGACGAAACATGCGCAAGACTGGGACCCGACCTCGGCGGAGGTGCTCCGAAATCAGGTTGACGCGTATGATGAGATGCGTGCTCGGTGTCCAGTTGCCAGGAGCGAACTCCTTGGGTGGTCACTGTTCAAGCACGAAGACGTTGTCCAAGTCCTTGAGGATCCGCAGACGTTTAGCAACGTGGTATCGACGCGGAGATCCGTGCCAAGCGGGATGGACCCGCCAGAGCACACGGTGTACCGGCAGGCGATCGAACCGTATTTTGCCCCGGAAAGGCTGACAGGCTTCGAGTCGCACTGCCGTCGAATAGCGAGCGACTTGCTGAGTTCCGTGTCACCGGATACCGAGTTCGATTTCATCGAAGCTTTTGCCGTTCCCTTCGCCTCGTGTTGCCAATGCGTTTCGTTGGGCTGGTCAACAGAGCTTGCCGAGCCTGTATCGCAATGGACTCGCAGGAACCGCGAGGCGATCCTGGCCCATGATCGGTCGGCCCTGGCGGAGATTGCGAGCGAGTTCGAGTCGAGGATTGCCCGGCTCTTCGAGGAGCGACGTCGCGCTTCTGCTTCGTCGCCGAGCGACATTACGAGTGCTCTCATGCGCGTCCAGGTAAACGGCAAGCCGCTCACGGATGAAGAACTCACCAGCATCCTGCGCAACTGGACTGTCGGCGAAGTGGGAAGTGTGGCGGCTGCGCTTGGTATCTTGGCCAGTCATCTCGTTCTTTCACCTGATCTCCAGCGACGCCTCCGTGCAGATCCGACCTCGGTACCAGCGGCCATCGAGGAAATCTTGCGAGTCGATGGCCCGCTCGTGTCGAACAAGCGTCGAGCGACACGCGACGCTACGATTGGCGGTCGCCACATCAAGGCCGGTGACCGCGTGTCGCTCATGTGGGTGAGTGCCAATCGCGACGAGCGGGCATTCGACGAGCCTCATGCGGTGAATCTGGATCGGGCTCAGGACGAGAATCTGCTGTGGGGTCGTGGCATCCACGTCTGTCCGGGAGCGCCGCTCGCGCGTCTCGAGATGCGGATCGCTTTGGAGGCGCTGCTGTCGATGTTCAGTGAAATAGAGCTGGGGAGCGCCGCCCCGACGCGGCTGTCTTACCCCGAGAACGGATGGGCCTCATTGCCTTTGAGGCTGCGTCGATGATGTGCGACCGTGGACGGCATCAATGAAGCCCGAGGTAATGAGAGCGGCAATCAGGGGTGGCGTCGCGACATTGATTCTGGGAGGACTGATTCTTTTGGGGTCGCGCAACCTCGCCCACTTTGATGCGGCGTTGGTGGCGTACACGTTCTCAATTCTGTTCGCGACATTCGGTCTGACGTATCGTTACAGCATGTGGCTGTCCCGGCCGCCGACGGCCCTCTACTGGCGGCGCGGCTGGCAGGCTTTTGTCCGTCGTGGCTTTCGAGTGCGAAATGCTCGCTACTGGCTGTCGCGCGTTGGTCAGGACGTGCTAGCGAATCGCTTCATTTGGCGACGCGACCGCTTGAGAGGATTGACCCACCTTCTGATCATGTGGGGTTGTCTCCTCGCTGTGGCCATCACTTTCCCGCTCGTCTTTGGCTGGCTGTACTTTCGCCCGGTTCCCGGTGACCTTGCTCTCTACGAAGCTGTCGTTTTCGGATTTTCTGCTTTCCGTTTTCCTCACCAATCGACGGTGGCGTTTTTTCTCTTTCACGGGCTCGTTTGGGCGTCGTTCCTCGTCATCGGTGGCGTGGTCCTAGCAGTGCGTCGACGCATGAATGACGAGGGAGCAGCCGCGGTCCAGCGATTCGCAGAGGATTTCATGCCGCTCATCCTCCTGTTCGCGGTGAGCCTCACCGGACTCATGCTGACCGCGAGCTACACGTGGATGAAGGGATACGGCTTTACATTCATTGCCATCCTCCATGCCGTCACCGTCATCGCGACGTTCATCTGGCTTCCGTTTGGAAAGTTCTTTCACATCTTCCAGCGCCCGGCGCAGCTCGGAGTTGGCTTCTACAAGGATGTCGGCAAGGCCGAGGAGAAGGCCCTCTGTCGACGGTGTGGCCATCCATTCACATCGATGATGCACGCGCTCGATCTCATCCAGGTTGAGCGTGAACTCGGGTACCGGTACGAGATCACCGGCAGCGCTGCCGAGCACTACCAATGGATTTGTCCGCCCTGCCGGCGTACTTCGTTCGCTACAGCGCAGGCACTCACCTGGCGCGGCAACCGGGGCGGCGCAACGTTGGTCGGGCGGGATCCCATTCCCATGCCCGTGCCTGTGAACACCGGCATCGGCCAGGGCCCCCTTGGCGAAGAAGACGAGGAGAACTTTCACCCATGACTCGACAGCCGCATCCTTCCGGAACTCCGACACCGGGCCTCGACCTCGATACCATACGTGAGTTCGGGCCGTATCGCGCCTACGCGACCGACATCCGAGTGGACAGCGGATCTGTGCCGGACAAGCACGTTAAGACTCACTGTTGCTTCTGCGGTCAGCAGTGCGGTCTTCAGCTCAAGGTGAAGGACAACACGATCGTTGGCGTCGAACCTTGGTATGAATTTCCGTTCAATCAGGGAATGCTTTGCCCCAAGGGCGTTAAGCGATACCTGCAGCAGGCCCATCCCGATCGTTTGCTCCACGCCTATGAAGGGGACTCAGCTGCACCTTCCGGATTTCGACAGCTGCCTTACGACGACGCGATTCGCCGGGTTGCTGAGGCGATCGATCGCATCCAGCGCGAACATGGGCGAGATTCCTTCGCCGTTCTTTCCGGCGCGAGTCTCACCACAGAGAAGACTTATCTGATGGGTAAGTTCGCGCACATGTGCTTGCGGACCGCCAACATCGACTACAACGGCCGGCTTTGCATGGTGAGTGCAGGTGCGGGGAACAAGAAGGCATTTGGCATCGATCGGGCCGCAAACCCCTGGAACGACATACTCGGGGCTGAGGTAGTCCTCGTTGCCGGAGCGAACGTCGCCGAATGCGCACCGATCACGACGAACTACATCTGGCAGGCTCGCGAGCAGGGAGCAAAGGTGATCGTCGTCGACCCGCGGATCACTCCGATCGCCCGCACCTGCGATCTGTTCCTGCCAGTGAAGCCGGGCCGAGACACCGCTCTATTCAGCGGCATCTTACAACTCATGATCGAGAACGACTGGCTCGATCATGAGTTCATCGAAAGTCACACCGTCGGCTTCGACAAGGTGGCCGAGCAGGTGCGCGAGTGGACGCCGCACCGCACGGCAGAGGTCACCGGCATCGCCGAGAAGTCAATTCGACAAGCAGCAGAGTGGTGGGGACGGGCAAAGACCAGCTTCCTGATGCACGCCAGAGGTATCGAACATCATAGCCACGGCGTCATGAACGTGCTGAGCGCGATCAATATCGTGCTCGCGTCAGGACGCATCGGCAGACCGAACTGCGGCTACGCGACCATCACTGGTCAAGCGAACGGACAGGGCGGCCGGGAGCACGGACAGAAGTGCGATCAACTCCCAGGAGGCCGCGATCTCGGCAATCCGGAGCACCGACAATTCGTGGCACAGGTTTGGGGAATGAAGCCCGAGGACCTTCCTCAACCTGGAGTGGATGCTTACGAGATCATGCGCAAAGCCCACTCCGGAGAGATCAAGGGACTCCTCTCGATCTGTTTCAATCCGGTCGTCTCACTCCCGGACAACAACTTCGTGCGCGAGGCCCTCGAGAAGCTGGATTTTTTCGTGGCCATCGATTTCTTCATGAGCGAGACGGCCCGCTACGCCGATGTTGTGTTGCCCGGCTCCCTACAGGAAGAGGACGAAGGGACGGTGACCCAGGTCGAGGGACGCATCGTTCGAATCAACAAGGCCGTCGAACCGCCGGGCGATGCGAAGGCCGACTGGCAAATCATTCAGGACATTGCGAAAGCCCTCGATCGATCGGAGGGTCTTTCGTTCAGCAACCCCGGGGAAATATTCGAGGAGCTTCGCGCGGCCTCGCGAGGCGGAGTTTCTGATTATTCCGGGGTGACCTACCAGCGGATTGAAGACAACTTCGGTGTGTTCTGGCCCTGTCCCGACGAGACACCGGAAGGCGTAGCGTCCCCCGGCCCGCAGGGAACGCCGCGCTTGTTCGAGGCTGGCTCGTGGAATCCGATTGCTCGAGGCAAGGGCCCATTCTACTTCCCCGACGGCAAGGCCCGCTTCAACGCGACTCCGTACGAGGGTCCGACCGAGGATGTGGACATCGACTTCCCAATCATCTTGACGACGGGTCGCGTGGTGAGCCAGTTCCTGTCCGGCAACCAGACTCGGCGGATTGGTCCGCTCGTAGACCACTATCCTGAGCCCAAGTGCGAGATCCATCCGCGCCTTGCTGCCCGGCTCGAAATCCGCGACGGCGATTGGGTCACCGTCGAAAGCCGTCGTGGCTCCTGCACGCTGAGCGCCTCGGTGGTGAAGACCATTCGCCCGGACACCGTTTTCGTCCCGTACCACTGGGGCGGAAGAAAGAGCGCCAACCAACTCACCATCGCGGCCCAAGACCCGATCTCGAAGATCCCCGAATACAAGGTCTGTGCGGTGCGTGTCCGAAAGGCGGACCAGCCCCCCGAGTACTCCGCCACCCTCGAACCACAACAGTGAAAGGAGGCTTTCGTTACGATGCCCGTTCCCGACCAACTCGAGTTCTTCGTTGACCCAGGCAGGTGCATCGGATGCCAAGCCTGTATCCAGGCATGTACTGAATGCGACACGCACAAGGGGCAGTCCATGATCCAGCTCGACTTCATCGACCGAGCCGGATCGACTCAAACTGTGCCGGTCGTGTGCATGCATTGCGATTCGCCCACCTGTGCAGAGGTCTGTCCGGCCGACGCGATCAAACGAACCGAGGACGGAGTCGTGCAGACAGCACGCAAGCCCCGATGCATCGCGTGCAACAACTGCGTACTCGCATGTCCGTTTGGAGTACCCAAGATGAACACCGGGATGAACCTCATGATGAAATGCGACATGTGCTACGATCGAACATCGGTTGGCCTGAAGCCGATGTGCGCTTCGGTCTGCCCCAGCCAGGCGCTGGCCTTTGGCACGCGCGAGGAAATGGCGCAGCTCCGACCCCGAGCCAAACCGGTGAACACGTTTCAGTTCGGAGCCCAGACGATTCGCACCAAGGTGAACGTGATGGTGCCCAAGGACAACGAAGATACCCACATGGATGTCACTGCGGCGATGTACGAGCCGGCTATTGGCCACGATATTCTCGATGACGCGTTCGGGGAGGGGGAGGCATGAATCACGGAGCGTTGCGCCCCCGAGTCGATGATCATCGCCCTGTGTCGCCCGATGGTCGCCCGTTCGAAGAACAACCGAGGTGGCGCCGAGACTTTCCCATCGACTGGGAAGAGGACGACTACGTATCCCGCCGCGATCTGGTGAAGTTCGTCGTATTGACGAGCGGGGCGTTCGTGGTCGGTCAAGCATGGATCGCTTTCAAGAGTCTCTTCGGGCGACGGGAAGTCCCCACGGCGCGCGTTGCCATTGCCGAGGTGAGTGATGTGCCGTTGGGTGGCTCCAAGACGTTCGAGTACCCCCAAGGGAGCACTTCTCGCCTGCTGGTCAGGACAGGCGAAAATGCGTTCGTCGCGTACGATCAGCAATGTACTCATTTGCAGTGTCCCGTCGTTCCTCGAGTGGCCGAAGGGAAGCTTCATTGCCCCTGCCACAACGGCTGGTTCGACCTGCAAACGGGGCAGCCCCTATCCGGACCACCGCGTCGCTCGTTGCCTCGCGTGCGGCTAGAAGTTCAGCAGGGGACGGTGTACGCGACCGGGGTCGAGGATTCTCCATCATGACGCGCCGCAAGCGCATCGCCCACTCCAAGCGGATGACCATTGTCAACGGAGCCCTCGTCTTCTCGATCTTGGTCATCGTTCTTCAGCTCTGGCTCCTGACTGCGACGATGAATGCATTCCTCGGTGGTGACATGACGACTGCTGTGCCGGCGGCGCTTGCCAGCCTGGCATGTTTGAGTGTCAACCTCTGGTTGCTCAGGTATCTCTACCGACTGGACTGACCGGGAAAATGGAGCGCCGAGGAGTCACCTTGTCGCAGCGGCTTGCACGCGGCATCGAAAACCTCTTCCCAGGGTATTTCGCGTTCGTCATGGCCACGGGGATCGTTTCGCTTGCCGCGCATGGCACAGGTCTGACGTGGATCGCGATGGCCTTGCTGGCCATCAACGTCGTCGGCTACGCGATCTTGTGCCTGATGCTTGTGGCCAGGCTCGCCTTCTACCCCCAACGAGTCATTCAAGACTTCGGCGACCACGAAAAGGGGCCGGGCTTCTTCACCGTGGTAGCTGGAACCTGCGTGCTCGGGGCTCAGCTCCAGCTTGTTCTCGAGCAGTCCGGTGTGGCTCTAGTGCTCTGGATTGTTGGAATCGCGCTCTGGGTGCTGGTGATGTACGGGTTCTTCACCGCCGTGGTGATTCGTGAACGTAAGCCGTCTCTCGAAACAGGGATCAACGGAGCATGGCTGATCGCGATTGTCGCCACGCAGTCGGTGTCGATTCTTGGAACCCTGCTAGCGCCGGTGATGACCACAGCGCAGGAGCCGGTGTTGTTCTTCACCCTCTGCATGTACCTGCTGGGTGCCATGCTCTATCTCACGATCATCACATTGATATTCTATCGATTTACATTCGTGGAAATGCCACTCGGGCGCCTCACACCGCCGTATTGGATCAACATGGGCGCAGTTGCCATCACCACCTTGGCCGGTTCGACCTTGCTGCTCATGCGGGATACCTGGCCATTCCTTGGAATGCTTCACTCCTTCTTGGCGGGGTTCACCCTGTTCTTCTGGAGCGCGGCTACGTGGTGGATCCCATTGCTCATCATTTTGGGGCTCTGGCGTCATGTGATCCGACGATTTCCGTTGCGATACGACGCTCAGTACTGGGGCATGGTGTTTCCTCTTGGCATGTACACCGTCTGTACAGCACGGCTCGCTCGAGCAACTGAGCTCGAATTTCTTCAGATCGTTCCCAGGTACTTTATTGTCCTTGCTCTTTCGGCTTGGACTGCAACCTTCTCTGGCATGGTGTTCTCACTGGCGCGAACCGTTTGGAGACGTTCAGAGGACATTCATTAAGGGAGCGCCTGTGGACAAGAACGAAACGAAGCTTGCGAAGAAGGACCCGGGCGCCGCCCGTATGGACGTGGCGAACCTGGATTTCATTCTGTGTCATCCCATCGCGGGCAAGGAGGCAGGACAGCTGCCATGAATCCATACCACCCAGTGTTCACGTGAAGGGCTCCGGTTCGCTGAGGCAACGATGTGCCCGGATCCCGGCATGACTGAATCGCGCCTACCGGAGCCATGCAATAACCCTGTCGCCTTTCGGACGATCTCCAAGTTGGCGTACCGAGAGAAGCCGGTTTCCGGAATCTCGCGCACGTCCTGGGTCGGATTGTGCGGCCCGGTCGTCACCGCGTGGTGATCAAACACGACGCGGTTGCAGCGCTCACCCGGCTGGTGAAAGCGATACGTACCAATCTGCACGATGTACCACGTCTGCTCCTCCAACGTGGTCACGACCTCGGTGCACGAATCGTCGCAGCACGTGTAACAAAAGTCGCTGCGGCCGTACCACTGCCGTCCGCAGGAGTAGCAATCCCAGCCAATTTCGCGCTCAAACTTCCTTTCGAAACGCTCGACCCGATCGAACTGGCCAGAAACGACCGCAGCCTCCAAGTAGGCATTCTTGGCATCGTAGATCTCATAGGTCGACGTCCTGTCGCCTCGCAGGTGCTTGGCGCGGCGATTCTCAGCGTGAAGACAGCGCGGAGCCAAGTCCAGGACCTCGTTGTCGGTGAGGTGACTGATTTGCTGCGGAGCGAGACGCTTCAGCCATGCCCGGCGAGCAGAACGCAAATGGTCGATTCTCTCAGAGCGGAGATATTGGGGGAGCTCTGACAGCCAACGATGCCTTGCTGAGCGTCTCAGCTCCCACGACCCCTTCTGGCCGGCTCGACGGGCATCCTGCTTCTCCCAGATGCTCTTGACGGCACCCACGATGTCCCCGTGCTCTGTCTTGGGCACGCGAGCCCTCCCTGATGCCACCCGATACTGTCCGAGGATCCGGTCTTTTGCTTTCGACCAAGGGGGGAATACGGGGTTCGGGCGCAGCTGGAGCGCAACTTTTTCGATGTGACTCTGCATGATTCTCTGATCTCCTTGTTTGACGGACGTGGCCGTCTAGAGGCCAGGTACACCGGCAGACGGAGTCAGAGAGGCGAGGGTGGTCGAAAATCATCGCGACGCCCCCTTCGGAGATTCTCTTGTCAGGCTTTCCAAGAACTCCTGTTTGAGGTGAGCAAGGTAGGCCTCCTGGTGAACGAGGCGCTTCTCGAGTCCCGTTCGAAATTCTTCCAGCATTTCGGATTCGCGACGGCGCGCGGCGATGACCAGTTCAGCTACTCGATGAACGAACGGAATGGCTTAACCCGAAGACGTATTCGACGAAAGAAGACAGCTCGGTGCGGGCGCGCCGAAGCAAGAGTTCCTTTCGGGCTGCGGCCCTACTTCCGAGGGGGAATTCCATGCTTGGCATATGCCTCCAGCTCCTCGTCGGTCCAGCCGTGGAACTCAGTGTGGATCTCGTGCCGACTCTCCACGCCCCCAAGGACGAACGCCTCCAACCGCACGATCTTCTCGAACTCAGATGCGTTCACCTCGCGTGGGTCCAGGCTCTTCTTTTCGAGCGCTTGTGCGAACCTGTCCTTGTACCGCAGCAGAAGTTTCAGATTCTCGGCCATGGCTTTGGCGAGGTCGTGATCCGCCAAGCGACTGGCCTCCCGTCGCACCTCCCCTAGACGCCGATCCCATTCGTCGAGGCGTCGATACTTGCGGACCGTGGCATGGTGAACCCCGCACATCCTCGACACATGTTCGACGGTTGGCGTATCGCAGAAGGCCTCAAAAAGGGCATCTCGCTTCCCTGCTGGTAGCTGCCGCGCCACTACGAACACACCGCCTTTTCCAGGGCACGTAATTCCGAGAGGCGGGGTCCGGGCGCGCTGAACTCCCGAGCGAGCGTGCCTGCGACGATCGCAACGACTTGGAAGCTACGCGAGCGACTGCGTGGCGACTGCCGACGACTGGGTTTCTGTAGCCCGAGCATCTTGAGTGCCAGACCAGAAAGAGCTTCTAGATCGTCGAGTCCTTGGTTGCGCAAGCGATTGCGCACCATCCGCTCCACCCGTTCGACGTCGTTTTGTCGTAGCACTGAGGCATCCTAAACCAGATCGGAACGCCTCGAAAATTCATGGAAAGGATTCTCCCACCTTTTCGATCATCAGGAGCATCGCACACCCTCGGCCAGTGATCTCGAACGTTGGCGAGGACTCGGGGGGGATATCGATCACTCGGTGATCTCCGTAGAGCCCTTTGGGCAAGTACTTCACCGCCGTCTGCACCATTCCGCTCCCGCGGTTCGACGCGTACCCATCCGAGTCAAACGCCTTGATTGACGAGGGCATTGGAAATGAAACGACGGCAACTGCAACGCTTCGGGAGCGGAAGATGGTTGGATCCAGGGTGTATGTGTTCTTGCCGTCAAGAACGACGAACTTCTCCGGCTGAACTTTGAATTCTGGGTAGGAGAAAAGAGACCTGAACTGAGTTGCGTGCCCTCGAAGATAATCGACCGTCTGCTGCCTGCACCGCCCAGAAGCGATTTCCTCGCTGGCGATCGCTTCGCTCTTCTCTTCAAGCGTTTTCCGTTCGTGCTCCTGAATCTCCACGGCCTTGCAGGCATCCGGGTGCTCTAGCTCGCAGGCCTTGCGCAGAAGTCCAGCTCTCGCCGCACCAGAGCTTCCCTGAGCCAAGAACCAATAGCCTCTACCGTCCCCTTGCTGTCCCGCTCGCATCAGATAGCGCGATTGTTGCTCACCTCGACTTCGCTCCGCACCTTGAATGCAAGCGTCGTTGTCGCCCTTCTCGCAAGCCTCCCACCAAAGGTCATGTGCTTCTGCCAACAGTTGCTGGCGACTCTCGTCGGGAAGGGTGCGCGACTCGGATGCTTGAGCGCACGCTTCTGCCTGTCCAGTACGGCACGACTGTACTCTGCGAGCCACCTCGGGGTCACGTGTCGCCCTTTCCGGTTCCGCGACGAGTTTCTGATAGAGGGCGTGGGCTTCGTCCAAGTCATGTTGTGCTTCGTCACAACGAACCTTCCCAACGGTATTGGGCTCACATTTTTGGCGGCGCACCTCGGCTCTTCTCACAAGATCTGCGCACTCCGCCTCCGTGCCGCAGCCTGATTCAAGCTCCTTGCCGAACCCGTCGTTCTGCAGAAATACGCTGGTGCAGCCGATGGCGGCGCTCGCCAGCAGTGAGATCCCGAAAATTGCCCCCCGCAAATCCATTATGTGTGAATCTATACGATCATCGTTTTGGGGAGCAAGACATGAGGCCATCCGTCCATGTCGGAAGAAGACCCAAGGGGTCTCCTCAAACGCATCGGGCTGCGCATCGCGGAGATCCGCATTGGAAAGGGCTGGTCACGCGAGACCTGCGCAGCCGAGATCGGGGTCGGCACCCGCTACTTGGCCAAGCTCGAAGGCGGACACCAGAACATGAGCATTCTCAAACTGGCCCACGTTGCAGAGTATCCCCTGCACGAGCCCCGTACTTGAAGGTGACGTGAGAGATTCGGCATGACG
>CBFGUR010000068.1:0-24449 GCA_965652275.1 uncultured Polyangiaceae bacterium | reverse complement strand
TCGATGTCACTCCCAGGAAGCTCGTAGTCGAGCACCGGTTCATAGGAGGGCCACTCGTAGGGATCGCAGGGACCGAGAGGGGCGCTTCCTCCCGACGCGCCGCCCCCGGTCCCTGATCCGTCCCCCCCCGTCGCGGTCCCCCCACCGCTTCCTCCGCCAGACGGACCGATGCCACCCGTCGACAGACCTCCCCCCGTCGCAGCTCCACCGCTCGGTGCAGCGCCCGTCCCAAAACCACCGGTGGATGCACCACCACTTCCCGGCGCGCAGCTGTCTCCCAAACAAGCGCAGCTCTCCCCTTCACACGTTTGCCCGTCGTCCGCGTCGGACTCGCCCCCGCTGCACGCGCCGAGGACGCTCACACTCAAAACCGACAGCACACCTCGAAAGCTCTTCGCCACGCTACACCTACAATCCGCTGGAATTTTCCCGCCACTTCGTACCTCGGGCGGGAGCTTCTCGTTGCGCCCATCTCGCCACCCCGCGGGTCTTGAGATGCGCTGTAGGGTATTCGTCGATCCATCACGACCGAGTCATGCAGATTTTGTCGAGCGCGTTTACTGACAAACGAAACCGATCTCAGCAAAGTCCGACGTCAGGCCGAGCTCACTTTCGTCGAGCAGGGTGGCGCCGCCGCATTGGCCTTCCGTTGCCGTTTTCAGACCGCTTCCAACCTCGGCTTCGAATGTGCCCGAGACGACACGCACTTGTCGCCGGGGCGGCTCGGGGGGATCCTGTCCTTGCGGGTTCGCCGAATCGTCGTTGCACATCTCGCGCCGAGGAACGAAAACGCTCGCCGTCGGATCGCCGCCGAACGTGACGTCGAAGATCTCGTCCTCGAGCCAGCTCGGCAAAGTCGCGCGAAACTCGTCGGAGAATTTCGAGATCGTCATGGCGCCCCGCATGCCGAGGGGCGGATTGAAAGTCACGAGATAGCCCCCATCCTGTTCGTCTACCGCAGCCGTGAGTGCCTGATGCTCACTCGACCGCTCCGAGCCCACTTGCCACTCGGCAAAGGTCTCCGCGCCGAGGCGCGCCGCCGCGGTACTATTCGCGTTCACCCACAAGGCGAGCTCCTCGGCGCTCGAGTCATCCGGTTGATCGACAGCGAGATAGAGTGCGTCGACGGCGTACGTCCAGTTTTCCGCCTCCTCGAGAGCTCCGCAATCAGTGGAGCCGTCGCACTGCACGTGTCCCGGGACCACTCCCTGAAGGTCGCCGAGGAACATCGACCCCTGGACAGCACTCGAAGGCGTGTGCACGGCCGTGTGCATCCCGATGCAGGGGGTACTACTCGTGACGCGGATGTTGTCGTCGGTGTCTTTTTTCGAATCGAGGGAAAAATTCGATAGGCCGACGCTGGCGAACGTCCCCGACGCGTTCTTGTAGGCGACCCCAGTTACGGTGCCGGCAGCGTCCGCGACGAGAACTTCGCCCGAGCGCGTGCTCTCGTCCACTTGCTGGACCCATTCGGAGAACGGTCCGAGCTCAGCGTGTACGACAATCACGTCGGGGGTGATGTAGTAGGTCTCGCTGACCACGCCCTCGGTGAGTTCTACGGTCAGCATCAAGACCCCATCGGTGGTCAGCCGAGCGTTCACGAAGAAAGGTTGCGCCCCGAGGGGCTCCGCGCACGCCTCACAATCGTGCACCGAAAGACGCAGGGTCTCCCCCGTCTGGATCTCCACCGCATCTTGAACGAATCCGAAGACTTCGTCGTACGCCTCCTGACGATTCTCCGCGTCGAGAAGCCCGTCGTCCCCAAACGTGAGATCCTCGTCCGTGTTCCAATTGCAACCGGTGTCGAAGGTCGCCCAGATCATCTCGAACGTCGAGTGGAAGAGCGCCCTCTCGTCCAGAGCTCCGAGCCCCTCGTGCATCGGCGTCATCCATCCCACAGTGTACTCGGCGAGCAGCTGAGCCAACGTCTCCTTGTCGAGGGCCGTGAACCCCGACGGAGTGAACTCAGGAACGTTGCACCAGTCCGTGCTGAAAGGACCCACGGAGCTCAGATCGAGCGAGTCGAAGGTCGGCGCAGGCCCAAGCGGAGACTCCCCATGCGGAGGCTCTCCATTCCCAGTGCCCCCGCTCCCCTCACCGGAGCTCGAAACCTCTCCCTGACCGCCACAACCGAGGGCAACCAAAGCACCCGCAACCGAAAGGCCGGCCCCCAACCATCTGCGGCTCAGCCGCCTCCGCACATCATTCATTTCAAGCGTCTCCCATGCGCCCCGGAGGGCGCAGACAAGCAATAAGATCGGCCTAGCCAAGCGAACATCGGCCCCAGCCGCAAGCGACACTTCGATCGTAGGGAGTTGTCAAAGGAGGGACTCAGATGGCCTTCCCTGTCCCAGAAAGCTCCCGGAAACACACCCTCTGGCACCCTCCACGGAGGTGACCATGAGCCAACCCGCCGCGAAAACCAGCGACTTCCGAGTCTTCGGTCCCGGTGTTCCGAGCCGCGGAGTTTCCAAGGCCGAGGCCACGATCGGTGATCTCGGCCGCTGCACGTTTTCCTCCCCCGTGGCCCTTCACCTAGGCGATCAAGCGCTCCATTTCGTCGGCGAAGCCGACAAGGTGCTCGTCAGCGACCAGCTGTCACAACTCCCGCGCGATCCCGATTTGCTCGACCAGCTTCCCGCTTTCGAGCTCGCGGGACCGCGCAACCGACTCTTCTTCGATCCCAAGAAGGTCCGGGCTGGCATCGTCACCTGCGGCGGACTGTGCCCGGGGCTCAACAACGTCGTGCGCGGTTTGGTCTTCGAGCTGTGGTTCGGTTACGGAGTGAAGCGCATCACCGGCTTCCGCTACGGGTACGAGGGGCTCACCTCTCAGGGCACGACGCCTCTCCCTCTCACCCCCGACGTGGTCATGAACATCGACGAACAGGGTGGGACGTTTCTCGGCTCCTCACGGGGGAATCAGCCTCCCGAGGCGATGGTCGACACTCTCGAGGCCCGGGGCATCGACATGTTGTTCGTGGTCGGTGGCGATGGAACGATCCGTGGCGCTCAGCAGCTGGTCGCCGAAATCCGCAAGCGGGGTCTACCCATCGCGGTCGTCGGTGTTCCCAAGACGATCGACAACGATATCCTCTTCACCGACCGCTCCTTTGGATTCGAGAGCGCCTACTCCGCGGCGGTCGAAGTCATTCGCGCTGCCGAAGCCGAAGCGCGCGGAGCCCGTGACGGCATCGGACTCGTCAAACTCATGGGACGTCATTCGGGCTTCGTCGCCTGCAGCGCGGTCGTCGCCGCAGCTGGCGTGGACTTGGTGCTCATCCCCGAAATGCCCCTGGTCCTCAAGGGAGAGCGAGGCGTGTACGCTTACCTCGAGCGTGTGCTCGACCGCCAGGGGTACGCGGTCGTGGTGGTCGCCGAAGGCGCAGCCCAAGAGCTCCTCACGCAGGAAGGTCACGACAAGAGCGGCAACAAGAAGCTCGGCGACGTGGGCGTCTTCCTGCGCGACAACATCAACGAGCATTTTTCGTCGATGGGCCGCCAAGTCACTCTGAAGTACATCGATCCGAGCTACACCATCCGCAGCGTTCCAGCGTCACCTTCAGACAGCGTCTTCTGCTGGAACATGGCGCGCAACGCAGTGCACGCAGCCATGGCAGGCAACACGGAGATGCTCATCGGTCGCTGGCACGGGCGATTCGTCCATGTCCCCATGCAGCTCGCCACGAGCGGCCGCAAGGAGGTGGACGTACAGGAAGATCTCTGGATGAGCGTGATCGAAGCGACGGGACAACCGAGCACTTTCGTTTGAGCGTGTGTGTAGCGTTTTGCCACAGTGCGAGCGCGCGGCAGTGTGGCGTTTCGCCACGCCACGTTCGGGCAATCGTGACAAAATGCCACACTTTCGCTCATGTCACGGACAGCAAACGGCGCCCTCGACAGCTGCGGGCCCATTGGGGTCGGCGACGATATTGCCGACGGGGATCTCACCGCTCGGACACATGTAAGCCTCCTCGAAGATCCTCCCGTCGCCGATGTCCCCGATGATTTCACCATCCTGGGCCGTGCACTGTTCGGCCGTCAGTTGGGGGCGACCGGGAGACCCCTGGTCGACGAGGTTGGGTGGGTTTTCACCGGGCTGCACGTCCGTCACTGGGTTTCCGTCGACGAGGGCACCGCCGCTTCCGGAGTCGTCGGTTTCGTCGGTTTCGTCGGTTTCGTCGGTTTCGTCGGTTTCATGCGGGGGCTCTTCGGCGGTCGCTCCGCCTTTCGAGCAAGCGAAAGCGGACAATGCGAGGAGAAAGGTGAGAACTTTGGCGTCGTTGAAACTCGTCATTTTATGTTCCTTTTGGTGTCGGCGTGAGAGTCTGGCGGTAGCGTGCGGCGAGTCACTTGAGATCGTCGCAGATGGGCTCGGCGGGTGACAGACGGAGCCGATTCACGCAGGTCCGCTCGTCGTCGTTCTGGTAGCAAATTCCGGAAACGCACTGCACGTCGGAATCACACTCCTCGCTGACTGCGAGCTTTTGGATGCACACTTCGTCGCAGTACATGTCGTAGTCGCACTGGGAGTCGTTGACGCAGTCTTCGCCCTCCTCGAGAGCAGCGATGCAGTTGTCTCCGTCGCAGTAATACCCTACCGGACACGTTTCTTCGGGCTCGGTGCACGAATGGCCCGGCTCGACGGTCACCGCCTCCTGACAGGTGCCCTCATCGTCGCTTTTCAGAAGGCAATCGAGCGCCGGTTCGCAATCCGAGTCGACCTGACATTCTTCTCCGATTTCGCTCGCAACGACGACCTGACCGCAGACTCCGCGGAAGCGCAGGACGGTGTCGAGCTCTTCTGCGTTGAGATCAGCATCCTCGTAGGCTTGCTCGACCGCTCCGATGCAGTCTCCGACCCCGCGGTCGATGAAGTCTTCCGGGAGCTCGTCGAGACATCTGACGTTCTGTGCAGCCTGGCAATCATCGACGCTCGAAGCCTGACACACGGAAACGACCTCCGACGAGCAGGCAGCGGCAGCCCAACGCTCGCAGAAGCGGGTGCGGGTGGTGACTTCGCCGTCGGGCTCGTCTTCGGAGCCGGATCCACAACCTCCCACCGTGAGTCCAAGGGTGAGCACGGCCGTCACGGCCAGAAGGGTGGAACGAATGATTCTTGAAGCAGTTCTGAATGACCTCATGCGCCACCAGACGGCAAGAACCAGGCCAACAATCGATAGGGGCCCCCCCTTGCAACCTTTTGCGCCTCTGTCATGACTGCGGCGCAGAATCCGGCGGCTGACGGTCACCGGGTCATCACATATCGGGCATCCGTTCATGAACAGCGTCGGCTCCTTTTGGCATTGGGCGGTATTCCTGGGCGGCGTTCTCGTCCTCCTCTCTCTCGATCTGTTCGTGTTCCAGCGCGACTCTCATCGAGTCAGCGCCAAGGAGGCGCTGTCGTGGAGCGCCTTCTGGATCGCTCTGGCGCTCAGTTTCGGCGGCCTCGTCTATCATTGGTTCGGAGCCCGCTCGGCGATGGAGTATTTCGCCGGATACGTCGTGGAAAAGGCGCTTTCCGTCGACAATCTCTTCGTCTTTCTCGTCATCTTTGGCTACTTCCGTGTGGCTCCAGAGCTGCAACATCGCGTGCTGTACTGGGGTGTGTTGGGTGCTCTCGTCCTGCGCGCCGTCTTCATCATCGCCGGTGCAGCTCTCGTGCAGAGCTTCCACTTCGTGCTTTATTTCTTCGGCGCCTTCTTGGTGTTCAGCGGGGTCAAACTCCTCATGGGAGAGGACGAGGACGCCGATCCCAACGACAGTTGGGTGGTGCGCACGGCCCAAAGGTGGCTCCCGACCACGAGCGACTACCGAGGCGGAGCGTTCTTCGTCCGGGAAGGGTCGAGGTGGCTCGCCACACCACTCTTTTTGGTCCTGATCGTCGTGGAGACGACCGATGTCGTCTTCGCGGTCGATTCGATCCCGGCCATTTTCGGCATCAGTCACGATCCCTTCATCGTTTTCAGCTCCAACATTTTCGCGATTCTGGGCCTGAGATCGCTCTACTTCGCTCTGGCCGTAGTGATGGAGAAGTTCCACTACCTGAAGACGGCCCTCGCTTTGGTGCTCGTGTTCGTCGGGTTGAAGATGCTGGCGGGTCACTATTACAAAGTACCCATCGGACTTTCTCTTTCGGTCATCCTCGGACTGCTGTGCGGCGCGGTCCTCCTTTCGATGCTCCGGCCGGCTCCGGCTCCCCTCGACCAAAGCCCCAACGACTGAATCCACCGAGTCCAGACGAAACCACGCCTTCGACCCCTTGCGCGCCCCTACGGACGACTCATAATTGCTGCCGCTGGAGCATTCTCCACCCCGTCGATTCCCTCGACCCGCCCCCAAACCCGTATGAACGTTCCTCTTTCGTTCTTCTCGCTCCTTCGTTGGGCGGTGGTGTTTGCGGCGCTTTTCGTCGCCGGGGACGTGGCTTCGTCGTCGTCCAGTGGGCGGCCAGGCGCGGCGCTCGATTCGGGCTCGATCGCCTACGGCACGAGCCACGTCGAACTGACGGATGACGCCGCTCGTGACCCGTCGATTTCCGAGGGTACGTTCGACGGAGATGCACCGGCTCTTGGCGGCTGGCTGCAGCCGACCGTCCTCCGGGCGCAGCGATACTCGTTCCGAGCGTACTTCGTCGAGGAAGAGGCTCCGCTCACCATTCGAGCAGCCGCTCCCTGTATTCGTTCGCTCCGCTCCTTCGATAGAGCACGCGCGCCCCCCGCCGCGGCGCTCAGCGCCTGAGTCGTTCCTCCACAGCGGCTCCCACTACGCCTCGAGCTCCCCAGTAGTCGGCGGAGCTCAGCGCGACGTTGCCTGCCGCGACGTCGCTCTCCCATCCCGCATTCTTCGAACCGGCGTCGAGCCTCGGATTCGTCCCAGGTTTCGCCAGCAAACTGCGCGGATACCCACACGCGCGCGCGCCGCGCCGCAACCACTCATTTCCCTGGCCCAGGAGGGCACCATGCTTCCTATTCTCTCACACAAAATTGGCCTCAAAAACGAATCTACCGAGACCAACCCTGCAACCACCACGACCTCGGTAGTACCCACGACCTCGACAGACGAAACCTCGAAAGGCCTCTACGACCCGGACTCCTTGGACGACGTGCCGCGTCCCAAACTCAAGAGCCGTGGCTGGACCCTGGGCAACAGCGGCAGCCTCGTTGAAGGCTCCGAGGACGAATCACCGTGGGTGGCCATCGGCTGGGTCGTGATCCCGAGCGGGATCGCGGCGCTGCTCTTGGCCGCAATGCTCTACGGCTGATCCGCGACGCGACGGCGAAAGACCCTCGTGACCCCGAAATCACCCGAACGGCGAAATGCCGTCGACCACAGCAGGAGTCACTCGCACCCCATCACCTGGGTACCGACGAGCTACTTCGGAATGGGCACGATCTATATGACCGTGACCTTCGTCACGACGATCCTCTACCGCAACTTGGGAATGGACGAAGAGAGCGCTGCCTTCTGGGGCAGCGCCCTCGGGTTCCCCTACGTAGTGAAGTTCCTCTGGGCACCCCTGCTCGAACTCTTCGGAACGAAAAAGCTGTTCGTCGTCACGATGCAGCTCGGGCTCGGGGTTCTCTTCGCCCTCGTCGGAATATCCCTCGGTCTTCCCCACGTCGTGGGAATCACCCTGGTGCTCTTCTTCGTGGCGGGTGTTCTGGGCGCCACTCAGGACATCGGAGTCGACGGGGTCTACGTCACTGCGCTCGACTCGAAGGAGCAGGCCCGATTCACGGGGTTCCAGTCCCTGTGCTGGAGTATCGGTCCGATCTTCGCGTCGGGTGTGCTCGTCCGGTACTCGGGGATGCTTCACGACTCGGGGATGGGGTGGGCGGAGTCGTGGCGCATCGTCTGCCTCTTCATCGCCGTCACGCTCGCCGGGCTGGCGCTGTACCATCGCAAGTTTCTCCCGAGCGGCGCGCGAGCCACCAGCGCACCAACGAGCGTCGCTGACGCTTGGGCGAAGATGGGCGAAGCGTTCCGCTCCCTTTTCCAAAAAAGGGGCATCTGGATGATGCTCTCGTTCGCCTTTCTCTATCGATTCGGCCAGGGACTCCTCGACAAAATCGGTCCCCTGTTCATGATGAACTCACGGTCGAACGGGGGCCTCGGCATGTCCAACCAGCTCCTTGGCGACATCAACGGAACCTACGGGATGATCGGGTTCCTCCTCGGTGGAATCCTGGGAGGGTTTTTCGTAGCGCGGAAAGGCCTCAATCGCGGCGTCTTGCTGCTTCTGTGCGCGATGATCAATCTCCCCAATGCTACGTATATCTATCTCGGCATGGAGCAGCCCGAAAGCGTCGCCCTAATCGGCATCATCGTCACCGCCGAGAAGTTCGGGTTCGGTTTCGGCGCCGTGGGGCACATGATTTACATGATGCAGCAGCTCGCCCCCGGGAAGTTCCAAACGACCCACTACGCCATCGGTACGGCGCTCATGGGTTTTTGCATGATGGCCACGGGGATGGTCAGCGGCACGGTCAAGAACCTTCTCAGCGAGACGAGCTACGTACCCTACTTCTGGTTCGTGGTAGTGGCCACGATCCCATCATTCGTCGTGAGCTGGTTTGCGCCCTTCCACGTGACTGAAGAGGAAACGATCCCCGGTTGATCAACCCGCCTCCACGTCCCGATGAACGCGCCCCCTCGTGTCGATGGGCGCACTCACTCAAGGACACGCGGGAACGTAGTGAATCGTCACCTCGATCGAATCGACGTACGCCCGCCCTGAGGACTGACCCGGCAGAGCACCGATGGCTACCCCAAACCCTTCGTCGTTGACGTCGTCGGGCTCCCAGGTTTCTCCCCAGAGTTCGCTGTCCGATCCGTAGTCGATGGAAGTGAGCGCGGTCGGCCATTGGTCGGATGATCCGAGATCGTCGCCGACGAGCTCGCCCCCCTTGAGGAGCTGCACGCGGTAGTCCGTCACTGAATCCGTGACTCCCTTGGCCTTGCGCACGGACGCGACGATTCCGACGATGGTCGCGTCCGCCGGCACCTCCAGCCCGAAATCGTCCACCAGCAGGAGATCGTGTTCGTCGCCATTGGCCAGCGAGAGCGAGGTGACGGCGGCATCGGCAGTAGACTCCCCCACCGTGAGCGCCCCCTCGAGGCTGCGCCACTTCGTCGGCGGCAAACAGTAGTTGGGCATGCTCTCGATACAGACACTCGTGGCGCAAAACTCTGCCGTCCCGCCGCGCTCTTCACACGGAGCGTCGCAATCGCCGTCCGCCTCACAAGGGTCGCTGTAAAGCTCGCCGTACTCGGCATCGGTACCAGAGAAGCCCGAGCTGCGCGCACTCCCGCCCAGTACCGGCCCCGCGGATGCCGCCGCACAAGCCGGCGCTCCGCCCGCAGCATCTCCCCCCGAACCTGTTTCGCCGCCGCTCGAATCGCCACCGCTCGAGGTCCCACCGGCCGCGAAAGCGCCTCCGGTCGTGACGTCTCCCCCGCTGCCAGAGCCTCCGGAATCACCGCTTCCGCCCGATGCGACATCGCCCCCCGTGCCCGCGCCGTCACCGCCGTCACCCGGTCCTTGCCCGTCGCCGTCACCGTCACCGTCACCGCCGGACCCTTCGTCCGTCGCCGAACCCGCACAACTCGCGGAGGCGGCAAGCAGGGAGAGCGCGACGAGGGACTGCCGACACGCCGTTCCCCCAAGATTCCATGCCTTCATAGTCGATTCACCTTCCCCAATTCGGGAGCGGTACTCTAGACACCCATCGGGGCGCTCGACAACGTGCTTTCCCATGACTCGGCTCACTGAATTTCGACCGACTCGTCGGACGCCCACGGCAGTGCCTCCCCAGTAGTTTCGGAGAGCTGACAAACAACGTCCCACTGTCGTTGTCTGACCTTTTCACCAGCCGCGGGCAGAAGCACTCTTCTCCCCATGCTGAGCAGCCTCCGCGTGCAGAACCTCGCCCTCGTCCCCCAAGCTCATTTGGACTTCGGCCCCGGACTTTCCGTTTTGACGGGAGAAAGCGGAAGCGGCAAGTCCATCCTCCTGGACTCTCTCGCTTTGGTGACCGGGTGCTCTCGCTCGCGCGTCCGACCGAGCGCCGGCACATCCAGCGGATTCGTGGAGGCCGAGTTTTTCCCTGCACGTCGCGAGGACGGAAGCCTGGCCTCTTCCGATCTCCACGCCGCGCTCGAAGAACACGGACTGCTCGAAGCCTGTACCTCCGTCGACGAACCACTCGTGCTCGCCCGGCGCATCGATGCGTCCGGGAGAACCCGTTGCTTCATCCAAGGACAAACGGTCGCCCGCTCCGCCCTTTCGCGTGTCGGGGCCTGCCTCTTGGAGCTTTGTGGGCAGAGCGAAGCCCACAATCTTCGTACCCCCGCGGCGCAGCTCGCCGCTCTTGACCGCTTCGCGCGCCTCAGCGAGGACGAACGACACCTCGGTCGGTGCGTCGCCAAGTTGCGAGCTCGAGAGTCAGCCCTCGATGACCTTCACGAGCGGGCGGCAGAAGCCGAGCGGCGGCGTGATTTCGTGGAATTTCAGCTGAGCGAGATCGGTGGATACGACCTCTCCGATCTCGAGGCCCGCCGTATGCGCCTCGACGAACTCTCGGAAATCACACGCAGCATCCCGAGCCACGAACAGCTCATCGATTCCCTCCAGAAGGGCGACCAAGCGGTGATTCCCCAGCTCAAATGGCTGTCCGCCCGCCTCAGCAGCTCCGTCCGCGGGGACGTTCAGGGTCATCTCTCGAGCGCCATCTCGACGCTCGACTCGGTCGTGGCCGAGCTCGGTGAACTCGTCCACGTGTCCTCTTGCGCCGTGTCCGAATCCGACCGTGACCGCGACGAGGCCGCCGAACTCAGCGAGCAGTTCTCTGCCCTGTGGAGCCTCGCTCAGAAGCATCGCATCACCGTGGACGAACTGAGCGAGCGCAAAACGAAACTCGAGGAGGAGCTCGCCTCCTTCGGAAAGCTGTCCGAGGAGCTCGACGCGGCCAGGCGTGCGGTGGACGAAACCCGAGCAGAGGCGGAGCAGCGGGCAGCGCGCCTTCACGACGCGCGCAAGAAGGCGGCTCGTCTCCTCGATCGCAAGATCAAAAAGGAGCTAAACGAGGTTGGGCTCCCCGGCGCCCAGTTCGAGACGCACATCAGTCGTGGAGAATTGGGCCCGACGGGCATCACCCAGCTGTCCTTCGCTTTCTCCGCGAACCCGGGCCACCCGCCTCAGCCCCTGAGTCGAGTCGCCTCCGGCGGAGAGCTGAGTCGAGTCCTCCTGTGCTTCCGCCTCGCCACCGAAAGCTCCGGAGCCATGCTCGTCTTCGACGAAATCGACGCAGGCGCCGGCGGAAAGACGGCCGAGAAGATCGCCGCATCCTTGAAGCGCGCGGGGAGGGCCGGGCAGGTTCTGTGCGTGACCCAC
Source organism: uncultured Polyangiaceae bacterium (assembly GCA_965652275.1). Taxonomy (GTDB): domain Bacteria; phylum Myxococcota_A; class Polyangia; order Polyangiales; family Polyangiaceae; genus NIC37A-2. Next base: position 13,055 of record CBFGUR010000068.1, on the reverse strand, counting down.
TGGCCGCAGGTGGCCGGGATCGCGGACCATCAATACTCGGTGCGCAAGGACATCGAGGGCGGCAAAGCACGAACGAGCGCCCGATACGTGAGCGGTGAGGAGCGCTTGCAAGAGATCAGCCGGATGCTGGGCGGAACGGCGGAAACCGCCAGGCAGCACGCCTCGGCCCTAGTGACGGATCCTGTGACGGATCCAGTCGCGGCATAGCCCCACTCAACGCCGCTGTTGCTCGCTCTTCATGGGTGAAGCCCCAGCATCGGCCAGATGACCCCTCCGAAAAGAAAGGCTGCTTTTTCGTCACCTTGACTCGCGCCGGCACGATCTCGAAAACCTAACATCGTCCGGACCCTGGCTGCGTCGCGCCGGGGTGCCGCCCCGATTCAGTACGAGCCCCGAGATGCCCGGCACTCCGTCCATACCGCCCGAGCGCCGCCCCTATCACTTGTCGGTAAGTGGCCGCGTGCTGCTGTTCACGATCATCGTGTGGGTCGTGCTCCTTGCCGGCCTGCAGGGAATTCTGGAGCGGGTGTTTCGCCCAGCGTTCGAGGAAGTGGAGGCGGAGCTCCTCATCAAAGATCTCGAGCGGGTCGAGGCAGCCGTCGAGCGAGAAGCCGAACAGCTCGGATCGACCGTCGTCGACTACGCCTCTTGGGACGAAATGGCGGAGTTTCTGCAGGCCGACGACCCGGGCGCTGTCCCCCGCGCGCTCAAAACCGAGATCCTGAAGACCCTCGATCTGGATGCGATCTTCATCTTCGATCACATCGGGCAACCGAAGCACGCGCTGCACGAAAAGACGAACGCCGAGCTCGGCGCGTCTCCGGAGTACACGCCTTTGGGGTTTTCGACGCAGTTCCCCGTGATCGCGTCGGCCCGGGCGGGGGGGACGGGACAGGAGCGGCACGGTCTCGTGCGCTTCAAGGGGGGAACTCTCGTTTTCGCTGCGGCCGCCCCAATCTTCGGCGCGGCGGAAAAGGCTCTGGGGACGGTGGTGATGCTCCGCGAGCTTGATAAGGCCGCGGTAGAGAGGCTCGGCGACCAGGTGCGCCTCCCTCTTCGTCTCGTAGCCGCCGATCCGGAGAATCTCGCGCGTTCCGCCGAGGAAGCCGAGCCGCGGATCGAGGAGGACCGGATCTCCGCAACCGCCTGGCTCCGCGATCCGTTCGGCAAGCCGATCGCGCGCTTTTCCGTAGACAGATCGGCGATGATACTCGCTCGGGGTGAAGAGACTCTCCATGTCGGAGCCCTCGGTTCGCTCTTCGTGCTGTCACTGATTCTGGTGATGCTCTTGGTGTTGCTTCAGATCTCGGTGGTGGGGCCACTTCGGAGGCTCACGCGTTCGATCGAAGACATGCGCAAAACGGGGAACCTGGATCAGCGCCTCGGCATCCATCGAGCGGACGAAATCGGACTTTTGGCCTACAACTTCGATCGCCTGTTGATCCTGCTCGGTCAGCGACAAAAGGTGCTGACCGAGCTCGCCACCACCGACGGATTGACGAAGCTCCTCAATCGACGGACCTCGATGGAGGTCCTCGAGCGCAACATCGAAAAGGCAGAGTCGGGAGAGCAGCAGCTCTCGGTGCTGCTCCTCGACATCGATCACTTCAAGAAAATCAACGACACCGCGGGCCACGCCGTCGGCGATCGAGTCCTCAAGCAAGTCGCCTCGGTCCTCACGAGCACGGTGTCCTCTGGAGATAGCGTGGGCCGCTACGGGGGCGAGGAATTCCTCGTGGTCCTGCCGGGAGCGACGCGGGACGGCGCAACGAAGCGGGGAGAACAAATCCGCGAAGCAATCGAGAAGACTCCAGTGCATGGTCTCGACTGGCCGGTGACCGTCAGCGTGGGAGTCGCCACGTGGAACGCCCACACCGCACACGGGCTCTTAGCGACCGCCGACATCAACCTCTATCGAGCCAAAGAAAGCGGGAGGAATCGCGTCATCGCCGAAGAAGTGGCGACCTCCCGACTCCCAGCGGCATCCCTTCCTCCGCCAGCGCGCTCGATCAAGATGAAACCTCCCAAGATCATTGGCTAACTAGTACCTTCCCGCCCAACATGAAAAAGCCGCAAGCCGCGCACCCTACGTCACCTTCGAGGCGAACTCCGAAGCTCCCCACGGTCCGCCTCCTTTTCATCTTCTTGTGCTCACTTTTCTTGTGCGCCTGTCCCGGCCTCAATGTGAAGATCGAGCGGATCAAGGTGGAGTATCGGGGGACGGCCGAATGGAACACGTCCAAGGCGGCCTTCAAGGCCATCATGAAAAACTACGTGCACGGCGGTTCGTCAGCGGTCAGCGACGCTCAGCTGAACGAAGACTTCGAACTCTATGTCTCTCTCAGCAAGGAAGAGGTGGACGAGTTTTTGAAGACCCAAAGCTGTCGGCCCAAGAAGAGCGAGACTGATTCGGAGTACTACATGGTGAACTCGACTCACCAAAGGCACGACGGCTTCTTCGCGACGAACCAGCCTCGCCGACAGATCGCCGGCTCCGGAACAGGCCGTGCCCACGCAGCCTTTACCGCCAACATGCTCTTGCAGAGGTTCCCTCTTGCGCCGGGTGTCGCCTTTCCCGATCGCGCGAAGTTAAAGGGAAACCCCTTCTCCAGCTGGGAAAAGCTCGGGGCGGCCCTCACCGACGAAGCCAAGTTCAACGAAACATTCCTCTTCACCGATCCGGCCCAGGCGCAGGCAGTCTTCGCGGCGACGGAGGCCCTCGATTTTTCGAGCAGCGTTCGGGGCGACCTCTTCATGGCCCCTACCCTGCCCGGAGGAAACGTCTTTTCTCCGGCTCTTTACGCAGTCTACGTCCTTCGGGCGAGCGAGAGCGCGAAACCGAGCGCCTACGTCGTGGTCTCGGCAAACGCCCAGGGAGATCCCGAGACCCCTTACGCCGGATTGATTGGTCCCGGCGAGTCCCCGTTCGAAAGTAAGACGGGATTCGCCTTCACGTACCTGTCGACCTCGAAGAACCTCCTGAACTACGAGTTCGTCCTCACGGACGAGGCGCCGCTCTCGTTCGATCTCGTCATCACGACCGCCTTTCCCGACCACCCGGAAAAGCCGTACCTCACCGTCCGCTCCGCCTTCGTGCCGGCCGTCGACTCCAAGACCGTTGCCAAGTACCGAGACTCGCGGCTCACTCGACTCATCTTGATGATCCGAAAAGGGGCCCTCATGCGTGATCTGATCCGCATCTATTACCCGGGCTCGAAAGAGGTCGAGCTCTGGAACGACGTCGGGGCGATTCACGGGACGAAGTTCCGCAACAAGCTCGAGGCCGCGGGGCTCAACTTGGCCGTCGACCTGTTCGATCGGGATCTCTGGCTCGAGAAACCCAAGGTGGGTACAAACGCCCCGCTCGAGTTCAAGCTCGCGCCCGGCGCCATCCCCGAATGCGCACTGGCCGAATGACGATCGCCCTCGGGCGCAGCTGACGCCCGCGAGATGACGCGCGCTTGTGGGCGGAGCGAGATGGGCACAAAATGCTCCTCACGATGAGGCGGTGGGGATCGAATGGGACGGTACGACGTGCGGGCGCAGTCATGGCGGCAATGCTAATTGCTGGCGGCGCATGTAGCAGAGACGACGAGACGAACGGCGGGGATGGTGACGGCGAGGCCTCTGGGGGACTCGAAAACGGAACCGGCGCAAGCACCGCCACCGGCGCTCAGACGGGCGACGGTGACGCCGCCGGGGGACTCGGAAACGGAACCGGGGCGCAAGCCGCTACAGGCGCTCAGTCTGGTGACGGGGACATGGGCGGCGCCGGTGCATCGGGGGCCGGCGGATCTGATGGCGATCCTCCGCCTGTCCCCGAGGGCTGCGCGCCCTATCCCGAGGCACCCGCCGACGCGCTCTATGTGGCCACCGATGGAAACGACTCGACGGGGGACGGCTCGATCGGTTCTCCGTATGCCACCATCGATCACGCTCTATCCGTCGCGCAGGACGGCAACACCATCCTGGTTCGCCCGGGCGAGTACGTCGGACGAGTCCGGCTCGACGAGGTCTTCGATCAAGGAGTCACCATTCGCTCCGAGGTCCCTTACCAAGCGAGGCTGCGCAACGACGAGGTGGTCGTCACATCGTACTACGGCGAAGGAATCACGCTCGAGGGCTTCGACGTGGCCCATTCCGGGCCGGGAGGGGCCTTGGTCGTTCAGATCCAGAACCTGAGAGACGACGGCGGAGCGACGAGCCGGATCACGCTCCTCAACAACGTCTTTCACGACAGCTACGACAACGACATCGTGAAGGTGAACAACGCGGCGCGCGACATCTCCATCATCGGGAACATCTTCTACAACCAAGCGGGTTCGGACGAACACATCGACGCCAACAGCGTCGAGAACGTCATCATCGAGCGAAATGTCTTCTTCAACGACTTTGCGGGGAGCGGTCGAACGAACGGCAACGATACGAGCAGCTTCGTCGTCATCAAGGACAGCAACGGCGACTCCGACAGCATCGTCGGAGCAAGAAACGTCGTGGTTCGCGCCAACGTCTTTCTCAACTGGGAAGGCAATACTGGCGCCCATTTCGTTCTCGTGGGAGAGGACGGAACGGCAACGTTCGAGGCCGAGAACGTGTCCGTCGAGAGCAATCTCATGCTCGGCAACTCCGAAAACGAAATGCGGGCCGCCTTTGGCGTCAAAGGGAGCCGGGACGTGCGCTTCGTCGGCAATACGGTGGTGGGAGATCTCCCCTCGCTTGCCTTCGCCTTTCGCCTCAATCGCGAGGGCGACAACCAGCCGCTGGAAGACATCATCATTTCGAGCAACGTCTTCAGCGATCCGACAGGGACGATGGACGACTTCTCGGACACTCCACCAGCGGACACGGCGAGCTTCGTGCTAGGCAGCAACGCCTACTACAACGGCGGCGAGCCTCTCCCGGAGGACGCAAACGAGCTCGTGAATCCCACAGACGACGCGGCCGCGCTCGTGGGTGATCCCGAGCTCGAAAATCCCGAGGGCGTCGTCCTACCTCGCTGGGTACCGGCCAACCAAGAGTTCGCAGATGGCTCCATCTCCATCTGCGAAGTGCATCGCCGCCTCGCTGAAACCTACGCAGCGCCCGGCGGAACGCTGCTCCGCGACGCAGCCGATGCCTCCCGCGCCCCCGCAACCGACATCCTCGGGCGCCCCCGCGAAGCCCCCGACATCGGCGCCTGGGAAGCACCTTGAGGCGCTCGGGGCTTCCACTGCTGAGCGGACCTCACCCACGACGCGCCGCCGGAAAACTTCCACCGCTTAGAAAAAGTTAATATTCTGGCTCATTTGCGGCCAATTATTAACATTTTCTAAACAATCAGCCCAGGAGGAGGCCTCGTTCGAGATTCAGGGGCACCCCGACCGAAATCACCATCCCCTCGAATGAGGCGGGGCAAGTTCGCCGTTGCGACCCGCGTCCCCGGAATCCGTGAGCCGATTTCTTTGCGAAACGGTACCTTGTCGGTTGAACTCGAAGCAGGCACGGGGCGACGGCAGTCGCGCGTGTCATCTTCCATGGTGAGGCACGGTGTGAGGTTCTTCTTTCTTGTTTCGATCGTATCGTTGGTTCTTGGCGCGTGTGGAGGTGACTCGGGCGCGGATGATTCCAAGTCGGGAGGCGATGGCGATGGCGCCCCGAACGGGGATGGTGACGCGCCCGGGGATGGCGACTCGGACGGCGACGGCGACGGTGAACATTCTGGCGAAGCCCCGGTCCCGGGAGTTTCCCAGGAGGGATGGCAGTCCGCCTTCGCAGACGTCGGCGTCGAGTGCGGCGCCGACGAATCAGCGTTCAGTGGCGCCGCGAGCGTGACAATCGGAGCCACCACCCTGTACGTGGGCTACGAGCAGGTCAGCGGCAACAATCAGGATCCGGTGGTCGCTCGCTTCGACGACGGAGAGCTCGTGTACTGCCGGTATCACGAGGACGATGGCCCGGATGGTCGCGCGGTCGGGCTCACCTGGAACGGCGGAGACGAGGCATACGTCGTCTACACGGTAGTCGGCGGCGGTACGGATCTGGAGGGCAAGGGCGGCTGGCTCTCGGCCTACGCTCCCGGCGCAATCAGCGGCGGCGGCGCCAAGGTCTCCTACCTGGGCCGCGTCGACGTGACGACCGGCGAACTACGAAGCGGAACTTTCATCATTTCGGTCCTGATGAGCGGTTCGGTCAACACCCACAACCCGAGCGCGGCCCCGACCGTCCTCGAGGACGGGACGGTGCAGTTCCTGGGCGAGTCCGCTCACAAGCCGATTGACTCGAGCGGCACGGCCTCGATGGACTGCACCGACTACCCCTTCGATACGAAGTACGTCTTCAGCTCCGACCTCACGGAGCTCGTGTGCGCCGAGAGCTCGAACTGCGTCGCCCAGACACCTTGCGATTGAAGCGCCCGGGCGCGCCGAACCGACTTCACTCTGCGGCTACGGGCCCGCTCCGGGACTCTTCCGTGGAGCTGTAGCTGTACCGGAGCGGCTCCAGCCGAACCCCGTTTTCGGAAGCGACGAGCGCGCTGACGAAGATCCACTCGCCGGAAACGAGGCGCCGCAGCGACTCGTGCTTTTCTACGATTTGCCGGATGCGCTCCGGCCGGGCCTGCACCATGAGATGCATGCGCAGCGGTTCGTGGACAGCTCCGGACTCGTCGTCGATAAACACCGACTCACGCGACAGTCCCACCGCGAGATCTCCCTGTCCGCCTTCGATGACGCCGAACCTTCCTACCGGGTTGTGCAGAGTCTTCCGACCACTACCGAACGCCCGGGGAGCAACCGTCGAAGCATAATACTGGAGGTTGATCCAGCTCGTGACCACTGCTGGAGCCGTCAGAATCATCTCCAGAATCGAGCCATCCTCGTCCCGCGCCTCGTCATAGGAATGCATGAAAGCGACGGTGTTCATGGTGGCGCCACGACTGATGCTCCGGTCGCCAATCAAAAAGGCGGCGTTTCCTGCAAGCCCCCACTCGGGCTGCGTCTCGGCGTAGTCGTGCGTTCGTGCGTAGAGATCGCCGGCCGCCGCCTGAGGCTCGCGAGCCTTGCGTTCCTCCCGGCATCGCTGACCTGCCTGCGCCAGGCTCACTTTCAACCGCTCCATCGCCGCTTGCTGCGTCGCCGACAGACCCACCGGTTCGACGAGGTTCACCGAATCGGTCACTGTCTCGTGTTCAGCCGCGAGAAAGAGCACGTGGTCCTCGATAGCGTAGGGCGTCGAGGACAGAGCCTGTCGCACCGTCTGGTCGTTGAGCAGCGCCGCCGCCACCTGCGCGTTCGGGCTTCCACTGTGCCCGGCACAAGCGCCGCACGCGAGTCCAGCGGCCTGAGCGTTGTTCGTGACATGGCTGGTGTGGCCGACGAAGACCACGAGCGGAGCGAGCGGGAACGATAGCCCGGTGTTTCGTAAGATGCTTTGCGCGAGCTCTATCTTCTTGTGGGCGGACAGCTGTCCGAGATGAAGGGCGAAGGCGCCCGGCGCCGGTGGTGGCTGCAGGTTCGGCAGGGTGTCGGCCAAGAGCTTGCTGACGTAGGTGATCCCCCACGCTTCAACCGTGCAAAGCGAGGAGATCGGCCCCGTCAGGCTTCGGAAGAACCCGCTCTCGATCTCTCTTCTCTCCTGGTTACCGCTCGGGCTCTTCGGCGCGGAGGCCAGCGTCATCTGTGGAGCGAGGAGAGCTGGGCAATGCGGCCGTGCACCCTCGCTCGAGTCCACCGCCATGGGGATCCCGAAGAACCCCGCGAAACCGTAGGTCTCCACCGGCGCGCTCCGTTCCAGGTTGCGCCGATACCGCTCCGAGCGCACGTCGATGCAGAACACGAGCTGCGCTTGCTTCTGATCCTCCGCCTGGGCAGCAGGCTTGGAGAAAGAACTAGCCAGTCGCTGCCCCGCCTGCGCTTCCCGCTCGCGAAGGTGTCGATACCGTTCGCGTCGATCCTCCATGTAGCCCGCCGCTCCATCGACGAGCGTCGGTTCGAAGTCGTCTCCCTCGAGCTCTGCAAGCGCAAAGTCCTGGAAGAGTAGGATGGCAAGCAGCTGAGGCAAGTCGCCGAGGGGGTTCTCTTCGTCGAGAAAGGCCCGGGCGCGCAGCAGCCCGGCGTATCCGGTAAGCCGAGCGAGCAGACGAGATAGGTAGAGCTCCCGTTCGCACTTCGAAACGTCCACCTTGGCAAGGAGGCTTTCCAATGCCTCCCCAGCGTCGTCAGGAAGCCGAGCGACGAGCTTCCGGTAGCCGCGCAGACCTTTGGAATCACAAGACCGGTCGACCCGCGCGAACTCCTTGTAATCGAGGTAAAGATTGCCAGCCTTGCGCCAAGGATTGGAAGCGTCTTCGTCCAGGTACACCGAGAGGAACTTCGTCAGGCCCTCGAGGGGAGCAGCTCGCCGGTAGCTCTGCTCGGGCGTAAAGGCTCGATCGGCGACGCAATGCACGCGAGGTCCTACCGGAGACTCCCCGTGGGGTTTCGCGGGCAAAATCTCCTCGTGGAAAATCCTCTCCACGTCGAGCGCGGCTTCGAAGAAGCTCGACTCGGCGAAACCGAGGAACGGGTTGACCGCGACCATGTCGCGAATGTCGAAGAGCGGAGCGACCCTGCTGCACGCGAGTTCAATCGCTATCCGGTAGTCGTCCTTCATGTGTTTGGACGAGCTTTCGATGAGATGAACGTTCATGACGATACCTTTCAAGTGGAAACGGGCGGGACGGAAACAGTGCTGCGAGTGGATGACAGTGAGGGGGCGGAAGCATCGGGCCAGAGAGTTTGAGTGATGCGATCGGTCACCTCTCCGAAGTAGAACCCAGAGAGAGCGTGGATGCGGAAACTCCCCCCCGCCGCGCTCCCGAGCCACCTTCCCGAGGTGAGGAGGAAGGTCGAGACGAAGAGCAGCAATGAGAGCAGGACCGCTGTCGGCATCACTGCGCCTCCCGAAAGCCAGCCAGGGGGAGCGGGCACGAGTGCCCCAAGCGCTGCTTCACCGAGAAAGGCAAAGGCCCACGCACTGAGACCGACGAGGAAGTAGTTCCGTACGCGCGCCGAGACTCGAAGCGCGGCGGGCCCGAGGAGGTACTGACTCGACGAAAGCGCCCAGACGATACCGAGCGGGAGGTAGTCCCACGCGTCGGGCCCCCACAGCTGCACGGAGCCGACGAGGAGAGACCCGAAGACGACGAACGAGGCGAGTACGGCCGCGAGCATCTGGCCTTCGGAGGCTCGGGTCGGCTCGTAGCTCTTACGGGGAGTGCCACTTCGCAAGAACGCATGCGCTTTGTAGAGCGCGTGCGCCACCAGGTGGAGCGCCGCTGCGCCCGTCAGCCCCAGGCCAAGTTCGAAGAAGAGGAATCCCATCTGCGCGACCGTCGAGTAGGCAAGCTGCAGCTTGACGCTCGATTGCACGGACCCCGCCACCGTCCCCAGAACAGCGCTCGCGGTTCCGACCAAGACCAAGAGCGCGAGGGCCACGGGCGTGTGTTCAAGAAGAGGCGCAGTTCGGAGGAGCAGAAGTGCGCCAGCGTTCACGACACCGGCGTGCATCAGTGCGGAGACCGGCGTGGGCGCGTCCATCGTCTCCGGCAGCCAGCTGTGCAGCGGAAACTGGGCAGACTTCATGAGCGCTGCGAGAGCGACGCCGAGTATGGCGAACTGTCCGGCGGGAGTCGCCTGAGCGCGCTCGGAGAGCTCCGCAACATCGAGCGTTCCAAACTCCCGGAAGAGGAGGGTCAGGGACGCGGCGAACAGGAGGTCTGCAGTTCGACTGATGAGAAACTTCTTCTTGGCGGCGAGTCGAGCCCGCGGACGTTCGTCGTAGTGGCGCAGAAGCTGATGCACGCACACCCCGATCCCGAGCCAGTAGAGCGCGTGCCCAATGAGACTCGTGGAGAGCGCAAAGAGTTCGACGAGGAGGATGGTCGCGACGAGCCGTCGCATGAAGCGATGACGGTGCGCCTCGCTTCTGAGGTAGGTGTGGGAAAACCGCAACACCACCCAGCCGATGAAACCGACGAGCGCGACCATGAGTCCGGCGAGCCCATCGAAACTGAACCCCAAGCTGACAGCGTGGGGCGTCTCGAAGCCTGCCAGAGACAGTCGGACCGTCGGTGCATCGAGTCCGGCAATCGACGCGATGAACAGGGCTGCTCCGACGCTCCCGCCTAGAAGTACGGACCCGAAAGCGGCCCGTGCGAACCCGTCAGTTTTCGCCCGACGGCTGCCGAAGAGCGTCGCAAAAGCCAGCTGCGCGGCCAGAAGGACCGTCAGAGCTCCGGCCAGAGAGGAGGGCAGAATCGCAGCTCCCGAGCTCGCGTGAAGCGAAAGAGTGGATGTGAGGGCTTCCATGGGGACTCAAGGTAGTCCCGTCGCTCTCATCGGTGAATTAGATTGTAAATATAGAATACTTCTCTAGTACCGATAATTAATGCCCCCCGAACTCGACCTTGAACTCAGGCGAGGAAGTCCTCAATCAAGGCGCGGTGAAACCCGTTCTTCAGGAAGACCGCGTAAAACACGACGGGCGGCACTTCCGTGATTCGTACTCGCGAGAGGCGGCCTTCGTTGAGGTCCTCCTGGATCCCGATTTCTGGCAAGACGGCGAGGCCGCGCCCCGAGTTCGCCAGGAAGCGGAGCAAAGAGATATCGTCGGTGATCACCGGAACGGAACATTCGAGATTGAATTTCGGACGAATGGAGTCCTCCAAAATGTCCCCCTCGAACTGATGATTGAACATGAAAAGCTCGGTAGAGTGCGGCTGGGACCGGCGGCGACGGAGCTTCTTGATGGACTCCGGTTTGCCGGCAATGCAAAGGGGGCTGGACTCGATGCTCTTGTAGCTGAGACCATGCAGATCCTTCTTCTTGGGCACTTCCAAGCTAAAAACAAGGTCGAGCTCGAACCCCTTGAGGAGCCCGTTCAGCTCGTCGAGTGACCCATCCATGATGTTCATCTGGGTAAGATTCCCGCCACTGAGGTTCTGATTGAGGAGACGGAACACGAAGTTTCTCGAGATCCCCCCCACCATTCCGATGCGCACTTGAGTGGGGAGGAACGTCTCGTTCTTGTCCCTGAAAATGTGGTTGATCTCGTGGCTCTTGGAGAAAATCTCGTCGGCATACGTGAGAAGAGCTGCCCCCCTCTCGGTGATGTTGAGTGAACGCGTGGTTCGCTCCAGGAGGTTCTCGTCGAGATACTCTTCGAGCTGGGAAACCTGCTCGCTCAACGCCGATTGAGACACTGCTATCTTCTGTGCGGCCTTCTGAAAGCCTCCGTAACGACAGACGGACCAGAATGCGTAGAGGTGTCGGAAGTTGATCCACTCCATAGCTCCGATTTATCTCCCCCACCGAATAATTCAAACGGTTTTATCTACTTCTTTCCGAGGGCGAGCTGGGTACCCTGGAACCACGAGAAAGGAACCCCGCCATGCCGGATCGACAAGCATTCAAAAAAGCCAAGAATTTCCAAACCTTCTTCGTGTCGGAGACCTTCCACTATCAGGTCGATGCAATCGTTCCCGACCTCACGAAGAGCGCGGAGCACTGCTGGGGAGACTGGGGACCGATGTACACGCTCACCCTCGCCGAGGAGCAAACCATCCGCATCACCTACCGCTCCGCATCACGAGGACTCGAGGCTACCTACGAACTTCATCCGACTTACGTCGAACTCAACTCCCCCATGTTCGCCCAGGACCGGGATAGGTTTCCGTTCTATCTCGAGTTCGAAGACGAAGACCGAGGGCTCCGTTTCATGGCCTACTTCAATCACGAAGCGGAGCTCGACCATGCGGAGGTCGAAAAGCTGAACCCGGATATAGCCATCGACGAGCTCATCTTCGGCGAACGAGGTCAAAAGCTCAGCGCGTAGGCTCGCGCCCCGCAAAGCGCCGAGGAAGATCATGGAAATACCCACCTCGAGTCATCACTCGGCCCTGGACCATCTCAGTGGCCTGGAGATGGAAGCCATCTTCATCATTCGTGAGGCGGTCGCCGGATCGCAGCGGCCAGTGCTCCTGTTCAGCGGAGGAAAGGACTCCATCGTGCTCCTTCATCTCCTCAGGAAGGCTTTTTTCCCGGCGACCCCTCCGGTGCCACTGCTGCACGTCGACACGGGGCACAACTTCGCCGAAACGCTCGCCTTTCGGGATGCTGCGGCCCGTAGATGGGGGCTCGAGCTGATCGTGGCGAGCGTCGAGGACGAAATCCAAGCCGGACGGCTCTCGGATCCGACTGGGCCAGGCGCCACCCGCAATCAGCTCCAGACCCCCGTCCTGCTGAAGGCTCTCAGGAACGAGAAAGTCGATCTCGCTTTCGGTGGCGCGCGGCGGGACGAGGAACGGTCTCGGGCCAAAGAACGCATCTTCAGCCATCGAACGGTGCACGGACGCTGGGAGCCGAAGAACCAGCGCCCGGAACTGTGGAATCTCTACAACACCCGTGCAATTCGGGGAGAGCACTTTCGGGTCTTTCCGCTATCCAATTGGACCGAACTCGACATATGGCTCTACATCGCTCGAGAGCAAATCGATCTTCCAGAGCTCTATTTCGCCCACGAGCGCCAAGTCTTCGAAAGGGACGGGATGCTGTATGCCGCCCTTCCGGAAGTCTATCGCGATCCCGAGGAGCACGAGTTTACGGCTCAGGTTCGCTTTCGGACGATCGGGGATACGACCTGCACTGGAGCGATTCGGTCAAGTGCCCAAGCGATCGAAGACATCCTCGTCGAGCTCCTCACGACTCGGGTGACCGAACGCGGTGCCACCCGAGCCGACGACCGTGCGTCGGCCGCGGCAATGGAGGAAAGAAAGAGCGAAGGGTACTTCTGAGGCTCCCGGCGTTCGGGCTGCACGTGGGCTCCAGTCCGGGCAGCTGAGCAGGTTGGTTTTCGGTGCCAGTGGATTGAATCATCATGGCCCAGAACAGCGCTCTGGCCGGCACGGCCGTTCGTCGCAGAGTCCCTACTGGTTGAGCCAAGCGATTGGCAGTTCGATGATGGGGCGTTACGTTGCCGCCCATGTTTCGCTCGAATCGCATGTGGCCGCTACTGTTTGCACTCATCTCCGGTTGCGGCGG
>CBFGUR010000067.1:0-24731 GCA_965652275.1 uncultured Polyangiaceae bacterium | reverse complement strand
GCTTGGAAAGCCCCCCTAAAAGTCAGAGATTCTGAAGGTCCAACATTTCCTCCACGTCGGGCATCAATACGAGCTCTACGCGGCGGTTCTGCTTGCGGCCTTCGGGCGTTTCGTTGGTCTCGACCGGATCCATGTCGGCGTACCCGGCAACGTGCAAGAGCTTGGGATTGAGTCCGCCGCCGCCCTCCTTGGGGTCTTCGATCAGGTAGTTGAGCACGGTGCGGGCGCGCATTGCAGAGAGGCCCCAGTTGTCTCCGAAGCGTCCACCTTGGAGGGGGCGATCGTCGGTGTGGCCAGCGACCTGGAAGTAGCGCTTCTTGAGCTGGGCGTCGTTGCGGATGACGTCGGCGACGGCGCCGACCACCGCTTGACCCTCTTTCAGAAGCTTGTCGCTGCCCGAGGCGAAGAGCACGTCGCCGGGCAGGCGAATGACCATGCGGTTGTGCCGAATTTCGACCTTGAGGCCCTGGTCGGTCAGCTTCTTCAGCTTGGCGCGCAGCTGCTCGAAGCGAGCCTTGATCTTTTCGAGCTGCGCGGCGCGGGCCTTGTACTCTTCGAGGGCGGCTTGCAGCTCCTCCATGCTCTTGGAAAGCTGCTCTTTCTCGGTGCCGGCCTTCTGCAGATCGGTGCTCAGGCTGTCGAGGTTGACGCCCATGCGCTCGAGCTCCTTCTTCAGGGCCGCGACTTGAGCCCTGGCAGCGTCGAGCTCCTCTTGAGTTTGCTCGTGGGCGTCCTTCTCCGCCTGATTCTCGGAGGCGAGCTGCCCGTACTTGTCGAGCTGCGCCTGCCACTCTTCCTCAGAGTAGCCACAACCGGTCAGGGCGAATGAAAGACCGAGCAGAGCGGCGAGGACGGGGCGGAAGTTGTTCGAAAGTGCGATCATTTGGGATGAGTCTCCTCCTACAGCGCCGCTCTTATCAACTTCCTCACGTCGGGTGAACCTCTTGCAAACGAGGCAGTTTCGACCCTCGAATCGGCGCCCGGGGGCCGGGGTGCTCGTCGGACGTTCAGGGGCTTCTCTTTTTCACCGGTTTGGCCATCATGACCGCCCCATGGCCGACATCGCATTCCTCCCCCAGCTCCCCACCATCCCCGAATACCAGGCCCTCGAGAGCCACAAGAAAGCAATCGAGACGAAGCATCTTCGGCAGTGGTTCGACGAGGATCCAGAGCGCGCGGACAAATTCTCGGTCGAGGGGGCGGGCATCTTCCTCGATTACTCCAAGAACCGGATCACCGAAGAGACGCGATCCCTGTTGATCCAGCTCGCCGAGGCGCGCGGTCTCCGGGGCGCCATCGATGCGATGTTCGCTGGAGAGAAGATCAATCTGACCGAGGGACGCGCCGTTCTGCATTCTGCCCTCCGTGCTCCCGCTGACGCGAACATCGTCGTCGACGGTAAGAACGTCGTCCCGGACGTGCACGCCGTCCTGGACGAGATGGCCGAATTCGCGAAGAAGGTCCGAAGCGGAACTCACAAAGGGCACACGGGCAAGCCCATCAAGGCGATCGTAAACGTCGGCATTGGTGGGTCGGATCTCGGGCCACTGATGGCGTACGAGGCTCTCAAGAGCCAGAGCCAGCGCGACTTCACCGTCCGTTACGTGTCGAATGTCGACGCTACGGACTTCGCGGAGAACACGCGCGATCTGAATCTCGAAGAGACGCTCTTCGTCATCTGCTCGAAGACGTTTACGACGCTCGAGACCATCGCCAACGCCAAGCTCGCGCGCACTCTCGTCATCGACAAGTTCGGCACGGCCGACGCCGTGGCCAAGCACTTCGTGGCCGTCTCCACCAATGCCGAGGCCGTGTCTGCATTCGGCATCGACACCGCCAATATGTTCGGGTTCTGGGACTGGGTGGGGGGACGCTACTCGATGGATTCGGCCATCGGCCTTTCCCTGATGTTGGCTATCGGCCCCGAGGCGTACCGGGACATGCTGGCCGGCTTCCGCGCCATGGATGAGCATTTCAGGACGGCGCCGTTCGAGCAAAACTTGCCCGTTCTCATGGGCCTCCTCGGGGTTTGGTACAACAACTTCTTCGGCGCCGAGAGTCACGCGGTGCTCCCGTACGATCAGTACCTCCGTCGGTTCCCCGCCTATCTTCAACAGCTCGACATGGAGAGCAACGGCAAGCGCGTCACTCGCGCTGGACAGAGCGTGACGTACCAGACGGGGCCCATCATCTGGGGTGAGCCGGGCACCAATGGGCAGCATGCGTTTTACCAGCTGATCCACCAGGGCACGAAGCTCATCCCGTGTGACTTCATCGGGTTTGCGAAGAGCATCAACCCTCTCGAAGTGAAGACCGATTCGGGCGAGACCGAGTCGGTGATGCACGACCTTCTGATGGCAAACTACTTCGCCCAGACCGAGGCGCTCGCGTTCGGAAAGACCGACGAGGAAGTGCGCGCCGAAGGAACGAAGCAAGAGCTCGTCAATCATCGCGTCTTCGAGGGCAATCGCCCCACGAACTCTCTTCTCATCGATCGGTTGACGCCGCACTCCCTCGGCGCTCTCGTTGCCCTCTACGAGCACAAGGTGTTCGTGCAGGGCATCATCTGGGACGTGAACAGCTTCGACCAGTGGGGCGTGGAACTCGGCAAAGTCCTCGCCAAGAAGATCGTTCCCGAGCTCTCGGCCGCCGACCCCGATTTGAGGCACGACAGCTCCACGAACTCGCTCATTCGTCGCTACAAGGCTCAGCGGAACTGACCTTTTCAGACCTAGATCCACGAGCTAGCTTGTCCCTCGTGAAGCGGGATGAACCGAGCTGGAAGCGAGCGCGCGCGCTCACTCTCTTCGTGCTTCTCGCGGCGGCGTTCGTTCTCTCCTGCTCGAACAACCCGTACCCGAACTCCGACGACGAGAAGAAGGTTCTCTACCTTCCGTTCGCCACGCCGCCGAAGACGCTCGATCCGGCGATCTCGTACGGCACGGCGGACACGGTGGTGACGAACAAGGTCTTCGACACGCTGCTCGAGTATCACTACCTGGAGCGGCCCTATCGGCTCATGCCGTCGATGGCCGAGGAGATCCCGGAAGGCGAGACGCTCGAAGATGGCCGCGTTCGCTACACGTTCCGCCTGCGTCCGCACATCCGCTTTCAACCGGATGAATGCTTTCGGTTGTCGCTCGGCGACAAGGGGGTCAGGGAAGGGCGCCCGACCACGGCTCAGGATTTCGTCTTCCAGCTGCAGCGCATCGCCGATCCCGCTCTCACGAGCCCGGTGATCGAACCGTTTTCTCACCTCGATGGGTTCCGTGAGTATCGGGAGGCGCTCGAAAAGAAGCGCAAGTCGGACAAGGGATTTTCGAAGCTCCGTATCGACGATCAGTACAAAAAGGCGGGGGAGTTTCGCGGCGCTGTGGCGAAGGACGACAGGACTCTCGTCATCACGCTCACCGACGCGTACCCGCAGATCCTCTACTGGTTCGCGATGCCGTTCACGACCCCGGTCGCCTGGGAAGCGGCGCAGTTCTACGACGGAAAACAAGGCCGCACGCCGCTCGCCGAGCACCCCATTTCGACAGGCGCTTTTCTCGTCACCGAATACGACAAGCAGGCGCGCATCGTTCTGGAGCGGAATCCGAATTGGTGGGGTCTCAAGAACCCAGACGCTCCCGGCGCCCAGTTCCCCGACGTCCCCGAGGGCAAAGAGTGGGACGACCTCCGTCCGGCCGAGGGCAAGCTGCTGCCGTTCCTCGAGCGCATCGAATACCGGATGGAGAAGGAGCCCATCCCGCAGTTCAACAAGTTCCTCCAGGGGTACTACGATTTTTCCGGGATCAATCGGGAGAGCTTCGACAAGGTCATCCACGAGGGTGGGCTTTCTCCCGAGATGAAGAAGGTCGGGGTTCAGCTCGAGAAGGGCGTCGACCCGGGTGTCTATTATCTGGGCTTCAACATGGATGACCCGACCGTCGGACGAGCGGGTGGCGCGCGCTCCCAGGCGCTCCGTCAGGCGATGAGTCTCGCCCTCGACGTGAACGAATACTTGCGGCTTTTCGCCAATGGCCGCGGGGTACTCGCCCAAACCCCCATCCCTCCCGGGATCTTCGGCTACGACGAGTCCTACCAGAACTCGTATCGACAGTTCGACATGCAGCGGGCGGCCCAGATCTTGAAGGACGCGGGTCTTTCAAACGGTATCGACCCCGAGACGAACAAGCCCTTGCGCCTGTCTTTCGACGTACCGGATACGAGCCCGGAAGGGCGCGTGCGGTTCATGTTTTGGGTGAACCAGTGGCGCAAACTCGGACTCGACGTGCAGCTCGAGGCGACGAACTACAATCAGTTCTACGAGAAGATGATGAAGGGTAGCTACCAGATTTACACCTGGGGCTGGATGGCCGACTACCCGGATCCGGAAAACTTCCTCTTTCTCCTCACCGGGCCGATGGCTCGTTCCAAGTCGGGCGGCCCCAACAACGCCAACTTCCAGAATGCGCGCTACGACGCGCTGTTCAAGCAGATGGCGTACCTCGACAACACCGAAGAGCGTCGTCGCATCATCTACGAGATGCGCGAGATCCTGGAAGAGGAGCGCCCCTGGATCGAGCTCTTTCATCCGGAGTCGTACTCTCTGAGTCACGGTTGGGTGAGCTACGTGAGACCAACCGGCATCAGCACGATTGCGGCGGCCAAGTACTACGATGTGGATCCGAAGCGGCGCGCCAAGGCGCGGGACGAGTGGAACGAGCCGGTGCTCTGGCCCGCGTTCCTGGTCGTCTTCGTTTTCCTCCTCATTTTGGCGCCGGGCGTGGCCACTTACTACAAGGAGCGCACCTGATGCTTGCCTACATCATCCGCCGCTCGGGCTACGGAGTGATCGTCGTTTTCGGGGTGATCTTCTTCCTGTTCTTCCTCTTCTTCGCGGCGGCGTCACCGGACGACATCGCTCGGCAAGCGGTCGGAGAGAAGGCGCTTCCTCAAGTGATCGAGCAGTGGAAGATCAATCACGGCTATCACCTGCCCATCTGGCCGGGGCCGGGTCACTGGGGCGACAATCTCCTCGTCGACCACGTCCGCAAGATGGTGACTCTGGACTTTGGGCGCAGCGACGCGGACGAAGTGCTCATCTGGAACCGGGTCAAAGCCGGCGCGGGCCCGAGCTTCTTCCTCACGCTCCCGATCTTCGTCATCGGTCTCGTCCTCAGCATCGTCATCAGCCTCTTCGTCGCGTTCTTTAGAGAGACATACATCGATAGGATGGGGGTAGCCCTCGCCGTGTTGGCGATGAGTATCCCGATGCTCCTTTACATCATCGGGGGACAGTTCCTCCTCGGGAAGGTCCTTCGCTGGTATCCAGTGTCGGGCTTCGATCCGACGCCCGAAGTGATTTGGAGGTTCTTGGCTCTGCCGGTCATCATCGGGGTCGCCTCGTCGTTGGGCGGAAGCGTGCGGTTTTATCGAACGGTTTTCGTCGAGGAGATCCACAAGGACTACGTGCGCACGGCCCGGGCCAAGGGAGCTGCTGAGCTGCAAATCATGGGCAGGCACGTTCTGAAGAACGCGCTCGTACCGATCCTGACCCAAGTCGTGATGGCCATTCCGTTTCTCTTTACCGGATCGCTGCTCCTGGAAGCGGGCTTCGGGATCCCCGGCCTCGGCGCCGTCACATTCGAGGCGATCCAGGCCAACGACTTTTCCACCTTGAGAGCGATGGTGTTTCTCGGGTCGCTGCTATTCATCTTGGGGCAGATCTTGACGGACATCAGCTACACGTTGGTCGATCCGAGGATCCGATTGGAGTGAGACCGTGACGAGCTTTCTCAAGTTTTTCTCCAAGTGGCTCGAAGACCCTTTCAATGAGGCGCTCTTCAGTGATGCGGTGGTGCTCTTCGTCGTCTTGCTCGGGGTTTTCGTCGGGCTCTACGCACGCAAGAACGAGATTTGGGGGAATGCTTTTTCGGAAGTATTCCGCAGGCGCAAGGGGTCCGTCTTCGTGCTCGGGATTTACGTCGCGATCGCGCTTTGCGACTCGATCATGTGGGTGGGAGGGACCACGTCGACCGAGGACCAGGTCGCGGCCCACGAGGCGCGCAGCATCGTCGACAGGGCCTTCGATGGCAGCCGAGAGAAGAGCTATTCGTCGCCGCTCGCGGACGTCGAGTTCTACGACGAGAGCCCCCTGAAGAACCCCGGTGGACACATCCTCGGGACGAACATTCTCGGTCAAGACATCCTCTACATCACGCTCAAGGGCGCGCGAGTGGCGCTTCTCATCGGCGGTCTCACGAGCCTCATCACCATCCCGCTGGCGCTGCTCTTCGGCCTGGCCGCGGGGTATTTCGGAGGGAGGGTCGACGACGTGGTCTTTTTCATCACGAGTACCCTGGCCTCGATGCCGGGGATCTTGCTGCTCATCGTGATGATCATGGTGCTCGGTCAGAGCACTCTCACCGTGTGTATCGCCCTGGGTGTGACGAGTTGGGTCGGGTTTTGTCGATTGTCTCGGGGTGAGGCGATGAAGCTCCGGGAGATGGACTACGTCGCGGCGGCGCGATCGCTCGGGGTGGGGCACATGAAGATCATCACCCGGCACATTCTCCCGAACCTCATGCACTTGGTCATCATCACCTTCGTGCTGCTGTTTTCGGGGCTGGTGCTCGCCGAGGCAACGCTCGCTTGGCTCGGGATTGGCGTCGACGGCAGCTGGGGACAGATGATCGCGGCTGCCAAGGACGAGCTCAGCCGCGATCCGATGGTCTGGTGGAACATCGCGCCGGCGGGCGCTGCCATTTTCGGTCTCCTTCTCGCGGTGAACCTCATCGGCGACGCCATCCGCGACGTCCTCGATCCGCGCACCCTGGGGGAGGGACACTGATGGTCTTGGAGGTTCGCGGGCTCCGCACGTCGTTCCCCATCGGGGGCAAACAGGTCCCCATCGTCGACGAGGTGAGCTTCACCCTAGAAAAGGGGAAGTGTCTGGCGCTGGTGGGTGAATCCGGGTGTGGAAAGTCGATGACGGCGCTTTCGCTGCTCCGTCTCGTGCCCAAACCCGGTGTCATCACCGGCGGTCAGGTGCTGCTCGATGGGAAGGACCTCCTCAGGAAGTCCGTGCCGCAGATGCGCGCCGTGCGTGGCCACGAGATCTCGATGATTTTCCAGGAGCCGATGACGAGCCTGAACCCCGTCGTGCGCGTGGGCGATCAGGTGGTGGAGGCGCTCGAGCTCCACGAAGATGTCAGCAAGAAGGCGGCCCGGGAGCGCGGCATCGCGCTCTTCAGGCGTGTCGGCATTCCCGATCCCGAGGCGCGCTTCGACACCTACCCCCATCAAATGTCCGGCGGCCTCAAGCAGCGCGTGATGATCGCGATGGCGCTCGTGACCAAGCCGCGTGTGCTGCTCGCCGACGAGCCCACCACGGCGCTCGACGTGACCATTCAGGCACAGATCATCGAGCTGATGCGGGAGCTCCAGCGCGATTTCGAGACGGCCATCCTCCTCATCACCCACGATCTCGGCGTCGTGAATCAGATCGCCGACGAAATCGCCGTGATGTACGCGGGGCGCATCGTCGAACAAGGGGAGCGCAGGAAGGTCCTCGGGGCCCCGGCCCATCCTTACGCCCGTGGTCTTTTGGCCGCGCTCCCGGGTCGGGTCGCGCCGGGAGAGAGTCTGCACGAGATCGAAGGAGCCGTGCCATCACCCGCCAACTGGCCCTCCGGATGTCGGTTTCGGTCGCGCTGTCCGGAAGCGATCGACGATTGCGCCAAGGTGGTGCCCCAGCTCCTCAGCTTGGGCGAAGGCAGGACCCGCGCCGCGTGCATCGTGCGCCAGAGGGAGGCGAAATGAGCGACGAAGCGCCGCTGCTCGAGGTTCGTGACCTCAGGACTTGGTTCCCGATCAAGAAGGGCGTCTTTCGGCGCACCGTGGGTCACGTTCGGGCCGTCGACGGCGTGAGCTTTTCCGTCGACAAGGGCAAGACGCTCGCCCTTGTGGGGGAGTCGGGCTGCGGAAAGACGACAGTCGGGCGCAGCATCTTGCGTCTCGTCGAGCCCCAAAGCGGGAGCGTGAAGTTCCGCGGTCAGGAGCTCTTGGGGCTGCCCGAAAGTGAGCTCCGGCCGATTCGTAGGAAGATCCAGATGGTCTTCCAGGATCCGATGACGTCCCTCAACCCGCGGATGCGTGTCGTGGATCTCATCGCCGAGGGGATCGATACCTTTGGTCTCGCGAGCTCCGCGAGCGAGCGGCGGGATCGAGTCGAGCAGGCGCTGCTTCGCGTCAAGCTGAGCGCCGACCACATGAAACGGTTCCCCCACGAGTTTTCGGGAGGACAGCGCCAGCGCATCGGGGTGGCGCGGGCGCTCGCTGTCGAACCCGATCTGATCGTCTGCGATGAAGCCGTCTCGGCCCTCGATGTGTCCATTCAGGCGCAGATCTTGAACCTCCTCGGACAGCTTCAGGACGATCTCGGGCTCTCGTACGTTTTCATTACCCACGACCTTTCGGTGGTTCGGTATCTCGCCGATCAGGTAGCGGTGATGTACCTCGGTGAGATCGTCGAGAGTGCGCCCGCCGCAGATCTCTTCGCCGCGCCGGCTCATCCCTACACCCAGGGACTCGTGGCAGCGGTGCCGTCACCCGATCCCGAGAGTGAGCCCGTGCGAGTTCAGGTGATCGGCGACGTCCCTTCACCGGCGAATCCTCCGAGTGGGTGTCGGTTTCACACCCGCTGTCCGAAAGCCTTCGACAGGTGTGACAAGGAAGCGCCGCCGGCGCACCCTCGCTCCCTGGCTGCGGGCACATCCGATGATGCCGTCGGGACCGCGACTTGCCATCTGCTCGATCCCGATTTGCCTCCGTCGGGCAGCGACAAGTAGGATGCGGCGACCTTCATGGCGCACACTTCCGAGCCTTCAGCCAGCCCCCGAGAAGAGGGCGCCGCGACGGACGCGATCGAACCGAAACCCCAAGAGAGCGATGACGTCGATGCCAAGGACTCGGAGATCTCTCATCAGCAGAACGCAGAGGGGAAACCAGCGGTATCCGGCCGGAGGAAGTGGCTGGACTTGCCCGACAAGACGAGCGTCCTGCTCTGGCTGACCCGATCGCTGCTGGCAGCGCTGCTGGGTGTCTACGTGGCGAATTTCGTGCAGGCGAACGGAGGCATGCTCTTCGATCCGGCGCTCCAGAACGACGACGCCAGGACGATCCTTTTTCCGTTCCACGCCTACGGATCCGAGGGAACCCTAGGAGACGATCCCATCGCCTCCGAGATGCTCAGTGCGGTACCCTGGGGCGTTCGGCTGCTCTATCTGATGTTCACGCCGGTGGTCGACGTGTACGTCGCCGCGAAGCTGGTGCAAGCCGTGGCATTCGGCGTCCTTCTTTGGGCCGTCGTGGTGCTTGCGCGGGCACGGCGCACGGGGATCGCGGCGGCCGCGATCCTCCTTTTTTTCTTCTTGCACACCCAATTCGCCGTCGATCGTGTCGCTGGCGGACTGCCCCGTGCTTTCGGCTTTCCGTGTTTTGCGCTCTGGCTTTCGGGAGTGCTCGCCGCAAATCGAGTCGCGCGGTTCTCGGCTCCGGTCATCCTCGCGCTTTCCTATCCTTCGGTCATGAACATGATCCTGGCGGCGGAGGGCCTTCTGGCCGTCCGAGGGGTCTTCCGGATCGGTTGGGGGGTCGTCTTGCGTCGTCTGAGGCGCTACGCGATCTTGGTCGGGGTGTGTTTGGTGTGCGTGCTTCCGGCAGCCGTGGGGGGCGACGAGCGGGGGCCGATCCACACTCTCGAGCAGGCGGAGAAGGAACCGGCCTTCAGCAAGCGGGGGCGCCTTTGGCTTCTTCCTTTCGATAACCCGGTCAAGGAAGTGAGCGAAAGCTTCATCGATGCGGCCAAACCGAACGGAACGCGGCCGGGCGGTGTGCTTCAGGCGCTCGACCGAGAAAAGGAGACGGTCGCCCTTCTGGTCATCGCCTTCTTCCTCCTTCCGGGACTCCTGGGGTGGGGCCCCGCGCCCACGGTTGCAGGAGCGTTCTTTGCGGGGGCAGCGATCATCTACGCGCTCTCGCGTCTCTATGCCTTCGCTCTCTATTCGCCGGAGCGTTACTACAGCTTCGGAATGCGAATGGCCGCCCTTTCACTGTTCGTTTCGGCCACCGCGCATCTGTTCTATTTCGTGCGAGGCAAAAGGCGCGAGATCGCACGCAACCTGGTGGCATTCGGTCTCATCGGTGGCCTGTGGCTCGTCCTCGGAAACGGGTTTTTCAAGAATACGGGGATGACAATTCAACGCGGCACCGACAAGGAGCTCTACGAGTTCATTCGAACGACCCCCAAGGACAGCCGATTCGCCGCGCATCTCCTCGACGGTGACGGCATTCCCTTTTGGGGTGCTCGGGCGCACACCGGCTCGTTCGAGACGCTCCAGCCCTGGTTCACGAAATCGTGGGCGCGTCAGAAGAAGCGCACCATCGACACGCTCGAGGCTCTTTATTCGACGGAGGAAAGGGACGTCCTCGCCTTTGCGGACAAGTACGGCGTGACGCACTTTCTTCTGAACAAATCGCGCCTCGGTCGGAGCGCTCGCTCCCACTCCGGTTCGTTCGAACCGTTCACCACCGAGACGAGGAGGATTCTCGGTGCGAAAAACCCGAAGAAGTTCGTTCTCGGGAAGGCTCCGAGTGAGGCGATCGTCTTCAAGTCGGGGCGCTTCCAGGTCGTGAGCGTCGAGAAGCTTCGAACAGCCTGGACGAAGAAATAATCGCGCCCGCTTACCTTCATCGACGATGCTCGACCTTTTCCAGATCTTGGTAGGACTCCTTCTCGGAGGAGCATTGGTGACGTGGTGCGATGGGCTGGCGCGCGCTGCCCGTCGTCGATGGAAGGGAGCCGCTCTCTCGTTGGGACTCGGCTCGCTTTTCGTCCTCGCGTCCGCTGCGGCGCTCACCTACGCGGCGTTTTCCCTGACGAGCACGGATCCCAACCCGACCCAGCAGTATCGAAGCCTGTTCGGTGCCGCGATCGAGATTGCCTACGGTGCGTTCTTTTGGATTGTCCTCGCCATCCCGGTGGCGGTCGTCGTTTTCCTCCGCACCTTGCGGCGCAACGGGACCAGCTCCGTTTCCGAGTAGCGCGGCGGTGGCGGGCTCGAGCAATCGTCCCCTACTAGCGGGCCAAACGTCGTCTCCAATTCGACTCGCCCGTGAGGGGCGAAACGGCGTCGCGCCGCTCCAATTTTCGTCGCATTGCGCCGTTCAAGTTTGCGTCGCGCCGCCCAACTTAGCGTCGCGCCGCTCACGAAACCATCTTGTCGGTGACTTCGGCCCGCGAAGGCATGCCGGTCTTCGTGAGGTTCTCGAGCACTTGCGTGGCCCAAACGACAGGTAAATGGGCGGCTTCGGCGAACCAGAGGATTTCTTCCTGGACCTCTGCGAGTCGAGCGAATCCGACCTCCACGGCCAGATCGCCGCGCGCTACCATCACGCCCAGGCGTTCGAATCGAAGCCCAGCGAGAAGGATGCGCGGCAGCGCCTCGAACGCTTGGGGCGTCTCGATTTTCAATAGGACCCCGAGGTGCAGTGCGTTGCGCGCTTCGAGTTCACGGTAGAGATCGAGCACGTCCTCAGGAGATCGGACGAACGAGAGACTGATGATGTCGGCGTACTTCACGGCGAAGTCGAGGTCCTCGAGATCTTTGCTCGTGAGGCACGGCAGGTCGAGACGGCTGTCGGGGAGGTTGATGCCCTTCTCTGGTCGAAGGCGGGCACAGTGCTTCATCGCGTATCGAACATCCACCACGCACTCGTCGGCCGTGACCGATTCGATGACCCCGCCGATTTTCCCATCATCCAGCCAAACTCGCTGTCCGACTTCGACAGACGAGAAGACCTCGGGCAGTGAGCACGGAATGCGGGCCGGTCTTCGAGTTCCGTCCTTCTTGCGTTTGCCGGGTCGGCCCAGCTTGTCCAGGCTCGTGAGTACCAAGCGGTCGCCCGGAGAGAGGAGGATTTTCTCGTCCGGATCTTGTTGTTCGCCGGTCCGGAGCTTCGGGCCTGCCAAGTCGAAGGCGACGCGGGCGCCTTTGGCCTGTTTCTTTTCGGCGCGCCTGAGATTCTTGATCATTTGCTTCCACGCAACTCGGTCATCGTGGGCGCCGTTGATACGAATCAGCTCCACTCCCGTTTGCAGCACTTCGTCGATGAGCCGCGGATCACTCGCAGCAGATGATGGCATGGTGACCATGATGCGGACGTTTCGCTCCCCTCGCGGCGTTCCGAACAATACTTCGGCTCTGCGCCGCAGGCGTGCGATGCCGCTTTCGAAGTCGAGCTGTTCATCGACCGTATCCGCTCGGCTCGTTCCCTGGATGCGCCGGAGGGCGCACAGAACGGCGCGAAGGCTCGAGAGAACGTGCGCCTCGCTACGCCCGAGGGACGACAGCCCGAGCTGGGCCAGTCTCATTTGTAGGCCGCGGAGATCGATCTGTCGCAGGGCCAGGTAGTGGATGAGATTGCGAGCGGAGTCGAGGCGCTCCCCCTCGATACCCCTCAGCTCCGTTTGGTAAGCTCTCTCCGTCGAAAGAGCGCTTTCTACGACGTCGGATAGTGCTAAGGCGAGTTGGTCGATGTCGTGGTTCGTAGCCTCGTTCATGGCGCCTCCTGGACGAGCGGCTCGCTACCATTTTCACGTGACGGGCCGGTGCCAGCGCCACGACTTTGCCGTCGACTTCGGGCTCGGTGGCGACGGGGCCGCTTCGAGGGACGGTGGAGCCAGGCGTTTCGACGTCTTCCCGGAAGTTCGAAGGCACGCCCCCTTTCCCTTTGGAGGAGGATGATTAGGTTGAGCGTCTTGCCGGCGTGGCGTTCAATCGCGCGCGGCTGCTATCGGTATGGACGAGCTTCTTTCAGGTGGAGGGATCGGAATGGGATTCCTCTTTTTCGGCATCATGGTGTTCGGTGTGATGCGACGCAAAGCCGGGAACGTGGTGGCCCGGGGGCTCTACCCAAAGCTCGCCGAGAAGCTGGGGCTTTCGTATGAGCCGTCCACCTACAAGGCTGGGGTAGGGCGGCTCGTGGGTGAATACGAGGGTTACAGGGTGACGGTCGATCCGGACGACCAACGGCGTATCTATCTTCGGTTCGCGGGGCGCCCGTCGGTTTCGCTGCACAGCTACGCGCACAATAAGCGGCCGGCGCAGGGACAGCGGAATTTCCGCCCGACATCGAAGGTGCTCTCGACCCAATTCAAAACCGCACAGGCGAGCGACGAGATCATGGAGCGCCTCAACGCGGACGAAGCGCTGCCTTCCGTCGTGAAACCACTCAAGTTCCTGCGCGAACTCAAGACCTTGAGCGTGACGGAAAACGGTGTGACTGCCGTCTTCGATTACGGGAGTCCGCCGTACATCCCCGCTTCGATCGTCGAGGACGTGCTCCCGCGCTTGGTGTCGCTGGCCCAGGTCGTCGAACCGGTGCCTGAGGCGATCGACCGAGCCCGCGGCTCTGTCGAAGCGTGAAAGGTCGTCCTCGGGAGCCGACCATCTAGCGGAGCCCGGGCGGCTCGATCCGGGGCGGGATTCCGTGCACCGTCGGCGCAGCGATCCTGTCGCTTTGCGCTTTGGCGTGTGGAGGTCATTTTCTGTTGTGGCGATACTCTTCGCCCTGCCCGTTGATCGAGCGTTCCCAGTTTTCGCGATCGAAATCGGGAGCCCGTGCATTTCACCCCCATGAAGGCACTGACTTCTCGTTCCACTCTCTCCGTTTTTGGCTCTGCTTTTCTTCTCTTCGCCTGTAGTGGCGGCACAGGGGACACCGACGACGCTTCAGGCGGCGGTGGCAATACGGGCGACGGAGACTTGGGCACCGGTGGCGAGATTGGTAGCGGTGGCCTTGCGACCGGCGGGCTCGGGACCGGTGGTTCGACGGGTGGTGCTGTCGGGACCGGCGGGGACGCCACGGGTGGCGGATTCGGCACTGGTGGGTTCGGCACCGGTGGCGACGCGACGACCGGAGGTCAGCCGAGTACTGGCGGCGCGCCTGGCACGGGAGGCGATCTCGGTACCGGGGGCGATCTCGGTACCGGCGGAGTCGACGCGACGGGGGGAGCCGATGGATCTGGAGGGAGCAACGGTTCTTGCGATACGAGCATCCGCCCAGCGTCGCCTCAGGGTGGCTTTGCTCACAACGTCACAGGTGGTCAGGGCGGCAACGTCGTAAACGCGTCGACTGGGACCGAGATCCACGCCGCAATTTGCAATCGAGCGGCCGACGATACGCCCCTCGTCATCATGGTAAACGGGACGATCACTCCCGGAAATACCACCAAGCAAAGCGGGAGCTGCAATACCGCCGACGGTCTCATCGAACTCAAGGAGATCAGCAACATCTCCCTCATCGGAGTGGGAACGAACGGCGTGCTCGATCAAATCGGCGTCCACATGCGCACCGCATCGAACATCATCATCCAAAATCTCACCATCAAGAACGTCCGCAAAGAAAACACGAGCACCCCTTCCAACGGCGGCGACGCCATCGGGATGGAATCGAACGTGGACAGGATCTGGATCGATCACAATCTCATCTTCGGTTCCACGACCGAGGGCGAGGAGCACGATGGGCTCATCGACTTCAAGAACAACACCACCAACGTGACCGTGTCCTACAACCATCTGCACACCGGCGGGCGCGGTGGTCTCATCGCTTCGAGCGACAGCGGCTCCGATGGATCGACGAACATCACCTTCCACCACAACTGGTACCAGAACCTCAATTCTCGCACGCACCTGATCCGCGAGGCGACTGCTCACATCTACAACAACTACTACATCGACATCTACTCGACGGGCATCAACGCGCGCAACGGCGCCCAGCTTCTCATCGAGAGGAACTACTTCACGGACGCGAAGAACCCACTGGGTACGTTCTATTATCTCGACAACCCCGGCGTGTGGGATCTCGAGGACAACTACTTCGATCCGAGCGTCGTGTGGGAAGCGTCGAGCGATGAGATCCCCGCGGGGCCCAACCCGACCTCGACGGGGTCGGTATCCGTGCCCTACAGCTACACGACTGATCCGGTCGAGTGCGTGCCCGCCATCGTGCAGGCGAACGCCGGCGTCGGTAAGCTCTGAGGGAGTTCTGACACTGATTTCTCTGTCGCGGCACGTGTGTCAGTTCGTGCCGCGCACGACGTGCGACGCTCGGAAACGGCCGAAAATGGGCTGCTAGGGTCGTCGACCGGCCGCAGCGGGCCGCGCTTTTCGTTGGCACGAATGCTGCTCTTACCCCGCAAGGTCTCCCATTGATGTCGGGGGGCGAGACTTGGGAATGGAGTAGCAGAATGAAGAAGAAATCAGCTGGGTTGACACTCATTTGGGCCGGAGTCTCCCTGGTCGCTGGATGCGCGGCCGACAGCGGCTCGGACGCCGAGCTTCCCGCAGCGTCCGGCGATGGGGACGCCACCTATGATCGCGATTTCGGCGGCGACGGTGACCTAGCCTTGGGAGAGTCGGGGGACGGAGATGGCGACGGCGACGGGGATGGGGAGGCCACGGATCCCGACAACGCCGGCGGCGCGGCCGGCGCGGGGAACGTGCCCGAGGAACCTCCTCCGACGAATCCGTTTACCGCGACCGCGCACGATCCCCTCTCGACGTTCGCCGCGGACGTCGACACCGCGAGCTACGACTTGTTCAAGTACTGGGTTCAGTCGGGCTCCACGATTCAGCCAGCGAGCATTCGTCTCGAAGAGTTCGTCAACTACTTCGAGTACGACTACCCAGCTCCGAACGAAGCGGACGAACATCCGTTTTCCATCAGTCTCGCGGCTGCGCCCAATCTCTCGACCCGCGACACTCACGTTCTTCGGGTCGGGATTCAGGGCGTCACTCTGGAGCGCGACCCGGCTGAGACCCCGGCGAACCTCGTGTTCTTGGTCGACAAGTCGGGTAGCATGAGCGGCGAGATCCCGACGGTACAACGCCTTCTGCGTCAGACCGTCGAGCTTCTTGCTCCCACTGACTCCATCTCGATCGTGACCTACGCGTCGTCACCCGAGACTGCACTCGCTTCTACGCCGGTCAGCGAGAGTGAAACCATCCTCGCTGCGATCGACGGGCTTCAGGCTGGAGGCAGCACGAACGGGTCGGGTGGGATCACCGCGGCCTACGATCAGGCAGAATCGGCGTTCGTGGAAGGTGGAATCAATCACATCCTGATCTGCACCGACGGCGACTTCAACGTCGGTCTCACTTCCAGGCAGGCGATGGAAGACCTCATCGTCGAAAAGCGCCAAACGGGGATCACGTTCACGGCCCTCGGGTTCGGCGGGGGGAACTTCAACGACGCGCTGATGGAGCACGTTTCCAACCTAGGAAATGGGATCTACAGCTACATTGGCTCGAACGAGGCGGCCGACACCTACGTCGAGGAGCAGATGCTGCAATCCATGATGCACATCGCCAAAGACATGAAGATCCAGGTCGAGTTCAATCCGGAGCTGGTCTACGCGTACCGACTTCTCGGCTACGAGAACCGCGACATCGCCGACGACGACTTCCGCAACGACGTCATCGATGCGGGGGAAATCGGAAGCGGTCACCGAGTGACGGCGCTCTACGAGCTGGCATTCCAAGAGGGCGATCTCCCCGATCGCCCGGGTGCGCCGCCCCTCGACGACGGCGCCGCTTTCGATGGCGTCCCGGAGATTTCCCCGAATGACATCGTCCTCGTCAAGGTTCGGTACAAGGAGCCCGGGGCCAGTGAAAGCGACGCGGCGAGCGAAGTATCGACGTCGCTCACCAGCGAGGCAGTCTTCGACGGTTTCGATGGAGCGGGCGGAGATCTGCAATATGCCGCGGCGGTTGCCGCCTACGCAGAAATCCTGAAGGGCAGCCCCTACGCCAGCCCGGATGCCCTTTCGGCGATCCGCCTCGTTCTCGAGGCACAAGCGGAGCGTGACGCCGCGCGAGCTGAACTGCTCGAGCTCTTCGACATGCAGACTGCTCCCTGAGCTTTGCGGGTGAGCCCGGGAACGGGCGGCGTCCTTCATCATCTGGAGGACGCCGCTACGCTATCGGGTCTCGTGGTGCAGATTGGCGTCTCCGAGACACAGGCCGTCGAAGCACGACTTCCCCGTCTCGCAATGTTCGTCCTCGAGGCAAGCGACGCAATCGGTGTCTGGTACGCAATCTTCGCAGTCATCCGCGGGCGATTCGCAGAAGAGGTCTTGTCCGCAGTCTTCATCAGTGTCGCAAACGAATTCGACGGAACCAATCTCACAACGTAGCAGAGCCTCACAGCTATCTGCTCGCGCCGCGCAGCGCGCCTCGCGAACGTAGAAGCCTTCCATGGCGATGCAGTCGACCCTGAAATCCTCAGCGAAGAGCTCGGCCAGATCCGACCCCAGGAGATCTGCACAGATCTCCCAGTAATGACTCGCGGCGCCTTCGCACGAACTATCGACGGGCTCGTCCTCGCCCGAATCCCCCTTGCTCGAATCCTCCGCGGGCGAGCAAGAGGGGAATACGCATGCCAACACCCAAAGCCCGACGAGAAACCTCATTCGAGCAGGATACCCCGAGCGAGAGAAAACGCGCCGACCTGCTTGCAGGTTCTCGATCTCGACACGACGTCGGGGCACGACGGCCGCGACCATCGTTTGAACGTCGGGCCGTCCGGAACCGCCAGGGGGCGTTCAGGCGTATCGGCTAACCTGTTGAAATGACTGCAAGTTTACATTTCCGACTTTTCCGACGAAAAAAGTGCTAATTAGGGCCGCATTCGATGCTCCGGGAGCTCGAGCCACCGAGTTCTCCCCGAGCTTTCCTTCAGCCCCTGTTTCTCTTCGCCCGGTCGGCCTAGGGAACTCCGCAATCATGACGAACATCGACAAAGACGAGTCGGGGAACCGCAGCGCCCACAAGCTGATTGGCGCCGAGAAGCTTTCCCACCTTCGCATGCTCGAAGCCGAGAGCATCCACATCATCCGCGAAGTAGCCGCCCAGTTCGACAACCCGGTGATGCTCTACAGCATCGGCAAGGATTCGGGGGTGATGCTTCACTGTGCTCGCAAGGCGTTTTACCCGGCGAAGATCCCGTTCCCGCTACTTCACGTCGACACGACGTGGAAGTTCAAGGACATGATCAAGTTTCGCGACGGGATCTCCAAGAAGTACGACGTCGATCTCATCGTGCACATCAATCAAGACGGCGTGAAGCAGGGCATCGGCCCCGTCACTCACGGATCGAAGGTGCACACGGACATCATGAAGACTCAGAGTCTTCTCCAAGCCCTCTCCAAGGGTGGGTACGACGCCGCATTCGGTGGCGCTCGCCGAGACGAGGAGCGTTCGCGAGCCAAGGAGCGCATCTATTCGTTCCGCGATCGCTACGGAAAGTGGGACCCGAAGAACCAGCGGCCCGAGCTGTGGAACCTCTACAACGGGCGGATCAACAAGGGCGAGAGCATTCGCGTCTTCCCGTTGTCGAACTGGACCGAGCTCGACATCTGGCTCTACACGTACCTCGAGAACATCGACATCGTGCCGCTCTACCTTGCTGAAAAGCGCCCGGTGGTGGAGCGCGACGGCACTCTCATCATGGTCGACGATGACCGTCTGCCGCTCAACCCTGGTGAAACACCGATGATGAAGTCGGTGCGTTTCCGTACTCTCGGTTGTTATCCGCTTTCGGGCGCCATCGAATCGGAAGCGAATACGCTACCGGACATCATCAAGGAAATGCTTCTCGCCACGCAGAGCGAGCGTCAAGGACGTCTCATCGACGTCGACCAAGACGGATCGATGGAAGAGAAGAAAAAGGAAGGCTATTTCTGAAGTTTACGAGGGGGCAGGGCTCCCCTCCGTCGTCGGAAGTGTGGCCGAGCGAAGCGAGCCCCACGAAAGCGAAGGTCGTTCCGACTCCCCCTCCCCACTCACCGCCGCAAGTCCGGCGCCTCCTACCTAGTCTACGGCGGCTAACGGCGCCCCACACCGCGGGGGGTGTGGGGCCCCAATCGAAACTTTCCAGCACCGATTCGAGTTCAAAATCAGGGACCGCAAAATGAGCGAAAAAGTAACTCCCGAGAACATTCAAGCTTACCTCCGCCAGCACCAGGAAAAGGAGCTGTGCCGGTTCGTGACCGTTGGCTCGGTAGACGATGGTAAGTCGACCTTGATTGGGCGCCTGCTCCACGACACCCACGGCATCTACGAGGACCAGCTCGACGCCGTGAAGAAGGCGACGAAGCAGGAGGGCGCCGAAATCGACTTTTCTCTCTTCACCGACGGTTTGAAGGCCGAGCGTGAACAGGGCATCACGATCGACGTCGCGTACCGCTACTTCAGCACCGACCAGCGCAAGTTCATCATCGCCGACACCCCCGGCCACGTGCAGTACACGCGCAACATGGCGACGGGTGCTTCGACCGCGACGGTCGCCATGATCCTCATCGATGCGCGCCTCGGTGTACTTCAGCAGTCACGGCGTCACGCCTACATCGCATCGCTGCTCGGGATTCCGCATCTGGCGGTGTGCGTGAACAAGATGGACCTCAAGGACTACGATCAGAAGGTCTTCGACGACATTCAGAAAGAGTTCTCGGGATTCTGTGAGCGGCTCCGTTTCAACGAGGTGAAGTTCATCCCCATCAGCGCCGTGTTCGGCGACAACGTGGTGCACACCTCCGAAAAGACCCCTTGGTACAAGGGCGGGACGATCCTCGAGTACCTCGAGACGGTGCCGGTGCAGGCCGCCATCAACAAGGAAGACTTCCGCTTCCCCATTCAGTACGTGCTGCGGCCGAATCTGAACTATCGCGGCTTCTCCGGTACGATTGCATCCGGATCGGTGAAGAAGGGCGACACGCTCGTCACTCTGCCGTCCGGGAAGAAGAGCAAGGTTCTCAGCATCGACACGTACGATGGAGAGCTCGAAGAAGCACGCGCGCCGATGGCCATCACGATCCGCCTCGAGGACGAGATCGACAGCAGCCGCGGCGACATGCTCGTCAAGGAAGACAACGTGCCGATGGAGCTCCAGCGCTTTTCGGCCAAGGTCGTCTGGCTCAACGAGCAGGCGCTCGATCGAGGTCGTTCGTATCTGATCAAGCACACGACGCAGCTCGCGCGCATCGACGTGGAAGCGGTCGAATCGATTCTCGATCTCGAGACTCTGGAAGACAAGCCGGCCAACCGCATCGAGCTCAACGACATCGGTCAGATCACGATCAGCGCGCACAACAAGATGTTCTTGGACCCGTACCAGAAGAACATCGCGACGGGCGCTTTCATCATCATCGATCCCATCAGCAACAACACCGTCGCTGCGGGGATGGTCGTTGGGCCGGCCCCCGAACAGCAGCGCGGCCTCGAGGCGGGCGCCAAGCTTCCCGAGAGTCAGGTCACCACAGAGGCACGCGAAAAGGCGCTCGGTCAGAAGGGCGCGACGGTGCTCATCACTGGCCTCCCCGCAGCGGGCAAGTCCGAGATTGCCTACGAGCTCGAGAAGCAGCTGTTCGCCATGAAGAAGCATGCCCTCGTGATCGATCCGGATGACGGGATCGGACGTGCCGCGCCCCTCGATGGATCGAGCCCGGCTCAGACGCCTGAGTTCGCCCTCCGAGCGACGAACGCTGGTCTCATCAGCATCTTCACCTACGCGATGCCTTTGCGCGCCGATCGCGCCGCGCTTCGCGATGCGGTGGGTCCTGAGCGCTTCGTCGAGGTCTTCGCCTCCGCCAGCCTCGAAGACTGCAAGAAGCGAGACGTGCGGGGTCTGTACGGTCCGAATCACCCGGATCCGAGCTACGAGCGTCCTCAAGAGGCGGACGTCGAGGTTGATCTCGGTAAGATGAGCGAGGCAGACGCCGCGAAATCGATCATCGAAGCCTTGAAGAGCAAGAGTCTTCTCTGACGCCAATGACCCCCGAACAAGTCGTCACCCTCAGTCGATACAACGCGCGCATGAACGAAAAGGTCTATGCCGCGGCTGAGCGCCTGAGCGATGATGAAAGGAGAGCGGACCTTGGCGCGTTCTTCAAGAGTGTCCACAGGACACTCGATCACATTCTCTGGGCGGACGGGATCTGGATGTCACGATTCGAGGGCCTCCCGCGGCCTCCGGGTCAATTCAATCACGAGTCGGACTTCGAATTCGAGGAACTGTGGGAGCACAGACGGCGCATGGACGAGAGGATCGACGCCTTTGCTCATCGAGTGACCAAGGAATGGCTCGCTGCGCCCCTGAGCTGGGGCAGCGCCATCACCGGACCGCAGACCCGCCCGGCCTGGATCGTCGTCACACACGTCTTCAACCACGCGACGCACCACCGCGGCCAAGTGACGACCCTCCTGACCCAACAGGGCATCGATGTCGGGAGCACGGACCTCCCGTGGGTCGTCGATTGAACGACTGAAGTATCTTCACCTCGACGAGCCGCCGGGTCATTCTGCTGCGGGCCATAGGCTCGTCAGCAGCAATCGACGAGCCACTCAGCCGTCAACGCACAAAGCCGCCAGCGGCGAGGCGCGGGGTCATTCTGCCGCGAGCCGTAGCTCGTCAGCAGCAATGATCGACGACAGCCCTACCGCTTCAGCCCAGATTCGCGGAATTTGGTTTCGAGATCGCGGAAACGATTGGCGAGCGCGCGAACGAGTGCCCCCGTCCAACCATCCGCCCCCAACCCGTCCTGCATCGTGCGCTTGTCGAGCACGAGCACCGTGACATTGTCGACGGCTTCGATCGAGGCCGCGCGCGGCTCCTCGAGGAGCAGAGCCATCTCACCGAAGACGTCCCCGGCCCCCGACTCGGCGAGCGTTTCCTGCGTTCCATCCGGGCGCGTGCGAAACGCTCGGCACTTGCCGCTGATGACCATGTAGGCGCTGTTGCCGACGTCCCCCTCTTTGATGATGAGCTCGCCCGCCTTGAAAGTCTGGCGGGGAAGATGCAGGCCCCCGCGCAGGAAGCTCCGCACGTCGCTCTGCAGCTCCAGGATCGTCTGGTAGCGATCCTCACGCCGCGCCGCCACCGCTTTGGCGACGATGGTGCGTAGCTTTTTCGAGACTCCGATGTCCTCCGTGGCCATGTCGATGGGGATGATTTCTCCCGCAGCCGCGCGCCGGAGCGCTTCATCGGCGTCGTAGGTGTCACCGTAAGGCGTGTGGCCGGAAACGAGCTCATAGAGCACCGCGCCCATCCCGAAGACATCCGCGCGTTGATCGAGGTCGCGCGGGTGTCCCTTGGCCTGTTCGGGCGCCATGTACGCCGAAGTCCCCACGGCGCCGGGGGCGTCGAGCGCCGCGCAACCGCTATCCTTACCAATGAGGCGTGCCAGCCCCCAGTCCATCAAATAGACCTGACCAAAGTCGGCGACCATGATGTTCTCGGGTTTGATGTCCCGGTGAATCACGCCGCGGTGGTGGGCGTAGGCGAGGGCGTCGCAAACCTTGAGGAAGATTTCGAGCCCCTCCTGCAGGCGATCGGTCGAGCCTGGTCGCCGCGAGCGATCGCCCATCCACCTGTGGAGATCGGTCCCGCGCACGAGCTTCATCGTGAAATACGGGACCCCGTCCGGGCTGATGGCGAGCTCGTGGACGGGAACGATGTTGGGGTGTTCGAGCTGCCCCGTGATCTGTGCTTCGCCGATGAACCCACCGGAATAAAACGGCTCCTTGGCGAGCTCTTTGTCGAGACGCTTCAGCGCGACGTGACGGAGCAAGTTGCGATCCGTTGCAGGGTGGATCCGTCCCATGCCTCCCCGACCGAGCTCTGCGAAAACGCGCAGACCGGCGGGCGTGGGGATCCCTTCTTGTCTCGCTTCAGCGTCGGACACACCGTGAGCTCCTCCGGCGGGGATGCGCTCGATGATGTAGACGGGCTGGGGCTTACCTTCCATCTCCTTGGCCATGGCGATGTCACCCTAACATGGCCGGACGCCGGGGCAGAATCAGTAGTGCTACGACCTATAGAAGTGAGCCGTTTCGCAGCTCCGCCAGTCCGAGACGAGCTCGGACTTCGGGAAGGAGGTCCTCTCCCTTCCTCCCGGGACGCGTGAGCCCTTCGGCTGCGCGCTTCGCGGCTTCTAGATATTCGTCGCGTGTCACTTCATGAACCCCCAGGGTGCGCAGGTGTGGCGTGGCAAATTGCACATCGAAGAGCCGGACCCCCCGAGCGAAGAGATCGGTTACCGCGCACGTCAGGGCGATCTTCGAAGCGTCGGTCCGTCGATGGAACTTGCTCTCTGCGGCGAACAGGCTCCCGAGGAGGACACCGTACAACCCCCCGACGAGCGCCGCGCCGTCCCACACCTCGTAGCTCGCAGTGAAGCCCATCTCACCGAGCCGCAAGTATGCATCCTGCATTTCGTCGTTGAGCCACGTCCCCTCGCGACGCTTGGCGCAGCTCTCCATGACTCGTTCGAGAGCGGTGCCCTCGGTAACTCGAAACTTCGTCTTCTTCAGCGTCCGCTTCAAGCTCCGTGACAGATGGAGAGATTCGGGAGTGATGATGGCGCGAGGGTTGGGGGACCACCACAAGATCGGGGGCTCGTCGTACCAGGGAAAGATGCCGTTCCTGTAAGCTTCGAGGACGCGCCGGGGATCGAGATCACCTCCCCCGGCGATGAGACCGTGATCGTCGAACCCTCGAGGATCGGGGAACTCGGGGGGCGACCCCTGAGGGATCCAGACCGGGGCGCGCGGCGCGGAGCGCATGGGATGAAGATTAAGAGGCTTAGGGCCCAGGGCAAGCAGGGTTGCGTCCACGGCCTTTGGACCCATGATAGGAAGCGATGGGTCTGCTCCTGCAATTGATCGAAATCTACAGCTACGTCGTTCTCGCGGCTGTCATCGCCTCGTGGGTGGCGCCCGGATCCGATCACCCCATCGTTCGGTTCTTGGATCGCGTGACGGAGCCGGTTTTTGCCCCCGTTCGTAAGATTCTGCCCCCGATGGGAGGCTTCGATCTCTCGCCGCTGGTCGTTTTGGTCGGTCTGAACCTCATCACGCGACTGTTACATTGACGCGCGTCGTTTCCGACGGGGCCCGGCTTCGTTCGGTCATCGTCCGGGTTCGAGAAAGAGCGAATAAGAGTTTTCGCCCCACTTCATGAGGATGGCTCCCGCCTCGTGGTCGAGGGCTTGGTAGGCGTCGTACCAAGGAAACGAACGCCAGCTGTCGGAGTCTCCAATCAGCTCGGGGATGATCAAATCGATCTCGAGATAGCGGCCCTGGATGTCCTCCATCATGGCGGGCCCGTAGCTCCACGTCTCTCGCCCATCACGCGGCGAGACGTCGTTGTGGAGCGCGCCGCCGTAGGCGACCACGAGCGGGCGCCCCTTGCGCGTCGAGCGGAGCTGCTCCTTCAGCGACTTTTCGCTCAGTCTTGCGATGGTCTCCATCATCGCCACCACGCCTCCCTCCGGGGACGCAATGAAGGACAAGTCTTCACAAGTCGCCCAGAGGATGTCGGGGACGACCCCGAGCTTGCGGGACGCGGTGCCGAGGACGAGATACTCGTTCTGGTTTTGTGCGGACTGACCTTGGGTGACCTGATTGGATTCTTCCTGTACCGCCGCCTTTTCCCTCTGACAGCCTTCCTTGGGAGGATTGAGGAGCTCGACCAAGAGGTGCGACGCACCATCGGAGATCGTGGGCAGCAGTTCGTGGGTGAATCGATGCACCGTGCTCTTCCCCTCGAAGGACGCCGGCGTGTGCGCTTCTCCAAACGCGATCAGCTGCGCCTTGTGATGGAGGATGAGGGGCACCAGCGCTTGCCGG
>CBFGUR010000066.1:0-25645 GCA_965652275.1 uncultured Polyangiaceae bacterium | reverse complement strand
ACTCGAAGGGCTCGTTGGGCTACAGTCCGTGCCGCCTCCCGAGCGACCCGAGGACGAAAACTACGCGACTCAGGCTGAGGCGTTTCGCATCCAACGCCTGCTCGTGCGAGAAATCTTGGATAGTCTGCCTGCCGGGCCGCTTACTTTCCCGGACTTGGTGCGGGCTGCGGTGAGGAGTCGGTTGTTTCGAGCCAACGGAAGCTCGGGCACCGAAACGCAAAAAGAGGCGCTGCGGTTCGCCGGAGTCGGTGGTGGAGTTCTCATCACGCCCGAGCTCTTCGATTCGCAAGCTCGGTATCTTCTCCACGATGCCACCGTCGACCTGCCGGGAGCTTCGGGAGATGGAATTGCGAGCAAGCGCGGGTTTCGCTACCTGCTCGGTGGCGTCAACTGGCTCACGGTGGAAGAGCGATCGAGACACATCAGTCCGATCGCTCTGCGCACCGCCGAGCGAGCTGCGAACGAACTCGCGTGCAAGGGCGTGGCCCGCGACTACTCGTTCGAGAACCGGGCCGGGCGCATTCTTTTCAAGAACGTCGAGTGGGACATGACCCCCGAAGCTCACGAAGATCAGTTCCGCGCGGATATCTCGCGACTCTTCCTGCTGTTTCATGCTCGCGACGTCCCGCCCGACGATCCCCGCGTCGACGATGTACTCGATCTATGGACTGCTGCTCAGACGCGAGGTCTCGAGACCGTCGAAAGTGGCGGCCTGAGCGCTCGGAGGCTCGACTGCTCGTTCACGGGCGAAGGGGAGGGGCGCCGCGCCGTCACGGACGACGAACGCTACATCATTCGTGCCTGGGTGATCACCATTGCCTATTTCCTGACCGACGCCGACTTCCTCCTCGAATGAGCCACCGAACCATGACCAGCAAACTCTCACGCCGACGCATTCTGAAGGGCCTGGGTGCTGCAGGCACCGGCCTTTGGCTTCCGCTCCTCACGGACCGAGGCCGTTCGGCAGACTGCCCCGAACTGCCTTTCGTGATCACGGTCCATGCTGGCGGTGGTTGGGATCCAACCTACTTTTGTGATCCCGTCGTGGACGACGAGCGTTACTCGGTGTTTTCGAGCGAAGACCTCCGAAGCGTCGGTGCCTTGAACTACCTGCCCATGGCCAAGGCCAGCGAGAACGAGGGCGAGACGAGGCTCTACGAGTATGGGGGGCAAGACTTCTTTGCCAAGCACGCGGCCCGACTGGTGGTCATCAACGGCGTCGACACGCAAACCGTGAGCCACGATGTCGGGGGAAGGTTCTCGAATACCGGCACGGTGCGTGAGGGATTCCCCACCCTGAGCGCGCTGGTTGCCGGGCTCAGCGGACCTTCTCTGCCGCTTTCCTTCATCACGACGGGAGCACCACCCACCGCTGGCCTGGTGGTCCCCACCGGTGCAAACGGGCGGCTCGACTCGGTCTGGGATCCGAACGAGGCCGGCAGGTTCATCGACGAACCAGGATACGCGATTCTGCAAAACGCGCGCTATCAGCGGGATCTTGCCCGGGTGCAAGAGGGGATGGCGCCGCTGCGAAAGTCGAACGTGGAGGCACTTGCGCTCGCGCGAAGCGCGGGGATCGACGAGCAGTTCTTGGCTTTTGCCGACAAGTTGGCGGACTTCGCTCCACCGACGGAAAATGACTTTTCCCGAGCTGCTTCTCTTGTCCTCGCCGCGATGAAGGAGGGACTTTGTGCGGCCGCGCACCTCAGGGCCAACGGGGCAGCATTCGATACACACTCCGAACACAATCGTCTACAGAGCTACAGTCAGGGACACCGCGTCGGCCTCGACGAACTCTTCGGAGGACTCGACTATTTGATCGATAGGGCGCTGGCGGAGCCATCGATCTCGAGCCGCGGCCTCTTGGTTCACGTAGCTTCCGAGTTTGGCCGCACGACCTTCAACGAAACGATGGGTAAAGACCATTGGCCCATCACGAGCAACCTCGTCTTCAGCGTCGGTGCCATGGAGGAACGAGTCGACTCGGGGCGCGTCTTTGGCGGTACGAGCGTCTCCACGAATGAAAGCGCGCGCGGCGTCATGGCCCGCCACTACGAGCTCTCCGGAGCTTTGCTCACCGAAGCGGACCCAGACGACCCGGCGGCATTTTCGGTCACGCCGGGCCATGTTCACACCGCGCTCCGCGATGTGTTGGGGCTCTGTGACGACGATCTTGCGGACGGAATCCTCGATCGCTTTGCCATCCCGGGTATCTCAGGGACGCCTCTACCCATTTTTCGGCAGGGCTGAGTTGCTGGTGCCGTTTCCCTCTGGAACCGACCGAACGCATTGCGTCAATCGTTCAAGAGTCCACCCGGAGGCGCGTCGCGTTCGGTACGTGAGACATACTACTGGCTTTTCTGCTCGTTCATGGCGACGCGGAAGGCATCGCTGGCCTCGCCCCAATACAGCGTCCGATGGGGGAAGGGGATCTCGATGCCGCGACTGTCGAAGGCTTTTTTCAGCCGGCGATTGTATTCGCGTCCGACGCTCCATTGCTCGATGGGTTGAGTCTTGAGACGCGCCTTGATGATCACCGCGCTGTCGCCGAAAGAGTCGACCCCGAAGAGCTCCATGGGTTCTAGGATCTTGGCCGAGAAGTTCTCGTCGTTCCTGAGTTCCTCGGCCACTTCTTGCATGACTTGGCTCGCGACGTCGGTGTCCTCCTTGTATGCGACGCGGATATCGAAAACCATCGCCGACCAGTCCTTGGTCATATTCGCCAACGAGGAGATCTTCCCGTTTTGAAAGACGTGAACCGTGCCCGACAGATCCCGTAGGACGACCGTGCGCAATCCGATTTTCTCGACCAAACCACCCGTGCCGTTGACGATGGCGACGTCGCCAACCCGGATGTGGTTCTCGAGTAGCATGAAGAACCCGGTGATCACGTCCCGCACGAGTTCTTGGGCGCCGAAGCCGACGGCGAGACCTATGATTCCCGCGCCTGCAATGAGAGGAGCAATGTCGAGCCCCACTTGGAGCAAGAGCAGCATGAGAACCACCCCCCAGATGAGGAGCTGACCCGTCTTTTTCACGATACCGGTGAGGGTTTCGACGCGCTTCTTGTGCTCGTTTCCGTTGCCGCGTTCCGAATGGGTCCCTCGTTCCACCGCCTTTCGTTGGACATGCTTGAGTAGAACGTCGAGCAGCTTGAGAAGCACGAAGGCCAACAGCAGGACCAGCAAGATCCTCGGGACGGCTTTGATTCCCCACCGTACGGTGTCGTGAAGTACTCTGGACCAGAACTCGGGGTTCAACCATTGCGTCGGATCGCTCATCGTGACGGTGCAATGCAGGTTCCAGACCAATGCCGCTCTTTTTCGGACGTACTCGGGAGGCTCGAGCGAGAAAACCGTGGACAAGGGCCGAGCCCAATAGACGGATTCCGGTCCGTCGCTCGACCGAGTCCTCCTTGCTCCGCGCGACCTCGAGGCCGATACGAGCGAGCCGCATGGGGACTCGATGTGGCAAAATGCCACGTTTTGCAGAGAAAACTGTGGCATTTTGCCACAGTTTGAGGCGAGCGTCCTCCGAGGCGAGGGTCCTCACTTGAAAGCAACTTGGACTCCGCGACGAGCGCGGCTGGCGCGAGAGTTGCTCACTCGATGTCATGGGCCTTTCCACACCGCTTTTCTTTTCGTTCGTCAGCTCCGTGCCCCTGGCCATCGGTTGTAGTTGCTCAGAACTCTACCCCCTCACGAATGAGACTGCGCCAGGCGCGCAGCGGCAGCCCCTCTCGTCTCCCGAAGACTCACGGGACGAACTCGAAAAGCCCCCCGAGCTCGACACGAGCGGATGGTCACGGGAGCGTCTCCTTGCCTACTTCAACCGTTTGCGAGGAGACGCGTATCCTCTCGATGATTTGGCTCGTCATCTCGAGACGCCAGACGAAACGGTGCCTTGCCTTGCCGAGGACCAGGAGAGATATCGCGGCACACACCT
This sequence comes from uncultured Polyangiaceae bacterium, assembly GCA_965652275.1. Lineage (GTDB taxonomy): Bacteria > Myxococcota_A > Polyangia > Polyangiales > Polyangiaceae > NIC37A-2. Next base: position 21,700 of record CBFGUR010000066.1, on the reverse strand, counting down.
CGAGCTCATCCCGATCACGGTTCACCCAGCCTTCATCGAGAGACTCGCGGAGCTCGAACGCATCATCGTCGAAGAGAGCGAGAGCACCTACGGTCGCGCGCCCAGTACCGTCTGGCATCAAGGTGGGTATGCCTGTCGCAAGTCGCGATTTCGCTCGACGCGCATCAGCGAACACGCGTTCGGAAATGCCATCGACATCACGGGGTTCAGCTTCCCGCCGATGCCAAAGGAAACCACGACGGAGTCGTCAGCCGCGCCGCGGAGCGCATTTCGACTCCGCATCGGCACGCATTGGACATCCAGCGGCGGAGAGACAGCCGATCTGCACCAGGAGTTCTTGCAGGGACTCGCAGAGCGGATTGTCGCCGAGGAAGTGATTCGGGTCGCCCTGGGCCCCAGTCATCGCGGGCATGCGGACCACTTGCATTTCGACATGTCCCCGTGGCGCTACACGCACTTGTGAGCGAGACGGCGGCCAGGGACCGAGTCCCGCCTCGCGCTCAGTGGGCAGCGAACTCCACCGGATAGATGGTCGCGACCTGCTCGCCGTAAGGGCTGTAGGAGAAGGTTTGAAAGGCACGCAAGACGCAGGAAGTGACCGCCTCGCTCGGGAGGGTTACGTCACCGGCGCACACCTGCGATGCCGTACCGTTCGCCTCGATCACGAGGTGTACGTCGATTCGCCCTTGGAGGGTCGGATTTCTCCGCAGCTCTTGGTCGTAGCAGTGTCCCAAGATTTGCTGATGAGCCAGAACTACTGGCTGAACTTCTTCGGGCGGTAGGGTGACGTCGTTGCTCGTCAAAGGGGACGTGCACCGAGCAACCCGTTCCTGAGGTGCGGCGACTCTTTCCTCTTCTTTCTTCGAACAGGCAGTCGACGTGAGGATGACAAGAGCGAGGGCACTGCGAAAAAGGCATCGTACAAGCATGGTAGTAGGGTGACTTTCGTCTGCAGGTTGTCCGACGAGCAAGTGACCTTCGAGCTTTGTTCGATGTTCGGACGGCCGGATTGTCGCCAGCGCGCGCAATTCAACTGCGTGTGTACATCAAGCGTGTGGATGCACCGGCTGCTCGGACCAGGTGTTCGGGCGGTCATCTCTGTGCCGAGGGGCTGGAGCAGTCCCCCGTCGACTTCGTTTCGGGACTGACCCCCGCATCGATGGAAGCTCTCGCCTTCGACTATCAGAAAAGCGAAGCCCTGCTGGTCGACAACGGACACACCGTTGTTCTCGAAGTCATGGACTCGGAAAACGAACTGCTCCTCGAAGAGGAGGCTTACACGTTGGTTCAGTTCCACTTCCATGCAGCAAGCGAGCACCTCGTCGAGAGCGACTCGTTCCCGCTCGAGATACACTTGGTGCACCAATCGGACGAGGGTGACCTAGCGGTCGTTGGGGTCTTCTTCGAAGAAGGGGAAGACAACGACGCCTTGACGGAAGTGTTCGCCAAGATGGCTGAGGGCTCGGACGATGGGCTTCTTCTCGACGATCCCATCGATCTCATTGCGCTGATTCCGGAGGATTCGCACGGTTGGCGCTACGACGGTTCACTCACGACACCTCCCTGCTCGGAGGGGGTGCGCTGGAACGTATTTGCGACACCACTCGTTGCATCTGCAGCGCAAATCGAAGAGTTCATCGACCTCCATCCGAACAGTTATCGACCCGTGCAGGACAACGCCGACATCGATAGTCAGCTGGGAGCTGGGGGCGGTCGCTGAGACTGGTGCCCCTGACATAGCTTCGGTCCTTGGCGCTTCCCGGTGAGACCCATGACAAGTCATTACGTTGACGAGCGAGGCGTCTAAGGACCCGAAGATCTTGGTGCTTTTCGAAACGGGGCTATCAGACGTATCTCCCCGTGCTCGAGAGGCGTACCATTCGTCTAATGTTATCGGTTTTCTGCGGAGCGGGACGAGGCCCCGTTGCTCCCCGGACGAATCCAACATTGACTTTCTCCGAGTCCGAGAGCGCCAGTATGGTCAGTCGGGGTCGATTCTGAGGTCATGGAACAATCTGCTGATCCCATCGGAGAGGGAAATCCTTCCCAAATGACCGTGCTCGTCGTGGATGACGACGATGCTCTGCGAGAGTCGTTTTGTCGCCTGCTCGGGTACGCCGGGTTTCTCACGACCGGCGCCGACTCCGGCTCAGCCGCAATCGACGTGCTCACTCGAGAGACGGTCGACGTCGTTCTGAGCGACGTGCGCATGCCGGACATGGACGGGATCGAGCTTCTCCAGCGGGTACGGGAGCAGGACGAGAACGTTTCCGTCGTCTTGATCTCGGGCGCGCCCGATCTCGATACGGCGCTCCGGGCCGTACAACTCGGCGCGGCCGAATACCTCAGGAAACCGATCGAAACGGATTCCCTCGTCTCCTCCCTCGAGCGGGCGGGCTCGATGACGCGCTCCAAACGGCGACAGCATGCCGATCTCGAGCGTCTGCGGACTGGTCAGCATCGGCGCCACTCGGAGGAGCCCCTTTCCGGTTCTTGGACGGGCGTGCTGCTGGGTGGACGCTATCGAGTTGGCGAACAAATCGGTGCGGGAGGGATGGGCGTCGTTTACGAGGCAAAGCGCATCGATTTCGCCGACAAGGCGGTCGCGATCAAGATCATCCACCGAAATCTGAGGTTCAACGAGGAGATCTTGGAGCGCTTCAAGCGAGAGGCCGAGGTCGTCGCCCGGCTCGCTCACGAGAACATCGTTCAGGTGCTCGACTACGAAGCGCTCGAGGACGGTCCGGCATTCATCGTCATGGAACGGCTACGAGGGAGACCGCTCTCCGAGCTCCTTCTCGGTGAAGGGCCCATGGCGGCCTCGCGGGTGGCCTTCATCGCGACGCAAACTCTGTTTGCGCTCGAAGCCGCGCACCGGGAAGGCGTCGTGCATCGCGATCTGAAGCCGGAGAACATCTTCCTGTCCTCGATGTCGGGAATGAGGGACATCGTTCGCATCTTGGACTTTGGCATCGCCAAGGTCATCGGTGAGGACGAGAGCCTGCGCCTCACGCGCACCGGCGCCATCATGGGGACGCCTCTCTACTTGGCACCCGAGCAAGCCCGAGGCGCGTCCGTGGACCACCGAAGCGACCTCTACTCCTTGGGGTGCATCATGTACGAGGCTCTCTCGGGACGGGTGATTCTCCCGGCCAAGAACTATCACGACCTCCTCTTGCGCATTCAGCAGGATGATCCGGTTCCCCTCCACGACCTCCGGAGCGATCTCGACCCGAACCTCTGTCAGCTCGTGCACCGAGCGCTGGCAAAGGATCCCGATACACGCTTTCAGAGCGCGGGCGACATGATCGACGCCCTGTCTCCGCACCTCCATGCGATGGAGCCGACCAAGACTCGAGGCGAGGCCGAAGTCCCTCGTTCGTCGGGTAAGTACAGAGTCAGCGACCCCAACCGAACCACTCGAAAGATCCCCGGTCACGGGGGCGATTCCTGAGCCCTCCGCAATGACACGCCCGTCCGGGTGTGCCACCTGTGCCGCATCGCCTCGAGACCCGGACGCCAACGATTCCAACCGTCTGCTCGAATGACGGAGGTCTTGGATTTCGGCACGAACCTTGCGAGCATCGTCGAATGATGGATGCTGCCGTTTCGAGGAATTCAAAGCCCAGGGTAAACAGCCTCGCCATCGAGCTGTCCGCGCACTGCAACCAGAAGTGCGACTACTGCTACAACGAGTGGCGCGACGATGACGGTAAGAGCATCGAGACGGGGGACGTGCCGCTTCTACTTTCGCGGGTGAGAAAGCTCGCGGATGCCTGGGATCTCGATCACGTAACCCTGACCGGGGGGGAGCCCTTCAGCCACGCGGGGGTGTTCCCGCTGCTGGATGAATTCGGGGCGCGGGGCATCGGGGTGCAGATGATCTCCAACGGAGGACTCATCACGGACAAGCTCGCCCAACGGCTGGCTCCCTATCGCCTTCGCTTCATCCAAATCACCTTGAACGGCCCAGACGAAGAGCTCCATGAAGCCCACGTGGGCAAGGGGCACTTTGCTCGCACGTTACGGGGGATTCGGGCCCTTTTGGCTGCGGGAGTGAATGTCGTGGGCTGCGTGGTCGTCACGCGCAAGAATGCTCGCCGCATGGGGGAGATCCTCGACCTGTGGAAGAGTCTCGGAGTCAATAGCGTCGCTCTGAGTCGTTTCAGCCCCGCGGGCTATGCTGCTTCCTTCGCCGCAACTCTCCTTCCCGGACGTGAGGACTTGATCGCCGCCTTCGAGCAGGCGCTGCCTTTCGCCCGAGCAGGAATGAACATCAGCTGCACGATGCCGGTTCCTCCTTGTGCCGTCGAGACGCGAGACTTCGCGCCCATTCGCTTCGGCGGGTGCGCCGTCGGGACGAAGATGCAGGAATTCGCCCTGAGTCCCGCAGGAACCTTGCGCAACAGTACGCTGCACCGCACGCCCATCGGTGGATTCAAAGACGTCCTGAGCGAGGAGGTCGATCCGCTGGCCCTCCTTGAGGCGCCCGAGGTGACCGAGTACAAGAAGGAGACGCCGGAGTTCTGTCATGGCTGCGTTCATGAGTCGTCCTGCGCCGGGGGCTGCGGCGCGGCGGCCGAGTGGGTTCTCGGACATGCTCGACGCTACGTCGATCCCTTCGTGGCCCAGTACGTGGACGATGACCTGGCAGAGCGCTTCGAGCGTGAGCGGAGTGGTACGAAGGAGCGTCGTCGTCTGGAGCTTGTCCTATGAGTGCCGAGCGTGCTCGAGGGAAGACCACGATCCTCGAAAGGCGTGCTCGCCTTCCCATGGGGTTCGTGGGAAGCGCGAGCCTTTCGTGCACGCTACTGCCAGAAGAACGCAGGAGTCCGTGCCTTTCTTTCGAGCCTTGCCCCGACACGAGGTTCGACCGAGTGTGTCCGAGCCCCGTGGACGCATCGGGGGGAGCTGGCGGCATGGGTGGGCTCGGGGGCGTCGGTGGTGTCGGCGACGCGGAGGAAATCGAAGAGTGACGGACGAACGAAACAAAGCCAAGGCAGCCATTCTCGAACGACGCGCTCGATTGATGGCGATGGCACTCGCGGCAAGCGGCGTGGGGGTTGCGTGCGGCGGCAAGGCTGAGGGGGAAAACTCGGGAGGAGATGGCGACGGCGACGGCTACATCGTCGGCCAGTGTTTGACGGCCTGCTTGGGGGCCTGCCTCGACTACCCGTGTTTGCAGCAGCCGTGCTTGACGCAGGTCTGTCTGAGCTACGACTGCGAAGTCGAAGACGATTGCTACCCGCCCGGCGCAGGTGGTGCCGTCGTCTGCTTGAGTCAGGAGTACCTTGGAGGGATGGGGGGAATGGGCGGAGCGGACACCGACGAAGACCCGGATCCCGCGGGAACGGGCGGCGAGCCGCGCGTCTGTCTCACTCCGCCGCGCTAGATTCGAGGGCTCAGCGCGCCAGAAGCGAGTCGACTAGAAGGCGAGTGGCGGTTCCCAGGTGCTCTAGAGTCAGCGCTTTGGCGCCGCCAAATTGATTCAGGTCCAGACTCGCGAGCCAGCGACCGTGGCCCTCTTCGAACGGTGTCCCCCGCGCTCTTTCTTTCAAGACCGTGAGCGCGGCGCGTTCCGTCTCCAGAAAGGGCAGGGCCTCCGCGCAGGACACCTCACGGACGACGGCTTCGTGCGCAGCTTGAAACGACGCGTGCTCGATGCTCGGAGAGAACGGCTCGCCTTCGGGAAGTCCCACGAGGATCGAGTCTCCGCACGCGCGGCCACGCCGTCCGAGGGCGCGACACAGTCCGACGGCTGCGGATGACAGGCGCGGCGCGATTCGAGACAATTTGCCGACTTCTTCGCGGACCGCTGACTCCGAGGAGCGATCGGGCAGGGGCAATCGATGAAAGTGCGTTCGTTCGAGGGCGATGGCACAGCGAAGTAGTTCGACGGCGTGTCCGTCCGCCCTTCGAAGTGCGTCCAGAACATCCCCATAGTACGGACCGGAACTCGGGAATCGAAAGAGCTCCACCTCGTCCCAGTTTTCGCCCTCGTGGTCCTCACGGAAGAGCCAAGCGAGCAGCTGCACTCGCGCGAGCGAGTCATGGTCCTCTAGGAGCCGTGCGAGGACGCGGGCGTCTTCACCCAACGCCCGATCCTCCGCGTCTCCTAGAAATTGCACACAGAAAGCGATGTAATTCGGATCGAAGACACTCGCATTCAAGGGGCGCGTGGGCCGGACGTGCGCGAGCACGTGAAACACCAGGTCGGCATGCGGTCCGTCGATTGTACTTCCCACCAAGGCAAACCTAGCCCGCCGCGGCACTCGGCGGCGAGCCCCGAGGGTGCGAAGCGCTCCTGATGCAGCGGCATGCTCCCGCATTGGGAGGCCGGGATACGGATTTCGAGGCTCTTTAGGCGACGCGGGAGGGGCCCCCGTTCTAGGCTGAGAGGATGATCCGCGCCCGCGCTCTACTCTCGTGGACTACCATGTCGCTCGCCATTGCCGTGGGCGCTGTCACCGGTTGCGGCGGCCGCTCGGAGTCGAGCGAGCTCGCGGAGGAGGACGATGCGGAGCGCGAGGGCTCAACGAATGCATCAACGTCCCCCGGAAGCGTGAGGATCGTCGTCAATCCAGCCGATGGGGTCTCCTACTGTGAAACCCTGGAGGACTGCGAACTGTCGCCACAACCCTCCGTCCTTGATGCCCGGGGCGTCGGGTTCAACAATCGGTCTTATCCTTACTGCGCGCTTTCGTGCGACGGCTGTCAGCGCCTTGCGTGCATCGATGGGATAGCTCCCGCACCCTGCGTGGAAGTTGGTGTCGATACCGGCCAGTTTGACTTCAGCTGGAACGGATCGAACTTCACCCCCGGCACTTGCGAGCAGCAGCAGTGCAGTTCCTTGGAATATGCGCCGGAAGGTGAGTACACATTCCGCTATTGTGCCGCACGCGGCGCCCTCGTTCTGGGAGGCGAAGCGGTTCACGTCTGCGAGCACGAGACCGACCCGGCGGGCGAGCGCATCATTGACTGCGTTACTACGTCCTTCGTTCTCGATGGAACCGACGGCGCCCAGGTGCCCATCGAACTCACCCTTGGGGGGCTTTGAGGGCGTCGAACTCCCCAGCTGGCGCGAGTTCGTCCCCGAATTGCTCGGTTTGGACACCGACGGCGTTCATGCACATGGTGAGCAACTTGTTCGATGGCCCGATGAATGGTGGCCCGGCGCGCGAACTTGTCAGACATATCGTTCTGATATATCGAATCGATATGTCTGGCGAGATGATGGTCCTGGGGCTCCTGCATTTGGCGGAGATGAGCGCCTACGACGTGAAGAAGTCCATGGAGAAGCTCGCATCGCACTATTTTGGGGCGAGCTTGGGCTCGATTGTGCCTCACTTGCATCGCCTCGAGGCGAGCGGGGCTGCGCGCGTGCGAAGCGAGAGTGTGGGGAGGCGCGCCAAGAAGATCTATTCCCCGACGACCAAGGGGCGCGCCCGGTTTCGACGGTGGATGCTCGGGCCGACGGATCTCGAGCGCGACGAAGACGAACTCCTCGTGAAGATCTTCTTTTTTGGCCTAATCGAGGAGGACGAGCGTCGTTCGATTGTGGAGGAGTGCTGCGTGCAGTTGCGGGAGCGCGAGGAGCATCTGAAGCAGTTGAAGCGGGATTCGGAAAAGCAGCTGTCTCAGATGAACTTGCCCCGACAAATCGCCGAGGTGCCCCACTACCAAATCAAGACGATGGAGTTTGGGGCGGCGCACTATCGTTTCGTTCGACGGTGGCTCGAGAAGGAGCTGTCGAGATGAGCGACGGATGGGTGGCGCTGGGGCTGAGTTTGCTTGCCATCTTGATCGCCGGCTTCGTCGTTTTGCGTTCGACGCCGTTGCCGTTGCCGTCCGGGAAGTATCCGGTTGGGTCGAGGATCGTCACGTTGGACCAGGAAGGGCCAGGGGAGGCGCGGGGGGAGCGGGCGCTTGCGCTGCGTGTGTTTTTTCCCGCCAGGGGTGAGGGAAGGCGCCGAGCTCCCTTGATGGACGGACGTGTGGGGCGGGCGTTTGCCGCCGCAAACGGGATGCCGAGCATGGGCGGGGAGACGCCGTCGGGGGCTTTCGTGGATGTGTCGCCGATCGACACCGAGAAGTTTCCCGTCGTGCTTTTCTTGCACGGTGCAATGAGCTTTGCCGATCAGAACGCATCGACGTTGATTGATCTCGCGTCCCACGGGTTCGTGGTGATGGCTCTCTCTCATCCCGGGGAATCGATCCTCACCGTGTATGCGGATGGTTCCACGCGACCGCTCGATCCCGAGCTTTCCGGCGCCTTGGGACAAATGAAGAAGAACTTCACCGACCAGGCCGACGCATTCGTTGCTGCGCTCGGGCACTTGACCGAGGCGAAGGATCGAAAGGAGGCGGGACGAGCGAGTGTCGAGCTCGGGAAGGTTTACGAAAAGCTTTTTGGCGCAAGCGTGACACTTCGAGATTTGGTCGATGCAAGGAAGAGGCACATCGAGCGGGTCGTGAACGTACTGGGCGATCCCTCGCGACGCGTCGGCGTGTTTGGGGATTTGGCCGAGGCGATCGACGGGGCGCGCATCGGAATCACTGGGCATTCCCTGGGCGCCTATGCGGCGCTCGACTACCTACAGGAGTCGGGCAAGACGTGGCCCGCCCTGGCACTCGATGCCCCTTTTTTTTCGCTTTCCGGAGAGGCTCCACGCCCGCTCTTGGGACCACTTCTCGGTCTTTTTGCGGAGCGCACCAAGCTTCCGAACGGACGCGTGGCGGAGACGGCGGGCGGCCTGCGAGCGCTCATCGCCGACGCTGGTCCCGGCGACGTTCAGTTGCAAGTGAGAGTCCGCGGCAGCCAGCACATGAACTTCAGCGACATGAACGGTCTGCCTCGATTGCTTCACTTTCTCGGAGTCTTGGGGCCGATTGAAGGGGGGCGGGCGGCGCTCCTCGTCAATGCGGCGACCCGAGGGTTTTTCTCGGAGCACCTACGGGGCGGCTCGAAGTCCTGGCTGAGCGATTGGGAGTCGCAGTTCCAGGAGGTCGTGCGAGTGGAGCGAGTCGTGCCATGACTGTTTCTCCGCCTGAAAGCCGCGGCGCACGGAAGACCGCGCTTGTCCTCGCGCTGCTGTCGCTCGCGGTCCTCGGGCTCACTCCGCCGTATGCTCCCTTGGTATTTCGAATGCTACCGGTGGTGATCGCTGGGGGATGTTGCCTTCTGGCGGCGCGACGTGCCCGGTCCGTGCTCGACCTCGCATCGCTCGTCTTGGCTACCACCACGTTCGTGGCTGCTGGTGCGCTTTGGCAGATCTCGTTGGCGCTAGCACTCGGTCTGACCGCAGGGGTGCGACGGTTCGTCCCGGCACCTGGTAGGGCGTCCTTCGAACGGGGGAAGGTCCCGGTAGGACTCACTGTGTTTGCCGGGTTCATCACTCCGGGTGCCCTGATTGGATGGGTTTACTTCCTCGATCCAGACCTTTCCGACCTGACGGGTATGATCCCCAATTCTCCGGTCGGGCTCCTCGTCCTTGGCGGTGTGGTGTTCGCCGTCGCCAACGCAACCTTCGAGGAGTGGGTCTGGCGAGGTTACCTTCAGCCTGCTCTGAGCGAAGACTTCGGTCTCGCTTGGGCCGTTTGCCTGCAGGCTTTGTCCTTTGGAATCGCCCACGCCCATGGGTTCCCCAGGGGAGCCGTGGGCGTCGCCCTCGCTGGCAGTTGGGCCGTGCTTTTAGGCATCTTGCGCCAGGTCTCGGGCGGACTTCTGGCCCCGATCCTCGCTCACATCGTCGCGGACGCCACGATTGCGAGCATCGTCATTTGGTTGGCGGCGGGGGATTAGGCGGAAAGAAACGTGGCGACTTTGTCGGCCAGGTTCCTCGAGGTCGCGTCGTCGAGGGGCGGGGTGTGTTTCGCTCCTGGAAGGATCTCCACGCGGGCGCCCGGGTAGGCCGCCTTCACCCGCTCGGGCAAAATTCGCGCGTCGACGGCGAAGTCTTTCTCGCACCCAAGGACGTAGAGAGGTCGATCGAAGCCCCTCGTTTCGTCGGGGGCGACGAGCTTGTGTTTGCCCGATACCGGCTTCATGCCCGTCATGGTGAGCCGAAAGAACTCCACCATCGTTCCCTTGGGGCGCTCGGTGAAGATGGCATCGATGATCCGATAGAAGAACCGGTCCTGCCCGGTGATGCCCAAGAGAATCACCCAGAGGAGGAAGTGTTTGATGACCGCCCACGCGCTGAGAAGAATGAATCCGGCGGGGACCATGAAGAACGCTCGGTCGACGCGCTCGGGCGCAAGAGCGATGAGACGATTCGCGACGAAGCAGCCGTAGGACAGGCCCATGAAATGGCAGCGTTCGATCTCGAATTGGTCGAGCACTTCGAGCAGCCAGCGCCCGTAGTCGTCGCCCATGGGATCGAGATGCTTTTCGGTGCTCCATCCAGCGTGTCCCGGTAAATCGGGAATGATGAGGTGATAGCGTCCCACCAAATGGCGCATCACCGTCAAGATCACGGCGTGGTTCGTCATCGCGCCATGAAGGAGAACCAGCGTTTCTTGGCTCGGGTCCCCCATCTCGACAGCGTACGTGTCTCCAAGAGTCGTTTGGATGTAGTGATCGGTCTTTTCGCCCGGGATTTCGTCTCGCATGCGTTCGGTCACCGCACGCAGTTTTTCCTTCACCACGGGTGATTTGTAGAGTTGAGACACTCGGTCCTTTCGTCTGGGGGCTCACTGCGCCGACATTCCGCTGCGCCACGTGTGAGACATCCCTCTCTTCGAAAGGTTCCCGGTACCTTTGTGATAGAGGCCGATTCTTGGCGAGGGCCGGCGAGGCGGCCCCCGTCCCTTCAATTGAACGCGTATTCGGTGGGAGGCTCCCAGTCGTCGCAGAACTGATCGAAGTCCATCGCGCACGGGGTGGTCGGTTTGATGTTGTCCGGATGTGCGGAGAAGAACTGCGCGACCTCTTCGCAAGAAGATTGGATCATGCACTCGAACCAGTGTGCTTCGGCGATTTCACAAGGGGTCTCGTAGGGGATTTGGATCTGTTCGCATTCGAAGCGCCGTTCCGGTGTGTCGCACGGCACGACCCCATCCTCCACCATGCAGGTAGGGATGCAGCTCGCCTCCATGTCGCAGTACGCCGTCACGAAATGTGCCGTGACGGACTCGCCGTCACTTCCTCCGACGGCTCCCGTTCCGAGACTCCCGCCGTATCCTTCAGCCGCGCCCGTTCCAGCAGTTGCGCCAGTACCGTAGGCCGGATCGCCGCCGTATCCTTCGGCTGCGCCCGTGCCTGTACCACCGGTGGTGTTCGTCCCGTCGGCTCCACCGGTCCCGTAGCCAGGAAACACGGGGTCACCGCCGTATCCTTCGGTTGCGCCGGTGCCTGCACCACCCTTGCCTGGATCCAGCTCCGTAGGAGCGGCGGCTCCTGAGCCCTCATCGGGATCGGAGGGGAGTACGTCGACGGATCCGTCCGCGCCCGACCCGCCGGCGGCGTCTCCATCGTTCTCACCAACCGGGACCGTCTCCAGCGTACAGCCAACGACCAAGGCGGCGCACGTGAGGGTCGACATCCAGGAGAGTCTGTTTTCGATAGCTTTCATCGTTCCTCTTTTCGAAAATTCAAAAGACTCGGTCATCCGAGCTACACCCATGAATGTCCGCGTCGCGCGTTACTGATTTCGAGCCGCGTTGCGGACGTCGTCGTCCTCATCCAAGAGACCGAGCGCGATGAATCTCTCGATGTGCATGCTTCTCGGCATGCGTCGTCGAAACGCCTCGGCTTGCTTGCTGGCTGCGTCCTTGCCGGAGGTGACGAGCAGGGCTTCGATCTCGAGCACTGCGGCTTCGACGCTCAGCGTGCCGGAAGGAAATGCGTCGCGGTATTCGTCGAGAGCCGTCAAACAACCGCCGGCGTCCCCGCTCTTCAAGGCAGCGCGCGCCTGGGAGAGCAGGCCGAGTTCGCGCGCGAGGGAGGTTTCGTTCCGCTCTGGCTCGGGAACCGTAAGGCGCGCTTCATTCGTTTCCGCAACAGGAGCAGGCAGCGCCGCTGGAGAGCTCGTTGCTCGCGAGGTCGGAGCGTCTTGCGGGGACGGCACGGACTTCTTGCGGGGCGATTCGATCGATGCCGAGGGGGACGCGGCCTTTGCGGGTCGAGCCGGGGGATGCGCGGCCTTGGGGTGTCGAGCGTCCGCCGGAGCAGACGTCCGCGCGGGAGGCGCGTCGTCCGCGTCCCAGGCTTGGGACAGGGTGACCCCCGCCCCTCCGGCCACGATCGCGCCGATTGTCGCCAGCTTGCCGAAACCCAGGCTCAGCCCGAGCACACTCGTCGGACTCGAGCCTGCGGTGACGACCGACGAGGCCATGGTTCCACCGGCTTTGACGACGGTCGCGGCGCTACCACCAGCTCCGGCTGCCGACGCGCTCGTGGTGGTCGCAAAAGGTGCCACGGAGACACCGAGCACCGCGGCCGTCTTTGCGAGAGATGTTGGCGACGGGCCATCGCTTTCGGCGGAGCGAAGGAGGGCCTCGACCGCTGAGTCGAGGTTCTGGTCGGGGTTGGGGCTTCGGGGGTTCATCGCTCACCTCTCTCGTGTGGTGCCGTGGACGTCAGCCGACGGACGGCGGATTCGAACAGAGCGCGGGCCCCACGCACGCGCGAGGCGACCGTGCCAGGTGGGAGTCCGAGAAGCTCCGCGACCTCGGTTCTCGTCATGCCCTCGATGGAGAAGAGCACGAAGGGGGCTCTGAGTTTCTGGGGGAGGACGTCGAGCGCTTCATCGAGGAGTCGGCGAGCTCTTCTCTGATCGAGAAGGTCTTCGGCCGAAGGAAAGTTGCTCGGCGTTTCGCGTGCCTCTTCGAGCTCGCACAGCTGAGGTCGGCGTCGATGATTCCGGCGCCAGTTGGAGGCGAGGTAGTACGCGGTGGAGGTCAGGAAAGCGCGCTCCTTGCCCGGCTCGATTTCGGAGAGTTTCTTTGCCGTGACGATGAACGTTTCCTGGACCACGTCGTCGACGCTTTCTTCGCTGACCCCGAAGCGACGGACGCACCGCCAAATGAAGGCGTGGTTGTGCCGAAGCAGGTCCTCCAACCGGGCTGGTTCCGCTGCGGCGCGGACGAAGGAGGGAAGGGGGAGGGACATCAGGAATGTGGAGGGCCCGACGCTACGCGGAGACGAACCCGACCTTCATTGAATGTCTGGCTTCGCCGATTCGGATCGAAAAAAGTGGTAGCCCACCGAGATTTCGAAAAATCCAGAGAATCTCGGCGTTTCGTAGAGGGAGACGGGGGCTTGGTCACCCGACGTGGAGTCGACCGAAAATGCGTACCGAGTCAGGTGGATGCGGCCCCCGCCGCTCATTCCCAGGTGAAACTTCCCGAGCGGCACCTCCACCCGTGCCAGCGCCCCCGCGGTGCCCCAGACGCGCGATGCTGGAGTCTCCCGATCCACGCCTCGACCACTGGCTCGCACCGTGCCGAGCTCACCGGACAGGCACGGAGCGGCTCGAAGCCGGAGATGAGCGACATCCAAGTTGGACACGCTTGGAGAAAGCCGCCGTAGCGTAGGACGTCTAAACCGACTCCCCGTTCCGATGACGGAGAGGCGGCGAATTGACCGCCCAGGCGGAGCGAGGGGGCGAACGAGGGCGGTCGGGAAGACGCGCGGAGAAATCGTACCTCGACGGAGGCGGTCGCCCCGAGGGCTCCAGTCGTGTTCAGGCCACTTTCGAGAGTTCCCCCCAGGATGACGAGTCGGTCGTGAAACCAGGGGGGCTCGTTTCTTCGTGGTGGCTGGATGTCGGTTCTCGTCACGCTCCGCGTCGGAGATGGAGGAGTGTTCACCACGGGACGAGGCAACAGTTCCCGCTGATCGGGCGAAGGGGATGCGGGTTCCTCGGTGAGCTCGGCCTCGGTCGTCGCTTCCTGAACAGGAGTGGCATTGTCCCCGGTGGTTGCCTCCTTCGCACTCACGCTCGGATCGAGAACGACAGCGAGCACGAAAGCCAAGCCGCGAACCATCACGGTGCAGTCGCTTTCGCTCACTTCACGGCGCAGGACTTCCTCGCCGTCTTCGAAAAGAACGAGGGAACCGGTGCTCTCGTCCGGCGCCAAGGTGACGCGAAGTTCGTGGGCGTCGGGTGCCTCCAGATCCCATTTTACGGATTGTGTGAGCCCGTTCACTTCGTCGAGGAAGACTTCCGAACTCGGGCATGACGCGGAGGCTTGAAAGCGGAGTTTCAGCCTGTGCCTCTCGTCATCTTGGGACCACGCGGCACGCGTGAGCGTCATCCCTTCGATGAGAAAAAACAGAAAGACGAAATGTGCACGCACGGGGCGCTCGAGCATCGGACAGGGTTGGGTCTCCTGCAAGGAGCGCGGTTCACCGGCCACGCTCCGCCATCGTCTCGAGGGCTCTGGTTGTCGCGGCACACAATCTGCATAATGCCGTGCTCATGAGGCACGCTACTCGCTCCGAACCGTTCTACGGAGCCATCCCCCTCGGGGCGGTGGCGTTGTTCGTGCTGAACAATTTCTGGCTGAAAAGCGCGCTGCCCGGCGTCGTGACGGGTAAGTTGAGCGACGTCTGCGCGTGCTTCTTCGTTCCGCTGTTCGTGGCTGCGGTGCTTCGTGAGGTGTCGCCTTGGGCGCTTTTGACGCGGCTTCACTATGGCGCCGCCGTCATGGTTGCGGGTCTCTCGTGCGTGAAGGCGACCGAAGCAGGGTCGGGTCTCCTGAATGCGATCATCGCCCATGCGACGGCCTGGTCGGGGCTGATTTTCAGGCCCAATGTGCCTGACGCGACCGATCTTCATGCGCTGCCCGTGGTGGCGCTCAGCTACCTCTACGCGCTCGGCCCTCCAGATATGTCTCTTCGGAGGTCCATGTCTGAGATGGTTGAGACGCCTTCCGGACACGAGGCGCCCCCATGAAAACGATCGCCATTCTTCGCATCTCCATCTTGGCTTGCACGGCGCTGTCGTTGGTTGCTCACGGAGGCAACGAAAGGATCTGCGCATGGAACGACAGCAACTCCGAAGAGTTCGACGTCGTCGGACAGTGCGGCGAGGCCGGCACGATCGTGCTCTCCGAACCGGGTGGTACTTGTGACCTCACCCTGCGCGGCGATGACGTGGGGCTACCCCGCGAAGGGAAGAGCGATCGGGGCGGGAACTTGGAGGGCGAGGTGGGCTGGACCGACGAGGAGCTCAGTTGCTCCATCTCGACCCACGGGAGGGACTCGGAGCGGCGCGAGGTTCGTTGTTACGGAGAGGAGGGGCAAGTGTGTCGCTCGTACTTCATTCCGGTTGTAGAGGAATGCGACGTCGTCTCGTGCGAGATCCCTACGTGCCAAGAGGGAGAGACGCTCGATCTCGAAGATGACGAATGCTGCCCGACATGCGTCCCGTGTCCGAGCTGCGTTCCGTCGACGCCCGAGCCGAGTTGCGACCCGAGCGCTTGCGAACCGCTCGATTGCGAGGAGCACTTCGAGATCAGCGAAGGGAGCTGTTGCGCCCGGTGCGTGCCATCCGTGGTGGAGTCCCTCTGCGAGGAGGGACGGGAGGCGCATCGCCTGGACTGGGAAGAGACGAAGGATGAGTGGTTGAGTTGTTCGAGCGACGAAGACTGCAATCTCATCGACACGGGGACCCAGTGCGGGAGACAGTGCGGCTTCTTGTTCAGCGGCAGCGCTCTCGGTGACAGCTACATCGAGGTCATGAGCCTTTCGAACGAACGCTGCCAGCACTGTCCGCCAGTCACCGACGCGTGTCCGGATCTCATCGGAGAGCCCCGGTGCGTCGAGGGGATGTGTGTGGTCGAGTGACTTCGCCGATCGGAGCTAGCGGATTGGGCTTCAAGGTTTGCTGGCGGTCAGCGAGGCGAGCTCAGTGGCGGCCAGCTCCATTGCCCTGCGCTGCACATTCGGAGCCCCCCGCGTGACGGGGAGATCGGCGGCTTCCGTGTACCGGGCCCTCGCCTCTTCGATTCGTCCAGCCCGGACCAAGGCGCGAGCAGACCAGAGGGCGAGGTGCGGCGTCCGGAGGATCGCGAAGGCTTCCTCGAGGAGGACCACCGCGTTTTCGTACTCGCCGATGTGGTAGACGTTCACTCCCTCGAAGGCGTGGTGCCAGGCTTGCTCATGCTCTTCGTCGTGCTCGTCTGGGGCAGTGAGTGCCGCCTCGTATTCGGCGATTCGGTCCGTCAGTTCGGATTGCGTGGGCGGCGTGAAGGCCGGGTGAAATTCCTTGCCCACCCAGAGCACGGCGAGCTGGCAACGCGTCGGCTTCGTTGCTCGCACCCGGTATTGGTTTCCCGTCACCTCGAACGTGTAGCTCCCCGGCGGGTGGAGGAGGAGCTCGGTGCGCCCGTCTCTCTTCGACCAATCGAGGCGAAGCACGAGCTGATAACCGGCGCCGTCCGGGCGGTACGCGAACCACATTCGCTCTCCGTCTTCGGAGTAGGCGTTTTCGATCTCGCTCGGGTACCTGTCGAGTCCGGGTTGCACCACCGTGATCGGTGCCTCCGCGGGGCGGTCAGGATGGGCGATACTGACGAGCTTCAACTGGCTGTCGGGTGGTGGGAGATAGCGCCCGGCGCCGTCCACGCATCCGAGGGGCTGAAAGATCGAGTAGGTGCCGACGACTGTGCCGCGGGACGACCGTCCACCTACGATGCCGTCCTCGGCATCCGCGTGGTGGGTCCGGGGCATCTTCGGGTGGCTCGCGCCCCCCGAACACGCCACCATGAACAAGACCACCCAGCCCGCCGTCCCTCGCATTACTTTCGTCCCGGCAGGTTGTAGTACGGGTGGTACCCGGCTCCCAGAGCCTGCCGACGCGCGGGCGGCATGTCGTGCGATTTGTCGCCCCGAGCTCAGAGCCCATAGGAGAGTCCCGCCCAAATCGTGCGAGGCGTGGCGATTTCGGTGAAACCCGCGGCGTCCTTCGATGTCTCGATGCGCGCGTCCGTCAGGTTTTCGACACGAAAAAGGGCGTGAAGTTGCGGAGCGAGGAAGATCTTCGCCGCGGCATCGAGGGTCCAGAAGTCGACCAGAGCAATCTGGTTGAGATCGTCTTCGAATTGTCGCCCTACGTAGCGCGCCGTGGCGGAAAGAGTCGTCACGTTCGGTGCGCTCGACCAGGCGAGCGTCGAAGAAAGGTGGTGGGTGGGAACTTGCGCCGGCACGCGACCCGATAGAGCGGGCGCATCGCTCGCGCGCATTTGTGAGCGAACGAGAGAATAGAAGGCATGAAAAACCGCGCCCTGCAGCGGAATCACGCGATCATCCAAATGGAGAGCCGCATCCAGACCAATGCTCCGAATTGCCGAAACATTGCGGCGCTGCCGATACGCTCCCCCTTCGGAAATGAAGCCCACCCCGTCGAAGTCCCCGGGCCCTTCGTCGAGCGTGACGTTGGCGATGGCGCCGAGCAGATGGTTCTCGAACAAGGTGAGAGACGCCTCGACGCCGGTTACGGGACGAAGGTCGACGCCGAGTTCCGTACCCCAAAGGCGCTCGGGCTCGAGATCGGCGTTGGCGGCCGTGGCGTCGGCGCCGACACGATAGGGCCGGTAGAGTTCGTTCAGCGTAGGGAGGCGATAGCCCGTGTACGAAGCGCTGCGTAGATGGAGGCTATTTACAATGTCGAAACCGACACCAACCCTCCCCGTGCCTTCGACATCGGCGCGCTGCGCGAAGTCTTCGGCGGTGAGCTCTTCCCCGCCAATCTCGCTCTCCCGGCGAAAGCCACCATGCAAGTGCCAGAAGTCGGCGCGCCCAGCGGCGTTGAGGGTCAATCGATCCGTCGCGCGCCACGACACCGTACCAAACAGACCGCCGGTTTCGCTGATGCCCCCGGCTCGTCGTTGTCGCTCTGGAGCTCCGTCCACGAACAAATACCGTTCCTCGGTTCTGCCCTCGGTGCGTCGAAAATCGGCGCCCCACTCGACCTGAGTGCGCGGCCCCAGGTCGGGTTCGAATGCCACACGCGCGCCGAGTCCGCTGGACGGCACACGCACTTGGTCGAGCACCTGACGCGCATCGGTACGCTGATCGCTTACCGCCGCGAAGCTCGACGTCAGTTCTCTCATTTGAAAATAGACGAGCGCCGACCACTCGGAGGCATCTTCTTCGGGGGACGCGGCGCGCAGGCTCAGATCGAAGCCGTCATTTTCGTTTTCCGTGAAGGGAACGCCGCGCGTCCGACGATCCGAGAATGCGCGTCCGCTGGCGCGCAAGGAAACGGCGCGTGCCGCTTCGGTTTGCGCGCGCCAGACGGCGCCCGCATGTTCGTACGGTGCAGCCCCGTCTACTGGCCCGCGCTGCTCCGGCGCAGTCGGTACGAAGCCGTCGCTTTTCTCGGCGCTCGCCGCCAGCAGGTGATTCACTTTTCCAGTGGGGAAGGTCGCGCGTGCGCGCGAGGCGATCGTGCGGCGACTTCCGCCGAGCAGTTCTCCTCCGAAATCAACTGTGTCCTTCGGCTCGAGCGTGTTGAGAAAAAGGGTCCCGGCGAGCGCCCCCGAACCGTGGGCTCCGGTCCCGCCTCCGCGCTCTAGGGTGACGGTCGAAAGAGGCAGCGCGTCGTAGCCAGGCCAGGAGATCCAGCCCCCGAAAGGATCGGCCTGGGGCACTCCATCGAGCAGAACCAAGACGCGGCTCGATGCGTTGCCACCCAACCCGCGCAACGTGAGTCCTTGGCTCGTGGGATGAGCGCTCCGTGCATCACTCCGCCGAAACGAAGTCCCACCGAGATCACCCACCGCGCTTTCGACCCGCCCGCTTGCCTCCATTTCTAGGTCCTCTTCCGAAATGGTGCTCGACGAGGTGCTCTTGTCCTGTGCGGGGAGCGGCTCACCTCGAACGACCACCGTCTGCACGACTTGTTGTGCCCACACGGGTTCGCTCGTCAGCAGAACGGCGCCAACGCACAAAGTGGAGACGGGGGCAGCTCTGACGTGGAGGCGAACCCTGTCCACGGCAGTACTTGGTGATGAGAGAACGCGACGCACGGCGCAAAGGAAGCGGGCTACTTCGGTGTGACCTTCAAGACCTTGCCGCTGTCCGTCAAAAGTACGACCGAACCATCCGGTGCTTGGGTGACTTCACGGAAGCGCTCGTCTTTGTCGGTGAGCAAGCGCTCTTCACCCTGCACGCGATTGTCTTTGACCACCAGGCGGATGAGCGCGCGGCTGGAGAGCCCCGCCACCAGAAAGTTCCCCTTCCACTCGGGAATCAAGTCGCCTCGGTAGACGAGCAGCGCCCCAGGAGAGATGACCGGGTCCCAATAATACACGGGCTGCTCCATCCCCTTGGCCCTGGGGCTCTCGTGGATGGCCTTGCCCGAGTACTCCTCACCGTAGCCGATCGTGGGCCAGCCGTAGTCCTTGCCTCGCTCGACCAGGTTCAGCTCGTCACCGCCGCGCGGCCCCATCTCCGCGACCCAGAGCTGCCCCTTTTCGTCGAGGTCCGCCCCGAGCACGTTGCGATGACCCAACGTCCAAATCTCTGGCAGAGCGCCCTCGCGGTTCAAAAATGGGTTGTCGTCGGGCACGCTTCCGTCCGAACGAATGCGCACGATCTTGCCGAAGTGGCTGTCGAGCTTTTGCGCTTGGACGCGCCCCTCCATCACCGAGCGCTCACCCAACGTCACGAATAGCGTGTCGTCCGAAGCGAAAACGATGCGCCCCCCCGCGTGTTTGTCCGAATCCAGGGTCGGCTTCATCTCGAAGATGACCTTGACGTCGTCGAGCTTGGGTTGCTCACCCGTCGTCAGCCGGCCGCGCGCGACGGCCAAGCCGTTTCCGTCTGGGCGTGGTTGGTAGTAGCTCAAGTAAACGAGCTGGTTCTTTTCGTAGTTGGGGTCGAGGACGACGTCGAGCAGTCCCCCCTGGCCGCCGCCGTCCACTTTCGGAACTCCAAGAGCGGCGGGCGACTTCTTCCCGTCGGGCGTGACGATGAACAAATCACCGTCGATCTTCTCGGTGATCAACATGTGCCCGTTGGGGAGAAACGCGAGAGCCCAGGGGTGGTCGAACCCGTCGACCACCTCGGTCACTTCGAGCGGGGTTTTCGTTTTGACCGCAGGAGCGCGCGTCTGCCCCTCGAACGCGGGTTCGAATTCGGGAACGTTCGGAGGTCCCGTCTCGACGGGAGCACCCTTGGGGGGCGTGTCCCCTGGCTCGGGTCGCGCCTCTTTCGCGCCATCCGACTCGTCAGTCTTTGTCCCGTCGACCGGCTTCGGATGCGGCTCGGGTGGGGCATCTTTGCGACACCCCCCGGTGCATAGTGACAAAATTGTACTGAACATCAACAGTGAGGTGCGCATGTCATCGTCCGACGGCAAGAAGCATACCCCGGGTGGCGGGCGATGGTCAGTGACATCGCCGCGGGCAGCTTGGCCCGTCGTTCGCCTAGTCGGGTGAGTGAACAGCCGCACCTCCTGGGTGCGGCCCTTCACGGAGCGCAGGCTTCGTTGACGTCGAAGCCAGAGAGCGACAGCAGGAAGCTCGAGCCAGATGGCTTGCGCTCGGCGTCGAAGATTTGGATCTCGTACCGATTCCCCCCTTCGAGGCCGAGATCGCCTGCCAGCACGGTGCTTTCTGAGAGCGTGGTGTCGGTGCTGCTGTTCACGCCGGGGTCTCTCGGTAGCCAGATCCTGCTGTGCACGCTACCGTCCGTGCTCAAGGTCAACACGCCGACGAGTGGGATGTGGTAGCCCCCCAGGTCGAGGACCAAGTGTCCGTTGACGAAGACGAATGCATCGTCGTCCGCCAGGAGCGTGAGGACTGCTTCTTCGCTGGGGCGATACTGGAAGGGGATGTCGAGCTCCGAAGTGAAATGGAAGTTATGCAGTGGCGAATCCTCTGGCGGGTTCAGCTCGGGGCCTCCCGTCTCCCAAGGCCAACCGATCGCGTTGTAGTACTGGGCCGGGAGCCTGGCGGGATGGCGGGCATCATCCAGGGCGTCGGGATGCCCGTCGAGCGGGAAGAACAGCGGCGTGCCGTCGTACTTGGGAATGGTGATGGTGCCGGCGCAAAAGCAGTTCGAGCAGCAGCCGTAAGGCAGCGGTTGGCCGGTGATGTCGACGTTTCCGTTCGCTCCCGTTTGCCAACACGTCTCGGTGGAAGGGTCAAAGTCCGGTCCAGCACAGTATCCTGCGTCGGATGCTGCCTGACATCCGTCGAACTGGCCTACGTTGCCGCAGATGCGCAGCTCGCCTTCCGGGGCGGCTTCGTACTGCTCTCCGCTCGGGCCCATTCTGTTGACATGCCCCCCCTGTCCATCGGGGAAGAGGACTAGGGTCGATTCGATGGTGGACGATTCGTTGGAATCCGTGAACCATTGCTCGAAGCTGGCGCGAGTCAGGCAGCTCTCGTCGGGTCCAGAGAAAACTGGTTTGCCCGATGGTCCCAACGTGCTTTCCACGATCCCGCTTGTGAGGCCCTCGCAAGGATCGCTTTGAACGACTTCATCCGAGATGAAGTCCGGATGGGTTGAGTTGAAATCTCGGTACGTCACCGGAAGCACGATTCGTTCGGCGTCACAGCCGACTGCTGATGCTCCACCGCTCACGTCTCCGTCGCCATCGCCGGGGGCCCCTCCGAGATCTCCGTCGCCAGACGATCCTCCAGTGCCCTGACCCGTTCCTCCGGTGGCATCGCCGTCGCCGTCGCCGTCGCCAGGGTTGTTCCCGTCTCCATCTCCGTTCGTGTCGCCGTCTCCATCTCCGTT
>CBFGUR010000065.1:0-25966 GCA_965652275.1 uncultured Polyangiaceae bacterium | reverse complement strand
CAAGCCACGGCCCAGCGTCGCTGCCAAGACCAGCTGGAGACCAAGTCTTGTATCATTCTGCCGCGAAACGAAGGTTCGTCGGCAGCAATGGACAAGCCACGGCCCAGCGTCGCTGCCAAGACCTCCCTCATTGTATGTTGTACTCGCGGAGCCTTCGGTAAAATGTCCTCCGCGGCATCTTGAGCATGGTGGCCGCTTTGAGTCGATTCCAACCCGTTGCCTCGAGAGCTTCCACGATGCGCCGCCGTTCCGAGCGCTGGTGCTCGCTGAGGGTCCCCCGCTTCTTCGTCGTCGCGTGAGTGGTCTTGCGATTCGGTGCCGTTCGGTGCGAAGAGCCGTGATGGGACGAAGTCTTGGCCCGAGCCGAAGGAGTTCGGGCGACCTGCGGCGCCGCCGGAAGCTCGATGTCATCGACCTCAATCACCTCGTCTTCGGCCATGACCCACGCATTGAGAAGGCAGTTCTCGAGCTGTCGGATGTTGCCGGGCATCGGATGGTCCATGATCACCGCCAGCGCTTCACGCGAGAGGGACTTTTTCTCCTGACCGAATCGGACGGCGAACCGCTGCAGGAAATGGTCGACGAGGAGCGGGATGTCTTCTCTACGCTCTCGAAGAGGAGGCAGCGGAATCTGGACGACCTGGATCCGGTAGAGCAGGTCCTCACGAAACGTGCCGTTCTCGACCGCAACGCTCAGATCGCGATTGGTCGCGAAGATGACGCGCACGTTCACCGAAATCTCAGCGGCGCCGCCGACGGGACGCACCATGCCCTCCTGAAGCACGCGCAAGAGGCTCGCTTGCATCTTGAGCGGCATCTCCCCGATTTCGTCCAAGAACAGCACCCCCCCGTCCGCCTCACGAAACAAACCCTTGCGATCGCGATCCGCTCCCGTGAACGCGCCGCGCGTGTGACCAAAGAGCTCGCTTTCGAGAATGGACTCGGGAATGGCGCCGCAATTGACGGCTAGCATGCGTGATCCTCCTCGCGCCGAACCCTGATGGATCGCGCGCGCGGCCACTTCCTTGCCCGTTCCGCTCTCGCCCGTGATGAGTACCGGAACGTCCGTGTCCTTCACGCGCTCGATGAGCGAGTAGATCCTTCGCATCGCGTCGCTGCCGCCGACCATGCCCCCGTAGGACGCGTGGGAGGCGAGCTGGGAGCGAGTCGTGTCGAGCTCTTTCTTGACCTCGCGCAGGCGAGCGGTGCGCTTGCCCAAGATTTCCTTGAGGCGGGCGCGAGCCTCCTTGAGGTGCCTGTTGCGCTCTTCCAGTTGCTCTGTCTTTTGCCGAAGCTCGCTGAGCAAACGAGAGTTCTCGAGCGCGATTGCCGCTTGATCGGCGAAAGCCTGCAGAGTTGGTACCTCATCGCTGAAACCGGGTCGCGCGCCCGTTCGGGTCTCTACGTAGAGCGCACCGATGGGCCTTCCTTGGGGCGAGAGGACCGGCACACACGCCACGGCCGACACGAGCGAGAGGTGTATCGATTCGAAAGCCTGGAGACGTTGATCGCGACCCGCATCCACACTCACCAGGGGCTTGCCCTGAGTCAGGACTTCACTCGCGATGGAGCGGGAGAAGTCCTCGTGGTCCTCCCCCTGGCCTCCCCGTGACGCGATCACTTCGAGATTGTCGGCGGAAGTGCCGAGGAGGAGATATCCGCGTTCGGCCGAAAGGAACTCACACGCGTGACCGACAATCTTCGTGGAGAGGCGCTCGAGGCTGATTTCGCCAGCCAAATCGCTGTTGATGGCCAGCACTCGCGCAAGCCTGCGTTCGAGCGGTGTTTGGGTCAGTCGAGAAATCGCATCGGTGCCCGTCCCAGTCGTGTACTCGCCGCTGCCCCTTGGTGGTTCGTGGGGGCGGCGAGGCGCAACGGACGCTGCCTGGTGCATCTCCAGGCTTCCACGGAGGGCACGACGCCGCTCCTCACTCCAGTACACTTCGCGCAGATCTTGAGGAAGGCGCGCTCCGATGTCCTCGAGGATCTCAACGGCATCTTGATTGGCCCGGAGGGCGCGGGTGCGCTTTCCGGCCGCTTCGAAGAGCACAGCTTCGAGAGCCGCCGCCCGCCACGCCCACTCTCGATGATTGGAATCCTCGGAACGCTTCCGGGCGCTGTGGGCGTACTTCTCGGCCTCCTCCTCTTCGCCACAAAAATACGAAAGGCGCGCCTGTGCGAGGAGCAAGAGCGGAGTTTCCTTGCCGTCGAGACTCGATTTGCCGCGCGCGAGAAAGTCTTTCAGCAGCTCCACGGTGGGCACGAAGCGCCCAGATGCGCCCGACGTGGGGCTCGCTGCTGCCAGCACCGCCTCGAGAGCTGCTTCGGCAGCGTCAGGTCGCCGCCCGAGTTCGGTCCACGCCTTTTCGCAGCGATCGAACTCCTCCAGAGCCTTCTCCGTCTCGCCAATCCTGGAGAGAAGCTCCGCGTTCAGACCATGGGTCTGGGCCCGCAGAGCCGGCGGAAGCCGGTCGGGATCACCAAGCCGCGCGAGCTGAGCCCGAGCTCGCTCGAGTCTTCCCAAGTATAGATCCGAATTAGTGAGGTTGAGCAGCGCCTGCTGAAGGGACGTCATCCTTCCGGCACGGCGGGCGGCGTCGACGGCAGATTCGAGCAGTTTGATCGAGGCGGCGAGATCACCCGTGTACTTCATCAACCCAGCGAGGTTGATCTGGGCCGAGGCGAGCATCCCGCTGTCTCCTGCTTCCCGCGCCGCGTCGATCGCTTCCTCGTACGCGCGCGCCGCCTCCTCATGATGACCGGCGCGCCACAGCGCAGTGGCAAGGGACGAGCCCACGAGAGCCTGGAGCAAGAGGCTCTTTGCCTCACGCGCAGCCTGAAGACCCGTCTCGAGCGCGGTACGGGCTTCGTCGGGTTTTCCCAAGAGCGAATGTGCGAGCCCACGATAGGCGAGCCCCTCGGCGCGCGCTGCCGCCCTCCAACTCTCGAGTGGCTCGAGATCTTCGAGCGCCCCGGCGTAATCACCTAGGCCGAGCTTGGCTCGCGAACGCGTCGCCCGGATCCGTTCTCCGAGAACCTCGTCCGGATCTCGCCCGAGCGCCTCGTTGCAGTAGCGCAGAGCCTCGCCCGGCGATCCCGCAGCGAGTTCGAACCGCGCCTTGATCCAGTTGACCCGCGGGTCGTTTTCGTCGCACTCGTCGAAATAGCGCGCCGCTTCGTTGTAGTGTCCCCGATCGAGGTACTTTTCCGCGATCTCCGCTGGCGTTCCCGTTTCTTGAACGGTGCCCGACAAGATGCGATCGATGTCGGCCTCGGTCGACACGGGGACGCCCTGCGCCTCCAAAGCGAACTGCCGAAGCGGCCCAGGATAACCGCCCAGCCGCGCAACCACGCGCCCAACCAGTCCCTTGGGCATGCCGGGCAGGGCACCGCGAAGCAGATCGGCGATCACGCTCGTATCAAGCGGTGGAACCCGCAAATCCGCGCTCGCTTCGTCCCGCGTGGGTCGAACCACTCGCGCCCCCTTCCCGAGCGCCTCGTCGATGACGTCGTCGTACCGCTCCGAGAGCGAATCGAAGAACAGGAGCGCACCCGGTCGCGCACAGCCAGCGATCTCGTCCGTCGCCAACTCACCGTCTACGACTGCGTCATCCACGTAGGCCGCATGCTCATCAGCCAGTGCCGCCTCCCATGCGGCCTTCCTCAGAAGAGTCGAACATCCGCTACCCGTGGGGGCGTACAAGCGGAGAGTCTTGCCCTCAGCGAGACCATCGAGCGCCTTGTTGAATTGATAGGAAATCGCCTCGGTCCCTTTGACGGGCCAGGGCGGGCCCGCTGGATCGAAAATGGGCACGTCGCCACCCAGAGCACCGCGAAGTGCCTCGGCGAACTCGTCCACGGACGGAAACCGTTGGTTCGGATCCTCGTGTGTCGCCTTTCGAGCAACCAGCGAAAGCGCCTCCGATGCCGATTCCGAAACCTCCGCGTCGGCGCCCTCGGACAAGAGGTCACGCAGGATGATCCCGAGGCTGTACACCTCGGCCTGCACGGTGAGCGGGCCGCCCGCCTGCACCTCGGGGGCGGCGTAGTGCGGAGTGAGGCCCACAGTGCTCTGACCGCCTTCCCGGAGCGCGGTAGCCAGACCCAAATCCACCAGCGCCACGGTGCCGTCCGGGCGCACGATCAGGTTTGCGGGCTTCACGTCGCCGTGAAGCAGGTCCGCTCGATGCACCACGGTCAGCACGGACGACGCCGAACACAAAAGCGAAAGCGCCCGGCGCGGCTCCCTCTCCTGAACGTGGTCGAGACTTTCGCCGTCGACCATCTCTCTGACGAGAAACAGCCGCCCATCGCTCCCCCGGCCGAGATGAAGGACCCGAGGGAAGCCCAGGCCCTCGAGACCCGAGAGCATCGTCGTCTCTCGGATCAATGCCTCGGCTTCAGCAGGATGATACCCGGCGTGGAGAGCCTTGATGGCGACTAGGCCGCCCGTCGCGCGATCCCGCGCAGCCCAGACTTCGCCGCCACCACCCCGTCCCAACAAACGGATGAGCTCGTAGCGAGCGGGGAAGACCGACGCGCCCCGCACCACCTCAGGCTTGTTCGATGGGTCCTTGGCCACGAAGTTCGCTCACCCGATCAGAGGAAAAGCGAGTAGTCAGCACCCAGACCAATCCAGAACCCGGAGGACCCGAGTCCGATATCGAGACGCCCGACGAACTCGTCAACGGGCTGGTAGCGAAGACCCGTCTGGAAGTTCAGCCACGGATAGACCGGCCAACGATCCGCCGACCCGTAGTCACCATCACTTGGACACTGTACCTCGTCAGGGATACCGTTCTCGGTGATTCCAGGATCGTCGCACTTGCTGAGATTCGGCCAATCCTTGTCCGCGTCGATGTCCGGATCGGTATCATCCTGGAACGCCTCGTTTCGGTTGAGCTTGCCGGTCACGAGTCCCAGACCGGCACCCAGACCCACGTCGACGCTCAGCCCCTTCACCGGGAGCTTGTGATCCCACATGGCGTCCACGGTGAGGTACCACATCTTGAGTCGACTCTCGACGATTTCCCAAGCTGTATCGTTGTCGTTCTTCCCCTTGAATGGCGTTTCGTCGAGGCCGTACCCCACGTACCATGGGCTGAAGAGCACCATGAAACCATCGGAGGTCTTGCCGAAGTATCCACCGATCTCCGGACCAACTCCGTGAAGGAGCACGGTGCGGCCTCCATCGACACCAAACATGTTGATGAGGAACTTCGGCGTGATGAGAGCGCGATAGCGTACGCCCATGAGCAGCTGGGTGCTGCCATCGGGTTTGCGCTCGCCACTCGCTTCGAAAGCCTCGGGCGGCGTGCTCGACTCATCCTCGGCCGGCGCCGCTTCGTCCATCGGCTCGTCCTGGAGATCGATGCCGCTTTCTTCATCCATGTCCGAGAGCCCGTCGTCCGCCGGCGGTTGCTCCTCCTGCGCGAAGGCGGTGAGGCTCGTAGTCAGAGCGAGACCGAAGATCAGCGGGAACGAAAGACAAGAGAGAGGAAGTCGGGTCATGGATCGTCTCAGGGCAGGAACTCGCCGAACCGGCCTGCGGCACACCTGTGCCACCGTCGGCTCAACGTGGCGCAAGTGTGCCATCCCTGCGAAGCTCTTAAAAGCATTCCGTTTAGTGAATCTTTCAGGATCTTCGCCCGACAAGGCCAACGAGTGCCCACCCGCGCCCCTTCTCGCCCCGAGATGAGATGGGTCCAACAGGCTTTCGGAGCCTCATCTCCGCACGAGCGGTCAAGTTGTCTGGACGTCAAGACAACTTGACATGCTAGCCAGCGCATCAGTCTCCGCGCATCCAAAACCGGCACGCGCTCACCGTGACTCGAGTGGACTCCCAACCTGCACGCGAGGTCGACCACCCTCGAGCCCCTGCGCCAAATGACACCGACACCACGTCGGAAAGAGTGAAAGGCCAGGCCCGCTTCACGAACTCGACGGATCTCGACATACGCCCACCCTTCGACGATGGCTCACCGCAAGACCTTGGGACATCCCGATGCAGTCCCACACAACACGGCCCGAGACACTGACCAAATCGTCCCCCTTGCACTCCTCTACAGGAGTTCCAACCTAAACTTCATGACGCAGCTTCCCGAAAGTAGTCGCGATGAAGAATACAAGAGCCGACTGACCGCAGAGCAGTACGAGATCGCACGCAAAGGCGGAACCGAGCGCGCGTTCACGGGAGCCTACTACGACGAAAAGCGACCGGGCGTGTATCGCTGCGTTTGCTGCGACGTCGAGCTGTTCTCCTCCGCGCACAAGTACGATTCGGGCAGCGGATGGCCGAGCTACTACCAAGCGCTCGACGCGTCGCGCATCAAAGAGCTCGAAGATCACAGCTACGGGATGCGACGCATCGAAGTGCGCTGCAAGAACTGCGACGCACATCTCGGACACCTCTTCCCGGACGGACCGCATCCCACCGGCATGCGATACTGCATCAACTCAGCCTCTCTGAATTTCGAGAAACGCAGCTGAAGCGCACTTCTGTGCTCCATATCGCGGGCTTGGTCGGGCGCGGAGCGCCGCGTGCCCGCCGCTCGCCCATCTTCGCGCGGAGCGCTGAATCGCATGAGCGCGTTGTATTTGTGCGGCTCCACGGCCTGTCGTCCGTTTCGCCTCGCGCTCTCGAAAAAACGACGGGGCTCGCTGGGGGTCTCACCGACGCGGTGGATACCCACGCAACTCGTCCCGAGAGCACGCTCCCGAGCGCGCTGACTTCTTGCTATGAAAGACCCGATGATCACCGTCTATCACTACCCCGCGTGCGGCACCTGCAAGAAGGCCATCAAGTGGCTGAAGGATCACGACATCGACCACGAACTCGTCCACATCGTGGACCACCCCCCCAGCAAGAAGACCCTCACCACGGTGATGAAGGAGGCCGAGCTTCCCGTGCGCAAGCTGTTCAACACCAGCGGCCAGCTCTATCGACAGGGCGGATACAAGGAGAAGCTCGAGACGATGAGTGACAAGGAGGCCGTCGATGAGCTCGCCGCCCAGGGCAAACTCATCAAGCGGCCCATCGTCGTCGGCGACGGCGTGCACCTAGTCGGCTTCAAAGAAGCCGACTACGAAGCAGCCTTCGGGTGAGCCTGTCGACTAGAGAACGCGGCCGCGGAGCTTCGCCCACGCCTCTCGAGTGACGATCCAGCGCTCACACGCGCTCGAACCGTCGTGGTGTGGATCGCAGATCTCTCCCTCACGGACCGCCCCAGTCTTCTCCTTGACGCGCCGACTCGCCGAGTTCCGCGCGGAGTTGCACACAACGATGTGATCGACCCCGAGCTCGAAGAAGATGTAGTCCTGAAACGCCTCGACCGCTTCCGTCATGTACCCCCGTCCCTGATACGGCTTTCCGATCCAGAAGCCACGGTTGTCGCGCTCGGCCACGCCAATGCGATACTCCAGGATGCCCACGGGAGTCCCCACCTCCCGCGGAATGATCGCCCAGAACATGCGCTCTCCCTTCTGCATGGCTGGCTCGCACACGTTGTCGATGAACCAGGCCACTCCATCGTCGGGATACGGCCATGGGATCACCCTGCTCATGTGCCCAATGATCTCCCAGTCGGCAAAGAGCGGTTGGAGGAACTCGGCGTCCGCTCGTCCCAACCTTCGCAAGACCAACCGCTCTGTCTCAAGCTGAGGGACACCCATGATGAGCACAACTTAGTCCGAGGCGCAGGAAGAACCAACCCGCGAGCGCGAAGCGCGATGACGTTCTCGGCGCAGATGCGCTGAATCGATTCCAAACGTCGTACGACTCCTTGCAGCTCCGCGGACTTGCTTCCGCTCCGCCGAGGACTCGTGACTCGGGGTACGAGGCGCGCTCAGCACCCCCATCACCTCAAAGCCCAGCCAACCCGAGGACGCGAGGCGCGAAGCGCCGAGGTGTGGACTGGCGCAAGCGCCTGCGGCGACAGGAGTCGCTGCACCGTCAGTCTCACTGGAGTCCGTCCAGCATGCCGGGCTCCCTCCAGTTCGGCTAGCGAGGCGTCGAAAACAAGCCAATCCCGAGGCACGCGAGGGCAATGCCCGAGGAGTGACGAGGCCGCCTCAGCACCGCCGGGGAGCGAGTCCCTTCGCGACCCGCCGGAGCGCAGACCGGCGGGACGAATGACGCGCGGGGCGCTGAATCGAATTTTAGCGATGTACTGGCTCGTGCAGCTCCTCGGACTGGCATCCGTTTCGCATCGCACGCTTTGCAGCGGAGGGTGAGGAGCGACGGCTTCGCCGGCGCGACGAGGGGGGGCCCTCACAAGTCTTGGCAGACACTCCACGCAACAAAACCATCGAGGACGCGAGGCGCGAAGCGCCGAGGTGTGGACTGGCGCAAGCGCCTGCGGCGACAGGAGTCGCTGCACCGTCAGTCTCACTGGAGTCCGTCCAGCATGCCGGGCTCCCTCCAGTTCGGCTAGCGAGGCGTCGAAAACAAGCCAATCCCGAGGCACGCGAGGGCAATGCCCGAGGAGTGACGAGGCCGCCTCAGCACCGCCGGGGAGCGAGTCCCTTCGCGACCCGCCGGAGCGCAGCGGGAAGTTGGGGGTGAGCCTCGGGAATTCACTTCCCGAGGCGAGGGGGGCGCTCACAAGTCTTGGCAGACACTCCACGCAACAAAACCACCGAGGACCCGAGGCGCGAAGCGCCGACGTGTGGACTGGCGCAAGCGAGGCGTCGAAAACAAGCCAATCCCGAGGCACGCGAGGGCAATGCCCGAGGAGTGACGAGGCCGCCTCAGCACCGCCGGGGAGCGAGTCCCTTCGCGACCCGCCGGAGCGCAGCGGGAAGTTGGGGGTGAGCCTCGGGAATTCACTTCCCGAGGCGAGGGGGGCGCGGAAAGCCCCCCTAAAAGCTACGTCGCGTCACCACGAGCATAAATGCTCGCGACGTAGTTGAGCACGTCCGTCGCGCTCACCTCGTTGTAGCCGTAGTACTTGATGAGGCGCGACTTGATGATGTCGATCTTCTCTTGGGTCTCTCGATCGACGACTGCCGAAACGAGAGTCTTGAGTTTGATGCTGTCCTTCTGGTCCTCGAACAGCTTCATTTCGAGGGCGCGACGCAAACGATCATTGCTCTGCCAGTCGAACTCCTCCCCTTCGACAGCCTTCGCGCCGATGAAGTTCATGATCTCGCGCCGGAAGTCGTCCTTGCGATTCTCCGGAATGTCGATCTTTTCCTCGATAGAACGCATCAAGCGCTCGTCGGGTTGCTCGTCTTGACCCGTGTACTTGTTCTTGACGCGCTCCCTGAGCGTGTATGCCTTGATGTTGTCGATGTAGTTGGCCGCCAGCTTGGCGATGGCGTCCTCGTCCGCGCTGATGGCACGCTGCACCTCGTTCTTGACGATCTGCTCGTACTCCTGCTTCACCACTCCAATCAGCTCGCGGAATCTCTTCCGTTGGTCCTCGCTCGTGATGAGGGAATGACTCCGAAGACCCTTCTCGAGTTCGTTGAGGACCATGAATGGGTTGATGGTTCCCTCCCCCTGGTCGCTGACGAGCGCGTTACTGATCTTGTCCTGAACGTAGCGCGGGCTGGCACCCTCCATCCCCTCGCGGTTCGTCTCCTTGCGCAGCTCTTTGACCGTGTCCTGGGTGTATCCCGGGAGCACGCGACCATCGTAAAGATGCAGCTTCTGGATGAGTTCGAGATTGTGTTTCTTGGGCTCCTCGAGACGCGTGAGGACGGCCCACATGGCCGCTACTTCGAGGGTGTGAGGGGCGACGTGCTTGCCGCCCACCTTCTTTTGATCGAAGTCCTTTTCGTAGATCCGCTTTTCGTCGGAAAGCTTCGTGATGTACGGAATGTCGATCTTGATCGTTCGATCCCGGAGGGCTTCCATGAACTCGTTGTTGAGCAGTCGATTGTACTCGGCTTCGTTCGTGTGCCCGATGATGAGTTCATCGATGTCGGTTTGAGCGAACTTCTTCGGCTTGATGCGGTGCTCCTGAGAAGCTCCCAAGAGATCGTACAAGAACGCCACATCGAGCTTGAGCACTTCGACGAACTCGATCACGCCCCGGTTGGCGATGTTGAACTCACCATCGAAGTTGAAGGCCCGGGGATCGGAATCCGAGCCATACTCTGCAATCTTGCGGTAGTTGATGTCACCCGTGAGCTCGGTCGAATCTTGGTTCTTTTCGTCCTTGGGCTGGAACGTGCCGATACCGATTCGGTCCTTCTCGCTGAGGATGAGACGCCGTACTTGGATGTGCTTGTCGACCACCTCTTGCCAGTTGCCTTTGTAGATCTTCATCAGCTTCTCGAAGATGAAGCGGCTGGCCGGATCGAGTTCACCCTCGACCTTCACTTGAAATTTGTCCGACGAGAGACCCAGCTTCGCGATCGCGTCCTTGCGCCATTCCGGCGGGATCAGACGCAGAGGCTCCTCGTGCATGGGAGAATCGAAAACGTCGACCTCCTTGCCGGCCAGATTGTACTCGCGCAGGTTCGTCCACCTGAAAGTGTAAAGCGCCCCCCCGGGCGTCGCCGAATAACGCTCCAGCCCCTTCTTCAAAAGGCGTGCGATCGTCGATTTGCTCGAACCCACGGGACCGTGGAGCAAAATCACGCGCTTTTCCGGTCCGTAGCCATGCGCTGCGGCTTTGAGCACGTTCATGAGCCGCATGAGCGGAATGTCGAGACCAAAGATCGCATCCTGACCGTGATCATCCGGATCTTGAAAGAAGTTGTAGCGAACGATCTTCTTCTTGTTGTCGACATACTCGTCGCTCCCGTACGAGAGCACCATGTCGTACGCACGCTGATAAGCGTTGCGCGTCACGCGCGGATCCTTGCGAACGATATGAAGGTATTCCTCGAAGGAACCCTCCCATGAGAGATCGCGGTAAAGATCGTAGTCCTGGAGAGCGGCGATTGCCGCGACCATGGAGTCATTGGTCGAGGGACTCATCGAGCCACCTCCGCGCTACGGTTGTTCGTTTCGGAAACAGGCGACTGAAAAGAGAGATACCCCATCCTGATCTCAAGGATAACACATCGAGAGGCTCGTGAAGGGCCTGCGATAAGATAGTTGTGAGCGCGCCAAAAGAGCGCTCTCGGGGCTCTAGCGCGCGCAAATCGCGCGATCTTTGGAGGCGCGGACCGATTCGATTCTCCGGGATACCTGCGCGCGGGTCACAGGCGGAGCTTTGTCGGACAGAAGCGGCTCGAGTCGCTTATCGATATCTTCGGGAGCCAGATAAGAAAGTGCTGTCACGGACGATAGGCCGAGCTCGATTGCGCCTTCATCGGTGAGGCCCGTGCCCAACTTTCGAGCATGCTCCGTGAGGGCATCGATGGACGTTTCGTCACAGAGCTTTCCGAGGCTGACGGCCGCCTCTGCACGGACCGAAAAATCGTCATCGTTCAGAAATGAGCGTCTCACCGCCTCGACGACCTGCTCGCCCGAAGCGTCGGAAAGCGAGCGCGCCAAGGCGCGCCGTACGCTCGCATCTGGATCCTTGTGAAGGCGTCGAAGCACGATTCTCTCCGTGCGGCCGCTGAGTCTTCTCTCGGACACGGGCACAATCGCGAGAGCTGCTGCAGCACGCACGTGGGGCCAATCGTCCTGCATCAAGAGCTCGACGACTTGGTCGCCAAACGGCGCGACGTTCGATTCGAAGCGAGCGAGATTGAGCAAGGCGGCCCGCCGCACGCGCATGTTTTCGTGCTCCAAGAGAGATGGCAGCTCCTTGCGCACCGACTGCCGAATTGCTTTGGTTCCGCGTTCCAAAACCGTGTCGAGAACGCGCACGGAGAGAGCAGCCTGCTCTTGGGACGAAAGCTTGCCCACCGCCTCACCGCGAATCCAGCGGGACAACACACTTGCGAATGCGGGATGCTCGTCGAAGTTGGCAACCAAGAGCGGCGCGAGAAGATAGGCGCCGACGAAGTCGGCTCCTTCTGACAAGTCGGCCAAGCTCTCCGCGGCCCCCTGAACCCGCGCCAGCTCGGGACCTAGAGCACGCACCAGCTCGAGCCGTTCAGGCCTCGAAAGCGACGCGGGGGGCGAGTCCGCAAACCAACGAGCCAAGACCGCTCGCCCTTTCGTCGCTTTGGCAACGTGGCCCAAAGCAGCGCGCAGCTGGGCCTGGCGTACTTCGGATGCACCGGCAAACAAGGTGGGGAACCTCTCGGCCACCATGTTCGGTTGGAGGTTGGTCAGGGCTACGACGAGTCGTCCGGACGACGATTCGTCTGCAACCTCGAGGCGCTCGAACAGCGCTTCTGCGCCTTCACGGTCCGCGAGGCGCAGCGCTTCAGTGGCCTCCTCTCGGCCCGGGCCACCGGTCGCAACCGCAGAAACGAACACCGGCAAACCTGCCGGGTCGGGTAGCTCACGGGCCACCTGCAGCGCACGCGCCTGTCCAAGGGGTGACATCCTCGAAAAGTGTTTTCCGAGGGCGGTCCCCGCCTCGTCACCACGCACAGCGAGAGCCGCCGGGGCCAGTCCAGGATCGCTCCGCTCGAGCGCCTCGACAAGCTCGTCGGTCGTAAGCTGCCCGGCCGAGGTGGCCATGATCTCCGTCAGCGGAGCCGGCGTGTGCGGCTGCAGGAGCGCGACACAGCTCGTGTCTAGGTCACCCGCGTCCAGCAGATAGCGCGGGGATGCCTGGGGCGAGAACTCGACCTGGAAAACTCGCTCTCCGAACACTGCATAGAGCGCCGTCGCCTGGGTCAGAGGTTCGGCAAACTCGAGCACGAGCGGGAACCCGCCGCCCTCGGGGATCTCGAGCTCGACCCACTCATAGCCGCGCTGCCACGCGGTTTTGCGATCGAAATCCACGGGAACCGGGGACGAACCTCGAGCGCTGGAGGAAAGCCCGATGAGCGTCCTATCGAGCTTCTCGACGGGCATGGCTTGAATCGTGTGAGCCGACTTCCTCTCCTTCTCGGAAAGTGCAGGCGCCCGCACCGTGACGAAACGCCCTTCGTCCGGCCGAAGCACGCGTGTGCGCAGGGGCAGCCGACGACCGCAGAAGGCGTCTTGCGGCGCGGAGGAAAGCCGAAGCTCCTTGCCCTCTTCGGCGAGGGTCACACCGCTCTTCGACTTTTCTCCGGCCCACCCTTTGAGTACCAGCCGCGGGTGCTCTTTGCCTTCGGCTTCGGATTGCGCGCCGACGACGAGCATGGAGTAGAAGTCCTGCTCGGTGCCCCAGCGCACCCAAAGCACCGGGTGCTCCTTCGTTCCAGTGATCTTTACGCGCCGTTTCTTGCCGCGAGCTTCGGGGGGGATCTCCACGACCAACGCATCCTCCCCGCCGGAGGTACACGGCGCCTTACATCCCCAAAAGTGTGCTTCGGTGTCAGCGAAGTGAGCAAAAACGGCGTGCCGCTCCAAGCCGGGCGAGAGCTGGGCGTGCGCTGCCCGCTGAGACCTGGAGCTAGGGCTCTCAGGGGCGGCGTCTTCGGCTCCACTGGTAGAAGTGGCAAGGAGCAGCGCGAGTGCGAGGAGCTGAGGAATGTTCTTCACGGGCCCTATCCTGGCAGCGAGAGGGACGACCGAAAAGCAGCCTGAACTCGACGAGCCCTGGAAACGAAAAAAGCCCCCCGAATCTGATCGAGAGGCTCCTTTCGTTGTCGTGACGCAGGCAGTCGCTCAGGTCGGCTCGGTCAGACGACGCGACCAGAGGAACGCTTCGGTCCTTTGGCCGTGGACCATCAAGTGACCCGGCAGACGACCGGTTCGCCGGAAGCCTGCCGCCAGCCAAGCGGCACTGAGCTCAACGGACTCCGACGGAGAGACCGCGAAAACGGATACGATCTCACGAGCCTCGAGTTCATCGCAGATCTTGCAAAGAGCCGAAGACGTGAGCCACGTCTCCTTGTCGCCTCGGGGTGCGCACAGCGCCTCCAAGAATGCATTGTCGAAACACGGTTGCTCTTCGACGCCGACCAGAAGCGAAAACCCGCCTCGCGCCGTACAGAGCATCTCAGTCTTGTCGACGTCGCGACCAAATTCCTCCAGACCCGTCAGCGCGCGACCCGACGAAATGGCGTTGGCGAACGCCTTGTCGTGATCCTGAGGACGTGCCCTGGCGACATTGACCTTCGGCAAGCTCTCGGGCGCTCGATTCCGCACGAGACGGCGCGCGGCCTGGTAGGCGCGCTCGGCGCGATCGGAACCGGTCGTCGGCGTCGCTGGATCCTTGCGAATCCGAATGCGTGTCCCGGACTCACGAGGCGCGAGGGGCTCGAGGTCCATCCCGAGGATGTATGCGTCGCTTCGCTTGTAGAAGCCGGGAATGCTCCCTTCTTTTTCGAAGCCCATCTTCGTCCAGGTCGAAGACTCGTCTCGTTCTACGACGGTGAACGCGCGCTCGATTCCCTCTTTCTCGGCGACTTCACGAATGCAGTCGAATTTGTTCGCCTGCGGTCCGGCGCGAAAATCGATGATGCGCATCGCACGAGTACGACGGTTCAGAAGAAGGCAAAGCGATACTTCCCCTTTGGTGACCGTCAGTTGCTCACAGCCTGCGTCCCTTGAAACGCCTTCCAACACTCTCGCAGCTGCGTGCTCATTCATAATTCCCCCTGTGTTCCGTTTTCTAGTTTGCCGTGCGTCGAAACTGACGCGTCCGTGTGGTGATCCCCGTCACCAAGTGTGCGATCAGCTACCATTTGGTAATTGAGCAAATCAACAGTTTCGCGTCTGATTCCAAGCACTTGATGACGATCTGTAGGTGCGTGTCGTCGAACGCCCACGTGCAAATCTGAGCTGTAGGACAATGTCGTTTGGAGCCGACTCCATGACGCCCCACGGGGTCATCGACCCCATTGTGTCACTCACATTTCGCTCACGCTCCAGGCCGATCACCGCAAGATTTCCGCGCAGCGGCGTGAGAGCTCAAGGATGCTTACCGCGGGCCGGATCCAGCCACACTAGATCGACTTCCGGCGGCGCCTACACCAACTCAACCGCAAGCTTGTCCAGTACTTCGTCGAGCTGCTTTCGACCTACGGAAACACGCGTCGGCATGCCACCGTCCAATCCAAGAAGCTCCAGGAAGTTCACACCGCTGTCGAACGGTGCCGCCATGGTCACGTTTTGTTCGTCGACGACGATGCTGATTTGTTCGAGCTGCTGACCGAGCAAGAGCAAACTGGTCTTGTCTACGTTCTTGTAGCCTCGACTGATATCGACGAGCGCCACGCTACCGCCACCACGCCTGGTGAAGCGTCGGTAGGCTTGAGCAGCGCGGCGCGTCTCCTTCTCGATTGGGATCATCTCCCGGGCGGCTTCTTCGATCGGACGAAACAAACCAGGATCGTTCATGCGCGCCACCAGACAATCGACCACGAGCTGGAACAGCTTCGAGTCCCGAGGTCGGGCGCGCAAAGCGCGGTCGAAAGTCCTCCCTCGTTCGGAAAGGGCTCCGATGCGCGTATCGATCGCATGGGCGTCCGCGTCACACCCTGGGTACGGCTCCTCACCGCCCAGCATCCACTTGGCCGCACTTGCCAAACCGTCGAAGTCGGTGTGGCACAAGATAGTATCGATAGGCCCAATTCGCTTCACCAGATCTGGGGTGATCATTTCGGGGCAAGCACCATGTTCGGCTTTCGTAGCGAGAACGAAACGGTCGTCCGTGACGAAGTCGGCATGCCGCTCGTGATCATGGTGATCAATCCAACCTGCCAAGCGGTCTCCGAGGCCATCAATGAGCTTTTTGGTGACCTTGTCGAACCCCCCACCGACCATGCCGGCAAAGGCAATGTCGAGAACGACCACGCGACCCGCCAGCCTGGACGCGTTGGGAAGTTTCCGGGGGGTGCCAAAGGCGAGCGCGACCATCCAAAGGGGTCTAGCATAGCCAAAACCCGACCTCATCTAGCCCGGGCACAGGCACGTGGTAGGGTCCTCGGACCTTGGCTCACGAAGACCTGTACGCCGCTCTCCCCCACCCTCTGGTCAAGACCGACTTCGGTCGCCTGGGAAAGAAGTACGAGGGAAAGGTGCGGGATTGCTACACGACCGACGACGGACGTCGCATCATCATCGTCACCGATCGCATCAGCGCCTTTGACCGGGTGCTCGGGACGCTTCCAATCAAGGGGCAACTCCTCAATCACGTGGCTTCCTGGTGGTTCGAACAGACGAAGGACATCGTGCCGAATCACGTCATCGAGACGCCTGACCCCAACGTCATGATCGCAAGAGAATGCACACCTCTGCCGGTCGAGATGGTGATGCGCGCCTATTTGACGGGGACCACCTCGACGAGCATCTGGGTGCATTACAAAAACGGCTCCCGCGAGTTTTGCGGTCACAAGTTGCCTGACGGGTTGAAGCAACACGAGGCCCTGCCCGAGCCCATCTTGACCCCGAGCACCAAGGCGGCCCATGGGGACCACGACGTTTCGGCCTCTCGCTCGGAGATCTTGCAAATGACGGGTATGTCAGCGAAGGATTTCGACCGGGCAGCGGAGCTGTCTCACACGCTCTTCGAGCACGGTCAGATGATCGCCGCCCAACGGGGGCTCATCTTGGTCGACACCAAGTACGAGTTCGGCAAGACGAAGGACGGCGAGATCGTCGTCATGGATGAGATCCACACCCCGGACAGCTCGCGATACTGGTTCACCTCCACCTACGACGAGCGTTTCGAAGCCGGCGAAAGCCCGGAGTCCTTCGACAAGGAATACGTACGGCGCTTCCTGGCACAATCCGGCTTTACCGGGGACGGTCCCATTCCAGAGATCCCCGACGAGGTCCGAGTCGAGGCGAGCGCCCGCTACCGTACTGCGGTCGAAACTCTCACCGGTCAGAAATTCAGGCCGAATCTCGACGACCCTATCCCGCGCATCCAAAAGAACATCTTCGGGTGACTTCGCGAAAAGCGACATCGCGGGGATGCACCACCCGAGCGATGCTCCAGATTCACACGATCTGCACAAACGCGGGTCTCCCTTCGTACTAGGACCTCCCCATGATCCATGACACCGTGTATCTCGTTTCGGCCCGTCGTACTCCCATCGGAGCGTTCCTGGGAAGCCTGAGCACGCTGACGGCGCCCGAGCTCGGGTCCATTGCCATCCGCGCCGCTCTCGAGAGTGCCGGCGTTTCGGGCGAACTCGTGAGCGAAGTCTACATGGGCAACGTTCTGAGCGCCGGAATCGGGCAGGCCCCGGCCCGCCAGGCCTCGCTCGGTGCGGGCATCCCGAACACGGTGCCGACGACGACCGTGAGCAAAGTGTGCGGCTCCGGGCTCCAGGCGGTGATTTTGGGGCGGCGCGCCATTCTCACAGGTGATGCGGAACTCGTCGTTGCCGGCGGGATGGAATCGATGTCGAAGGCGCCTCACTACCTCATGGGCTCCCGCGACGGCGTCAAGATGGGCAACGCGTCGCTCCTCGACGGCATGATCCACGACGGTCTCTGGGACCCCTACAACGATTTTCACATGGGGCGCGCCGGCGAGATGTGCGCGGAAAAATACGAGTTCAGCCGTGAGGCGCAGGACGCATTTGCAACCGAGAGCTACGGCCGGGCGCTCCGAGCTCAAGAAGATGGGGCATTCGACGCAGAGCTCGTGCCCGTGAGTGTCCCCCAGCGAAAGGGCGATGCGCTGCTGGTGAGCACGGACGAAGAGCCCGCTCGCGGAAAGCCCGAAAAGTTCCCCTCGCTGAGGCCAGCTTTTGCAAAGGACGGAACCATCACCGCCGCCAACGCTTCTTCGGTGAACGACGGAGCGGCTGCGGTGGTCTTGGCGAGCGAAGCGAGCGTGAAGAAGCACGGCCTCGAGCCCATTGCCAGGATCGTCGCGAGCGGCCAGAGCGCCCATGCACCCGAATGGTTCACCACAGCGCCCGCCGGTGCCATCGAGTCGGCGCTGCATCGGGCGAACCTTTCCGTTTCGGACATCGACCTCTTCGAGGTGAACGAAGCCTTCAGCTGCGTCACGATGGCCTGCAGCAAGCTCGCGGGGCTGGATCCGGAGAAGGTCAACGTCCATGGCGGGGCCGTTGCCCTGGGTCACCCCATCGGCGCATCGGGCGCTCGCATCCTGGCTACGCTCGCGCACGCGCTACGGCGTCACGAAAAAAAGCGCGGGTTGGCGACTCTGTGCATCGGTGGCGGCGAAGCCGTCGCAGTCGTCGTCGAACGAGTTTGAACCGGATCAATCTGGGTTCTGAAACTTCCTCTTCAGAGCTTCGCAGACCAGTGGAGGCGCGTAGCGTGAAATGTCGCCGCCGTGTCGCGCGATGTCTCTCACCAACGAAGCACTGATGAACCCGTACCCGGTCCGAGTGGGCAAGAACAACGTGTCCACTTCGGGTGCCAAGTCAGCGTTGGCGTGGGCGATCTGAAGCTCGTATTCGAAGTCCGCGCCCACGCGAAGACCGCGAACCACGACTCGCGCACCCACCTCTCTTGCGTAGTCGGCCAGAAGACCACCGAAAGACGAAACCTCCACGTTCTCCATCTCGCCACAGACCCCGCGGATCATGCTCAGACGCTCCTCCAGCGAAAAGAGTGGACTTCGCGTGGGGTGGCGTCCCACCGCGATGATGAGACGAGGGAAGAGACGCGCGGCTCGCTTGACCACGTCGAGATGGCCGAACGTCATCGGGTCGAAGCTTCCAGCGTAAATGGCGACGTTCGGTTGCGTCATTTCTTCGGAGGGGGATTCTTGGCCGGCGACGAAGGGTCAGGCGCCTTCTTCTTGGAGGCAGCTGGGCTCTTCGGCGCGCTGAGCGGCTCCGGTCCTTCCGGCACCGGAGGCAAGGTCATCTTGGCCGCTGCTTGCTCAGCAAGTCGACGACGCATCGCGATGACGTCCGGAGGCAGATCCTCCATCCACAGGGTGCGGCCCTCGTCGGCAAAGGTCAGGCGAAATGTGGAAAACAAGCCAGACCCGGCAAAGCCGTCGAGATCAATCCCCGCCTCCTTCTCGACCTCGGAGATCGGAGCGCCGAAAACGCCCGGGATATTCGGTATCTCGAAGGCCCCGAGCCTCAACATCGGGAGCATCCCGTGAGACAGTCCGCTCTTCCCGGGAACCGCGACGAAATCGTCGGAATCCTGGCCGGCTTTTTCCCAGCCCGCCTTGTCGAGGGCGAGGGGGAACGCCATCGAAGTGTGCATGAGCAACGTCGTCGACGGTGCCGTGCGCTCTAGGCCGAACGCGCCGGGTAGAACCATGGCGCCCCCCCGATAGAAGATCGGATGGACCGTCGTCGCTTCTGGAGGAGGTGGCGGTTCGTAGTTGCGAACAACGAACTGTCGTCCGGCCACGTCAATGGTAGCCCGTAGATGACGCAGCAGATTCACCCCGATCAAGAGCTTGATGGGCGCACCCATTTCTCGAGAGAGACCGGAGAGATCCTGTGCCACCGCGGGGACGTCACTGACCTCGACGCGACCATCGAACCGTAGCGAAACCCAATCGCTGTCCTCTGGCGAAGCTGAGTTGATGACGGACTCGGAGCGATCGGTCGCGACCATCGCTAGAGATGGCTCCCCATTGACCTCGAGCGGAACCAACATGGCAGCTCCCGCAAACGGCATGTCGACCGCTGCGACGATCCCACCCGTCATCTCGAATGGTCGTCGTCCGCGCCCGGAGCGCGCCAACCGGAGCGTCTGATCGGCCCAGTCGTCCTTGACGTCGGGATCGGCTGCCAGAATCGATAGCTGCTCGGCAGCCTCCTCGATATTGCCAAGGTACCAGTGAGCGCGGCCTCGGAGGGCAGCGGCGTCCGTTCCAGGAAGCTCTCCCAAGAGTTCGAGCGCTCTCTTGAACTCGAGCTCCGCCATGGCGATCTCGGCTGAGAGAAGTCGCACTTTGGGCTCGTCCGGCAACTCCTGAAGCGCGTTGTCTATGGAGAGACGAGCATCATCGAGATCTCCGGTCTTGTAGGAGTGCTCTGCTCGCTCGAACCACTTCTTGGCCACGGGCGGCCACTGTGCAGATCGTTGGGCGGAACCACACCCCGAAAGCAGCGTCCCGGACGAGACTGCCAGGCAGGCAGCCATCACGACGGGACGGAAGGATGCGAATGCGGATCGAAAC
The DNA here is from genome assembly GCA_965652275.1 of uncultured Polyangiaceae bacterium. Classification (GTDB taxonomy): domain Bacteria; phylum Myxococcota_A; class Polyangia; order Polyangiales; family Polyangiaceae; genus NIC37A-2. Next base: position 5,930 of record CBFGUR010000065.1, on the reverse strand, counting down.
GATCGAGCGGAGGTGGGAGTTGGGCGATTCGGCATGATGGAACTGGCTTCGGCCCCGAGGGCCGGCCATGCCGCGGCTTAACGCATCATTTCCTCAAATGCATCAGGGGCGCCTCAGAACTACTTCGAAAAGCAGGTCGGGCGCCCCTTCTGTCCCCAGAGGAGGGGTGATCCGCGCAGGAATCAGGCCTTCTTGGCAGCCTTCTTCTTGGCCTTCTTCTTGCCAGCCTTCTTCTTGGCGGGTGCCTTCTTGGCAGCCTTCTTCTTAGCGGCCTTCTTTGCGGGCGCCTTCTTAGCGGCCTTCTTGGCAGCCTTCTTGGTCGCCTTCTTCTTGGTGGCCTTCTTCTTGGTTGCCTTCTTGGCAGCCTTCTTGGTCGCCTTCTTCTTGGTGGCCTTCTTGGCAACCTTCTTCACGGTCTTCTTAGCGGCCTTCTTAGCGGCCTTCTTACGAGTCTTTTTTGCAGCCATTGATTTTTCTCCCTGCACGAATGGGAGGGCGGATAAGTCCTCATCCACCCCTAGGGTATGTTGCAAGACGTATATTGCCACCTAGTGTGATGTGTCAACGAAAAAAATGCGAAGGCTGATCCACAATGTAGGTGAAACAACCTATTCTAGGTCCGCAACTTCTGCATACCTCCCAGAATTTCAGGGAACAAACGTTTGCCTGCTTGCAATTTCCAAAGTGCGACAAATGGTACTTCTTGAGGGTCACAGGGAAAAAAATTAGCTAATTTCAGCTCCTTGACGGAGTTCCGAGGACCACGGTAGCGGAGGGGGCCCCCGGGACTCTCCGGACCGTTCGAATGCTAAAAAAGATGCGAGGCACCACTACTATCGTTACCGCTTCGATCCTCCCGATCGCCTTCAATCTTTTTGGGTGTGGGTACTCCCAAGACGAGTGGGATCAGAAGGTTCGCGAAACCGAAGAGCTCAGGAGCAACCTGGCTGGCGAGAAGAGCGCTCGGGCCAAGGCCGAGGCCGACTACGCCGACGCCCTGGAGGAGATCGATGCCCTGCGCGCCAAGCTGAACGAGAGCGGCATGAACATGGACTCTCTCAGCGCGAACCTCGAGGCCCAGAAGAAAGCGCTTTCGGAGTACGAGCAGCGTCTTGCCATCCTCGGTCAGATCCGCGCCCGATTCGATCAGCTCCGCGACAAGTTGCAGGAGCTGACCAAGCTGGGGCTCAAGGTGGACGTGCGGGACAACCGCATGGTCATCCAACTCCCCGGAGACGTCCTCTTCGACTCGGGAAGCGACAAGCTGAAAGACACGGGCGAAGAAATCGTTCTCGACGTCGCGCGGGTCATTCGTTCGGACGCGGAGCTCAGCAAGCGTCAGTTTCAGGTCGCTGGACACACTGACGATCGCCCGCTCAAGGGCGGACGCTTCGGAGACAACTGGGGACTTTCCGCCATGCGGGCTCGCTCGGTGCTTCTGCTCCTGACGACTCCCATCGAGGACGACGGGGGAGGCCTCCCGGTAGCTAATTGGAGCGCCGCGGGCTACGGCGCGCGGGATCCGGTCGCGACCAACGAGACCGAAGAAGGCCGGAAATTGAACCGCCGCGTGGAGCTCGTGGTGCAGCCGGACGTGGCCGAAATGTTGAACCTCAATTCGCTTGCTGCCCCCGACACGCAAGAGAGATGACAGACCTCAACGCGCCGCGCATCGCCGCCATCGACATCGGTACCAACTCGGTCCTTCTCACGGTGGCGCGCCCCCGCGGTACGGATCTCGAGCTGATTGAACAATTCGCCACAGTCACTCGGTTGGGGCAGGACGTCGATCGAACGGGGCAGCTCCACCCCGATGCCATCGAACGCACACTAGCGTGCCTGCGCACATACAGGGGGCACCTCGACCGCCATCATGTCGCCCGGGCTCATGCAGTGGGAACGAGCGCGCTTCGAGATGCCGCGGGCGGACCCGAGTTCGTGGAACGAGCTCATGAGGTATTGGGTTTCCGCCCCGAGATCATCAGCGGTGTTCGGGAAGCCGAGCTGACGTTTCGGGGAGCGCTTCACGGCCTTCCTCTCGAGGGGAAGTGTTTCGTCTTCGACATCGGTGGTGGCTCGACCGAGCTCATCGTGGGAACGAAGGTCGGCGACACGATTGAAATCGATCGAGGAATCAGTCTCGACATGGGGAGCGTGCGTCTCACCGAACGGTTTTCGCTGGACGATCCTCCGACCGAGGGACAACTTGCAAACGTCCGTTCCGAAGTACATCGCATGATCACGGAGTCAGGATTTGAAGTGCCGAGCGATGTACAGATCGTCGGCGTCGCCGGCACCGTGACCACGCTCGCAGCGATTTCCGAGAGAATGGACCCCTACGATCCTGCGGTGATCCATGGATTTCGCTTACAAAAAGAGGCGATTTCCTCCCTGACCGAAAAACTCGGTCGGATGACCATCGAAGAACGCAAGGCTCTCCCAGGGCTGACGCCGGGGCGCGCCGACGTGATCGCGGCCGGCGCACTGCTCTGCGACGAGCTCGTCGGTTTCGCGCAGGGACGGGAGCTCGTCGTCTCTGATCGCGGCGTCCGCTTCGGATTGCTCGCAGAACTCTCTTCCTAACGGAGCTTCCCGAAAAGGAGCGGGCGCGAGGATGAGAGGGCGCCGAGGCAGCGTCATACGGGCAGAGTAAGTACGGCTCTAGTAAGTATAGCTCTCTTAGGTAAGTACAGCTAGAGTACAGAAGTACTTAAAAAACTTGACAGGCATGTCCTGTAAGACTAAGGTTGCGCGCCTGGCGACGTCTAACCCCTTTCTGCGGGTGCCGCGCCGGACAAGGGACGAATAACTAATAGGAGTTACCCGTTCCTGAACCTCGATTCCAGCGGTGACGGAGGATTTCCTCGGTCGGCCAGAGGAAGGACCCATCGGGTCCCAGAAGTTCCAAACAGCTGATTTTTTACGAAACACTGAATGAATCTTCTGCTCTTGGGAATGAATCGAACGCACCAGATGTCATCGGTCCGAACCTTGCGAGCAGAAGCTGTCACACCGTCCCTTTTCTCGTCGCCGATCTCGGCTGACTTCATGAAGGTTGCGGTGCGGCGGGTCGGTCTCGACGGTCTGAGTCAACGGCCACGATCCTGTGGCTGCCGACTCTCGATGAAGCTCGGGACTGACACCCGTGTGAACTCTACCCCTCGGGGTTAGCGATTCGCACATGACGAACAAGTAGACGGCCAGTGGGGTTTTCCCGCTGAGCCACGAAGGAGAAAGCATGCAGGCAGAAATGGAATTCCAGGTCGGAGACAAGGCCGTTTACCCCGCACAGGGTGTGGCGGAAGTGGTGAGCATCGATGAAAAAGACATCGCTGGCACCCCCCAAAAGTTTTACGTTCTCCGAATCTTGGACACCGACCGCAAGATCATGGTCCCGGTTTCCAATGCAGATGCTGTCGGCCTTCGTCAGGTGATCAGCGAGCAAGAGATCCGCGAGATCTTCGACATCCTCGAGGAACGCACGATCGGCTTCGACACGCAGACTTGGAACCGCCGCTATCGTGGATTCATGGATAAGATCAAGACGGGTTCGATCTACGACGTCGCCGAGGTGCTTCGTGATCTGTACCGTCTCAAGACGAACAAGCAGCTCTCCTTTGGCGAGCGCCGCATGCTCGACACCGCTCGTACGCTGATCGTGAAGGAAATCGCGATTGCTCGAGAGCAGGCTGAAGAGAAGGTCAAGGACGAGATCGAAGCGATCTTTTTCAGCAACTGATCTTCAGACGCTCACCCGGGTGAGCACGAAACGCAGGACGGGCGAAGCCAAGGGCTTCGCCCGTTTCTCGTTTGTAGGTAGAGCGACTCGAGCGCGCTCACTCCGTTTCTTCCCGGTGCCGGATGGGCGCGAGCGGAGGGAGCTCGAGCGCCACACGCCATTTTCCGTCTTCCCGGACACAGCGCATCTGCACGGACTCGTCTCCCATTCCGAAGACGGTAACCTCTGCCCAATCTCCGTCCTCCCGCGCCTCCACTCGCTCTGGACTGAGATGGAGCGCAAACCACGACGGGACGATCATCTCGCCCACTGAGAGTTCGCGCCCGGAGAGAGCCGAAGCCCGACGAGCTCGCTCCCGAAGATTGTCGCGTGCCGGCTCCCACAGCAGCTCCACGGCCGCTTCACCCGCCGGCACGTCCCCGTGCACCCGGCGCATCGCAGCGACGAATTCGAAGACCACGTCCTCGGGCCCGACCTCGCGCGCCTCCTTCTGGCAGCCCGCCAGCATGCCGACGGCAGCCGAGAATACGACGAAGGACAGCCTCACCCGCGGGAGCCTAACGGTTCCGGGCCCGAGGGCGAAGGAGAACCGCAATAAATTGACCACAGTATCCTACATGTAGGACAATGCCTCGATGAGCCCGACGGCCTTTCCCCACCTCGCCTACCCAGGTCGAAAAAGCCTAGCGCCACAGCCGCCAGCGCGGCTCACGCCCCCCGAAGAGGGGCCGGACGGCGCCCCAGGGAGCAGCCGGTGTACTCTCATCCGCGGAGACAATCTGCTCGCTCTCACGGCGCTCAATGACGAAATTCCGGGGCAGGTGACCCTCGCATACCTCGATCCCCCCTTTCTCACCGGACGCGAGCATTTTCATGTCGAGCGAACCCGCGGCGCCTCGGGAAGAATGAACCGGGATGAGCGACAGGCCTTCGACGATCGGTGGGGGTCGTTGGGCGACTATCTGTCGGCCCTGGAACCTCGAATTCGACTCCTGCGCGAGCTCCTGGCACCCCACGGCAGCATGGTGCTCCACGTCGATCCGAAAACCAGTCATTATCTGAAAGTCATCTGCGACGAGATCTTCGGAATCGAATGCTTCGCGAGTGAAGTCATCTGGCGTTACCGCCGCTGGCCGGCCAAGACCAGGAACTTTCAGCGAGTGCACGACGTAATGCTTCGCTACGTCAAGGACCCGGCCTGCGAACCCCGCTTCAACCAGCTCTACGAGCCACTGGCTCCTTCGACTCAGAAGACTTGGGGCGATAGGAAGCAGCGGGCCGTGACGGATCCAACTGGGCGACGACTGCGCTCGAGCAAGACCGAGGAGAAGTCTCGCGGTACTCCGCTCGGCGACGTCTGGGAAATCGGCATCGTCGCGCCCGTTGCCAAAGAACGCACGGGATACCCGACGCAGAAGCCGGAAGCGCTCCTCAAGCGCTGGATTGAAGCCTGCAGCAACGAAGGAGATCTGATCATCGATCCGTACATGGGTAGCGGCACGACCCTGAGCGTTGCCTGCCAGCTCGGGCGAAGGGCGATCGGAATCGACGCCGGACCTCAGTCCCATTCGGTCACCCAGGCGCGACTCCAGAGCGCGCAGATCGGGTTTTCCACCCGCCATGCAACGCCGCCTCTAGCCCGCGCGCAGGTCCGCCGCGCGGAAGGAGTGCAGCGCAACGCTTCTTGATCGCCTCGGGCCCACCCCTCGAGCTTGTTTCGCGCTGCACGCGCGGTATGACTCGAGTCGCGCGTGAAGTGGCTCAACGACGATGTTACGGCGAAGATGCGGCTAGCGCGGGTGTGCTTGCTGTCGACGGCGCTCGTCCTCGGAGCGACGCCTAAAATCAACGCTCAGGAGGAGACCCCGTTGGTCTCGGTAGCCGGCAAAGCCGTGCCCAAGCTGGAAGTAGAGGATGCGCTACGCCAGTGTCGGCACAACGCGCCGGACGTCGAGCTCGGAGAGTGCATCGACCGGTACTGGGTGCCGCGCTGGCTGCTCGACGAACGAGCCCGCAGCGAAAAGCTCGACCAGACAGATGCTCTGTTGCGAGCACGCCGCCAAATCCTGGCGACCCGTTTGACCGAAAAGCTGAGCAACGATGCCCCCGAGCCGACGGACGCCGAGATCGAGGCATATCTTCAGAAACATGAGCGGGACTTCGAAAAGCCGCTTCGGATCCGAATCTTCCG
>CBFGUR010000064.1:0-25994 GCA_965652275.1 uncultured Polyangiaceae bacterium | reverse complement strand
AGAAGGCTGCCGCCAAGAAGGCGCCTGCGAAGAAGGCTGCTGCCAAGAAGGCGCCGGCGAAGAAGGCTCCGTCCAAGAAGGCGCCGGCGAAGAAGGCTCCGTCCAAGAAGGCACCCTCGAAGAAGAAGGCGCCTGCCAAGAAGGCTGCTGCCAAGAAAGCGCCCGCGAAGCGGAAGCGCTGAGGCGAGCTTCCGCTTCGTCCTGTCCATCCTCCTTCCTGGACGTTGCGCGGCTCCGCGCGGCGTTCAGGCTCTCGGAAACGCCCTCACGAACCTTCGCACCTCTTCGAGATCCGAGGTGCGGTACGCGTCTGGGAGAGCCCGGAGAAGCCTCTTGCCGTAGCCCTTCGTGTGGATTCGTTCGTCGAGTAGGGCCACGACGCCCGTGTCGTCCTCCCTGCGAATCAGGCGTCCAAAGCCTTGTTTCAGAGCAAGGGCTGCTCCCGGCAGGGCAAGGTGAGCAAATGCGCTCTTGCCGGCTTCTTCGAGGGCTCGTCCGCGCGCCTCGAATACCGGATCGGTGGGGACCGCGAAAGGGATCTTTTCGAGGACGACGAGGCTGAGCGCCTCTCCAGGAACGTCGACGCCCTCCCAAAAACTCGAGGTCGCCACGAGAACCGCTGCGCCGTTCGAGCGAAACGCAGAGAGAAGTGCGTCTTTCGGTCGCTCCCCTTGGACAAGCAGGAGTCGGGCCGAAAGGTTTCGACGGAGGCGCTGGTGCAGGCCGCGCATCGCAGCGAGTGACGTCGTGAGCACGAAGGCGCCGCCATCGATGATCTCGATCATTTCTGCGATGCGCTCGGACGAGCGATCGAGAAACTCGGGCGTTCCGGGCGACGGCAAGTCGCGCGGCAGATAGAGCGCGCACTGTTTTTCGTACGAAAACGGTGAAGGAACTGACAGCTCATCCACGTCGTCTCCCTCGTCGAGCCCCAACCTCGAGCGCACGAACGAGAACCCTTTTTCCTCCCCGCTCCCGTCTGTCGAAAGGGTCGCGCTCAGAAGCGCCACCGCGGGGACCTGCTCGAAGAGTCGTGTGCGAAGAGTGTCGGAAAGATCGACGGGAGTGCTGGAAATCGAAATTCTTCCGCCGTCGACCTCCATCCACGTGACTCTCCCTTTTTGGCGCTCCCGGAGCTTTTCGAGATTCTCTCGGAGGGTGTCGACTCGACGCGCGGCGATCTCCAGACCTTCCTGAAGGCCGAGGTCGTCCTTCACCGAAAGCGAGCGAGAGCGGGCGGCCGCAGCCACGTCGGAGAGCGCGCTGTCGAGATTGTGCCCGAGGGCTCGTAGGTCGCCGCTCCATACGTCCGGCGAAAGCACGCGGCGTGCCGATCCTGGGAGCGCGGACAGCTTCGCGAGGAGTGCGCGGGCGGCAGCTTCGGCTGCAGACAAAGTTGGCGAGGCCGCCTCTGGATCGAGCGGCCCACCCAATGTCGACGCCCGCGAGAAGAGTCGCGTGGCCTCTTTGAGAATCCTCTCGATTTGAGTGCTCGTGACGCGAATCCCAAAAAACAACGCAGCCGTGTCTTCGATTTGATGTGCCTCGTCGAGGATGACCGCGTCGTAGTCGGGAATCACCCGTCCGGGGTGTGGGCCACGCAGGGCCAGGTCCGCGAAAAACAGATGGTGATTGACGATGACGATCTGAGCCGCTTCCGCGTCGCGCTTCATCTGGGTCACGAAGCATTCGTCGTAATATGGACAAGCCGCTCCCACTCGCGTTTCGCTGGAGGAGCCAACGTGGCCGCGCAGCGGTGACGACTCGCTCAAGGTCGCGAGCTCGGCGAAGTCACCCACTTCGGTCGTTCTGGTCCACTCGCGGAGCAGGCGGAGCGAGGACGCGTACTTTGGTCTGATTGCTTCTTCGCTGAGCTGAAACTCGCGATAACGCCGGCGACAAAGATAATTCCCGAGACCCTTCATGACGGCGACCGGGACATCGGTACCCAGGACCTTCTGCACGAGGGGCAAGTCTCGATGCGCGATCTGATCTTGGAGGGTCTTCGTCGCGGTGGAGATGACCACCTTGCGCCCGCTCCTCAAGGCGGGAACCAAGTAGGCGAAGGTTTTTCCGATCCCGGTGCCGGCTTCACACAAGAGCGAGCCGTCCCGCTCCAGCAGCCGCTCGACCGCATCCGTCACCTCGAGCTGGCCCGACCGCACCTGGTAGTCGGCCACCCGCGCGGCAAATGGACCTTCCGGTCCCAAGAGGTATCGAGATGAACGACGGCTCACGTGGGCGGTGGGAAAGACGACGTCGGGACTTCCCCACCTTCGACGTCCTCGAACTGAAGCCCGGCGATCTGGCCATCGGCTTCCTCCCGGAGCCACACGACTTTGGCCGGGCGAGCGGGAGAGTCACCGACGGTCACCAGATACTTCCCCCCGACATGCACTGGATCCTCGAGCACGACCCGAAGTCCCCCTCGACTGACGTTGAGGGTCCACCCCGAGAGCTCCGTCGTCCCCTTGGGCCCACGGAGCGCCAGAATCACCCTTTCACTCGCCTCACGGCGAGCCCCTCCCAGATTCCTTCGTTGCGGCACGGCGCGACTATAGCACTGTCACCATCCACGAATCTGCCTCCGGTGTTCAGAAAACCGTCCGTGCCTGACTGCTTGACCAACTCTACCCCGTCTGCAACCTTCCGGAGGCGCAAACCCGCGCGATCCTCCACATGTCCGTCAACGATCCGGCAGAGCTCAAGCGAAAACTCCGCGCCGCAGGATTCGAAATCTACCGAACTGCAGAAAACCAGGTCAAACTGGCCGAGCGCGTCCGAGACAACCTGATCATGGACAGCGGCGTTGCCGCTCTACTGCTCGAGTCCAGCGATCTGGCGGTGCGCGTGACCGTGCGCGCCCAGGCCTCCCATTTTCCAGGGGCGGATGAATCTCAGCTCTGGGCTCACGCCCGCGCTCTGGCGGCCACGTTCCTCGAGGGCGGATACTCCGAAGAGCACGCGAGTGCCGAGCCCGTGCCCGATCCGAACGACCCCCAGCGGAGCCTCGACACATCGCACGAAATCCTCCTCCACTTGGCGGTGGATTCTCTCGATGCCCTTTGCGAGCAGCTCCGCGTAGCCCTCGATCGTAGACGGTCGACGAGCGACGACTGACTGCCGAATCCGGGCGCGGGAGCCCGCCTCCCGTCCTGAATCCCCACGATTTTCGTTCTTCGAGCGCTCGGGGACCTGATCAACCGTCCAGCAGCTTCGCCCCCCGCGGGCGGCGTGGTATGGGCGCGTGGCTCTCCGGGACGGACCCGGAATTTCGTCATGATTCGTACTCTGCGCAACAGTGGCCTCGGCCAAATCTTTCTCGGCGGCATCGTGGTCGCCATCATCCTCGCGTTCATCTTCACCGGCACTCAGCCTGGAGCGGCGAGTGACGGCGACGAGTGCGCGGTCACCGTCGGCAAGAGCTGCATCAACCCCAAGGATTTTCAGGCGTCTCTGCGGCTTCTGACCTCGGTTGGTCTCAGCGATTCTGCCGTCAAGAAGCTCAAGCTGAGGCAGCAGGTGGCGCAAGGTCTTGCCGAGCGCGAGGTGCTGGTCGACGAGGCAAAGCGACTCGGACTCGGTACGAGTGAGGATGACATCGATGCGGAGATCCTCGAGGGACGCACGCGCGTTTCGTTGCCCGCTGATGGCGCCGAACGACTCGCGATGAGTCTGGCGATGTGTGTCGATGGCCCTACGGGATGCGCTCCCGGGACGGTGGGTCTGCGTGCCATCAAGGTCGAACAAGACGGGAAGTTCGATTTCGAGCTGTACCAGCGGACCGTTCGAGTCGTGACCGGCCGCAGCCCCAATCAGTTCAAAGAGATGCAGCAAAAAGAGTACACGGCCGAGCGGCTTCGGAACCTGATCCGGAGCCAGGTGCGCGTTTCTCCCGACGAGGCCTATCTGGCGTATTCTCGCGCTCGCTCCAAGGCCACCGGCCGCACGGCGGAGGTCAAGACGAGCTGGTTTCAGCGCTACGTGACCATCCCCACCGAAGCTCAGATCCAGAAGTTCGGGGAAGAGCACAAGGAAGAGATTGACGCGGCTGTCAAAGAAGCGTCCGAGAAGTGGAAGGTCGGCTGTCCCGTCGTATCGGAAATCCGCCTCAACAGTGCGGACCCGACCAGTGACGAAGCTGCCGAGGTCAAGAAGGCCGCGGAAGCTCTGATGCAGAAGGCCAAGGTCGGTTCGAACTTCGAAGAGGTGGCGCGCGCCAAGAGCGAGGGCGATTCGGCAGCTCTCGGGGGTCGCTTGGGCTGCCTCGATGCGAGCTATGGGGCTGGAGCAGCGGCACTCATCGACGCCGCCGGCGAGCTTCAGCGCAGCGGCGCCGTCAGCCCAGTCATCGAGTCGATCCGCGGATTTCACGTGCTGCGACTCGTGGACAAGGTGACCGAGGAGAACAAGGACCAGCTCGTGCGCGACTTCGTTTCCTACAAGCTCGCTTCCGAAGCTTTGGCAAAGGAAGCCGCAAAGAAGTTTGCCGAAGAGCTCATCGCGCGCGCAAACCAGGGAACCGTCCTCGCAGACGCGACCGAAGCGCTGCTCGGGGAGACTCTCGAGGGGACGCCGTTCGATGGGGAAGACAGCCCCGCGCGGGCTGACGAAGATCGTCCCAAGTCGGACATCACGCGTGCCGTGACGATCGAACAGAACCCGATTCCTGACGCCGTACCCGAAGAAACGCCCGCCATCGCTCTGTTCGAGCTCGAGAAAGAGGACGACACGGTCAAAACTCCGATCAAGACCCGCGACGGGTTCGCCGTGCTCCAGCTCAAGTCCAAGGAGCTGCTCACTCGTGAAAAATTCGAAGAGGAGCGCGCATCGGTCATGGAGACCCTCCAAAAGCGCAAGGCCGAGCAAGCGCTTGCTGCCTACGTGCAGCGTCTCTTGAAGAAGGCGGGACCGGTGACGTTCAACCCCAAGTACATCCCGACTTCAGACGAAGAGGACACCGAAAAGGAGAAGGACAGCTGAGCTCCAAAGCGGCGCTCACGACCGTCCGACACCTACTCCCGAGCGGAGTCACGGCGCTCGCGACGCGCACTCCCCCGCACCAGCGCGCGGCGGTGGTCGTCTACATCAAGACCGGTTCTCGCTACGAACGACGCGAGGAAAACGGCCTCAGCCACTTCCTGGAACACATGCTCTTTCGGGGGACGCCGGAGCACCCTTCGGCGCACCTGCTGGCCACGGCCTTCGAGGAGCTCGGCGGCACCCTCGATGCCACGACTGCAGCCGACCACGGGACCCTCGGCATCGACATCCCCGCGGAGAGCCTGGAGGCGGTGCTTCCACTGATGGCGTCCGTGTTCACGAGTCCTCTCCTTCGCGATCTAGAAATCGAGCGGGGTGTGATTCGCGAGGAGATCCTCGAAGATTTGGGAGAGCGGGGCGAGATGCTCGATCCGCCCACGCTCATTCGTAAGCTCGCCTTCCCGAACAACCCCCTTGGGTATCCCATCACGGGTCCCCTCGAGAACATCGAGTCGTTTTCGCTCGACGAGCTCCGGGCTCATCACGAGCGTACTTACGTGGGTGGGCAGACGGTCATCTCGGTTGCCGGCCCGATCGAACCGGATGCGATCCTGAGCCGAATCGAAGCCGCTTTCGGCGGCGTACGCCCCGGTTCTTCACCCGACATCATCTTGGCCGAGGCTCAAGAGAAGCCTCGGTTTCGTTTCGTGCGGCATCCCGGCAACAGCCAGACGAACGTCTCGTTGAGCTACCGCTGCCCGGGGGAGAACGATCCGATCGAACCGGCCCTCGAGATGCTGCTGCGCATCATCGACGACGGGATGGCCACGCGCCTGTATCACGAGCTCTGCGACAAACGTGGACTCTGTTACACGGCTAGCGGCACTTTCGAATCGTATCAAGAGACCGGCCTCGTCGAATTCGAGGCCGACGCCGCCCACGAGAGAGCACCCGAGGTGCTCCAGCAGATGCTCCGCGTCACATCGGAGCTGACGGACGAGCAGGTCACGCTGCCCGAGTTCGAACGAGCGCGAAAGAGGGCGCGATGGCAGCATCAGGCGTATGTCGACGAACCTGGTGCGGTGGCCGATTTTCTCGCGATGGGGGAGCTCTCGAAGACCGCACGATCGCCCGAGGAACGACTCGAGCAGCTTCTGGCAGTCACCCGAGCCGACATCCTGAAGGCCGCCCAGACCGTGTTCGCCCCGAGTGGGCGCAACGTCGTGGCGGTTGGGAGTGCGTCGGTCAAGAAGCTGGAAGCGCTGGCGCTAGGCGACGCTTGATCGCCCCGTCTTTCGTCCTCTCACTCAAAAGGGCATCTCTCGGCCGATCCCGGAGCGTTCACTGATTTCGGGAACGCGCATCGTTTCAATCACTTCGTTGACGAGCACACGCAATCGTTCGGGGAATCCAGGCAACGCCCCGGTCACGGAGACGACCGAGAGGCAGCGACCCACGCCCACCGCGAACGCCTCCACTCGTCCTCCACCATCGGGCAAGAGGATCACCGAGACCCGACCCCCATATCCGGATGGCGACCGTAGGGGTCGCTCGGCGGCGCTCTCTTCGACCGACCGGATCATCCCCCAGCTCAAGCGCGCCTCACTTTCACACTCTTCGAGGGTGACGGTGCGTCTGGCCTGGACGTGGCGGACCCAGATCTCCGTCTCGGTGGGCTCATCGCGCAGCCCGCTCCAAGTGCCGCGTCGCGGAAGAGACGTCCAGGTGTCCCCTCGAGGCAGGCCCAGCACGAGATTCTGTGACCGCAGCATGACCTCCCTGTGGGTCCCCAAGCCGAAGTCGCCGCGCGGCTCGGGGTGCATTTCCGGATTCGAGCTCGAGACACCAGGAGGGGCAGGGCCCGTTGCGGAATGCGGCGGAGAGACGTCGGGCTTCGTTGCGGTTTCACCTCCACACGAAAGGACGGCGCAGCCGAAGGCCAAGAGCAGGGGTCTGCAGGGGGTATTCATCGAGTCGTGGCCTCGAATCGCCTGCGAAATCGGCGAGGATCTCCCGCATCAGTGGCGCCTAAAATCCCGGAAATTTCGACCCAGCGGGTATCCCACCCCGCGAGCTCACCGTACCACGAGCCCCGGACGCAAATTTTTTGACCTTTCATTTGGCAATCCATGCTAACAATTTGCCTGGGTAGAGGCAGTGGCCGTCTTACGCGCTGCCTCCCGGGGTCCGGATAGGACCTCGAAGGGTCCGAGGACCCTCCTGAAGCACTTGGTGAAAGCCGGGGCTTCTTTGAGACGCGAAGCTTCGGGACGAAGCACCGGGTTTCACCTTCGGCTCGAGGTGAGGAGCCAGAACTTTAGGGGAGAGCTCAAAGCGAGCAAACGACAAACCCGACCGCAGGTCCCTCTCGTTTCCAATACTTCCGACCAACAATATGGACGCACAGCCCAATCGTGGTGGCCGACGACGTCGGCGCCGAAAAAGTCAGAACAAGAAACCTGCCGCGAAGGTCGAACCCGTTGTGGTCGCCGCGCGCCGCCCGGACTCTCCTCGTTTGGAGAAGCCGACGCGACGCATGAAGGCCGCTTCGGCAAAGCCCCGTTCCGAACGAGTCGAGGTCGGGGTTTCTCCGGGCCGCGAGGTCGTCATCGAAGCTCCCAAGAAGCGGCGCGAGGCGCGCATCGTCCAGCGAAAAGAGGACGAGATCGACGAGACGGAGCGCACGAGGCGGCGGCTCTTGAGCCGTTATTTGGCGGCCGAGGGACGCGCAGCCATCACCCATGCTGCGGACGCCTATTTCGGCGAAGGTTTCGTGCTCCCGCGTGAACAAGAGGTACAGCTCAAGCTCCTCGAGCATTTCGACGAGGTGCGAGCGGGTGAGGCGGTCGCGGCGTTGACGTCCCTGATCGAAGAGGACGACCCCATTCAGCTCCCGGTCTTGCGGCAGCGTTTGCGTCGCCTGGAAGACCACGCCGATGACCCCGGGCTGCGGGACGCCGCCACCGAACTGCGTCGTCGCCTTCCCGCCTGAGCACGCGACTGACCCCGCTGGCGAGATCATGAGTTCCGAGGCTCCCTCCCCCGTACTCGACGCCCTTTGGGAAAAGGTCGAGCAGAGGTGGGATGAGCCCAACGTCCACGAGTCGTTCCTCGTCGCGTGCGCGGAGGAGGACGATCTTGCCTTCGGTGCTCGCAAGTACCGAGAACAAAAGGACGGCCCGATCGAGACGCGTCACGAGTTCGCGCAAGCGCAGCTCGACAAGATCACCACGATGGCTCTTTCTCGAATGAGCTCTCTGCGCACGCCCCCCGAGAAGAACAAACGAGCCATTACGATCCTGGCGGCGGTCGTGAGCGGCGGGTTGATCCTAGCCTGCATCTATTTGCTCACTCTGTAGAGTTTACCACCCAAAACTCGGGGTGGAGCTCGGAGAAAGTTCTCCGAGTAGTCAGGTCGAAAGTCAGATTCGAAATGGCTGAAACCGTGACATTCCCGCTGAAACGCCGGGCCAGGATGGATTTGCGACCGAGAGGGCTCGAAAGCGCTTCGCTTTGGCCCTTGCATCGGTAGGTCGAATCGAAGTAGGCGACCAGGCGCGGGAACGGGAATGAAGACCGTCCCCCATTCGTTTCGAACGGCGTAGTTTTCACGCCAGGCGGCCCCAGCCGCCCCCACAGGAAGGAAAGCCCTCATGCGAAAAGCCGCTTGTACCCTCATTCTCCTTCTAGCTTCCGGCGCGACTGCCGCCTGCTCCAAGGACGCTCCGCCACCAGAGGTCGCCAACTCGGACACGACTCCCGAGCCTGAGCCTGCACCTGCATCCGAGGCGAGCGAGAAGCCCGGCGACGATCCCAAGCAATCTGACATCAACATTTCCGACGAGATCAAGAAGGCTTGTGGTCTGTCCGACACCGAGGCGCATTTCGCTTACAACTCCGCCAACGTGCGTGAGGCCGATCGCGCTGTGATGAAGAAGCTCGCCGACTGTTTCACCACCGGCAAGCTCAAGGGCCGAACGATGCGTCTCGTCGGGCACGCCGATCCGCGTGGTGAGTCCGAATACAACATGGTCTTGGGCGGCAAGCGTGCTGACAACGTGGCCGGTGCTCTCAAGAAGGAAGGTCTACCGGAAAGTCAGGTCACCACGACGAGCCGCGGCGAGACCGAAGCTCGGGGTACCGACGAGGCGAGCTGGGCCAAGGACCGGCGCGTCGACATTTTCCTGGCGGAAGCTGAATGATCGGGTACTTCGCGGCGGCAAATGAGACCGAGGGGGGATTCGATCTCGTCCAATTGGTCGGAGAAGCGTCGGGGCCCGGTCTGGTCGTCCTCGCGCTTCTCGTCGTCGCGTCGATCCTCGTCTGGATCATCTGGTTCGCCAAATGGATGCAGCTGGGTCGTCTGCTCGGGCAGCAACGACGATTCGAGAAGGCCTGCAACCTCGCCAAGAACAGCGAAGAGCTGGTCGATGTCGCGAGCCAATACAAGGGCGCGCCCGGTGCCACCGTGGTGCGCGCTCTTGGCGCCCGTCTGCATGACGACGTGCTTACGTCCGAGCTTCTGACGGCGGTGGCGCGGCGCGCCATCACCACCGAGCAACAGCGCGCGGGAGCGCTCATGCCGACGCTGTCCAGTATCGCCTCGGCGTCACCATTCGTGGGCCTGTTCGGTACGGTATGGGGCATCATGATCGCGTTTCAACGCATCGGCGCCGAAAAGAGCGCGTCCCTCCCCGTCGTGGCCCCGGCCATCGGTGAAGCTTTGGTTGCGACCGCGTTCGGCCTGTTCGCGGCCATCCCGGCGACGATCGGATACAACTACATCGATCGACGCATTGGGGATCTCATCGACGAGCTCAGCGCTGCCGCTGACGTGTGGGTGGCGCGATTCGTCGCCGGACGCGACGCTAGAAGGAGCTGAGCCGTGGGCGCGCAGATCGGTAACCGGGGACGCCGGGGAGGATTCCGCGAGATCAACGTCACGCCCCTCGTGGACGTGATGCTGGTGTTGCTCATCGTCTTCATGGTCACGGCGCCGCTGCTCACCACGGGCCTTCGCATCGATCTTCCCGAAGTCGAAGCGGCCGAGTCTCCCGTCAAGGACTCACGACTCCTCGTCACCGTGACGGCGGAGGGGCGCGTTCTTTTCGGGGAAAAAGACATCACGGGCAAGGTTCCCGAGACATTTCGCTCCAGCAACCGTGTGCAGAAGGAGCAACAACTCTTCATTAGGGCGGACAAGAACGCTCGTTATGGGGTGGTCGCCGAAGTGGTGGCCGCTGCGCGCAACAGCGGAGTATCTTCGCTCAACCTCCTCGTCCAACCAGAAATGGAACCTGAAGACGCATCCGAAGACGGATCGGACCAGGAAGGCGAGGGGGAAGCGCCATGACGGCCCGCGCGTTTTCTTCGGGAGAAATTGGATTCGCGATCGGGGGGGCGTTCTTGGTCCAAGCGGCCTTCTTCACGCTGCTTGCCATCTACGGGGATTCGCGAGGGATGGTGCGCAAGGAACCGCCGCCCCAGGTCGACGAAATCCCCATCGCCGTGACGCCAATGCTGGACGAGCTGCCCTTGTTGAAGCTCGGTACCAAGAACCCGAAGAAGTCGCGTCTCCCCGACATCTGGAAGAAGCGAGCGCCGCGCCCGGTCAAACGATACGAGGAGCGTAGCGCGCCGTCCGAGGAAGCTGTGGACGATCCCGAGGAGATCCCCGAGAGCGAGCTGGCGGACAAGGAGCACGAGGCTCCGCCCGAGGACGCCGAAATCGTCAAGGAACTCGAGCAGGAGCTCGAAGACGACGAAGAGCCGCCCGAGGAGTCCGAACTCACCGAAGAGGGGGCCGAAGACGGCTCAGAAGACGGGACCGAGACCGATCCGCTCAAGGCGCGCCAGATCGACCTGTACCGGATGAAAATCGCAAGCTGGTTCGCTAGCCGCTTCAGCCCGCCCGCACTGCCCTGTGAGGTGCTCGTGACCCTCTCTACGTCAGCAGTTGTTCAGGTAGGCGGCGATCGCAGTATCGTTGGATTTACCATCACCGCGCCCAGCGGGAACGGCGAATTCGACAGCAAAGTGCGCGGAACCCTGCAGGCTTTGCAGGGCTCGCAGCTTCCTCCTCCGCCCCCACTGTATCCCGACATTCTCGGATCGACGGTTTCGACTGCATTTCGCGGCAACCGTGCCGACTGCAAGTAGGCGGAGAGCAAGTCCCGCGCCACCTCGAGGGGGAAGTCGCGCGGAGCTGATGCCGGCGCGCCCTTCTAGGCGCAGGTAAAGTTGCGCTATCCTTTTAATGAATGCCCAGATACTCTCGTGGCAATCTCTTACTGAATTCAAGAGTCGGGCGCGTCCGGTGTGGGCGGTCCCCCAGCACCGCCTACCTTCATGGAATCCATCGCAGACACTGACGTTCATCCCGGCCAAGTGCTGGGCGGAAAATTCCGTATTGAGAAAATCCTCGGGCGAGGTGGAATGGGCGTCGTCGTGGCTGCCACTCATCTGCAGCTCGATGAGAAGGTGGCCCTGAAGTTTCTCCTTCCCGAGGCCCTTCAGAATCAAGAGGCCGTGCGCCGATTCGAGCGCGAAGCGCGCGCCGCCGTGAAGATCAAGAGTGAGCATGTCGCAAGAGTGACTGACGTAGGAACTCTCGACACGGGCGCCCCCTACATGGTCATGGAGTTCCTGAACGGGATGGATCTCGGTGACTACCTGGAGAAGACGGGCCCTCTGCCTTTCCACGAAGCTGCCGACTATCTGCTTCAGGCGTGTGAAGCGATCGCCGAAGCACATGCGCTGGGCATCGTGCATCGCGATCTCAAACCGGCCAATCTATTCCGAATCATTCGCAGTGATGGGACGCCTTCGGTCAAGGTACTCGATTTCGGCATCTCCAAGGTGACGACGGGGAGCGACGCGTCGATGACACAAACGTCTTCGATGATGGGTTCGCCTTACTACATGTCCCCGGAGCAGATGACGTCTGCCAAGAGCGTTGATGAACGCACGGACATCTGGGCGCTCGGGATCATTCTCCACGAATTGCTCAGCGGCAGAGTCCCCTACCAGGGCGAAACCATTCCGGAAATCTGCGTCCAGGTGCTGCAGAATCCACCGCCGCGTTTGACCGAGCTCCGCCCCGGGGCACCCGTCGATCTCGAGCGCATCATCGACAAGGCTCTCGCCAAGAATCGCGACGAGAGGTACCAATCCGTCGCTGATTTTGCTGCCGACATCTCGGCATATGCCAGCGCGCCCGCCGTTCATTCGGTGGAGCGGATCAGCAAGGTTCTCGGAGTTGCCGCGAGCGCACGCCCGAGCATCGCCGATCTTGCGTACACGGCGGGACTCGGGAAAACGGGGGTGCAGGTTTCCACCGTGACGAGCCCTGTGTACCCGGGGCGCTCGACCCAAGAATCCGAGGGTCTTTCGGCGACGACCTTGGGCGGATCGGCTCATGAGCAACCGGACTACAAGCCGCCCACCAGCTCGAGCAAGGCTCCGCTTTTCGTGGGCATCGCCGCCGTGCTTCTCGGGGCTGGCGCTTTCGTGTTGTTCGGCTCCGGCAGGGGCGACGACAAGACCGAGCAGGAACCCGTCGTCGCGAGTGACGGTCCGCCCGAAACGCCCGCCGCTGAAACGGTAGAACCTCCCGAGCCCCAAACCGAAGACAAAGAAAAAGCCGCCGTCGACGAGCCCGAAGACAAGGAGACCGAGGACGAGGAGACCGCTGCGCGAGACGAAGCCCAGCCCAAAGACCCCGTCCCACCACCGGTTGCGTCGCGTCCAGCGCCCCGACCTGCGCCTGTCGCCGCTCCCCCGCCGGCCCCGGCCCCCGCACCCGAACCAGCGCCTCGGCCGGCTCCCAAGCCCAAGCCCAGCACCTCCAGTCTCTATCTCGATAGAAAATAGCCGCTCAATCTAGCGGTACCTTGGACCGCCGACAGCAGGAGGGCTATGGAGCCCCCATGTTTGGGAGGCGATTGACCATCCGTTTGACGACCGTGGCGCTGACATTCAGCTTGACCGGATCGGCTTGGGCCCAGGATTCGAAGGCCGAGAAGAAGTCGAACGTTCCCAATGAGGACGTGCTCGGCGAGATCATCGTGACCGGTTCCGTAAAGGAACACATTCCCACGATCGCGATTCTACCATCCCTGTCTCCCGCGCTCGAAGACGTCATCGTCCGGAGCGTCGTGAGAAAGGATCTCGAGCTCAGCGGGATGTTCCAGCTCATCCCCGACAAGAACGCGCCTCCCGGCACATACGGGTTCAACGATCCCGTCGACGTCGAGGCGTGGCAAAGCTTGGGGGCGGAGGCGATCGTCAAAGTTGCTGCTCGCAATCACGAGAGTGGGCGCATCGAAGTGCTGGGGCTGGCGTACTTTCCCAGCGCCGGCAAGGAACCGGTTTACGAGACCAAACTGGTGGTCGACAAGGAGAACGTCCGGAAGACCTCCCATCAAATCACCGATGATCTGCTCGGCGCGCTGACGGGTCGTCCGGGCGGGTTTTCCAGCCGGTTTACCTTCAGCGGTCCTTGGGGGCGCAACCTTCGCGTCTTTGCGGTGGATTCGGACGGTTGGGGCCTGCAGCCACAGACTCCCGAGAACGAAACGTCCATCGGCCCCAACTTCGGGCCCGGGGGTCAGCTTTATTATTCTCGGAGCAAGAACTACACGCCGTTTCAGCTCTACAAGAAGAGCGCGACCGATCCCAACGACAAGCCCGTCCCGGTCAAGCTCGGGTTCCCGGGCAACATCTACAGCACCGCCTTCAACGCAGACAAGTCCAAGCTAGCCGTCGCTGTATCCGAAAACGGAACCAGCTCGATCTATGTCGGCAATCCGGACGGCTCCTCCATGAAGAAGGTGTCGACTACCGAGCTGGCTACTCATCCCGCCTTCAGTCCCGAGGGAGACCTCGCCTGGGTCGGAGGGTCTGAGAATCATGGCTCACAGCGGATTTACGTGGACGGTAAGGCCGTCTCCCCCAACGGTTTCACGGCATCCGCTCCGACGTTTTGCGACACCGAGGATGGGGTGTTCTTGATTTACGCGGTGTCGGTGGGCGGTGATCGCCAGGACTTGGTGATGTCCCGACCCGACGGGAAGGGCCTCGTTCGCCTGACGCAGAACCAGGGCTCGAACAGCTTTCCAGCGTGCAGCCCCGATGGGCGCTTGTTGGCGTTTTTCTCCACGCGCAACAAGGACGACGGGCTCTACATTCTGTCGCTCAAGCGTTTCACGACCAAGAAGCTGCTCGGCACGATGGGTGAGAGCCTGAGGTGGGAACCACTTCCTCGTGACGAACTCACTCGCCCCAAGACGACCGACGACCCGCCGCTCAAATCGAAGGGCAAGAAGTCAGCGGCACGAGGACCGGCGTGCGGGCTCGCTCCGAGCCCCTGAGTCTCGATCACGTCGCCGCGGCGCAACTCGCCCGCGGGACCATGAGGAAAGTGTCGTCGCTCGCTCTCAGGAAGCGACAGCCTGCTCGCGCACCAGGCCGCCGATGGCGTGCACTTCCCGCGGTCCGATCAATCCGAACTGAATGCCGACGCCTCGGGCCGAAGTCCATCGGATGTACCCAGGCATGGATACGACCCCGAGTTTCGACAGCTCGAAGCTGAGCGTCACCTCGCTACCGATGGGAGCGGGGCTCGTGCCGGTGAGCAGCATACCCCCGATGCTGATGTCCAGCGACTGGGTTTCCCAGGACTGTCCGTCCTTCGGGACGACACGAACTGGAACTTCCAAGACGGCTCTGTGATGTTGTCGCTTCTCGCGCAAGGTGCCTCCGAACTATCGATCCTGTAGGGGAAACGGGTGAGCGGGATGAAAATGTGAACGGACCCGCTAGTCTGTCAAGGTAGCACAGAGGCAAGGATGGAGTCTCCCTCGACAGACGATCGGAACGCGAAGAAGACGTCGCCGCGCGCGCGCGGAAGCTCGAAGATATTGCGTCTGAGAAATGAAGTTGCGCTTACCGTCGTAGCACTCTCTCTCAGTGGCGCCATGGTCGTCGTACCTCGTCCCACCTATCCACAGATCCTGCCCCTTCCGTCGGTCGATGCGTCCCGCGCGTCTTCTCGCGAACGCGAAGAGATTCTTCTTGCAATTTCGGTGAGAGACGGATCTCTCGACAAGGAAACGAGAGCGATTGGTGAGTTGTTTCGACGAGTCGGACGTCCCCCAGAGAACGAGAGCCGCATCGCTGGGCAGTCGCTCGACTCGCTCCGGAGAGAAGTTGCGAGATTGCGCCACCGTGAAGCGTCGGAGGGCATTCTTTCTGGGACCGACGCACTCTTGAGGCTTCGAGCTCTCCAAGGTCAGCTCTTTCTCGATGCGGTACGGCATTGGCTAGATACCGGAAAGCCGAGCTCCGACCTGCAAGAGCTGGGAGGACCCTTCGTTCGCATCGCAAGCGAGTCGTGGCTTCGCGACGGGGAGCTCGTTCTCGGAGAAGATGAACTGCGGCTATTTTTCCGAGTTCATTGGGGGAAGGTGACGGGGCTGCACGGGGCCCACCCATTCGGGCCCTCCTTGGAGGAGCAGCGTCGGTACTACGCGAGCAACCTCGAGCACCCCGCCGGCGCTCCTACGGATCTCATGACTCGGACCGCCAACCAACTCGGGTTCGTTCGCGCGCTAGGGAAAGTCGATAGCGACTACCCCGTGCTTCTTTCGGAAGGGATCCTCCAGCTTCGCTTGGGACAGCCGGAGTCCGCCCAGAGGAGCCTCCGAGCTCATCTCGATCGTCACCCGGACGGACCCTGGACTCATCTGGCCCGCAACCATTTGATTTTGGCAGCGCGGCAGACAGACGCCATCGCACAGGCCGGCCCCTGAGAACGAAACGTGACCGCCTCTCTCCCATCTGGAGCTCTCAGGAGCGCCGCAACGCTCGTGCCGACGCCTGGCGCTGTGCTTCATGCCCAGGGCGCCGAGGGATCGGCTGCGGCCTACGTCGTGAGCCTCCTCCGCAGTCGCGATCCGCGAACGGTCGTCCTGATCGTAAAGACGCACGAGGAGGCGCTTCGTGTTCTCGACGATCTTTCGACTTATGCCCCCGAGGCGATCGTCTCGTACCTTCCAGCGAGCGAGTCGACTCCCTACGACGGATCACGTCCGGACCGTACGGTTACCCTGAGCCGAGCCGGCACCCTCAGTCTGCTCCACCTGGGGCGACTCGACGTTCTTTTGACGACGGCGCGTGGATGGATCAGGCGGGTGGCGCCCGCTGACTTGCTTCTGTCGGGGACGGTTCGCCTCGGGATCGGCCAGCCTATCGACTTCGACGAGGTTTCTCGGCGTCTCGTCGCGGGTGGATACGGTCGAGCGCCCGTAGTCGAGGATCCGGGGACCTTCGCCGTCCGTGGCGATATCCTCGATGTCTGGCCGCCGACGAGCGACGTTCCCGTTCGACTTTCGGTGAACTTCGAGGTGCTGGAGTCGGCCCGCCCGTACAACCCAGAGACGCAACTCACCTTCAAAGAAGCCGATCTCTCTGCCAAGGTTCTCGACGCGAGTGGGACAGAGATCATCGTCTCACCAGCGCGCGAGAGCGTGCTGACCGAGTCGAGTCGCAAGCGAGCGGCCGAGACGATGCAGTCTCTGTGCGACCTCGTCTCGCTGCCGACGAAAAAGGCGCGCGCCCTCATCGAGGACGTAAGCGAGGGGCACCTGTTCATCGGTTCGGGCGGCTATCTCCCCGCGTACTCCGAGCTCGTCGGCCTTTCTAGCCAGCTACCCGACGATAGCCTCATCGTCATTCATGAACCCGATCTGGTGATCGACGAAGTGCGAAGCGAGCTCGAGCAGGTCCGACAGGCCGAGCAGAATGCCGAAGAACAACCTCACTTCCCCATCGAATCGCATTATCTGCTCGAACGCGATCTCGACGAAACCATCACGGGTCGTCCGGTTCTTTGTCTCCATCGCTCGGCCATCGTGGGGGGAGACGAACGGGGATTCTTCTCGCTGGGCCAGGCGCCGGAGGGCTGTCCTCAGCTCGCCTTCTCCTCGCAGGATGAACTCGCACAAAAACTCGAGGCGGCCCGCAAGTCGGCGGGACGCAGTGCGGGGCTCGAGCCGCTGAGCCGTCAGATCCGAGCCTGGCACGAGGAAGGGTTTTGCGTGGTCATCACCGCACGCATCAACACTCAGGCCGAGCGACTCGCTCACCTTCTCGAGCATCGCGAGCTCAGACCGACGTCAGGTTCGGCCGCTTTGGGTCAGACCGGGCGGGGCGGGGAGCTGATCGTGACGACGGGGGACCTGTCGCGAGGACTGATTGCGCCGCTGGAGCAGATCGTGTTCCTCACGGAGGAGGAGATTTTCGGCAGGCGGCACCATGGTGTCAAACGCAAACCCCAGGCCGCCTTGGCTGCCGTGCTCGACGACTTGCGGTCTCTTTCCCTAGGTGACTTCGTGGTTCACGTCGAACACGGCATTGGGCGCTACGTCGGTCTCGAACACCGTGTGGTCGGCGAGTCGATGGTCGAGCTGCTCGTGGTGGAGTACTACGGCGGCGACAAGCTGATGCTGCCGGTCTATCGGCTCAATCAGATCCAGAAGTTCTCCGGCGAAGCGGCCCCGCGCCTCGACCGACTCGGAGGGCAGACGTTCGCCAAGACGAAGGCGACGGTGAAGAAGAAGGCGCGACAAATCGCCGACCGTCTCCTCAAGCTCTACGCTGAACGCAAGGCAGTCCGCCGGGACCCCATCGATCCCCCAGGCGACGACTTTGCTGCGTTCGAGGCCTCCTTTCCTCACGACGAAACGCCGGACCAATCGGCCGCCATTTTCGATGTCGTCGACGATCTGCGCAAGGAAACGGTGATGGATCGCCTCGTATGCGGAGACGTCGGTTTTGGGAAAACGGAGGTGGCTCTGCGGGCGACATTTCTTTCGGCGCACATGGGCCGGCAGGTGGCGTTGCTCTGTCCGACGACGGTGTTGGCCGAGCAGCACCTCCGAACGTTCAAAAAGCGCTTCGAGGAGACGGGCATTCAGGTCGCGGGGCTCAGTCGGTTCCAGACCAAGAAAGCCCAAGACAAGACTCTCAGCGATTTGCGCGAAGGGAAGATCGACGTCGTTATCGGTACGCATCGACTCCTGTCGAAGGACGTCTACTTCAAGAACCTCGGGCTCCTCATCGTCGATGAAGAACAGCGGTTCGGCGTCACGCACAAGGAGAGGCTCAAGGAGCTGCGGCGTGCAGTGGACGTTCTGACCCTGAGCGCGACGCCGATCCCTCGAACCCTGAACCTGGCCGTGGGAGGGCTGCGGGACATGTCGGTCATCGCCACTGCGCCCCAGGAACGGCGCAGCATCCGCACCATCACCTCACGCTTCGACGAACGCGTCATCGAGACTGCCGTTCGGCGTGAACTCGACCGCGGCGGGCAGGTTTATTACGTGCACAATCGAGTCGAAGGGATCTACGAGCGGGCCGAGCTCCTGAGACGGCTCGTACCGGAGGCGCGCATTGCGGTGGGTCATGGCCAAATGACCGAACGCGCCCTCGAAAAGGCGATGCTCGGGTTCGTCGACGGACAATTCGACGTGCTGTGCGCGACGGCCATCGTCGAAAGCGGTCTCGACATTCCGGATGCCAACACCATCATCATCGATCGAGCCGACCTCTTCGGTCTTTCCCAACTCTATCAAATTCGGGGTAGAGTGGGTCGCTCCTCGGAACGCGCGTACTGCTATTTGCTCGTTCCCTCGGACGCCCGGCTGACGGATGAAGCGCGCTCTCGCATCAGCGCTCTCGAACGATACACGGAGCTCGGGAGCGGGTTTCATATTGCGACGATGGATATGGAAATCCGCGGCGCTGGAGAACTCTTGGGGGCAGACCAAAGCGGCTTCACCGCCAAGGTCGGGTTCGAGCTCTTTTCCCAGATGCTGGAAGAGGCTGCCGCGGACCTCCGTGGGGAGCAATACATCACCGAGGTCGATCCCGAACTTTCCATCGATGTGGAAGCGCTTCTGCCCGAAGACTATATCGAAGACATCGGTATCCGTTTGAGCCTCTACAAGCGCTACGCACTCTGCCGCAGCGAGGAGGAGATCGAAAGGCTCGACGAGGAACTGAAAAACCGCTTCGGATCCGCACCGCCGGCCGCGAGGCGGTTTTCGGAAGTCATGCGAATCAAGACTCAACTCCGCCGGCTCCGAGCCTTGGGGCTGAGTGCGAGCAGCAAGAACGCTACCATGCACCTTCGAGACGACACGCCGCTTTCCCCGGATCGCCTCGTGCCCCTCATCGAAAGGTCCGCGGGCGGTTATCGTCTCACGCCGGACGGGCGCCTGACCCGCCACTCGGTAACTACCGAAAGCGGCCTTCAGCACGCCAGGAAGATGGTCACCGAGCTTTGCGAACTGCTCGAAGTCACTGAGGTTCGCGCCGCGCGCTAAGTGAGCGAGCGCGGGCTGGCGTCCCCGCGCTTTCCTTGGCCACTCACTCCCCGAGTTCGGCGAAGAGCGCCTCGAGGACGACTTCGTGTTCGGCTTGCAGCTGCTTGAAGAGCTGTTGAGCGTCATCGGGGAACGGTTCGAGGCTAGCGCAGAGGGAACCCATTCTCGTCGCGCCCAGGGCCAGACAACCACCCTTCAGCTTGTGAGCAGACTGCTTCACTTCGTTCGAATCGCCGCTGCTGATCGCCTCTTTCAAGCCCGCGAGCTGATCGGGTACGGTTTTTCTGAAGATCTTCACCACCGCTTTCGAACGACGGACACCCGGGTCCAGAGCGGGTGGGCCTTCGGCGTCCGGGATGGTCAGTCGACCTTCGTTGGCGGCGGCACCTCGGTCGGAGCCAGGTTGTGGTCGGACGGAATCGACCACTCGTGTTTCGAGATACTTGGCCATCATCCGAACTAGTCGGGTGATGGTCACCGGCTTGGTAATGTAGTCGGTCATGCCGGCGGCGATGGCCTTTTCTCGTTCGCCCTGCACGGCGTGGGCCGTCACGGCCACGATGGGGATCTGAGCCTTTTCGTCCTTGCGACGGCGAATGATGCGCGTCGCCTCGTAGCCGTCCAGGACGGGCATCTGACAATCCATGAGCACGAGGGGGTAGTTCCCCTTCTCGATGGCTTCGATCGCCTCTTGTCCGTTTTCGACCAGATCAGCGAGGATTTCGAGCTCATCGAGGATCTCCCGCATGACCTCCCGATTGATGGGATTGTCTTCGGCCACCAAGATCCGCGGCTTGCCGACGAATTCGCGCTGGCCATCGTCTGCCGCCGTCTCGATGGAACTCGAGCTGTCCCTGCCCTGCACGACCCGACGCAGATCATCCTGGAGTACCGGCTTGGACAGACCGTCGTCGAACACGGCGTCCAGGGTTTCGCTTTCCGACATAGACGTGACCAGAACCAGCCTGGGCGCGCGGTTCCCCGCCCGTTTGCGGATTTCGTAGGCGAGCTGCGTCCCGTCCATTCCGTCCATCAACTGGTCCAGGAGGACGAGTTCGAACGGGCGACCTTCGTCTTCCGCCTCTGCGAGCATCTCGAGCGCCTCATCGGCATTGCGAGCGCTGTCATTGGGGATACCCCACGACTGGAATAGTTCCTCGAAAACCGTTCGGTTCGTTTGATTGTCGTCGACGATCAAGGTTCTTGGCAGCCGTCCAGTCGGTCGCGAGCCCTCGCCGCTCACGACGTCGACGCGAATCTTGAAGGAGAAACAGCTCCCCTTGTCGACCTCACTCTGGAGCGAGAGGGATCCGCCCATCAGTTCCACGAGGTGCTTGCTGATCGAAAGGCCCAGACCGGTTCCGCCAGCGACGCGCGTCAGAGAACCGTCGGCCTGGCTGAAATGTTCGAAGACCCGGCTCTGGTCTTCCGGAGCGATACCGATGCCAGTGTCTGTCACGCTGAAACCCAGCACGCAGGCGTCGTCCTCACGGAGTTGCTCGTCGAGCCAGACGCGGATCACGATGGATCCCTGGTTCGTGAACTTGACGGCGTTGCCGGCAATGTTGTTCAAGATTTGTCGGAGACGGTCGTGATCGACCATGACCTCGCGGGGGATGTCTGCCCCGATGACGGACATCAGTTCGACGCCCTTGGACTGCGCCTGGGGGGCGAGAAGCTGGGCGACTTCCTCCGTGAGCCGTTTCACGTCCGTCTCGACGGGCCGTACGGCGAGCTTGCCTGCGTCGATCTTCGAAAAATCCAGAATGTCGTTGATGATCGTCAGAAGCGCGCTGGCTGACGTCGAAATGGTGCGGACGTAGCGTCGTTGTTTCTTGGTGAGCGATGTTTTGTTGAGGAGCTCGCCCATTCCGATGACGCCATTCATTGGAGTGCGGATCTCGTGGCTCATGTTCGCCAGAAACTCAGTCTTCAAACGGGCAGACTCGAGCGCTTCCCGGGTGCGCTGCTCGAGATCGATGAAGGCGCGCTCGGTCATGCGCACGAGCGGTGCGATGTAAAACGAGACGAAAAACAGCGAGATGATGAACGCGACCAGGCTCCCGAATCCAACGCCTTTGAGGATGTCTTGACGAAGCTCCGCTCCTGCCCTGAGCCGAGCTTTGGATACCTCCAGAGCGACCTTTCCGATTTCTGCACCTTCGATGTCCACCGGCAACCAAGCGACGTAGGATTCGGCCGCCTCGTGAGCCGTGCCGGGCGCGCCCCGGAAAAGGAGTTCGGCCCGGGACGTCGCCTGCGGTGGGTGAGCGAAAAGAACTCGGTCTTCGGCGTCCTTCACGACGAGCGACTTGACGTCTGCGTCGTCCAGATAGGTTTTAGCGGCTGCCCGAATGGCTTCCTTTTCTCCCAAGGCGAGGGCGAGTTCGGTCGTGTAGCTCAGCTCGGCCGCGCCGCGTTCCGTCTTCCAAGACAGATCGCGGGCGACCGCCGGGGTGAGTTCGTCGAAAATGCGACTGACTTGGAGGAATGCGAGTCCTCCGAGCCCTAGGAGCAGCGCGACGACGAACACCGAGAGAATGACCTTGAGTCGAGCCGTCGAAAGAATCCGAGATCGTTCCTGGTCATTCAGAAGGATTGTAGAAGACGTTCCTCGAGCGGCGCTGCGCGATGCTTTCGGCCTCGCGGCGCTCTTGGTCGCCTCGTCAGTCCGTTCTATCATTCCGTTCATTCCATCGGGCCCTTCCACTCATGGACGATCTTACGGACGGTCCGTCGCGGAATGAATGACCCCCGCGCACTTAGGGAATTGACTGCGAGGGATGTGGTCGCCGGGTGATCTCGATCGGTGATTCACTCGAAGCGACACCCCGAAGGGCCTCCACTCACATGTCCCTTCTTCGCCACACCTAACCCCCACCCGGGAGAAATTGACCACGCATTGGGTGCGTGTTAATTCCATGGTGCGATGCCCGAGGGCGGTCGAACAGTACTGGTCGTGGACGACGATCCCATCGTCTTGGCTGTGACGGAAGAACGAGTCACGGCCCTGGGGCACGACGTCATTTGTCGTGATCAGGTCCTCGGCACGTCCCAGTGGATCGTCCAAAACCAGCCCTGGGTGATGCTCCTCGACGTGATGATGCCCGCCATGTCTGGTGGCGAATTGGCGAGTTTTCTGCGGCGACGAGGAATCGAGACGCACATCATCCTGCATTCGAGCAAGGATCGAACCGAGCTCCAGCAGCTCGTCCGGTCTACCGGGGCGCTCGGCTGCATCCCGAAAGGGCTCACCGACGCCGAATTCGAAAGGCAATTCAAGAAGCTCACCGATGAGCTTTAGCTCGCCATCTGCCTGGCTTCCATGGATCTAGCTAGGCCACTTTGGAGTCCTTTCGCTTTGCCCGTGGCTCTTTTTCGTCAAAAGAACGGCCTCGAGAAGAGCGTTTTCTTCGCCGCGGAAATCGGACACGCTATGGGCACTTAGGTTGGACGGTTCGGCCGCCGGTGGGCCGCCGACCGTCGAAGAGACGAGAATGCCGATTCCGAAGACGCCTCTCATACAGCGCAGAACGCTGCTCGCCGGTTCGGCCGCGATATTGGGAACCTCGCTCGTGGCGCCGGTTCGAGCGGGGGCCAACCTGGTGGTGATCGTTCATCCGTCCAACTCCGAAACTCCGTCCTTGGCAGACTTGGCCGCCATTTTCACTACCAGAAAGCAGTCCTGGGGCGGCGGGAAGAGAATCGTGCCGTTCAACTTCCCCGCCAAACACGAGGTTCGCGTTGCGTTCGACAGGGCCGTTCTCGACATGGATCCGGACGATGTCGCTCGCTACTGGATCGACCGACGAATTCGAGGGGGGAATCCTCCGCCCAAGCAGGTGGCCAGCGCCCGACTGATCGTGCGACTGGTCGAAAAACTCGATGGCGCAGTGGCCTATGTGCCCGAGACAACGCCGCTCGGTGATACTCGAGTCGTTCAGAGGATCTGAAAAGGGCGAACTCAGAGCGAGCCGCGCTGGCCCCTCTGGCGAACGAAATGATCGGCCAGGACCAACGCGACCATCGCCTCACCCATGGGGGCGAACCGGGGCAAAAGACACGGGTCGTGCCTCCCCTTCGTGCGAATCGTGGTGGCGGTGCCGCCCGTGGTCACCGTGTTTTGTTCCCGCGATAGGCTGCTAGTCGGCTTGATGACCGCGCGCAGCACGATGGGCTTGCCGCTCGATATGCCGCCCAACATTCCGCCGTGACGATTGGACGCGGTCGTGATGTCGCCCGATGAGCCAGGAACGAATTCGTCGTTGTTCTGGCTGCCCCGGAGCGTAGCGGCGCCGAACCCCACCCCGTACTCGACGCCGAGCACCGCTGGCAGGCTGAAGAGAGCCTTACCGAGATCGGCCTTCAACTTGTCGAAGACGGGTTCACCGAGACCGGCGGGGATACCTCGGGCGACGAGCTCGGCCACGCCTCCGATGGAGTCCTGATCTTTGCGGACCTCTTGGATCAGGTCGACCATCTTTTCCGCGGCCTCGGCGTCGGGGCAGCGAACGATGTTGGGCGCCCCGTCTGGAAGCTTCTCGATCTGTTCGAGCGTAACGGCGCCGGGGTCGACGTTCGCGATGATCGGTCCGATCTGCTTGACGTAGCAGAGCACCTCGGCGCCAAGTTCCATTTTCAAGAGCTTCTTCGCAATGGCTCCGCCTGCGACTCGCGCCACCGTTTCACGTGCGCTCGAACGACCGCCGCCGCGGAAATCGCGACGGCCATACTTCTGATCGAGGGTGTAGTCGGCATGGCCTGGGCGGTACTTGTCGGCGATGTCCGAATAGTCGCGGCTTCGCTGGTCTTCGTTTCGGACCAGGATCGCTATGCTGGTTCCCGTGGTGTAGCCGTCGAAAACACCCGACAGGATCTCCGGCGTGTCGGACTCCTTGCGTTGGGTGACGACTTTGCTTTGGCCCGGCTTTCTGCGATCGAGGTCGATCGTCAGGTCTTCGACCGACAGAGGGATTCCGGGCGGACACCCGTCGACGATCACGACGTTCCCGGGTCCGTGGGACTCACCAGCGGTAGTGATTCGAAAAGCCTGACCAAATGTATTGCCTGCCATGGCGCTTCGCCTGCCTAGCATCCGCTCGCCACCCACACCATCTCCACGCCTTTCGTCCGGCCCGGTTTCGGGCGACACTGAATTCATGATGGAAAGCAGGCCCGCGCTCACGATGCTCACCGAGGAAGAAGGCCTCCTTCAAGAGACGGTGTACGACTTTGCAAAGCGGCAAATCGCGCCTCGGGTCCGAGAGATGGACACAGCAGGGGTGATGCCGCGACAAATCGTCGATGGGCTGTTCGAGCTCGGGGTCATGGGCATCGAGGTCCCAGAGGAGCACGGAGGAGCAGGTGCCAATTTCTTCAGCGCCATCATCGCAGTCGAGGCGCTAGCTCGGGTCGACGCCAGCGTTTCGGTGCTCCTCGACGTGCAGAACACTCTCGTACTCAACACGATACTGAGGAACGGAACCGCGGCTCAACGAGCCAAGTATCTTCCGCTCTTGTCCACCAAATGGGTGGGCTCCTACGCACTCAGCGAGGCCGAGAGTGGGAGCGACGCCTTTGCGCTGAAGACGCGCGCCGTCGACGCCGGCGATCACTTCGTCCTCACCGGGTCGAAGCTCTGGATCACCAATGCAGCGGAAAGCGATTTCTTCGTGGTCTTCGCCAATGCGGCCCCGGAAAAGGGCTACCGAGGGATCACGGCCTTCGTCGTCGAGCGGGGCTACGAGGGTTTCTCCGTCGAGGCAAAGGAGGACAAGCTCGGGATCCGTGCATCGAGTACGTGCGGGCTAACGCTGGACGGAGTGAAGGTGCCCAAGGAAAACGTCCTGGGCGAGCTGGGCAAGGGATACAAGATTGCGATCGAGACTCTGAACGAGGGGCGCATTGGCATCGGGGCACAGATGGTTGGCATCGCTCACGCAGCTTTCGATCTGGCCGTGGCGCACGTCAGCGAGCGCAAGCAGTTCGGACAGAGGATTGCCGATTTTCAGGGAGTTCAGTTCCAGATTGCGGAGATGCGCGCGGATCTCGAGGCGGCGCGGCTGCTGGTCTACAACGCCGCGCGGCTCAAGGACGCCGGTCGCCCATTTCTGACCGAGGCGGCGATGGCCAAGCTGCGTGCCTCGGAGGTCGCCGAGCGCCTCGCCTCCATGGCGGTGGACCTTCTCGGGGGGGTCGGGTTCACGCGTGAATTTTTGGCCGAAAAGCTCTACCGAGATGCGAAAATCGGCAAGATTTACGAGGGAACGAGCAATTTGCAAAGGGTCACCATCGCCAAGCAGGTGCTGAGCGGCTGAACAGAGGGCCCGGGCTTATTTGGAGGAAAACGCCGCTCGTCAGGCGATTTCGCCCGCGCATCGGCCGGTTTTCGTTGATCCCGTGCCGCCGTCGACTAACTTCAACCACGTCATGTACGAAGAAGGCCTTTTCACACTGGCTAAAATCGTGTCCGTTTTGATCGGCGCCATGAGCGTGGTGCCGCTGCTTTTCTTGAGTGCTCCAAGCGGCGACCGCAGTGAGCCTGAAGAAGTCTTCGATACGGACTGATCGATCGTGGGCCGGCTCTGCTGATCGTGGGCCGGCTCTGCTGATCGTGGGCCGGCT
>CBFGUR010000063.1:0-28746 GCA_965652275.1 uncultured Polyangiaceae bacterium | reverse complement strand
GACGCTTGGAGCGCCCGGGCGTGCCATTCTTGGATCGAACGCACTCCCGCGACCTTGCCTCGCGGAATGAGAGCGTTGGCTTCCATCGCCTCCACGGCGGCGACTCCAGCTGCAATCGTCGTGAAGTACGGGACGCCTTCGAGCAGCGCGTTGCGCCGGATTGAGTAGCTGTCTCGGATCGCCTTGCTGCCTTGGGTCGTGTTGATGACGAGCGCGATCTCGCCATCTTTGATGGAATCGACCACGTGAGGGGAGCCCTCCATCACCTTGTTGATGCGCTCGGCGGGAATGCGCGCGCTCTTGAGGCTTTGGGCGGTGCCCTCCGTCGCGACGATGGTAAAGCCCAGATTGCGAAGACGACGCGCCAGGTAGCACGCGGTCTCTTTGTCGTCCTGCTTCACACTGATGAACGCTTTGCCGCTCGTCGGCAGCGAAGAGCCCGTCGAATTCACGGCCTTCCCGAACGCGATGGCCGCATTCACCGACACGCCCATCACTTCCCCGGTGGACCGCATCTCCGGGCCGAGGATGGTGTCGACGCCCGGGAATTTGTTGAACGGGAAGACGGACTCTTTCACGGCGACGTGAGTGGGGATTGCCTGATCGACGACTCCCTGCTCCTCGAGCGACATCCCCGCCATCGCCTTGGCGGCGATCTTCGCCAGAGGACGTCCCGTCGTTTTCGAAACGAAGGGTACCGTACGAGACGCACGAGGATTGACCTCGATCACGTACACCTCGCGCTCCTTGATCGCGAACTGCACGTTCATCAAACCAACGACGCCGAGTTCCAGCGCCAGAGCCCGCGTGTGGGCTTCGATCTGACCCACGACGTCGGGGGGCAGCGTGTGGGGGGGGAGGACGCTCGTCGAGTCACCCGAATGAACACCCGCTTCCTCGATGTGTTGCATCACGCCACCGATCACGGCCTTCTTTCCGTCGGCGACACAGTCCACGTCCACTTCGACCGCGTTCTTCAGATACTGGTCGATGAGGAGGATCGGCTGACGACCTTCGTCCTTGGCCGCGTCCACGGCGATCCCGACGTAATCCTCGAGTTCGGCTTCGTTCTCGCAAATCATCATCGCGCGACCGCCGAGTACGTAGGAGGGGCGCACGAGGACGGGGAACCCGATATCGAGAGCTATTTGCTTGGCTTCAGCCGGGTTCTGCGCGATGCCGGCTTTCGGCCGCTGCAGACCGAGCTTCGTGAGCAGTGCATCGAATCTCTTGCGATCCTCCGCGCGGTCGATGGCATCGGCGCTCGTGCCGAGGAGCTTCACGCCGCGCTCCTGCAGGGGCACCGCGAGCTTGAGCGGCGTCTGGCCGCCGAACTGGACGATGACGCCCAGGAGTTCTCCCGTCTTGCGCTCTTCGTCGACGATCGCGAGCACATCTTCGAGGGTGAGCGGCTCGAAGTAGAGGCGGTCCGCCGTGTCGTAGTCGGTGGAGACCGTCTCGGGGTTGCAGTTGACCATGATGGTCTCGATGTCCATCTCCGAAAGGGCGAACACCGCGTGACAACAGCAGTAGTCGAACTCGATCCCTTGACCGATTCGGTTGGGGCCGCCACCGAGGATGATGACCTTCTTGCGGTCGGTCGTGTTGGCTTCCGACTCCGTTTCGTAGCTCGAGTACAGGTACGGCGTGAATGCCGGGAACTCCGCGGCGCACGTGTCCACGCGCCCGAAAGTAGCAATCAAGCCGAAGTCTTTGCGTAGCTTGCGCACGCTATCCTCCGGGATGCCGCGCAGATCGGCAATCTGGGCGTCCCCGAACCCGAGCCGCTTGGCCTCCCACAGCAGGTCTCGAGTGAGCTCGGACGCGCGCTGGATCTTCGATTCGAAATCGACGATGCGCTCGAATTGCGCCATCCACCAAGGATCGATGCCGGTGATCTCGGTGATCTCCGCTGCGCTGATCCCAGCGCGCAGCGCATCCCCGACGAAGAACAGCCGATCGGCCGCTGGACGCTTGATCACGCTGCGTAGAGCGGTCGAAAGCTCGTCCGGAGACGCGGGGGGAAGGCTCGGCCGCGGTTTGTTTTGGGGCGGGGCTTCATTGGCCATGTCCCGCTTCGACTCCTTCTTCTGAGCGAGGACGCGGTAATCGACCCGGTCGTGCAGAGACTGGAAGCCGTTCTTGCCCGTCTCGAGGGAGCGGGCGGCCTTCTGGAATGCTTCGGGGAAGGTGCGCCCGATGGCCATCACTTCGCCCACGCTCTTCATCTGCGTCCCGAGCTTGTCGTCGGCACCGGGGAACTTCTCGAAAGCGAACCGCGGCCACTTCACCACGGTGTAATCGATGGTCGGCTCGAACGCGGCGCTCGTCTTCGTGATGTCGTTCTCGAGCTCGTCGAGAGTCATCCCGACGGCGAGTTTGGCCGCGATTTTCGCGATGGGGTAGCCCGTGGCCTTCGACGCCAGCGCGCTCGATCGTGACACGCGCGGATTCATCTCGATGACGATCACGCGCCCCGTCTTCGGATCGACTGCGAACTGCACGTTGGAGCCGCCCGTCTCGACACCGATCTCCTCCATCACCGTGCGCGCTTGGTCACGCAGGCGCTGGTACTCGCGGTCGGTCAGCGTCATGGCCGGAGCCACGGTCACCGAGTCGCCCGTGTGCACGCCCATCGGATCGATGTTTTCGATCGAACAGATCACGATGAAGTTGTTGTTCTTGTCGCGGATGACCTCGAGCTCGTACTCTTTCCAGCCCAGGATGCTCTCCTCGACCAGCACCTCGTTGGTCGGCGACTGGTCGATGGCCCACTGGACCTTTTCCTCGAGCTCCGACTCGTCCTCGATGATGCCGCCGCCCTGACCGCCGAGGGTGAAGGAGGGGCGGAGGATGACCGGATAGCCCGTCTCCTTGACGATCTCGCGGGCTTCTTCGACCGAGTGGGCGTAGCCCGACTTGCAGCATTCGAGCCCCACCTTGGCCATCGCGTCCTTGAAGAGGAGTCGGTCTTCGGCCTTGCGGATGGCGTCGACCTGCGCGCCGATGAGCTTCACGCCGTTCTTGGAGAGGACGCCCTCGTCGTGCAGCTTCAAGGCAAGGTTCAAAGCGGTCTGACCGCCGAGGGTCGGAAGCACCGCATCGGGTCGCTCCCGCTCGATGATGGCCTTCAAGTGGGGGACGTCGAGAGGCTCGATGTACGTCCGCTTGACGAGCTCCGGGTCGGTCATGATCGTCGCCGGATTCGAATTGACGAGGACCACGTCGTACCCGAGGTCGCGCAAAGCTTTCGCCCCCTGCGTCCCCGAGTAGTCGAACTCGCAAGCTTGCCCGATCACAATCGGGCCAGAACCAATCAGAAGAATCTTCTTAATATCGTCGCGGGCCGGCACGGGCCCCCAGCTAGCATGTTTTGTGGGGGGAGGGACCCGCCTCCGTGGTGTTTTTGAAATGGCGTTTTTGGGCCCGTTTTTTCAGTTTTCAGGGGGGCTGTCCCAGCCCCCCTCGCCTCGGGAAGTGAATTCCCGAGGCTCACCCCCAACCTCCGCGTGCGCTCCGGCGGCTCCCACCTGGTCGCCGGCGGTGCTGGGCGCGCCTCGTCACTCCTCCTCGCCTTTGGCTCGTCGCGTGCCTCGGGATTGGCTTGTTTGTTGGGGTTGGCGTTCGACGCATCGGGCGTTGCCCTCGCGTGCCTCGGGATTGGCTTGTTTGTTAGGGTTTGGCGGGCGCCGCATCGGGCTTTGCCCTCGCGTGCCTTGACGAAAAACTCCGCCTTCTCGGACGAAAAACTCCGCCTTCTCGGACGAAAAACTCAACGATTAAGGAGAGTTGTGGTTCCACGCGAAACGAACACTGTGTTCGTTTCGCGAGCTTGCCGTCCCACGCGGCCCTCGGAGTTCAGCGATGAACGCACATCTTTCCTCGCTCGGGCCCGTTTTCGACACTCTATTCTCTGGCTCCCACGAAACCAAGCTTGCACCCCTTCGCTCCACCTTTCCTTCCCCTTGATTCTGGGGAGGGCACCCCGACGGAGCCCGAGGCTACGCCAGCCGCGCCCGTGGCAAGTTCGGCGTGAGCCCTCGCTGCTCCGACTATCAACTTTTCGTGAAAAATATGCGAAAAGGTGCGACAATTATTAACTTTTTCTTACAAATCGAGCCCCTGGGCCGCGCAGCGACGACGCGCAACGGTTCACGGACGTACGCTCCGCGGAGGGCCAGTCGACGACAAGCGAGCCAACGCTCGCTCGCAGCTGGAGCGCCTGTGCCGATCCCTCGGCACGACCGCTGAGCACGCAGTGCTAGCGGCGAATCGCGATCACGTCCGGGCGCAGTTCGAGCTCCTTCGCCACGAAGGTTCCGTAATATGGGGTGCCGGGCGATTCGAGAACGAGCCGGCCCCGCGGTGCGAAGACGCGCGCCGTCACCGAACGAGTGAGGGTCGTCGTGTTCTGATCGAATGTGACGAACGTTGGGATGCTGGCGCCACCAAGAAGCTCAACATGCCCACGGAGTTGTAGGTTCCCGCTGACCATGATGATGACAGGCCCGCTTGTCTCATCCACCACCAGCCGCGCATCGGGCTCCAGCTTGAGGGAATCGAAACGGTAGATTCCGCCAGTGAGTTCGAGGGTCGATGTCCCGCTGACGTCCATGTTGCCGTGGTCACCCGGTGCTAGCGTCAGATAAGCGCCGTTCTGGAGCGTATGAGATGCGCCCCCGGAAAACTCCTCGGTCCAGGCAGACAGGTCGTCGACCCCCAAGGGGAGCGCCGCGTTTTCCGTGATGATGCCGCCAACGAACGCCCCGTGCTGCTCCGCATAGGAACCGCCGCATGCAACATCGCTTTCGACGAACGCGTAATTGCGCAGCCAAACATCGCCACCGCTCCACACGACATTCGCCGAGCCTTGCACCCCGAGTTCGAGGTATCCCCCGGAAACGGCCGGTGCCAACCGACCCGAATCGTCCTGGACACTTGCACGATCGGCGAGCTTTACACTTTCCGATCCGTAGGCAGGTCCACGGCCGACTAGCTCTTGCCAGCATTGACCTGGGAGATCGAGTTCCGAAGTGAGGTGGATCTCTTCGACATTCGTCACCATCACCCCGAGGGCTTCGATGTCAACGAGGTCGATGGGGGAGTAGAGCGAGTCGGTACCCGGTCCACCGTCCAAGACCGAACCCGGGCTGAGATCACACGCCGAGGTGATGATGATTCGATCGTTTCCGGCGCCGCCGCTGATCCGATCGACGCCTTTACCTGGATAAAATACGTCATCGCCTTCTGCACCTGTGAGAACGTCGTTTCCGTCGCCACCATCGACAACGAGATCGCCTGATGTAGCCGTGACGAAGTCATCTCCAGACCCGCCAAACACGGTGGCCCGGACCGAATCCGTTTCGATCACGTCGTCGCCGGCACCTCCCAGGACAGTGTCCTCCCCCCCAGAGACGAACAACTGGTCGTCACCGGCAAGGCCGATTGCGCAGACGTCCTCCCCGTCGCCCTCCAGCGAATCGGCTGCCGATGTCCCTCGAATTACCTTCTGGGATGCCGTGCAGGGATACGGCCCTTGCCCAGGCCAGTCCGTGCAAGCTCCGGTCGTCGCGTCCACTGTCGCAGACCTGCCGTTCAGAGACCAGGTCACAGACGACGAAGCCATCGGGACCACCAACGCCGCTTCCACTGTGCCGTGCGGGAAGTACTGGGGCGGGGCTCCGCTCGAGTCCGACAGCCCATTGAACGCTCCGGCTCGGAAACGACGCTCCGGACCATCGTTCACGTAACCGAACGCAGCATAGGAACCATCAGCATCGGTATATACGCAGTGGGCCGTGGGGTGGACCTCGCAGGCATTGCCCACGCCGTCCGAATCCCGGTCCGCTTGCCCCGGATTGTCGAGCTTGGGACAATTGTCGAAGGCGTTGGCAACCCCGTCCCCATCATCGTCTCCAGCGTGGTCGACTCGCGGCGCTTGAACGAAGTTCAATCGACCCGCGTGAATCAGCTCCAGCTGTTCGAAGAGGAGTTGGTCGGGTGTTCCCGACAGGAACGCCTCGTCTCCCAGATCAAGAACTTCTCTTGCCAAGTCGGCTGTACTCGAAACACGGCCGATCGCAGCGGGGGCTCCGAGCGACTCTGCGTAGGCAATGTTCAGTTTGGCCAAGAGAATACTCCTTGCGAGTTCCTCGTCACTCGCCAGGAGAGTCGTCACATCAGCGCGTGTCCCGACCACTTCGGCCCGCGAAGGACAGCTGCCGTCAGGAAGGGCTGCGGCGCCCAGGCAAACCGGCAGGAACGAATCCAGGAGCGTCGAGGCCGCCCAGTCTTCCTCATTGAGCACGGAAATAGTTGCTCGGGGCGAGGAACCAGACGAATACATCGTGTGCGTGACGGGACTTCCGCTGATCTTGATTCGGACGGCGTTGTTCGTCTGCACCATCTGCCATGCCCAAGTGTAGTCGCCTTGCGGCAAGAACTCCGCGACGTGATCGATCATGTCGTCTGCCGTGTTGTACCCCCCGGAAGGCACCTCGACACCGAACTCGAGCTCGCTCCAGGTAGAAAAGTCACCCGCGTCACACGTGTCGCCAGGAAAGCACGTGAAGAGTGGTTCGACGCCGCCAGCCGAGTTGAAAAGGTCGTAGCGGATCTCTTCGGTTGCTGTGCTCGCGTTTGGAGGCGCATAGCCGTAGAGCGCCTCGCCGTCCGGATCATCGGCGTCCGCGTTGGTCAGCGTCAGCTCTCCGCCAGCATCCATCCTCAAACTGAAGAAAAAGTTTCCGTCGTAGTTCGTGTCTGGAGTAGGCGTAAAAGCGCCGTCGCCACGAAATGGGCCCAAGGCGTCGTAAGAGTTGAAGGAGATTTCTCCGCGCGCCATTGAGACTTCGCCGTTGGTACGTAACTTGTAAGAATTCTGCCCGTCGGTGGATCCGAGTCGCGCTGGATCGTCGCAGGAATCGCTCAAACTGATGTCCACGCGATACGTATAGATGTCGCCCGCGGGGTCACTCACCATCGATGATGGATTGAGTTCTTCAACGGGCTTGTCGAAGATCGTCAGCCACTTTCCATCGTGAATGTCGGAGCTGCTGCCGTCGACATAGACCGACTCCTCCACTCCTGCACAATCCGCCGTGTCACTGTCCTCGTGACAAACGTCGTTGCTGTCGATGCCTACCTGAGCATCTGGCACCAATCGAAAGCACGTCCCCACGTCGCTCGAGATGTCGAAAAAGGCATCCATGTCTGCGTCGTAGATGTCGACACGGAGCCGATCCCCGCCCGGTAGCGTGTTGACCCAAAGATGGTGGGTGCTGTCCGTCACGGTGCTGAGGCCTTTTCCGCCCAAGTAGACGAACTTGCCGTCGTTCGTTTCGAGCGAAGGAAAAGACGTCAGGGTATCTGGCTGGGAAGACTCCGTGGACTCTTCGTACTGTAGACCTTCGTCGGTATAGGGCAGGAACAACGTCCTTCCGTTGCTCAATGGCATCTCGATTCCGGAGACTCGACCGCCCGTGATACGTCCGTCCCCGAAGCGACTCGTGTACTCGACGACTGGCTGGAGCCCCATGATTTCCGCGCGGTCGTCGACGTGCGAAGGATGCCAACCTAACACGCGGCCCGTCCACTGCGCCTGGGCATCGAGCTCGACGACCTTGAAGGCGCCGCCCCCCGCCAACACGAACCCACCGTTGTTGTAGACCGTCGTCGCTTCTGGGCGCGCGTGCAGTGGTCCGGTCCAAAGGTGAACGTTGTTGATATTCAGATCGGTCTCGGCATCCGACAGCTCGAGAGTTGGGGCCAATGTGTCTCCCAACACGACGCGGTGTCGCAGCGTCGAGTCGTCGCCTTGCACGTATACTTCGTCGAGGCCGAAGTCGTCGTTCATGTAGGCACTGCGGACATGCTTGTTGGGGTTCGGCGTGATGGTCGTGGAATTCGTCACGTCGAAAACGCGGGACTCAGACCCAGTGGTAAAGTAGATCTCCGCCCCTCCGCTGGTTTGATTCAGAACGGCATCGAGGTTCCGGTAGCCGAGTCTGAAGTTCCGGTTCAAGTTCATCTGGTCGGGCAAGACGTCTCGCGCGACCAAGGCTCCGTTCCAGACGAGATGCACTGCCGTTTCTTGATCGTTGGTGGCGGCGATGGCTAGATTCGAGGACGTGTAACCGAGAGCAAACTGGAAGTTTTGGTCATCCAGGGTCTCATCCCAAAAATCGTTGCTTGGAAACGTGCGGTCGATGCCGGCGCCGTCAGCCGAATCCATTGCGATCGCCCTGACTCGAATGTCGTTCTCGTTGACTCGACTCAGGCAGATCGTTGCGAGACCCGTCGTGAGCTGGGTGGGACTGCTCACGGTTTTGAAAAGCGGACCGATCGTGCAGCGGCCCAGTCCCGTCATCAAGTCGACTTGGTTTTCGATGTACGCCTTG
The DNA here is from genome assembly GCA_965652275.1 of uncultured Polyangiaceae bacterium. Lineage (GTDB taxonomy): Bacteria > Myxococcota_A > Polyangia > Polyangiales > Polyangiaceae > NIC37A-2. Next base: position 20,347 of record CBFGUR010000063.1, on the reverse strand, counting down.
AGGGTACGCAGGTTGGCGGAATGGGCGGGGCCGTCCTGGCGCATGAGAGTTGGGTGGGTTGCCTGCCCGCTATGGATCCCGATCAAATTTTGGAAGTCATTGATATCGCTCGGTTGTGCCGGAGCGAACCATGGTCCGCCCGAATCGCCGCCATGCGTTCGTGAGCGGCCAGACTCGAAGTTCGCCCGACCGTGGCCCCAGTCGTGGGTGTCGATGACACGCCCACCATTCGTCTGCGCCCACCTTTCGAGCAACGTGTAATTCGCCGTATTGATCTTGACCTGTGAGTAGTCAGCATCCTGGAAAACACCGTAGATATCCGCATTCTGGGCGACGGGGGCCGTCTCCGGGATGATGGAGGCGTACGGACCAGGGATGGGATCCTGCAAGAGCAAGAGCCCCCAATCGTGCATGATCTGGGAGTCATCGAACGTCCCTTGCGGCCAACCCGTGGCATGAAACTCCGGGGGAATGAACTGGTCCTGGACCACGACGCGGTTGCCGTTCGGGCATCCACTGCTGCCGTCGTCGGTGAAGCAGATCTCCTGGATTGTGCCCTGCATTCTAGGTTCCTTGATGCAGTGAGCGGCAGTCAAGATCACTCTATCTTCGAGCGCTACGCCGCCACACAGAGGGTCGAAATCGCCGTTCGAGAGCCTCCTTCCGTAGGCAACCGTTGGTGTCCTGGTGGTGACTTCAATCCCACCATGAATCGCCTGTTCCACCTGACGCAAACCTGGCGATTCCGCTGTTTCCTCACATCCCAGGGTGAGCAGGGCGACCGAGATCAGCGAGCCACTCAAAAACGAATTGACGAAAGAGCGCATCATAGCGCAAGCGCATAGCACTCCCTTTGCTCGCGTGTCTGCGTGCTTGCTCATATTTGACAAACTATCGAGCCCGAAGGCGATGTGTTAGCTTCAAGAGATGTCATACCGGGCTCTCCTCGGTTTCATTTCGTTCGCTTCGTGTGTCATCGGGATGAATAGCTGCAGCCCCAATCAGACCACTGCGGCGAGCAGCCCGCCTCCACCACAAACGGCTGCACCCAACGAAGAAGCTTCTCCGCGACAGGGAGGCGCAGCTGAAGCGGCGCCCGGGCTCCCTCGGCAAGAGGTTCTACAAGAGGAAGAGGCGAGGAAAGACGAACCTTTGGAGCAGCGACGATGGCTCACGGGCCCTGACGAACTGCGCGAAAGGTGTGGGGAAGCGTCGCCGAACCCGAACGGTCAAGTGCCTGATCCTCCCGCCCGGAGAGACGGAAGTTGTGGAAGCTGCGAACTCTCGCCGACAGAGCTTCCGGTCTGCGAGGCCGTCGTAGCGACCACATCGTGGCAGGCGGCAACTTTTTCCCCCGGACAAGCTGTAACCGTACGGGGGCACGTCGGGCTGCCTGCGTATTGGACATGCCAAGGCGTTGGCGGACAGTGCGCTTGCCTCAACCGATGTTTTTACGCTCTTCGGGCCGTGCCCGAAGCTAGCGATTTCGCCGATTGGCCCAACAACGTCCCCCATCACCTCGTTTTGGAGGTTCCGAAAGAGGGGCACCCTTGGTCGGCATTCGCGAACCGTTCGGGGCTTCTCTATTCGTACGGTGACGAATCCAGCGTCTGTCACCCCTTGCGCATCCCCGATGGGCAGCGGTCGCTCGAAGTGGTCCTCAGCGGAACAATCTCACGGGAACCAATGGAGTACCGAGATGCCGCCAGCCCCAAAGCGCATCGTCTCGTGCTTCAATCGATTTGTCGTATCGAAACGGGCAATGGCGCCAGGGAGCTTCCCCCGAGCGGGGGAATGCATCCGCCCGCGGGACCGTGATAAGATGGTGGGGTGAACTCATCTCTTTCCTTCTCCGCGCGCCGTAGCATCTCTCTGCTCGCCCTGAGCTGTCTTTACCTGGCCTGCGCCCGCTCCGAGGACTCTTCGTCCGAAAGTGACGACACGGGAGCCAACGGCGGGACACCAGGTGATGGCGACTCGTCCAGTAGTTCTGGTGGAATGGGAGGAGACGGATCGGGTGACGGCGACGGTGATGGTGATGGCATGGGCGGGAGTCCGTCCGGCGGAGGCGGCGGCACGGGCGGAGCTTCGGGCGGCTTGGGCGGGATGAACGCCTCGGGCGGGGCCTCGTTCGAGGACCTCCCGGAGGAGATCCAAGCTCACTGCGAAAGGATGGAGGACTACGCCTGCGAGATGTTCAAGGCGTGTCAGGGTTGGACGACCTGCGACCAACATCCCATCACCTTCCTGCGCCAGTTCTGTCAGGACTCACTTCCCGGTTTGTGGGCGGAGGGAAAGTACACCTTCGACGCCGAACTTGCTGAGTCGTGTCTACCCGACCAACTCATCTGTCCGGGGCGCTGGGCGGATTTGTTCGACACTCACCGCTGTCGCGACGTCTTTCAGGGAACGATCCCGCTGGGCGACGAGTGCGGGCACGAAGGTTGGATTTTCGGCTCGACGTGCGACGGTGGGCGATGCGCGCAGGACTCCACGATGTGCACCTCGACCTGCGAGGCCTACGCCGATGAAGGAGAGTCTTGCGACACGGTTCCGTGCGCGCCCGGGGCCCGTTGCGTCGACGGCTTCTGCGTCCAGCCACCGGAATGGGGAGAGTCGTGCAGCGACAGTTGCGTAGGCTCCTTGGTCTGTTCGGACGCAGCTGGTGATCCGATTTGTCTCACTGGAGGAATCGAAGGCGATCCTTGTTCGCCCTCATTGCCATGTGCCAGTCGGGCCATGTGCCAGGACGGCGTCTGCGTGGGAAGTGTTACCCTCGGACAGGAGTGCAATTCGAGCTTCGTGTGTCCCTCTGGCGCCACCTGCTATCCTCTCGGCGACGAGGCGCCCTCTACCTGCAACGAGACGAAGGCTCTCGGCGTGGAGTGCGAGTCGCCGATCGAGTGCGGCACCGAGGACGTAGATTGTCTCGACCCCGATCCCGAAGACCAGGACTTCACTCAAGTCTGCACGGCCTTGTCTGGGGTTGGAGGCCCTTGCGAACCGGGCGGCTGCCAGGCTGACCTTTGGTGCCAATACCCTGCTTCAGGAGCGGCGGAGGAGGGCATTTGTAGGCTGCCGGGAGGACTCGGCGACAGCTGCGCGTCGGGGGAAGGTCCGCGCTCGAACTCCACCTACCCGTGCCTGTGGACGAACGAGACGCGCCTCTTCTGCGTCGAGGACGAATGTCGAGTTCAGCCCGAATTGGGAGACGCCTGCAACCCCGACGACCACGATTGGGACGCCTGTCTCGACAGTTGGTGTTCCTTCTCCACACGACAGTGCATGGCTCCCAACTCGATCGACGAGCCTTGCAATCTGGATGCACGCCTCACCTCGTGTGATGACGACTCGTACTGTCTCTGCGAGACCGAGCCCTGCGATGAAGAGAGCGACTCCGGAGTCTGCGCACCACGTAAACCCAACACGGCCCTCTGCTGGGACTCGGAAGAGTGCCAAAGCAACTACTGCGACGGCGAGCGGTGTGACGATCCGCCGCTCGACTGTAGCGCTCTTTGAATTGCACCTGACCGGAGCCGTGCGAGGTCACCCGAGCCCTGCGTCCGGAGGGCCATGACGTCGCCGACGTGGAAGACTGAAGCAGGCGGCGCGGTTCCTGCGACGGCGCATCCACAGTCCGCCGGTCACGGCGGTCCCGGTCAGCATCCAGAAGACGTTGAAACTGGATGGCGTCTCCGTCCAGGAGCAGCCGAACAAACCACCGCCTGGCTCGGGAAACTGATGCTCCAGGGCGGAAACGCTGTGGTATTTGATGCTCAGCGCTTCGAGTGGGTTTAGGCCAACGTCACCGCCCGCTCCTCCGGCGCCTTCGGGCGGCGCGTCGCGATCCGAAAACTGGGACGTCGTGCGAGGATCAGGGGAGGGGATCAGCCTGCATTCGTTGCCCGCGTCGTCCATGCGAGGACGGGCGGGGATCGTGACCACGCCGCCCGAGTCGGGGTTCCACACGGGCAATCCCGGGGGTACCTCCAAGGGGTGCGCATCGTCGACGCTCCCGCTCCCATCGACCCGGTCGATTTGTAGAGTTCTGATCTCGATGCGGTCCAGGTGCACCTGCACCCAGTTTACCTGATTGAAACTGCCCGAGGCGCGGGTCCATTCTTTGGGATCGTCGTTCGAGTGCAGCGGAGCGCCCCAACACCCCTCTCCGATGTAGACCGTGCCGTTTTCGTCGTCCCGGGAAAAACCTTCGTCTCCAGCCCTGTCTGGGCGGACGGGCCAGGTGCGCTTCACCGTGTGTGCATCCGCTTCGACCGCGAGGCGGAGTCCTCCTTCGTAGAAAAGCGAGGACCAGTTGTCATAGGCGTCGTTGCCGTTGCTCTTCCCACGGTGATGGGGGCGCATGGGCCGGTGGTACTGGGCGATGGGGAATCGAGCACAGCCGTTGGTTTCGAGCTCTTGCTCCAGCCACGCTCCCTGGACCCCGCCAGCTGGGACCTCGGTGTTGAGGGTGTACAGTCGAGCCAGCCCCCCCGCCAGGCCCACCGAATAGACATTGCTTTCACTGGGCGTATCCCAAAGGCCATGGATGGTCTTGTTCGAGTCGTGGTTCCCACGCGCCGGCAGGAGTGGAACCATGCGGCCGTCTGGGCTGATCGAGTGCTGCCAGTCGTCGAACCAGGCGATCCATTCGTGGTTCGCGTCGGAGTTGGTGAAGTCGCCGGCCAAAAGCACGGCCAAAGGGCGGAGCTTGGCGACCATTTGGTTGCCGTTCACCCGTGGTTTTCTGTTGTTGCGCGTGTCGCCGCCAATGATCAAACTGAAGGGCTGAGCCGTCGCGGGAGCCGTTCGAAACCAGTACCGCTCGCTCGTGCTGTCGCTGTCCTGAATGACGAAATAATAGCTCGTGTCAGGCGACAAATCCGCGAGCCGCACGAAGCGGTTGTCCATCGTGGAGAGGCGCACCTCGCGCGAGGGCGCAGCAGAAAGTGGATAGGCGTCGACATCGGTGCCGTGGTCTTCTGGGCCGTAGTAGAGTCGCGGCTCTTCGCCGCCGACTTGATCCCACCCCACCGTCATCGTGGTGGTGGGATTGTCGTTCCAGGTGAGTCGATACCGAGCGGTTTCCGCCGCGGCGGGACCAGCCCAGGCGAATATCGAAAGGAATGCCAGTGGCGCTATCCAGCGCCGAAAAATCTCGCTCATGATGCCTTTTGTAAATCCTCGTCAGACAATGAGGGGACGGAGGCGGGCGGTAGCCAGCTCGTCCTCGTTTGAAGGGCCGTACGATGAAGGCGCCGGTCTTTGGCCGTGGCCCCCATTCCCAAGCAAAGAATCAGGAGCGGTCCGAGGCCATGAATCAGCCGCAGTACGCTCTGGTGCCACCATTGCGGCAGTGCGAAAGCCCAACTGTCCAGGGGCACGAACGACGTCACCCGAGCCAGGGCGGTGGCGGTGCCCCAGAGCGCCGCGTAACCAAGGATGACGCGGTCGAGTTTGCTGCCAACGGTTGCCGTCAGCACACTGGCCGCCACCACGCCGTCCAGGATCCCAGCGATCTGCAGCAGACTCGTGGCAAACTGCTGGGAGCAGCCGAGAGTGTTCATCACCATGGCCAGAAACACCCCGGGCGTTTCGTACAATCCGAGCGCGTACGCACCATGGCCGGCAAAGGTGAGAGCCACGGCCCACCGCAAGACTCGCGCGATGTGGCGTTTGGAGATCCCCGCCGAAAGCCCAATCAGGCAAAGCGGCGCTGCCGACTGCAGCGCAAGCTCCATGAGCTGAGCCACCTGCCCCTTTCCATCGAGGAAAGTGCACCAGGTGAGCAGCAGGAGGATGGCAGCGCACGCACCGACGACGACGCGTTGCAGGCGTGCCCAGCGGAGCGGCGCGCCCAGCGGGATGAGAGACGAAAACGCTCCGAGTAGGAGAATGACGCCGAAAACCAGGATCGTCGTCTCCACCGTGCCTTCGAGCGTGGTGCTCTTGGCCCAATCCTCCCACCGGATCCCGAGGGCGGCGAGAGGGCGGCTCAGCCAGCGCTCGTGATGAATCAACGCCCAATACGGAGCGTCCCAACGCAAATGCTGCCACGCCCTCCCGAGGAACAGGGCGGCGACAGCAATCTGAAGCACGAACGCAGGCGATCGCACTCCGGCCGCACTTCGCTGAGCGGCGAGCGGCGTTCTGACGGTAGCGCCCCTCCCCCGGGGCCCGTCCTCCACAAACAAGGCAAACACGGTCTTGATGATTGGGTGTCCGAAGCGAACTTCGATGCGACTAACTGAACCACGCGTCTCTCTCACGCAAGGTGACGCATGTCTGGATCTCGTCACATCGTGCAGCATCGAAACAGCTAGCGCGCCTTGACCCGCCAGATCCCGGCTCGATCGCTTTCAGTCACTGCATGCGCGAGCCCAGTGGGTATCGGCATCCACTCGGCCACAATTACCGACATGGTTTCCCACGTTGCTCATCGATGGCTCGAAGGGTCCTTCATGGGCCCAGGTAGCTGAGTTGATTGTTCAACCAATGCAGCCAAATGCAGGCCCAAATGCTTCGACAACCTGCAAAGACGAAGCTCACCATCAACGACAGAGCGAGTAGCGGCAGGCTGCGTGTGAGGGTCGCGTGCATGCCGAAGTGCACCATCCAGAATGGCCAATGGATGGCCACGAAGATGACCGATCCCAACAGCATCACGCCCCAGAATTTGAGGCGTAGCGCCGAGGGATCGGAGCTCGAATCTCGCGCCCAGTTGATCAGTTCGGCGAGAACGACGCCGCGAAACACGAGCTCTTCGAGGACGGGAGCGGTAAGGGAAGCTAGTTTGCCGCTGCTCGAGAGTGCCACGACTTCGAAGAACGAGAGCCCCAATTGCGCAGCAGTCCCTGCGACGAAAAGCGCGCTCACGCCCGCCGTGAGAACGATGGTTCGTGCACGCTGGGACGTGCCGCGCGGAAAGCCGAATCCGATCGGCTCGGGCCAACGCTGTCCCCAGTAGCGCCGAAGATAAAGCGCACACGGCGCGACCCAAAAAAGTAGGCGTGCCGCGACGCCCACTCCGGGTTGCTCGCTGCCACTCGAATCGACGAAGGCGGGACGCAGGATCGTCGCCCACAGTGCCCAGCCAACAACGAGCGTTCCGCTCAAGGCGAGCACGGGCCCCAAATGGGTTTCCGTGACTTCGCCGCCGGCCTCCGTCGACTGCGTCACCACTTGGTTATGCCATGAGGTCCCAGGGCGAATGAAGAGGGGATCCGTCACTCCCGTCTCGTCCTTGCACCCTTTTCATCGGCCGCAGATGCGGTGGGGTGACCGCCCGCGCAGTTGATGCCAAGCTAATACGGTGCTTCGACGCGCTGCGTCAGCTCATCTCTTCGACCTCGATGGCGTTCCTCTTGACAGCACGTCCTACGACCAAGCTGGGTTTGGTGCTCGTTGCGCCGTACCTGACTGCCGGATGTTTCGTGTCTCTCGACGAGCTCGAAGAAGCCTCGGAATCATCTTCCACGGGTGGCCTCGATGCGGGAGGTGCCGGTGGGCAAATCGTCGGGGACGGAGACCAACCGGTGGGCGGGACAGCGGCGGACGACACGGGCGGATCCAGCAGCGGAGGTACCGACGCGACGGGCGGGACGGGCGGCCAGCCCCGGGTCACCTACGGCCCCAACCTGATCGAAAACGGAGACTTTTCCCAAGGCACCACGGGTTGGGACAACGGAGATGGTGGAGTGCCACCGGCGGATGACGGCTTCGGCTGCACGTCGCAAACGAGCAAGGAGCACAATTTTCTCGGTTGGTCGGGCGGGACGAACGGCCTCACCCTCGAGCCGGGCGACTACGTGCTCGAGTTTCGGATGATGGCGACGGATGCCGACGAAGTGAACTTCAAGATAGCTCTCACGGTCGAGCCCTTCGAGCCCGAGGTCTTCAACCAAACGATCTTCGACGTCGGCACGCTCGACAACAACTACAGCTTCACCTTCCCCGTGGGGTCCCGGCAGACTCAGATGGGGTTGCTCGTTTCCGCCCAGAACAAGGTGGGGCAGGTTTGTGTAGATGACGTGTCCCTGCGTCGCATCGAAGAGTAGCTGGGCGCGGAGCGCCGCGATAGTAGCCCCTCAGCCGCACAACGCCTGCTGCAAGCGTTTCACCGCGATCTCGATCTCCTCAGCCGTGTGCCGCGCGTATCCGAGTCGGAGGTACGGTCGGTCTCTTCCGTCGACAAAGAAACGCGCGGCCGGATGCACGAGCACGCCGCATCGCTCGGCGCGATTGCAGATTTCCAAGGCGGAGCCCCCGCGGTCGAGGCGCGCCCACAAGGCCAGTCCCCCGGATGGGCGCTGAAAGACGAGTTCCGGAACGTGGCGCTCGAGGCTGGAAAACAAAGCCTCCCGCCGCTCGCGGTAGATCCGGTGCATGCGCCGGATATGCGCGCCTAGCTCGCCGTCTTCGATGAGAAAAGCGAGGGCGAGCTCCGTCACGTGATCTCCCTGGCGATCGATGTACGCGCGGGAGCGCGCCATGGATTCGATGAGCGCCGGCTGTCCGACGGCGTAGCCGAGGCGGAGTCCCGGCGCGAACACCTTGGAGAGCGTCCCGATGTGGAGCACCACTCCGGCCACATCCTGACTCGCCAGAGGGAGGACCGGCCTGGATTCGAAATGATACTCGTGATCGTAGTCGTCCTCGATGATGACGAAACGGTGGCGCTCGGCGAGCTTCAAGAGCGAAAGCCGACGCCGCGCGCTCAGGGTCACCGTCGTGGGGTACTGATGGTGGGGGGTCACGTAGACAGCAGCAACGTCTCGCTCCTCGCAGAGACGCCGAAGATCACTCACCACGAGCCCTTCGTCGTCGGTGCGGACTGTCCGAAGTTCTGCTCCGGCCATCTTGAAGCCCGCCCAGGCGGGGGGATATCCGGCACGTTCGATGGCTATGACGCTTCCCGGTCGCGCCAGGGCTCGCGCGGCCAGATGCAGTGCCTGTTGACTCCCACGGGTCACGAGCAAGCCGTCATCACTGGGAACGACGCCGCGGGTCTCCGCCAAGTAGCGACCAAAGACGCGCAGGAAGCGTGGCTCTCCGTAGACGCCATTGTAGTCGAGCGTCGCCGAGCGGGCGCGCAGCGCGCTACGATAGCCGCGCGCGAGAATCGAGGTGGGAACCTGGCGCAGGTCGGGCAGGCCACCCACCAGGGCGTACATCCCCGGAGGGATCTCGTAGGAAGGGTAGGCAGGAGCGGGTTTCGCGAGACGCAGTTTCGTCAAACACCCCCTTTCGGCCCGGGCCACTCGACGCTCGGAAACGAGAGGGAGATCTGCCGCGACGAAGGTCCCCTTTTTGGAGATCGTTTCGATGTACCCTTGGGACTCGAGCTCTTCGTAGGCGGCCAGAACGGTATTGCGGTGGACGGACAGCGACTCCGCGAGCTTGCGTGAAGAAGGGAGTCGCGTTCCCGCGCTCAAGCGGCCTCGACGGATCTCCTGGACGACGGATTCGGAGATCCGTTTGAAGAGGGGAAGTCCCGCCGGGGACGATTCCCAATCCAGGTCGAGTTCTAGATTCGGCACCTTCCCATCCTAACAAGACCACGTGCCAATCCGATATCTGGTCTGTCAAAAATGTTAGAACTGGACCATTTCTGTGGACCAGAAGAAGTGTCAGATCGGAAGCATGAGAAAGAAACAGAGGGCCGCTCCCGAGGCACTCGCCCTCGAGTTGCTCGAGAGCGCCGAGGCGTTTCACCTTGCCACCACGACCCCCGCCGGAGACCCGGTCCTGCGGGTCTTGAACGGGGTCGTCGTGCGGGACTGGATCCTTTTCCACGGGGCATTTGCCGGAGAAAAATCGACCTGTCTCGAGCGTCCGGCCGTGGTTTCCGTGCATGAAACGGTCGCCGACATCCCGAGCTACTTCGTCGATCCGGAGAAGGCCTGTCCAGCTACGACGTTCTATCGCTCCGCTCAGGCGAGTGGAGTCCTTCGAGACGTTACCGATGGCGACCTCAAGAAGGAGATGCTCACCGCGCTGATGAAGAAGTACCAGCCGGAGGGGGGATACGAGCCCTTCTCGTCTGAAATCTATCGAAAAGATCTGCGTGCGGTACGAGTCTTCGGGCTCAAGGTGGAGCACCTTTGCGCCAAAGTCAGCCTGGGACAAGATCGCCCAGCCGAGCGTACCGGTCGGGTCGTCCAAGGATTGTGGGCTCGCGGGAAGGAGCGGGACGCGGCTGCCATCGAGCTCGTCTTGGCTCTGAGCCCGGAGGCGCGCCCGTCGGCATGGAGACGGCAAGTGCGCGGAGAGGAACTCGTCTTGTGCGTGCATCCGAGCGCACAAATGTGCCGCGCACATGCGCAGTTGCTCGTCGGGCAGTATTGGCGACGAACTTCGACCTTGGAGGAGATGCAGGCCTCAGTCCAAGGGAGCAGCGCCTGGGTGGGAGCTTGTCGCTCGACCGGAGAACTCGTGGGCGCGGCCCGAGCAACGAGCGACGGAAGCTGGGTAGCCAGTGTGTTCGATGTCGTGGTCCGCGAAGACTTCCGAGGGCTCGGCCTCGGCAAATGGCTGATGACCTCGCTCCTCGATCATCCCCGGGTGCGAAGCACCCAAAGGCAACAGCTGGGCACCGCGGACGCGATGCGCTTCTATGAAGGGCTTGGGTTCCAGCTGGAGAGCGAAGCGCCCCCTGTTGGCGATCAGATCAGCGTGCGGATGATTCGAAGGGTCATGACACCCGATTAATCGCCGACCGAGATCGGGTTTGCGCCTCGCCCATTGTTGGTTAGAGATGAGCTGGTGATGGGAGGTCAGCGAGCAGAAGGAGCCCCGTCCGTCCGGCGAGGGATTTTCGTGGACCTGTGTGGGGGTCACCTCGTAGCACTACTTCTCACTCTCGGATGCAGCTCCGCCCCGCCGAGTCGTGCGGTCCACCGCCCGCAGCAGGAGCAGGAGCAGGTGCCGCCGCCGGAGCAGCAACAGCAGCAGGAGTCGAAGCTCGACTCGCCCCTGGGGCCCATCGATCCGCAATGGCCGATCCAACATGCGGCGAAAGCCGACGTCGAACTCGAGGTGGGCCGTCTCCTCCGTGAAGCTGATGACGAGGGTGAGGCGCCCCAACGCCTGCCTCTCCGAGCGGGCGACCATCCGGACGTATTTGCCTATGAAGGACGCCTCGGCGGCTTCGACTACATCGAAGCGATTTTGGGGCCCATGCAACACCCCGACGAGGCCATGCCTTTGATCGTTCTGCTCCATGGACGCGGGGGGCGACCGACGATCCCAGCGGGTCCGTACCATCCAACCCGGCCCCTGCGCCTGTTCATCCCGCGTGCGCCCGAGCCTTTGAACGACGGCTACACCTGGCTAGCGACCTGGACGAACTCCGGAGAGATCGAGCTGCTCACGAGCTCGCTGAGTGAGCGGGTGGAGGAGCTCATGCCAGTGATCGACGAATTTTCAGCTCTGCGTCCTACCCAAGGCAAACCAATCGTTGGTGGCTTTTCCCAAGGAGGGATCATGACTTTCGGGCTGGTGACACGATTCCCCGAGCGCTTCTCCGCCGCCTTCTCCATCGCAGGTTGGCTGCCCCCAGCCCTGCGCCCCACCGAGCCCGACGTGTCGATCTTCCCGCCGATTTTGGCCGTTCATGGCGGAAACGATGTGGTTGTCCCCACGCGCCTGGGGCGGGAAACGGTGGACCATCTTCGCTCTACTGGCTTGTCGGTGGAGAGCTCCGAATTCGAGGGAGTCGGTCACGTGGTGAGCGCGGACATGAATCGGATCGTGCGCAGCTGGATCGTCGAACGGTTGTCGAGCCCTTCGCAGCCCTAAACCGTACACGTCCCTCCCGCGTCCCTGCAACGCCTCGATGAAGGCACCGGTAGAGCGAGCGGCCGAGACCGAGCCGGTGGATCGTCGAATTGAGAGTCCCGCGCGAGCGCGAGTGCGTCGAGCTCTTCGACGTCTTCAGACGGGGAGCAGACGTTCGCTCGCTCCGCCGACGCTCTCAGGCGCATGGAGGTGATCACATATTGGTCACTTGGATCTCGCTTGGAAAGTGCTCACGCCAGTGTAGGCGGGAGACTCACCGTTGACTGGCGATTGAAGAATCCTGACAGTTCCAAGACTGGATCGAAGGGTTGGGCCCGAGATCACGAGTAGGAGAAATGACAACGTGATACGTCGACGAATTCTGTTAGCTGGCTTTGGGAGTGGTTTGGCTTTGGTTGCCTGCGGAGGAAAGGGGGACGACGCGAGTTCCACCCCCGGCATCAACGCTCTGCTGAACGTCAGCGATGAGGAAAGCGGTGACCATTGCGCCGCAGGGGGCTCCAAGGTCGAGTACGGCGCGGACACCAACGGCAACGGAGATCTCGATGAAGACGAGGTCGAAGGGACGAGCTACATCTGCGCTGGCGGGAGAGGCCCTGAAGGCGAGACAGGCCCTGAAGGCGAAATGGGCCCGCAGGGAGAGACGGGCCCGCAAGGAGAGACGGGTCCGCAAGGAGAGACGGGCCCGCAAGGAGAGACGGGTCCGCAAGGAGAGACGGGTCCGCAGGGAGAGACGGGTCCGCAGGGAGAGACGGGCCCCATGGGCGGAGCAGGCCCAACCGGCCCAACTGGACCAACTGGACCAACCGGCCCAACTGGCCCAACTGGACCAACTGGACCCAGCGGAGCGTCGGGCTTGAACTCGCTCATTCGCACGGCTGTCGAGACCGCTGGCGTCAACTGCCCCGGCGGCGGTGTGAAGATAGAGGTTGGCCTCGACGCCAACTCGAATGGAACCTTGGACGACGGTGAGGTGGATGCCGCTCAGACGAACTATGTTTGCGGGCCCGCCCCAGCGACCAGCTGCAAGGAAATCTTGGACAACAACCCAAGCGCCCCTTCCGGTGTGTACACCATCGATCCAGACGCCGATGGCGGATTCAACGTGTACTGCGAAATGGACATTGATGGCGGTGGCTGGACGGTCATGGCCTACCTCAAAGATCCAACCCATTGGGATTGGGCGACCTTCTCGGACAACGGGACCGTGGGCGACGACTCCGGCGGCTTTAGCTCGGCCGCAACACTCAGTGCCAGCGCAGCCACCCATTCGGAGCGCATCATCATCTATCGTAAGCTGATCGAGAACTCGACCAACCTGGGCACACAATGGATGGTTACACATCGAGCCGACGACGTCCCGGTACCGGTCAGCAGCTACAACGTCTCGAGTGGTTGGGCATATCGCGATAGCTTCGGCTACGCGCATGCAAGCGTCGGAAACGTTTGCACGCATGGCTGTAGCACGTACCGCGGACTCGGTATGTTCAACGACTACGGCAACTATTATGCTGGAACCCAAACTGGCAACTACGGTTGCCGCGACGGCAACAACATCTGTTGGGTGGAGCGCTCTGACGGTTGCAACGTTGGAGACCGTCGCTGCGCTTACCTCCTGGATGCCGACGAAGGTGTGATCTACGCGTACCGCTGATCTTTGTCTTCGAACGATTGAACTACGACTCCCCGCACCCCAACCGGGGCGCGGGGAGCGCCTGTCGTCCATAGCTTGGGACAAGGAGCTCCGGCGGCTCGAAAAGAAATGACCCCGGAGGGCGAAGCGTCGGCTATCATCGAACAATGCTGAAGCTCGAGAAGGTCGACCACATCGGGATCCGAGTCACCCAAGGGACACGGGCGACTCAATTCTACGAATCGCTCGGGTTTTCTCTCGTGGCGCGCCACGAAGAGGGTCGCGTAGTCATCCTCGCCCACCCGAGTGGAATCGAGATCAATCTGATTGTGAACGGCGTGCTGCCTCCGGACGAAAAGAACATCTTGATGGATGCCCCGGACAAGTACCCTGGGCACACTCACGTGGCATTGCGCGTGACGGACATCGCCGAGGCTCGGCAGGAGATGGGGCGTCTCGGGATCACGATCACCGAAGGCCCGATTCGTCTGGGAAATGGAATGTCCCTCTTCATTCGAGATCCGGATGGAACCGTCATCGAGCTGCGTCAGGCGCTTCCCTGATCTCGTCACGGTCTGGTGGACGGCTCCGAAAGCCGCACCGAACCTCATCCCTTGCAGGTGGGCGGCGGGGGAGACATCGTTTTCGAGATGAGCTCCAGTGCGTTACGCTGCTTCCGTGAGCTTCTCTGACCTCCCGCGCTTTCCCCTCACTTCTTTGGCTGCGTGGTTGGTGGTGGGGTGTCTGACGGCGTGTGGCAACGGAGGTTCCGATGCTTCTGAGGAGCCGTCGAACGATCCGAGCGGACAAGGTGAACTGTGCACGTCGAACGACGACTGTGATGACGGGGACTTCTGCAACGGGGAAGAACGCTGTCGCCTAGTGCAAGGAGGCGAGATGCGTTGCATCGTGAGTGGGACGCCGTGCGTAGAAAGTCAACTGTGCGACGAAGACGACGATGTCTGTCGCACCCAGTGTGACGTGACCGAGGACGCCGACGGCGATGGTTCGGTGTCGATGGACTGCGGCGGCGATGACTGCGACGACGCGAATCGTTCGCGCTTCCCGGGGGCCCAGGAGGTGTGCGACCCTTACGACACCGACGAAGACTGCGACCCGGAAACTGTCGGGTTTCTAGACGTGGATGGGGACGAGTTCATCAGCTCCGCTTGTTGCAACGAGGGACCGGACGACGCCCTCATCTGTGGTGACGACTGCGACGACGAGAAGCGATCGGTCAACCCTGGCGCCCAGGAGCTGTGCGACGGCGTGGACAACGACTGCAACGGCGACGTGGACGACCTGTTGGCGGAAGACGAAGTCTATTTGGATCGGGACGGCGACGGGTTTGGCGATTCCGATGCGCCCCAGAGCGAATGTTCCTCCGATCCGGACACGCTCTATTCGACCGTGGGTGGGGATTGCGACGATGCCGCGCGCAGCGTCAACCCCGCACAGACAGAGGCGTGTGACGGAGTCGACAACGACTGCGACGGCGAGGTCGACGAGGGCGTGACGATCAGCTTGTGGGTAGACGCGGATGGAGACGACCACGGAGATCCGGACGAGCCCACGGAGGGGTGTGTGTCGCGCCGGGGAGTTGCCGTGGATCTCGGCGACGATTGTGACGACACCAACCGCAACGTGCACCCTGACGCGTTCGACGACAATTGCGACGGGCTAGACAACGACTGTGACGGCGACATCGACGAAGAGCCCGACGTGGTGCCCCTTTGGTATCTCGACGAGGATGGCGACGGGTTCGGGGAAATCTCGAGCGTGCTCAGCGAGTGCATCCAAGACAAGCCGGGCTACTCACGCTTCGCTGGCGATTGCAACGACGCGGACGCGACCGTTTATCCGGGAGCGGTCGAGCTGTGCGATCGAATCGACAACGACTGCAGCGGCAACTACCCCACCGGGGGAAGCGGCGGGGAGGACACGCGGGAAGACGCCGACGCCGACGGATTCTCCGCCGTGGATCACTCATGTGTGGTAGACGGCGCGCCGCTCTCCAAGACCGACTGTGACGACGACGACGGCGACACCTACCCCGGCGCGGCGGCGGTGTGCGACGGGTTGAACAACGACTGCGATGGGCCGGGGGCGCAGGCTTGCTCGTACTTTGCACACTTCGCCGGTCCGACCTCTACAACCGGTTACACCTATCAAGCCGCCACCGACCTCACCCACGCCAATTGCAACAGCCGTCCGGGACGATTCTTGACCGGGTACCAAGACCGCTTTGAACCTGACGGCTTCGTGGCGAGTTTGAACGCTCAGTGCTCTCTGATCACGACCGAGTCGCCACCCGACAATGAACAAGTGGTCACGTCCGATCCCCTCCTCGTCTTCACGACGGGGTGGACGGGTACCGTGACGAACCAGTACTGCCCCGCCGGACAGCTCATGACCGGCATTGGGATGATCTACGGTGGGGACGGCCTGGCGGGCAGCTACCCTCAGTGCACGGCCTTCGACCTCAATACGGGGACGACTCCAACCGTCCTCAGCAGCACCTGGAGTGGTGTGGGAGGAGTGCAGCGCGCCTGCCCGGCGGGCCAGGCAGTAACCGGCCTTGTCACCTATGATTCTTCACCTGCCTACGATCCGATCACGCGCGTCGAGGTGAACTGCCAGGAGGTCCAGGGTTACGAGTATTGAGCCTGCACCCCGGGAGCACGATCCGGAGATGATGGTTGAAGTAAAGTAGAAGAGTTCGTCTTCACTGGAATCAATAGGGGGGAGGGCGCCCTCGAGGTGTGGCGAGGGATCTCGATACCCCGCTGTTGGTTTCTTCGCGGAGCCGACATACTCGGAGGCAATGGGTGAGGAGCCAAAAGGAGAGGACCTCCTTGCAAAGTGGTTGGATTCCGAGGGGCTGGCCACCCTGGATAGGATCATCGGCGGGTCAACGGACGTTCTCGGCATCATCGACCGCGATTATGTGATTCGCTACGTGACGCACACGGCTCCCGGACTCACGCGCGAGGGAGTCGTGGGACACAGTACCTTCAACTTGATTCCACCCGAGAGCACCCAGAGCGCGCGCGAAAGCTTCGATCACGTTCTTTCCACGGGGGAGCCGTCGTCCTTCGAGATGACCTTTTCGAGTGAGCGAGGCCCCATCGTCTATGTGGTTCGAGTGAGCCCCGTGCTGAACCAAGGGGAGGTCATCGGGGCATTCACGGTGAGCTCGGACGTCACCGAAGAACGGCGGGGGACGGTCGATCGCGATCGATTCTTCTCCCTTTCCCTGGACATGCTGATCGTGACCACGCCTGAAGGAGTGTTGAGGCGGATCAATCCAGCATTTGCTCAGGCCCTGGGGCTCACCGTCTGCGAAATCGTCGGTCGACGCTTCCTGGACTTCGTTCATCCGGACGATATCGCTCCTACGATGCAGGCCTTCCAGAAGGTCCTCAAGGGGACTCGCGTTTCCGATTTCGAGAATCGCTACCGGAGACAAGACGGTTCCTATCGAATCTTTTCTTGGCGCGCGACCGCCGATCCCGTGACAGGCGATGTCTACGCGGTGGCCCGTGACGTTACCGATCATCGCGAGACCGAAGCGGCGTTGCGCACTGCGCAAAAGATGGAGGCCGTGGGGCTGCTCGCTGGAGGAATTGCTCACGATTTCAACAACTTGATGCAAGCAGTCTTGGCCAACGTCGACCTCTCGCTGGCGGAGGGAGGGACCTCGAGTTCAGTTCGCGAGCACTTGCACGAGATCGAGGGTGCAGGAGAGCGGGCGGCGGAACTCACGAAACAGCTGTTGGTGTTCAGTCGACGTCAACCGCTCAACCGGGTTCCTTTGGACGTCAACGAACTGCTGCAGGGGCTCTTGAAGCTGCTGCGACGCTTGTTGCCGGAAAACATCGCCATCGAGATTCAGCCCGGGGCAAATCTTCCCGCAGTCAGCGCCGATAGGTCTCAATTCGAGCAAGTCGTCATGAACCTCTCCGTCAACGCACGCGATGCGATGGCTGACGGCGGAAGGCTGACTTTCAGGACGACGGAAGTCCAGTTCAGCCCAGCCGATTGTGAAGTTCATCCATGGGCAAAACCCGGTCGGTTCGTCTGTCTTGGTGTTACGGATACGGGGGTGGGGATGAGCCCTGAGGTGAAAGAGCGCGCGTTCGATCCATTCTTCACGACCAAAGCGCAGGGCAGCGGGACCGGACTCGGGCTCGCGACCCTGTACGGGATCGTAGAGCAGCACGGTGGTTTCGTTCACGTCTACAGTGACCTCGGCCACGGTACGACGTTCAAGGTGTTTCTGGCGGCCGACGAGCGGTCGGGTTGGGTAGGGGTAAGCGGCGACGATGTCGCGCCCTCGGCAACCGGCACCGAAACGATTCTCTTGGCGGAGGATGAGGAGGCTGTCCGAAGGGCGGTTGTGCGGATGCTCACCAGTGCAGGGTACCGGACCATCTCCGCCGAAAATGGTCGGGAGGCGGTCGAGCTCCTGAAAGCGAATCTCGCATCGGTGGACTTGGTTGTCTTGGACGTCGTGATGCCCGAGATGGGAGGACCAGAGGCGTGGCAACAAATGAGCAAGTTGCGCCCGGATCTTGGGGTCATCTTCACCAGTGGGTACGCAGACGCGCGCTTTCGCGAACATCTCCCTCGAGACGCAGAACTCGTGGACAAACCGTTTCGTACCCGGGACCTCATTGTGAGGATCCGCGCAAAGCTCGACGAAAAGCGGGCTTGATGGGCTTGCCTTTGCCATCCTGAACCGTTGCCTAAGAAGGGTCGCTCGGGCGAGGAAGGAGTGCTGGTGGGATCGTGTAGGTCATACAACTCCTCTTGAGCGCCGAGGTAGAAAATTTGGTCTGGAGCCGGCCTCTGGCGGTGATACGTTCGCGAAATGCGCTCCCCCCTACGCCGGCACCACTACTTGATCTCGATACTTCTGGGCGGCGGCACCGCCATTGCACCAGCATGCTCCGGATACCCGAACTTGGAAGGCGATGGTTCGGGCGATGGTGATCGCGGGTCTGGACTCGGCGGTATGGGCGGCGACAACGACGATGTCGTTCTGCCTGGCGACGGAGACGGCGACGGCGATGGGACTGGCGCCACGGGCAACATCGGCGGCGCCCCCTCGACGGCCGAATGCGGCGACGGCGTCATCGAGCTTCCAGAAAACTGCGACGACAGCAACACGGAGGACGACGACGGTTGTTCGAACGAGTGTCTGATGGAAGCGGGTTTCGCCTGCCCCATCCCTGGTGAAGAATGTGTTCAGCTGGCAGTGTGCGGAGACGGGAACCTCGGCATCGGCGAAGAGTGCGACGACAACAATGACCGGAGCGGAGACGGTTGCACGGACAAGTGCTTCGTCGAAATCGGTTGGGAGTGTCCATCCGCTGGATCCCGGTGCGTCGCGGTGGGATGCGGCGATGGAACGGTCGCGGGCAACGAACAATGTGAGGACGGCGACGATCCTCCTGAGAGTGGGGACGGATGCAGCGATACGTGCCGGATCGAACCGGGCCACTTCTGTCCGACGGTCGGCGAATCCTGTGAGGAAACGGTTTGCGGCAACGGCGAGCGAGAAGGAGACGAGCCCTGCGACGACGGCAATGAAGAAGTAGGGGACGGCTGCACGCCCCTTTGCGAACGGGAGCCCACTTGCGTCGACGGAGCCTGCAGCTCGACCTGCGGTGACGGGATGATCCTCGCCGGGGACGGCGAGGAGTGCGACGACGGGAACACCAATGACGGTGACGGTTGCAGCAGCGACTGCCAAGAGGAGCCCGGGTACGAGTGCACTCTGGTGACGGAGGATCCGCCCGAGTCCCTGAACATCCCGGTCGCGTATCGGGACTTCGTGCGCCGAGGCAATGGGATCGACGACGGTCCCGAGCACCCGGATTTTCAAGCGTTTACGGGCGACAGCACCACTCCCGGACTCGTTCGAAACACCTTGCTCGACGGCAAGCCCCAATTTGCGGGCATCTGCGACGACGATGATGACGGCAGCGACCCCTGCCCGTACGACCAGCAGCTCACGACCGAGGACAACTTCAACGCCTGGTACAACGACGGACCGCTGTCGATGCGCGTGAACTCAACTCTCTCGCTCACCCGCAACATGACCGGCCAGTATGTCTTCGACAGTATGGGGAACAACTTCTACCCGCTCGACATGGCCGGCTGGGTAGCCGCCGGAAAAGAGGAGACGTACACCCAAAACGAAATTGCTCACAACTACGGTTTCACGACAGAACTTCGCTACTGGTTCGAACTCGAAGGCGGCGAGTTCCTCGAGTTCCGCGGGGACGATGATGTTTGGGTCTTCCTCAACAACCAGCTGTTGCTCGACATCGGCGGGTTGCATCCGGCCGTGCCCGACGACGTGACGCTCGACGATGATCTGATCGACGGTCTGGGCATGGAAAAGGGGCGCATCTATGAAATCGTCCTCTTCCATGCGGAGCGCCGCACCAGCCAGAGCAACTTCAAACTCACGCTCAATGGCTTCGTGAAGACCAAGAGTCAGTGCGTGGCGACCTGCGGCGACGGCATCGTCGCCGGCGATGAAGCATGCGACGACGGGGACCTGAACGGACAGTACGGGTACTGTCGAGACGACTGCACGGGCCTCGGACCGCGCTGTGGTGACGGAAACGTCCAGGATGGACGCGGTGAAGTCTGCGACGATGGGACGAATCTGATGTCCTACGACTTCGAGGACGAGGGAGGCTGCGCGCCGGGATGTCAACCGCCGGCGCGTTGTGGAGACAAGCATGTCGACATCGCCTTCGGTGAGCAATGCGATGACGGTAACGACGTCGATGGGGACGGCTGCGAGTCCAATTGCACCAATCGGACACGCTGTGGTGATGGAAAGCTCGACCGGGAAGACGGCGAAGTGTGCGACGACGGCAACCGCGCAAACGGTGA
>CBFGUR010000062.1:0-29308 GCA_965652275.1 uncultured Polyangiaceae bacterium | reverse complement strand
AAGTGGTTGCCCTCACTTCGTGACGGGGCAACGCAGTGCAAGCAGCACCGTTTGCGTCTTCAGCAAGCCGCAGGCGCTTCGCGCCGAGGACCCGGGTTGGGGCATCGGGGCCCCAAGCCCCAACAAGAAGAAGAGGTGAATGGACAGAGGGGAGGAGAGGGCGCGGAAGCTCTCGCCCTCACGCTGTGATGGGGCGAGAGCTGGAGCGCTCCGCCGTGGTCCATTCACCAGTACCGTTCGAAGTTGAAGTGCCCCGGCTTGCGGCGGCGGTGCTTCTCGAACCCGCGAGACTTGAGGAGACCCGTCATGTCGTCGATCATCGTCGGGTTGCCGCAAAGGAGCATGTGAGAGTCGGCACCGAAAGGTGCGCCCGCCCGCTCCTCGAGGCTTCCGGACTCGAAATGCTTGGTGATGCGTCCGTGGAGATGAGACGACTCGTCGTCGATGCCGCTCACCACGGCCAAATAGCGCAAATGCGGTGCGGTCGAGGCGAGCTCCTCGATCTCCTCCCGGTAGGCGAGTTGTTCAGTCGTTCTGACCCCATGGACGACGACTATCCGCTCGAATCGCTCGAGAACCGAACGTTCCCGCAGCATCGAGACGTACGGACCGAGGCCAGTTCCCGTCGCCACCAACCATAGACACCTCGCCTCGGGGACTTCGTCGAGGGTGAAGAATCCGAGCGGCGCGAGGTCGACGAGGATGCGATCCCCCTGCCCGAGCCGGAAGACGCTCGGCGTGAGATCCCCCTCGGGCACCTCGCTGAGGAAGAACTCCAGGGGGGCGTTCGGCGCGGATGCTGCGGAGTAAGAGCGCCGGAGGATCTGCCCGTCGCGTTCGATGCCCAGATTGAAGAACTGGCCCGGTTTGAAAGCCGGGCCTTCGGCCTTCAAGGTCAAAGTCATCAGGTGGGGCGTCCAGTCGAGGCGGCTGGCGATGGTGACTTGCTGAAGTCCGCTCATGGGCGGTGTTTGGCATGAGCCCCGTTTCCGGCCAAGTTGGGGTCCGAGCGAGCGCGGAAGCCCGCGGAGACGCGGATCCGATGAAAAATTGCGCCCCGACTGACCACGAAATGACAAGGGTGGGGCGGCAACAATCGTCCCACAGCCACGATCCTGACCTAGCCTCTTTTTTGTTTGTCCATCGTTTCAAATGAACCGATGGACAAGGCATGATTCCCCCCAGGAGCGCCCGATCCGCGCCTCCTACAGTTTTCCGGAGCTTTCTACCTGATGTCGAACGGTCTTCCTCCCAGCCCTCCCGGCGCTCCCCCCAAGCCTCCTCCACGCCGCCGCCCCTCTCCTCCTTCAAGCGAACAGGCGCACAACCCGTTCATGGTTCCCGAAGGCCCGGCTCCCCAGCCGGAAGAGGTATCCAATCCCTTCTTGGCACAGGAACCCAATCCCGTGCTGGCTCCTCAGGTGAAGTCACCTCCGCCGGTCGTACCGCCCTCCGTGGGTGCGCCACTGCGTGCTCGACCCGGCGTCGAGGCCCCCAACGTTCGTGATGCGCACGCCGAGTTTCGCAAGGGCGGGTGGAAAAAGCCGCTCGCGTTCGGAGTGATCGGTGCCGCCGTCGCCGGAGGTCTTTTCTTCGGTATGCCCGAAGGGAAGCAAGAGAAGCCTGATCCGTTTGCTGGCTCGCAAGGCGAACCCGAGAGCGTCATCGGCGCGAGCGTCTCCCCGGAAGTCATCCCGGATCCAGACAGGCCGTCTTTGCAAAATCCAAAGCCAGAGCGGCGAGTGAAGACGGAGGAAGAGCTCGAACAAGAGCAGCCTCCCGCTTCTCCCGATCGACCCGATCGGTCCGAAGGATTCGCCGACGCATTCAAGTCTACTGCGAAATGAGCGGGGGACCGCCTCCTCCGGTCGGTCCTCGGGTTGCTCAAGAAAAGTGCGCAGCGAGCGTTGAAAGCCCCATGAGGCGCTGCCGGTAGGGCATCGAGACCGAGTCCTCGGCGGCCGCTCCGGCGCAGACCATGAGGGGCAAAAGGTGCTCCTCCCGAGGGTGGCAGGCGCGCGCCTGTGGTGCCTTCTCCCACTCGATCAGGCGAGTTTGTCGCGCGCTCGGCGACAGCTGAAGTGTTTCGCCCAGCCAATCGTCGAACTGCTTCGAGTCCTCGCCGGGGCGCGTGTCACCCCTCATGGCGGCGAAGAATCCGCGCATGTTGTGATAGCTGTAGCCACTTCCCAAGATGAGGACGCCCTGATCGCGGAGGGGGGTCAGCGCGCGTCCAATCTGAAAGAGGCGAGCCGGGTCCAGATCGCGCGTGAGCGAAAGCTGGATGGTCGGAACGTTCGCTTCGGGATACATCAACTTAGTGACGACGAACGTTCCATGATCGTAGCCGCGCGCTTTCGATTCCCCACTCTCGATGCCGTGGTCTTGAAGCGCGGCGCGTACTTTCTTTGCAAGATCTGGATCGCCTGGGGCCGGCCACTTGATGGCGTAAGATTCGGGGGGGAAACCGCTGTAGTCATAGAGCATCGGGGGTGCCGGAGCCGTCTGCACTGTGGGCACCTTCTCCTCCCAGTGCGCGGAGATCACCAAGAGTGCCCGGGGCGGCGTGGGCAGCATGGCGGGAAGTCCGACGAGATACTCGCGCAGGCTCTCCATCTTCCCATCCATCCCGGTGATGCTGACGAACGGCCAAGGACCGCCGCCGTGGGGTACGAAGATAGTGGGGAGGCGCCCGCGAGCGTCCTCGGGCCGCCCGGGCGGTTTGGCTTCCTCGATCATTTCGGTGTTCCTCCGACAGCCCACGGTCGCGGCGATGGTGGCGCTCCCGAGGAGCGTCAGCCAGCTTCTGCGAGAGGACTGCATGGTAAGGGTTTGTCAGTACCCGAAGCGCCGGGCAACTGCCCGCGTCGCATAGAACCTTTCGCACAGGTGCAGCAATGAAGCCTGTCTCCGGGAGCCTTTCTGTCGCTATTTTCCGGCGCGCAGGTCCGAGTCCTGGTAGACCCAAGCCCAGGTCGAGTTCGATGCTGGCGTCCGCAGTTCCTGAAATCACCCCTCGCAACAAGATTGCCCTGGCAGTCCTGGTGGGGTTCCTGACGGTCTTCTTGTACTGGTTTGCGGGCTGGGTGGCCGAGGCTCGGGGGGCCCGAGAGCTACCCCTCTCCGCAATCGACCGCGCCATCCCCTTGATGCCTTGGACGGTGTGGATCTATCTCAGCATCTACTTCGTCTACGCAGCGTCCTGCATCCTGCAAAACGATCTCGAGATCTACCGGAAGTTCCTGAAGAGCTATCTCATCGCCTATTTCGGTTCGACGGTGTTCTTCTTGCTCTTCCCCACCACTTTTCCCCGCGACGCCTTCGTCGTTCGGGCGGGCCCGGACGCGAGCGTGAGCGAAGCGGTGCTTTCGCTCTTTCGACTCTGGGACAAGCCCACCAATTGTTTTCCAAGCATGCACGTCGCGAGCGCAGTGCTTGCTACCCTACCGTTTCGGGGCCAAAGGCCGATCCTGTTCCGGGTGTTCGCAGTCTGGGCCGTAGCGATCGGAGTCACCACGGTCACGACGAAGCAGCACTATGCTGCCGATGTCATTGCCGGAGCGGGATTCGGGTGGCTGTGCCACTTCGTTGCTTTCCGCAGCAAGCGCGTCGATCCTCGGTCGGACACCAGCCTGATTTCCGCTCCCTAGGGCGATCGGCCGAAAGTGCAGGCGGAGCCCGGTAGCGGGCGCCGTTGACTCGATTAAAATGGTGCCGACTGGCCGCAATGGCCGTACAGCTTGCGGAGGTCGTCCCAGAACCTCGGGTACGTTTTCGCAACGCAGCTCGGGGTCTCGATTTCGACCCCTTCGCGAGCCAGCCCCAGCACGGCGAAACTCATCGCCATGCGGTGGTCCGAGTAGGAGCGCACGACCGCCGGAGTCAGGGGCGCGGGCTCGATGCTGAGCCAGTCTTGTCCCGACTCGACCTTTTGTCCCAAGCGCCGCAGCTCGTTCACCGTCGCTTCCAGGCGATCGGTCTCCTTGATGCGGATGTTGTACACGTTCGAAATCGTCGTCTTGCCCGCGCAAAGGGGCGCGATCGCCGCGAGAGTCATCACCGTGTCCGAGATGTGAAACATGTCGACCGAGAGTGCATTCAGCGGTCGCACTTTCCTGATGCGTGTTTCGCCAGGAAGTGCGTTCACCTCGCACCCGAGCTTCTCCATCAACTCGGTGAACTGATAGTCCCCTTGGAGAGCTCCTCGGGAGAGGCCCGGCACGATGATGGGAATGCCGGTCGCGGCGGCCGTTGAAAATGCGTAGCTTGCCGACGAGGCGTCGGGTTCGATGACGTAGGAGCGTGCTCGGTATCCACCCTGTGCCGGAACCACGAAGCTGCTTGCTCCACCGCTAGCCGCGTCGCGCGGCACGTCGGCGCCGAAGTCGGCCATCATGCTCAAAGTGATGTCGATGTAGGGCCGGCTGACGAGCTCTCCCGTCGCCTCGACCGTAAGATCCGACTCGGCACATTGGGCAGCCATGAGCAGGGCCGAGAAGTACTGACTCGACTTGTCTCCGGGCATGGTCACCTTGCCGCCCGGAAGCCTCCCACCGTGGATGGTCAGAGGTGGACAGCCGGTTTCGCACTCTACCCGGACACCGAGCTTTCGTAGGCCGTCGACCAAGTCCAGGATGGGCCGTTTGGCCATGTGTTCGTCTCCGACGAGGGTCACCTTTCCCGGAACGAGGGCAGCGAAGGCGGTGAGGAATCTGACGGTCGTTCCCGAGTTCCCGACGAAGATCTCCTCCGTGGGCGCTTTGAGACGGCTGCGGCCGCCCTCGATCTTCAGCGTCGTCTCGTCGACGTCCGTGATGACGATCCCCATTTGCGAGAGGGCTCGGCGCATGTGGCGGGTGTCGTCGCTGTGAAGCACCCCTTCGAGGATCGTCGTTCCCTCGGAAAGAGCCGCGAGGGGGAGCGCCCGATTGGTGATGCTCTTGGAGCCCGGCACGCGCCAAGTGAACGGGGCGACGTCGTCGGGGACGCGGAGAGGAGCGATGGGAAGAGGACCGGTAGGGTAGCTCATGGGGAGCCCTCTCCTGTGACACCGGCGCCCCTTTGTCCAGCCTCGACTGCGAGCCGGTCGACCAGGTCGTTCATGGGGTGACCGCTATGGCCTTTGACCCATCGAAACTGAACATTTTTCCGAGCTAGGACGTTCTCGATGAGGGGCTCCCAGATGTCGCGGTTCGCGATGGGCTGCTTCTTCGAGTTGACCCAACCCCGCTTCAGCCAGCCCGCATGCCACTTGTCGCGGAAACAGTTGACCACATACGTGCTGTCACTGACGATCTCGACGGGCCCGTCGATGCTCCGGAGTGCGTCGAGCACCGCCATCAGCTCCATTCGCTGATTGGTGGTGTGTGGCTCCGCTCCGCTCTTGTATTTTCCGCCTTCGATGGCCCAAGCCCAGCCTCCGGGCCCGGGGTTCCCGCTGCAGGCGCCGTCGGTATAGATCGTGACGCTCATTTTTCGTTCAGTCACCTTCCGTGAGCGCCGCTCGGATGGACGCGGCCAACTCCTCGCCGTTTTCGAGCTTCGCCGAGGACCAGCCCACGCCCAGGCCGCTTTGTTCGTCGGGCTTGGGGATGATGTGGAAATGGACGTGGAAAACCGCCTGATGGGCGGGGGCTCCGTTGTTTTGAAGAATGTTGTAGTCGCGCGTTCCCGTTGCCCTCATGACAGCGCGACACAGGCGCGGGAGAGCCCGTCCGATGGCCGCCGCCGATCGATCGGAGAGCTGGTCGAGAGTGGCGGCCTCTTCCTTGGGGATGACCAGGGTGTGACCGTGACTTATCGGCCCGATGTCCAAGAATGCATAGACGAGATCATCTTCGTAGATTTTGTGTGAAGGGATCTCACCGCTGAGAATTTTCGAGAAGATGGTGCTCATGTCGTCTCCGGTGGTGCTGCTTTCGAAGCACATACCACGCCTGCGGAAAGGGGGAACTCTCGAGCGGGGGCCGCGGGATTTGATAGCCGGGCCATCGTCGGCTACTCGCTTGAAATGCGCCGCTCGATGAGATCTCTGCCGCGCGAGGCGGGCGCAGCTCTCGCGCTCTTGCTCTTCGCTCTCGTTTGGATGCGGCCAGCGATCGGTCGCGCGCAGATCGTCAATACCGAGAGCCTGTTTCGCCACGAACACGACAAACCCGGCAGCTTCCTTCTCCAGGGCAATTTGAGCCGAGATCAGGGGAACACGGATCTCTTCGTGCTTGGCGCGCAAGCGGCAGGTCGCCTTCGAAGAGGAGATCACGAGGGGCTTTTCAACGCGTCCCATGAGGAGGCAAGCGCAGCGGACGAGCAGGTGGGCAATCGTTCGTTTTCTCACCTGAGGTACCGCTACTACGTGAGCGACTTGGTTCAGGGGGAGATCTACGGACAGGTGTCTCGAGATCGATTCCGCTTGATGACCAGTCGCTTCGTCGTTGGTGCGGGGCCTCGTTTCGTGCCCGTTCTCGTTGGGCCGTTCAAGTGGGTGGTGGCTGCTTCGCACATGTATGAGGTCGAGCGTCTAGACGACAGCGCGGACTTCGAGTCGCTCACGCGCAAGCGCCATCGGTTGAACGTCATGAGTAGTTCGCGAGTCGAGTTCGAGAGGGTGACTCTTCAACAGACTCTCTACGTGCAACCCGCTTGGGTCGATCCGACGAACATCCGCGTGTTTCACGTCCTCAGCGCTCAGGCGAGCCTCGGGAAGTACGTCTCGGTCACGTGGTCGCTCGAACAAGCTCTCGACACGATAGCTCCGAGCGATGTAGTGCCGCTCGACGTGCGTTTCCGGAGCGGATTGAAATTCGAGCTCTGAGACGGGCGAGCGACTCGCCCGGGGAGCCCAACGCAGAAATTGTTCACGTCCCTGAAACCCGAGGACTCCTGCGGCGTAACTCCTGGGGTCTTGGGCTCCTCACCTGGATGATCGCCCGCGGCCCGAAAAATGGTCCGTCGATGTTTGGCTTTGGAAGACAATCAAAGAAGGAAAGGGAACATCATGAATCACAAACGTCTCATTCAATCGGCCGCGGCTGGACTCGTCGCGGGTCTCGCATCGATTGCCGCTGCTCATGCCTCGGATGGTGGAGGGGACCAGGCGGAGTTGCCACTCGGCGAGAAGGACGGTTGCGGCGGCAAGGACGGCTGCGGCGGCAAGGACGGCTGCGGCGGCAAGGACGGCTGCGGCGGCAAGGACGACAAGAAGAAAGACAAGAGTTGAACACGGGCTCAAGTTGGGCATGCGGATCCGCGCCTGGCTGTGGCGTTTTGCCACGCTGGCTGTGGCGTTTTGCCACGCTGGCTGTGGCGTTTTGCCACGCCCTCGTCTGCCCATTTGCCGCTCCCTTCGTCTGCTGGGGCCGGCAGGCTCCTACCGCTTGGCTTCTTTGCGGTGCCTGAATGACGTGTTCTTCACGTCCGCCACAACCCCTGAGACCAACGCTCGCCCCTCCAGGCTGACCGTATCGAGCATCTCGTTGCTCCAGTTCGCCCAGGTCATGAGCCTTGGAGTGCTCGATGTTGCCCAGACCCCCCAAGTGCATGCCGCCATCCCCGCGAGGGCAAGCGCCGCATAGGAAAACACCGGCCGGCGCAGGGGCAATTCCACGGGTATGGACGCCCGCGACGGCGCGTCCTCGGCGTCTTCCGTTGCACTCGCGTCCATGGCCGTCTCGGCCGTCGGCACCTCGGCGACCATCGGCACCTCGCGTTGTTCCGCATGGTTCTCCTGCACGTGCGGCGCTCTGGCGCCCATCGGAAGGACGGATCCACACAATAGGCTGTTGACGCGCAATACCTCGGCTCGCATTTCCTCGGCGCTCGCGAAACGTTCCTCCTTGTCGTAGCTGAGGGCTCGATCGATGAGGGCCGCGAGCGCCGGATGGAGAGATGGATCGATATCGAGACATCGGGGGGCCGGATTCGTCATCGCCGACAGGAGCACTTCGGCAGGCGTTTCTGCTTGATGAACGAGGCGGCCCAGCACGAGCGTGAACATCGTTGCCCCCACCGCCCATAGATCACTTTGGGCGTTCACTTCGTCCCAGCGGCCGCGCGCCTGCTCCGGTGGCATGAAGGCGGGAGTGCCGAGCGAGTCGCGACAATCCGTCTTGA
Source organism: uncultured Polyangiaceae bacterium (assembly GCA_965652275.1). Lineage (GTDB taxonomy): Bacteria > Myxococcota_A > Polyangia > Polyangiales > Polyangiaceae > NIC37A-2. Next base: position 21,199 of record CBFGUR010000062.1, on the reverse strand, counting down.
ATGCGCGCGTCTCACCCGTGATCTTGGCGATCCCGAAGTCGAGCAACTTGAGTCGACCGTCGTTGGTCACGAAGATGTTGTCTGGCTTGATGTCTCGATGGATGACTCCGCACCCATGGGCAATTTCGAGGACCTTCAGTATTTCGTCCGCAACGCCGAGAACCTCTTCTGCGGTGAGGCTTTCACCGGATGCTTCCCAGATCTGCTCCAGATTCTCCCCCTGCAAGAGCTCGAGCACCAAAAATGGCGTGCCGTCGTCGAGCGACCCATCGTCGTAGGCCTCGACCACACCCGGGTGGCCCACGACGTTGGCTGCCAACGCTTCGCAGAGGAAGCGATGTCGCGTTGCTCCGTCGTCGAGCAGTCTAGAGTGGAGAATCTTCACCGCGGCGGGTCGACCGTTGTTGACGTGCTCGGCCCGATGGACGGTCCCCATTCCGCCTCGACCGATGATCTCGTGCAGGTACCACCGGTTGTCAATGGTGAGCCCGACGCGCGATTCGGGATTCGACGACGGTGCGAGTTCCGATTCCAGTGTCGCGAATTCTGATTCCAGGGTCGTAGTGGGCATGGGTGACGCTCCGGAGAAAGTTCAGCAAGTTCCGGACCAAGCCTCGGTGCAGGGAAAATCGCCTCGATCGAGCGCTTCGTCGGGGTCTCTGGCAACTGCCTTGGGGCGCCCTGCCACAGGTTCGTCACGGAGCGTGACAAATTGCCACAGAGGACGTGGAGCCGTTACAGACGATATTCTGCCGTCGTCGTCCTCAGCTCTTCCGAGAGGGCTCGGATGTCAGCGGAAGCGCGCTCCAGATTCACTGCACCTGCAGCGCTCTCCTTGCCGGCTCTCGCCAATGCTCCGACCGCCTGGGAGATTTGTTGAATCCCCGCGGCCTGCTGTGTAGCGGTGCCGGAGATTTGTCGCATGCGGTCAGCGCTCTCTTCGAGAGTCCCGGCCAGATCCGTGATCGTCTCGCGCACCGATTTGATGGCGTCGATCCCGTCTTTCGCGCGCTTCGTGCCCTCTTCGGTCGACATCACGGCGGTCTGGGTCGCCTTTTGGATGTCTCCCAGGATGCCTCTGATCTGTTGAGTGGCGCGTTTGCTCTGCTCGGCGAGGGTCCGCACCTCGGATGCTACGACAGCGAATCCGCGTCCTTGCTCACCGGCCTTTGCGGCTTCGATGCTGGCGTTCACCGCCAGCAGATTCGATTGTTCCGAGAGATCGTTCACCGTCTCCACGATTTCGCCGATTTGCTTATTTTGTTCGCTGAGCTGCAAAATCCTATCCGCGATTTCGCGCACCCGCTCTTCGATGGCCGTGACGATGATGGTGGCTTGATCCACCGATGCGAGGCCCTCGACTCCCGAGGCGGCGGCGCGCTCGGCTGAGGCTACGACCTCCTGTGCATTGTGCGCAGCGGTCTGGCTCGTCGTTTGTATCTCGTCCATGGTTGTGCTGACCTCGGTGACAGTTACCGATTGCTGCGCAGCAGCGGCCGCCGACTCTTTGGCAGTAGTCGCGATTTCCGCCGTGCTGGTCGAAAGCTGTGTAATACCCGTTTGAAGTTGACCCACCATCGAGCGCAAGCGATCCGCCATTCTCTGAAACGATCGCTGTAGTGTTGCGACTTCATTCTGACCGTCGCCAGAGAATTGGGCCTTGTCAGTGGCCAGATCTCCGCGCGCCATGCGTTCGGAAAGGTCGGCCAATCGCACGATGGGTCGGGTGATGGCGCGAGCCATGAAGAATCCCCCCAACATTGCAGTGGCGAAGGCGACGATGATGGCGATTGCCATGCTCATCCGGGCCGTTCTGCTATCCGCTCGGAGATCGGCTACCGCTGCCTTCGTATCATCCAGAACGAGGTCTTCCGCGAGATCGGCCATCTCGACGAGCTCGTCATACGTCCGGTCGAACTCGACGTCGGCTTCGCTGCCCACGCCGACGTCGCCGCCCTTTTGCGCGTAGCGCTTCTGCGCCAGGGCCTTGAACCTCTCGATGATGCGAGAAAGCTTGTCGACCCGGCTCCGAACCTGTGGGTTTTCCGCGGCCTTGTAGATGCCTTCCGAGTTTTTGCCCCCGTTCTGAATCGCGTCGCAATACCAAAGAGCGTCGTCGAGTCGCTTGTACACGTACCTGACGTCTTCGCCTTCATCGCCGCTCATGATCTCCTCGAACTTGAGGTGGGCTTCGGCCGCGGCCAATTTGATCTCCATCGACGCATCACCGAGCGGAGCGTACTCCTCTCCGATGAGCGCGCCGTCGTTGCCCACGGAGTTGAGGTAGTGCAGACCGATCAGTCCCGTTGCGCAGACGATGGCTGCCATGAACAGATAGCTTACGATGAGCCTCGTTCCGATTTTTACGTTGTTGAGCATGATACTTGAACCCTCTTTTCGACCAACGTCCGCTTGTTGCGACTCAAAGCTTGAATGAAATCCCAGAAAACACGGAGAGGTCCTCGGCCGCTTCCGTGATGCCCACTGCTGCCCCGCCGTCGAGTTGAATCCTTTCGGAGACGAGGTACGTCAGGCCGCCGTCCACCCCGAGCGCATACTCGGCGCCCGCCTCGGTCGAGTGCGTGCCGAACAGCTCGACGTATGCGCCCAGAGGCCCGTAGATGGGATGACCAAGCGTGGCCGTGGTGAGAAGCTCGAAGTGATAGTCGTCATCGAGTTCGTTCTTCATCATGTCGCCCTCGACCATGAACCCGGTCGAGAAGTCAGCGGGGAGCCCGACTCCCAAGAGCGTGATGAGCCCACCCTCGATCGCGTCATTTCCACGGCTACCCGCGGTGGGGAACTTCGCCCAGGGCATGACGCCGAAGGCAACATTTCCTTCGTCGTTTCCGAAGATGTTGAACTTACTTCTCGCTATGAGGTCGCCAAATCCCCAGTTTACGCCATCGGGTTCCTCGAGACCGACCAGGCTCTCGACCACCAGCTGCATGTCCCAGAAGTTCGTGATGCCGAGCTTCAAGTTCGTGTTGGCGAAGCTGTAGCTCGAAAGTCCCGCGTCGACGGTGTAGCGGGCCGCGTCCATTTCCATCTGAAAGTGCCCCGCGTCGACGGTGTACGGACTCTCCGTGATGTCCGGACGATCGGTGCTCAGCGGGCGTAGCTGCGTAGTTTCGGAATCGTTGCGCGAAGCCTCTTCGGCAGCCATTGTAGGCTTCGACCAGGCGAGCACTGCGACGAAGCTCGTTGCGACGAAGCTCGTTGCAAAGATGGTTGGGTTGCTCGGTCTTGTCATAGTGCGGAATTTTCCTTGGCGGAGGGCATGTGGGCGAAGAACCTGCTAGCGGCGTCCGCCAGCTGCTCGGGTAAGAGTTGTGGGACTTTCGGGTCGAGTCGCAGCGCAGACGAGGGCATGCCGGGGACGACGCAACTGTCGAGACTCTGTACGGCCGTCATAGCTCCGAGTTCAGCAAGCCGTACGAGGCCCTCGGCTCCATCGCTGCCCATCCCAGTAAGCAGAGCCGCGAATGTTTGAGCAACGTCGTGCTCAGCGATGCTCTCGAACAGTACGTCGATGGAGGGGATCTGAAACTGACGCGGCTCACCGGGCGACAACTGCAATAATCCCCCACGACTCAACCGAAGATGAAAGTTCCCGGGTGCGAGGTAGACGTGTCCAGGCGCCGGGTGGGTCGCCCCGTGCACGACCTTCGTAGGATGTCCGCTTTGCGCGAGCCACTCCGCGAACGGCTGTACATGAGATGGTTCGATGTGCTGCACGATCACGATGGGGACCGGAAACGGCTGGGGCAAACGCGCCAGGATTCGTTGGAGCACTGGCGGGCCACCCGTTGATGCGCCCAGAGCAAGGAGCGCAGCTGCTTTCTTGGGAAGAACTTCGTCCAGGTCGATTGCGGTTCTTTGATCGAGTGGTCGGCGCGTCACGATCTTGACCCGGGAGAGCGCACCGATTGCCGAAACGAATCGTCGCCTCCCTCTATCGGAGGTCGAATCCTTCGCGAAGGATGGCTTTCCGAGCACGTCCAGCGCCCCTACGGCCAATGCACGAAACGCGATTTCGGCGCGCTCCTTGTCGAGACCCGTGACCATCACGACACGCGTGGAGACGGCTCTCAAGAGACTTCGCGCGACTTCGACTCCATCGTGGCCACCAAGGTACACGTCCATTGTGACGAGGTCTGGCCGTAACTCCTCGGCGAGCGCGAGCGCCTCGGCTCTCGTTCTGGCTTCGCCAACGACCAAAAGGTGCGGTTCAGCGTCGAGCAGCTGGCGCAACCCGAAGAGGGCCGACGGCGAGTCATCCACGAGGAGAACGCGACTCTTCATAGCAGTCGGCTCACCGCTTGAAGCAGTGCCCCCTGATCGAACTGTCCTTTGACGATGTATTCGTCTGCGCCGGCATCGGCTCCGCGGGCCACGTCGTCTGGACTATCCAGGCTCGTGACCAAGATGATGGGCAAACGGGCGAGGCGAGGATGGGCTCGGACGGCTTGCGTGAGCGCGATGCCGTCCATACCGGGCATTTGCACTTCGCTGACCAACAAGTCGAAGTCCGACTGCTCCAGCGCGGAGAGAGCGCTCTGACCGTCTTCTTCGACGCGCACCTCGTACCCAGCTTCGACGAGAATGTTTCGCTCCAGGGTGCGACTGGTGAGCGAATCATCGGCCACCAAGATCCTGAGTTTGTCGGTCCGGGGCGCGACCTTGAGACGATGATCGGCTCCTGTCGTGGTCGGTCGTCGAATCAGATGCCCGGGATCGACGACCAACGCGAGCACTGCACCGCCCTGATGAGTAGCCCCGATGACCCCTGCAACCTTGCGTAGATTCCACGGCAGACGCTTGATGACGTAGGTCGTGTCTCCGACCACTTCTTCGACGACCAGTCCCATTCTGAGGGTGCCGTCGCTGATGACTACGACTTGGAGGGTGCTGGGATCCTCCTGACGGGGACGTTGCATTTCAGTCGCGAGCCAACGCAATCTGAGCGGGTCGCCGCCCGGGACACGCATGATCGTCGCACCTTCCGCACTGCTGAGTTCGGTAGAAGGGACGCGAATCGTGCGCTCGACATGACTATTCGGTAGGACGTAGCTCTGCCCGCCAGCGACGACGCAGAGGCCGCGTAAAGAAACCACGCTTGACGGAACGGAGATCGTGAAGGAGGTTCCCTTTTTTTCTTCATTCCGAGTGATGCAAACGGTGCCTCCCAGTTGTGTGACGCGACTGCGGACGATGTCGAGACCCACACCTCGACCGCTGTAGGTTGTCACCTGCGCAGCGGTGGAGAACCCCGGGGAAAACAGCAGCCTGTCGATGAGCTCGTCATCACAGACCGTCCCGTCGCTCCCGGCGGCGCCCTTTTTCGAGGCTCGTTTTGCGACCGCGGCTCTGTCGATGCCGCGTCCGTCGTCGCTCACGACGAGCTCCACATTGGCCCCCGCCACCCGAGCGTGTATTGCGATCTCACCCCTCTCCGGCTTGCTTGCGCTCTTTCGCTCAGCTGGGCCCTCGAGACCGTGGTCGATCGCGTTGCGCAGCAGGTGCAGGAGCGGTTCGCGCAGTCCGTCCAAGACTTCACGATCGAGTTCGACCTCACCCAAGTGCGCGCTGAGGTGGACGTTCTTTTCGAGCCCTCGTGCTGTTTCAGCGACTGTGCGACGTATCTGGGGAAGGACGCCGGTGAGGGGCTGCATCCTCACCTCGCGCATCGCTCGGTCGAAATCCGCCGTCAGTTGCGTCGTCCTGCGGAAGTCCAACTCCTCTCCGCGGACGAAGAGTTCGAACTCCGCAGCGAGTTTCCCAAGTCCATCGCCAGAACGAGATCCCTTCTTGGCGAGGGCAGAAAGCTGGTCGGCGATTTCTCGGAGGCGAAGTCCCTGTCGATAGAGGCGAGTGTGTTGTGCGAGATACTCACTCCCCAGATCCATCAATCTGTCGAGGCGCGATGCTTCGATACGGATCGTATCGTGGATATTCGGTCCCTTGGCTTCTTCCCAGTGCGAGCTCGGTTCCTCCACCGCACCAGGGACCTCGACGCCCCCTTCAGCTCCGCTTTTTCCGAGCTTCAGACGTACCAGTTCCAGTTCCGGGTGGTCTCGGTCGCCCTCGACCGAGTAGACGCAGGCGCACATGGCTTGTTCCATCAAGTCGATGAGCGAAGGGTCTGGTTCCGCGTCCGTCTTGCGTAGCTCTGCGAGTCGATCTTCGATTGCATGAGCGACCTGCTCTGGCCCCCGGAAGCCCCCGAGATGAAGCGCTCCCTTCGTATTGTGGAAAATCCGAAAAGCATTCCGGATGAACTCATGCGCGGACGTGTTCCCCTCGGTGAAGCTTTCGGTGAGCGACAAGAGTTCGTCTAGAGCCTCACCGACCTCACGTCGCACCACGTCGACGAGCTGTTCATCGTCGCTCACTCTACGACGAGCTCCGGCAAACTGAATAGAAAAGGAACGTCCAGGACGACAGCCAGGTCTGGTGTCACTCCCAGCGCTGCGCGACGTTGCTGTTTGTCGTCGAGTGACAGACTTCCCGCCGCGATCGTTCGCACGGAGAGTACATCGTCGACGGTGAGCCCGAGAGGGCCTTCGGGCCCGATCACCACGGCCAAGTGTTGGATGCGACTTTCCCCTTTGGCTCGGCAGAACTGCCCGAGATGCACGACGCTGAGCAAGCTACCGCGGACATGTGCAACGCCGAGGATCCATTCAGGACACCCTGGTACCGGGGTGATTGTAGGCATCGGTACAATCTCCCTCAGATGCTCGATAGGGATCGCGAAGACTTCGCTGCCCACCGTGAACAGAGCGACCTCGACCGTTTCGAGCAGCTGCTCATCTTGCGCCACTTCTTGGGCGAGAAGCCGCGCTCGTTCGGCCAGGATCTGCCGTTTCCGGTCCATTTCCCCCTTCAGGTCCATTGTTCCTCCAGGAAGCGCGCGGCAGTCAGAAGATCTTTGGCCGTCGTTGATTGATCCGAGAGCAGGTCATCGGGAGGCATGCGCTCCAGGCCCTGAGTTACGTTGCGCAGTTGCTTGAGGGATTGCCGCGCCTCGCCCACTTCCCGCAGGGCCAGAGCGTAGAAATAGCGCGACAAGACGTCGGTCGGGTCGACGAACACCGCTCGGCGCAGCGCCTCGGTTGCGTTTTCGGCTTCGCCACGACTCAGATGCATTTGGCCGAGGATTCTGAGTGCTATCGAATCGACCGGGGTGTTCTCGGCAAGCTGGCGCACGACTTCCAGCGCGTGCGTTTCCTGACGATTGTTCGAAACCTTCGGCTCGGAGCGGTGAAGCTCTTGCGGCGTGGGGCGAATCACCCGAACTGGGACGTTGCTGCCGCGGTGCTCCACCTTGATAGTCGGTGACTCGAGCGCAGCCCGAGGCACGGAGGGGCGGAAGGAAGTCGCGGGCTTTGGGGTTGGGCGCGGCGAACCAACGCGACGATAGACGGGAGCGTCGTCGTGGTAGCCTTCGAATTCGAATCGTGAGTCCTGCGGTCGTGGATCTGATGGGCCGAGCAGCAAAAGCCCGCCAGGCCTCAGAAGGCGAGCGAACTCACCGTGTAAGTGCCGCGTGGCGAAGTCCTCGAGGTAAATAGCCACATTTCGAAAGGAGATTGCGTCTAGACTCGCGGTTCTTCGAACCTGGGCACCGTGCTGACAGGACTCGACTGTGAACTTCACTGCCTCGCGAATGGGATTGTCGCGAAGCCTTACCCGACCTGGGCCGACTGCTTCGAAGTAGGAAAAGCACCAACCGGGCGCTCCTCGAAACGACCAAGAAGTGTACGAGGCGTCCCGAGCTTTCGAGATTGCGTGGGGATTGATATCGCTCGCGGTGACCGTCAGGCGTTCCGACAGAGGCCTGGCTCCGCTCCGGTCGACCAGTATTCCGACCGTGTAAGGCTCTTCGCCCGTTGCGCAGCCAGCGACCCAGAGCTCCGCGGGTCTGTGCTCGTCGAGAGCGACACGAACTAGATGCTCAGCGCACGCGTTTAGCTGCTCGTGGTTGCGGAAGAAGTGTGTCTCGGGGACCGTGATGCGGGTTGCGACGTTTGCGAGGATCCGGGACCGAAGTTCCTCGGATGGACTCTCGCTCGCCGCGCAGGCGTCGATGGCCGCATGGATCTCACGGTACCATTCTGGCTGAGGACGGAGACCCAGCGTCGTGGCGATTTCTCGATGGAGGGATTCGACGAGCGTCATACGCCTTGGCCCTCGTCGACGACCGACTGCAAGTCCCTGTGGCGTAGAAGCTCGTGGATCCCGAGCAACAGGCGAGTGCGCCCATCGTGCGAAAAGGTTCCTACGACGTAGTCCGCATGTGGTGTACTCGTCAGCGAAGCACGATCGTCGAGAGTCACATCGACGATCGTGCCCACTTCACTCACGACGAGGCCCACTCGGCCCCACTCCAAAGCAGCGATTACGAAGAGGTCCTCCAGACGTAGCTCCGGAATGCCTCCTTGAAGCCGAGCGCCGATGTGGACGATGGGAGTCGTGCGACCGCGCAGATTGAGACTCCCGAGGATCCAGTTCGGAGCCTCGGGAATTGGCTGCAGCGCGGCCGCAGGGACAACTCGCTCGATGGAGTCGAGTTCGAAAGCTGCTTCCAGCGAACCAATGCTGACCATCAGCGCTTCCACGCGGCTACCGGGCTCGCGCCCGCCGCGGAACGTGCCCTTCAGTCTTGCTTCCAGCAGTCGAAGCCGTTCGTGGAGCTCGTCGACTTCAGCCTCGAGCTCGTCCCTCCCCCCAACTTGATTCATCGCGCCTCGACGCCCGTGGGCTCAGCCAGAAATCGCTTCACCGTGTCCCGAAGTCGCGAGGAGTTGTGAGTCTTGGCCAGGATTCCGACCGCCTTCACCTCGTGGGCTGCTCTTCGTAGCTCTGCTTCGGGAAGTGAAGAATGAATGACGATTTTGGTCGGTTTGCGTTCGATACGGCGTAAAAAGAGAGCGAAGGCGGTTCCGGAGAGGGCGGGCATCTCCAGGTCGAGCAGGATGAGATCGGGCTGTATCCTACGCAGATAGGAGGAAAGTTCGGTGAACGCTTCCAGGCGTTCGACGAGGTGCCCATCACCCTCCAGGGCGTTTCGAGCAAAGTGGAATACGCTCTCACTATCGTCGACGACCAAGATGCGTGCCATCAGTTATCCTTCTTCGAAGGGCCTCTGCCGCGAACGGACGTGGCGTTCGAAGCGATGCGGCCCAAGCCTGGACAACGGCGCCTTGCGCCTTGCGTGTAAGGGGGCACGCGAAAATTTTTCGCGAAGCCACCCGTCTCCCACGCCTCCGATGAAGACTCTTCCGTAGTCTTGCCGCTTCCATGAGGTCGAGGCCGGTACGAAGAAGCCTGGAATCGAGGGAGATTTTTACCAAGCTGCCCGCGGCCGTCACGTCCGCTGGGGTGAGTGGGGCTCACATCCGCCTGGGTAGCGCTCCACCTCCAGCGAGGACGCACGTTCGACGCGCTTTGCGCTGAGTGACGAGGCGCCGAGCACCGCTGGCGACCAGGTGGGAGGGCCCGGAGCGTTCGTTTCGGTCGCCGTCTGCGCCGCTGCGAAGATTACGCCCCCGCACATCTGCCGCGCGGAGCGCTGAATCGAGTCGGCGCACCGTATTGGCTCGTGCAACTCCGTGGACTCGAGTCCACTCCGTCTTGCACTCTTCCGGCCAGGGGGCGCAATCTTCTCCGCTCCCTTGCCGCAGTCTGCTTCCCTCCACCAGTTTCCCTGAGGTCCTCGGCCGGACGAGCTACGCGCGTTGCGCTGAACCGAGTGATTGCTTGGTACTGGTTCGTGCATCTTCACGGACGATTGCCGCGTGTTGCATGACGAGTGACGCGCTTTGCGATGAACCAAGTTCAATCGCTGTACTGGTTCGTGCAGCTCCGCGGACGAGTGACGCGCTTTGCGCTGAATCGACTGAGCCCGACGTAGAGGCACGTGCAGCTCCGAAGACTGCGTCTTCTACGCCGAGCACTCTTAGAACAGGGCGTCCGCTCCGCTTCGCACTCGTGGCGACGGGGTTGCAGCTACGAAGACTAGCGTCTCCTACGCCGGGCACTTTTGGAACAGGGCGTCCGTTTCGTTCTGCACTCGTGGCACGGCCGGCGCTGCGGCATGCGCCCCGGCAGAACACAAGAGCGAAGCCGCCAGCGTCCAAGTGGGACGAATCCAACCCGAGGCAAACGACCGCGCCGAAACCCGCCGGCGACCAAGACCAACCCGAGGACGCGAGGGCGAAGCCCGAGGTGTTGCGAGGCGCGCTCAGCACCGCGCCCGACCAAGTGGGAGGGCCCGGAGCGTTCGTTTCGGTCGCCGTCTGCGCCGCTGCGAAGATTGCGCCCCCGCACATCTGCCGCGCGGAGCGCTGAATCGAGTCGGTGCACCGTATTGGCTCGTGCAACTCCGTGGACTTGAGTCCACTCCGTCTTGCACTCTTCCCGCCAGGGGGCGAATCTTCTCCGCTCCCTTGCCGCAGTCTACTTCCCTCCACCAGTTTCCCTGAGGTCCTCGGCCGGACGAGCTACGCGCGGTGCGCTGAACCGAGTGAGTGCTTCGTAATAGTTCGTGCATCTTCACGGACTGTCGTCCGTTTCGTTCTGCACTCGTGGCACGGGCAGCGCTGCGGCACGCGCCCGGGCAGAACACAAGAGCGAAGCCGCCAGCGGCCAAGTGGGACGAATCCAACCCGAGGTAAACGACCGCGCCGAAACCCGCCGGCGACCAAGACCAACCCGAGGACGCGAGGGCGAAGCCCGAGGTGTTGCGAGGCGCGCTCAGCACCGCGCCCGACCAAGTGGGAGGGCCCGGAGCGCATGCGGAAATTGGGGGTGAGCTTTCGGAATTCACTTCCGAAAGCGAGGGGGGCTTGGAAAGCCCCCCTGCAAGCTACAGCACGCTGACGATGGCCCTGCAGAGCTTGTCAGCGTTGTCCGGTGTCATGCCGGCGACGTTGATGCGTCCTGAGCCCACGATGTAGATGGCGTGCTCTTTTTTGAGCTGCTCGACCTGATCTTTGGTGAGCCCCGAAAAGCTGAACATGCCGTTTTGTTTTTCGATGAAAGAGAAGTCACGGTTCGCGCCAGCGTCCTTCAGACCCTTCACGAGAGCGGAACGCATCTGTCGGATGCGATCGCGCATCTCGGTGAGCTCAGTCTCCCACTGCTTGCGCAGACCAGCGTCGTTCAAAATCGTGGTAACGATGGCGCCCCCATGGGCGGGCGGGTTCGAGTAGTTCGTGCGCGCACAGATCTTCAGCTGGCTGAGGACAGCGGCCGACGCATCCTTGGTAGCAGCCGTGGCCGTGAGGGCGCCGGTGCGCTCGTTGTAGAGTCCGAAGTTCTTGGAGTAGCTCGAGCAAATGAGCATCTCGTCGAGCTGCTCTACGAGGGCCCGTAGGCCAGCAGCATCTTCTTCCAAACCAGTGCCGAAGCCCTGGTAAGCGAAGTCGACTACGGGCAGAGCACCCTTGGCTTTCAGGATGTCCGCGATCTCCTTCCACTGCTCGACCGTCGGGTCGACGCCCGACGGATTGTGGCAGCAAGCATGGAGAAGTACGGCCTCGCCCGCCGATACGCCAGCGAGGGACTTTTTCAGACCAGCGAAGTCCAGCGAGCTCGTCTTGGCATCGAAATAGTCGTAGCTCGCCACTTCGAGACCAGCGGCGCCGAAAATGGCCGGATGGTTGGCCCAGGTGGGGTTGCTCATCCAGATCTTGGAGACGCCAGCTTTCGACTTGAGGAAATCGGCAGCCAGACGAAGCGCACCAGTTCCGCCGGGGGTATGGCAGGTCGTCGCCAGGCCGCCTTCAATGAGAGGACTACCCGCACCGAAGAGCATCGTGCGCACGCCCACGCCGTAGGCGGGATCGCCGTTGATTGGCTTGTAGGATTTCGTTTTGGCTTCGGCGAGGAGGCGCCTTTCGGCTTCCTTCACGCTGCCGAGCACGGGAGTCTGCCCGCTAGCGTCTTTGTACACGCCGACCGACAGATTGATCTTGTCCGCGCGCTCATCCTTCGAAAACGCCTCGGTGATGCCGAGGATTGGATCGGGAGGTGCTGCTTCGACTTTTTCAAACATGGTGCTTCTCTAATCAGGTGAAGGGAAAGCGGACGCAATTTCGGCCGCGGCCCTGCCGATAGCACTCTTTTCACCGGGTCGAGAGGGGGTTTTCGAAGTTCTTTGGGGTGCTTTTCATTGACAGCTTCCCAAAGGCCCGTCAGACAGGGCTCCAGATCCGGTTCCCGGGGGTTCTCCCGCCCTCGGATCGAATCTGAAGAGCGGCCCCTTCAATGTCGCTGGATGCACGTTGCGTCCGAAAAGGTGGAGAGATGACTGAACTATTCGAGCACCCGTATGCCTCGTTCCTCGAGAACGTGAACAAACCCACGCGATACACGGGGGCCGAATACGGGGTCGTCGAAAAGCCGTGGGACAGCGTTGATGCTCGTGTCTGCCTCGCATTTCCCGACATTTACGACATCGGGATGAGCCACCTCGGTTACCGTATTCTCTACAAGATCTTGAACGACCATCCGCGGATCTTGGCCGAGCGCTGTTACACGCCGTGGATAGACATGCAGGCGGAGCTAAAAAAGCGGAACCTGCCCCTCGCGTCTCTCGAAACCGTGCACCCCCTCCGAGACTTCGACGTGGTCGGTTTCTCTCTGCAGTTCGAGCTGACCTACACGAACATCCTGCTCATGCTGGACATGGGCGGCATTCCTTTGCGCTCCGTTGATCGGGGCGAGCACGATCCCTTGGTCATCGCCGGTGGTCCCGTGGCCACACATCCAGAACCCATCGCTCCGTTCATCGACGCGATTCTCATTGGTGACGGCGAGGAAGCGACGCCGGAGATTGCGCTCACCTGGGTGGAGGGGAAGAAGGCCGGACTCACTCGCGCCGAGCGCCTCCAGCGCCTCGCTGGAATCACTGGCGTGTACGTGCCGAGCCTTTACACGACTCGCCAGGAGAAAGAGACCGGGTTTTACGTCGTCGAGCCGCCCCCACACGACATGGCGCCCTACCCCGTCGAACGGCGCCTGGTACCGGACATCAACGACTACCCATTTCCCGACGAGTTCCCGGTGGGGGGCCCCGAGGCGATCTTCGACCGCATGAGCATCGAGGTTGCGCGAGGATGCACGGAAGGGTGCCGCTTCTGTCAGGCCGGGATGATCTACCGCCCGGTGCGTGAGCGCGATCCGGAGACCATCATCTCCACCGTGGAGAGCGCGCTTCGCAAGAGCGGGCAAGACGAAGTCTCCTTGACCGCACTCTCGACGGCGGACGTCAGCTGCATCTCACCCCTCATCAAGAGGCTGGTCGAGAAGACCGCACCGGAACGGGTGAGCCTCAGCGTTGCGAGTTTGCGCGCCTACGGCCTGTCCGAGGATCTCCTCGACGACATGCGCAAAGTTCGCACCGCCGGACTCACGTTCGCTCCTGAGGCGGGGACCCAGCGCATGCGCGACGTGATCAACAAGAACGTCACCGAGGAGCAGCTCATGGAAACGGCTGAGCGTGTGTTCTCTCGGGGCTTCGATCGCATGAAGCTCTACTTCATTCTCGGTCTGCCGACGGAAACGGACGAGGACGTCCTCGGCATTGCCGAGGTGGGCAAGAACGCGCACGCCGTGGGTAAGCGGCTCGGGAAACGCCCGACGGTCACGGTCAGCGTCTCGGTCCATGTTCCCAAGCCACATACGCCCTTCCAATGGTGCGCGATGGACGACCTCGACGAGGTGCGACGCAAGCAGTTCATGCTCAAGGACGCCCTTCGGGGGAAGAAGGGCATCGGTCTTCGCCTCCATGATTCGACGACCAGCGAGCTCGAGGGCGTTCTCGCTCGTGGGGATCGTCGTTTGGCGGACGTGATCGAACGAGCGTACCAAAACGGCGCCTTTTTCGACTCGTGGGACGACCAGTTCAAGAAGGACGTGTGGATGGAGGCGTTTTCGCACTTCGGCATCGATACGGCGCCCTTCCTTTCCACGATCCCTCTGTCGGCCCGCTTGCCCTGGGATCACATCGACGTGGGACTGGAGGATGGGTTTTTGGCCCGTGAGTATCGCAAGGCCGTCGCAAGTCGGCTCAGTCCGCCTTGCGGCAAGGCCAAGGGGATGTTCATTCATCACACGAACGTCGAGGAGGCGCGCGCCGACGCACGAAAGCTGGTGTGTTACGATTGCGGCATCGCCTGCGATCTGACCCGCATGAGAGAGAGTCGCGTCGGCTTTCTATCGAAGATGGGCGCGGACGTGCCGGGCAAGCGTGCGTCTTTGCCAGTCATCGCCGACGAAGCTCAAAAGAAAAAGAACGGTCCCGAGAAGTACCGCCCCCCGCGTCCGGGCAACCCACCCGTGCGTGTCCGTTTGAAGTACGAAAAATGCGGGCCCGCGGCGCTCCTGGGGCACCTCGATTTCATTCGCGAGCTGCCACGCATGATTCGTCGAGCCGGGATCCGAACCTGGTACACCGAGGGCTTCCACCCGAAGCCCGACATGAGTTTCGGGCCAGCGCTGGCCCTTGGGATCGCCAGCGTCGGCGAATACATCGACGTGAAACTCATCGACCCGCCCGCACCGGAGGAACTCGTCCGGCGGCTCAACGAGGTGGCGGCACGCGGCGTGACATTCGTGGACGCCGCCCATCTGGGTGATCTGGATCCCGGGCTTTCGAAGATCGTCGATGAAGCAGAGTACGTTTTTGGGATTGCGTCGGACGTTCTTCGACCCGCCGATGGCGGCGCCGATCCCGAGCGCGCTCTGGGCCGCCTCATCGACCAGCTGAAGGGTCGCGATGAGGTGCTCGTGGAGCGAGACGTCAAAGGCATCAAGCGGAAGGTCGACGTCAAAGGCGGCTTGACGGAGCTTCGCCTCGGCGCGGCAGTTGAGCGTGACCTGCTTCGGCGCGCGGGGATCGTCGGGTCGCTACAAACGTTTTTCGTCCGGGTCCCCTTGTCCCAGGCTGGTGCCGTTCGCCCGCGTGAGATTGTCGAGGCGCTCGGCGGCAAGGACCTGCCCTTCGTTGCTCTCCGCGTTGGCCTGATGGCAAGAGGAACGAGCCCACTTCTCCTCGCTGCTCATCGAAAGACACCCCAGCCCAAGAGCTCGGGCACTGAGTCGGCCGTAAGCCCGTAATCGACCGTCGTCATGCAAAAGATCGTCGTTCGGAGCCCCGGAAGCTATCAGAAGCTGCTCACCGTGAGCGAGGCGGAGCCTGCGCTCCTTCCGGGGCACGCACTGATCCGCACTGCGTCGATTGGCGTCAATTTCGCTGACGTCGTCGTTCGCCTCGGGCTCTACCCGTCTGCCAAAGAATACGTGGGCTGGCCCATCACGCCCGGGTTCGAGTTTTCCGGCGTCGTCGACCGGCTGGGTGACGGGGAAAACCCCGAAGGGCTGGCCGTAGGTGATCGGGTGGTCGGTGTGACGCGCTTCGGTGCGTACGCGAGTCACGTCGCGGTTCCGTACTCCCAGCTGTTTCGACTGCCCGAGGCCGTCGGCTTGGTCGAGGCCGGAGTCCTGCCCGTCGCTAGTCTCACCGCTTACTACGCCCTCGTGGTTCTCGGCGCAGCGAGCCCGGGCAAGAAGGTGCTCGTGCACTCGGCCGCTGGAGGCGTGGGTAGCGCTCTGGTTCAGATGGCGAAGATCTTCGGATGTGAGGTGATTGGCGTCGTGGGATCTAGCCAGAAGGTCGAGTTCGTTCGTCAGCTGGGCGCAGATGGCGTCATCGACAAGAGCGGCGAGGCTCTGTTTCCGCGAGCGCGAGAGATGTGTCCCCGAGGGTTCGACTTGGTACTCGACGCAAACGGCGCAGAAACGATGCGGGGTAGCTATGCCGCTCTGCGCCCAACGGGACGGTTGATCTTGTACGGCGCGCACACGATGCTCAGTCGTGGCTCGGGTCGCCCGAACCTTCTGAAGCTAGCTTTCGACTATCTCCGCACACCACGCTTCAATCCGCTCGATCTCATCAATGGGAACAAGAGCATCATGGCGTTCAATCTTTCCTATCTATTCGAAGAAACCGAGCTCTTGCGACAAGCTTTCGCTCGCATCCTGGCCTGGTGTGAGGAGGGCGCATTGCGACTTCCTCGGATCGATGAATACCCGCTGAGTCAGGTTGCGAGTGCTCACGCCGCGCTGCAAAGCGGGACCACGGTGGGGAAACTCACCCTCATACCCGACGGTGCGCCCCGAGATGGGGCTCGTCCGGAACAAAGGCAACGACAACTTGTCGAAGGATGAAGCATGACCGAAGTTGAAAGCTCCACGCAGGAAGCGGGAAAGGACGCGCCTTCGGCCGAGGACCAGAACGCGCGCGCCATGCTCCGCCTCGAAACCCGTCTGGCTCGAGCCGAGGCACAGATCCAGGGGCTTCAGGAGTCGATGGCAGACGTTCACGCCTACTTCCGAGTCGCCAAGCAGCGGGCGCTCTATCTGCGCATTGGCCTCCTCGTCGCAGCACTCGCCGCCTTCTTCTATCTGCGCTACGTGATGTCCCCCGGCTGATTCAACCTCCGGTCCCTTTCGTCCAGTGAACTCTCCCCATCGCTCTGAAGACCTTCCGACGGACAGCCCCGAAGTTCGGGCGTATCTGAAGCGCCTCATCACTTCCATTCTGATCGGTATCGTGCTCATGAGCGCGACCGCGATTTGGGCCTGGAACAAGTACGGAGCACGACTCGCGGACGCTCCCCCGCTCCCCGAAGGGACGCCCCCCCTGTCTACGCTGCCTGCAACGACGCGCTGACCACGATCCACGGGTGACGCTAGGGAGGGACGTGTGCGCGCTGACGAACGAGACGACGGAGATGGGAGGACTCTTGATGCTCCCGAGCGGGCGTCCTCACCGCGACGCTCGCGACTGCTCGCCGCGGTCATCGCAGGCACGTACTCGTGGGGCCTGACGGTGTTGCCGCCCGTCGCGATCCAGGGCGTGGTGAGTTTCTCCGGCTTGTTCGCCGCCTTGGCGATCCTTTCGCTCTTCTTCTCCCCGCTTGCGCCACCCGGACGGTGGGCTCTGCTGTTGTCTCTCGACCTGTTTCTTGGGTTTTCGGTCATCGCTTGGCTTCTTACGAGCCAGCAGCCGATTGACCCGCCGCTTGCGGTGTTCGGAACGTTCGGCTGGCTCGCGTACACCCTGGCGCTCGGCGCGCTGTCGACCCCCGAACAAAGCGACGCGGAGCCAGATCCGGGGCCGAAGCTGGATCCGCGCACTCGCCCCAGCCGCCTTTCGGCGCTCATCCTCGCCATCGTCGGGGTGTCGGCCCTGGTGGTACTCGGAGCTGCCTGGAATATTCAGAGACCGGCCGCTGCGACCCTAGGGCACGTGGTCGCGCTGGCGGTCGTGCTGTTCGCCCTCAGGGCGGGCGCAGGCCTGTCGACTTACGTGCAGGTGGTGGGCACGAAACTCGCCCGACCGCTTTCTTTTCGGCCTGCGGCGTTACCCTTCCTGGCGTTGTTGCTTCTCGGGGGGCTGACCCTCGCCTGGCGGTTGTCCCAAAACTGAGCGACGACGACCCGCGTGATGCACCGCCCCGCGCACCCGTCGATGCGGCCTGGTTGACCAGGCGAGAGTCGGGTACTCTCCCTCATGTGGAGCGATTTCTTTCTCTCCTTGCCACTTCTGCCCTCGTCGGATGCTTTGCGACGGGCTACCTCGCTTTGCATCATTTCGCCGCGGCGGATGACCTATCGGGGCTGCTTTTTGCCACCATGGCCCTCACCGCGGGCCTGATCGCGCGCCGAGTACTCGGAGTCCGGGGTGGGGAGGCATGAGGACCTCCTTCTGGTCGGTGGTCGGCGCAGCTATCTGGTTGTCGTTGTCTTGTTCGCCCAAGGCTGGCCCGGAGGTGAAGCCGCTCGGCGAGGTTCCCCCGAGCGCCTTCGCCGTTGTCGGGCCTCGCGCGCTGGAACTTTCCTTACTTGAGCCGTTCGCTCCCGCTGAGCGAAAGCGGGCGGCGCGGGACGTGGTGCGCGATGCGCTTCTGCGCGCCGAGGCCGAGAAGGTTGGGCCCGCTCGCGCCAAGGTGATCTACCGCGGGGAACTCGCACGCCGCCTCATCGAAGAGGTCGACGCGAAGGTCAGGAGTCAGTCGAATGTCAGCGAAGCCGAGCTCCGTCAGGAATACGAGGAGCGGTGGCTCGAGTTCGACCGCCCGCGC
This sequence comes from uncultured Polyangiaceae bacterium, assembly GCA_965652275.1. Lineage (GTDB taxonomy): Bacteria > Myxococcota_A > Polyangia > Polyangiales > Polyangiaceae > NIC37A-2. The sequence goes on along the minus strand of CBFGUR010000062.1, from coordinate 3,041 downwards.
GCAGTCCGCACGGTTCACGTCTTTTTCCCTGTCGAACCTCCTGCCGACGACGAGGCGCAATACCAAAGTGCCAAGCGTGTGTACGAGGCGGTTCAGGGTACCCACAACCCGCAGCAGTTTGGGCAACGAGCTGAGGCTGTTCTGAAGGATGCGACTGAATACCGGTTCGTCGAGATGCCGCCGCTTGCGGGCGACGGACGCGTCGTTCCCATGAACCCGCGGGATCGAACAGCGGGCGGCGTATACGAGCAGCTTGCCAAGGCTGCGGTCCAGCTGTCGCACGCGGGTGATGTCAGCTCGGTCGTCGGGACCGAGGATGGCTATCATGTCATCCTGGCCACCGAGGTTGTCCCGGCCCAAATCGTGCCTTTCGACGAGGTGAGAGAGGAGCTGAAGCGTGCGGTGATTGCCCGCAAGGTCGCCCGGGCGCTCGACGAGGTGTCCAAAGCTCCGAGCGTCCGGATCGAGCGACGACGCACGGACATCGCCAATCTTCTCTCGTTGGTGCAGGAAGGACAGTGACCAGCGCGTCCCCCGTCCGCGATCAAGACGCGACCCCGTTCTCGGGGATCTTGGAGCGTCTATGCGCAGCCGCGGGAGCCAAGTGTGCAGCACTGGTCGATGGGGAAGGAGAAACGGTCGATTATGGTGGTCGCGGCGATCCGTTCGACATCAGGATTCTGGCTGCCGAATGGCGTCTCATCCTGCAGCACGTCCTCGAGACGAAGATTCTCGCCCGGAGCTATGAGTTGTTGGTGCGAGCCCGGAACAAGAGCTTCCTCGTGGAGGCGCTACCTGAAGGCTACGCCCTGGTCATCGAGCTAGGTCGGCGCTCGACGGGTGTGTCCGATCGAGCGCTCGCCGAAGCGCGCAAGAGTCTCCTGGCCGAAGCTGGATTCCCGGCCGAGGAGGATCCGCGCGGCAACTGGTCCCAGGTCCTCGTCGAGGAAGAGCCGGGCAGTTCTCACCGACCTGTCCGTCTCGAAAGCGATTCAGACGAGTTCCAAGAAGTCACCGTGCTCGGTCGCATCACCGATCCGGAGGTCTCACGGGAGCGCAGCTTCCGCGTGCGCCTCAGCAGCGGGCAGGAATGCACTCTCGTCCGTGAACCGCTCGGCAAGTGGTATCGAGAGGAAGAAGAGTGGGCGCCGCCAAGTCGTATTCGTTAGGGGGCCCCGACGCAACGAGTGCAAAGTGGAACGGACGAAGTCCGTGGAGCTGCACGAGCCAGTACCTTGCGCTCAATCGATTCAGCGCTCCGCGCGTCGAACGGCCCCCCCTCGTCGCGCGAAGTGAATTCGCGCTCCTCACCCCCACCCGTGCGACATGCGCTCCGGCGCCTCACACTTGTTCGGCGGCGGTGCTCGCGCTCTCGCTTTCGCTTCGCGAAATCTCGTCCTGTCGGTTGCGGTGGGTCGAGGGTGTTGAGCTTGTGTGGGGCAGGTCGCGCGCGGTGCTCGCGCTCTCGCTTTCGCTTCGCGAAATCTCATCCTGTCGGTTGCGGTGGGTCGAGGGTGTTGATCTTGCGTGGGGCAGAGGGCGTAATCCGCAGCGCCGTCCGTGCCACGAGTGCAGAACGAAACGGACGCCCTGTTCCAAGAGTGCTCGGCGTAGAAGACGCAGTCTTCGTAGCTGCACCCCCGGTACAAGGAGTGCAAAGCGGAGAGGACGCGAGTCCTCGGAGTTGCACGAACCAGTACGTCGATTGAACTCGATGCAGCGCTTCGCGCGTCAGTCGTTCTGCCGAACTCGAAGGCGATGCCTTGAGCCCTTCTGCGGCGGCACGTCGGTACAACGAGTGCGAGACGAAGAGGACGCGAGTCCTCGAAGTTGCACGAACCAGTACAGCGATTGCAGTCGATTCAGCGCTACGTGCGTCAATCTTCCCGTCCGCAGCAAGGAGCAAGCGGGCGCGTTGCTCCGCAGCTGGGCCTCGCAGCAATTCAGCGCAAAGCGCGTCAATCATCTGCAAAGCTGCACGGACCAGTACGTTGCGCTCAATCGATTCAGCGCTTCGCGCGTCACTCGCCAGGCCACCACTCGCACCCAATCGTTCATCGCCTGCGCCACGGCGCAACGTCCACCCGAACTTGCCCCGAGCACTGCTGTCCCGACGCCGCCGCCGACTTGGAGTGCCCTCAAACCTCTTCCCGTGAGCTCTCCCGAAACCTCGGACAGACCCTCTCACCGATCACTCGTTCAGCTTTCTGTCGGATGTGCAGTGAAATCGGAGGTCCCGGCGGCGATCACTCCTGTACGGCTGCGCAGCCCTTGGAAACGATCCGACATCGAAGGCGAAAAAGTGATGAAAAAGACTTGCCGAATCGACGCAGGCGTTCCATATACGGCGTCCCGCTGGGGACCCCAGCGGAGGACGGCGACGCCCTCGGAAACCCTGAGCGTCCCCGGAAACTCCTCGGAGTTTCACATGTTATCCACACCCCCGGCCAGGCTGGGGGAAGTCCAACGAGGAACGCTCGCGGGACGTGGACCGCTCCTTCTGCTATCATCTATCCAGTCGGTCGTTTTTCCGACCCACTTGTCCACAAACGCATCCACAGAGTCTCGACTCTGGGCCCGCTCTCCGGGTGGCGCTCGATGCACTGGACCCCTTCTTCCAGCAGAGTCGAGGGGAATTACGGCCTCCACGTAAGTGCCGAATAAGTGGAAAGAAAAAGTTCAAAATACCGATTGACAATCCAGGGTTCGTGAATAAATTCCACGCCCCTTCGAGAGACACGGTCTCTCAACGAACGGGAGCTGTCGGCAGCCGACTTCGGCGCAGCAGCCCCCCTCGGTCCTTGAAAACTGAGTCCTATGACTATGCGAGAAATCGCACGGGTCCCGTCACGCAGCGGCAAAACAACTGCTGCGATGACAACAGGAAATGAGCCGTTCGAAACATCGAAAGATGCGTAGAACAGTGTTCGGCCCTTCGGGGTTGAATAGAGAGCTATATTCCAGCTCTTTAAACGCAAAGGATCTAAACTGGAGAGTTTGATCCTGGCTCAGAACGAACGTTAGCGGCGCGCTTAATACAT
>CBFGUR010000061.1:0-30018 GCA_965652275.1 uncultured Polyangiaceae bacterium | reverse complement strand
AGACTTAGGCGACCCCCATCACCCCCGAAAGTACGGGGCTCGTGCAGGGGATACGGTGTACCTTGAGGCGATGGGAGGAGGCCGAGACAATTTCACCAAGGACACACGACACACCCTTGCGCTCCGAGTTGGGACTCTTTGTTCGAATCCAAGCTGCAACGTCCCAACCTGCGGACCTCATAGCGACGAGCTTCTGCCAAACAACCTGGGAAAGGCCGCGCACATTTGCGCCGCAGCAGAAGGGGGGCCTCGGTATGACGCAAGCCAGACTTCCGCAGAACGACGCAGCATTCAAAACGGCATCTGGCTATGCGCGAGTTGTGCGGACAAGATCGATCGGGATCCCGTTCGGTACCCGGTGGGACTGCTACGCACCTGGAAGGCTCAAGCGGAATCGGCCGCTCAGGTTCGGCTGGATGCGCTCGTTTCAGACGCCCACGGACTTCAAAAGTTGCATGAGGCGACGAACGAGCTCCTGGCCTGGCCGCAGAACCTTGCCGATGGGACGTGGCTGGAGCGACCGGAGGCCTCAAGGCTCGCACCTGATGCGGGGGTAGAAGGCGGCAAGCCGATCGTCCTCCTTGGCGCACCTGGAAGTGGCAAGTCGGCACTCCTTGCTCGAGCTGGGATGACGTTGAAGGAACGTGGCTGGACCGTTATCGCGATCAAGGCGGACCACCTACCCAATACGATCAACACGACGGAGGACTTGAGGCAACACTTGGGTCTTGTGGCACCGCTCCAGGAGGTCGTCTACTCCCTCAACACGAGGGCACCCACGGCGCTGCTCATTGACCAGCTTGACGCAGTATCGGACCTCACCGACCAGCATTCGGGGCGTCTCGACGTCTTGCTTCGCGTCATACGACACGTGGCTCGCATTCCAGGAGTCCTCACCATCTGCTCCGCTCGTAAGTTCGACTTTGACCACGACCTTCGATTCTCACATCTGGATGCCCAACAGATCGACCTTGCACCGGTGAGTGTGGAAGAACTGGCGCCAGTTCTCGAAGGAATGGGGTTTGATGTCCGGGAGATGCCACCGAAGCTGATTGCACTACTCCGTATCCCGCAGTGGCTAAGAGCCTTTCAGCGACTGCACCAAGATGCTCGCCCCCTACCCACTTCGTGGCAGGCCTTACTGGAGCGAGTTTGGGAGCAGCTGGTGCTTTCGCCTTTGGAATGGCAGGACGCGAATCGTTCGCTTGTGAATGAGCTGGCCAGGCGGATATCGGAACGCGAAGAGTTGTGGGTCTACCGTGCGTCGTTGGAGTCTCACGCTGAAGCGCTGAAGCGGTTGTTGGGAGCGGGTTTGCTCGCGCTTGACGGATCTGGAAAGCGCGTAGGATTCGCCCATCAAACATTCTATGAATTTGCCCGAGTACGCGCGTTTCTTGCGAACGAGGATCTTCTCGACTTTGTTCAGAGTAAGGAGAGCTCGCTCTTTGTACGGCCCGTAGTGTGGACGGCCCTCGAGTACCTGCGCGACCCTTCAAGCGATCACTATCACGACATGTTGAGGCGCATCTGGGATGCGCCACTTCGGTCTCACTTGCGTCTGCTACTAGTGGACTTTCTGGGAAGGCAAGAAGAGCCGGACGATGTTGAAGCTGAGCTCCTGCTGTCTCTCTGGCAGGATCCGACATGGAAGGATGCGATTCTCGGAGCCGTGCACCGAAGCAGTGGTTGGTTTGATAGGCTGATGCAGGGACCGCTCCTGGACCTTATGCGAAGTCCGGAGGCGGGACTTGCCTATCCGATTCTTTGCTCGGCCTTACATAGGGCGCCCGAGAAGGCTCTTGCTTTGATGCGGCAGGAGTGGTTCGGCTCCGAGTCGAGATCAGGCCTCGTATTGCAGCTGCTAGCGCGGCTCGAATCTTGGTCCGAGGAGGCATACGACCAAGCACAGGCAGCGTTGCTCGTTCAGCCGGACCCTCATGAGGGCTTGTCACTGCTCTTGTGGGGTCTCAAGAAGAAGGCGCCGGAGTTCGGGGTGCGGCTTCTGGGGGCCGCCCTCAGGAGGGACCTCCGGGAAACCATGAAGGATCTCCCGAGGGGGGTGCCGCCACCCAAGGACGCCCCAATGGCAGCGCACATGCAGTGGTACTCAGAAGGACAGCCCAAGAAGGCAATCGCCGAGCTGATTCGAAGAGCGCAACGCTCGTCCTCGTTGATTGACCTGTCCGAAGCCGCCCCGGTTGAATTCCTGGAAGAGATTCTCCCGTGGTTGTCCGCGGCGCTTGAACCCATCTTGAGTGATAACGAGGGGTGGGTTTGCTACCGAGAGGATGGTCTTCTGGAGACGAGACCCGGGGAAGGCGGGGTAGTTCACGAACTCGGAGACTCGATGAAGTCGGCCTCACGACGCGCGGCCAAGTGTGCTCCGACGGAATTTCTCCGCATCGTTGGGAAATACGAACACGCGGACGTCGGACCTTTACACTTATGTCTGTCGTTCGGATTTCCCGAGCTCAGCGACGATTACATCGGGGCCGTCGTAGACTATCTGACCAACGACTTGCGGCGGTTTTGCTTGGGGAACGGACTGAGGCAGTTCTGGCCGAGTGTTGATCTTGTGAAGACCATTGGCCCGCGACTCAATCGAGAGCAGGTTGGGCGTCTTGAATCTGCGATCCTCACGTTGAAACCCATTCCTGAATCGGACGATCGCACCCCGCAATCTCGCTGGCACGCGAGACGGTCTAACCGACGGGTACGGTTTCATCTCCTGGCGGCGTTGCCACCCGAACACTTGGCGGACATGACACGCGCTACACTCGAACAGGAACGACGAGTGCTCTCGGAAGACGAGCGTCCAGGGATTGTGCGAGTGTCGGGCACCGGCCCGACAATGAGCTCGGAACAGATGCGGAAATCTCAGGACCAACACATCGTCGGACTCTTTGACGAGTTGGTTGACGAAACGGGGTTTCACCATCCTCGGCGCTGGCTCCAAGGAGGGAGTGTGCAAGCTGCTCGCGAATTTGGAGAACTCACGAAGAGTGACTGGAGCCGGGCGATGCGAATCGTCGCGCAACTCAATCCCGCCCGTTGTGCCAGGCCAATCGCCGAAGCTATTCGTCAGCTATCGGAGACCGAGGCCCCCACCCATCAAATCATTCAGCTGGTGGAGGAGTGCGTTGCCAGGGGCGCCACAGCGACAGAGTTTCGTGATGCTGCCGCCGAAACTTTTCGCGAGCGAGCCCTTCGCGAAAAGGGGTTGTCACCTGTCGCGGTGACCATGCTCCAATTATGGCTTGAGGAAGCGCCTGCCAGGAGGGAACCTTCAGACGCAGCAGAACAAGTAGATATGGAGCCGCCCTTCTTGTGGGGTTACGGGGTGGGGTTTCGGGCTATTCCGGACGGGAGCTATCGATACCTCAAGGCTCTCACAGTGGCATACTTGGTGAACGACGAACCGAAGGGAGACAAGTGGCTCGAAGTACTATCGAGCCACCTCCGGAAAGATCCTAAGGACCCCGCGTGGGCTGCTCTTCTTCGTGATTTCGACAACCTCAAGGTCTGCGAAACTAGCCACGCAGAGGCCTTCTTAGACGACTTACTCGCGGCCAACCCGCGACTTGTAGCCGATCCGGAATGGCTTCAGGTATTCTGCTATCTATCCTGGTGGATGTCAGAATCGTGTGTTGAGCGACATCTCGACCTGATGAAAGATTCTTGCCCGGAGAGAGCATACGGAGAATTGCTCTGCCTTATTGCTGTTCGTGAGCGCGCCATCGGAAAGGTCCGGAGGGCATTGTCGCTTGCCATTGGTGGAAGTTCCTCAAGGAGCTTTCTCCTGGGAGTAGCAACGTCAGCGGCCCACATGTGGGCCGTTCCGAGTGCTCGACATGAGGCGAGCAAGGTTCTTCTCAGGCTCTTAGAAGAGCGAGACGACGAGCTTGATGGAGTAATTGTTGAACACGCTTTCCGGGAGACACTTATGTTTGACGCGGACGGAATTCGAGTTCTTGAAGTCCTTACTCGCCGACCCCGGCCATTCCTAAACGAAAAGGTAGGCCGAGGTTTAAGCGAACTCAGCGGTCTGATTTCTGTCAGGCCGGAAATGGTGGCACGCCTTTGCCAACATATGATTGAGGAACTCGAGGCGAGCAGGCATCAAACTGAGAGTGTGCGGTTTCGACGATCGGCGCGCGATTTGGTCGAGTTCACCCTCACTCTTCAACGAGTTCACGGGTGCAGAGAGCAGGGGCTAGAACTGTTCGAGCGACTCCTTCGGCTTGGAATCCACGGTGCCAGAGAATTGCTTTCCGAGGTCGATCGCAGAGTCGCTGACGTAACGTGATGCGTGCTTTTCCGCGGGAGTCGCTCGCTCGATGTCGATGCAGCAGCTTGAACGTACGCGAATGGAGGACACATGTTCGTCCCGGAACACATCGAGAGTTCAGTTGACCGGGATGGCGTGTAGTTCAGACGCAACCCGATTGGGCGGGCGGGGAGCGTGTCATTTGTCCCGTGCCACCGAGAATTCGGATACGAATGAGCAGTAGAATGGCGCCCAGATCTACTCGCAACGTCGTTCGAAAGTTCGTCAAAACGCGCTGCGCCTCGCGAGGCGGGGTATCTCCACTGCTCAATCGTGATGGAATCGTGAGCCAAGGCGCACCTCTCCCCAGGCGCAGCGAAATGCGCAACTTGAGACGACGTTTCAAGGAGGAGCTAAGCCGCGACGTTGAGCGAAATGTCGGGCAGGTGCTTCCGACGTGTGAAGCACTTGGGATCGAGCGTGGCACTTTCGATCCTCCAGACGCGGCCGGCAGTGAGATCTTCGGGATCGATGGGGTAGTTCGGCCGCGTCTCGTAGCGAGGCCTTTCAGTCGGCAGTGGTTCTCCCAGCCGACGTTCTTCCGGTGTGCATCCGGCAAGCGACGAATGAGGGCGCTTCGTATTGTACCATTCGGCAAAGACAGAAAGCTCGGTGTCGACTTCATCGCGCCCCAAAGGGATCAGGATCTTCCTGGTCCCTTCGTTTTTGAGGGTCAGGAAGTAGCGCTCGATGATGGCAATGGATCCCTTCTTTCCGACGGCCCCGAATCGGACTTTCACCGAGTGCTCCTTGAGCCAGGCGCCAAGCTTCGTGGCGGGAGTCTTCTTTTTCGAGTTGAAAAACTGAGGGCCCTTGTCCGTGATCAGATGTTTGGGAGGCGCGCCAGCGAGGGCGACGGCTTCATCGAGAGTTGCGATGACCTGAGCAGCGGTGGCACCAGCCCCGAAGCAGCGAATAGCGAGCAGCTCTCGCGAGAACGAATCGATGACGGCGACGACGCTGCGGGTTTTGGGAAAGATGCGTGGAAACGTCGTGGGTCACCAGGAGAAGAACGTGCCGACGTTCGTCGGAATGCTTGTGATGTCCGCGTGCCAAATGTGCCCGGGGTAGCGGGCGACCATCTGTGTCGAATCGGGCTTTTCGAGGGGCAGCTTCTTCATTGGTGGGCGGGGCGCTTGTTTCTTCTGGCGAGTCATCCGTCGCACCGTCGTCGCTGCGAGCAGGAGGCCTGCTCGCGCGAGAAACTCAGCGATCTTGCGGTGTCCAAGATGGGGAAAGGTGCGTTTCAAGGTCAGCACGATGAGTCGCACGTAGTCGGGAAACTTGTTGACCGGGGAGCGGGGGCCCTTGATGAGGGTGTCGTTTTCGAATTCGCGATGCCATTTGGCGATGGTGCGAGCACAGACCTGAAACTCGCGCGCGGTGCGAGCGTGGGACCAGCCGCGCGCCATCTGGATCTGAAGGATCGAAAAGCGCTCTTCCGAAGTGTAGAAGCCGAGCTTGGCGCGAGCGGCCCGTCCTTGGAGGACATGAAGCTGCATGCGCAGCAGCGACGCGTCCGACTCGGTTCTTGCGTGTCGAACGTGATGACGAAAGAGCGGATGCACCGATTCGTGGCCGAGGCGGTAGATCTGGACCGTGGCTTGATGAGCCGCAGCAACGGCTCCCAAGATCCCCTTCTTGATGAAGGGAGACCAATCCGTCCACAAGGGTACGTGTTCGGGGGAGTGTTCAATTGTGAGTGGAGAGTGAGGCATGATCTCACTCGGGTAGATGGCTTGGTGAAGAAAATGAATGCTGCACATCTGTCCCAACGGGAGGCCGAACGAACAGTCGGGGGGACGCTTCTTCTCCGCGACGCAATTCGGTTGGGCGGGCGGGGAGCGCGTGGTTGCCGACGTTCCCTTCTTGACGAGTGCCCTCCCGAGCAAGCGCACCAAAGCGCGGCGCAGGGCCTCCATTGGGGCTCGGAACTTCGCTAGGAGTCGCCGGTTCTTTCTCCAAAATCGAGTAGCGAAATGTTAGAGTGGGAAAGCCTTCGGAGACATCGTCTCCTTGCTCTCTGACAACTCATTCGTATCTGAAAGCGACAGGCTCCCGGCAGCGCCGGGAGCCCATCGAAACTAGGAGGCGTCCGAAAGCGCGTGCTGCACAAGCGCGACAGCCTCCCCGAGCCGGCGCTCCACCAGCGACGCCGGCAGCCGCAGCACCGTGTACCCGGCACGCACGAGCTTGCGCTCCCGCGCGATGTCAGCCGAGACCCGACGCGCGTGGTACTCATCCCCATCGACCTCGACGATCAAGGAAGCGGCGGGCGCGCAGAAATCGACGATCGCCGAGTCGATGACGACCTGGCGGCGAAACACCACGCCGAGCTTCTTCGCACGAAGCTCCTTCCAGAGCAGCGCCTCGGAGGACGTGGGATGAAAGCGCATGTAGTAAGCGCGCTGCTGCAGCAGGACCTCCCGCGAGAGCCCTGGAGTGTGAAACGACGGCGTGGTGTGAAACGGAGATGGCATGAAAGACCTTTCCGCTCGCCGGGATGGCGAGCTTTGGTCTTTCAGGGCGCGGCATCCGTGCCAGCGCCTGCTGAATGACTCTGAGCGCACCCGAGGCGCTGGCGCGGAGGGTGCGCCGACCAGAAAAGCTCGACAGCCCGGCGAGCGGAAAGAGATGCGGAGCACGGCTCGCTGCCGTGCGCGGTGGTCAGGTCGCTCTTCGAGCGTGCTTCTTTCGGACGAGGAGGTCGTTCAGGTACACGCCCCGCTTGAAAGTGCTCTCAATCGAGCTGCCTCGTTTTCCGAGGAAGACGTGGCCGACGTAGCGGCCGTAGATGTCGGCCTTGTTGGTTTTGACGACGACGAGGGGCGCGGACAGGATTTGCTCCGTCACGAACAGCTTGGCGGCCTTGCCCTTCTCGGTGCGGAGTTCGGGGGCATTGAGGTTGGCGAGGCGGAGGCGCTGGCGTCTGTAGACTTTGAAGCCGAGGTCGATGTCGAGTTCGAGAGTGTCGCCGTCAACGACGGCGTGCACCTCGGCGCGGTAGAGGAAAGTGGGGTCGGTCGGACGACTGAAGGCGCTGTCCTTGGCGTTGCTCTTTTCCTGATTCTTGATGATGGCCGCGAGTTCGCGAGAATTGAGGTCTTCGTCGCGCACGCGCCTGGCGAGGCGCCGGCGTTCGGCGGGGGAATCGACGGACAGCAAGACCTTGATGTGCGACCAGGAGAGGCCTTCTTCAGGAGGCTTCTTGTACGTCTCGCGGAAGGAGACGGCGCGCTGGAGCGTGCGGATGGAGGTGCCGGTGTCTGCGGCGAGGTCTCGGAGAACGGAATTGTGGTAGCCGGCCTGCGCTGTGATCTTTTCCTGCGCGATGCGTGCACCAATCTCCCAGTAGGACTCGACACGGCGCTCATTCGCCGAGGAGGCGCCAGCTTCCAGCAACTTTTGTATGTCACGCCGGAGGGCGGAGTAGAGGTCTATGGAAAGCGTGGTATCTTTGCCAGTAGCCATCTTTCGATGATGCCGGGAGAGAGCAATCTCGTCCACGGTGGACGAGATTGCTCTCGGTGGATGCGCTCAGGTGAGCGCCGTTGCCGGAGCGAGCGCACCGAGAGCGCGAGTGGAGGCGTTTCTCAGGCGGGCACGCTCCAAGGCGAGCGGCACATCGGGCCGCGCACGGCGTGTTCAAAGGGGTCTAGAGCCAGTCAGGGTCGTGTTCGCCGAAGACGTCGAGACGGAGGCTCGGGTTCTCGCGATCGCGGTACTGGGGGGAGCGATTGGGCTGAAAACCTAGCTTTTCGTAGAAGGGCAATGCATCAGAGTACGCATCTACGACCAAAAGCCGACAACCTGCGCTCCGGGCAAGCGCGCGAGCTACGGAGAATGCGGTTGAGACCAGGAAGTTCCCGACGCCTTTTCCTTGAGCCTCTTGATGGACGCCCAGGCGGGCGATCTTGAGTGCCGGAACGACCGGGTGATCTTGGGACTCAAGACCAATGCGGCGGCGTTCTCGGGTTTGGAGAGAGACTCCGTCAACGAGCACCGTGGCGTAACCCAGGAGCCTGCTTCCATCGGACGGGAAGGCCAAGTAGGTGGTGGCGACCCGTTCTTGCTGCAGTCGCCACGCGTCGTCACTAAGGAAAGCGTCGAGGTCTTCGTCTCCGCAAGAAAAGGATTCGATCAGTGGGAGCTCTTCCGCAGAAAGTTGAGCGGCGAAGTACGAGAGCTCAGCGCCCATCGAAGTGCTTGCGCCAGCCGGGCTTCTTCAAGTGTGCCTTGAGGAATGCTTCTGCCTTGTCGATGCGTCGCTCGGCTTCTTCGGGCGAACACACCTTTTCGAGGTCGCGAAGAAGGCGCTCGGCGTCCTCACCCTGAAGCACTGGAGTTGGCTCGATTGGCTTGGCCATGTGGGAACAATGGCTCAGGACGCATTAGGTGGCAAGGCGAGCGGCCCATCGGGCCGCGCACGGCGAAGGCCTCCAGAAGCCAGGCAGCCCCATTCCATTCGCCGCGCTCCAAACACGGGACCCTCGCCCGCGCGCAGTGGGCGCGAGAAAGGGGTCGGCAGCACTCGATTCCTTCCGTTCCCTTTCATTTCGAGACTCCGAGGCGCACCGAGCACGGAGCGTGAGGGACCCCGAAGGCGCGCAGCGCAGCGAGCACCGGCGGGCCGCACGCCGACGCACGAAGAGGGGGAGCACCACCAGGGAATGGGGAGTATTGGGCGGTGAGTGGGCGGGCGGAGTTTGACGCTTCGAACTTCTATTTGCCTGTGAAAGCCATTGATCCGTGGGGCGGTGAATCGACTGTCACCTGGGATGCCCATAGTCTGTTGCCGATTTCAGCGACGGACCCTGTTGGGAACATCGTTCAATCCACGAACGACTATCGAGTCCTCGCGCCTCGCTTGGTGACTGACCCGAATCTCAATCGGAGCGAGGTCGAGTTCGATGCGCTGGGGATGGTCGTTGCGACGGCGGTAATGGGGAAAGTGGGGTCGTCGGATGGCGACGTCATCACGGATCCGACGACCACACTCGAGTACGACCTCTTAGCGTTTCAGGATCGTGGCGAGCCGGCCTTCGTGAAAACGAGGGCCAAGGAAACGCACGGTCCGACGGATTCTGAGACGAAGTTCCAAGAGAGCTACGCCTACTCGGATGGATTTGGGCGGGTGATTCAGCAGAAGGTGCAGGCTGAGCCGGGGGAGGCGCCACGGCAGAATGCCGATGGAACGGCTGTCCGCGACCCGGGATCCGGGGAAATCATCTACGACACGGATGTCCCTCGGTGGGTCGGTACCGGACGGACCATCTTCAACAACAAGGGCAACCCCGTCAAACAATACGAGCCCTACTTCAGCTCGGTGCCGGCGTTTGATTCTGAGAGCGATCTCGTCGAGTGGGGTGTCACGCCGATCATCACGTACGACTCGATTGACCGAGTTGTGCGCACTGATTTGCCGGATGGGACGTTCACCAAGGTGGAGTTCGATTCGTGGGAGCAGCTGACGTTTGATCAGAATGACACGGTTCTGGAGAGCGATTGGTTCACTCACCCGGACCGGGGGGCTCCGAACCCTGCGGGGGCGGAGCCGACCAGTCCGGGGCCTCGCTCGGCGTGGTTGAGTGCGCAGCACGCAAACACGCCGACGAAGGTGTTGCTCGACAGTTTGGGTCGACCGTTTCTTTCAGTCGCGCACAATCGAACGGGCACGGGCGGAGGTGCAGTCGATGAGTACTACCGAACGCGCACGGTGCTCGACATCGAGGGGAACACGCTCAAGATTTTCGATGCGAAGCAGCATTCGAAGACCAGCCCGACGGCACACGGTCTGACGGATCCAAACACTGCCTACGCGACGATTACCCAGACGTTTGACGTGCTCGGACGGCGGCTCGTTGTCGACAGTCCCGATGCCGGCAAACGAGTCAGTATTCAGGACATCGGCGGCAAGCCACTGCGCTCGTACAACTCGCGCGGCTTCACGAGTCGGAGTCAGTTCGATGCAGCCCAGCGCCCGACGCACGCCTGGGTGAAGCCCAGCAACGCGGACGAGTTTCTCGTCGCGCGGATGAGCTACGGAGAAAGTCTCGACTCGGGCCCGCTTCCGACATCGGGCACCCCGAGCGCCGCCCAGGCGCTCAATCTCCGGGGACAAGTCCATCTCGCGTTTGACACGGCCGGGATGGTCAAGACGGAGGAGGTGGACTTCAAAGGGAACGTCCTCAGTGCAAGTCGACGACTCACAGAGAGCTACAAGCCGCTGCCGCATCCGACAGTCTCCGGCGCGACGCTCCCGACCAACATTGATTGGGCCGCACTCGCGACCATCACCGACCCCGGAACGCTGGAGTCGACTGCCGCGCCGCTGCTCGCGCTTCAACCAGGCTCCACAAACGTCGAAATTTTCACGACAACCACCCAATACGACGCGCTCAATCGCGTCTTGCAATCAACGACTCCCGACGGGAGCGTGACGACGCCTAGCTACAACGAAGCGAATCTTCTCGAAGAGTCCAGCGTGATGCTTCCCGCTTCGTCGGGCGGTGGCACGACGCGGGTGGTGTTTGCGCTCGACTACAACGCTCGGGGGCAGCGGTTGAGCGCGAGTCACAACGATACGGGGACGGACGCGCCGTCGCATTCGCTTTCCTACTCCTACGACCCAACGACGTTTCGGGTGACGGAGATCCGCACAGAGCGTGCTGCGGGCGGCGCGGGGAACAAGCTGCAGCATCTGCGCTACACCTACGACGCTGTCGGCAACATCGTTGAAAAGCGCGATGACGCGGATTGGGACCCAGACCTGATGTCTGCCCTCGACGGGGGAAACGCGAAATACACCTACGATGCACTCTATCGCTTGGTGAAGGCGACCGGTCGCGAGCATGCCGGACAGCAAGCGATGGACCCGACGTCGGCTTTCGACGGAGAGCCCCCGAAGGGGAGCGTGCCCCACGGCAACGACTTGTCGGGAATGCGTAACTACGTCGAAGAAACGACGTACGACGAAGTCGGAAACATCACGCAGATGCGGCACCTGACCGGGGTGTCGAACTCCGAGTCTTGGTCACGCAACTACGCCTACTTTCCAGGCACCAATCGCCTCGAAGGCACGAGCGTCCCCGGCGGAGTGTCGGGCAATACGGACGCCAAGTATCAATACGGGATAGCGGCCGACAACAATGGCGGCTTGCACGGCAGCATGACGAAGATGCCGCATCTCGATGAGATGCACTGGGACTTCGCTGACCGACTTCAACACATCGTCAAGCAGACCGGCGGGAATCAACAGGCCTATTACGTATATGACGGAAGCGGCCAACGCGTCCGAAAGGTCTACGAACACGGGCAGGTGGACGAGCGCATCTACCTGGGCGGAGTCGAAATCTTCCGCAAACGGGCAGCGGTCATTTCAGGTCCAGTCCAAGTCGAGCGAGTGACGCTTCACATCAACGACGACACACGGCGCGTGGCGATGGTCGAGACGAAGACCGAAGACGTCAACAACGAAGAACCCAACTCGCCGCTGAACCTAGGGCGCTGGCGCTACCAACTCGACAATCATCTCGGGTCGAGCGCAATGGAGATCGACGGGAGGGCCTCGGCGAACGTCATCTCCTACGAAGAGTTTCATCCCTACGGGTCGACGGCATTCCATCTTTCGGCTTCGAACTCCGAGGTTTCGGCGAAGAGGTATCGGTACACGGGGAAGGAGCGCGATGAGGAGACTGGGCTCTATTACCACGGGGCGAGGTATTACGCGCCTTGGCTCGGGCGGTGGACAGCGGCGGATCCGGCTGGGCTTGTTGATGGGCTGAATTTGTATCGGTACAGCCGGGATAATCCGGTGCGGTTCAATGACCCTGGAGGGACTGAGACGAAGGCGCCAGTTCGGATGGGAACCACCGTAATCACGAATCGTCCCCTCGGTAGTCCGGACAATCCGATAGATTTGGATGCGCCGGTTCGGCAGGGGACCACGGTGATTGCGAATCGTCCGCTAGGTAGTCCGGACAATCCGATAGACTTGGATGCGCCGCTTGGAAGTGAGAGCAATCCGATAGATTTGGATGCACCGCTTGGAAGTGAGAGCAATCCGATAGATTTGGATGAGCCAGTTCGGGAAGGAACGACGGTGATCACGAATCGTGAGCTTGGCACTCCGGACAACCCGATCGACCTGGACGCGCCACTGGGCAGCGAGAGTAATCCGATCGACCTGGATGCACCGCTCGGAAGTGAAAGCAATCCGATCGACTTGGACGAGCCGGTTCGAACTGGATACACAGTGATCACAAGTCGCGAGCTTGGCACTCCAGACAACCCGATCGACTTGGATGCGCCAGTGGATGTTGCCAGCTCTTTCGATCCTAGCGGCCGGTCAATCCAGGAACCAGGATTCTTCCTTGATGTTGGAGGAAGTGTCAGTGCAACCGCGGGCGATGTTGGCCTTCGCGGTGATGCTGTGGTTCGCAAGTACGAGAATTCTCCCGAGGAGACACTCCATCTCTCGACCGCTGGCCAGACAACGCTCGGCTTTGACGCTGGAGTTTCCGGCGGCTTCTTCTACGGGTACGACTGGGGGGGAGAGGCGATGGAGCCGAATAGGCTGCACTTGTTGATCCTCGAAGTGAGCTGGCAATTTGAGAAAGTGGACGGGACCACTCGACTTAGAGGAGTTGGTTTTAGTGGCGGAGTTGGGAGTGGAGCTGGAATTTCAAGGGATTGGGGAACCATCGGTACCGACCCCATTCCGTTGCCTAGGTTCTGAGCGTGGTAGGATGCGTGCGATGCCGTGGTTGTTGTTCCAGAAAGTTGCTTGGCCGCTTGTGCTTTGCCTGCCGATCGCCACGTTTGCTTTGTGGCAACGTACCGGGCCGTGGCATTCGCTATGGGTGGTGACGGGGCTCGTTAGCTCGGTCTGTTTGCCTCTGCTCGTGGGCTATCACGTTTTGAGAACAAGGTGTCCACGTTGTGGGAATAGATTCAGCTCACGTTTTCCTTGGTTTGCTCGTTTCAACTTTAGGTGTCTTCACTGCGGCGCGTCCTGTCTCGTGGTGTCCGAGAACGGAAACGGCAATCCTTCCTGAGCTGATCCAGAAGAATCCTGTCCAATGATGCGCTGGGCAGTTGACGCACTCCGCGCGGGAGGTCCGAGGAGGGGCCCGCGCGGCACTCAATCGAAAGGGCGGGTGGGAGCCGCACGGGCTCAGTTGGACGGAAGCCACCACCGCCGAAAAGTTCTCACATAATCTCCCAGATTATGTGAAAGCGAGAGCGAGGGGAGGCATCGGCGCGGGGCTTGCGGGTCCCCGTTTTCGTTTTGTGAGAGTGGCCAGGCCCGTGCCGATGGCCGCGTCGCGTAATGCGCATTACGCGAGGCGCCGAGCGGAGCGTCTTTTCGGCGGTGGTGGCGACAGTGGGCTCAGTGCGGGTCTGAGATGCAGGTGGGCAGCCGCTCTTTGGGGAATGCTCGCGTGAGTGAGTGATCTCTTCTTTGATCAAAAAATGGACCCCTGGCTTGCTGCTAAGTCCATTTTAGCTGCCTGACGGGTGTGCGTGGAGGGCGCTGGTTTTGGTGCTCAACCAGCCTTTCGCTGGTCGAGTAGGGTTTGGACAAATTTGGCGACGAGATCTTGTTCTCGTCGAGGAAGTTTGACGGCCTGCTCGAAGACTTTCTGGAGCTTTCCTGCGGGCCCGGGGCGTCGCCGTGCAACCGGGCGCCGATCGGCGAGCAGGTCTTCGACTCGGACGCCGAGAGCGTCAGCGAGGACGGGAAGCACGTCAGAGCGAGGCGGAGTTGCTGAGGTTTCCCAGTATCCGATGGATTTGGGGGAGAGGCCTGTGAGCTCGGCGAGCTCGGCCTGACTGAGGCCGGCAGCTTTACGGAGGGCGAGGAGGCGAGCCGCTTGTTTGGGCCTTGGCTTGGCGAGTTGCCTGGGCATGTCCGGATTGTAAGTGGCCATTTCGGAAGCACTCCTTTTGAGGTCTTGCTTTGTATCTGGCGTACCAGGTAAAAGTGGACGGGTCTATCGGAAACAAATCGGCGTCGAAAACGGTGTTGACAGGTTTTTCGAGCTAGGAGGCGAAATGGCCCGAGTCAGCGAAACAGAAATCGAGCGAATCAAAGCTGAAATCAGCGTCGAGCGTCTCGCCGAGTCGGCAGGCGTCGAGCTGAAACGCCATGGCAAGGACCTTCTGGGCCGCTGTCCGTTCCACGATGATCGAACTCCGAGCCTGGTGATCACGCCAGCGAAGAATCTGTGGCACTGCCTGGGAGCATGCCAGACTGGCGGGAGCTCGATCGATTGGGTGATGAAACGCGAGGGGGTGAGTTTCCGTCACGCTGTGGAGCTGCTTCGAGCGGAGCATCCTTCTTTAGTCGCCGAGCTGTCCCATTTAGCTGCAGAGGCCGCCGGTGCGGCGAGGAAACCTCCGAAGCAGGCAACGACGCGAAAACTCGCTGGTGAGCTGGAGACGGGGCAGAGCGACACCGAGGTCCTCAAGCGCGTGGTGAGCTTCTACGAGCGGACGCTGTCCGAAAGCCCCGAGGCGCTCGCTTACCTCGAAAAGCGCGGCCTGAATCACCCGGACCTCCTCTCGACGTTTCGCCTCGGCTACGCGAACCGCACCCTCTCCTACCGCTTGCCCGCAAAAAATCGCAAAGAAGGAGCCGCATTGCGTGAGCAGCTGCAGTCGGTGGGCATCCTCCGCAAGAGCGGCCACGAGCATTTCAACGGCTCGCTCGTGATCCCAGTCTTCAACGCTGAAGGCCATGTGGTGGAGATGTACGGGCGCAAAGTGGGTGAACGTCTCCGGGCGGGCACGCCCGAGCATCTGTATTTGCCTGGCCCTCACGTGGGCGTTTTCAACGAAGCTGGCCTGAAAGACACGACGGAAGTCATCCTGTGCGAATCACTCATCGATGCGCTGACCTTTTGGTGCGCGGGCTTCCGGAATGTCACCGCGAGCTACGGAGTGGAGGGCTTCACAGAAGCGCACCTCAGCGCTTTCAAGGCCCACGGCATCAAGAAGGTGCTCATCGCCTACGACCGAGACGAAGCGGGAGACCGAGCGGCACAGAAGCTGGCCGAGCAGCTGTGCGCTGAGGGCTTCGAAGCCTGGCGAGTGCAGTTTCCGCACGGGATGGACGCGAACGAATACGCGCAGAAGGTGAAACCCGCGAAGCAAGCCCTGGAGACGGCGGTGCGCAGCGCTTCGTGGCTGGGCAAGGGAAAGGCGCCGAAGCGCGAGGCCCCCGAGGGGCGAGACAAGGCTCAGCCGAACGCAGCACCGCCGGTCTCGCCCCCAGTGGCAGAGGAGCCAGCGATTGAGAACACAGAGGAGCGGTGCCCGAGCGCAGCTGAAGAAGGGGCGAAGTCAGTGAAACAGGGAGACATCTCTTCCTTAGTTGCCCCAACGGGGCGCGAGCCTGAGGAGCCACGACGTCCGGCTCCCCAAAGTGTGGTGGCTGAGCGAGCGGTAGTGAATCAGGAGCCGCCGTCCCTGGAAACAAGCAACGACGGCGACCAAGTCGAGCTGCGATTCGGCGATCGAATGTGGCGCATTCGGGGACTTTCCAAGAACAAGACGCCAGGCATCCTCAAGGTCAACATCCTGCTCCGCCGCGAGCGTTTCGGCTTTCACGTGGACACGCTGGAGCTCTACAGCGCGCGGCACCGAGCAGCATTCGTGGCCCAGGCCGCGCAGGAAACGAGCAGCGAGGAGCGAGTCATCAAGCGGGACCTCGGGCAGGTACTGCTTCAGCTAGAGCAGCTCCAAGAGCGCCAAATCAGCGGACAAGAGGAGTCGAAAGAGCGCCAGAGGGAGCTGAGCGAACAGGAGACGCAGGAGGCGCTCGCTCTTCTGAAAAGCCCGGACCTTTCCGCGCGGATTCTCGAAGACTTCAAGCGCTTGGGAGTCGTCGGGGAGCGGAAAAACATCCTGACGAGCTACTTGGCCGCAACGAGCCGCAAGCTCGATCGCCCGCTGGCCATCGTGGTGCAGAGCAGCTCGGCGGCGGGCAAGAGCAGCTTGATGGAGGCGGTGCTGCGGCTCATGCCGCCCGAAGAGCGAGTCTCGTACAGCGCGATGACGGGGCAGTCGCTTTTTTACATGGGCGAGATGGAGCTGAGCCACAAGATCTTGTCGGTGGCGGAAGAAGAGGGGGCGGAGCGGGCGGCGTACGCGCTGAAGCTTCTGCAATCGGAGGGTGAACTGACGATCGCGAGCACGGGAAAGGATCCAGTGACGGGACGTTTGATCACGCAGGAGTACCGGGTGGAGGGTCCGGTGATGATCTTTTTGACGACGACAGCGCTTTCTGTGGACGAGGAACTCCTCAACCGCTGCATCGTGCTCAGTGTGGACGAGACACCGGAGCAAACGCGGGCGATCCACGAGGAGCAGCGGTTTTCCCGGACGCTCAAAGGACAGCTAAAAAGCGCTGAACGAGGCCAATTGATGGAGCTTCACCAGAACGCGCAGCGGCTGCTTCGGCCGCTCTTGGTGGCAAACCCGTTTGCGGGAGAGCTGTCTTTTTCGAGCCATCAAACCCGGAGCCGGCGAGACCACATGAAGTACCTGACGCTGATCGAGGCGGTGGCGCTCTTGCATCAATACCAGCGACCAGTGCGGGAGGTGGAGCACCAGGGGGCGCGGGTGAGGTACATCGAGGTGACGCGCGGCGACATCGAGCTAGCGGATGAACTCGCCGCGGATCTTCTGAGCCGCAACCTCGATGAACTACCCGCCCAAACGAGGAGGCTCTTGGGTCTTTTGAGCCAATATGTTTCGAGCGAAGCGCAGCGGCTTGGCCTCGCGCAGGAAGACTACCATTTCACGAGGCGCGAGGTGCGCGAGGCTCTGGGCCTCGGAGATACGCAGCTGAAGGTGCACCTGAGTCGGCTGGTGGAGCTGGAGTATTTGGCTGTGCATCGGAGCCGTCAGGCGCAGAGCTACGCGTACGAGCTTCTGTACTTCGCGGATGTGGATGGGTGTGCCGATGACGGAGTCGATGAGCGTGCGACGAGCGGTGGTCGGGGCAAAAGGACAGAGCGGTCGGGGGGTGGTCGGCCCCTGGTCGGGGAGCAGTCGGGGGGTGGTCGGCATGGAGACACGAAGCTCTCGATGCAGAAAACGAGCGGTGCTGAGGTGGTGGTCGGCGAGAGAACCGACAAAGCACGACTGGGGAAGAGAAACGGCATCGTCGTACATCGAAGCGGTGCCGAGTCGTCGACCTCAGCGCTTCCCCTCGCCGCAACGATCCAAGCCGCCGTGGGAGGCGAGTGATGGCGAAGCGGAAGGGACGAGCCCCGGAGCCCCTCCCGCAGAGCGCAGGCGACCCTGAGGGCCTCTGGGTGTGGGCGACGCGCTTTTTGACGTCGCTCGCGGTGAGAAACTACTCCCAAGCCACTGTCGCCAACCGTCGAAGCTGCCTGCGCTTCTTTGTGCGCTGGTGCGACACGCGCAGCATCACGCGTCCCGAGGAGGTCACGAAGCCCATCCTGGAGGCGTTTCAGCGGACGCTTTTCTACCATCGGCAAGCAAACGGAAAGCCGCTCGGATTCCAGTCGCAGCTGGGGCATTTGGTGGCTGTGCGGATGTATTTCAAGTGGCTGACGAGACAGAACGTCATCCTCAGCAACCCCGCCAGCGAACTCGAGCTCCCCAAGAAGGGCGTGCGTCTCCCGCAAGAAATCCTCACCGAACGAGAAGTGGAAGTGGTGCTGAGTCAGCCGGACACGAGCGACGCGTACGGGGTGCGGGACCGGGCGATTTTGGAGGTTTTGTACTCGACGGGCATTCGGCGCCGAGAGCTGAGTGAACTCGGGCTCTACGACGTGGACAGCGGCCGAGGAACGGTGATGGTGCGAGCGGGGAAGGGCAACAAGGACCGGGTGGTGCCGATTGGGGAGCGGGCGCTCGCGTGGGTGGAGCGGTACGTGCGTGAGGCTCGGCCATCGCTCGTGACGCTGCCCGATTGTGGGGTGCTGTTTCTTTCGCGCTTTGGCACCGGGATGTCGCTGCCGAGTCTGGGAGCGAAGGTGCGCGGCTACATCGAGGAAGCTCAAATCGGGAAGAAGGGCAGCTGCCACCTCTTCCGGCACACGATGGCGACCCAAATGCTCGAGCGGGGAGCGGACGTGCGCCACATCCAAGAAATCCTCGGCCACGCGGACATCAGCTCG
Organism: uncultured Polyangiaceae bacterium; assembly: GCA_965652275.1. Classification (GTDB taxonomy): domain Bacteria; phylum Myxococcota_A; class Polyangia; order Polyangiales; family Polyangiaceae; genus NIC37A-2. Next base: position 11,535 of record CBFGUR010000061.1, on the reverse strand, counting down.
ACGCAGATGTACACGCACGTGAGCATCAAGAAGCTGAAGGAAGTGCACGCGGCGACGCATCCGAGCGCGCGGATTGAACGTGCGCCCACCCAAGTGAAGAAGGCCGAGCCGCGACTGACCGCGGAGGACGTCCTCTACCAACTGAGCGAAGAGTCAGTCCGAGAGGAAGCAGGCTGAGTGCTCTGTCCCAAGCCAAATGGGTCCCTCGGCCCCCGGTCCCGCAGCCAAAGTCGCTGCCCTCGGCAGACGCGTGTAATGCGCATTACGCGCACTGGCCCCTGTGGGGCTGCCCTCGGTCCGCTAGACATAATCGGGGGACTATGTCTCCTTTGGCTGCGGGACTGGGGGCGAGCAACGGGCGGTGAGTGAGCGCTTTCGAATGAAGGCAAACGAGCCCGATGAAAAAAGCGGCGTACAGCTCCCCGCCCACCCTCGTGAGTGAGCACCCGCCGCGGGCCCCTGGCCCTCCCGCGGCTCGAAAAGCGAGAATCCCAAAGCAAGTGAGCCCGCTAAAAACCATGCTAAACTACACCCCCATGACGAACTTCGACCGCATCCTTTCCGAAGCGCGCGAGCTGCTGACAGAGGCAGAGCAGCGGCGGCTTTCCGTGGAGCTGATGCCTGCTGCAGCAGATGACATGGATGCGGAAGAGCGCGCGGCTTTGGACAAGGCGATCGAAGAAGGCTTCGAAGACTTCGACAAGGGCGACTACTCGGACGCCCGTACCTTTGCGAAGCAGCTGCTGGCTCGCCCGTGAAGGTCAACATCGGCAAGCGCGCTCAGGGCCAAGCGGAGCGCATCGACCGGCAGTGGCGGGAGGTGGCAGACTCTCGCCATCTTTTTGCAGTCGAGTTTGATGAAATGCTGGAGGACCTCGCGACCATCGAATGGCTGGGTCAGCCGTGGCCGACGGAGAAACGACCCAATCTCAAGCGGGTGATGCTGAAGAAGACGCAGGTGCATTTGTATTTTCAGAGGTATCCGGAAGAGATCCGGATCATCTGCGTCTGGTGGGCCCGCCGTCGGCGTCCTCCGAAGCTTTGAGCGCAACGGTCAGCTCGGGCTCGGGGCAACTAAGAAGGAAGCCTGTGCGGGAGCGCATGGGCTTTTCTCATTTAGTTGCCTGGAGAGACGCTGCGGGGAGCAGCTTGTCATCGGCTTTGGCGCTGCGTCTCAGGGGAAACCCGCATCTGGGATTTTCGTGCAAGGCGTGACACGCGCATCGGGAAAGTGAGCCCGCATCCCGCAGTGGGCAACGGCGAAAACGTGATGCGCGCACGATGATCGCGTCAAGGTAACCATTCACGGGGAAGGAGCGCGATGAGGAGACTGGGCTCTATTACCACGGGGCGAGGTATTACGCGCCTTGGCTCGGGCGGTGGACAGCGGCGGATCCGGCTGGGCTTGTTGATGGGCTGAATTTGTATCGGTACAGCCGGGATAATCCGGTGCGGTTCAATGACCCTGGAGGGACTGAGACGAAGGCGCCAGTTCGGATGGGAACCACCGTAATCACGAATCGTCCCCTCGGTAGTCCGGACAATCCGATAGATTTGGATGCGCCGGTTCGGCAGGGGACCACGGTGATTGCGAATCGTCCGCTAGGTAGTCCGGACAATCCGATAGACTTGGATGCGCCGCTTGGAAGTGAGAGCAATCCGATAGATTTGGATGCACCGCTTGGAAGTGAGAGCAATCCGATAGATTTGGATGAGCCAGTTCGGGAAGGAACGACGGTGATCACGAATCGTGAGCTTGGCACTCCGGACAACCCGATCGACCTGGACGCGCCACTGGGCAGCGAGAGTAATCCGATCGACCTGGATGCACCGCTCGGAAGTGAAAGCAATCCGATCGACTTGGACGAGCCGGTTCGAACTGGATACACAGTGATCACAAGTCGCGAGCTTGGCACTCCAGACAACCCGATCGACTTGGATGCGCCAGTGGATGTTGCCAGCTCTTTCGATCCTAGCGGCCGGTCAATCCAGGAACCAGGATTCTTCCTTGATGTTGGAGGAAGTGTCAGTGCAACCGCGGGCGATGTTGGCCTTCGCGGTGATGCTGTGGTTCGCAAGTACGAGAATTCTCCCGAGGAGACACTCCATCTCTCGACCGCTGGCCAGACAACGCTCGGCTTTGACGCTGGAGTTTCCGGCGGCTTCTTCTACGGGTACGACTGGGGGGGAGAGGCGATGGAGCCGAATAGGCTGCACTTGTTGATCCTCGAAGTGAGCTGGCAATTTGAGAAAGTGGACGGGACCACTCGACTTAGAGGAGTTGGTTTTAGTGGCGGAGTTGGGAGTGGAGCTGGAATTTCAAGGGATTGGGGAACCATCGGTACCGACCCCATTCCGTTGCCTAGGTTCTGAGCGTGGTAGGATGCGTGCGATGCCGTGGTTGTTGTTCCAGAAAGTTGCTTGGCCGCTTGTGCTTTGCCTGCCGATCGCCACGTTTGCTTTGTGGCAACGTACCGGGCCGTGGCATTCGCTATGGGTGGTGACGGGGCTCGTTAGCTCGGTCTGTTTGCCTCTGCTCGTGGGCTATCACGTTTTGAGAACAAGGTGTCCACGTTGTGGGAATAGATTCAGCTCACGTTTTCCTTGGTTTGCTCGTTTCAACTTTAGGTGTCTTCACTGCGGCGCGTCCTGTCTCGTGGTGTCCGAGAACGGAAACGGCAATCCTTCCTGAGCTGATCCAGAAGAATCCTGTCCAATGATGCGCTGGGCAGTTGACGCACTCCGCGCGGGAGGTCCGAGGAGGGGCCCGCGCGGCACTCAATCGAAAGGGCGGGTGGGAGCCGCACGGGCTCAGTTGGACGGAAGCCACCACCGCCGAAAAGTTCTCACATAATCTCCCAGATTATGTGAAAGCGAGAGCGAGGGGAGGCATCGGCGCGGGGCTTGCGGGTCCCCGTTTTCGTTTTGTGAGAGTGGCCAGGCCCGTGCCGATGGCCGCGTCGCGTAATGCGCATTACGCGAGGCGCCGAGCGGAGCGTCTTTTCGGCGGTGGTGGCGACAGTGGGCTCAGTGCGGGTCTGAGATGCAGGTGGGCAGCCGCTCTTTGGGGAATGCTCGCGTGAGTGAGTGATCTCTTCTTTGATCAAAAAATGGACCCCTGGCTTGCTGCTAAGTCCATTTTAGCTGCCTGACGGGTGTGCGTGGAGGGCGCTGGTTTTGGTGCTCAACCAGCCTTTCGCTGGTCGAGTAGGGTTTGGACAAATTTGGCGACGAGATCTTGTTCTCGTCGAGGAAGTTTGACGGCCTGCTCGAAGACTTTCTGGAGCTTTCCTGCGGGCCCGGGGCGTCGCCGTGCAACCGGGCGCCGATCGGCGAGCAGGTCTTCGACTCGGACGCCGAGAGCGTCAGCGAGGACGGGAAGCACGTCAGAGCGAGGCGGAGTTGCTGAGGTTTCCCAGTATCCGATGGATTTGGGGGAGAGGCCTGTGAGCTCGGCGAGCTCGGCCTGACTGAGGCCGGCAGCTTTACGGAGGGCGAGGAGGCGAGCCGCTTGTTTGGGCCTTGGCTTGGCGAGTTGCCTGGGCATGTCCGGATTGTAAGTGGCCATTTCGGAAGCACTCCTTTTGAGGTCTTGCTTTGTATCTGGCGTACCAGGTAAAAGTGGACGGGTCTATCGGAAACAAATCGGCGTCGAAAACGGTGTTGACAGGTTTTTCGAGCTAGGAGGCGAAATGGCCCGAGTCAGCGAAACAGAAATCGAGCGAATCAAAGCTGAAATCAGCGTCGAGCGTCTCGCCGAGTCGGCAGGCGTCGAGCTGAAACGCCATGGCAAGGACCTTCTGGGCCGCTGTCCGTTCCACGATGATCGAACTCCGAGCCTGGTGATCACGCCAGCGAAGAATCTGTGGCACTGCCTGGGAGCATGCCAGACTGGCGGGAGCTCGATCGATTGGGTGATGAAACGCGAGGGGGTGAGTTTCCGTCACGCTGTGGAGCTGCTTCGAGCGGAGCATCCTTCTTTAGTCGCCGAGCTGTCCCATTTAGCTGCAGAGGCCGCCGGTGCGGCGAGGAAACCTCCGAAGCAGGCAACGACGCGAAAACTCGCTGGTGAGCTGGAGACGGGGCAGAGCGACACCGAGGTCCTCAAGCGCGTGGTGAGCTTCTACGAGCGGACGCTGTCCGAAAGCCCCGAGGCGCTCGCTTACCTCGAAAAGCGCGGCCTGAATCACCCGGACCTCCTCTCGACGTTTCGCCTCGGCTACGCGAACCGCACCCTCTCCTACCGCTTGCCCGCAAAAAATCGCAAAGAAGGAGCCGCATTGCGTGAGCAGCTGCAGTCGGTGGGCATCCTCCGCAAGAGCGGCCACGAGCATTTCAACGGCTCGCTCGTGATCCCAGTCTTCAACGCTGAAGGCCATGTGGTGGAGATGTACGGGCGCAAAGTGGGTGAACGTCTCCGGGCGGGCACGCCCGAGCATCTGTATTTGCCTGGCCCTCACGTGGGCGTTTTCAACGAAGCTGGCCTGAAAGACACGACGGAAGTCATCCTGTGCGAATCACTCATCGATGCGCTGACCTTTTGGTGCGCGGGCTTCCGGAATGTCACCGCGAGCTACGGAGTGGAGGGCTTCACAGAAGCGCACCTCAGCGCTTTCAAGGCCCACGGCATCAAGAAGGTGCTCATCGCCTACGACCGAGACGAAGCGGGAGACCGAGCGGCACAGAAGCTGGCCGAGCAGCTGTGCGCTGAGGGCTTCGAAGCCTGGCGAGTGCAGTTTCCGCACGGGATGGACGCGAACGAATACGCGCAGAAGGTGAAACCCGCGAAGCAAGCCCTGGAGACGGCGGTGCGCAGCGCTTCGTGGCTGGGCAAGGGAAAGGCGCCGAAGCGCGAGGCCCCCGAGGGGCGAGACAAGGCTCAGCCGAACGCAGCACCGCCGGTCTCGCCCCCAGTGGCAGAGGAGCCAGCGATTGAGAACACAGAGGAGCGGTGCCCGAGCGCAGCTGAAGAAGGGGCGAAGTCAGTGAAACAGGGAGACATCTCTTCCTTAGTTGCCCCAACGGGGCGCGAGCCTGAGGAGCCACGACGTCCGGCTCCCCAAAGTGTGGTGGCTGAGCGAGCGGTAGTGAATCAGGAGCCGCCGTCCCTGGAAACAAGCAACGACGGCGACCAAGTCGAGCTGCGATTCGGCGATCGAATGTGGCGCATTCGGGGACTTTCCAAGAACAAGACGCCAGGCATCCTCAAGGTCAACATCCTGCTCCGCCGCGAGCGTTTCGGCTTTCACGTGGACACGCTGGAGCTCTACAGCGCGCGGCACCGAGCAGCATTCGTGGCCCAGGCCGCGCAGGAAACGAGCAGCGAGGAGCGAGTCATCAAGCGGGACCTCGGGCAGGTACTGCTTCAGCTAGAGCAGCTCCAAGAGCGCCAAATCAGCGGACAAGAGGAGTCGAAAGAGCGCCAGAGGGAGCTGAGCGAACAGGAGACGCAGGAGGCGCTCGCTCTTCTGAAAAGCCCGGACCTTTCCGCGCGGATTCTCGAAGACTTCAAGCGCTTGGGAGTCGTCGGGGAGCGGAAAAACATCCTGACGAGCTACTTGGCCGCAACGAGCCGCAAGCTCGATCGCCCGCTGGCCATCGTGGTGCAGAGCAGCTCGGCGGCGGGCAAGAGCAGCTTGATGGAGGCGGTGCTGCGGCTCATGCCGCCCGAAGAGCGAGTCTCGTACAGCGCGATGACGGGGCAGTCGCTTTTTTACATGGGCGAGATGGAGCTGAGCCACAAGATCTTGTCGGTGGCGGAAGAAGAGGGGGCGGAGCGGGCGGCGTACGCGCTGAAGCTTCTGCAATCGGAGGGTGAACTGACGATCGCGAGCACGGGAAAGGATCCAGTGACGGGACGTTTGATCACGCAGGAGTACCGGGTGGAGGGTCCGGTGATGATCTTTTTGACGACGACAGCGCTTTCTGTGGACGAGGAACTCCTCAACCGCTGCATCGTGCTCAGTGTGGACGAGACACCGGAGCAAACGCGGGCGATCCACGAGGAGCAGCGGTTTTCCCGGACGCTCAAAGGACAGCTAAAAAGCGCTGAACGAGGCCAATTGATGGAGCTTCACCAGAACGCGCAGCGGCTGCTTCGGCCGCTCTTGGTGGCAAACCCGTTTGCGGGAGAGCTGTCTTTTTCGAGCCATCAAACCCGGAGCCGGCGAGACCACATGAAGTACCTGACGCTGATCGAGGCGGTGGCGCTCTTGCATCAATACCAGCGACCAGTGCGGGAGGTGGAGCACCAGGGGGCGCGGGTGAGGTACATCGAGGTGACGCGCGGCGACATCGAGCTAGCGGATGAACTCGCCGCGGATCTTCTGAGCCGCAACCTCGATGAACTACCCGCCCAAACGAGGAGGCTCTTGGGTCTTTTGAGCCAATATGTTTCGAGCGAAGCGCAGCGGCTTGGCCTCGCGCAGGAAGACTACCATTTCACGAGGCGCGAGGTGCGCGAGGCTCTGGGCCTCGGAGATACGCAGCTGAAGGTGCACCTGAGTCGGCTGGTGGAGCTGGAGTATTTGGCTGTGCATCGGAGCCGTCAGGCGCAGAGCTACGCGTACGAGCTTCTGTACTTCGCGGATGTGGATGGGTGTGCCGATGACGGAGTCGATGAGCGTGCGACGAGCGGTGGTCGGGGCAAAAGGACAGAGCGGTCGGGGGGTGGTCGGCCCCTGGTCGGGGAGCAGTCGGGGGGTGGTCGGCATGGAGACACGAAGCTCTCGATGCAGAAAACGAGCGGTGCTGAGGTGGTGGTCGGCGAGAGAACCGACAAAGCACGACTGGGGAAGAGAAACGGCATCGTCGTACATCGAAGCGGTGCCGAGTCGTCGACCTCAGCGCTTCCCCTCGCCGCAACGATCCAAGCCGCCGTGGGAGGCGAGTGATGGCGAAGCGGAAGGGACGAGCCCCGGAGCCCCTCCCGCAGAGCGCAGGCGACCCTGAGGGCCTCTGGGTGTGGGCGACGCGCTTTTTGACGTCGCTCGCGGTGAGAAACTACTCCCAAGCCACTGTCGCCAACCGTCGAAGCTGCCTGCGCTTCTTTGTGCGCTGGTGCGACACGCGCAGCATCACGCGTCCCGAGGAGGTCACGAAGCCCATCCTGGAGGCGTTTCAGCGGACGCTTTTCTACCATCGGCAAGCAAACGGAAAGCCGCTCGGATTCCAGTCGCAGCTGGGGCATTTGGTGGCTGTGCGGATGTATTTCAAGTGGCTGACGAGACAGAACGTCATCCTCAGCAACCCCGCCAGCGAACTCGAGCTCCCCAAGAAGGGCGTGCGTCTCCCGCAAGAAATCCTCACCGAACGAGAAGTGGAAGTGGTGCTGAGTCAGCCGGACACGAGCGACGCGTACGGGGTGCGGGACCGGGCGATTTTGGAGGTTTTGTACTCGACGGGCATTCGGCGCCGAGAGCTGAGTGAACTCGGGCTCTACGACGTGGACAGCGGCCGAGGAACGGTGATGGTGCGAGCGGGGAAGGGCAACAAGGACCGGGTGGTGCCGATTGGGGAGCGGGCGCTCGCGTGGGTGGAGCGGTACGTGCGTGAGGCTCGGCCATCGCTCGTGACGCTGCCCGATTGTGGGGTGCTGTTTCTTTCGCGCTTTGGCACCGGGATGTCGCTGCCGAGTCTGGGAGCGAAGGTGCGCGGCTACATCGAGGAAGCTCAAATCGGGAAGAAGGGCAGCTGCCACCTCTTCCGGCACACGATGGCGACCCAAATGCTCGAGCGGGGAGCGGACGTGCGCCACATCCAAGAAATCCTCGGCCACGCGGACATCAGCTCGACGCAGATGTACACGCACGTGAGCATCAAGAAGCTGAAGGAAGTGCACGCGGCGACGCATCCGAGCGCGCGGATTGAACGTGCGCCCACCCAAGTGAAGAAGGCCGAGCCGCGACTGACCGCGGAGGACGTCCTCTACCAACTGAGCGAAGAGTCAGTCCGAGAGGAAGCAGGCTGAGTGCTCTGTCCCAAGCCAAATGGGTCCCTCGGCCCCCGGTCCCGCAGCCAAAGTCGCTGCCCTCGGCAGACGCGTGTAATGCGCATTACGCGCACTGGCCCCTGTGGGGCTGCCCTCGGTCCGCTAGACATAATCGGGGGACTATGTCTCCTTTGGCTGCGGGACTGGGGGCGAGCAACGGGCGGTGAGTGAGCGCTTTCGAATGAAGGCAAACGAGCCCGATGAAAAAAGCGGCGTACAGCTCCCCGCCCACCCTCGTGAGTGAGCACCCGCCGCGGGCCCCTGGCCCTCCCGCGGCTCGAAAAGCGAGAATCCCAAAGCAAGTGAGCCCGCTAAAAACCATGCTAAACTACACCCCCATGACGAACTTCGACCGCATCCTTTCCGAAGCGCGCGAGCTGCTGACAGAGGCAGAGCAGCGGCGGCTTTCCGTGGAGCTGATGCCTGCTGCAGCAGATGACATGGATGCGGAAGAGCGCGCGGCTTTGGACAAGGCGATCGAAGAAGGCTTCGAAGACTTCGACAAGGGCGACTACTCGGACGCCCGTACCTTTGCGAAGCAGCTGCTGGCTCGCCCGTGAAGGTCAACATCGGCAAGCGCGCTCAGGGCCAAGCGGAGCGCATCGACCGGCAGTGGCGGGAGGTGGCAGACTCTCGCCATCTTTTTGCAGTCGAGTTTGATGAAATGCTGGAGGACCTCGCGACCATCGAATGGCTGGGTCAGCCGTGGCCGACGGAGAAACGACCCAATCTCAAGCGGGTGATGCTGAAGAAGACGCAGGTGCATTTGTATTTTCAGAGGTATCCGGAAGAGATCCGGATCATCTGCGTCTGGTGGGCCCGCCGTCGGCGTCCTCCGAAGCTTTGAGCGCAACGGTCAGCTCGGGCTCGGGGCAACTAAGAAGGAAGCCTGTGCGGGAGCGCATGGGCTTTTCTCATTTAGTTGCCTGGAGAGACGCTGCGGGGAGCAGCTTGTCATCGGCTTTGGCGCTGCGTCTCAGGGGAAACCCGCATCTGGGATTTTCGTGCAAGGCGTGACACGCGCATCGGGAAAGTGAGCCCGCATCCCGCAGTGGGCAACGGCGAAAACGTGATGCGCGCACGATGATCGCGTCAAGGTAACCATTCACGGGGAAGGAGCGCGATGAGGAAACGGGGCTCTTTTATCACGGCGCGAGGTACTATGCGCCGTGGCTGGGGAGGTGGACGGCTGCAGATCCGGCGGGGCTCGTTGATGGGCTGAACTTGTATCGGTACAGCCGGGATAATCCGATCAATTTCAATGACCCGGGGGGGACGGAAAGCAACAAGGTCGTCGATGCGATTTCCTCTCCCGGTCCCCGGAGGGCTAATGCGGCGCGCTCGCAACGCGCACTGGTAAAGGAGGGCAAGGGTCCTGGCCTGGGCACTACAGAAGGGAATGCTGGGCTTCGCTCCGGTAGCGAGTTTGGAGAAGCGCTGTACGAGTTCGACCGAACAGTTTCGGGTGCACGTGCGACATTGGAAGAACAGCTTCGTGGTCGTCACATGAAGGGCAATGGGCGAGCAGCAAAGGAAGCCAGATACAAGAGGGAAGCACAGGAAAAGATCGAATCTGCACAGAAGGAATTTCGAGCCGCATACGAGAAGGCAAGCGCCAGTTTCGAAGATTTTCAATCCGATGAGGCTGAGGCGAAGTTCAAGGAGGGCTTTCGCATAGGCTTCTTTCAGAAGCAGGAACAACTCGCGTTTCTGGATGCCCTACCAAGAGAGTTGGCCCTATTGGTAGTGGGCGGACTGATCGGGCGCCTGCTGAAAATTGGAGCAGCTGCTAGATTGGCGTCGCAGGGCACCAAGTTGCCGAACGTGGAGATTCTTAACGGACTTAGTCGGGAGCAGCAGGTTGCTGAACTGACGAAGCGAGTTGCGGGATTGGAGGCGAAGCAGGCTGAGGATATCCTCCAGCTGGCGTTCGACGGGAAGAACAAGACCCGCGTGGTGTTCGGAGGGAGTCGAGTTCGAGGAGATTTTAGGGGCCTCAGCGATCCAAAGGGACCCTCAGATATAGATATCGGTTTTGGAGACCTGACCAAGAATCAGGCGACCAAGCTGATCAAGAAGATCAAGGAGCGGACCGGACCGCTAGCGCCTGAAGAATTCCAGATCGTGCCTGGAAGGCCGGTAGCTGGAGGAAATCCGGTTTCTACACCGGAGGAGTTTTTCCAGCGTTCAGGTGTGCGAACCGCGGGGGACCGAGCAGGCGAAGCCTTTGAACCCAGCGGATCGGTGACAGTGACACCGGACGGTCAAGTGATTATCCTTCAAGCAGGGGTCGGCCTATGACACGTAAGATTTGCTTGGACGGACAGCCTAAAAGCGGGCTCCGCTTTGCTTGCCGTGAATTGGGTTTCGGTCAACCGGTTGCAGAGGCCCCCCATATCGCCTCCGTGACATGTCGAATTGGTGACCTTTTCTCCATGCTCGGTGATGCGTTCCATGAGTTTGCTCAGGAGACCCGAAGGGACGGGGACGAGGGGGACGAGTCCCTCGAAAGACTGTTGGCGTGGGGAGGGGATAGCTTGATCATCTTGATCCGCGATGACCCTGCATTGGCGAGTGAGATCCTGCGCGAATTCTTTGCATTCGAAGTGCTTGAATTTGGCTTTGGACCGTATTCGTCCGAGTATGACTATTACTTGAACAGATTGAGCTCACTTTGCATCGAGGATGGTTCGGTGATGATATCCGCTGAGGCGTACGGTGCCCGTTCTGTCTAGAAACTCGGCCGACGTAATGGTCAATAAACGAATCGCACAGGTTTGAGGACGCAAATTCGAGCTCCGCGTTCTACGATTGGAGCGGTCATCCAGACCTGAGAGTGATTTGTGAGCGCGGCCAGCGTAATGGTGAAAAAAATGAATCGAAGAACTCTGAAGTCCAAAGCTCGAGTCCGATTTCCGGCAATTGGAGCGACCATCCAGATCCAAGAGTGATTTGTGAGCGCGGCCGGGTTCCAAAACGATGAAACAATGCGTTCGGCACGAAAGTTGGCGAGTTGAAGGCGCACTTCTCCCGCCGCATGGCCGAGTCGGCCAAACGTTTCTTTCCCTCAGGCCGCGCGGCGGTAGTCGTGGTGGATCCCGCCCAGGATCGGCGGGACCGTGACTTGGTCGAACGGAGTGGTACCGAAGTTGGAGTTCGTCTGACTGGCCCGTGGGGAATCCTTCGGAAGCTTTGGGACGGACGCCTGTGATCTGATCGTGGAAGTTCCAGATGCTCAAGGTAGAGGGTTATCGTCGAAGTACCAACCCAGGTGATCGTCTGTCCTGTGCCATCGACTATTCGGATACGAATGAGCAGTAAAATGGCGCCCAGATTCATCCGAGAGGTCCTTCGAAAGTTCGCCAAACCGCGCTGCGCCTCACGATATCGGACGTCTCGACTGCTCAATCGTGATGGAATCGTAAGCCAGGGCGCACCTCTCCATTGGCGCAGCGAAATGCGCAATTCGAGACAGCGCTTCGAGGATCAGCTAAGAGCCGGTCTGAAAACTTGTCACGCCTGTTGAAGCGCGATGAGCCCTGAAC
>CBFGUR010000060.1:0-30633 GCA_965652275.1 uncultured Polyangiaceae bacterium | reverse complement strand
TGCTCCGGCACGTACCGCACCGAGTGCAAGAACTGAGCGCCCTCGGCACCAGCGCGTACGCCATACACGTCGTCCGCCCCAGAATCATTGTGGTGCTCCCAGAGGCGGCAACCCCGCATGCACCCTACGCCCACGGGTTGGGGCGCACCACCGATGCAACCCTCACGGGCGAGGCAACGGTGCCCCGCGTTCGGCCGTCACGCGAAGACGCCCTGAGCACTGCCGTTGCGCACTCTTGAACTTTCACGCTCAGGTGCGAGGAAGCTATCGTCGCCGCGCCGGACCTGGAAGGGAACGAGCTCGTCAGTCTACCAGAAGGATGTTCCCCGCCCTGACCTCGATGTCATTCGCGAAGAAGAGCCCCTGGTAGGTCGTTTGACCACCGAAGACGAGCTTGGCTCGAGGGGCCAAGACTTCGGCACGCAGCGTGCTCTCGATGAATGCATCTCGGACTCCGGTGTAGGCGACGAAGAGATTCCCTTGTTCAAGGGGCCCCACTTGAGTTCCGCGATACACCCAGTCGGTTCGCACGTAGATGAGGACTGGACCAGCAGAATCATCAAGGACGAGGCGAGCGCCGGGCTCGAGATAGAACGTGTCGAAATAGTACTCGCCGGAAGTGAGCCTGAGTTCGGCCCCTTGCTTGACGGATACCTGACCGTACGACCCCGCCGCCGCAGTGACGGGAGGCTGCCACGGCTCGAGGCTGAGATGACCACCGGTCGTGGGGGGAAACACCACCTCGAACGCGAGGTCGTGTTCGGGTACGTATGCCCCCTCGATCTGGATGCCCGCGACAGACGCCCCCGCCTGAAGATCGAGCAGTCCAGCTGCGATCATGTCTCCTGAGGCGAGGGAGTTTGAACGTAGGAAGGCGTCACCGCCAATCCAAGCCGAGGAAGCCATCGAGTCTGCCGCCAGCTCGAGCCTCCCGCCCGTGACCAGCACGGGTTGGACTTCCGCACCATTTTGGATCATGAGCGAATTCTGAGCGAAGACGCCCACGCCTTCGAGACCCGGAACCTCCAGAAGCTCCCGTCCGGTACAGCGAGGTGAAGCTTCGCTCACCTCGACCGTCGCTCCCTCCAGCGTCCAAGAAACGACGTCTCCTGGCCCGAAGGCCACTCGAGCACCGATGTGGGAGCCACCGTCCTCGAAGATGTGACGCTGCTGCTCGACCTCTCCACCGACGATGAAGTTACGATAGCCGAGGGGCACCGTGCGGGACTCGAGCGCCGACGTGTAGGAGAAGACGGCGAGGAAGTCAGGGCCGCGATCGATGACACAGCCGTCGTCCAATGCGACACCACACGCATCGCCGACTCCATCATCGTCCGAGTCTTCCTGATTTGGATTCGCGACCGGAGGACAGTTGTCCAGCAGATTGAGGATACCGTCATCATCATCATCGCCTCCCGGGTTCTCCGGGATGGGAAATCCAGGTTGCGCGTAGTTGAGATCACCCGTGTTGATTGCTCGGAGCATGTCGATCAGCTCCGGAGCCATGGCCGCCTTGAGGGCAAAAGGACCGACGACGATGCTGGTAGCCTCCTCGATCACCTCTCGCACGGTCAGGGTGCGGGCGTAGACCGTCGCTGCCATCAGATCTTCCCCATGCTCTGCCGCTTGCGCCTGATTGAGAGAGAAAGTGAGCAGCTCTGAAAGAAGAGCACTCTGAGGATCGGAGTACTGCCCGAGGATCGCCACGGCCTCCGCCTTCGTGCTCACTCGAACCGACCCGCCAAGGAGTTGTCCGCCCGAATCTTGTTGCCCGAGCACAATGGGAAACCATGAGTCCGAAAGCGCACTCTCGTTCCATTCGTCGGCTGTCTTCGTATTCGCAACGCTGACTCTGGGGATTTTCGCACCCATGATCTCATAGGTCGCAGGTGAGCCATAGGGGGCAAAGAGATGGAGCGAGTTGTGTGCCGTCACGCCCTCCCAACGCCACGTGTAGGCTCCCTCGGCGTGGGACACTTCCTCGATTTCTCGAATCTCGACATCCCCGTGACCGACCGAGCCGTCGAAATTCCCCGACGGGTTGTCAACGACCTCTACCCAGTTGGTGTCTTCCTCACCCCTGAGCCGCACAACGGCACCATCGGGATCGAGAAGTGAGTACCGGATACGCGCGTCGGCACCAACGGCATCCGCCCCATCGCTGTCGTCCGCATCGTCCGCATCGGATTCCGACAGCAGCATTTCTTCGCCCAATCGGGATGCCGACACGTAGAAATCAAAGGTCCCGTCGTAGTCGGTTTCGGACATGTACTCGCGGTAGTCGACCGCGAACTCACCGATGTTGTCGAAGGCGATTGCCGACAGTCGCCCCGCCGTGTGGCTGAGCACGCCGTTGGACTTGAGCTTGAATCCGTTCACCTTGGCGCTGCCTACCGCTCCATCACCCGGTTCGCCGTCACAATCTTCACCCTCGACCGCGAGGAAGGCTCGAAGCTCGTAGACGAATGTCCCCGTGTAGCTTCCGTTGCTGCAGGTCTGCGAATCGATGGTCGCCTCGCAGTTTTGTTCTTCGATGGAAGCCATCAAGGGCACCCAGGCGTTTTCGTAGTCGAATCCGTCGCCAGTGTCCCAATACTCGAGGATTTCTCCGGTGGGCTCACCCACACAGTTGCCAACTCCCTGGTCTCCGCACGGATCGGCGCGCAGCTGAAAGCACGTGCGAATCCCCTCGGCGCTTCCGACGTCGTAAGCCGCGTCAGCGTTTCCGTCGAAAACCGAGAGACCAATCGGGACGCTCTTGGGAGTGTCTTCGAAGGCCAGTTTCAACCTGAGCTCCGTGGCGGCGGCCGTCTGAGTCCCACCGCCCGAGAGCGCGAGGAATCGCCCATCTCGTTCATTCGCGGTCGGCAGGGACGTCTCCCTGGAAGCCGAGAGATTGCTGAGCTCCGAGCTTGAGCCTGCCAGCCAGTTTTGCGCGGTGCCGTCGGTGAATGAAAGCTCGAGGCCATCGAAAGTATAGCCGTTTTCGATGGGAAACAGTCCCGCTATGGTGAGATCTGCTGGATGCACGTACTTGCCCGCGTAGACGGGCGTACCGAACTGCGAGGTCTCGTAGTACCAGACTTCGCCATGGGCCGCGAAGGCCACGTCCATGCGTTCGTAGCCGGTGTTGGGGTCGATATCACCGTTGAAGTTTCCGGCGGTGAGGAACGTGGGCTTCGATTCGTCAGCGGGAGTATTGAAGCCCACATTGCTCGTCCGCGGAGTTCCGCTACTGCGAATGGTCTTCAACCTCCACTCGCCGTTTTCGATCGCCATCTCTACGACGTCCGACATACCGTCAGCGTTGAAATCGGTGACCACCTTACGATTCTGCGCTCCGGGGCTCGAAAGCCCCTTCACGATCTCATTGACGTGGACCGAAACGGTGAAGGGGTGTTTCCCCCCGCAGCCGCTGTCTTCGGGGCAGGTTTCCCAGATTCCACAGTTCTCCGTAGGGTGCTTGATGATGTTGGACGGGTTGCGTCCGCGACTGACGACACCGACAACATTGCCCGTGGCATCGAGCACGGGTCCACCGCTCGAACCGCCACCGACATCGAGGGTCGAGTCAAACGTGACTCCCGTATCGGACTTCACAATCGCGTTGTCCGTGAACTTTTTGGGGAGCCCATGCATGTGCCCAATGGCTGACACCTGCTGTCCAACCAAGGAGGTCGATAGGCTAGCTACGGGAAGTGGGGTGCGGCCCTCGGCCACGATGTTCGCCGAGTCCGTGATCCTGAAGATCACGAGATCGGTACCGCGATCCTCATAGAGCGGAGCACCATCACAAAAGTATTCGTGGTCGTAAAACTCGTAGAAAAGCAGGTCGTCCGGCGTGGGGATCTCGAAATCGAAGATGATGGAACGCATCGGGTTCCCCTGGCTGTCCTTTGCACAGGGATCGACGTGGGCGGCACTCACCATGACATCATTGGCGATCAGGAAGGCCGAGCCCGGGTTGGAACTAGCAAGACAGTTCTGTTCGTTGCCGAATTTCTCCCCCGTGCAAAGGCCACGCTGCGCGAGGAGAGTCTGTTCACGTACGGTCTTCGAATCCCGATCGAGACCGTCACTGTTGAGAACGAGAGCTGTGGCTCGCATCCAGCTCTGCTGCTGAGCCGTGAGTTCATAGTAGTTCTTGCGGTCGTCGTCCCCGAAGATGACGCGCTGCTCTCGACTCTCCACGTCGAGGTCGCTGGGCGCCGAACAACCGAGAAACCCGAGCGCCAACAACACTACCCAGTACCGAGAACTGCCCACTGATCGTTGCATAACGAGGGCACGTAGCACGAGGCGGAGACAGCTCCAAGAGCTAATTCACACAATCAGCTAATAGAGACCCGAACAGAACGCGTGGTCGTCGACTCCTAGTTGTTCGGCACACGCGCATCGTGCGTCCTGGTCCCAGAAACAGATCTTCCTCCCCTCCCAAATGAAATAGGGCTTCATTGAGGCTTGAACATCCTCACACGGGACAGCCTCCTGACAGGGCCCATCGGGTAACCCAGGCGCCGCCTCGTGGCGCTTTTTTTCGCTGGCTTCTCGGCTGGTTTCCGGGTCTTCTTCCACAGATCCGCCCGATTCTGGGAGTACCTCGGCGGAGCTCTTGGGCTCGGTTCCGGTCTCTTTGGTCGAGCAAGCTGTCAGCACGAGCAAAGCGACGATCAGCCCACGATGACATGTCGCTAGAACACAGCTCGTCATCGCTCCGTGATAGCACCCGAGCCGCTCATCGAGCAACGCGACAAACCACCTCCCTCGTCTCCCGGCTCGGCAGTCGAACCACTGAGCCGCGTGAGCGGTCTCATTTCCGCTGCGACAACATCCCTTCTTTGGTCGAAACTCCGCGAGTTCGGCGAAGGAGCGGGGTTTCACGGAGCTGCCACTTTCTCTCCGCGATCAAATGTCATAGGCAGGACTCAACTCTTCTTCTCAATTCTTCTTCGTTTTTTACATGAAAATGCAGTTACTTCGCTTCGCCCCCGTTTTCACATTCGCGCTTTGCATGACGGCTCTCGTAAGCTGCGGATCCAAGTCCGGCTCCGGAAACTCGGATACTGACGAGCTGATCGATGATTTCGAAGAAAGATGTCGACCGCGGGACGACGAAGATCTCGACGGCGTCTGCGACGAAGATGATGCTTGCCCGGGATTCATCGATTCGCTCGACTCGGACGAGGACGGGATCCCGGATGGCTGCGACGAATGCCCCGACGATCCCGATGACGATTCGGATGGAGATGGCTCCTGTGACAGCGATGACATCTGCGCAGAAGGAGACGACACCGTCGATCGTGATGGCGATGGCCAGCCAGACGCTTGTGATCCGTGCCCGGACGACGACCCCGACGACTCCGATGACGACGGAGTCTGCGACAGCGTGGATCAGTGCCCCAATGGCAGCGACGTCGAGGACCGAGACGGCGATGGAGAGCCCGATGGTTGTGACGCTTGCCCCTGGGACGCCCCGGATGATTCGGATGGAGATGGAAGCTGTGACTCAGACGATCTCTGCCCGGGAGCGGACGATCGAATCGACGAGGACGAGGACGGAATTCCCCACGGTTGCGACTTTTCCTCGGCTCCGGCCACGATTGGGATGGTGCGTTACTCGGGTGACGTCGCGCTCTTGGACGTAGACGGTGATGACGACACGGACATGGTCACCGCCACCGGCATCCTCGAAAACGACGGAACGGGTCGCTTCACTTTCGAGGAGTTCGACTTCGTCATCCAATTCGTCAACCGCGTGGAAACAGCGGACCTGAATGGGGATGCTCACCCGGACGTCCTCCTTCTGAATGATTCGGAGACGCAGATTTGGTTCGGCGACGGTGCCGGCGGATTCGACGAGGGGCCGCTTCTCGATACGCCACATCAAGCTCGGGTGTTGGTTGGCGATCTCGACGATCAGAATGGGGCCGATCTCATCTTCTACAACGGGTACTTCGATCCCACCGAACTTTGGTTCAACGACGGTTCCGGTCAGTTCGAAAAGAGCGCGCAGGAGCTCGACGACGATCGTCAGTACTACGCCACTCTCCTGGATGTGGATCTCGACGGAGATCTCGACTTCTTCTCGACGGATAATGGCAACAACTTGCTCCGGCTCAACGATGGCGCCGGAGACTTCTCCACCTCGGTGATCGTTCCTGATACACATGCCCGCGAGGGAGTTGCGGCCGGCGATTTGGATGGGGACGATTATCCCGACGTCGTCGTTGCTGGGAGTAGCGGAACCTACGATCAGATCCTCTACAACGACGGCGCCGGCGGATTCGAAGCGCCGGTGCAGCTCGATGACCTCGGGTCCAATGCCGTTGTCCTTCTCGATGCCGATGGGGACGGCGATCTGGATATCGTCTTGCCCCACGCGGTCTACTCGAACGAGGGGAGCCGGACGTTCACCGAGACGGTGCAGACCGAGCTTGCGCAAAGCAACGACGCGAGTCACCCGCTCATCGCCTTCTTGGCCGGTGAGCTCGATGGCGACGAGGCCCCGGAGTTGGTTGTCGTGCGATTTGCGGCCAGTTACCGGGTCTTCGACCGGAGTGAGGCGGGCGAATACGAGGATATCCGACATTACTTCGACCAACCGGTCCGCGATCAAATCGTGACCGGGGACGTGGACGGCGATGGTCACCTCGACGCGATTGCGCTTTCCGAAGGAACCGTAGCGACAGTGTGGCTCGGGGACGGTTCAGGCAACTTCACCCCCCATGGACAGGTGCTTTCACCCCGTTCCTTGAGCGGACGAGGTGCGCTCTTTCAGCTGAATGATGACGACGCCCTCGACTTCATCGAGGTGGGATCGGGGGACAATCACATCTGGTTTGGCGACGGCACGGGTCAGTTTCTCGATGGGGGGCCTGCCCTCGGTGGGGGCGATTCTTTGGCGGTAGTCGGCGGGTTCTTCGATGCCGACGACGCTCTCGATCTTGCCGTCGCGAACGAGGACGTCGCAGGCACGACGTGGCTCAACGATGGCCTCGGCGTGTTCACCGAGACATCAGCCACGGTCGGTGGGTTGTTCGAGGACCTTTGGGACACCTGCTCAGCGGTCGGAGACTTCAACGGAGACGGCAACGATGATGTGGCCCTACTGAGCTTCCATCAAAATGACGTCCTCTTGGGCGACGGGCAGGGTGCCTTTGTTGCCCAAACCATCGATTCTCTCAATGCCGAAGGTGCTTGCGACGTCGGAGATCTGGACGGAGATGGATACGATGATCTGTTTCAAAGAGGAGCCATCAGATGGGGCGGTGAGGAGAACCTTCTCGCCGAAGGCGATTTCATAGGAGCATTCGATTTCGTTGAGCTTGCCGACATCGACGGAGACGGTGATCTGGATGCATTCACGATCGATCGATTCGGTCCTCTCCGCATCTTCATGAACGACGGAGCGGGCGTGATGACACCCGTCGAAATCGCTGGAGACACCAATGGCGGGAGCCTTTCCCTGGGTGACTTCGATGAAGACGGAGATCTCGATGCTCTCGTTTCCCGCTACGAGGAACCGGCACTGATCTGGTGGAACGAGTAGGCGGTCATCGAGGCCGACTGGGAGAAGCTGACTTCGGTGGACTTCCGCCCCCGACGTGGGGGCTGCGCGCGGGGGAGGGTCCCTCAGCGAGGATTACTCGCAGAGCGCCCATTCACCGCAGACCCAGCGCTCCTCTTCCTCAGAAAAGGTACAGCGACCCGAAGATTCACAGTCATCATGCCCGTGGCACTCGTCGTCTGGGGTGTGGCAGTGAAAACTTTCCACGCCAACTCCGCATGGTCCCAGATCGGCGGCGCAATCGTAGTCTCCACAGTCGCTGTTCGTAGAGCAGTCCGCAGGGACGCACCGCGTGAATCCAGTCTGTTCCCGAGCGCTGGTGGAACCGGCGAGGTCAGCAGCGCAGGAGCACACGTGTCCCGTTTCGCAATCGTCGTCGACCTGGCACTCACCCGCCGCCCAGCAGTCCGCGCCTTCACAGGTAGGGTTTCCACTTTCGTCGAAGAACTCGGCAGAACAAATCGGAGGAAACTCGGGCGCGAACCCGTCGCAGAGATCGATCCGTGAAAGCGGCATCAGATCGCATGATCTTTGACGCTCGCGCACGAGGGCACCATCGGCGCAAAGGACAATCCCTGCGGGGGCGTCGCCGAGTTCCAACTCGGGCCCGGTCCCCGCGCCGCCCTGACCGGCGGAGACTTCAATCAGGCGGAGCTCCTCCGGATCTTCGCAGGAACTCCCTTCGCCACCGATGCCCCCGGTCGTTGCGCCGCCGCTGCTGGAGCCGGCTCCCCCTGAACCGCCAGAACCAGCCGTATCGGCCGTCGACCCGCTCGTGCAGCTCGAGAAGAGAAGCAAGATTGCGCCCAGAGTCGTGCCGGAAGAGCGCGCCGCAAAAGGGGTAGGCCGGTCGCGAAACGAAACCGGGAACGAGGTCGAATGCTTCATCTTGGCTCCAGGGGAACGACCGCGGCTGCTGGTTCTTCCACGCGCGTCGGCATCCCCCGGATGTTAGCTCAGCCTCTCTGCCGCAAAAAGCAGGCGCTGACACCGCTCGCTAAAATGCCAGGGATTCTGTTCGCAGTGCCGTGTCTTCTTCGGGCGTACTTCGTCGATTGAGGATGAGGTTGCGGTGGGGGAAGCGACCAAAACGCTGGATGATTTCGCGATGGCGGCGTGCGTAGTCGAGAGCGAACTGGAAGAAGTCGAGATTGTGGGGACTCACTTGCTCGGCGTCCCTCAGGAGCTCGACGAAGCATTCCTCCATGACCAGCTGAATCGTGAGATCTTCGGCGTGCATGAGCGGCACGATGGCGAACATCCGCTCCACCAACGAAAGGTCACCGCTCATGGCGTCAGGCAGCGATCGATAGGCATGCGCGAGAGCTAGAGCGTCGTGTTCGTACATTCTCGGCGTGTCCCGGTACATGTTGCGCGGCAGCTGGTCGATGAGCACGGTCAGGGCTAGCTGCGCCCGAACATCCCCGGCCGCCGCTCGCTCCGCTCGATTCCAATTTGCCGCACTACCCGTGACGGAAAGCAGCGTGGGCTCGAAAAGCTCCCGGATGAGGCGATCGACCGCGGGATCCTTGCCGTACCACCGTCCCATCTGCGTTTGAAAAGGTTCCATGCTGCGATCGAGCTTGGTTCCGTTGGTCAAAGGACCAAACCAAAAGCTCAATAGCTTCTGTGCCCAGGGGGCGTTCTCTTGCTCCATGCCCCAGAAGACGTACGAGAGCTGAGATGGACGCAGAGTAAGAACGTGCGGAGGGCACCTTCGGCTCCTGCTTGTCGGATGGGGCAGGCACGTACGCCTACAAGCCGAGAACTCGCAGCATGCCTCCGGCCTGGCGTCGCGCCTCCTCCGCGCGCGGCGTCGGCTGCGGGTTGGCGAGGACCGTTTCGAAGGCGAGCGCTGCCGCGGCTCGATCGTTGACCTGCAGGTAGAGCCCGCCGAGGCGCAGCTGAGGTGTGACGAGCATGGGAAAGCACCTCGAAAACTCTTTCGACTCATTGCATTGGCGGCATTGGCCCTCGGTACGACCCCGCCATTCGAGGCCTATGCGTTCAGCATCAACTGTGGGACCCGCTTGCGCCCCGTGTCCTCGCGGAAGACCTCGTGCGTTCTAGAGCCCTTCAATCGCTACGGGGGTGCGGCTGAGAGCTGCTTCGCTGTCGCCGAGTTGACCGTATTGGTTGTCGCCCCAGCAGCTGATGGCGCCAGTTTCGTGAAGGGCGCACGTATGCTGTACCCCGCTGATGATCTGGACGGCATCCGTGATGCCGAGAACGGACTGAGGTGTGAGGGCGTCGGCGATGTCGTCGTTGCCGATGGCTCCGAACTCGTTGTCACCCCAACACAGCACCGTCCCATCGCTGCGCAGCGCGCACGTGTGATACCAGCCGGCGGACACGTCGACGACCTGCGTAAGGCCGAGGTCTTCCGGGATCGCAACGTGCTCTTTGTCCCCGACTCCACACTGGGCTTGCGAATTTGCGCCCCAACACATGACCGAGCCGGTCGAGAGCTGTGCGCAGCTATGATTGAGTCCGACCGTAATATGTTCGGCGTCCGCGACGCCCACGGCTTGAATGGGCTCGTAGGTGGGGCCGCTTGCCGGGATTTGATCCGTTCCCAGGATCGCGCCGCCCACGAAGAACCCCCAGCAGTTCACCGTCCCGTTCGCCATCACGGCGCAGGCATGATCGCTGCCAGCGTCGAGATCCAGCGCTCCGAAGGAGTGCCCCATCGTATGGTCCATGAAGTTGCCCCAACATTGGACGAAACCGGTGCTGGTGATGCCACACTGGAAGTCGTAACCAGAGGCGAGATAGGCAGCGTTGTCGAAACGACCTGGAACGCGCTCGCCGTAACTGTTGCCTCCCCAACAGCTGACCCGTCCCCCAGAAATCCCGCAGCCGGTCCCCCCCGCTTCCTCGATCATGGTAGCATTTTCGATCGGCGTGAATGCGCCTGGGGTGAGCTGGGGGTTCTCCATCCCGTCGCCGATGAAACCGTCCGAGTTGTGACCCCAACACACGGTGGAGCCGTCGTCCTTCAGAGCGCAGGTGCGCAGAGCGGCGAAGAGGTGCACGATGTCACCGGCTCCTGCGCGAGGTTCGACCGTCCAGGGTTCCGGGAAAGCGCCTCCCTGGACGAAGCCGGTCACCGTTCGGTGAGTGGTGGTGTATTCGAGATCGCCCATTCCGAGGACGTCGGCCTTGCCCCAGCATTGCAGAGAGCCGCTTTCTAGCCGAGCACAGACGGATCCCCTCGAAACGCTCAGCTGGACGGCGCTGTCGATGCCCACCGCGTCCGCCCATGGATGGAGAATCGGGTGAACGGTGCCGGTGCCGGACTGGCCCCATTCGTTGTCGCCCCAGCAGCGCACGTGTCCTGTGTCGAGCCGGACGCAGGTCTCGTGGTGGCCAGCGACGATCTCTACCCCGCTGGAGAGGTCCGCAATGGGTGTGGGTGTGTCCCGGTTCAAGCCCGAATTGTTGCCGAGCTGCTGCCTGTGGCCGCGTCCCCAACAGAGGCCGCTGCCGTCCTCGAGAACCACGCAGGCGTGGTTGTATCCGGCAGCGAGAGAAACGGCCGTTTCTATGCCGGGAACTGGAACGAACACATCCGATCCGACGCCGGTGTTCCCGTTTCCGAGTTCACCGTAGGTGTTGGTCGAGCTCCGGCATTCGACGGTCCCGTTGTCGAGCAAGAGGCAGGCGACCGTTCCACCGAAGGCGATGTCGACGACATTCTCGTAGTCGCCAAAGGGAGTGGGCTCCATGCCGAAGCTCCCGCCCCAACACTCGAGTCCGCCCTCGACGAGGATCGCGCAGACGGCACCAGAAGAAGTGCGGAGCTTGTCGACCGCGGGCAGGTCATTGGGTGTGATCGGTGTCCAGGAGTCGGTCTGGTTTCCTGTTCCCAAAGCGTAGTTTTCGTTGTCGCCCCAACAACGGACGGTGTCGTCCTCGAGGACGGCGCAGCTGAATCCGAATCCCACGACGACTTGCCGCGCCGTGTCGATCTCGTGCACGGGCACGGGCACGAGTGAGGACTCGAGGCTGTCGTTGCCGAACGCCCCGCCATTGATTCCCCAACATCGAACCGTGCCGTCGGTCACCACGGCGCAGCCGTGATACTGGCCGAGAGCAACATCCTGGGCCTGAAGCGTGCCGGCAAATGGATCGACGTAGTCGCTGCCTCCGCCTCCTGTCCCCCCACCGCCGTTGCCTCCCGTGGCTGGACTCGCGCCAGTCCCGTCTTCTCCTCCTGTGCCCATCCCTCCTGTGTTCATGACTGCGCCCGTGCCTTGTCCTCCGGAGCCACCGCCGCCGTTCCCTCCAGTATCGCCGTCGCCGTCGCCGTCGCCGTCGCCGTCGCCGTCACCGTCGCCGCTTTCACTCGAGACGCAGATGTCCGACACGCAATCGAGGCCTTCGTCGCAAGTCCCGTTGCGATAACAGTCGCCGCCCTCCGTGCCTGGTTCGAGGGGCGTGAAATTCGAGTCGCCTCCTGGCTGATCGCCGTCTCCCGAGGCTTCCGGACCGTCCTCCTGCCCTCCACCGCAAGCCCAGATCAAGCTCACCCCCAAGGTCAAGATGACCCAAGACTTCGAATCAATCAGCATCGGGTCCCACCCTGTCATGATCTTCTGGGGGAAACCACGCGACGGCGCAAGCTGTCGGAATTCAGAGTTTCTTCTTGGGCACTTGTCATCGAGATGCTCCAGCACGAACATGCCGGTGTGTTCTTGCTTCGTTTCGTCGGTCAGATTTCAGTTCTCTCAGCCTTTGTATTTGCATGCTCGGACTCGGGTACGTCGGGTGGGGGCGATGGTGATGCCGGGACCGGTGGAAACGGACAGGACGTCGAGCTGGACGGGACGCTACCGTCGGGTGAGTCCTGCGCCCGAGGCACCGAGCGCTGTCAGTGCTACCCCAATGAGACCTGTGATGAAGGGCTTTCTTGCCGTTCGAGCCGCTGTGTCGAGAGGATGACTTCCACTGGTGCCACCTCGGGAGACGGCGACGGAGATCTCGGTGATGGGGACGGAGGCACCGGGGGTGCTCAGGGGGATGGCGACACGGGGGGGACATCGGGACACGGGGATGGCGACACCGGGGGCACACCGGGAGACGGAGATCTCGGTGGTGCCGCTGGCGACGGCGACGGAGATGGAGATGGAGACAGCGGAGGTACAGGTAGCGGCGGTGGGACCAGCGGGCCCGTGCTTCTACACAGTGATTTCAGCTCCGGAGCTGAAGGTTGGCAGCTGACCGCCGAAGGTATCTTCGACCTTGCGTTCTCTTCCGAGCGAGCTTGCTTCTCATCCGACAACGGAGGGCTCTATGCGTTTGGTTGGCCGGAAGATGCGGGCGATGCTTTGCTCCTCCGCCCGGGCGTACCGTACCGACTCTCGTTTCGCGCCGTAGCAACCCAAGAAGTGGGGGTCAGCCTCAAGTTCGGGGGCGTCGTCTCGCCCTACTTGGCGCTTCACACAACGTCGTTCGATTTGACGGAGCTCTGGGAAGAGTATGCCTACGATTTCACCCTAGACTCCGGCTCGTCGAACATCGGCCTCGTTTTCGAGGGGGCGATTGGCGGACCGTCCACGATCTGTTTCGACGACATTCGCTTAGCCGAACAATGAGGGGCCTCTTTCAGGGAAGAGCTCAGGGGTCTTCGCCCTGTGGGGGAGATCGAGTCGGGACTCGGGAGAGCCGATCTATTCCGAGAGAGGCGGCGTCACGTGGTTGGGCTTTGTGACCCCGATGCGGAAGCTTGAACTAGGACCGCCCGTGAGGCTTTCCACGTGGACTGCCTCCATTTCGAATGTGGTGCTACATTCGTCCGCGTGCTGGACACTTCTCTAGAAGCAGCGAGGGCGCAGGCTGAAGCCCACCGACGTATGGGGCCAGCTCGGAGATTTCGAACGGCTTGCGACATGAGCGACGCTTTTCGTCGTGTGGCTTTGCAACGCCTACGAGCTCAGCACCCCGAACTTTCCGAGCAAGATTGCAAGCGGCGTTTGGTCTTCGAGCTCTATGGCATCCGACTCCCCGATTGACTCAGTAATTTCTCGGGTCTTCCAGGCGCTGAACGCCGCGGGTGTCCCGTACATGCTCACCGGTTCCTGCGCCAGTTCGCTTCATGGTGCGCCCCGCGTGACCCACGACGTGAACGTCGTCATTGCGCCTACGCTTGGATCTCTTCGCAGATTGCTTCAGCACTTTCCGGAGGATGCCTACTACGTCAGCCGGGACGCTGCACTCCAGGCGCGCTGAGACTGATGCCGGCGATTACAACTCGCTAGCCAGCGATTGCGCGCTGAGCTGCCGCGCCTGATAATCGGCCAATGTCCAGAACTCTACTTGTCTTACTGATTCCGCTCGCCCTGCTGGCACCTCTCGTCGGGTGTGAGGAGGACGGGACCGACGCCGAGGGCTCCGGATCCGGTGGCGCGGACGGAAACGAAGCCGAGCCAGTCGCCTGCGACATTCTCGCGATTTGGACACGAAACGCACCCGAGTGCGAAGTCGGAACCGAGTGCTTCTACGATACGGCCTGCACGGGCGGTGATGAGCGGCGATTCATCTTCACCTGCGAAGTGCTCGAAAACGGCGACTTCAACTGGCGCTTCAACGCTACCTCTTGCGAAAAGCCGTTTGAGTCCTGCTACTACGAGCCAACCGAAAATAGTGCGAACGTGCTCTGCGAGGACGGCATGTGGGACTTTGGTGCGGACATGTTTTCCGAAGGTGAATGGCTCAATTGCCCTCGCAATCGCCCCGAAGAGGGCGACTCCTGCGATGAAGATTACAACACCGATTGTGGCTACATCTGTGAAACGGGAGGATGGGTCGTCCACGAGTGTATCGCCCAGGGTCACACGGACGTGCCCACGCACTGGTCCAGCAACGGTGTCTGTGTGACCGAAGGCGAGGGTGGTGCCGGCGGGCAGGCTGCAAACTAGAACGCGGTCGGCGAGACGGGTCTGACCAGCCGGGCGAGACGAGAGCGGTATTTCTCTCCCGAGCAAACACACACCCGCTGTCGTATACGTCCCGACGGGTGTCCTAAGGATCCTTTTCAATCGTCGTTGGGTAGCTCGGTCATGACGAACTCGTCGTAGCAGGAACCCAAATGTTCGGCGCAGTCACGATGCCAGCTGACGTGCCGGAACATCCAATAGTCGGGCTGGCCTTCGCCTCGGTCGATCGGGCTGATTCGAATAGAAATCTCCGCGACGCACCCGTCCACCGTTGCATCGAACTGGCTCACGATCTGACCGTACTCTGCGTCGAGACTTTTGGGATTCACGTCGTTCCACCCCATGATCTCGCCTTGGGGCGTTACCTCGATCATGGGGCACTCTGAACACTGCCTTTCAGCATGGGACGGGTAGTAGTCCCCCACTTCGTCAAACGCGATCACCTCTCCGACTTCCAGGTCAACCGGCCCGCATGACGCACCCGTCGACTCGTTGGCGTCCAACTCCTCAACACGGTAGCGCAGCGTCCCCGGCGACTCCAGGCAACCTTCAGGCTCTGGACAGCATCCGAGGAAGAGGAGGCCGATGGCCCATGGAGTCCGCCCCGTCATACGCAATTCCTATCACGCCACCACGCCTCGGGCACCCGCGCAATCGCTGGCAATGGTGAGCCTTTCTGCTGGAGGGTACTTCTCACCCCTACTGGTTCACCTCAGCCGTGTCGTAAACGTACACTTGCTGAATCGCGTCGTGGTGTGCCTCGATGTCCGCCTGGATCAGGCGACTCCCGGACACGAAGACGTGTCCCGAAGACGGCAGATCGAGGGGCGGCAACAGACTCCAGGAGTTCTCGACATAGTCGAAGGCCGCGTCCGAATCGCACCCCCCGAAGATGTAGAGCTTCCCATCGAGCCACACAGCACGGTGAGGAGACACATAGTCCGGTAGATCGATCTCGCGCCATCGTTCTGTCGCCCAACTGAAATGCCAAAGGCCCCCGAGAGGGATGGGGCCATCCCACGAGTCTGGGTAGTCACCTCCAACGAGGAAAAAGCCATCCGCCCCTGGAACGAGGCGATGGGAACGCCTTCGCGATGGTGCCCCCTCGCTCGGAAGTTGCTGCCAGATCTCCGTTTCCGCATCGAGCACGAAGCCGACAGGGTCACTCCCATCGGGCATGATCCCCCATGCCACGAGCCCCCGCTCACTCCAGGCGACAGAGAAATGCTCGAACAGCGGAACATCGAGTTCGTCTGGACGATAGGTTCTGGGCGGCACCGGACCCTCGATCGTACGCCACGCTTGGCTGACCGGATTCAGAAAAACGGCGTGGGAGAGGAAAGCCGCCTCGCCCTCGTTCTCCGTCAATTGGTAGGTGCCCCAGGCGACAAACTCTTCACCGCTCCAGACCAACCCGCTCGGACTCGAATCGACGATCACTTCTGGTGGCGGTTCCGCGCGCGTCCACTGGCCAGTGGAAAGGTCCAAGAGTTCACCGCTGTTGGCAGCATCCCTGGATCCGTCATCCTCTAGCCCTCCAAGGACGAAGAGGAAATCGGGGGACGCCGCCGAGATGCTACCCGTCACCGTCGGGAACCGGTCGGTTTGCAAGATCTCCCAGCTCACCGTCCCAGCACGCATTCTGGCGACGACGTCTCTCCGCAGCAGAGAGAACGTTTCCCCGTCGCTCACGTAGTGCCGAGCCGCCAGATCCGCCAACCCGAGAATCTCTGGCGGCTGCTCGACCTCGAGCCAAGTCCCCGGCGCATCCTCCGCGCTCTGGCACACCGCTTCCCGTGCCTTGGGTAGGTCGTCGCCTGAAGGCTCCGACTTCATCGACGGGGAGCAGCCGATGAGGGCGAGAGCGAGATCAAAGCGGCGCAGTCGACGAAAAGGCGAACACATGCAAGAACCCAGCGCACACCCTACACCCACAGGTTAGGGCGCACCATCGATGCAGCCCTCACGGGCGCTCATGATTGATCACAAGTCCTTTTGGGAGCCAAGACGTCGAGGAAAGCTTCCCCCGCCACGAGTTTTTCGTACCCTTTTCCCAGGGTCTGCCATCCGGGTTCTCCGTTGCGTTTGATGTGTCCCCCGAGCTGCGCCGTGGCCAGCAAAGCCTCTCGGATATTCGAGAGAGGTCTTTGGTATTTGTGCTCTAGGTACTTCACCTGCACAGGTGTCAGCACATCAGTTGGCGGACGAGTGGGGGCGTTTCGCGCAAGCGAGCGGAGAAGCAGTAGCTTCCACGCCACCGGTGCAAAGATGGCGACCGCAGCTGTCAGCGTTTCGAAAGATTCCAGCTGCCGTTTCTCAAGATTGCATCCCGTCTTCAGTGCCTTGAAGTACTCTTCGATTGCCCAGCGTGCTCGATAAAACTCCACGACCTTGTGGATCTGTTCAGGGGTCTGCGTTGGCTCCGTCGTCCAAAGAAGCCATTCGACAGGCGGTTCATCTGACGGAGGCTCTTCTTCCCAAACTCGCACGACGTTCAGTTCGATCGATGTCCCTTCTGAGAATCTGCGCGACTTTGGCATGATGATGTGCGTCCCAGCAGCGCTGAGCCGTGCCGTTCGGCTACGGCGATTCGGGTGCGTGCGCGCCTGACGTGAGGAGCTGCGGTGGCTTCTTTGGCAAATCTCGACTTCGAATTGAGTTGCCGCATCAAGCCTCATGAGAGGCTCATGGAGACGCACGATGTCCCCAAATTCATCCTCAAGGTTTCGGTCTTGCGACACGCGCACAACGAATCGAGAGCCCATTTCCACCATTCCGTGCAGAAAGTGGAACGAGTCCGCCTCCCGGTCAGCCACATGGATGCATTGGAAGCGACCAGCGGCTCGCTCTTCCACCATTTTTGCACCACGTAGCCATCGTTCTCCCTCTAGATTGGTTTGCTCTCTTCCCTTGCCTGGCGTTTGTCGCGCGTACTGTTGCAGGGCTCCAAGACCAAGTGGCGTTCGTTCACTGTTTGTCGCTACCAAGAGAGACGCGTGCGCGAAGAAGCCGTGGCCATTTGATGATGTCTTTCCAGTTCCTCGCCGACTTCCTCGAAAGTTGAACTCTGTCGTGTCGTGAATCACCAGGCACTCCGAGAGCAGGTCCCCCCGTTCACAGCTGCCATTCAGATGTGCCTCCAAAATTTTCTCCCATCCAACATGCTCACTGCGCATAAACCGATAAAAGCCCTCCAATTCAGCAGGGCGGGAGAATACTTCAGGAAAACTCGCGGCTGGCTCCTCCGAAACACGTCGAGTGATCTCGCACAGCCTGCGAGGATCTCCAAGCTCAGCCTTCTCAAAGTCCTTGGAGGCAGCCTGTGCCATCCACTCCGATACGCTCATGCTGTTTCTAGATCACAGCACCTTTTGCCTGGCAACTTCTGTATGATCATGAGCACGGGCGAGGCAACAGTGCCCCACGTTCGGCCGTTACGGACGCTCGGGAACACAATAGCAATCACCCCGAAGGAGGGGGCGAAGCCCTTCCCATGCGATGCTCGCCAGTCGCCGATGTCTTGGGCGAAAACTTCTGGAATGCACAACGGCTCAAACGCTTGTGCCCGCGCATGGGCAGGCAGCAGTCAGCCTCTGGCGACCTGCCTATTGCAAACCCCGGCCGCGCGCGCGACATTGAGCAAAATGGACGCTTGGAATCTTTCTCTTGTCGCGCTTCTGTGCGGACTTGTCGCCGGTTGTGGCGGAAAAGACGAGTCGACCGACGATGATTCGGGGTCCGGCGGTGCCGGCTCTCCTGGGGACAGTTCCGACGGGGGCAGTTCGTTCGGAACCGGAGGTCAGAGCGGCGGGGAGGTGGGCGGTACAGGCGGCATTGATGCGACTGGTGCCGGCGGAAGTGTGGGTGGTTCAAGTGGCGGCCGTGGGAACGGTGGTGACGGCACTGGTGGAGCGGACGGCTCGACCGGCGACGACGAGGAGGCAGCAGACTTTTCAGTAGATATCATCAGTTTCGTCTTCAACATCGATCAGGTGATGCGTCCCTACAGCCCACCCATCGGAGGAGTTGCCGAGAGCGCCTGCGAGAGAACCGAGGTCGGCGAATGCGTGGCCAGGGTCTGCCTTGTCGATGAGCCGGCACCGCTCGACGCGCAGTACAGACACGCTGGTGAAGTGACGGCGGTGATGAACGCCGTCGACCAAACGATCTCCGCCGTGAGCACTCCTGATGCAAGCGGCAAATACTCCATCACTTCTTTTTCGCCTTTCGCACCTCTTCTCGGGCAAGAGACGGGAATGGTTTCGGCCCCCGGCGGTGATATCGGGCCATTTTCTGCGGCGGTCGCGTTTCCGCTCCTGCTCCTGGCTACCAGTGAAGTCGTGCCCAACCCGCTAATCGGGTACGACATCGAGGTGAGCCGAGCAGGCGATTTTACACTGACTTGGGACAGAGGCGCGCCGGGTGTGTCCTATCTGATTCAGCGCAACGCTCAGTCGGACGAACGATATAGGCTCAGTTGCACCTTCGACTCGTCATCCGGTGCGGGAGTCATACCCGGGCAGTTGCTTGCGCTGATGCCGACGGGAATGCGGCTCGATGCATTCACTTCTGCGGAACAGGAATTCAATGTCGCGGACGATCGGGTCCGCGTTCGAGTTGTTACCGAGGTTACCGTACCGGCCAAGGATGGGGCTGTTTCTCTTGTTTTGGTGGACTGAGGCCTTTCCCCGCGGGTCCCAAACGAGGGTGTAGGGTTCGAGGCCGTCTGGCCTAGCGCTTGGGTGGCCCTAGCTTCTTGTCTGTTAGCCCGGCCATGACGGTTCGGCGTCGCCAGAGCGCAGCAAGCACCACCCCCACGATGAGGGAGGCACCGAAGGCTCCCCGAATCGCCAATTCGTTTTCATGGAAGAAAGAGGCAGCCTTTACGAGAGGCGGCCGTACAATGAGCGTCCCCTCGACCCCGGCGTCCATGGATTCGAGGAGAGTTCCACGCGCGTCCCAGACGCGCGTGGGTCCGTCGTCCACTAGGCGCAGTAGCGGTAGTCCACGCTCGACCGCGCTCAATCGCGCAAGAGCTTCGTGGGCGCGCCGACCCATTTTGCTAGCTACCCACCGGTCGCTGACCAGGTTGATCCAGATCTCTGCTCCTTCTCGCGCGGCAGCCCGAGCGCGCTCCGGGAAAATCCCTTCGTAGCAAATCGCCAATCCCAAGGCGTGGTCCCGAAAAGCGACGGTGCTCGCTCCGTCACCTGGTTCGAACTCACTAGGGGAAACTCCAAATGCCTCTCTCATCCAGCTAGGATTGGATTCGGAGAAGGGCACGAGCCTGGCTTTTTCGTACGAACACCTTTTACCGCAGTGATGGCTCAGGACGGCCCCGTTCTTCCATCCGCAGGACGTGAGTATGTTGTCGCAGGAACTGTCACCTAGGACTGCGCCCGCCAAGACCGGCGTTTTGAGGGAGACGTCCAGCAAGCTCCTTTGACGAAGTGGCGTTCTGGCTTGCGAGAGCATTGTTTCTCCCCAGACGAAGAGGTCGATATCGGCCACCGCGCGCTCCTGCTTCCGAGACTCCAACAAGTGTTTTCTTAAGACCGATCGTGGGGCGTCTCGTTTCTCACCGAGTTCCACTGAAGCCTGGACAAGGGCAAAGCGCAGGGAAGTCCGTTCGGACGGAACGGACAGACTCAGCTTGGCTATGGCAAGAGTGACCAGGAGTGTCGCCCCTGCCTGGCTCACGAACCCAAGTGCCTTCGCTCGCTCCCTTCGGGCGAACGCTCGGCCTGCTTCAGCCAAGTAGGCGCTGGTGAGAAGGGCGGAAAAAGAAGAGACATCTCTTCCAAAGTTCGAAATGAGAGATCGGCCCAGGTCGAGCTCAAGCCAAGAGATCGCGTGGCTGTAAGGCAAAAGAGTGGGGACGAAGATCTCGCCTGCCAGCATTCCAATGGGAAAGCTCAGGGGAACCGGGACGCGGGCTTGTTCGTGAAGTATCGAGGCGCCCACGAGTCCGATGCAATAAGGAAATGCTTGGATGATTGTTGCTCCCGCTGAGATCACCCACGCTCCGCGCTCTCCTAAACTCGTTGAACCTGCGAGCGCTTCGGGCAGCCAGCAAAGCGCTCCCGCCCAAGCGGTTGTGCCAGTCGCGAAGCCGCAGCCCGCCGCAATCCAGGGTCCCCGTCTTTCCGCGACGACGAGAGCGAGAGGAACCATAGCCACCGGCCCCAGCCACCAGCATTCCCACCCTGGATGAGCAAGAAATTCGAGAATACCGCTCACGAAGGCCAGACTTAGCAATCGCATCCACCAAGGATGGATGACCTCACGTATAGCTTTCACGGGCGCGCTTATAGACATTGTCGCAGGGAAACTTTGGCGGTGACTCTCACGTCTTCGAGGTTCGAAGCATCGAGCAGAGCGTTGGAACTTCGTCCGTGACGAGTAGCCCACGAGTGTGTGTCGTGGAAGCGAAAAGACAGGGCTCGACGTTTCGCGGCATCACCCCTAGGGAGGGGGTCTCCGGATACGAACAGTCGGTCATCGAAATGTACCTTGAGAATGGCTGGCCCAGATGTTAACGGCCGAAGCGACCGAACGTTGTCGGTCGCACTTTGGTCAACCGTGATGAATCGAATCCTACTCGCTCTCCTCCTCGTTCTGTTTGCGCTCCCGTCCTGCTCTGGTGAGTCTGATGAAACTCGTACCAAGGGTCAGGCTTTCACTGAGCAACAGAATCGCGTACTTGGCTTTGAGGCGGCGCCGTCCGACTGGGTGACGGCGAGTGGTGCCATCATTTCGTCGTCGACCGACGCAACGCAGGGAACCGCCGCGATGCGGGTGGTGATCAACGGCTACACGGACATCGGTTCGGCTCAGATAACTGCTCCTGGCTCGGCGCGCTCGGTCGCGACCTTTGACATCAAGGCAGACACCACAACACCCTGGGGCGAAGCGCGCCTGGTGATGCAGATGCCCTCGGAGGGATACAATTGGAAAGACCTGGGTGGCGTGGCTTTGCAGGGGTTGGCCCCGGGACAGTTTCACACGATTGAGTTTGCGGTACCGGAGGATGCGCGGGCCGCGCTAGATAGCGGCGCAAATGACGTCAACTTCAGGATCATCCTCAACGCACCCAGCGGTTCGGCCTTCACCATCGACAACCTGGTTGTGAGCGACAGCGGTCCGGGCGCATCAGGAAATCTGGATAGCGAAGCCGTCATGTTCTCGATTCACGTGCCTTGGGAACGTCGAAGAACGAACATCTAATCTCGACAACCGACGGTGTCACAATCTTCGATCGGGCGACCCTCTCGGAAGCCAACTCTCTCGTTCGCGTTTCGAACCTAGGGGAAGGGAGCTTCGAGTTGGGCGCCGGCGTAAACGTATACGCCGACGTCACCAACAAGAGTGCCACCACGCTCCTTCGTTCGCAGTCGCACGTCTATGGCGGTGTAACTGCGGCCGGGTCGCTCGTGGAGCAAGATAACGTTGCCATTGATGGGCCGGTTGTTTCTCCGAGCGAGGTCTCGAACGAAGTTACCCGGTGGCAAGTCAACTGGCCGCAGGGCGCGACAAACGATATCTCACTGCCCCCAGACGCGCCGAATACACCTATCGAGCCCGGAGCCTATGATTCCGTCCAGGCATTTTCCAGGGCTGCACTCACGTTCAAAACGGGAACGTATTACATCAACTCACTCATCATCGAACCTCAGGTTCGCTTCAACGTCGATGCGTCTGCGGGGCCTGTCTTTGTCTACGTGAGGGATACCCTGCGTCTCAACACGGGCCTGAGTTATGTAGCCGGCGAACGAGGGCAATTGCTTTTCGGATACCCTGGCAATCAGGCTGTCACTTTCGAGGAAGCAATCGTTGCCGCGGTTGTCGCGCCGAACGCCACTATCGAGTTGCGGCGACCAGCAAGCGAACTTCCTCATGAAGGATCTTTCTTCGGCAAGCGAGTTCACGTCTTCTCTGACGCGGCGGTTAGACACATTCCTTTCGAGTTCAACTTCAGCTGCCTATCGGGCGCGGGTGGAACGGAACAGAATTGCACGCCGCTCCCGCCAGGTACCGCCTCTCAACCGCTGTCGAGTACTCTTTACTTTCCTCGAGGCACCCAGGTGGACACAGTCGCGGTTGCAGCACGTGGAACGCTGAGCGTCGGTGCCGGGGTGGAATCTGGACTCTCTGAAGCACTATTTTCTTCCGGGGAGGGTTCAATTTCCATTGCTGCAGACGCTGCGGTTCCGGGCCTACGCGCGGTGCAAGACGTGTCGGTTGGGGAGGCGGCTACGGTGTTCGGTTCCGCGGAAGCCGGTGGCACGGTGACCTTGGGCAGTGGCGCTGCGGTAGCTGGGCAGACAGTGAATCAGGCGGCGCTTTCTCCCGCCGACACCTATCCTGTGGAGTTCCTCTTTCGTGCGCCTTTTGATGGAGACTATGTTGTCCACTCGGGTCTTTCCCGCGTCTTGCTTCCCGGCGACTACGGGGATGTCACCGTTCAGAGCAGCGGGAAGCTCTATCTAACCGACGGTTCCTACACGTTCCGTCGCCTCGACTTCCAGGACGGATCGCAACTCCAAGTGAACTCTAGAGAAGGGTGGGTCGAGCTCAACGTCCTGACTTCTCTCATTTTCAAAGCTGAGGTGTCAGTGCTGGGAGTACACGACGTTCAGCTCAGTGTGCTCTATGCGGGTTCTACGGATGTGGCAGTCGACGGGGCATTTCAAGGTGTCCTCATCGCTCCGAGCGCCTCCGTTGTTATCGAGGGTGGAGAACATTCAGCGCGCTTCTACGGAAGTGAGGTAGAAGTGAGGTCGGGGACCGTGCTGAAAACGCCCGTCTCTAAATGGGGCAAGCCGCTCCCATTCTATCGGGATCCGCAAGTTTCCAAGCCCGTGTTCTCTCGACCCGCAGCACAACAGCCTGCGTCGGCAGACTCGTCCGGACCCACGGTTATCGGCGGAGAGGGGGAGCGAGTGAAGTTTCCTATCACGGAGAGAATTCCCGTGCTCGAAGGTAACGCGGGAGAGGGCAGCGTCACGATCGTGTTGAGCGACGGCGGCAACACGATCACATGCGAGTACGAAGGACGTTCCAACACCAACAGTCCGACCTCCCTACTGGAGTTGGCCTTGGGGCGCGAGTTTTGGTTCGTTTCTTGTGACAACGGCTCCGTGCCTGGCGATGTCATCGAAGCGGACTCCGTGGAAATTCTCGTCGTCGGAGCGAGCAATTCACCTGCGACGGCCATCACGGTTCCTACGAGCACGTGCAACAACGTCCTCCCCACGCCGATTCCAGCGGGCGAGTCTCGCGAGATGGTTTCTGACCACGAATGGCCGTCGAGCTTCCTCGAACTCTCCTGGTTCCTAGTGGACGAAACCTACGGGGGAAGCACACCCGCGCTCTACTATGCGAATTTTTATATTACGGATAAGACGCAGCTAGATTTACTCGATTCGCTCCTCATTCATTGGTCTGACATGCCGATTCTTCCAGAGGATTGGCCGAGCGACTGGGACTCGCTGTGTGGGACCATTCACTTCGAAAATGATGGCGAAGGGACCTGGGTCTTCGGCGTGATCCCCGGCGCCATCTACAACGCTTTGATGGCCGCCAAGGTCAATAGCGGGATCGAAGCGGACGATCGTGCGATGATCCCCCCCATGGTTCTGAGGGAGATCCCCCAGGAGATGCGGTCATCGGTAGGATCCTTCCGACTATCCGCGCTGGATGAGGCGGGATTTAGGTACCTCAACCTGGACGAATTGCCCGACGACGCAGCTCTTGATGCAATGCTCGAGGGGAAGGGCTCCGCTGCCGCACTGAAAGGGTTGCTTGAAGCCGTCGGCAATACGGTTAGAAATGCCGTTCGCGCTGTTCGTATCGTCTGGGGGTTTCTCGACCGGCGCTACGGGACGGTGGACGTGGACTTGGACATTGATGTCCTGAATACCGACGGGAGGTTCGTTGATCCGCAAACGCACGAGCCTCTCAGAATGTCCCGGGCATGGACCTCTGGCAACCAGGAGTTGGCGCTGGGCAGAGCGCGAGTCTCGATCTATCAAATCCCGATTCGCATTGACGATCCGGCTCCGATCACCGTGGAGTACAGGGGGCAGCTTGACACTTCGGGTCAGGTACGCATCAAGGTAGCGAAGGATGCGCCGACCGCGCTAGACGGAACTGTCGCTCACAAGAAGGTCTGCGTGACGCTGAACAACGACGCAGCCCAGCTGACCTCCTTCGTTACGCCGAGTAGATTCTGCTACAAGGATCTATCCGACGCAGACTTCGATCACTTTGCGAACGATTCGTCTGTAGATCTTCCTCTTGAGCATTGGCACCTCTCGACGTTGGCCGAGGCCACTGACGCTCACAACTACGTCGCCACCATCATCGGAAGGCGTTTGGGGAAGGCCCAGATCACAGTCGGCTCAGCAGCCGAGATACTGGATGGTCCAGACAACGCCGCTTACGCGCCTTCGTTCGGTTATGCGAGTGCACTTCCCGACGTCGTTGCTGCATTGTCGCTGATCACGGGGACGTTCTCGCCGCTGACGTCTCTAAGCGCTGGGTACACAGCCGTTGCTGCTTCGACCGATATCATCATTGGACCCCGGAACCACGCACGGCTCAGTCGCGGTCTCACTACCCACGAGTACGGTCATTACGCATTCGTGGGTCTCATGCGGGAGCTCGGAGACGGGTACGATGAAAGGACTGCACTCACCTGGGATACGATTCGGGCCGGTACAGGCAATCCGTCCCTCGATGAAGATGTCCGCATCATCAATGAAGGGTTCGCTGACTTCTTTGCCGGCCAAGTCGCGTCCGCCACAGACTACTTTTCACCGAGCGGTTCTGACAAGAGCGATGCCATCAAGAAGGACGACGACGGCAACTCCCTTCCGAATCGGATGTGGCCATCGTGGATCGTAGACGAAGAGGATGCCGGCCTGGCATTGATGGTGCGCGCGCCAGGGTTGGACCGGAACTACTGGAATAAGAATCAAACCGCCGAGCTTTCGATTGGGCGCGTCTCGACCTTACTTCATGACTTGTTCGATGGTCGTCCCCTGGGTGACCTCGGTCCGACAAGTGCGACTGCTTGGGCGTACTCCAGTCCCAGTGGGACCATTCGCCACGCTTCAGGTTTGCCGAAGCGGGCAAGTCCATTGGACTTTTCCACAGCTTCGGAGAAACTGTACCTGGTGGATCCAGGTACGGGCTTGGCGTTCATCGCCGAGCGTGATCCGGACAACGTGGACAACGAGAATTTTGTTCTCCCCGGCTCTGACATCCTCGAACTGCTCGAAGAGTTCATCGAGGCTCGGGAATCTTTGCCGCCCGAAAACGGGACGAGCTATTCGGTGCGTGCGATGGAGCGTGCAGTCGGTTCCTTGGCCGTTGAAAGAGGAAGCTGGTGCAGTGCATGCATTCTTGCGGCGCCTCACTTTGCAGAATTCTCCAGCAGTGCAGACAATCTCGACTTGAGAATCGAATGTCTCGGGAATGGCGAGATTCTGGATGCCCTAGGCGATCCGCCCACAAATATCGATCGAGTCAGTGCCAGCTGTGCTCAGTGCCCGCCATTCGAGGGGATGAACCTCTCGACGGGCGCCTGCGAACCCTGCCTAGTTGACGAAGTAATCGATTGGTCGGTTGACGGTGGAGAGTGTTCGATCGTGACACGAGGCATCTCCGAGGCTGCGGACGACAACTGTCAGGAGACATTCGTCGTAGAGGTAGAGACTCTCCCGCCGAGCGACCCTCACCTCAGGGCAATCTGGAAAACGGCTCTCAATGAGAGCGAAGAGGCGTGTGAACAAGCCATGGTAGACTGGCGTGTCTCGGTAGACGACGCGTCGGGGGTCACCACGAGTCTTTTTCCGGGCTCGAGTGCCGGACAATGGACCAATTGTGATGGCGTATGTCCTCTAGCGTGCAATCTTTCGAACTCGCAAGTGGCGCTCTCAGCTACCTCTTTCCCCTCATCAGGGACGATGCGAATCGAACTGGAGGGTCACGAGATCCCTGGGCTCCAACTCTCATTGAGCAACAGTCACAACGACTGCTCGATCGTTCGCTGACGCGATAGGCTAACAGGAACCATGCACCTTCGGATTTCAATCATCTTTCTAGTTCCATTGCTCGGATGCGGACCCACCGATTCTGAGACTGAAGACGCGCCCAACGACCAGCAGGCGGACGTGCCGCCGCTCGTCTCTGCAGGCCCCGGACGTGACGCTTCAGTGCCTCTCGAGTGCGCATCAGTGGAGTGTCTCGAGCGCCCAGATGGGGACTATCAATTGTTGGCTAGGTGCGAGAATACGGGAGCAATCAGGGACGAGAGCTGTCCCGACGCTGTCTTGAGTTGGGAAAGCCTCGCCGTGTCGGGGGACCTTTCCTGGTTCGCCGGAGCATTCGAGATAGAGGTCGATCAGACCATTGCCTGGGATATCCAGTACCCGGCGAAATGCGCCACCTGCGAAGAGCTCGAGCAGCAGGAGCAGTTTGCTGAGCTGGACTGTTCGGAAGGGAGCGACGGATGCTCGTGCACGGGGACAGTCCAAGAAAACTTCCGACTGCTCGGCGGCGAAGCTACGTTGGCGGACGGCACTCTTATTTCTGTCATCGAGAGTACCGGGCCTGACGGGGCTGTCGACACGACGCCGCGAGATTTCGAAGTCGCCGGTTGCACGGACGGCGCCAATCTCTTGCTCTACTACGAAAATGGGCAGCGCTACTATTTCGAGAAGCTGTGAGAATGGGTGCGGGGCCCTCCTCTCTTTCTGTCTACTATGTTGTGTAGGTTGTTGGGACCGAGCTGAGGGACCGGTCGAGAACTTGGTCAGGGAGCAACCGCGCTGGGATGTTGGTCGCTCCGATGCCTTAGTCTTTTCGGTCGACGACCGTGTCGCACAGCTGATGAAGGGAGAGTCCGTTTCGTTCTTCAAGAATTGGGAGATGGCGGACGTACCTGAGATCCGTCTATCTGTAGGTGAGGCGAGGGTTCTTCGAGAAGACGGTATCAGCTCGATTCACCTCATTCGCGGGAGCGAACGTTGTCCACTCGGCAGCGCGCTCACTAAAGCGGATCAATGTCTCCAAAGGGGGCAGAACGGCACCACGAGACTGAGTGTGATCAAGGGCAGCTGCGGGCGGATCATCGTTGAGGCCGATATCGCAGTGGACGAGTCCCTGATGGCCGAGCCGGAGAAGATGCGAGAAACGCTGCTGCATGAGATGGGTCACGCCCTCGGGCTTCCGCACTTGAGTCGGCGTAAGGTCGGCGGAACGACGATCATGGAGGAGCAGGGTTTTGGGGTCGGACAGCCAACAGTCCGCGATAGAGCGGCCTTGGGGGCACTGTACTCGCGACCGTGCCAAGATCACCAAGCCTCAAGGTAGCTGGCCGGGGTGGGCGCTCCATGCAAAAGTGTGGCCCATGCTTTCCAATCAGCATCCGATGAACCGATCCGCACGAGCCGCCGTCACGATGGCCCTGCCGGCACTCTGCAGCGGGTGTTTGCTGCTGGGGAACCCTTGCGGGAACAAGTCTGATGACGAAGAGCGTCTCACCGATTGGGAGTACATCCAAGCCAACGACGTTGTGATTGCGCAGGACGATGGCTCTTACGTAGTTCCAGCGATGGATTGTTTTGAGGTCTGCCGTCGGTTTGCGGGAAGAACTAGCGACAATGAACTGCGCGACTTGGATTCATGTGAACTTAGTCTCCACCCTGTGTTGGAAGATTCTTCGAATATTGACGATCCGGGTAATGGGAGAGACTGGAAGCGAGTCGACGCGATAGAGTCACCCGTCACGCTTCCGACTGAATGGAACGCCAGTGATACGATCATCATCGCCGAGTGCTCCGGCACGTACCGCACCGAGTGCAAGAACTGAGCGCCCTCGGCGACAGCGCGTACGCCATAGACGTCGTCCGCCGCATAATCATGAAATACCTCTTGGCTCTCCGGCGATACTTCATCGTCGGATATTGCTGGGAGCCATCTCCTTGCTCCGATTTGAGGTTCGCCTGACGCAGAACCCTTCTACCTCCACGCGTTCTGGGGCAGTCCCGGGTCCGGAATGCCTCAACTGGGCGCCCAGGGCCGGGTGCTGCGACTGCTGAAATCATCAGCGGAGATTCGCCTCTGGAGGCAATGGGGTTGGCGCGGGAAACGCTAGCAGCAATACCTAGGGGTGACCAGACCACTGTAAGGTGAGCGTTTGAATCGACCGTTCCGTATTGCAGAAGCACTACGGGGAAAACGCATCCGCACGCGTTCAGTGATTGATATGTTATGCACCTCGGGCGCGGGATCGTTTATCCTTGGGTGGACTCCGGGACGGCCAATGGGAAGTCGGGGTTCGTTCTTCGCCTGGCGGGTGCCCGCTGTTTCCAGCGCACGAGCTGCCAGATCGCTTCTTCACGTAGAACCACTTCACAACCAGCTCACAATCAGCACCCGTACGAGCGGCAGAACATCCAGAGGAGCACCATGAACCACCCCGTACTAGACGTCGAGATCTCAACAACAGCTGGCTTTGCTGGCATGGACAGCGAGCCGCTTGGCAAAGCGCGCGACGCGTTCGCAGCCTTAGGGGAGACCCTAAACGACGCATTAGCACCACTCCGAGAGGCGATGGCGGCCAATGCGCCCGACGAGTTGGAGGTGAGCTTGGAGCTTTCGTTCAAGGGCGAGGCAAAATGGGTTGTCGTGTCCGCGGGTGGATCGGCGACAGCAACGGTCAAGCTTACGTGGAAGAAGAGCTAGCCAGATGTGCAACTTTGTAGAAGGCGAAGTGCTCGCGTTTGGCCCGATCTCGGACCTACTCGAGTTGGACGGAGATCTGCCAGGCTCTCTCAGTGTCGAGCCACTGATCTCGGAAGTCGGCGAGATCCCCCCGGAATCGCCTCTAGTAGGGATCGGCGTCGCAACCCTTCGAACAAGTCCAGGCTTGGAGTTGTATGGCCTCAGTCAAATGAGCGCCAGGCTCTCGCCGCTGGTTCGGAAGGAAAAGGCCATTGTGGAGCTCAATCACTACCTACCAATGGGCAGCGTACCGGCCGAGGGTCAGGTCCGCCTTTCGGCACACGCCGAGCAGGTCGTGGCGTCACTTCGTTCCTCACTACGACATCCTCTCTCGCGTTACATTGTCGATGAGGGTGACCCTCCCCTGACAGTGGGGATTCTCGATAGTGGCCTCCTCGCCTCAGCGACCCCACATCGAAACCTGTCCTACTTCGATTACTCCAACGGAGGACGCTTGACATTACACGCTCCGCGCGCTGACCCACTTGGCCACGGAACCAGAGTAGCCAAAATCCTCGACGAAGTGTTGCCTCCCGACGTTGAGTTTGCGGTGGGTCGTTTGCCAGAAGAGGGCCGAGGTCTGACATCTCTGATGGTTGCCAACGCACTCGGCGACCTCGTCGCGCGAGCCACCCCCGACGTAGTCAACCTCAGCATTGCGCCTCGAGACGACACGCCCAAATGTCGCACGTGCGGCAAGCGACTCGCCCTCCCGACATTCTTGCCTACCTTCTTCTCCCTGATAATGCGCCTCGTAAGCCGCTCGCAGCGTCGGACAGTTACGGTACTCGCAGCGGGCAATTCCGGTCAGGTTTCGAACTCGCGTTGGCTTTCGCCTGATCTGGACAGCATGATCATCGCAACGGCAAACAACAGAAAAGGCTACCGCGCCAACTACTCTGGGTCGCCTGAGGGGCCGCTCGCCGACCTCTATTCGGCAGGAGCGTTCGGTGGCGATGACCCAGAGGACGACGATGCAATGGGGGCGTTCCTAGATGGCGCACACGGTACGTCGTTCGCCGCTCCATTGGTTACCGCTGCAGCCCTGGCGGCCAAGGTGGAGCGTGACCGTGGAGGGAATCAGTCACCCCTGGCCCCAAACGTAAGGCGATTGCTCACCGAAGCTCACGGCTTCTCGCGGCACGTGCTGCTATTGAGGGACCACAACTAGATAGTCCCGCGAGCCATTCCGGGTGACCGAACCCCAATGGAGCTCATGTGCAACCGGAAAGATGGGCGACCGCCGGGATGTCTCGGGCGGCCTCCGGGATGTCTCGGGTGGCCTCCGGGATGTCTCGGGTGGCCTCCGGGATGTCTCGGGTGGCCTCCGGGATG
>CBFGUR010000059.1:0-30653 GCA_965652275.1 uncultured Polyangiaceae bacterium | reverse complement strand
AAGAGCTCTCACAGAGAGAGCCTGGCCGAGGCATCGACCCAGTTTGGGCTCTACGGAGTGCTCGGAGCCGTGGCGTTTTCTGCCCCCCAGCTGTTCTCGATGTCGAGCGATGTGATGGCCAAGTACATCGTGGCCGTACTGTTTTTGGTGGGCCCGCTACGAGCCCTGCTCAGCATTCAAGGTCAATGGATTCGCGCGGGAGCCTCGGTGGATCGCGTTCGGGAGCTCCGGACGCAACTCGAAGACGCCGAGGAGTCCCTCGCACCAGCCCGCCTCGACGGTGAATGGACGAAGCTTGAATGCAGGGAGCTTTGCTACGAATACGAGTCGTCCGAAAAGACGGACGGATTCCAAGTCGGACCGATCAATCTTTCGATCGAGCGGGGACAGGTCGTATTCTTGGTGGGCGGTAACGGCAGCGGGAAAACCACTCTACTCAAGCTGCTTCTCGGTCTCTATTCACCCAGCAGTGGAGAGATCCTTCTCGATGGACAGCCGCTCCTGCCCAGCGACGATCAACGCAGGCTCTTTGGAGGTGTGCTTTCCGACTATCACCTCTTTGGCTGGGTGAACGATCGCGACGAGGAGCTCACTCAAAGGCTCCTCGAGCGGGTTGCGCTCGATCAAAAAGTGCAAGTTTTCGACGGAACCTTCAGCACGGTCGACCTCTCCAAGGGACAAAGAGCTCGCCTCGC
Source organism: uncultured Polyangiaceae bacterium (assembly GCA_965652275.1). GTDB lineage: Bacteria > Myxococcota_A > Polyangia > Polyangiales > Polyangiaceae > NIC37A-2. The sequence continues at coordinate 29,958 of CBFGUR010000059.1, read as the reverse complement.
CCTGATCGCGGCGCTCGCAGAAGGCCGGCCCATTTATGTCTTCGACGAATGGGCCGCCGACCAAGACCCGCATTTCCGCGAATTCTTCTACCTGGAAATGTTACCTCGCTTGAGGGAGCAGGGTGTCACGGTGATCGCGGCAACTCACGACGACCGTTTCTTCGACGCCGCCGACCAGCTGGTTCGCCTCGATCGCGGAGAGCAATTCGAGAAGTCCGAGTAACAAACACCTGAGGCGAGTCGCTCAGCGACGTCGTCGCGGGCGGCGCGAACGCCGCCCGCCCCCGGAAACTCGCGCGTTCGAACCGCCTTCGCTGGATGTCCCTCGGTGACTGGATCCGTCTCCGCGCGGTGTGAGTTTTTTGACGTTGGTCTTTCGTGCTTCGGGGCTTACATACGAGCTTGCCTGCACGTGGTCCCCGCGCTTGGGCATGACGGACTTCCCCTGGGGCTTGTGGGAACGCTGCGTCGAGGAAGAGCGGCTTCCATCGCTTCGTCCTCGGTCGGGCCCCGGACCTCGACCGCCTCCACTCGTTCGGCGACCGCCCTGACCTCCCCATCCGCTTTCGGGCCCCGCAGCACCGTCACGAGGACGGCCTCCGGCGTTGCGACGGCCATTTTGAGGCCCGCTCTGGGGACGGCCGCGCGGGGCGGGCTTTTCCACGATGTACTCTCGACGACGAGCTGGCGTCGATGCGCCACCAGGTGTCGTCCCATTACCCGTCCGCGCGTCAATCCCTGCAGTCGACCTCCCTTCGGCGCTCCGACGGCGCATCTCGTCGCGATTCGCGTCGGCGATGAGCCCGAGGACGGCGCGCGTGTCGACGGGTCCGCTCGATCCCTTGAAATTGCCCGTAAGACGCGTTTCAGGAGTGAGGCGGTTGTTCTCGTACAGGGACCACATCTCTTCCGCGTAGGGTAAACGTCGCGCGCCGGGGACCCAGCGTTGAACGAAGCGGTGGAGATTGTTCACGTCGCGGATCAAGAGTGAGCGCGCGTTTTGATTGCTCGCGGCATTCACCGCCTGAGGGAAGTCGATGATGACCGGACCGTCGGCCGCGAGCAGCACATTGAATTCGGACAGGTCGCCGTGGACCACTCCGGCACACAACATGCGCGCCGTCTCATGGATCAGGTGGTCGTAGATTTCCTTCGCGTCCTGGGGACTGAACTGGAGCTCACCGAGGCGCGGAGCAGGGCTGTCGTTGGGGTCGACCACGAGCTCCATGACCAGCACTCCGTCGATGTACACGTAGGGCTCAGGCACCCGCACACCCGCGTCGCGGAGCCGGTAGATCATCTCAACCTCGGTGACCTTCCACGTGTCCTCATCCTTCTTTTTGCCGTATTTCGTTCCCTTCGCGATGGCGCGCTGATCGCGGCTGTTTCTTACCTTGCGCCCCTCCGTGTAGTCGGCCTTGTTCTTGAACGAACGATTCTGAGCCTCCTTGTAAATCTTCGCGGCGCAGTAGTACCCCTCGGCGACGACCATATAGATCTGCGCCTCCTTGCCACTCATCAAGGGTCGGATGACTTCTTCGATGACGCCATCTTCGACGAGCGCCTCGAGGCTCTTGGGGATCCGCATGTTACAGGAAGAAGGAAAAGGGCATTTTAGGGGTCAGAGCTCCCCGGGCCCGAAATTCGTCTAGAAACGCGCCACTCCCCTACCGCTGATGAGCCGCTTCGTCATCGTTGTCTCTTCCACGCGCGATCAATTGCAGAGGGCTTCATGCGTGGTTGCGACGGCAACGAACTTGGGTCGCAGTGTGGGTGGGGACCAGTCGACGATGCGCTTGCGAATCCCCGGTTCCTCTTGCGTTCCGTCCAACCTGTAGGCGTCGAGCCCAAAATCTCCGGATTCGTCCTCAATGAGAATCAGACTCCGTGTATACGGCTCGTACACGACGCGCCGTCCGTTCAACCCTACCGGTTCGAAGAGCGGGATGCTGGTGTCGCTGGTCAGAGCAAACGCCGAGACGTTCTCGGATTGAGGGCTCATCGTGTAGACGACCGACTGGCAAGGATCGATGTCCATCGCGCCGAGCTGATTGCCGGGTTGTTGAAACGTGACAGTAGACCCCAGGTTGAGACTGTCCGGCGTATACTCGTAAGCTGTGGCGAGCTTGCCCACCGGACCGGGCGCTGCCGTGTCCGGATTCGGGACGAGCGCGATCATTCGATCGAGCCCGATGTCGTAGCGGAGATTGCCGGTAGCAGACGTCGCAAGAGCATTCGCAAAATCCGGGACGACGATCTCCGGCGTTCCCGGGGACACCACACCGGTGTCGATAGTTATCGAGACGAGCTCAACCGGACAGGTCATGGCAGCGGCATCGGGACAATTCTTCGTGAGGATGACGACCCTGCCTCCGGAGGTCCTCCGATACACCGCCGCTCCCCAGAGGACGCCCGTGGGATAATCGGCGTCATCGATGAATGTGATGTCCTCGGGATCCGAGGTATCGTAAACATTCAGTTTCGTTCCCACCTTGAGCGCCAAGTAGTTGTTGAGCGCAAAGAACTGCTCGGTGAAGTCGGTCACCGCGAGCACTTCAGGTCCGGTGTCACTCAGGAACTCCCATTCATTTCGAGCGCGATCGAAGCGTCCAGCGACGATTTGATTGTCGCGCACGAAGAACCAAAGGTCACGCGCGGGCTCATAAGCGGCCGTTTTGTAGTCCGCAATGTCCGTCTGGAGCTCGGTGCCGTCTTGCGGCGAGAGAGCATACAGAACGTCGTTGTCGAGCATGTCACCGGACTCGATGGCCACGACGAGGCCTGGATCCACCTCCATCGGCATCCCTCCAGTTCCATCGACCCCTCCAGTTCCGTCATCACCGCCCGTGCCGTCTCGCCCGCCGGTCGACGTGTCGCCGTCACCGTCGCCGTCGCCGTCGCCGTCACCATCGCCGTCACCACCCCCGCGACCTCCCGACCCGGCACCTCCCATATCACCGTCACCGTCGCCGTCGCCATCGCCATCGCCATCCCCGTCCCCGTCGCCATCGCCGGAAGCCTCGGGCGCGACATCATCGAACGAATTGATCACACTGCAGCCCAAAAACAGGGCGACCGCGGCAGTGAGCGAACCAAGTGTGCGGAGTTTCCGAGAAGGAGGTGGAATATGCATCGTCATCTTTCGTCTCTGTCCGCTCAGGTCTAGTTGTTGAGCGCGCCTTCGGTGATCCACTGCTCGATCGTCGCAATCTCAGCTGGACTCAAGGAGTCACCACTGAGGGGCATGCGAACCCCGTCTTCAGTCGAATTGATCCGCTCCACCAAGTGACTTTCAGCCGGGAGAAACGGCTCGACGCGATTGAAGCCGCTCGATTGCCCTAATGGTGTGGTGGGCGCCACACCTACGATATTCAAGAAGGCAAATCCCGGGGAGAGATTCATTCCCGAGACGGGTGTGTCGCCGGAATGACAACCCGTCGTCGCGCACTTATTTGCGAAAATCGGGATCTCGATGTCAGTACGCAAGCTCACGAGCGTCGTCACGAGAGTCACGGACGCGGGAACGCTGAGGTTGCCCGATTCGTCCTCTGCCAGCACGACGACGTAGTAGTCCGTGCGGCTGTCGACGTCCTGAACCTCGACCGCGGTCTGTCCGACGACCTGAGCGACAGGCGTGTCCCCTTCGAAATCGTGGCCGTCGACGGTATCCGAGAGGTACACTTTGTACGTGATGTCCTCGACGAGGCTCTGATTGTCCGTCGCCGCGACCCAAGTGAGCTCGAATGCGTCTGCACCGACGTTTTCGACAGAGGCGATTCCACCGAAAACCGGGGGCTGGTCATCCGCCTTGGTGGTCGCCTGCTGCAGACGCTCGTTTGCTTCCGTGTTGCCGGAAGGATCCTCGGCTCGACAGATGAAGTAGTAGGTTTCGTCAGCCTCGAGACCGGATACGAACCCCGTCGTCCCACCGATGAAGGTCGCGGAAGGCTGGGAGAAGTTGTGCCCGTCTTCCACGGTCGATGCGTAGAGGTTGTAAACCATCTCATCGGACGAGGCGATGTCGTCGATCGCGGGGAGCCACGTCAGATCCACTGTGCTTGCATTTCGGGCCACCGCAGTCGAACAACCGCTGAACACCGGCGATGCGATGTCGGGCCCCGAGGTGCCGGAGACAGGGTTTTCGTTGTCATCGAAATGACCCGCTGCGTCGCGTACGCGCACGACGAAGTCGTACTCGGTGTCGGGACGCGGCAAACGAACCGTGATCTCGGTCGCGCCGGGTCGGCTCACCTGATAGGCGGTGCGATAGTCCATCTCCTCGCCTGCTTCCGCGACGTACACGTAGTAGGTGAGGACCTCGTCCGGAGAGACGTCATCGCTCCCCGCGTCCCAAGACAAGCGAACGGAGGCGCCGTCGGCGCTCTCGGCGTCCTCGACTCCAACGAAGCTGGGTGCATCGTCGTCGTCCTCGAGCACGACCGAAACGATGACGTCCTCCACGGGCAATTCGACGCCCTCGAGAACCGGCCGAATGACGATGAAAATCTCTTCACCCTCGGACAGGCCCGTGAGCAAAAATGAATCCGCGCCGGGCGGCGCCTGGAACTGAGGAGTCCCGAAGGAAAAATTGTCGTCTCGCTCCGAAACGTAGATGTTGTACGTGACGTCGAAAACGCTCGTGGGATTCCAAACGACGACGGCGCTCGTGAGCGAAGCCGCACCAGCTGCCAGCGCCCCCTCGAATTCTTCGACTGCGAGAGCAGCATCGCCCCGTCGAGCCGGGGAAATATCGGCAAAAAGTGGATCGTCGATCGGGTCGACGCTCGGGTCGCCCCCCATCCCGGAGCCACCAGTACGCGAACCGCCGGTGTTGTCACCCGTGTCGCCGCCCATCCCGCCACTCGAATCAGTGGGCGAGGCGACACACTCTCCGTCCGACTCCTCGGTCCCGGAGCCACAGGTGAGCTTGTCCTTCCCACAGGCTGCAAGGAGCGTCCCCAGGAGAACGGAAGAAAATGCCAGATTCGTAGTTAAGCGCTTCATACTATTAGAACTTTCCGTGGACCCAGAGACCGCCACCACCCGCGACGGCGCGCGGAGACCAAGCGATCTTGGGCTCTGTACTTTTGACTTCGGGACGCGTGACGTAAAGGACCGTGGTTGCGACAGCCCCGACGACCGCGCCACCCAACATGATGTCGGTCACGAGATTCAGCGTCTCGCCGCTGCTCTTGAGGTCTTCGGCCGCCCCGGGGTCGGTGCCGTCGTTGGCATCGTCGAACTCGGAGCGTTTCCCGGACGCGAGGATGCCGGTGACCGTCGCGCCGACGACCAAAGCGCCCGTGATTCCGGCACCGATCCACACGGAAGTTGGAACAGGACGTGTGACGACGACCTCGTCGACGGGCTCCGCGGGCGGAGCGTCAGCAATGGCCGGCTCCTTGTGCTCGTGGATGGGGACGAGTTCGAAATGGTGGGACATCTCGCCTCCCGCCGCCTCGAAAGTCCAGGTAGCGGGCTCGTAACCGTCGAGGCGGAGCGAAATCCTGTGGCGGCCTGCATGGAGCCCCACTTTGAAGCTCTCCTCTTCCATTTCATAGACGTTCACACGCGGGGCACCGGCCAAGGGCGTACGTCGATCCTCGAGCGTGCCGCCTGGTAGACTCGCGGTGAGCGTCACCCAAGTGACCGAAGTCTCGAGCATCTCGATGTCGCGTTCGAACTGAGAGCGTTCGCCGGGATCTATCTCGTCCCCACCGCCTTCGAGATAGCCCTTGAGCGCCTCGATCGCCTCCCCGTCCCGCTCGAGCTTCATCGCCGCAAGGCCGAGGTTTCCGAGGATCTTCCAAGAAGGGCTCTCTTCGTAAGCGATCTTGAACTCCCGGTAGGCATCCGCGTAGCGAGCCCCGTCCGGGTCTTCGACGAAGGCGACGCCCGCGCGGAAATGCCTTCGCGCCTTCTCCGTGATCTCGACATCCGCGGCCGCCCCCGACTTACCCTGCTCAGCCAGAGCGAGCCTCGGAAGGGCCGTCAGCGCGGAAAAGAAGAATGCTGCGATGATTTTCGTGTTCATTTTCGATCCATGAAGTCGTGCAAGGAGTGTCTGCGGACAAGAGGTCAGGGGCAAGTGCCCGGATCGAGCGAATCGATCCAAGCCTCGGTGACAGGAAGCTGTTGGGTGTCGGGCAAGAGCGTCGCGATCGGAGGCATCTGAGTGGCGCCGCGTGTCGAGTCCCGCTGCCAAATCGTGGACTCTGAGTGATCTCCCGGCACGATTCTGTTGTTTTGGCACATGTTACCCGCGGCAAGCTCCGGACCATAGTAGTCGAAGTACGGGATCACGGGCGCTGTCGCCAATCCGCCCGCGCGATGACAATGCGAACAGTTGGACTGGAAGTACGAGCGGGTTCTCTCCTCGAGGGAGCGGCTGACGTCGGGCGGTGATGGCAGCCGCTGGAGGTCTTCCGGCGCGCCACTCGGGGCCGTATCGCCGAAGAAACCCGCCTCGGAAAGGGCGCGGATCTGGTTTTCGATAATCCCCCCGAACGAGCCGGGGCGGTTCAGCTGAGCACCGGTGACGCCCAAGAGGCGTCCTCCACCATTGTGACACTCGAGGCACTGGGCACGGGACGGGTACTGATGGGTGTACGTGCCCGTCCCGCCAGAAACATCCCAGTCGACATCATAGATGGTCGCGTTGTCCAAGAGAGAGCCGTCGCTGCCGCTCGTGTTCCATTGATAGGTGTATCCCTGCCAGGGAGTTTCCGCGGCGCAGCTGGGGTCCACCTCCTCGCAACGCTTGATCAAGAATCTCGTCTCGACCGGGATGCGCGAAGAAGGATCGCCAACTACCGCCTCGGTGTAGAACTCCTTGATCACGATGGTTCCCACCGGGACCCCGAGTTCGGTTTCGAAGGAAAAATCCATCTTCTCGTCCTCGGGAATGAGCAAGTAGCGCCTCTTGTAGGCGTTGTCCGTCCAGAGAATCGAGTTGATGTTGTAGGGGATCGCCGCCTCGACGAGAGTCCGTGTGGAAAGGTTCTGGTAACACCCCGTCTCCGCAAGAGTGTCGGGGAAATCCGCGTCCCCATCGAGGGGGAAGTAACATGTCCCCCGGCTCCCCTCGCCCACCTTGGGCGCCGGAAGGGAGGGGCTACCGTTGAATCTCGCAACCCGTGGTCCCTGGGAGCTCGAAGTGACGACGTGAAAATCGCCCACCGAGTCCACGGCGCTTCCAAGCGTCTGAGCCGAGGTCCCCATTTGTTCGAACACGAGCTCGCCCAGCACCCGCCATTCGTCTCCCTCTTGGCGCGCGGCTACGACCGCGGCGCGCCCCGCGAGGCTTTCCACCCACGCTACGAAGGGCTGTTGCTGCGAATCCAGCGAAATGGAAACGAGAGACACCTCGTTGTTCATCTCGAGATCGAGAGCGCTACCAACGCGCGACCAAGCGCCGTCGAACCTTCGCACCAATGCGTGCTGTGAGAATGCGTCGCCGTCCTGATAGGCGAGGTAGAGTTCATCGCCCCGGGCGGCGAGAGAGATGCTCGGACTGTCTCCACTTCGCTCTCGATCGACCGTCTGCCCAACCTGAGACCAGTCTGAGCTCCCCCATTCGTACACGAGGATGTCAGACTGCTCATCGACCGCAGCTACGAACAAGCCACTTCCCGAATGAGCCGCTGCGAACGACCGGATCCCCGGGACCATGAGCGAGCCGCCCAAGGTGGACCATGCTCCGCCCGCGAGTCCCCGGGCCTCGAGCGCGCCCGTAGCATCGAGCGTGACGACGACAGGGCTCCCGTCGTCGTCGACCAGCAATGCTGCCGTCAGGCTGCTGGCCGACGCCACTGGGCCATCGCCCATCTCGACGAACTCAGACCCATCGAAGTTGGCGACACGAACGACGTCCTGCGCCCCAGCACGCTCCTTCCAAGACACCACCGTTCCACCGGAGGTGGCTGCGACACCAACCGCCTGCAGGGCGCCGCCGTTCGTCGGAAGCGGGTGCTCTCCCCACTCCGCGCTCTGGAAGCGGAACAACGACAGCGCATCCGTGCCCGCGAGCGCGAGAGGTTCGCCACTCGGCCCAGCTGCATATGCCAAACCGAGCTCGGAGCTCTCGAGAAATGGCTCGGGTCTTTGCCAGAGCGGGAGCTCGTAGTTCCAGGAATCCCCGTCGAACTCGACCCCCTGAGAAGAAGTCAGCCCGGAGGTGACGACGACGCTCACGGTCGAAGGCAAGGGGGGCACCTCGTCGAGCACGATTTCGATGAAGTTCCCGCTCACGTTGACGGAAAACGGAATGTCGGTGCCGCCGGTCCGGATACGGATCGCGCCATCAACCGTAGATGCGTCGACCTCCGTCGAAAACTCGAGAAGAAGGGGCGCCCGGGCGCTGATGTTCACATCTCCGCTCTGGGGGAGCTGGGAAACGAGCTTGAACTCGTCTGGTACGGGGGGATCGCCGCCGTCTCCTCCATCGCCGGCCGTTCGTCCTCCGGTGGAAGCACCGCCACTCCCGTCGCCGTCGCCATCACCGTCGCCATCACCATCGCCGTCGCCATCACCGTCGCCGTCGCCATCACCATCGCCGCTGGAACCTCCCGAACCGCCACACGAAGCGGCACAGATGGTGGAGATCGAAACGGCGATCGCGAAAAGGTGATTGAGTCTGCGCTTCAACATCATTGGTGCTTATAGGAAGAATATCGTAGGGCGGCTCGTCGGCGAGTCCGGAGAGCCCATAGACCGAGGAATACCGTCAATACGAAGGGCGCAGGAAACTGGCCGCGGCGGCCCGGTCCTGCGGTAGAACAGCTCCCCTTGTCGGATGTCGACGAGGAGCCGCGGGGTGAGTCTGGATCCGAACCGGGGTCGGGATCTCGATCGGAGCCGCCGCCATCCGCCGTGGGCACCTCGGGCAGAGACGCCGCACCTCCGGCGGAGGCACCAGCCGTGCTGGTCAGCCAATCGTCCCCGAGATTGTCCGGGATTTCGTCCGGATCGATCCCCGCCTCCTCGAGGTCATCGTAAGAAACACAGACACCCACGAGACAAAGCCCGTCCTCGCACAACGTGTCCCGATCCTCGTCCGCTCGACCATCACAGTCGTTGTCCAAACCGTCACAGACCTCGTCGCTGGGGTCGAGCGTCAATGCATCACAATCGGGCTCCTCGCCGTCGGCGCAGCCAGGTAGCACGACCATGCATTCGCCCGTTCCGCAGACCTCGTCGGGGATCCCGTCGTCCACGATCCCATTGCAGTCGTTGTCGAGTCCATCGCACTCCTCCACCCCGACTGGGCCGGGCTCGCAGTCGACCGCTTGGCCGTCGACGCAGGCAGTTCCCTCGCGTCGGCACTCACCCTTTCCGCAGAAGAACTCCTCGACGTCGTTGTCGATGTAGTCACTGCAGTCGTCGGTCGGTCCGCAAGTCTCGCAGTTGTTGTCGACGCCGTCACAGATCTCGGGCGCGCCCGGATAAGTGTCGGCGTTCAAGTCGTCGCAGTCCCCGCCACCCAAGGGGCAGAACGGCGAGGAAACGAACTGAATGCCCGTCTCACAGTATCCGTCGCCGTCGTCGTCGGCTCCCTCGTCGACGTCGCCATCACAATCGTTGTCGACGGCGTCCCAAACCTCGTCGCTGCCGACGAGCGGGATGCAGCTCGAAGGCAGACAGCTCGTGCCCTGCGTGAAACAGGCGCCCTCGCCACACGTCGCCAGAGCGAGTCCGTCGTCGGGGAGTCCGTCGCAGTCGTTGTCGATACCGTCACAGATCTCGGGCAGCGGCGACCCGGGCACACAGCTCGAGGGATCGCACGTCGTCCCGGTGCGAGCACATTGTCCTACGCCACACGTTGCGAGTGGTACGGCGCTGACCTCATCGGCCTCTCCGTCGCAGTTGTTGTCGCGACCGTCACAAGTCTCGGTCGCGGCGGGATTGTCGTCCGCAATTTCGTCGTCGCAGTCCCCGGAGCCGCTGGGACATACCGCGGGCGTTCCAGAAACCATCATCTGCCCGTCGCAGTACCCATCGCCGTCGTCGTCACAGCCCTCGTCGGTGTCGCCGTCACAATCGTTGTCGAGATCATCGCAGATCTCCGTCTCGGCCATGCCGGGGGTGCAGCTGCTCGGCTCACATGTCGTCCCCGTCCGCTGGCAGATCCCCTGCCCACAGATCGCCAGGGCGATGTCCTCCGGCTCATCGGCGTCACCATCACAGTCGTTGTCCTCGACGTCGCAGAGTTCGGGCGCGTTCGGATACGTCACGGGCGATGTGTCGTCGCAGTCGTCTCCTCCGAGAGTGCAGGTAGTCGGCACTCCCGAAACGGTCATTGCGATGTCGCAATACCCATCGTTGTCGTCGTCACAACCTTCGTCCAGGGCTCCGTCGCAGTCGTTGTCGACGTTGTCGCAGATCTCGTTGCTACTGGGGAGGGGCGTGCAAACGTTGTCGAACCCACCCGAACATGCCGGAGCCGTGTTGGCGCACGCGCCTTGACCACACGTCAAAGCGGGGAGGTCATCGACGACGTTGTTGCAGTCGTTGTCCTGGTTATCGCAGCTTTCGGGCAGTGACCCCGGAGTGATGACCGAAGCGCACGAGAGTACGGTCCCCAAACAGGTCGGATGACCTGGACGGCAAACGCCCGGGTTTGCAGAGACGCACGAGTCCGTCGCGTACACCCCATCGATGAGTTCGTCGTCGAAGGTGTCGCAATCATTGTCCACACCTTGGTTCGAGCAGGACTCGATCGCTCCCGGGTTGACTTGAGCGCCTCCGCTCGCGGGGTTGTCGTTGCAGTCCCCCCCGCCCCGAGAACAGGTCGCGGGGGTTCCCGAAATGGTCATGGCAGCGTCGCAGTAGTCGTCGTTGTCGTCGTCACACCCCTCGTCGACCGCTCCGTCGCAGTCGTTGTCCAAACTGTCACAGATTTCCGTCTGCGATCCGGGAGTGATGATGGCAGCGCAAGCCAGCGTGGATCCCGAGCAGTAGTAGGTGCCCGCGGCACAAATCCCGGGGCTGCCGCTGTTGCAACCCGCCGAGCCGACGACGATCGGGGCCCCACCTGCCGTGTGGGAGATCTCGTTCGTGTTCCCATCGCAGTCGTTGTCGATGCCTTGGTTTCCGCAAGTCTCCGTTTGTGGCGTGCCCGGGGTGCAGCTTTGCGGCACGCCGTTGACGCAACCAGCCGCCACGGCCTCACAAATGCCCTGACCACACGTCAAAGACTGAATGTTATCGTCGACCGGTCCGTTGCAATCGTTGTCCTCCCCGTCGCAAATCTCGGCCCGCCCCGGATAACAGGTAATGCACGTATCCTTGCAGTCGTTCCCACCGTTCGGACATGCGGAAGATGAACCGACGAGCATCATGCCCGCATCGCAATAGTCGTCCCCATCGTCGTCGCAGCCGACGTCAATGGCCGTGGCACCATTGCAGTCGTTGTCCTTGTTGTCGCACCACTCGACGTGGCCCGGGTGGCGCGCTGGGTCGTTGTCGGCGCAATCGGACGTTCCCGCGGTGCAGGTCGCCGGAGTTCCCACGGAAACCATAGCCGCGTCGCAATGGTTGTCGTTGTCGTCGTCACAGCCGACGTCGATGGCCGTGGCGCCACTGCAGTCGTTGTCCTTGTTATCGCACCATTCCACGTGGCCCGGGTGCCTCGCGGAGTCGCCATCAGCACAGTCCGTGCTGTTCGCGACGTACCCGACCGGCTGATTGCACGCCTTCACGGAGGACGCGGCGTTCCCATACAGGTCGCCGTCCAGGTCGCGATACCAAGTGGAGGCGTCCACGGCTGTCGACTCGTCGACGCCACCGACGCAGTTGTTGTCGAGCCCATCGCAGACCTCGATACCTGTCGGTTTGCAGGCGAAACAGGAATCGTTGCAATCGTTGCTATTCGTCACGTACCCAGCGGGCTGAGAGCACGCGAGGGTCGTGGAGCTCGGGTTGCCGAAGCCGTCGACGTCGAGATCCCGGTAGTAGGTCGTCTGCACGCCCTCATCCGAGGCGCCATCGCAATCGTTGTCCTGCCCGTCGCAGACTTCCGTGTTCCCCGTGTAGTTGTCCGGATCGGAGTCGTCGCAATCGTTGCTGTTGGTCACGTAGCCAGCAGGCTGGCTGCAAGCCTGGACCGAGACGCTCGGGTTTCCTCGCAAATCGCCGTCGATGTCGCGGTAGTAGGTGGTCCTGACGCCTTCATCGATGCTGCCGTCGCAGTCGTTGTCGATGCCGTCGCAGATCTCCGTATTGCCAGGGGAGCGGCTCGCGGTGTTGTCGTTACAGTCGAGGGGGGTAGGGCACCCGCTAGGCCCGGTGTAGTAGTTGTCGTTGTCGTTGTCGGTACAGATTGCGATGGTGGTCGATGCCGAGGTCGCGCTGTCCTGAGCGTCGTTCACGCCATCGCCGTCGACATTGTTGCCCCAGGCCGTGATTGTGGCCGTACCGGAGACGGCGGGAGCGTCGTAGTCGAACCCGAACCGGCAATAGCTGGAGATCTCCGCCTGACGCGTGGTGTGAGTGACCTCGTCCCCCGCAATCTGCCGAACGCCGGTGCCGTACGAGCCTGTGGTCGTCGAGAGCGAACCGATATTCGTGTAGGCGTTGAAGCCGCAATGAGTGAGGGGTGCCGAATTGCTCTGGATGCGGATGTACATGGCGTTCGACATCCCCGCCTCGACCCACCCCTCGTTGTCCCAAAAGGTGATTGTCGGAGTCGCGCTTCCCGTGTGACAGCCCGTACACCCTCCGCCAGACCAGCCGGAATTCGAAGCAGAGCTCGGTACGGTCGCGCCCACCCCCACCACGAGGACGAGACCGACCAAAAGAGACGCCCGACGACTCGACACACTCTGAACCAACCAATCCATCATGGCGCCTCCGCTACCTCAGCCCGAAGTACGGGCTCTTTCGTCTGGGGGTCGTACTTTCCCCCCTCGAAATACAAATCCATCTCGGCCGTGTCGCCGACGTAGCGGATGACGACGCCGTGTTTGGTCCCCGCTCTGTAGGTGCGAGTGAGGCGATGTTCGCCAGTCTCGTCGTACTCGTGCCAGACGCCGTCACGCTGTCCGGCCAGGAAGCTACCCTCTGCCGCGAGGACGCCCGTCGGATAATACTGCACCCATTCTCCGGTTCGCTGACCCTCTTCGTAGTCGCCGACCTCGAGATTCCCGCTCGCCTTGCGATGGGCCGCACGTCCCACGACATGCGCCCGCCCGTCTGACTTCGGGATCACGCACCCATAAACTCCGTCGCCCGAGCGTCCCGCTTCCACGAGCTCGGCTGGAGGCTCGCACCGAACCGGATCAACCAAGGCCACGATGCCTCGCTCGACGATGTCGAGCCGCGGCTCCTGCTTGGGACGACGAAGGCTGAGCGCCTCGTCCGAAGACGGGACGTGGATTTCCCCAACCTCTTCCCGCGCGGCAGGAGCGAAATCGAAAGGACCCGAGGGCTCGGATTCGACGCCTTCCTTCGACGGGGTCCGTCGTGCGGGGGTAAGCGGACCGTCTTCACCGGCCGTCCCATCGGAGGCGTCGGCCGCACTCTTCGTGAGCGGAATCGAGTTCGTGCCGCGCGTCACGAACGCGAGCAGCCCCGCACCCGCGACCGCCACACCCAACAGAGCGACCGAAAGCGACTGCGGGACGCGCCGCGGGCTTCGCCTCTTCGTCGAGTCTTCCATCAGTTGAAAAACGCTCCCTGATCGATCCAGTCGATGATGACTTGCTCCACCGCGGGGGTGAGGAATGCGCTCCCATCCGAGGGCATGCGGTCTCCCTGGTAGCCCGCTGGCGTGGAGGCACTAAACGGGGACTCTTCATCGAACGATGGGCGAAGCTTCCGAAGCAAATAGCTTTCGGTCACGTTGTTCGTGTCGACGAGATAGAGATCCCCATAGACGGGGTCCTGGTACTCGTCCTCGAACACGTTGACGATCGTCCCGTACGTGTAGCTGTGGCACTGGTTGCAGCGAACCGTGAGAATCGGCTCGACATTCGTCGAGAACGAGGTCGCCGTGAGTCCGGGCGCCTGGTGCAAGGCGCCGTAGTTGCCCGCTTCGTCCTCGAGGCGTACCGCGACGTAGTAAGAAGTCCTCGGACGGAGGCCCGATACGAAGACGCTGGAAGCGCCAAAGGTGCCTGTAGCGTTGTAGTTTTGGAAGAACTTCTGGCCCTGACAATCCGTCAGCGACGCCCCGACGCAGACGTGTCCACGAAGTCCCGTCGCGACGCTGGTGTCGTCTTGCGCTCCGCTCCAGGTCACGAGCAACCGCGTCGCGTCACTCGGCACCAAGGCGGCCGCAGCCCCTCCGCTGAGCGTGGGCGGTCCCATGTCTTCAAGGGGCGCAAGAGTCCGTCCGACGAGAACGACTTCCGAATCGCTGACGTTTCCCGACTGATCGACGGCACGAACGAGCACCGAGTAGTCGGTATCGGGGTCCAGACCGAGCACTTCGCCCGAGAGGCGCCCGGGGGGAGTCACCGATGTCGGCGCGTCATAGTCGAAATCGTCGGCAGACTCGGCGACGAAGATCTGATAGCGCAGCTGCGCGCTCGCGGTCTCCGTGTCCGTTCCCGTGCTCCAACCGACATTGAGAGACGTCGGGGTCAGGCTCTGCACGTTCTTCACCCCCTCGAACACGGGCGGGACCTCATCGAGCGGAAGCGTTTCGACGCTCTTTTCGACGGTGTTGGTGTCGGTGTTGCCGTCCTCATCGACCGCTCTGACCATGAAGAAGTACTCGGTGCCGAGCTCCAGCCCGGTCACGAGAACCTGAGTCACGCCAGCTTCACTGATGACGCTGGGGCGAGACAGGTCTTGGCCTTTGGAAGTCTTGGAGTAAAAAACCCGATAACGCATGAGGTTCGAGGGCGTCGCCGTGGGCGAAATCTCCTCGGTGGCCGGTGGCCAACTCAGAAGTACTCCCGACCGAGTCGCCACGGCAGAAAGCAGACCCGCGAATCTGGGACCCACCCCATCCGGCGTCACGATCAAGGTCGCGCGCTCGTTTTCGTCCTCGTTCCCGCTCTCGTCCACTGCGCGCACCCCAAACCAGGCCTGAGGCCAGCCGGTAACGACCGGAACGAGTGCGCTCACAGCGCCCTCCTCCGTTTCGTCGACGGGCGCTCCGTCGAACACCGAGTCGTGATCCTGTCCACGGTAGATTCGGTACCTGAGGCCGTAAAATGGCGTGGTGTCGTCGCTCGCGTGCCGCCACTCGACGCGGAAATGTCCGGCGCCTTCTGCGATGGCGCCGACGACTCCGGCGAACACCGGTGGCGTCTGATCGAGCGTCGAGACCCTCACAGCCGCTATGTTGTCGTCCTCGTTCCCATCCTCGTCTCTCACGCGCACGACAAAACGATAATCGGCAGGGTCGAGCCCAGTTATGACCAGGGAGTCCGCTCCAGGCAGCGATACGGCTACGGGCCTCGATAGATTCACGGGACCGTCGTCGACCCCGGCGTAAGCAAGATAGACGAGGTCATCGACAGCGGTCTCATCGTCCGCAGCAGCGTACCATTCGAGGGTAACGCCCTCACCGGTGAAGCTCCCAGCGGAGACTCCGCCGAAAACAGGGGCTAGGCTCTGGCCTCCGGGCTCCGTTGGCATGAGTGCGTCGCCGTCGCCGAGCTCGCCTCCTGCGCCCCCGTCCGATGAGTCGTCACCCCCTGGTGCGTCTTTGTCCGACTTTCCACAGGAGACCGTGAAGATCGTCAGGCAAACTCCCACCAGCAGCTTCAATCGACGGGCCAGTAAAGGGCCGCGCCTCTCCTCGTACTTCACCATTCTGCCGTGACCTTGAATCCCATGCTCACTTCGCGACGGGGAAGCGGAGGGTTAACGGCTACGGTAGCGCTGTCGGCTCCGATCGCCTACGGGGATCGACCAAAGAAACGCAAAGTTTTCATTCGTGAAAGGCTAGTTGCGCAGCGGAGCCAGAAGCCCGAGACCCGCATGGTACGAGTCCTGGTGGTCCGCCGACGACGAGCTACCCGGATTTTCAGTACCGCTGAAACAGCAATGCGCGGCCTTGGGTAGCTTCAAAAGCCGGACCTCGACTAGGCTACCTGGACACCATGGATCACCGCACTCGACAGCTCGTCCAAGACAGTTGGACCACCATCAGCATCGACAAGAAACGTGCTGCGGACGTTTTCTACTCGCGGCTTTTCGAACTCGATCCGTCGATCCAGTATCTCTTTCGAGGTGATCTCGACGACCAGAAA
The DNA here is from genome assembly GCA_965652275.1 of uncultured Polyangiaceae bacterium. Lineage (GTDB taxonomy): Bacteria > Myxococcota_A > Polyangia > Polyangiales > Polyangiaceae > NIC37A-2. Next base: position 13,753 of record CBFGUR010000059.1, on the reverse strand, counting down.
CAGCGCCTGATGGGAATGTTCAACATCGCGGTCCGCGGGCTCGACAAGCTCGACGACATGTTGCCCGCGCTGAGACAACTCGGACAGCGCCACATCGAGTACAAGGTTCTGGCCCAGCATTACGACACGATGGGGAGGGCGCTCGTGTTCATGGTGAGCGAGATTCTCGGTGACGACACGTCACCCGAAATCGAGTCGGCTTGGGCCGAGGCATATGGGTACTGGTCCGCGGCGATGAAGTCCGGAGCGGCCGAGAGCCCATGACGAACAGCTCAGATATCGGTCCGGAATTTGCGGCCCGTCGGCTTGGCAGCGGGGGCCGGTGACGGAGCCGGTGCCGGCGCAGGACGCACCGCCGGACGCGGACTGACCGGACGCGTTTCGGCCGCCTGGGCTTCGAGTCGGCGCTTCTCCTCGTCGAGTCGAGCTTGCTCCACCGCGCTGAGGCGCGCCTCGACCGCCTGCTTCTCGGCCAGAATTTTGGCCTTTTCGGCCTCGATCTTCTGCGCTTCTGCTTGCGCCTTCTCGGCTTCGAGCTGGGCGAGCTTCTCCAAGCGGACGCGCTCGCGCTCCTGCTCCTCCTGCTCTTGCGCCTGGGCCCGGGCGGCAGCTTCGGTCTCTTCGGTCGCGCCTCCCATGCGAGTCAGCGCGAATCCCCCAACACCGATCAGAACGATCGCAGCGGCTGCCGGGACCGTCCATTTCCGCGCCCGAGGCGGAGAATCACCTTCAGGGTTGGTGTTGGCCCACGCCCCGTGCGTCTTGGTCGCTCCCGGAACAGCCACGCCCTGCGGACCGAGCGCCGTATTCTTGTCGAGGCCCGCCCCCAAAGACGTCTTGTCGATGCCGGTCGCAGCGTGCCCAGCAGCAGCGCGAACGTTCGACACCCCATGAGGCATGGTTTTCACCTCGACCGGCTGCCCCGCGAGCCATGACTTCAAGGCGTCTTGGAGCTCGGCCGCTGATCCGAAGCGGGCGTCTGGCTCTCTCGCCATCGCCTTGTTGACGATGGCGGAGAACGCGTCGTCGATTTCGGGCGCGACCGTCGACAACGGCTTGACCGGCTCGAGCACGATCTTGAAGAGAAGTTCGTTGAAGGTCTCCCCGTCGAAGGGAACCGCGCCCGCGATCGCTTCGTACAGAATGACCCCGACGGCGTAGATGTCCGCGCGATGATCCAAGGTGCGATCCCCCTTGGCCTGCTCGGGCGACAGGTAGTACGGAGTCCCCATCACGGCGCCGGTCCGAGTCATCGAAAACTCGCCACCGAGGCTGTTGAACTTCGAAATCCCGAAGTCCACGATCTTCACGAAGTCTTCCCGGCCGCCCTTGTTCCTCAAGAGGTAGACGTTCTCGGGCTTCAAATCCCGGTGAACGATCCCCGCATCGTGCGCAGCGCGGAGGCCGTCCAGGAGTTCGACGACAATCTTGGCGGCTTCGCGTGGAGCCAAGCGCCCGCGGCTTTTGATCCGTTGGTCGAGAGCCTCGCCGTCGAGGTACTCCATGACCATGTAGCGATCCCCACCGGGAAGCTCGCCCAAGTCGAGCACCTCGACGATGTGTTCCGATCCGATGCGTCCAGCCGCCTGCGCCTCGCGCTCGAACCGTTGCACCGCGTCCGCGGATTCGGCGACGCTCGAATGGAGAATCTTGATCGCAACCTGGCGATGAATGCGAATGTTTTCGCCCTCGAACACAGATCCCATCCCCCCCTCACCGAGGAGGCGGACGATGCGATACTTTCCGTCGATGATGTCGCCGATGTTCAGGCTCACGCTGTAAAGTTCCCTGTTATGAGTCGACCCGGGGCGGGGCAACACAGTTTGGAGACAGTCTTACACATCACCCGGCCACACGGCTAGTCACCAAGTTGGGCTAGATGGGGCGCCGTGAGCGGCGCTCACCTGCGGCTCAGCCTGGTTTCACTCCGCTGCGATTCCCGCCGCGATTTCCGCCGTGGGTGCATCGGTCTTGCGCACGGGGGGACCCTCCGGTGACTTGGAAGCCGTCTTCGACGCCGATTGCGGCCTCCGCTTGCGGCCGGAGCGCTCCCCTGTGGTCCACTTGATGTCCGCGATTGCCGCGGAGAGTTCCGGATCTCCGGCCGCGAAAATCCGAAGATAGGCGTGCGCCTTTTCAGATTTCTCGCGAAGCTGACGTTCCGCCAAGACGCACGCCTCGCGCGCCTCGGCTAGCTTCTCCTCCAAAGCGAAGACGGCATCCCGCGTCTCCTCGGCCATCGCATGGGCCTCTTTCAGCGCGGTCGCGTCGACGTCGGGAAAGCGGAGCTCATCGGAGCGCGTCTCGAAGATTCGGAGAATCCGAGACTCGGGGCTGAGGTTCGTGGGGGTGTCGGCAGCGGGGGTCTTGTTCTTCGTCTGCATGATGCTGATCCTTTGTTCAGTTATACACAAAAGCCGCGCAGGAAAGCAACACGCCCGAATGTGAACGCTTCCAAGGAGATAGCGCGCGCTCCGGTCTAAGAATTGTGACCATCGAGGGACTCGACACGCCACGACGAAACGTGAAGTCCAACACGCCTCTCATCATTTTCGGGCTAGCCACCCTGGTCTCCTGCTCATCGGATTCGTCCTCGAGCTCCACCCTCGACGGAGCCACTGGAGGAGCCAACGCCGGAACTGGAGGTGACGGAGCCGGAGCATCCGGGGGGACTTCGGGTTCTGGCGGCGACGCTCTCTCGACCGGTGGGACCGGTGGACTCGCCTCCGGGGGGGCGGCTACGGGGGGTTCGGCTGCGGGCGGGTCGAGTTCGGGGGGCGATGGCTCCGGTGGAGTCCCGGACGGAGCCGGGGGCGGATCCGGTGGCATGCCCGACACGATCGACACGGAGTGCGGACTTCCGCCCTTGAGCGCGCCCGTAGGTGCCCCCACCGCACAGCTCTCGATTCTCGATTGGGCGGGGAAAGGCGCGGCCGTGTCGTATTCGTTCGATGATGCAAACAGCACGCAAGTGGCCAACTATGACACCATCAACGCCCTCGGCGTCCCGTTCACTTTCTACGTGACGACGAACTGGATCGGAAACCCCGCAGACTGGGCCCAGGCGCTGGCCGACGGGCACGAGATCGGCAACCACACCGTATCCCACCCTTCGAACGCGACGGACGCGGAGCTCGACGTTGCTACAGCGTACATCGAAGACGAGATCGGCGTCATACCGCTCACCATGGCGGCGCCCAACGGCAACACCAGCTACTCGAGCTTCGCCATGTCTCGTTTTCTCCTCAACCGAGGTGTGGGAGGCGGATCGATTGCCCCCCTCGACGGCTCCAACCTGTACAACCTCCCCACGTTCATTCCGCCCGAGGGGGCGGGCAAGTCACAACTCGACGCGGGAGTCAGTGGCGCTGTTTCCCAAGGTCGCTGGCAAACCGTCACCATTCACGCGTTCGAACAGGGCGGCTACCAACCGATTTCCCTGGATGGTTTCGTCGATCACGTCACTGAGCTCCGAGATTCGGATGAGGCATGGATCGACACGATGCTCTCCATCGGATCCTACTACGTCGGTCAGAAGCTCGTCGCCGCGGCCTCCCCGACGACGAACGGGAACGAGAGCACCTGGTCGTGGTCCCTCCCCGAGCACTTCCCGGAGGACCGCTGTCTTCGCATCACCTCCACAGGTACGGTGCTCCAAAACGGCTCCGAAATTGCTCTCGATCCGATGGGTTACTACGAGATCTCCCTGGATTCGGGCTCGGTGACCGTGCGCGAGTAGCGGTCGTCGACGCCCCTCAGAAAACGACCGAACTCGGGCACCGGGGCTCGCCCTCGGTCGAGGGTGGGCAATACTCGAGGAGTTCGGCTCGCGGCACTTCATCCCAGAGATCGACTACGTAGAGTTCTCGACGACCCGCGACCGTGTTGCCGCCGATGATGGCGATGTGCGATTCGTCACGCGACCACTTCGATTGCACCCATTCGAGGGGCAAACCGACATCGGCAACCTCACGCATCGCGCCGTCTTGAACGTCGAGAACAATCAGCTGACCGCTCCCATTTGCGGAGTAGCTGTGCAAGCGTAGGCGCTTTCCGGAGGGCGAAAACCCGAAGAGAACGTCTCCCAGATCGATCGGATCGGAAATCTGACCGTTCTCGATCCGCGCAAGGTAGCTTCGATTGCCGTCGACGCCTCCGGTCTCCTGCCACGCGAGCATCCCGCCGTCCTTGGACAAATCCACCGCACCCAGGAGTCCGCCATGGCGAGGAAGGATCACGTCGCGAGTGGCTGTAGTCTCCGTCAAGAAGTCGACGAGGATGCCGTCGGACCGTGGGAACACTCGCACTCCGGGGGCGAATTCGTGATAGAGCATGCCGCCCGGATTCGCCCAACCTTCGGTGGATTCGGAGAGCAAACCCTCGATCTCTCCTTCCGATGACATGTAGTGGATGCGACGGGTGCACGGCTCCCCCTCTGGACAATCCCAGGTTTCGACATGCCGGAAGCCGGGATCCGCCGAAAACCACGCGGAGATCAGATTGGCCGAGTACCAACCAGGCAGATCGAAGATGGTGATTCCGAGGACCCTCCCCTCGTCCTTCCATTCGCCGATGGCGCGGTCTCCCGTCGGCGAAACGTCGTAAGTCTTCACGATGCGAAAGTTGGTCAGCTCACCTGGAGGCGGCTCGGGCCAGGCAATGGCCGAGAGCTGGTCTCCCTGCTCGAAGAACACCGAGTGGTTGTCGCGGAACCCGAAGAACCGCCCCCCGGCGACCTGTCGCTCCAGGGCGAGAACTTCGTCGTCGAGCGAGTACAAAGACAATACCGCCGGAGCGCCACCAATGGCACAGGCCAGTCCCCAGCCTCGAGCATGAAACTCGCACTCTGGAGTCTCGCCTGTCATCAAGAACGTCGAGGAGAGGGAGCCCAGTCCATTTCCCAAGTACGTGGCGTAGATGTTCTCGAGATCCGCCTCACCCGCGTCGGTGCTGAACACGAGCCACTTGCCATCCGGGGACATGCTGGTCATCGAGCGATAGCCCGCGTCCAGGTGCGGGGCCTGCACTTTCCCTCCTTGCTCCAAATCGTAGACGCTCACCGTGGTCGTCGTGGAGGCGGTCGACACGAAGTGGCGTGCCGCCAGGAAGCGCTGCTTTTCGACGATCAGCTCGAAGTCCCCGAGCACCCCATCCCCGCGCCCGTTGGTCGCCAAAATCCGAAACTGGAAAACGCCTGGCTCATCGGGAACGCCCGATAGCGTGCCGTCCGACATGAGCTCGACCCCATCTGGGAGAGAGCCCGCGATGACCTCGAAGTCGAGCCCCGTTCCGATTGTCGGAGCCGAGAAGACGACCTCGAACTCCATCGCGAGAGGGATGGGCTCCAGGGTCGCTGGCAAGATCGCTTCGACTTCCGCCATCCCGCCGGAACCGATCACGTCGCCCCCAGTCGAAAATCCCCCCGTCGCCACGCCACCGTTACCGAATCCACCCGCGCCCATGGGTGCACCGCCTGTCCCGGTCCCAAGCCCTCCGGCACCCGGGGTTAACCCACCCGACCCGATCACCCCACCTGAGCCGGCTCCCGAGCCGCCGGACCCCCTCGTGCCATCACCGAGCACGAGATAGTCGTCGATGGACGATCGAGAACCGCATCCACTCAGCGCCATGAGCGCAAAGCACAATCTGTAACGTTCGAGATTCAACACGCAATACTTCCGAGAAAGATCTCAGCAAGGGCGCGTTCCTCGCTACGGGCTACGCTTGCGTATTGTCGCGCCCTCGGCAAGGGATTGGCGAATCGAGGGCGGAGCCCGGTCAAGATGGGCCTCAGGTGGGACTGTGGTGTGCGGCGTACGAGGATGTCCCCCGCCCTCCCACAAGAATGGCGCTCCATTCTGATCAAGCGAGCGCGGCGGCCGTATTCTGTCCATCGTGCGACCTTTTTCCGACAAACCACTCCTTACATGGACGAGCCTCGCCCTTTTCGCCGCTCTCATCGGCTGCAACAGCTCCCCCAACGTCGGTGACGACGGTGCGAACGCTTCGGGAGATGGCGATGGCGACAAGACGACGGGCGACGGCGACAGCGGCGACGGCGATGGCGATCTGGACGTCCCTATCGGCCTCGGGGGCGAACCCAACAACGGGGACGGCGATGGCGCCTGCGACGAGAGCGCCGGCTCCTGTGAGGAAGGTCCACCCCCGGAACCCGCCTGTGGCGACGGTCGCATGAACGTCGATGGTGAAACCTGTGACGACGAAAACGGCGAGTCGGGCGACGGTTGCACCGCCAATTGCCGACTCGAAGCGAACTTCGTTTGCCCCACACCTGGTGAACCATGCGTGAGCACCGTCGAGTGCGGCGACTCGAAGATCAGCGGCGAGGAGACCTGCGACGACGGCAATGACGACTCGCTCGACGGTTGTGACGACGATTGCAACCTCGAGCCCGGCTGGTCCTGCAATTTTCCCGGGGTACGCTGCGTCGCGGCGGAATGCGGGGACGGCATCGTCGCCGGGTTCGAGGAGTGCGACTTCGGCGAAGACGTGACGGGCTGCGTCGATTGCCAGATCATCGACGGCTACGATTGCGACGAGTCCGGCTGCAACGAAACCGAATGCGGCAACGGCATGGTCGAGCGCGGAGAGCAGTGCGAAGACGGGAACGATCGCCCCTTCGACGGCTGCTACGACTGTCTCCTCGAACCGTCCTGCAGTGGGGGCGTGTGCATGGGCGTGTGCGGCGACGGCCAACGCTACGATGACGAAGCGTGCGATGACGGCAACGCGCGCGATGGCGACGGCTGCTCCGCGAACTGTGAAGTCGAGACGGGCTACACCTGCACCGACATCGAAGGGACACCACCCGAGACCATCGAGCTGCCGATCATCTTCCGCGACTTCATCGGCCGCAGCAATTCGAAGATCGATCCCGAGACCTGCTACCGGCCGCGCGACGGAGAAGTCGCCACGCCGGAAAAGCCCATCCCTTGTTACCACATGAACTTCAACAACCTGGGTGGCACGGGCATCCCCGGTGTGGTGGAGACAACCCTTGGCGCCGACGGCGTCCCGGATCTTTACTGCCCCGGCGGGGACTGCTCCAGCAACCCGGGCACACCTCCGAACGACGACAACTTTTCCACGAACGAAGACTTCGCCGACTGGTACGACGACGAGAACGACGAAAGCTACCCCGTCTACGACGTGCTCACTCTCGACCGCGACGCGGGGCTGACGTACTCGTACACCGAACCTGCCGCTGGTTTTTACCCCCTAGACGGCAAGGGCTGGCAGGATCCGAGCGTCGATCTGGAAAGCCCCGTGTGTAGCGGACACAACCTGTCGTTCTCGTCCGAAACCCGATTTTTCTTCGAATACACCGGAGGAGAACGTTTCGACTTCATCGGCGACGACGACCTGTGGGTCTTCGTCAACGGCATCCTGACCATCGACCTTGGAGGATTGCACGGCTCTCAGAGCGGCTACTTCCAGCTCGACGACGACGATGACGCGGATGGCGCCGACGCCGCCGACGGCACGGCAGCGGTGGTCAGCAATGGTGCCTCCTCGAGTGTCGATCTGGGGCTCACGGTCGGAGGCGTTTACGAAGTCGCCCTCTTCCACGCGGAGCGCAACCAATGCGGTTCGCACTTCGCCGTCACGATGAAAGACTTCAACAAACCGAAGTCCGAATGCGTCTCGGAGTGCGGTGACGGCGAGGTCGCCAGTAATGAACTGTGTGACGACGGCCCGGACGGCAACGATGGCGCCTACGGCAATTGTTCGGAAAACTGCCTGGCTCGTGGCCCCCACTGCGGCGACGGCACGACGGACGAGGACGAAGGCGAACAGTGCGACGACGGAGTCAACCTCTCCGTCTACGGCGACGGCTGTGCCCCCGGGTGCATGGCCCCGCCGAGCTGTGGTGATGGCGAGGTCCAATCCGCGTACGAAGACTGCGACGACGGCGACAACGAAGGCGGATACGGACAGTGCGCCCCCGGCTGTGTGCTCGGTCCCCGTTGTGGCGACGGCATCGTCGATGAAGACGAAGGCGAAGCCTGCGACGACGGCAACCGACAGAATGGCGACGGCTGCAACGTCAACTGCCGCGTCGACGTCGCGGTGGTGCGGTAGCCGGTGGCGGCCAATGCTCGGAGCGAAGGGCATAGCCGCGCGAGCATGAACCCGCGACGGCAACGGACGCGGGATCCGCTATGATGTCCCGGTGGCGGACGACGACGAAAACAAGCTGGTGTCCCTCTCCGGGCAACCGATCTGGCACCACGACGGGCCGGAGAAGGAGTGGCAACCGCCACCGGAGGAAATGTGCCTCGAAGAAATCTCGGACCACATCGAACGCCATATCGGCCCTGTCGCGATGGTCTATCACGAGATCCTCTCCGACACTGTCCACATCGACGTGCATCATGTCGAGCCGAGCGAGGGCCGCCCGTATCACACACTCGTGACGTCCGGCATGAGCGATCTCCCCATGGCGGTGCCGCATCCGGAAGTCCCACGATACCTGGAACTTTTGATCAATCTCCCTCCTGAATGGAAGCTGTCCCAAGAGGACTTCGAAAACGAGGAGTGGTACTGGCCCATGCGCCAGCTGAAATACCTCGCCCGCTTCCCGCACAAGCTCGACACCTTCCTTGGCTACGGCCACACGATCCCCAACGGTGATCCCCCCGAGCCCTACGCGCCAAACACGAAGCTCAATTGTATCCTCATCCTTCCCCAGCTGTCGGCTCCCGACGAGTTCGACGAACTCGTCATCGACGAAGAAAAAACCATCCACTTCATGGCGATGGTCCCCCTCTATCAGGAGGAAACCGATCTCAAGCTTCGCAAGGGCACGGACGAGCTCCTGGAGAAGTTCGGTGAGCACGACATCACCGATGTGCTCGACATCGGTCGGCCCAACGTGGCAAAGAAGCGCTTCTTGTTCTTCTGAGGCGTCCGAGCCGCGAAGAGTCGCAAGGTCTCTTGCGAGTGCTGGTCGAAAACGCTCCGGCTACGGATTGCCACCTTCCGGAACCTGCACGGGCGCGTGGATGGGCCCCTTGGTCTTGAAGCTCACCCAGAACACTGCGTTGTGCTCCAGGACTGGCTGGAGCCCCGAGTTCGTGGGAACGAACCGCGTCATGTACCCGAGCCTGACGGTGGTGCCGGCTCGGCGCTGGCCCACCATGACGCTGTAGCGGCTCTGATCGAGAAAGTTGGGCCCGGCGTTCTTCCCCCCGCTTACCAAGAGCTCCACCGCTCCCTGAACGAAGAATCGCATCGGGCCCGATTCGGCGAACCAGTACGACACGGCTGATTGAGATCGAAGCCGCGGAGTCGAGATGAAGCCGTCGGTGGTCTCCCCGAGGTGCGTCCGTTCCTGAATCCTGAGCTCCGTACGAAAGCGCTGGGAGAGCGTCCAGTCGTCGGCAAAGCCAAAAGGGAGGAACGCTTGAGCCCAGGGCCGGTGCTCGTCCCGCCCGAAGCCACCACCACCAGCGTCGGTCCACAGGTGGGCGTACCCGGCGGTAAACGACGGCCCCTCCTTCGTCCTGTAGGTGAGGCCGCCCCGGGCCACGACGAATGCTCGCGAATTGTAGTGCGTGTCCGCGAACAATGCCCACGGACCCCTGATGTGAGTGTCCGTCATCACGCCGAGCCAGGCCGCAGGTTCGTGACGACGGGCGGCACTTTGCGCCAAGGCTTCGGGGGCATGGACACAAAGCAACGAGAATGTAACGAGAGCCGCTCGCCTCCGCTGCAGTGGTGACATCTTCACTTCTGTGGGATAGGCGACTCGGGGCTTCGAGAAAAGCCCCCTCTCCGGTTCGATCATGAGCACACTCATCCAATCTCTGACGGAAGGACCAAAACGCGCGCGCCGACTGCTGCGCTCCGGTCTCGCGCTCCCGTTCCTGATGCTCGTCGCGGTGTTGGCGAGCGAAAACTCGGTCAGTCGCTGGACTGGCTTATCCCACCCGGCGAGCATCTCGCTCCTCCTCGTGGTGATCGCCGCAGCCTTGTGGGTCACCGAGGCGATCCCCCTGTTCGCAACGAGCTTCCTTCTCCTCTTTCTCGAGATTGCTTGGCTCGAACCTGCCATGAAGAAAGCGGGCATCGAGGTTTCGAGTGAGGCATTTTTGTCGCCCTTTTTCTCCAACGTCATCCTCCTTTTCTTGGGGGGATTCGCCCTTTCGACGAGCTTTCGGCGCTATCATCTCGACAACTGGATGGCTCGCATCGTCCTTCGGCGTGCCGGGACCCAGCCCAAGACAGTCCTCCTCGCCGTCCTCCTTACCACCGGCTTTCTGTCCATGTGGATGAGCAACACGGCGACGGCAGCAATGATGCTCGGGCTCACGTTGCCTCTCCTCGAACAGACCGCAAAGGACGACCCCTACCGTCGAGCCCTTCCCCTCGCCGTCGCACTCGGAGCCAACTTTGGCGGACTCGGCACCCCGATCGGTACTCCACCGAACGCCATCGTCATCGAATCCTTGGCACGCGCCGACATCTCGATTGGATTCTCGACGTGGATGATCATGGCGGCGCCCTTTCTCCTCGTGTTTCTTTTTCTCAGCTACATCGCGCTCACCCGCATGTACCCGGCGCAAATCGAAGCGTTGCGTCTGGATCCGGACGGAGAGGAGATGACCTTGACCGGCAAGAACGGCGTCATTTTGGCTACAACGGTGATCACGGGGCTCCTTTGGCTCACGAGCGGCCTGCACCCTTTGAAAACGGGGACGGTCGCGCTCCTACCGGTCATCGTGTTTTTCGGCGGAAGGCTCTTGTCCCGAGAGGATTTTCAGAACTTGCCTTGGGATGTCTTGATGCTCGCCGGAGGAGGTCTCTCTCTGGGAGCTGCAGTCGAAAGCAGCGGTCTCGGCAAGGCAATCGTGAGCGCACTGCCCACCGAAAGCTTGTCCGCACTTACTATCCTCGGTGCTCTCATCTTCATTGCTGGAATCATGACGACTTTCATGAGCAACACAGCGACCGCAAACCTCCTCGTCCCCGTTGCATTCGGCCTCGGGGGGAGCGAGCCGAGCGTTCCCCTCATCGCGGTCGCCTATGCGTGCTCCTGCACCATGATCTTGCCAGTGAGCACTCCCCCCAACGCCATGGTTTTCAGCTTCGGGCAAATCACCACGAGAGACCTGGTCCGGCCGGCGCTCCTCGTCAGCGGCGTCGCCCTCGCCACGACGGCTTCGTTGGGTCCCCTGTGGTGGAGCTGGGTTCGCTCCATCCTGGGATAGCCATCTTCTCGAACGGCGGCGTACGGAGTAAGGTGCGAGCACGATGGAAGTTCACCGACAAACCTGCCAATCCTGCGGCAGCAGGCGACTCGTGAACCTCGTCGTTCGCGAGCCCGGCAATCCACCCGTGGTGTTGGCCCGCTGCGATCAATGCAAGGAGCTCGTCGCTCGGTACGAGCTGCGCGGCTACTATCACCACGGAAAGGGTATCCAGGACTGGCTGCGCACGATGCCCATCGCCACGGAAAGCACACTCGATCTCCAGGATCGATTCGCCCGCGTCCGACAAGAGGCCCCCCGCGAACTCGAGCGAGCCGTCTCTCTGCTCGAGGAGCGCGGTAAAGAGGTCTGATGCCATGGCGTCTCACGCCGGTTTGGGCGAGACTCTGCGCATGCGTTCTGCTTCCGTCTTCGCAACCTCTCACATGCTTCGCGCAGTCGGCGCGTTTGTCGTTCTCACCTCGCTCATTGTCGCTCAGGGTTGTGCGGGCAAGGCGGTGGACGCCGGCGATGGCGATGGCGATGGCGACTCCACCGGGGACGGCGACATCCGGGGAGACGGGGACGGCGACATCCGGGGAGACGGCGACGGCGACGCCCCACCCCTGGCCCTCGACCCACGCGAGGTCATCGTCGAGCTGACCGAGGAGCAGTTCGGGGCGCTCTGTGACGCCGTCGCTGAGGCGTACGGGGGCTACGGCTCCAGCGTGGACTGCGGAGAGGGCCTCAGCGCGACCGCGTCCCCCGATCGCCAAACATGCATCGACGGTTCCTCCCAGCTCCCGCCGAACTGCACCGCCACCGTCGGAGACACGCTGTCCTGTTTCGACAGCATCGTCCAGGACTGCGTCTTCGAACACCCGGGCTGCCTAGCGCTGTTCTCCTGTGCACAGTGACGATTGAGCATCGCCGGTAGCGTCTGCGGAACGTTCCGTGGGTAGGGGCGCGACGCCGATGCACCTCTCACGAGCGAGGCGGATGAACGAGACATTCGGCGACGATCGGCCAATGCACCAGCCCCCCGGAGGCTTCAGACTGCGAGTCGCCTTGAACACGCTATCAGCACGACACCACCCCATCCCTGTTCGACGACATGCCACGCCGCGTTCTGGAACACGTAGGCAAAGGAGCTGTCATGGGAAGCGGCCATCGCCAACTCGTGGGGGAAGACCCACAGGATGCCGATGAGTGCACCGAAGAGAAACCCCGAACCGTAGCCACCTCGTCCCGAAGCCGGGGCGCGCCGATGCAGCGCTACCATGATCCCCGCCAAGACAACGTAGCTGAGTAGCAGCACGAAGATTCCTTCATGGCTGGCATGCCCCGCCCGCGCGTAGAACGACGGCACGATCAGGTTGTGCCAGAGGCCAGCAAGGGCCCACATGGCGCAGGCCGTGACCGCGATGACGACAGCCAACCTGGGGAATTCGCGCCGCTTTTCCGTTGCGATCGCTTCTTTATTGGACATATGCTCATTTTTGGACATATGTCCATCATGACGAGTCGGCGGACCGCCGCAAGCGACAGAGAGGCACCGGGCGTTCACTACGGGACGAACCGTTCGCACTTGTCCACGAAGAGAGAGCGATGACTCGTCGAGATCGCCGCATCGAACGCACCCGGGGACTCTTGAGGGACAGCTTGATTTCGCTACTCACCGAGCGCCCTTACGAAGACATCACCGTGCAGGACATCGTCGACCGAGCCAATGTGGGGCGATCCACGTTCTACGCGCACTACGCAGACAAGGAGGAACTACTGGTCGAAAATCTCGGTGCCCTCGGTGAGTTCGTCTCGAAGCACGACAACGGCGCGTTGGGGTTCGCGCGGCCGCTCTTCGAACACGTTGACCAGGTGAGACCGATGTTTCGGAGTCTGTTGGGTCGATCCGGGCCGCCCGTCGTGCAAGAGACGTTTCTGCGCATGGTCCGCGATGTGGTACGGCGAGGAGGAAAGGCGGACTCGGTAGAACGCGAGCTCGCGGTGCATTTCGTGGCGGCTGGCTTTCTGGCCATTGCTCGGTTCTGGGTCCAAGACTGCCCGGACTTGACGCTCGACGAGGTGCACGCGGAATTCCTGCGCCTGGCCGTACCCGCCCTAGGAGCCTCGTCCAACTGAACCAAGGCTCGCGATGAAACTCGAACTTGCCCCGCCAAGAGTTGGGGTGCCCCCAAACCAACATCAAACCATGCGAGGGGTGTCGGCGAGCGACTCGCGCGAAGCCGCAAGGACAGCAATGCTCCGCAAAGCACGTTGAGGTCAGGCAGAGCAAGGCGAATTCACCCGACATTCGGCCCACCCACGTTGCGATTTTGGGACGCACGCTCGGCTTGCGTCACGCACCCGTGATCGTCACCGAGGAGCGACCTCGACACGCCGCGCCTGCGGGATACCCCAGACGGATTGGGGCACGATGGGTGTACTCGGATAGAGCTCTCGGGCCCATGGCGTCGTCCGGCGAAAGAGGGGGACCGACGACGAATTCGGCTTGCTACTGGATGCGGGAGAGGACGATTTTT
>CBFGUR010000058.1:0-32442 GCA_965652275.1 uncultured Polyangiaceae bacterium | reverse complement strand
GTCCGGTTCTGTGAGAGGGGTCCCCGGGAAACCGGGGGCCTCTACTCGGCGGGGCGACCGACGCGAAGCGGTGGTCGGGGGAGGGCTGACACCAAACAGGAGTCTAAAGGAGGGCACCCGCGCGCAGACAGCCGAGCACCATCGAACAGGCAACTTCGGTGCGTAGCACGTAGGGCCCGAGATCGATCACGGAAAACCCTGCGGAGCGTGCCTGGCGAAGCTCATCCTCATCGAGGCCCCCCTCGGGTCCGATCAAGACAGTGACTCCCGTCCGGATGAGTTCCGGCGTCGCCACCCGGAGAAGTGGGACTGCATCATCTGCCCACGCGCACACGAGACGAAGCCCCTCTTCGGGCAGCTCGGACAAAACATCGCTGAGGGGACGCGGCGCATCGAGCCGAGGCAAATCCGCCCGGCCACACTGGCGCGCGACTTGGGCTGCGACGCGCAACAAGCGCTCCTGCTTGTGATCCGAGGAAGACTTGGCGACGCCTCGCTCCGTGTGGACGAAGCTCACTCGCGTCGCGCCGAAGGTCACCGCATCGCGCACCGCTTGCTCCGGCTTGTCGCCCTTCCCTACGGCCTGGAGCAGGTGGACGGGCAAATTGAAAGTCTCGGCCCGACGCGGCTCGTCTTCGACGAGGACGACGACGGACGGCAAACGTGCGGATACGACGCGCGCTTCGGCTTCGAGGGCTTGCATCGGATCGAAGAGCGAGATCTCGTCCCCTGCCGCGAGCCGATGCACCTTGACCACGTAGCGGCTGGTGTCCTCAGGCAGAGACAGCTCCCCCCGCGCAAGGGTCTCGCACGGCACTCGGAGCCTAGACTTCAAGGGGGACCTTTTTGGGACGCGGACCGTAATCGACGTAGGGCCCGCGCGATGCGACCGAAACCAAACAGTCACGGCGCTCCTTCACGGGAGGAGGAACCTGCCCTTCGTCGAGCACGAGAGCCGTGAGCGGGCCGCCGTAGACGCAGCCGGTATCGAGCCCCGTCGCGTGAGGGTGGAGCTGTAGGCCCGCTTGGGCGTTGTGGCCGAAAACGATGTGCGGATCTTCATCGTAGGACGCCGCCCAGGATCGTTCAGAGTACTTGTCGCTGGCGGAGCCCTGCTTGGTGAGCGAACGAATATGAAGCAGCGTCCAAGGCTCTTGCTTCTTGAACTTCACACCGGGCCTGACCCCTGCATGGACGACGCGTATGTTGTGACTGGGAAATTCCAAAGAAAGCGGTAGCGCTCGTAGATAGGCCCAGTCCTCGTCAGAAAGCTCGCGAAGCAACGTTTCATGTGACGGACCGAGCCGAGGTCCTCGCGTACCCGCGGCGAGAGCATCGCGCGCCAGGAGCATCCGATGCTCGTGATTGCCCATCACGGCCTGACTGTGAAATTGCTTTGCGAGCCGAATCACACCTAGCGTGTCGGGGCCCCGCGCCACCAAATCGCCCACGAAAACCACTTGGTCGCCCGATGTCGGAGCAAGTTTATCAAGCAGATCGGAAAGTTCTCGGGCGCACCCATGAACGTCACCTATCCATATCGAGCGATTCACACCGAATACCTAGTCGAAGTCTCTCTGAGGATCGAATACCAGAGAGCGGAAAACTGAGCCAAAACATTGGTTTCGCCTTGCCCCTACCTGCATCGGCGTTCTACCGTCAGCGGCCGAAGTTCGAGGAGTTCTCACCCTATGATTAAGTCCAAGGTTACGGTTTTCACCCTCTCTGCCAGCGTCTTCTCCACGGCCCTCACCGGCTGTGGACCCGAAGAACCCAAGTATGAGCCGGTTCCCGCTGTCAGCGGAATTTCGGCTACGCTGCCGCCGGTGCCCACCGTCCCTGAGAAGCCGGTCAAGGACGGCGACGCGTACACCGTGTGGGGAGCGAGCTACCACATGAGGAACCGCGTTCACGAGAAAGAGGTGGTCGACCAGAAGCTGACCATCGTGGGTTACATCACGCGAACCAACCTCGCCGACGCGCCCGAGTGTGCCGTGCACGCCACGGGCAAGGGAGATCCCGAGGGCTGCAAAGCGCCGGTCCCCACCTTCTGGATTGCCGACACCAAGGACGCACCCGAAAACGAGCAGATGAAGGTGATGGGTTGGGCATCCAACTTCGCCAACATCTATTCGGCCATCGAGGAATACGACAAGGCAAAGGGCGACGAGAAGCCCGAGTACATGGACCAGACCTGGGGCGCTCAGCTGCCCTACCCACTTCCCGTTGCCGGGGCCAAGGTGAAGGTCACCGGAGTGTACTCGACGGCCTTCACTCAGGCGTCCTCTGGAATCGTGGCGGACCCGATCATGGGCATCATGTCGTACCAGTCGATGGAATACCTGGAGACGCCCGATGAGCTGGCGAACCTCCCCGGGATGAAGGAGCGCAAGAAGCGCGACTGATTCAAGCGGGCCTGTTTCGCTCAGGTATCGCGTTCTTCCTCGAAAGACGCGACTCCTTGAATGAACTGGGCGGGCGCCGCAAGATGGGCCCCAGAGTCTGACGGTAGACTCGGAAGTTCCAGAATGAGACGCACGCCAAACCAGAGAAGGGCGCAGGAGATCCACTCCGGCGCCCTTTTGGCATTTTTTTGTGCTCTCGTTCTTTGCCTCGGGTGCGGAAAAACCAAGATCCCCGAGGGCAAGACGGCAGTCGAGGCAGTCGACATCGAGGGCCAGCCGAGCGCGATCGAAGAGAACCTCGAGGCGGGGTTGGCGACGAAGGAGTCCCCGACACTTTTCGGTATCCGCGGAGTCTACGAGTACGAGACATACGACGAAGCGGCACTACAGAAAGACGTCGAGCGGGTTGAGCGACAGCTGAGACGGCGCGGCTACTACGAGGCACGAGTTTCGGCGGCCCGCGTCATCCGCACCTCCGAAGACCGGGTTCGCGTTGAACTCGACATCGACGCCGGCGAGCCGATCAAGATCAGGAAGCTCGAGACGAGCGGCCTCGCCAAGCTTCCCTTCGAAGCGGCCCAAGCTGCCGCCAAAGAGGTGCGCCTCCGGGTCGGTGATCGATTCGACGAGGACGAGTTCGAGGCGGCCAAACAAGACGTTGTCAACGCTCTTGCGAATCGAGGCTACGCCTTCGCCGAAGTGACCGGTAAAGCAACCATCGATTTGGCGGCGAGAAGCGCGCACATCGAAATCCACGCCGAACCTGGGAAGCCTGCACTCTTGGGTGACATCGAGGTCAGGGGTCTGCAGAAGATCGAAGAGAGGCCGGTCATCCGCGCACTCAAGCTCGAGAAGGGTGATCTGTACTCGCGCGCAGAACTGCGCGCGGCGCGTTCGGCATTGTTCGAACTCGGCGTGTTTTCTCAGGTCGAAATCATCCCCGACTTGAGCGACCCGGACTCTCGAGTCGTCCCGATAAAGGTGCGGGTCACCGAAAGTACGCTGAAAGACGTCACGATCGGCATCGGTGGACGGCTCGACCTTCTCAGGCTGGCCGTCGTCGGCCAAGGGCGATGGACGCACCGCAATTTCGTTGGTGGCCTACGAGAGTTCACGGTCTCCACGCGCCCGGGTGTGACCTTCTTCCCGACGAGCGTACAGTATCTGGAGCCACCCACGGCGGTGTTTCCTGAGAACGCGCTCACCGTGCGCCTCGAACAGCCGGGTTTCATCGAGGGACGCACCAGAGGCTACACGCAGCTCGGGTACAACATCTACCCGCTGCTTTACCCTCTTCCCAAAGGCGCGGACATCGACCCGAGAGAGGAACGGGTCATCGGCTACAACGAGATCACGACCGCCGTCGGCACCGAGCGCAGCTGGGGCGGACGCCTCTTCACGGGCGATCTCTCTCTCAACTGGCAGGCCAACTATCCCTTCACCTATCAAGGTAGCGCCTCCGTGCCGGGGCTCGAACGGGTCATCGTCGCGTACCCCGAGCTGAAGACCGCCCTCGATCTGCGCGACGATCCGATCCAGCCGACCCGGGGACTGCTGCTCACGAACAGCGTCCAAACCGCCCTCCCGGTGATGGGGGGCTCGGTAGTCGACGTGCGCGTTCGCCCAGAAATCGCCACGTTCGTCCCCCTCGATCAGAAGCACAAAGTCGTCCTCGCCTCTCGTTTCGGCGTGGGGATGGTGTTTCCGCAGGGGTACGGGGAGGCGCTCACTCGCGCCGACGAAGGTGAAACCGGCGATGTCGACTACACGGACGCGGATGTCGTCCGAGACCAGCATCGGCTGCTCTTTCGGGCATTTTACTCTGGGGGGCCGAGCTCCAACCGTGGTTATCCCTATCAACGCATCGGTCCCCAGGGCACCATCGGCTTTTTGATCCCGACCAGCCTCGAAGAGCAATGCAATCAAGAGTTCGAGCTGCGGCCGGGGGCCTGCATCCGTCCCCTCGGGGGCTTCAGCATGTGGGAGTTTTCGACCGAGCTTCGGTACCACGCGTTCCAGAACTGGAGCTTCGTCGCCTTCATCGACGCCTCCGACGTCGACACACAGGTTGCGAGCTTTTCTCTCGCGGAGCCGCACGTTTCGGTAGGTCCGGGGGTTCGGTACCTCTCACCAGTCGGCCCGATTCGGGTGGATCTCGGCTACCGCATCCCGGGGCTCCAGCACATCCGCGACAACACATATGAACCGCCCGACGTGGACGAGGTCGCCCCCTACAATCGCGACACGCAGCAGAAGTACGGAGGCGTGGCTCTCCACATCCTGATCGGGGAGGCCTTCTGATGGCAGAAGGGACGGAACCCAAGTGGGTGCGCCGCGCGCTCGTGCTCACCGGGGGGACGCTCGGTCGTCTGCTCGTCGCGGCATTCTTCGTCGTCGCTCTTTTGTTCGGCGCAGTAGCGCATCTCAACCTGCAGGTTTCCCGACGGGTTGCGGCGCAACTGGTGATGGGCGTCGTCAGTGATTCTCTTCAGGGAACCATCCAGGTCGAGTCGTTCACCCGACTTGCGCGCAACGGAATCGCGGTCGACGACGTCGTCGTCCTCGACCCGCAAGGGCGCACCACGATCAAAGTACGAGAGCTCTACGTCGACGTGGACGTCATGTCGATTCTCGATCGTGTGCTTTCGAACAACGAAAAACTCAGCATCGAAATCGAGGGCGTTCGAGCCGAAGACTGTGAAGTCTACCTGCTTCCCACCGCCGAACGGGACGACCGAGGGCAACCGCTCACGTATCCCAGCATCGCAGATGCTTTTTCCCCCATCGAGACGGGCGAGAGCAAGAAAAAGTCCGCCGGACGTCCCATCCGCCTTTGGTTCCCACGGGTCCAGCTGACGAACGTCTACGCCCACGGGAGCGTCGGAGAATCTCCCACCCTCGACGTCCGAATCAAGAACGCCAACGGCAAAGTGTTGGCCACGGACAAGGGAGCGAGCATCGACGTCAACCGCTTCAGGATGAAGGTCTCGGGCGTCGGCGGAGTCGATTCCCAAGCCCATGGAGAGGTACACATCAGGGCTCCAGGGGCAGTGTGGGGTGAGATTGGCGGCCTTTTCGGACAGATCCCGCTGTCACAGAAGTTCAGGTACGAGGACGGGAAGATCGACATTCGCGGCGAGTTTCCCGAGCTGAAACCCGAAGCGGTGCGCCCAGTGCTCGGCACTTGGCCTCTCGATCGCACCATCGTGGTGAGAAACGTCATTGAAGGCAAAGCACCGACGTTGACGGCATCGGCTACGATAACCCCCGTCGACGGAAAAGGGCCGCCCGCCGAAGTCCTCGGCGTCCTGCACCTGGAACCGACTCTCACCCTAGACGTCCAAGTCGCAACCAAGAAGGCGAACTTGGCAGAGTACCTCAGCACCCTCCCCGAAAGCTCGCTCGACTCGCAGGTGCGTCTGAGAATTCAGCCACGAGACGAGGGCGTCGAGGCTCTGTTCGAAGGAAACATCGAGGAAGGACGTCTCTCCGAGGAAAAAACTCCAAAGGCTGTAGTGAAAGGAAAGTTCGACGCGAGCGGACTCGTGGCTGACGCGGACTTCAGCGAACCGGGCCTGCGTGCCCACTCGCGCGTCGAGTATTCGGAGAGCACAGGAACAGAGGTCTCGGTGCGTTTCGATGAGCTCGACCTCACCAAGAACGAACGGGCGCGTCGCTATGCGGCAGGCACATCGGGAAGGGTCACGGGCGAAGTTCTTGCGACGTTGCGGGAGGGAAACTTCGAGGCGCGAGCCGATCTCGACGTTGAAGGAGTCAGAAGCGGGGATCTTTCCCTGGCCCACGCGCAGGTAAAGGGTCAGGTGAGTGGAAACCTCGAAAGCCCGGAGAAGGCTCGAGGAACTCTCGACGTCGACCTGGCTTCTGTTCGCGCTGGACCTGTCGAAATCAAGTCTGCAACAGCGAGGGCCAGCGGCGAGGTCCTGAAGCCCGAGCTCGTGGCGCATGCGACGACGGCGCGAGGATTCGAGCTCGCCGCGAAGGCGCGCTCGGACCTGACGCAGTCGAGACTCGACGAACTTTCTGCGTCCATCACGGGAAAAGGAAAGCCCGTCGAGGCCAAGGCAAATAGCATCTCCTTTGCCAACTCTCGGGTCACCGTGCGCGACTTCGTCGTGCAAAGCATCGGCGAGATTCGCGGAGACATGGATCTCGGGCCAGGCGGGGGGAAGCTCGACCTGGAAGCGGAGCGCCTGAGTATTTCGAGAATCGCCTCCAACTTGGGGCTACCGAAGAACGAGTTTGGTGGAGACTTGAACGCGAACATCCACCTCGTCCTCGGTAGTCATTCGGAGGGCACGCTGGACTTGGAGGTGACAGGAGGGGCTCTGTTGGGTATCGACAACGTCAACGTCGATGCCCACGCGACCATCGAAGATCGCGCAACCCGGGGTAATATCAACGGTTCGGTCGCGGACCTCGGCGAGATCGAGAGCTCGTGGGAGGGCGAGCTCGCTGGACCGATTCACGACCCCTCGAGCTACGAAAAAGCGACGGGAAGAATGCATGCGAGCATTCGCAAGCTGGACCTCCGAGGTTTGTCGCTCCTCGTGGGCAGCTCTCTGGGCTGGCCCGAACTCACGGGATCATTCACGGCGAACTTGGACGTCAAACGACCGAACGCGGGTGAATTTCCGAACGCTGAACTCACGTTCGAGACTCAGGAGTTTCAAACGACTCTCCCCGGAGAAGATAGGCCGATCCGGATCCACGGAGTTCAAGCAGACGGTGGAGTTTCCATTCGTCCCCAGGAGGACGTCGTCGAGAGCGTGCTTCGACTCAATGACAGGTACGGAACTCTTGCGTCACTCGCAGCGAGCTTGAATCTCCCGATGAAGGGATGGGAAGGGAGGCTGCCGAGTGGAGAGGAGCTTCAGGAGATTGTCGAGACGGCCCCCCTGAGTGCAGTCTTCGTGTTGCCCAGAAGACGCCTCGAGCGACTCCCGGACTTCGTCCCGATGCCGCTCGAAGATGGCCAGGTCACCGTACGCGCGTCGGCGAGCGGCTCTCTGCGGGCGCCACAACTGACGTTCCTGCTGAACGGAACTCGGCTCGACGGTCCGGACTCTCCGTTTTCGAGTCCCGTCGATGTCGACCTCAACGCCACCTATCTCCCGATGTCGGGCGATCTGCGCGCCAGCTTCGACCTCACGAGCGAGCGACAACAGGTGGGCTCGGGTCAGGCGGACCTGCTCGTACCCTATCGCCACTTCACTGATCCGCCGACTGGGGCAGTGCCGCTTTGGAAAGGAGAGGTGAGGGTTCAGCTCGACAACGCCTCGCTCGCCTTGCTCAAAGTGCTCGACGAGAGGAAGGTGCGAGGAACCACCCAAGGCTCGTTTGCGATTGCCCGCGACGGCTGGGAGCCGGAGCTGAGCTCGACCGTTCGTCTGCGGGGTCTCGAGTTCGGCGGAATCCCCATCGGTGACGCACGCCTGGAAACGCAAACTTATCAGTCGGATCTCGTCGCACGCGCTCATTTCACGGACGATTACGGGTCCCTGCAACTGACAGCCGAGGCGGGCGTGTTGCCAACGCCCTGGTTCCTCGAATTCGCGACCCAACGGTCCATTCAACTCACTCTCCAGTCCGAGCGGTTCGACGCTGCAATCGCCCACCCGTTCGCGGCGGATGTCCTGGACGAGCTGAGTGGCTCGCTGAACGGGAAGTTGCGCGCAGAATGGACGCCGCCAGAGAAAGAAAACGAGGACTGGTCTGCGACGATCTCCGGAACGATGAGGATGAGCGAAGGTGTCATCACCCCGACCGCCTTGGGTGTTCGGCTGGAGGATGCCCAAATGAGCCTGACCGCGGCGCGCGAGGGCGCGCTCAACGTGATCCGCATCCGTGATATCTCCGCTCGGGCTGCATCGGAGCGCCCCAACCTGAAGGGTGATGCAACGCTGTACTTCGACAACGTCAGCCTGCAAGGCGGCACTTTCCACCTTTCTCCCACCGACGTCCCGATGAGAAGCAACGACACCGAACTCGCTCGTTTGACCGGAACGGCCCAGGGGAGATTCGACATGACACGAGAGACCACGCGGGTCGAGCTGCGGATCAACAACCTCGAGGCGACCCTCCCCGAAGCTACGGACTCCAACCTCTTCACGTTGGAGGAAAACCCCACCATCGAAATCCTCCAGGAGCCGAAGCCCACGGACGAAACGGGCCCAGAGGATGAGACTTCGGTCACCGAGATGAAGTTCTTCCTTGGAAACAACGTCCGCATCAAGAGCGAGTTCATCGACATCAAACTGAGAGGCGAGCCCGAAATGAGGCTCGCCGAGGAGCTGCAGATGCGCGGCGCACTCGAGCTCATTCCAGGCGGGCGCATCCTGGTCCTAGGTCGCCGTTTCATCGTGGAAGAAGGAACGGTCTTGTTCGACACGGCCGACGCCGCCGACCCCCACCTCAGCGTCGTGGCCGCCTGGAGCGCGCCAAACGGCGTGCAAGTGCGTGTCACCGTGAGCGGAACCGCCAGTGCCCCGCAGCTGTCGTGGAGCAGCGAACCGGCGCTCCCAGGAGGAGAAGCCGAAGTCATCGCGCTCGTACTGGGCGGTGGTGGCGGGAGTTCGAGCGATCAGGGTCAGGCAGGGATCACGTCGGGACTGGCCTTCGCCGCGAACGAGGCCTTGGGACAAACGGGCACGGATCGGGTGCAGTTTTACGCCACTCAGGAAACGAGCGGTACGGAGGGTCGAGTCGCCAGCCTGAACGATTCGAGCTGGGAGTCGTATACCGCTACGTACCGAATCAGCGACGAACTCTGGTTCGAGGGGAGCTACGAGACCGCGACGGGTACGGGGCCGCAGACGGATGCGCGTTCGTCAGGTGTCAGCGGGACACTCGACTGGCGCTTCCATCCTCACTGGTCACTTCGGTCCGAAGTGGGCATGCTGGGAGCCGGACTCGACCTCGTCTGGCGGTATCGCTATTGACGCGCCCGCCGCGGGGGCGAGTGCAGGGTGATCGGAGCCAGCTAACGGCGGGCCGAAAACGCCGCCACGGAAACCCCCATCTCCATCTTGGTGTCCGACCAGTACTTGTCGATGGCGCGGCCGACGTACTCGAACGCAGAGGCCAAGTCCAAATGATCGAGCCAGGCTTCGACCTGGGGCGTGACGAAATAGCGAACGGCTGGGTCTTCGAGGAAAGCTCGACCGCTGTCATAGGCGATGACATCGTTGTGCACCTCGAAATCGATATCCGAAAACCCAGCGGCCTCGAGCTCCTCACTGATGGATTCTACGGTGAGCCGCTCACTCGCAGCTTGCTCGAGAGCACTCGACACATTGGCGTCGTCGTACTTGAGCCCGAATTCGCCAATCAAGTCGAGAACCTCCGGGAAGGAGCGACTCAGAGGTAGCGAGACGAGCGCTTGGCCCCCTTGGTAAAGGAGTCGAGCTGCCTCCGCGAAGAGCTTCTGACGGTGCTCGGCGCCCCCGGTCGGATGCAAGATCAACGCATGCGAAAAGGTATGACTCTCGAGCCCCGTGTCGGTCGGGTCCCCCACGAGGTAGGAAAACAGCTCAGCGGAGAGCTTTTGGCCCGCGAGAGAGGCGCACGACTCCGACCGCTCGATCCCAACGCCGGACGTGTTGGGAAGACGGTCGAGGATCTCGCCGCCGGGGTACCCCGTGAGCGAGCCGAGCTGAACGACCCGGGCGGCCTCTCCAACGAGCAGCATCTCGCGCGCTGCCTCCCAGAATAGTCTGAGATAGGAGGGCACGACGAATGCGTCGATCACCGCCGCTTCGTTCTCATCGAAAACGGGCTCGGCATCGATCATGGTAGCAGAGTCGTTCACTTGCCCTTTGAAGTAGCAAACCTCGGGGAAAATAGCCAGCCCTGAGTTCCTTGACCGATCCTGGACCCGCGCCCATCCTACCTCCGTGAACCTGCCGAAACTCCCTCCATTGGCTTGGGGCGTCGTCGTCGCCCTTTCCCTGGCCACCCTGCAGCTCCTGGTGGGCAAACCCGCCGCGCACCCGGGGGAGGCAGTTTCGCGGGAGCAGTCGACAGAAACACTCCCTGAGGCCCCCTGCCCCGCCGGAACTCTCCCCGACGACGACGTCTGCGTGCCGGTACCGGCCTCAGCGGAGGTTCCGACTTCCCAGACGGACCACGAGCAACCGCACCCCTGAACCCAGGCCCTCCTCTCGAGCGCTGGGCGTGGATCGGCCCCGACCCCCCGAAGGATCCGCAGCTAGACGTTCAGCTTGTAGCCGAACCCGTAGACCGTGAGGATGTGCTCGGGTTGGTTCGGTCGACGCTCGATCTTCTTTCGCAGCTTCACGACGAAATTGTCGATGGTCCGGTTGTTGGGATTCTTGTCGAGTCCCCAGATCTTTTTCAGGATCTCGTCCCGCGAAACGGGCTGTCCTTTGCGCTCGTAGAGGAGTCGCAGGAGCTCGACCTCGTAGAAAGACAGGGGCTCTGTGTGTCCCTTCTTCTCGATGGTGTGCGCCGTGAGATTCACCTTGGCCTCGCCAATCGGAAAAACGACGGCTTCGCTCGGTTGCCCCGTGCGACGGAAGAGGGCCCGAATGCGCGCCGTCAGTTCCCCGACGCTGAATGGCTTCGTGACGTAATCATCGGCCCCCGAATCCAAGCCGCGAATCTTGTCGGCTTCCAAGGAACGCGCGGTCAAGATGATCACCGGGACGCGCGCATCCGTTTCTCGGATCTGCTGGCACACCTGGTAGCCGTTCTGGTCGGGAAGCATCAGATCGAGAAGGACCGCGTCGGGGCGTTCCCCCTTGTGAACGGAAACAGCCTCCGCCCCGGTCGACGCAGTCACGACGCGAAACCCCTCGAATTCGAGAGCGTCCTGTAGCCCCAGAACGATGTGAGGTTCGTCGTCCACCACGAGAATCGTCTTGGTGGTCTCCATGCCCCCTCAGGTTAGTCGATGTCACGAAAAAAGGGCACCCGTTTCGAGCGCCCCTTCGTCCGATGACGGGCCCCCGCGCGATGCGCGAGGGCCTAGATTCGAGGAGAACCTTACATGTCGGTCATGTCGTCAGCCGGGGGCGGTGCGTCGTCGGGTGCAGGCGGAATCGGGTCATCCTTCGATGCAGCGTCCGCCGTGCAGGCCACGAAGGTGACCGAGTTCGGGTACGGGGTGTCGTTGCCCACGAAGCGGAGCAGACGACGCTCGGTAGCCGGGCAGTTCTTCACGATTTCTTCCGACGCGGGACCACCCGCAATGTACTCGCCCGCCTCGTTCTGGAGAGCCGGATCGATGTAGCAGAAGCCGGAGAAGTTGGTGAAGGAGCTCCCGTCGCCGGGTCGCGTCTGGCACTCGGTCCTGGGAGCCCCCTCCAACTCGAGGACGGAGCACATCTGGTAGTCGGCACACGATACGCCGGAGTTTCCTCCGCAGCGGCCCGCTGCCTCGAGCTGCTTGCGCACGGCGGGACCGATGAGTTCTCCCACCGTGGTGCGGCCCGGGCGATTGCAATCGAGGATCTCGCCGTTACTTCCGGGCTCATTCGGACCAGGAAGCGCTTCGACGACCTCACAGGGGACCGTGCCGTCCTCCTCGTTGAGAGTCAGCTCACGCGGTAGACACTTGCCGGCGAGCTTCTCAGCCAAGCGATCGACGATGGCCTGAACCGCAGGGTTGTATCCGAAAGCAGGATCCGTGACCGGAGCCTGAGTCGTCAGAGCGATCTTGGGACAAATGGAGCCGACGATGGAGTTTTCACCGAAATCGCGGAGCACCCGGAGGATACGCGTGCCCGGATAGGCCTTTCCGAAATACTGAGTGGTGTCCGAAGGACCACCGTTGGGAGGCTGACAGAGCGGACTGTTCCGGAGCGGCTCGCTCCCGCAGTCGCAGGTCAAGTCACCCTCGGTGCAGTTTTCTTTGATGGTCTCGAGCGGGAAGATGCACGCGTACTGAAGGTCGTCCCGCGCCAGGGACCCGTCCGTGAACTTGATGGTGTCGACCACGTTATGGTTCACCTCGTGACCGTTGATGGCGTTTGCCATCGGGTCGGTGCTCGTCGAGGCCACGATCACGTCACCCGAGATGGGGTTCGCCAGACCGGGAGTGCGCTCGTCGATCGATTCGATCATGAAGGGGTCGTCAGGTAACACCGGGTTGTCTCCGCAACCCGCCGTGCCCGAGTCGTCCTGACAGGTCTTGGAGGACATGGCGAGACCGGGGCTACCGAGGATGACTTCCCAACGGCTGGCGAGAGCCTCGCTTCCGTTGCGGGTCACGGGCACGTCGTTCACGTCGAGCTCGTCCGCCGTCAGGTACTCCATCACGTTGCTACCGGGTACCAGACTTTCCGCCGTGGCGACGTCCTGCCAGGGCACACCGACGATGCCTGCGAAGAAAACGAGACCGGGATCACGCGGGGGTTGACCCTCCATCGTGCCGCGCAGGAGCGGGTTGTTGACGGTCGCACCGGTCCGAGCGTCCACGATGGTCGCCTTGGAAAGGGCGTCCACGTAGCGCTGGGTCGGGTAGAGCAGGTCGACGCCAAACCTGCGCTTGTTTTGATAGCAACGAACGTTGGCTCGATCCTGCTCATCCGAGAGAAACGCATCCTCAGCGTTGCACTCGCCCGCGAAGCTTTCGCAGCCGGCGGGCGGACTGCTCGACTGCAAGCAAGAGAAACAGCATGCGTCGTTCGGGTTGGCAGCACATGCCGACGTCGCGATGGGCATCTCGAAGGTCGGCTCGGCAACGAGATAGCCGAAGCCCGCGTTGTTGTAGTAGCTCCCGCCATCCATCGCCGAGCAGTCGTTTTCGTCCGTGAGGACGACGATGGCGACCAAGCCGTCAGGACGCAAAAATGCTTGACGCTGGGCTAGCACGGTCCCGTCCACAGTCGGGACTCCGTTCGCATCCGTGACCATCGTGGCCCTGTTGTCGGAACCGAGCACGATCTCGAGCGGCGGGGTGGGATCGACCAAGAATCGATACCAAGCCTCGAGCGGAGCCTCGAAACCGCAGCCGTTCTCGCCAGTGGCCTCCACGTGGGCCGTGAAGTTGTCCACGAGAGCCTGGCGCGCCGCCGCGTCACCGCCGTTCCATGCCAAGAACCCCTCAGGCTCACCGGTACCGGCGATCTCGGGCCGAATCGAACCCATCAGGTGCGCCTGATCGTCGTTGTACCACATGGGGTCGTTGCGCGGGCAGCTGCGCGAGCCGTGCCCACCGAGCGACGAGCTGATGACGCCGATGTGAATGTCGTCCACGGCGTTGAACTCGGGCCCAAAACCATTGGGGCAGCTCCCGTCCGCGCCTGCGTCCTGTGCGTTTCCGTCGCTATCGACGCAACGGGGATTGACGAGGCGGTTTACCATCTGCGGCACCGCATTCGCGAGGATCTCTTGCTTGTCCGCCATCGACACGGAGTTGTCGATGACGAACAGAAGGTCGATCTTGTCGATGGCGGTGTTCGCGATCTGCTCGACGAAGACGTTGCTGGTGTTCGGGTTCTGCTTCTTCACCTCGCGCTGGAGACAACCCTGAGTCAGAACCGCGGCGGCCGTCAGGACGACCCCGGAGGCAAGGTGCACGCGAGAGCGGCGGAATAGAGACTTAATCATGGCTAGCTAGATTCGAATGGTGGAGGAGGGGTACCCTCGCTCGATGGATGGGCTGGAGCTCGAAACGGTGGGCCGGAGGGATGTCCTCCTGAAACCAACGTCGCGCGCCAACCGCGGAAGAGACTCGCTCGATTTCAGTGGGAGAGCAAGAGCCGTTCCAGTTCATTTGCCCTAAAAGTGCTACGAATTCCTGAAGTTTGGCGGCCGAAGCGGCAACTTGCCTGGCAGCGCCGCCAACAAAGTTGACTCGCCAGGACTGCAGCTTGACTGTAGCCGGAAGCATGCAGTCGGGCTTCAATCCTCTGGGGGCGTGTCCGGCGCCTCTTCGGCGGGGGGACCAAGATGCTCGCGGAGCGCCGCGAGCTGCTTCTTGGAGACGCCCTTCACGCGCAGCACTTCCTCGTCGGTCGCCCGCTTGATGGCAACAATGCTACCGAGCTCAGTGAGGAGGGCTTTCCGCGTCTTGGGACCAATGCCGGGAATGTCGTCGAGCTGCGATGCAAGACGCCGCTTCTTTCCGATCTTGCTCCGATGCACGTTGGCGAATCGATGAGCCTCGTCGCGGGCCAAGGCGAGCATGAAGAGCTCTGGTGTATTGGGCCTCAAGTTGATGGGGTTCTTTTGCCCTGGCAGGTAGACCCGATCCACCATCTTGTCACCGGTCACGGTCTCGCGCTCCTTTGCAAGACCAACGATCGGAAGATCACGCAGGCCCAAATCGCCTGCCGCCGCCAGGGCGACACCGAGCTGTCCCCGTCCGCCGTCGACCACGAACAGATCGGGCAGCTTCCATCGCTCGTCCGATGTTTCGCTCGGGGGCTTTCCGGTGCCGTCCGATTCTTGGCTCGCCTCGGCTTCCTTTCGAGCCTCGATGCCGCGCGCGAAACGACGGGACAGTACCTCGTACATCGCCTCGTAGTCGTCTCCGTCCGACACCGAACGGACTTTGTACGCCTTGTAGTTCTTCTTGTCTGGCGCGGCATTGAAGAGAGAAACCACCGACCCGATCGTCGCCTCTCCGCCGAGATGGGAGATGTCGCAACACTCGATACGGCGCGGCAGTCGCGGCAGCCGAAGCTTCCCCTGAACTGAGAGAAGCCGCTGATCGATGTCCTCGTCCGAGCGGCGCTTCTCGGAAAAAGCATGGGCTGCGTTTTCCCGGGCCAAGTCCAGGAGCTGCTTCCGGGGGCCTCGCTGGGGGGCAAACAAGGCCGACTTCGTGGCACGCCGCGTCCCCTGAGCCGCGAGCATTTCAGCGCGACGCTCCGACAGCCACTCGTTCACGCCTTCGGCACCTTCGGGCAGCACCGGGACGATCACCTCCTCGGGAATGAGGGCCGAGCCCACCCCACCCTCCTTGTAGTGTTCTCGCAGGAAACTCGCGACGACTTCATCGTCGGGGAGCGAAGTGCGAGCGTGGCTGATGTTGAAGATCTCCACGACTCGCCCCTGCCTCACGTACACGACGCTCAGTTCGACCAAGTCGCCTTCTCGATAGAGACCGAGCACGTCCTGGCAAACGTCAGTGACGGCAA
This sequence comes from uncultured Polyangiaceae bacterium, assembly GCA_965652275.1. Lineage (GTDB taxonomy): Bacteria > Myxococcota_A > Polyangia > Polyangiales > Polyangiaceae > NIC37A-2. The sequence goes on along the minus strand of CBFGUR010000058.1, from coordinate 16,910 downwards.
CGACTCGCTGCTTCTCCCGGACCGATTTCACGGCAGACAGCTGATCTCGATAGATCGCGGCAACCTCGAACGACATCTGGCGGCTCGCTTCAGCCATGCGAGACGACAGCTCCTTCGTGAGTTCGTCGTGGCGGCCCCCGAGAAACAAATCGACGGCGTCCACCTGCGCCCGATACGCGCCCTCATCGACCTCGAGCACACACGGCGCCGGACACCGCTGGATCTGATACTGAATGCACGGGCGACTGCGGCCTTTGAGCTCGCGATCGGAGCACGTTCGAAGCTGAAAATGCTTCTCCACCAGATGGAGCGTGCGGCGTGCCGCAGTGGCCGAATGAAATGGGCCGAAGTAGTTCGCGCCGTCCGCGGCCGGCCGGCGTACCAACTGGAGACGCGGCCACTCGGCGCGCTTGTCGAGCCTGAGCGTCAGGTATTCCTTGTCGTCTCGTAGCTTGACGTTGAGACGTGGACGATGCTCCTTGATGAGGCTGTTCTCGAGAATCGCCGCCTCTTTCTCCGTGTTCGTCACGAAGGTTTCGAGGTCCCCGATCCATCGAGGCAGTGATGGAATGAAGGCGCGTGTATCGGACCCGCCCTCTTGAAAATAGCTGCGTACTCGAGATCTCAGGCTCTTCGCCTTGCCCACGTAGAGGACTCCCCCCTCCTTGTCTCGGAAGAGGTAGCAACCTGGGCGCGCCGGGAGACTGTCCAGCTTTTCGGTGACTTCCTCGGGCAACATTCGCTTCGTCTCGAAGGAGCTCTTAGATCGTATCTCAGAACCGGTCGAGTCCGGTGCTCTCCTTGCGCGAACTCGACAAACGTTGCATCTGTGGGGCGTGACGAGCCCGGCACTCGATGATGCTCCGGAAGAAGCGAGCGAAAACGAACCTCGGAGTGGCCGCAAGAAGGTGATCCCCGCTGCGGTCGTCGCACTCCTTTGTGCGGTGGCCGGGAGCGCGATCGGCCTTCTCGTCGTGCCCCGCGCCCCCACAGCTGGGAGCGGAGACGAAGAAATTCCCAGTCTGTCGCTCCTCGGAGAGCCCCTCCCTGCCGCTCCTCGAGTCGAAGAAGCCGCCGTGAATCGGCTACGCGCTCTGTCGGCCAAGACCTTCTCGCTCAAGATGCCGGACGGCTCGGTCATTGCACAGGCCCTGTCGAAATGGGGGGGACAGGCTGACGAAGAGCGACTCGAACGGCTCATCGCCGATGCGCTCGATACGTCCAGTCCCCTCAGAAGACACCTGACAGCGCTCGGTTCGAGCAACGAAAAGGATCAGAAGCTGGCGCTGCCACTCACGTACGGACTGGATGAGGCCGTAGCGATGCAGGAACTCCTACGCATCAAGGCGCGTTTCGACCGCAGAGCGAAAAGCGCTCGCCTGGAGATCTCGACACGCAAGGTTCTCCCTCATCAAGACGGAAGAGCCCTCGATATCGACGCAACGCTCATGAACATGCAACGAGCGCTGTCATCCGGGAAGTTCGAAGCCGAAGCCGTGGCCCTCGAGGAGGCTCCGCGGGTTCGCTCCGATGCGCTGGAAGGACTCGAGTTCAAGTCCGTCATGGGACACTTCGAGACCCGGTACAGTCAGGCGGAAAAGGCAGCGGATCGTACCTATAACCTCCGGCTCGCTGCAGAGCGACTCGATGGCACGGTGCTGTTGCCAGGCGAAGAATTCGACTTCAACGACATCGTGGGCCCCCGTGACGAGGCCAACGGCTATCGAGTTGCCACGGTGATTGCCGACGGGGAACTGGTGGATGGGATTGGTGGCGGCACCTGTCAGATTTCAGGCACGCTCCACGGAGCAGCGTTTTTTGCGGGCCTCGATATCGTCGAACGGTACCCTCACACGCGTCCGAGCTCGTACATCAAGATGGGGATGGATGCGACGGTCGTCTATCCGACCATCAACTTTCGTTTCAAAAACCCCTACGACTTCCCAGTGGCAATCCACGAATCGGTGAAAGACGGAGCGGTACGAGCCGAGATCCTGGGCCCGAGCCAGGATCAAGTGGTGACCCTGATCCGCAAGGTGGACGAAGCCATCCCCTACGAACAACTCGAACGAAGCGACGACAGGCTCCCGAAGGGAACTCGTATCCTCGCACAGCGTGGCATCCCGGGCTTTCGTCTACATCGGTACCGAACGATTCGCCGCGGAAGCCATACGATCCGCGAGAAGTGGCGCGATATCTACCCGCCCACGAATCAGGTCATCCGAGTAGGCACCGGGGACCCCAACCTCGAGAAGAAGAGCAGCGTCGGCACCCCGGAGTATCGCGCCGACGAGGTGTTGATTCTCACGCAGCGCCGTCCCGAGGGCGGCAAGCCGGGGGAGCACGCGGAGAATCGTGAGCCTGGAAAGTACGGCACTGCTGGCTGGACCAAGGAAGCCGGAATGCCGTTCTGGGAGGAATGACGAGGCTCTTTTCCATCGCCGGTGGAAAAGAGGCAGAGGTCGTGTCTTCCATGCCCGAAACGGAGCTCTGGTGCCTCAGGCGCAACTCATCGTTGCTCCGATGGTACATATGAAAGTCGGCTCAATGGCCGATTTTGCGATTACCGTGGCTTGTTTTTCCGCTTCCACGTTTTTCACGCTCATTTAATGACAATGTACGACTATGTGGGTTGACGTCCGTGATCCCATGCTGCAGGAAGATCCGTGACCCTATGTCCACTGCAGCACTGAACCTAGACACACCTGAGAACCGGGAATCTGAAACCCCTCTGACCCAAAGCGAGTTCCCTCGCTCCGTAAACTGGAGCAACCCGCGGGTCGCGGCCATCCTCGAGACGGCCGCCAAATGCTTCTCCAAGGGAGGCTTCACCACCACGACCCTCGCCGACATTGGCAAGGAACTGGGACTCCGCAAGAGCATCGTCCACTACTACTTCACGAGCAAGGCGACCCTCGTGCGGGAGGTTCAGAGCTATGCGTACGGCCGGTACATGGACGTGATCCGCAGCACTCTGGCTAGCCCTCGATTCCCCGAGGCACCCGCCTCCGGAATGGCTCCCGCTGGAACGGGCACGGCCAAGACTGGCGGCCTTCAGGATCTGTGGTCTGCCCTCCGGAGTGAGAGCTCTCTGCGCGGACTGAACCTCGAGCTTTGGAGCGAAGGACGCCGCAACCAGGAGCTCTCTGCACGAGCAGAAATGCTCGAAGAGGAAGCTCAAAAGCTAATCTCGCATCATTTCGCAACGACCCCCGAGCTCTCGGACTTCGACCCGGACGACCTGGCAACTTTGACCCTGGCCGTGCTCGACGGACTCACGGTTCGGCAAGAGCGCGAGGGAAGCAACGAAAAGACGACTCGCGCTTTCGAGACTTTTCTCGAACTTCTCAAGAAGAAGTAGCGCGCCCTGGCTGGGCGCGCCCGCCGATCGTACGGAGCCAGAAGGGTCGACCAAACCGGAGTCTCGATCGAGCTCCGGTTTTCGTTTGGCGGCCGACTATCTTAGGATGCGGCGCTCGTGTACCTTTACGCAAAGTGAGCCTCTCCTCGCTGCTCGGTCAGCCTACCGCTCGGAAAACCCTCACCCGCGCACTCGAATCCGGGAGGGTGCACCATGCGTATCGATTCGAGGGACCACCGGGCGTTGGCAAGGAGACAGCGGCATTCCTCCTCGCTCAAGCACTCGTGTGCACCGAGCAGCCAGCCGTCGGATGCGAGCGGTGCTCGGCATGCCGACGCGCTGTCACCCTGTCCAGCGAGGCTCCCATGGTGCCGGGGCACCCTGACGTCCTGCTCGTGGGTCGCGCCGTCTATCCGCCGAATCTGATTGGTGGCGCCACCGAAGCCACGGGGATCAGCGTCGAACAAGTTCGTCGCATCGTCATGCCCCGGGTGGGAATGCCGCCACATGAAGCAAAGCATTTGGTCATCATCATTCGTGGCGCCGAGGATCTGACGATCGCCGCAGCGAATGCGCTACTCAAGACCCTGGAAGAGCCTGGAAAGGGCGTTCACTTCATTCTTCTCACCAGTCGTCCCGCACAGCTCCTCGACACGGTCCTCAGTCGTAGCCTGGCGGTCCGCTTCGGAGCCCTCCCCGAGGACGCCATGCGCACACTGCTCACGAAGGAAGGCATTCCCGAAGAACTCCTCGAACTATCGCAGGGTAGTCTGGCGAAGGCTCGGGACCTGAGCGAGCCTAGCAGCCGCGAGGCCCGGGAGGCGTTCCTCGACGCTCTGGATCGGGCGCTCGAGGAGGGACACACGGCCGCAGCGCTGGACTTCGCGGACGCGCGTCCAGACGGACGGCATCAGCTCCTCGACCTGCTCTCGCACGTGGCCACGACATTTGCAGCCAGAGCGCGTACCGGAAACGACCTCCGACTCTGGGCAGAGCGCCATCGGGTGATCTCGAAGAGCATCCGCCACATCGAGGCCAACGCATCCCCAGCGCTGGTTCTCGAATCGATGGTTGGTCAGCTCAAGAACGCGGGGGTCTGACTCGCCGCACCCGTAGCGGGTGTTCGGCAGAGGGGCTCCCTGATGATTCAGATGAGTTTGGCGTTGAGTTCAGCGCTCTGATGCGATCATTCGATCGAGCGAGGCGCAGCGCTCTCGAATCCAGGAGTAGTCTCGGCCCCCTTGGGTGGAGGGGAGAATCAAACTAATCGCGGCCACGAGATCCGACGCGCGACTCACGTCGGGCAAGGTCTCCTCCGTGATTCCGCCGATAGCAACGAGGGACATGCCTCTCACGCGTGTCCGCTCATACGCGGCCTCAAGGCGCCCTACCGAAAGGGCCGGCTCCGGGTTCTCCTTCGAATAGGTGGGGAAAATGGGACCGAGCGCGACGTACCCGAGGCCAGCCATCTCGAGTGCTTCCCCGAGCTGGGCTTCGTCGTGTGTAGACAGCCCTACGGCGAGTGAAGGATAGCGGCGAGCAAGCTCCTCGGCCGGAAGATCGTCCTGCCCGACGTGCACGAAAGCCGCCCCCACTGCAGCGGCAATGTCGGCGCGGTCATTGATGACGAGACGAGGCCCTCCCGAGGGAAGAAGCTTGGCCAGTGCCTCCGCCCAGGCGAGCACGACACCAGCTGATCGCCCCTTCGCCCTGAGCTGGAAGATGGGCGGCCCAGCGTCGATAACGGCCCGCGCGCATTCCAAGAGGTCGAGCCCTCGTTGCTGGCAGGCGTCCGCATCGATGAGCGGATAGAGCCCTCGGAGGCGTTCCGTCTTGCTCGAAGGCTCTTGCACGGCCGGACCATAGGCACAAAGGCGACCTGTTTGTAGGGCGAGGGCATTTTGTAGCGGCCCGCTGGAAGAAAAGCGCCAACTCATGCGTCGACGCCATCTGGGATGCCCATTTTTGAGCCCCCATGGTAGGTGCCGTCACGATGGTTCGCCAAAATCGTCTCTTCGTTCCCCGTTCTCTCGGCCGACTTGCCCCCGGGGCAATGGTCGTCAGCTTGGTTGCCTGCGCCTCGGGTTCCGGCAGCGTCCAGATTGGTTCCTCGATGAATGCGGAGGCCGAGACCGACGCTGATGTCGACGAGGACGAAGACCTCATCGACGACGTCGAACACCAAGGGGCCCCGGGACCGACCGGTGAAGCCGAAGAAGACACTCCAGCCACTCGCGACGACGAGGGCCTCGATGAAGACGGCGAGGGAGACGAACTGTCTCCGCACCATGAGCCTCCAGGTGCACGGTTAGCGCGAGCGGCGCTCCACGCCGCTACCCCCGCGGACAATCACATGGGTCTCGTGATGGCCATCTCGGAGCGCACCTCCGACCTACCGTGGGTGCTCGCCATCGAAAACCGCTCCCCTCATCCCATCACTCTTGCAGCGTTGCCCGAACTCCTGACGGCAAAGATCATTCCCCCGATGCCGGAGCCAGCTTCTGAAGGCGAGCCCCCTTCGGGGACGTCCTCCGGCGGGACCGTCAACGAACCGGAGCCCATCCTCTGCGGCGAAGGCGGGGTACCCAAGTCGCTCGACGACGACGACAAGGTCGAGCTCGCGCCGGGTCAGCTTCTGTTCCACGAGTTCGATCCGCGCGATCTTTGTGAGGAAGAAGACGTTCTCGAGGAGGGCGCAACGGTCGAGATGACCTACGGCTTTCCGACTCAGACGAAGAAGCTTTGGCGGGCCGGGAAACTGACGACGGTGGAGGCGGAGCAAACGGCGCCCTTCGTTGCCGAGCGTAAGACGGTGGAGGGCGAGAAAATCGTTCCTCTCAAGCATCTAAGAGCCGACCCGATCCGACTCGATCAGACCTATCCGCTTTCTGAAGTGAGTGCGCTGCCGATCGACGACGATGAGCTCGACGCATCCGAAGACAGCAAGCCAGCTCCCCCGCCGCCTCTCAAGCTCACAATCTCTCCGCTCGGCACCACGTCCCGTCCCGAGGATGGGGTGGTCCAGGTCCAGCTCAGCAACACATCTGGGAAGTCGATGAAGTTGTTCGTTCGACGCGAACTGTTCACGTACGAAGTCTCCGGGCCGAACGGCGAGGCGACATGCCAAATGCACCCCGCCGACCGTTCTCCGGATCCTGCTGCCTTTTCCAGCCTCGCGCCCGGACAGACGTATTCCCTGAGCACGCGGCTCGCTGAAGCGTGTCCCGCCGGCACGTGGGACTCTCCGGGCACATATTCCGTCTCGGCTTATTTCCGGACGACTGCGGACGGGTCGGAGCACGGCATCTCGGCCTTCATGGGTTCAGCGGCGACTCAATCCCCGGCGCGACTCGTCGTCCCGGGCTCCGAAACGAGCCGCCGTCGGCGGATGGTGCTCATTCCGGTGAAACCACCCACCGTCGACGAAGACGAGGACTGAACGGAACGGACGTCTCAGGGACGCGACTCCGACGCCTCGCTGCCAGAGCCGGACGCCTCCAATTCGTCGAGATCACGCAGGTTGTTTTCCGCTCGCGGGTCACCCGGATCCAGCTCCTTGGCCTTTTCGAAGGACTCTCGCGCCTGCGGGAGGCGTCCGAGCTCGACCTGGGCAAGCCCTAGGTTGAGCCAACCGGAAGCCAGCTCCGGATCGAGGGAGATCGCCCTTTTCGCCCACTTCTCAGCGTCTTCGGGCTTCTTTCCGAGCAGCTCTGCATAGGAAAGATTCGCGGCGTAGGTGGCTCGCTCCGGGGCCAGGTTCGAAGCGCGAAAGAGATGTGCGCGCCCTTCGGCGATTTTCCCCTGAACCAAAAGCACGGCCCCCAGGTCCCCATGGGCACGAGCCGATGCCGGGTCGAGGGAAATGGCACCGCGAAAGCTTCGTTCCGCCTGAACGAGATCGCCGAGCAGTAAGTGCGTCGTGCCCAGAACGATGAGGCGTTCGGGCTGAGACTCTTCGAGCTGGGCCGCGCGACGCAGCGGCGAAAGAGCGCGAGCTGCTCGACCAGTGGACAGGTACGCGATGCCGAGCGCAGCCTGCACTTCCGCGTCTCCACGGTATTTTTCGCCGAGCGCGCGAAGCTCAGCCGTCGCTCGATCCCCTTGGCCGAGCGACAACTGGGCGCGCGCTACTTGAAGACGCACCTGATCACGGAGAAACCCAGAACCTTCCATTGCTTGAAACAGCACCAAGGCCTCCTCGCTCCGAGCTCCTCCCTCTCCATATGCCAGCGACTCGGATTCGAGAAGAGCTCGCCCCCTGAGTAGGAGGTGGACATCGCGGGTGCGCCCCGCCTCGGGCACGACGAGTTCTTGGAGCAGCGCTTGGGCCCGTTCGGAGTCCCCCTCGTCCAGCGCCTGCATGACGGGGAGGTACGCTGCGCAGTCGGCATCTTCGGGGGTGCAAACGGGATCGAGCGATCGAGCGTCATCTGGAGCGGGCCGCTCCGGAGTCCCGCGGGGAGGAACAGGCCGGGCGCTCAGTTCCCCAGGAACTTCCTGGTCCGGCACGGGTTGCGAAGGCTCTGCGGTGGGCCCTGCGGCGCAGGCCACCGTCGCGAAGAGAAGTCCCGGCGTGAAGGTTCGGAAATCCACGGCCCAGGTATCCCACAGGGGCAGGGCTCGGCCAAACCCTACGGCTGGCCCTCGATCCGAGTATGAGCTTTCCCGTCGAAGCGGAAGAGCATGGACTTCTCCCCGACGTGCGTCGAGACGCAGACGGGCCTTTTCCAGACCCGCACCAGCGCTTCGAGGACTCTTTCAGCGTAGTCCAGACGAAGGTCCACGCCCTGATGATCGTGGACAAGGAGAAGCTCTCCGCGATTCTCGAAGTTGGCATCCTTGACCTTGATCACGGGACTCCCAGCGTTGGTGAGCTGCGAGAGGAGCTTCTGCTTGACCTTGTTGAACTCCCTGGACGCAACCTCGAAGCCTCCACGTCGGTCCGACCATTCGAAACTGAAGAGTTTCTGTTCCATCGCGAATTCGGGGGTGAGAAACTCGTCGAGAAAGGTCACGTCGTTATAGTGGGCGCGCACCTCGAATATCTTTTGGCGTCCGAGTCCTAGGCGCATGTCCCAATGGCGGCGCTCGGCCAAGTCGTCACATTGGTCCCACTCTCGACCGAACTGCCCCTTGTTCCAGCGCTCCTCGATATGGCGGAACAGTTCGACGCCCAGCTTGTAGGGGTTGAGCGTCTTGCCATTCGTAGCCATGACGCCCGCGTTGTTGTCCGCGTACTCGATGATGTCGCCCCAGTCGGCGATGCGAGTCGTCATCAAACGGGAATGGTTGTAGCTGGCCCACCCCTCGTTCATGATCTTTGTCTGCATCTGGGGGAGGAAATAATAGGCTTCGTCTCGAATCACGGTGAGAACCGCTCGCTCCCATTTTTCCAGGGGTGCATGATCGAGCAAGAACCGGAGCACGTCCTGAACCGGCTCCTCAGGGAACCCCTTTCTGCGCTCCTCGGCTTCGCGCTTCATCTTCTCGCGAACGGCGTCCATGTGCTCCTGCGGGTTGATGAAAGCGTCCATGTAGTCCTTCGACCGCATGCGAGGCACTTCGAGTTCTTGGGGCAGGTCCGAATCGCCATCCTGTGACTTTTCGACCTCTATCGATTTTCGGCGAACGAACGCCGCGTGCGGGTCGATGAGGTTCTCGAGGCTCAGGCAACAATCGATGAAGGTTTCCACCTTCTCGACGCCATAGCGAGCCTGGATTCTGCGAACGACCGAACCGTGGTTGGCCATCTTGTCGATCCAACGACGGTTCGGATCGTAGTTTCCGCGACGCCGGGGCTCATAAGGGACCCAATCGCCGTGGGAATCGAGGTCGGTGCTCCGAAATGTGAAGTTGTTCTTGAAGAAGTCGACGTGTCCGTACACGTGACACATCACGAGCTTCTGATCCGTCAGGCTATTTCCCTCGAGCAGGTAAGCGATCGACGGGTTGGTGTTGATGACCATCTCGTAGATCTTCGAAAGACCGTACTCGTAGCTCTTGGAAAGGCGCTCGAACTCCATCCCGAAGCGCCAGTGGGGATACCTCGTCGGAAATCCACCGTAGGCGGCTACTTCGTTCAGACGATCGTAGGAAAGGATCTCGAAAACCGTCGGAAAGAAGTCGAGCCCCTCCTCGCGCGCGACCCGCTCGATCTTGTCCTGCTCGTCTTGCAGGTACTTGGGCAAGTGTGACTCCTTGAGAAACCCAGCTGCCACGTCAGCGCCCCTTCCCCAAGAAGTCCTTCAGACCACCGACGATGGAATCCCGGTCGTTGATTTCGCTCAGAACGAGCTTTTCCTCGTTCGCGAGAGCCTCTCTGAGATCCTTGATGAACTGTCCGGAACCGTAGGGGCTGTGCACTTGGCCGTAGGCGAACATGTTCGATGCAGGGATCAGCTTGTCACGCAGAAGGGTCATGCAAAGCCCCGTGTCGTCCGTCGACCAGTTGTCCCCGTCGGAGAAGTGAAAGGGGTAGATGTTCCACTCGCTGACGGGATACTCCTTCTCGATCAAATCCCAAGCAAGCTGGTATGCACTCGAAATCATCGTGCCGCCGGACTCACGCGTGTGAAAAAACGTCTCGCGATCGACCTCGCGCGCGGCTGCGTCGTGGATGATGTAGCGGCTCTCTATTCCGTCGTATTGCTTCCGCAGCCACGTATCGATCCAAAAACTGGCGAGGCGAACGATCTCCTTTTGCTCGTCGCCCATCGAGCCCGAGACATCCATCATGTAGATGATGACCGCGTTGGCGGCAGGCTGTTCGTCCTCGCGCCAGGACCGGAATCGCTTGTCGTGATGCTGAGGAACGATGATCGGGCTCGCAGGATTGTACGTTCCTGTGGCGATGTTGCGTCGCAGGGCTTCCTTGTAGGTGCGCTTGAAGTGGCGCAGGGATTCGGGACCGATGCGGCGCACGCCCGTGTACTTGTTCCGGGCACTCTGTAGTCGCCGCTTCCCCTTGTCCTCGATGTTCGGAAGCTCGAGCTCTTCCCCCAAGATGTCCGCTAACTCGTCGAGGGAAACGTCGACTTCGAGGACGTGGTCGCCCTCTCCCTGTCCCGCTTCGCCGCGCCCCTCTCCCTCTTCACCCGGTCCGACCGGGTCTCCGGGCTGTCCGTCTCCCTGCCCGACTCCGCCCTGACCCTTTTGGCCGAAGGTGAAGCGAGGCACGTCGATCTGAGGGATGGGGATGGAGACCGTATCCTTCCCCTGTTTGCCGATCATTTCGCCATGGGAGATGTAATCGCGAAGCCCCTTGCGAATCCGTCCCCTGACGATGTCCCGAAAGCGGGTGTGATCCCGTTCAATCTTCAGGCTCACAGTCGTCCTCCCTGGTCCAGACCAAGTCGCTGCGACACCGTCAAATTTCCACGCATTGCCCTTACTATGGCACGACTCACGCGCGACCACACACAGCTGTCTCGAAGCCGTCCAAAGCGGCATTTGCGACGGGCGCAGGCCGCGAGTACACCTTGTGGGCAATGACGGGGAGCGTGAAGACAAAGTCGGAATATCCTGCGGAGAGCCGTCCGGGCTTGGTGGTTACGGCCGTCGGTCCGGATCGGCCAGGGCTCGTAAGAGAACTGGCTGGTCACATTCGAAAGCTGGGGGGGAACATCGAGGACACCCGGATGAGCAAGCTCGGGGGTGAGTTCGCCGTTCTCCTTCTCGTGACGGGAGACCCCGGCTCACTCGGCGAGCTCAAGGCATCTGCGGTCGGACTCGAGTCCGCTCTCGGTGTGACGTGTTTCTTCAAGAACACGTCGACGGTGGCTCCGGCCAGCGACGGCACTCGCTACGCTTTTCGAGCATCTGGAGTCGATCATCCTGGAATCGTGGAAACGGTCACGCATGTCCTGTCGACTCGTTCCATCAATGTGACGTCATTTTCGAGCCACATCGAAAACGCACCCCTGACTGGGACCCCGATGTTCTGTCTCGAAGCAGAGGTCGAACTCCCCGAGGGTACCGATTTCGGCGAACTCGTGAGCAGCCTGACCGACGTGTGTGCGAGAGAGAACCTGGAGTTTTCGCTGGACAAGGTTGGTTCCAAGAGGCCGTGACCCGGCTCGTGTGCGCGACCCACGGCCACTGCTTCGACGGAATGGCCAGCGCGGCGCTCTTTACGGCGCTCGCAAGGCGCGAGCACTCTCCAACGCGGACTGACTACATCGCTTGCGGTTACGGACCCGCGGCCCGGCCCCCGGAATTCGACGGGGACGAAAACGCATTGCTCGACTTCCGCTACCATCGCAGCGAGCGACTGACTTACTATTTCGATCATCACGCAACTGCTTTCGTAGACGCCGAGGACCGGGCGGATTTCGATCGGCGCTCGCAAGGCGCGCCCAGTCGTTTCGTGTGGAACCCGAAGTCAGTCAGCTGCGCGCGGCTGATCGCCGACATCGGCCAGGAAAAGTATGGTTTCGATTGGACCGAGCATCACCGAAAACTCCTCGGCTGGGCCGACAAGATCGATGGGGCTCGCTTCGAAAGCGCTGCAGAAGCAACGGACCGCTCCGATCCCGTGATGCGCCTAGCTGCCGTGGTGGAGCGCTTCGGCGACTCCGATTTCCTCACGAAGGCTGTGCCGCTCGTTCTCGACGGCGGTCTGCCGGCGCTCACCGGAGCGCGCTTCGTCAAAGACCATTACCGCACCATCGCGAAGCACTTTCACACTTACGAGGGTCGAGTCCTGGCAGCTGGCCGCATGCAGGGCCGGGTGGCCTTCTTGGATCTATCCGACCAAGCGGTTCCGGTGATCTCCAAGTTTTTTCACTACAAGGCGTTCCCGGACGCCCTTTACTCGGTCATGACGACCAACATGGGCAGCGGAGTGAAGCTGTCCATTGGCTACAATCCGTGGCACGGCGCGCCCCGCGACGTCGACATCGGTGCCATCTGCGCCCGCCATGGCGGCGGTGGTCACCCAGTCGTCGGAGCAATCGGCTTTCCCCTCGGTCAAACCGAAAGGGCGCTCGAGGTGGCAAGAGATATCAGCAACGAGCTCAACTCCCCTCCTGTGAGCAATGGTGAACGAGGATGACCGCCCGCCTTCCCGTTTCGCCAAAAGGGCGCCCGCTGGTCCTCGGTCACCGAGGCGCGCGCGCTCACGCAGTGGAAAACACGATGCACGCTTTCGAGCTAGCGCTCGACCACGGTGCTGACGGAGTCGAAATCGACGTTCGGATGAGTGCGGATGGCGCCCTTTTCATCGCCCACGACGAAGAGCTGCCATTCGAGGGGCCGAAGCGAGGGGCGGCTCTTCGAAATCTGAGCAGCTCCCAACTCGACAAGCTTCGGCTCAGTGGAGGACATAAAATCCCCACTTTGCGCGACGTGTTGGAGTTTCAAGCGAGAAGCGGCGCGCTCATCAACGTGGAACTCAAGGGGGACGTGCCAAACGCATCTTGGATGTGTGAACGAGCAGCACGAGAGATTCGAGTGCATGGTGGTCACGGGCTCGTTCTTTCGAGCTTTTCCCCGCTCGTCGTGAGGAAACTCACGCTACTTTTGCCAAACATCCCCACCGCGCTCCTCTTCGACAAGTCGCAATCATTGATGCGTCGGTTGTTGCCGCTCGATGCGCTGGGCGCGACCGGAGCCCACCCCGAAGACGCTACGGTAGACCACAGCCTCGTCCAGCGCCTCAAGAGCCGCTCGAAGTTCATCGGTGTGTGGACGGTCAATGATACCGAGCGTGCGCGAACGCTCGCCCAAATGAGAGTCGACGTACTCATCAGCGACGATCCGCGCGCGATCTTATCTGCCCTCACCTCGAAAACGTAACGCCTCCCCTACGAGGGTTTGGCGCCGTGAGATCACGCGCTGTTGCGACCAACACTCCCGCCCACCAAACTGACGCGCGACCCGTCGCGGGCATCGGCCACGGCAGCGAGAACCTCGTGTAGGATGTTCACGGCCATGATCGAGGTGAGCTCGGAGCTGTCCCAGGCCGGACACAGGCCACTCACATCGAAGCCGACGAGGTCGGCGCCTACGAGAGATCGGAAGACTTGCTGAGCTTCCCAGCTGTTGAGTCCCCCCGGGCAGGGGCGTGTCACCCCCGGACAAACGCTGGGGTCGAGGCAGGACAGGTCGACGCTGAGGTAGATGGGCGCCCCGATCGCGACCGATCGAATCGTTTCCATCGAACCGTGAATATCCGAGCGGACGTCGTCCACGGTGAGACGCTCGAAACCCGCTCGAAGAGCCTCCCGTGGCTCGTCGTCGTCCTGACTGGGGCCCCGCACGCCGATCTGAAGAACCGATTTGGACTTCAAGAGCTGCTCCTCGTGAGCTCGCTTCATCGTGCCCCCTTCGCCCTTGGTTTCTCCACGCAAGCCATGACTAGCGCTCAGGTGAATGACTTTCACAGGTCGGCGCTTCGCCTGAATGACTCCACGGAGCGCGCCCAGGGTCAGCGCTTGAGTCCCACCAATCAAGCCGGGAACTTGTCCCCCGCGACAGAGACCGAACACGCGAGCCTGGACTCTCTCGAGTGTTTCCTCGAGCTCGCACCCCACGACGTCGAGATCGCCCCCATCGGCAACCAACATGTCATCGAGGATGTCCTGGCCCAAGGCGTGATTGAACGATCCAAACGTCCATGAAGCGCTACGCACCCGCGCGGGCCCTTCGCGAGCACCGAGCCTCCCATCCGTCCCCGCGTCCGTGGGCACGCCGAACAGGACTACGTCGGCTGATTCGATCTCCTCATCGTCCACGTCCCGCAGTCCCAAAAAGTTGGAGCTGTCGGGAGGCAACCCGAGCCGACTTGAAGGACCTTGGCGCTCGTCCGACATCTCGCCAAAGGTATCAGGCGAGTCGCTCTGCCGCCCACTGCGTCTCGAACCTGGCGTGGCAGACGGGAAAAACCGCGCTAGTCGACACAATCCGACCGTTCGGAGACAACGCCCGGCGGGATTTCTTGTTCGAAGACCCCCGGCGCGAGAGAGGGATTGTGTGCGACGTCTTTGCTCGAAATGACCAGGGTATAGCCCCGGTCCGGAACCGAAAACTCTACCGTCCGGGGCACCTCCGCCGCGCAAGTCGGGCCGCTCGGTGGCAATGGAACGATCCCCATTTCTGCCTCTTCGGGGGTGACTTTGTCTTCGCGGCGCTGGGCCGGGGCGTGGTCCGAGAGCTTCGCTTCGTAGAGCAGACGCCCGGCCTGGGTCACCCGAACGGACAAGAGCCGCAGTCTTTGGTGCTCGAGAGGCTTTTCGATATCCTCTGGGGCGACACCGATTTCGAGTCGCTCTCGCGCTTGGTGATCACCCTCGATCTCGATGACGTACCTGCCCTTGGAAAACAAAGGGCGGGCGTAACGAATGGTGGCGGAACCTTCGGCGTGGGACAGAACGGGTGGACGCCCGCGCAAGAGCTCGACCAAGGCGAAGGCTGGGATGGCAACCTGAGTGAAGCGCTTGATGTTGCACGTCTTGGCCGGGCCGTACCAAAAGCTCCTTTGATCGAGGCTATAGAGAGAGAACCTCTCCCCGTCGCTGGTGAGCGTGGAAAGAGTCACTCCAAACTCGCTGTAAAGGTCGAACCGCACTCTTTCGGGGGCTTGCACCAGGTAGAGCATCTTGCCTCTGACCTTCACGAGTCCGCCCGAGGCCACCAGAGAGGCATCGCCCTGTAGAGCGCGGCTGCACCCGGTCTGCGCAGACAGTTGAGCGAGAGCGTCGCGGGCCGCCGGAAAACGTGCCTTCGGCAGCGCCGCACACCCCGCCTGAGAGACCAAAATGAGGAGACCGATGCTCCAGTTTCGCCACCAAAAGCGCCGATCTGTTTGCCGCGAGGAGCTCTTGAAAAACGCCCCCACCCACTTGCGAGGGGGCGTTTTTCTTCCGCTCTGCTCCCCCACGCTACTCGAAATCGGCGCTCTGGCTTCTGTTTGGCGGAGACAACCGGTCAAACCGCTTGTCGCTGTAGGAAGAGGCTGCGCGCCGCCCGACCGCATGCGCTCAGCGCCCTTGGAGACCTTCGAGGAGCTCGGTGTCGATGAGCGGCACCTCGATGCGGTGGATCTTGACGCCGACACCATGGGCGACACAGAGCTCGGCGAGCTCATTCCGGCCGGTGAGAGTCACGGGGCTCGCCCCCTTCGTTTGGGCTTCCTCACGCGCGCCACTGAGAACTTGTCCGGTGGAGATGGCCCACCCGTGCGCAGCCGGCCCGTAGTGGTGCAGCGCGCCACGCAGTTCGGTGACGCGTTCCCGACCGAGATCCTTTCCATCGCGACGAATCATGATGGCCGTGGGAATAGTCAGGGCTCCAACGGTGGCGTCCCCAGCCAGGTGTAGCTCTGACCCATGGGCACCGGGTCGACGAACGACGGTGAGGTTTTTGACTCCCATGCGACCAAGAACGACGGTGACGAGCTCGCCAACAGCCCGCTGGGAGAGCCGCTTGAGCTCGTCCGAAAGGGCGCGCACGGTCGCTTCGTGGAGCTGCTCTGCAGCACGCCCCAGCGCTCTTTGTTTCTCGGGCAGACGCTTGTCGAAAGACCAGGTCGCAAGGCCAACCTTGTTGCCCGACACGCGAAACCGTGGGGGACGGCACGTTCGCTCTGCTGCCAAGTTGTCGCAGCTTGCGATCGCGATCACCCCGGACGCGTTGATCGAGAGGTCATTTCCCGTTTTGCGCCTCAAGGCGTCCGCCAGATTCTGAGACGAAACGGGCCCCTTGCCGCGATCGTACTTCGAAAGCACGGCCTCGAGCAGCCCTGCCAGCGACGAGTCGACCTCCGTCACCGTGGCGGGAGTCGTCTCCACCGCCTCTTCCAGGTCCATCATGTCGTCCGGATTGGCATCGGAGACCGTGTAGGTCGGAAGATCGTCGCTGTCCTCCGAGGAATCATCGTCCTTACGGCCGCGTCCCCTCCGTCGGCGCCGACGCCGCTTGCCCTCGGACCGATCGCCTTCGCCGTCGAACGTCGCAGGAGCCGAGGACTCGGACTCAGGACTTCCGAAAATGGGCTGGTCGTCGTCGTCTTCGGATTCGAAAAGGTCACTGGCGGCAGCAGAGAGCTCAGCGCGATGTTGTTCGTCTTCGTCCGGAGGAGCATCCTCGTCGTCGAGTTCGCGGTGTACTGCCATCGGCTTTGCCGGCTCTCCATTCGGGGCTTCCGGCTGCTCGCTCGCGGCGGCGGAGGCTGCTTCTTCAGCCTGATTCATACGAGTGAGTGCCGGGGTTCGATCGGCCAGCCCATCCTCGATCGTTTTTTCATCCCAGTCCGAAAGAGCGAATACGCCGGGTTTCACCCGGGTCAGTGGATTGTCCTTGGACGCCTTTTTCACCTGGGCGGCCAATCTAGCTCCCATGGTGACCTCGGGGCTCTTGCCCACGTGGCTGAGCAGCCCTTTTTCGATCGCGACGTCAGTAATCTCTTTGTAGTGCAAAGGTTTGCCCACGAGCTTGAGCACGTGAGCAGCAGCTTCCGTAAAAGTCATAGAAATCTTTCTGTTGTGTGGGAGGGGGCCGCGGGCCTTTTGGGCCGAAGGCCCCTCTCGCATCGGTCATTCCCACTCCTCCT
>CBFGUR010000057.1:0-34117 GCA_965652275.1 uncultured Polyangiaceae bacterium | reverse complement strand
AATGATGAGGCGACTCGCCCCTCCTCGCTTTCGGAAGTGAATTCCGAAAGCTCACCTCCACTTCCCGCTGCGCTCCGGCGGGTCGCGAAGGGACTCGCTCCCCGGCGGTGCTGAGGCGGCCTCGTCACTCCTCCTCGCCTTTGGCTCGTCGCGTGCCTCGGGTTTGGCTTATTCTCCGGGGGTGATAGGAGCGCAAGCCGCAGGCGCGGAGCGCCGAGGACCCCAACGGAACGATGGCGCGAAGCAGACGCCTCCAGAGGAGCGGAGAAGAATCGCTCCTCACTCGTTGAGGGAGCGCATTCTTCGCAGCGGGCAAACGGCGAGCAAAATGAACGCTCCGGCGCCTCCCACTTGGTCGGCGGCGGTGCTCGCGCTCTCGCCCCCGGTGTAAGAGTGCAGCGCGTAGCGGACGCCAGTCCGCGGAGCTGCACGGCGATGATACGATGCCGTCGATGGGTTAGGGCGCTGCTGCGCCCGTCGCCGAGCGCGGAATCTCGTCCTGGCGGTTGCTGCGGGGCTGGACGCGTCGCGTCCTCGGGTTTGGCTTATTCTCCGGGGTGATAGGAGCGCAAGCCGCAGGCGCGGAGCGCCGAGGACCCCAAGGGAAAGTTGGAGCGAAGCAAAGGTCCGCGAAGGAGCGAAGAAGATTCGGCCCCTGGCGGGAAGAGTGCAAGACGGAGTGGACTGGAGTCCACGGAGTTGCACGAGCCAATACGGTGCGCCGACTCGATTCAGCGCTCCGCGCGTCAGATGTGAAGAGGGCGTAATCTCCGTAGCGGGCCGAACGGCGAACGAAACGACCGCTCCGGCGGGTCGCGAAGGGACTCGCTCCCCGGCGGTGCTGAGGCGGCCTCGCTAGTCGAACTGGAGGGAGTCCGACGGGCTGGACGGACTCCAGTGAGACTGACGGTGCAGCGACTCCTGTCGCTGCAGGCGCTTGCGCCAGTCCACACCTCGGGCTTCGCCCTCGCGTCCTCGGGTTTGGCTTGGTTTTGAGGTTCGCCGCAGGTCCGCTAGGGCGGAGGCCTTCGGCCCTTCCAGCTGAACTTGCCCTGTCTTGGGGCGGCCCAACGATGGGCCCAGCCGGGGTGCTCCAAAAAAGAACGAAGCTGCGCGCGCCAGCAAGATGAGGCAAAGCGCGACGAAGGGCGAATCCAGCGGGCGGCGGCCGCGAGTTGTCATCGACCCTACATCGGATCGAAGATGCCCTCCTGACGGCCGAGGGAATGACGACGGCGCTCGACACGACACTGGAACTCGAAACGCCGGAGCACATCGCCTTCCGGTATCAGCTCGCCGGACCCGCCCGACGCGCTGCGGCCTACACCGTCGATTTGTTCGTGCGCGGAGCCATCCTGCTGGTGGTCGCGCTCGTCTTGTTGTTCACGTCGGGAGCTGCCTCGGAGGACTTGGCGGGGTTCGAGGCTGGGGCGATGCTCTTGGTCTTCTTCGCGCTGGAGTGGGGATATTTCGTCGTATTCGACGTGATGGCGGACGGGGCGAGCCCCGGGAAGCGAGCATTTCAGCTGCGCGTCGTTCACCAGGACGGACGTCCCATCACACTGTCGGACAGCATTCTGAGGAATCTTCTGCGCGCGGCGGACCTGCTTCCGATGTTCTATGCCATCGGAGTCGTGTCGATGATGCTCGACACGAAGTTCCGGCGGCTCGGTGATTTCGTCGCGCAGACCGTCGTTGTTTACGAGCCCGTCTCCAAGCTGGGCACGAGGCAGGACGCCGAGAAGGCAACGGACATCCCCGGCCTGCCAGCGCGGCCACAGCTCAGCGCCGAGGAGCGCAACACGCTCGCGCTCTTTTATCGCCGCCTACCGTACATCAGCGAAGCACGAGCGCTGGAACTCGCTGATCTGATCGCGCCGCTCTTCGTGGAGCGGTTCGGACTCGGGAACGTCGACTCGCTCAAGCTCCTCGTGACGCTGTACCAAAGGAGCTCGGCGCGATGAAAGGCGAAAGTGCAGTCGACAAGTTCGTCGCCGAGCGGCGACCGAGTTGGGAAGAGCTCGCTTCGCTGCTCCGTGGCAAGAGCCTGAAGAAGCGGCCCCCGCGGGAGATCTCTCGCATCTTCGCCCTCTACCGGGAAGCTTGTACCGATCTCGTTCGGGCTTCGCGTCTCGGTGCGGCTCCCGCAACCCTCGCGTACCTGGATGCTCTCGTCTCCCGCGCCCACAGCCAGCTCTATTCGGGCGGGGGCAAGCGTTTGATGCGTTGGGGTCGATTCATTCGCCAAGCGTTCCCGCGTGCGCTGCGCGAAAACGGACAGCTCTTCCTCGTCGCCAACGTGCTGTTTTGGTTGCCGTTCGCCGTGGCACTTTGGCGGTCGATCGAGTCGGCGCACTTCAGCGCGCGCGTGCTTCCCATCGAAATGCTCGAGGCGATGACACAAGCGTACAAAGGGAATCTGAGCGACGGCCGCACCGCCGGCTCCAACGCGGCAATGGCCGGATTCTACGTCTTCAACAACGTCGGCATCGCCTTTCGCTGCTTCGCCACCGGGATCCTTTTTGGACTCGGAAGCGCGTTTTTCCTCGTTTACAACGGTCTCGTCACGGGCGCGATCATGGGTCACGTCATCCGCATGGGTGGCGGTCCGAACATCCTGACTTTCGTTTGCGGACACGCGCCCCTCGAGCTTTTTGCCATCGTGATTTCGGGCGCGGCGGGCCTGCAGATGGGGCGCTCCCTCGTCATCACCGAGGGACGCACGCGCCTGGGCTCACTTTGGGCCGTTCGTGAGAAGATCTTGGTTCAGATCTTGGGCGCAGCGGTCATGCTCCTCGGGGCCGCCGCCATCGAAGGGTTTTGGTCTCCTTCACCTGCGCCTGCCGAGCTCAAATGGGGAGTGGGCGCGGTGATGATGATCCTCGTCACGCTCTATTTGAGCCTGGCCGGGCGGAGCGTTGGAAAACGAATCACTCGAAAAGGGGCTTCGTGAATCTCGGGCACGCGACCATCGTGCTTCGCCACCGTCCGGGACTCGAGGTGGTCGATCTAGCGCTCCGGTTCGTCCGCAGCGTCGCGCCCAAACTTTTCGTCAAGCTGGGTACCCTCGTTCTACTTCCCGCTTGGGGCGCGCTGGTGCTGCTACGCTCCTACGAAGTCCCGTGGCCTGTCGTTTGGCTGCTGGCGCTCATCACCGCCAAGCTCGTCGAGCTGCCGTTCACGGTCCTGTGCGGACGGCTGCTCTTCGAACCCGAGGTGCGGATCCGTCAGGTTCTCATCGACAGCCTCAGGACGCTGCCGCGAGTTTTCGTCGCGTACGTGCTCTACAGCGTCCTCTTGTCGGCCAGCCTGCTTCTCATCGTGGGGCCTCTCTTCGTCGGAGCGAACTACTTCTTCCTCCCCGAGGTACTTGCGCTGGAGAAGGCGAATCCCTGGCGCGCTTTCCGTCGTTCGCATCAATTCCTCGGGGGTCGCAGCGGAACCGGAGTCGAGGGGCTGATGCTGAGGTGGGGTCTGTTGGTCTCGTTTCTGGTGCTCGCCGAAACTCTCGGCCAAGCGATCCTGACCTACGTCCTTGCGATTCATACCCCCGTCGAGGCTCTCTGGCAGGACGGTGGCTCGCCCCTGTCTCTGTTCGGCCTCTTTCTCTTCGTACCGTACGGCGCCGCTCATCGTTTCCTCGCCTACACCAACGAGCGCACTCGCCAAGACGGCTGGGACATTCAAGTCGCCTTCCTCAGGCTGGTGGCCGGCTCCCACCCTCAAACCAGCGACCCGAGGACCCATGCGGCCTGAGAGAGGTCTCCTCCGAGTGGTTCCGCTCCTCATCGGGGTGCTCCTCGTCGCTCATCCCGGCGAGAGCAGCGCCACCCCCGCCCCGAACGATCCGGCTCCAACCGCGGACGCACAGGACGCACTGGACGCACAGGACGCACAGGACGCACAGGACGCACAGGACGCTTCCGACGCATCGGACGCATCGGACGCACCGTACCCGCTTTCGTCCGATCCGAGCATCCAGGGTGAGGTCCGCACGCTGCTCTTGAACGAAGATTACCGCTTCTGTCAGGATCCCGACTACCGGCTCTTCGAAGCCGAAAAGCGCGACATCTGTCACCAGCTCCCGACGCTCGAAGGACGCTGTCCCAAGCTGGCCGCCGCGTGTTCCCGGCCTGCTTGGGAAGAGGACATGAAGGTCGACACCGACGACAGTTGGTTCGATTGGAGCATCCTGAATTTCGATGGGAGCTGGATTGCCGGCGTGTTCAAGGTGATCTTCTGGGCGGCACTAGCAATCGGGGCGACGCTCCTTCTGCGCGCGCTCTTTCGCCAAGCGCGCCGCTGGAAAGAAGATCAGGAGCTGGAAAAGCAGACTGCTCCAGTCGTGACCGCGAAACCCGACGAGCCCGCGTTCGAAGAAATGCGCGCGCACGTGCTTCTCGGGATGGCTCGTGAGGAGCTCGAGAAGAACAACGTCACCGAAGCCCTCCATCTGACCTACCGCGCGACAGTGCGCTCCCTGTGCGACGCCGAATGGGTCAAGCCGCATCGAAGCAAGACTTCGGGAGACTACCTCGCGCAACTACGCACACTCGATGACGCGAGCGCATCTCTCCCAGTCTCCGACGTGAAGGCTCATTTGCTGGCGCTCGACAGAGAGCGCTTTCGAGCGTTGCCCAAGGTAGACAGCGCGCGCGCGCTGCTCGAAAACGCGACGGGGCTGGCCAGTAGACTGTCGCAAGTCGGGGTGATTCTCTTGGGATTTTGGGCGGTCGGCTGTGACCTCGCCAATCTTCCCGAACCACCGAATCAACCCCACGGACCGCGAGGGAGGCAGCTCTTCGATGACTTGATGCGCACTCGGACCCTTTCCGTGATCCGGCGCGTGGACCGGGTGACGGACGTGGCACAGGGAACGAGCACGGTCGTCTCGCTCGAGGCGTCGCTCCGGGAACTCGAGTGGGACACCCTGAAAGACTGGACCAGCGAGGGGGGACACCTCGTCGTTGCGCAACCAAACGAGAAGTTTTCCTCGGTGTTCGATCTCGACGTGAAGACGGAGCCTTGCAGCGCGCCGCTGGTTGCGCCAGGCCTGTCCATCGTCAGCTTCGGGGAGAAGCGCTTCCTTCGAGGTTTGGCGCAAGAGGTGCCGCTCGCTCACTGCGGAGACAATCCTTTTGCGACTTCCCTCGAGTACGGCCAAGGCTGGGTCACGGTGATCGCCGACGCGTCACTCTTCGACAACGTGAGTCTGGCAGCGAGCGACAATGCAACCCTGGCGATGCATCTGGCGGGGCAGCTCGGTCCCCAGGTCGAGTATTTGGGCCCTTGGACGGGCCAAGGCGCGCACCACCCCCTACAAAGCATTGCTCGAGCAGGGTTCAGTTGGTGGGTCGCCCACGTGCTCCTCTTTGGGATATTGTGGGCTTTCAGTCGTGGGAAACGCTTTGGAACACCGAGCGATCCCCTCGAAGACCGGCGACGGTCTTTCTCCGAGCACGCTCGCGCTCTATCCTTGAAGTACGAGCAAGCGGGAGCGAGCGGATGGGCGCTGCGGAACTACGCGGAGTGGGTCATCGACAGTCTCCGCCGACGAGCGCCCAGCACTCGAGGCGATTTGAAATCGCTCTCCAAAGCCGTTTCATCGAATCCGACCGAAGCAGCGCATCTGCTTTCGGCGCTCACGACCGCCCGCCGAGCTGACGAGCTCGGCGAATCACGCAAATCACACGTCTCGACTTTTCTCCGACTCAAGAGTGCACTGCTCGGACTTTCGGAAGTGTCCCGTCGCTCGAGAATCAACAAGGAATAATCGTGGAACTCGACCAATTCGCAGAAAAATACGAAAAGACCGTGAACGAGGTTTCGCGCGTCGTCCTAGGTCAACGGAGCATCGTCGAGCACGCGCTCATCGCGCTACTCGCTGGTGGTCACGTCCTCTTAGAGGGTGTGCCCGGACTGGGGAAAACGCTCCTCGTTCGCTCCCTCGGGGCGGTGCTTTCGTGCTCGTTCGGGCGAGTACAATTCACTCCCGATCTGATGCCGAGCGATGTCACTGGTGGCAATGTCTACAACGCTCGAGCATCCGCTTTCGAGTTCATCCCCGGCCCCATCTTCAATCAGTTGGTCTTGGCCGACGAGATCAATCGGGCCCCGGCCAAGACTCAATCGTCTCTCCTCGAAGCGATGCAGGAACGAGCTGTCACCGTCGACGGAACCACACGAAAGCTTCCGGCGCCCTTTCTCGTTCTCGCGACGCAAAACCCGATTGAGTCACAGGGGACGTACCCTCTCCCCGAGGCACAGCTCGATCGATTCCTGATGAAGGTCAACGTCGACTACCCCGAAGAAGAAGTCGAGCGAAGCCTGCTTCGTGCCTACGTCGACGGGTTCGACCCCCAACGACTCGATCTCGAACAGGTGCTCACGGCGGAGGAGCTCGTCGTGATGCAGGGGTGCTTGAACCGGATCCAGGTGAGCCCCGGCATCGTGGAGTACATCACGTCTCTCGTGCGGGCGACGCGTGACCACCGAAATATCGACGTTGGGGCTTCGCCCCGTGCCTCGGTTGGACTCCTTCAGGTCGCTCGCGCTCAGGCAGCGACGGCTTCTCGCGACTTTCTCATTCCGGACGACGTGAAGAGTTTCGCTCCCGCGGTGCTCCGCCACCGGATCGTTCTCCACCCCGACGCAGAGCTCGACGGAATCACACCCGACGACGTCGTCGCTTCCATTCTCGCAGAGACGAGCGTTCCCGGCGGCGTTTCCTGAATGTTCCCCTCGAAACATTTCGCAGTCGCATTTCTGCTTCCGGCCGCGCTGTCGGTGGCGACTGTCTTCGTTTCGAGTCTGGTGGTGCCCGTTCTCGTCCTCGACGGGCTGTTGCTCTTCTTTCTGGGCTTGGATTACTTCCTGGCGCGGTCGGCTCGCATCGAGGCGACCGTCTTGGGCCGCGACATTCTCTCGATCGGACAGGGCAATCCGGTCGACGTACGCTTGACGTTGCGCGGCCGCCCCGCGCTCAAGGTCGAGCTCCGCCCGGACCTTCCCGCGGAGATTTCCTGCGCCGAACTCGAACACCAGACGGCTCTCGCGGCGCTTTTGGTGCGCGGCCGGACGACGGAGGTGCGGTACCACTTGGTCCCGCGCCTCCGCGGGAAGTTCGTCCTGGGGAATCTGCTGGTTCGATACAAGAGTCGCCTCGGACTCTGGACACGTCAGGAGTCGTTGGGATCGCCGCGCGAGGTGCAAGTGTACCCGGACCTCGCGATGATCCGCACGTACGAACTCTTGGCGCGCCAACATCGCCAGTACGCCCTGGTGCAAGCCAGTCGACTTCGGGGTGGGGAATCGGAGTTCGCGCGCCTTCGCGACTACAACAGCGACGACGACTACCGTTTCATCGATTGGAAGGCGACGGCGCGGCGCAACCAGCTGACGACACGCGAGTTTCAACTCGAGAGCGATCAAAACATCTTCTTGATGCTCGACTCCGGTCGCCTCATGACCGGCGACGTGTCGGGCTTGAGTCAGTTCGACTTGGCCCTCAACTCCGCGCTCCTGATGGCACACGTGGCGTCGCGCGGCGGCGACCGGGTCGGACTGATGTGCTTCGACGAAGAAATCCGAGCGTTTCTGGCTCCGGTTGGCGGACCGAAAGCGACTGGCAGGCTCGTGCGAGCCACCTACGACCTGCATCCGAAACTGAGCGAGTCGGCTTTCGGAAAGGCCTTGAGCACTTTCGACAGCCGCATCAAGCAGCGCTGTCTCTTGATGATCTTCACGCAGCTGCTCGACGATACCGCGGTCGAGGAACTCACGACTCAGCTCCGACTCATCGCCAAGAAACATCTCCCTCTGGTGGTGATCCTCGAGGACACCGAGCTTTCCGACATGGCGGCGGCACCCGGACCGTCGACGGGGACGCCCCGAGAATTGTTCGACCGAGGCGCGGCTGCGGAGCTCCTCCGATGGAAAGCCGAAGCCGTCGCAGATCTGAAGAAGAGCGGCGCGCTCGTCATCGAAACGCCGGCGGCCGAGCTTCATAACAGGGTGATCAATCGGTACCTGACCATCAAGGCGCAGCACGCCCTGTAAATCCGCCTCGAGCACCGATCAGTTCGCCGCGAGCAGCTCTTGAATCACGCACCGACCCTCTTGCGAGGGGGCGTTTTCGTCCGCTGGGCGATCGCTTGCTGCTCGAATCGGCGCTCTAGTGCTGCGACAAGGAAGTAGTGATCTTTTTCGAACGCTCATGATCTGAGTACCGGGCGCTTGCTTTGACCAGTCGCAGCACCAAATGAGACAAAATAGCCGAGGCAAATAGTGCCCCCTGCGCCGTTTCGAAGCCGACCTCACGATCCTCGGGGAGCGCTTCGAAGCGGCTCAAAACTTACTTGCCGAGGCACTAGTGCGCCTTGCGATAGCAGTTCCAGCACACGGCTGTAGTTTCTGTTTGGCGGCGACAACCGGTCAAAACCGTTTGTCGCTCGAGCGCCGCGACAACACATGTAGATTCGAGCGCTTCTTGAGCCTGTCAGCGCCGAGTGACGTCCGGCCTCCCCGGAGGCGTCGCGGCACGAATCGGAAGAGAAAGTGCGGAGACACAGACATCATTGCGCGGTTTCGAACCCGACCTCGCCCTCCTGGGGAGAGCTTCGAAACCGCTCATTTCTAGCCGGTCGTAGCACCGGTATTGCCTACTTTACCGAGGGCCCAGACAGTGCTCGACTAGCGGGCACATGCAATCCCGATTGCTCACTTGGACTCTCGCGGGAGCCCTATTTCTGTCGACGGCCTGTTCTTCCCTACCCGGTTTGAGGAGCGCCCGCAGCGCTGACTTCGAGGCACTCCGGAAAACCCTCGCGAAGGAGGAGCTCAGTCCCGGGCAGGTACGCCGCTTGGCCAAGGAGGTGCTTTCGGCCGAAATCGTTCGCGCGAAAGATCGCGAGGATCGAGCTTTCGTCAGTGGGCTCGGGGCATGCTCCGCGCCCCTCCATCCTGCCTTGCGTAAGCGGGCCGAGACACGTGATGGCGTGGGCGCGGAGGCGGCGCTCCTTCTCTTGGAGGATGGCAAGCTGCGGGGCGGGACACGTCGGTACGCAGACGAAGAAAACGGCGCTTGGAGAGCCCTTTCGGCACGTGACAGCGCGCGAGATGGTGAGCTGCGCCGCAGCTACTTCACGGACGTCGACGAGCGGGTGCGGAGAGCCGCTCTGCTTGCCGCACTCGAGGCCGGTGACGAAGAGGACGTAGAAGAGCTACTCGAAGTGGCTCGCCTCGATCCCGATCCCCTCACGCGCAATCGAGCGTACCAGACACTCGGGAAAGTCGGCGGCAAGAGGGTCGCCCT
Source organism: uncultured Polyangiaceae bacterium (assembly GCA_965652275.1). Lineage (GTDB taxonomy): Bacteria > Myxococcota_A > Polyangia > Polyangiales > Polyangiaceae > NIC37A-2. The sequence continues at coordinate 24,804 of CBFGUR010000057.1, read as the reverse complement.
CGCGCTGCAGGACCGATTCGTCACGGCCGACGAACAACTCCGACTGGCCATCGTGGACGCGTGGTCCCAGCCTGGCATCTACGAGCAGGGTGGGCGCCGACAACTCGCGCGGCTGCTCACTCACGAATCGGGTCTCGACGCGCTGGTTGCGGCCAGCGTACTCGCGCGCGAAGAGAACGAATCCTTGAGGAATCGAGGCATGAACCGGATGCTCTACTTCGCCGACGAGGGAACTACGGACGAGAGACGCTTGGCCGCGCGGCTGCTGCCCGCCGGTTCCGGCGTCACCACGAAGAAGCTCGTCGAACTCACGAAGGCTCAGGACCCACAGGTGGCGTTGATCGCGTGGGCGCGCCTGCTCGGAGACGCTCGACATCGAGATGCCGCTCAGCGCACCCTTCTCGCCGTCGCGAGAAAGGATACGAGTGAGGGGTTTCAGGCCCGCTCCGCCCTCGCGGCGACCGGCGACGAGAGAATCCTGCCCTTCATGAAGGAGCAAATGAAGTCGAGCTCCCCCGAGAATCGACGCGTCGCGGGAACCGCTCTCGTACGCCTCGGCGCGTACCCGGAGCTCGCACCGCTTCTCGCCGACGAAAACCCGGAAGTCCGACACGTCGTCGCGTGTCGCGCGCTGACACGAGCTCCTCTAGAAGTCGAGTCGCCGTGATTGAGATCGGAAGCTACAACTCACTCACCGTCTCGAGAAAGACCGGCGCAGGCTACATCCTCTCCGACGGTCGCGACGAGGTTCTCCTCCCGACTCGGCTAGCTCCGGAGGACGTCGCGGTCGGAAGCCCGCTTTCTGTTTTCGTCTACACGGATTCGGAAGACCGACCCATCGCCACCACTCAAACGCCGCGGGCAAAGGTCGGCGATTTTGCCTGCCTCACGGTCGTAGATATCGGTCCGCACGGCGCGTTTCTCGATTGGGGCCTCGACAAGGATCTCTTCGTTCCGGCGGCCGAACAACACGAGAAAATGGTTGTCGGGCGGAGCTACGTCGTGGCGGTTTACCTCGACAATCGAACGTCGCGCGTCGCGGCTGCGAGCAAGCTGGGGGGATTCTTCGACTACGAGATCGGGCACCTCGAGGAAGGGAAAGCGGTCGACCTCGTCGTGTATTCGATCAGCGAGCGAGGCGCCCACGTCATCGTGGATGACCGATTCAGTGGCCTGGTGCATCCAAGCGAGCTCCTTTCGCCCGTCGAGATGGGTGAGCGCCTGTCGGGGTTCATTGCGAAAGTCCGCGACGACAACAAGCTCGACATTCGTCTCAGGCGGGTCGGCAAACAGGGCAAGAAGGACGCCGCTTCCGTCGTTTTGAGCGCGCTCGAGGAGAGCGGCGGAACGTTGCCCCTCGGAGACAAGAGCCCGCCGGAGCGGATCGCCGAACGTCTCGGTCTCACCAAGAAGGTGTTCAAGGCGGCCGTGGGGAGCCTCTACAAGGCGGGCAAAGTCGTCCCTGGGCCGACGGAGACGCGCCTGAAGAAATAGCGCGACCGAATCGACCCCCGGCCGTCAGATCCTGATCTTCTTCCAGTCGCCGCGCCAGAACTTCCAGCTCATGATGGCAGTCAGCAAAAGCACGTAGATCACGGCTGCTCCCCAAATCCCGATCAGACCGAAGCCGAAGGTGATGCCGAGGAGCCACGCGAGCGGAACGAGACACGTGAAGTGGAGCACCAGCTCGACGACCATCACGAAGAAGCTGTTGCCCGCGCCAAAGAGTGCCTGCGTCAGGATCATTCCCACCGCAATCATCGGTGTGAAGATCCCCATCATCTGCATCGGCATCAGGGCCGCATCGCGCACGTTGGGACTGTTCGAAACGAAGGCGAGAATCTCGCGCGGGAACACGATGCCTTCCAGGAATCCGACGACGCCGAAGATGACGAGTCCCAGGCGCACGGAGACCCATCCGAAACGGGACGCCTGGTCCCCGTTGCCCGCCCCCAGCGACTGGCTGACGAGCGTGGCGGTGGACGTCCCGAAGGCGAGACAAGCCGTGAAGGTGAGCTTCAGGATGCCGACGATCAGAGTCGTCGCGGCGCTGTTGACCGCCTCACCACCACCGAGGGCGCAATCGCCGAGCGCTACTTTCTTCGTCCCCTGAATCGTGTCGAGATGACTGACAATCATCGAGAAGAGAAAGAATCCGCTCATCACAGCGACGGTTGCGACAGCGGAAGGCACCGAAAGCTTGAGGATGTCGGAGACGATCTTGGCGTCGTATTTCTTGAAATTGAACGGGTGATAGACGCGGCGATACTTCCCGCGTCCGGCCCACCCGACCATGATGAAGAGGCCGATCCACGTAGAAAGGAGAGCCGCCACACCCGCGCCACCGATACCCATCCGCGGCGCGCCCCAATTCCCGAAGATGAATGCCCAACACAAAACCACGTTGAGCAGATTCATCGCGAGCGCGCTCCACAAGTGGACGTGCGTCTTCCCGATGCCGTCGAAGAACGCCTTGAACGAAAACGTGACCACCATCGAGGTGATGCCGAGGAGGCGATACTGCAGGTACTCGTTCGCCGCTTGTCGCACGGTGGGCACCTTGATGGCGAAATCGAGGAGCCCCGGAAGCACCAGGTACGCAAACAGGGTGAACCCGATGCTCGCGACGGTCGAGAAGAGCCACGAATTCAAAAGAACGGCACCGGACGCTTCCCGATTCCCCTCGGCGAATCTCCTCGCAGAAATCGCTTGAGTACCGACCGAAATGGCGCTCAGAGATCCACCAAACGCCCACAAGATCACCAGGCAAGGAAACAGCGCCGCCTGAGCGGTCGATGATTCGGGGCACGGCAACATCGAAAAGAAGACGATGTCGATCTCGTTGACGACGCTTTGAGAAAGCATCGCCACCACGGTGGGGGTCGCGAGTCGGAGGACGACGGCGTAGGGATTCCCGGAGGTAACTACGTTCGTCGTGTGCGCGGGGGGAGCTGCCATCCTGGATTCCGGGTCACCCAAAACAGGGCCGCGATGCTTTAGCGGAATCCGGCACTCCTCCCAAGGCCTTCCTGGGTCACTTTCGTGAAGAAGTGCTGGTATTTCGGGGATTTTGCCGCGCAGAGACGAAACAGCGCTGTTTGTCCCCGTCGTTCAAGTCAACGCAAAGCGACTTTCTTTCCCTGATATTTCGCAAGCAGCGCGATCGCTGGCTCGAAGTCGGGGTTTTTCTCCAGAACCTTTTGCAGAGTCTCTACCGGATTTCCACGCAGGGTCGCTTTTTGCAGCCTGGCGAAGGCGACGCCCGCCTCGGGTGCACCGGTCTTGTCGAGCCACTTTTCCGCCGCCTCGTACGCTTCGCCCCAGGCCTTAACTCCCCGCGCGGTCACTACGAGTCCCCGCGCGACTGCGACGCTTTCGGGCGCACCCTCGGCGAGACGCTTCATCTGGTGGTGCGCGCTAATCGGAGAGCCGCTCTCGAAGATCTCGAGAATGCGCGCCACTTCCTTTTGATAGGGATCGGGTTTGGGCTCGGTCTCCTCCGGCTCCTCATCCACGGGCGCGGCCTCTTCGATGGCCGCCTGAGTTTCCTGTTCCTTCACTTCCTGAACCAAAGCATCGAGATCGACGCTCTTGACCGGCTCGGGGGCGGGCGCTTCTTTCGAAGTGAGCAGGCCCACGCCGGAAACCAACACGAAGGTTGCGGCCGCGCTGATGATGGCAGCCCGATGCGAACGGGGTTTGTCGAGCTGCCGACCTTCGAGCGGTCGCAAAGCCGTGAGCACCGCCTTGGTGCTCGGAGTGCGCTTGTCGGCGTCCCGGCTGAGCATCTTGAGGACGATCTTGTCGAGCGACTTGGGGATGTTTCGTTCCTTGGCGACGAGCGAAGGTGCGACGGGAGCGACACTGATCTTTGCGGTCAGTAGCGCCGGCAACGTCGGAGCTCCTTCTTCGCCCAGTTGATGCGGAACGCGGCCTGTCAGCATCTCGTAGAGCACCACGCCGAGGGCATAAATGTCGCTCCTCCGGTCGGCGCGTCCACCAGCCGCCTGCTCGGGGGAAATGTATTCGGGAGTCCCCACCACGACCGGAGCCGCAACGGATTCGTGCTCCTGTCGCTCTTGGGTGCGCGACACGCCGAAATCCAGAAGCTTCAAGACCCCCTCATCGGTCAAGAAGAGATTGGACGGGGTAATGTCACGGTGGACGATGCCCGCCGCGTGAGCGGCCCCGAGGGCTTCGGCAGCCTCGCACGCAAGACGCACGGCCTCGCGCCACCCGATGGGTCCCTTCTCGAGGCGCTTTTCCAGAGTCTGACCTCGCAAGAGCTCCATTCCGTAGTAACAGCGCCCTTGCGACGTCACGCCGAAATCGTGAACATCCACGAGCCCGGGGTGGTCGAGGCGGGCCAAAGCGCGCGCCTCCGACCGAAACTTCAGCCGAGCTTCTCCGCTTTGGGACGCCTCCTCGGGCATCAGCTTGAGCGCCACGGTGCGGCCGAGATCCACGTGCACGGCCTCCCACACTTCGCCCATTCCCCCGCGCGAAATACACTTGGTCAGACGGTAGCGCGTCCCACCCAAGATGCCCTCGGCCTCTTCCTCGAGCTCGCCGGGCGGCGCGGGAGAGGGCTCAGGGATACCAGGAGCGGCTGACGTTCCCGCTTCGGCTTGACCGGCGAGAGCCTCGCGAGCGTGGGCCACCCGCCTTGCGAAGTCGGCGCGCGAGCGTGCGGGCTCGGCCGGGTACAGGCGTCCCATCAGATGAGCGATGCGCCCTCGGACGCTCCGGTCGCCGTCCGCAAGCGACGGTGCACTCTTGAGGAGTTGAACGAGATCGGTCAAAAACACGCGCGCCGTCGCGTACCTGTCCTCGACGCGTGTGGCGGTCGCCTGGGCAAGCACCTCGTCGAGGCGCGCTGGGCAGCCGACCGTCTCGGAGAGCGGCGGGAGCGGGCGATTGCCGTGGGCAACTTGAGCCTGGTGTTCCACCGCGTCCCCCTGGAGGAATCGGCGACCCGCGACCATCTCCCAAATCATCACACCGAGGGCGTAGATGTCGGCCGGCGCACCCCCTGGGGTTTGATTGGCGACCTCGGGAGCGACGTAACCTGGCTTCGCGTAGACGATCCCGGAGACGGTCCGACAACGGCGGTTTTCCCCACGCGCCGTCCCGAAATCGATCAGCTTCACGTCGCCGCCGTAGCCCACCATCACATTCTGGGGGCTCAGATCGCGGTGAGCGATCTCGAGCGCACGCCCGGATGGATCCTTCCGCTCGTGCACGTGAGCCAGCGCGTCGGCAAACGAAACCCCGATCGCAACGGCGTCCGGCCACGACACATTCACGCCCAGCTGATTGCTACGCGACAAGAGCTCCCCGAGGTGGCGCCCCTCGACGTACTCGACCACCGCGTAGGGGCACTCCTCTTCGTCGGTCGCAGCTTCGAGGATCTGGGCAATTCCCGGATGCCCCAGCTGAGCCTGAATGCGCGTCTCGTCGAGGAACCGGGCACGAAAACTCTTGTCCCTCTGGTGCTCTCGGCGGATTTTTTTAACGACAACGGCACGCTCGGCGCCTTCGATGCCCCCAGTTGCGGCGAGGTACACTTCACCCATTCCTCCGCGAGCCACTCGACGGAGCAAGGTGAGCCGACCGAAGCGACGGGGAAGCACGTCTCCCGAATCCGGAGGAACAACTGATTTCTCTTTTACTTTCAGCTGCTTATCTTCGTTCTGCTGGTCGGACATGAACCCATGGTGCCGATGTAGGATAAAGTAATCAAGAAAACGACAGACCCTCACCTACCTTCGATAACTCCCGCCACCAAAAAGGAACCGGGAACAAAGTCCGCACCCCACCCGTTCCTCCCTGCGTCGGGGTGAAGCACCTTCTGAAGCACGAGCACCTGCTGGAGCGACAGCGGCGCAATACCCCTCGATTCTCCTTCGTTCGATCCCTAGACTCCGTTTCCGTGCTCAGCCGCACCGCCCACCGTCGTACTATGGCAAAGCCGCTTCCGAGGCTGCTTCTCGCCTTCGCGGCGCTTTGTCTCGCCCTCGTTTCGTTCGAGACGCGGGCGTGGGCGGCTCCGATCGGGATGTGCGCCGACACGGCGCAATCGGTAGAGGCTCCGCCTCCCATGTTTCCGGCCGAGGACACTTCGATCGACGGGGCCGATGAGATGGGTGAATTGGACTGCTGGTTCGATGACACGGACCGATTCGCAGTTCAGCATTCGAAGGGTCCGGGCGAGCGCGTCACTCCGTCGGCGGAGATGCCCGACCACAAGGTGATCCTGGGCGAGCTCGTCCCGGTCCTCGCCGCACCGAGCGTGCGGCTCTCGATCACGAGAGGGACGCTGTCCCTCCCCGAAGAACATCGATGGCGCGGCCTCCGGCCCCCTCGACTGTGATCGATCGCGCCGCCTCGAGGTAGCGATTCATTCGAGCGAGCCGTCGCGCCGGATCCTCCGGCAGCAGGCTTCGCGCGAATGGGCGTGCGACGCGAAGTACATCCGAACCCTTTGGCCCGCGCGCTCGGAACTGAACTCGCGGTGCCATGTCAACGTGTGCATCTTGGCCCAGTGGCCCCGGTGCAATGAATGGAGAAGAAACAAATGAACAAAGGAACCGCAATTGTCGGGTTCTTCATGTCCTTTCTGGCGGGCATGTTCCTCATGTGGGGCATCGATCGCAGTGGTGGCATGGAGATCGCGGCCGAAACGGCAGCCGAAGGTGGCTCCGTGGATCATTCGCAGGCGATCATCCCGGTCACCGAGGATGATCCGACTTGGGGCAACGCAAACGCACCTGTCACGATCGTCGAGATCAGTGACTTCGAGTGCCCCTTCTGTGGGCGAGTCAACCCGACCCTCAAGCAGATCAAGGCGAAATACGGACCCGACAAGGTCCGCATCGTCTGGAAGCACAACCCCCTTCCCTTCCACAAGAACGCGGGCCCGGCCCACGAAGCCGCCGCAGCCGTCATGGATCTGGCCGGCAGCGACGCCTTCTGGAAGTTCCACGATCAGGCTTTCGCCAACCGCAAGGATCTGACCCCCGACAACTTCAAGAAGTGGGCCAAGGAAGCCGGCGTCGATGCTGCCAAGTTCGAGGCTGCTCTCAAGGACAAGAAGTACGCGAAGAAGGTCGAAGAGGACCAGGCTGTCGCCCGCAAGGTCGGCGCAACCGGAACTCCGGCTTTCCGCATCAACGGTGTGGAACTGAGCGGCGCTCAGCCTCTGGAGAAATTCACCGAGGTCATCGACGCACAACTCAAGGAAGCAGCCGAGCTCGTAGCGGCTGGTACCAAGCCTGAGGAAGTCTACCCCAAGCTCGTTGCGAAGAACGCCAAGACGCAGGCCGACAAGGGCCAGCCCGAAGAGCGCGAAGCTCCTCCCCCAGACACCACCGTTTGGGCCGTGCCCGTGTTCGACGACGATCCCAAGAAGGGCGGCAAGGAGCCTCTCGTGACGATCGTGGAGTTTTCCGAGTTCCAGTGCCCCTTCTGCAAGCGCGTCCTCCCGACGACCAAGCAGATCCTCGACACCTACGGAGACGACGTCCAAATCGTGTGGAAGGACAACCCCCTCGGGTTCCATCCCCGCGCCCAGCCGGCTTCGAACGTGGCTCGCGCCATCTACAAGGCCAAGGGTGACAAGGCATTCTGGGACGCCCACGACAAGATCTTCGAGAGCCAGCCCAAGCTGAGCGACGAGGAACTTCTCGAAGCCGTCAAAGATCTGGGAGTTCCGCCCGCGGTCCTCAAGCAGGCCATCGAGCAGGACAAGTACGCCGAGAAGTTCGAGCAGAGCTCCGACATCGCCCAGGACTTCCAGGCGCGCGGCACGCCGCACTTCTTCGTCAACGGTCTGCGTGTGAAGGGCGCTCAGCCTTTCGAGGAGTTCAAGAAGGTCATCGACGAGCAGATCACCAAGGCCAAGGCCATGGTCGCCAAGGGCGTGCCCCGCGCGAAGATCTACGACGAGATCATGAAAGAAGGGAAAACCCCGCCTCCGCCTCCCAAGAAGGAGCTCGGTCCTCCCCCGGCTGACGCGCCCGTCAAGGGCAACAAGAACGCCAAGATCGTGATCCAGGAGTTCTCGGACTTCCAGTGCCCCTTCTGCAGCCGGGTCAACCCGACCATCGCAGAGGTGCTCGAGAAGCACGACGACGTGAAGGTCGTTTGGCGCAACATGCCACTCCCCTTCCATCAGGACGCCCCTCTGGCATCGGAAGCCGCCCTCGAGATCAAAGCTCAAAAGGGTGACAAGGCTTTCTGGGAGTACCACGACAAGCTCTTCGCCAACCAAAAGGCCCTCAAGCGTGAGGACCTCGAGAAGTACGCCAGCGAAATGGCTGGTATCGACATGGCGAAGTTCAAGAAGGCCCTCGACGATCGCACCCACAAGGCCGCGGTCGACAAGGACATGGCCGACGGCAAGGCAGCCGGTATCAGCGGGACCCCTGGTTTCGTAGTCAACGGCTACTTCATCAGCGGCGCCCAGCCTTACGGCGCATTCAAGAAGGCCATCAGCCTGGCCAAGAAGGAGCTCTGAGACTCTCTCCGAGCCCGCTCGAAGGAGGCGGAGGTCCGAAGGATCTCCGCCTCTCTCTTTTTGTGGCGACTCTTCGTGCAATTTCCCCTTCGACGATCCAAAACGAGCCCCGACCGGCCCCCAGGAATTTCGTGAACCGAACCTTGCAAAACTTCGCTCTGCCTCTTCGTCCCGCTCTGCCTCTTCGTCTCGCTCTGCCCATTTGGCTCGCTCTGCTTCTTTGTCCCGCGCTGCTCTTGGCATCCTGCGCTCGACCCGAAGGCGCCGCCCGCCCCGAGCAAGCCGAGCTCGGCCCTGTCCCGCCCGACCACTCCGCCCTCGGGAAGCTCGCCCCAGGTGAGCCGACTTCCGCGGTGGCCGTCGAGGCCGACGACGCGCGACTCGGACCGGCCGATGCGGAAGTCACCCTCGTGGCATTCTTGGACTTCGAGTGCGGCTTCTGCGCCCAAGGGTTCAAGACGCTGATGAAGCTGAACCGCGAGTACGACGACGAGCTCCGGATCGTCTTCAAGCACCTGCCCCTCGACTTCCACGAAATGGCCTTGCCCTCCGCCATCGCCGGCCAAGCCGTGATGCAGAGCGGAGGCTCTCGAGCATTCTTCGACTACGCTTCCCTCGCCTTCGAAAACCAAGCAGCGCTGAGTTTCGACAACCTGGCCAAGTTCGCCGAAAAGTCCGGGGTCGAGCGCTCCGAATACAACGAGCTGGTCGGCCGCGAGGAGACGGTCCAGCGCATCGTCCAAGACGCCCGTCTGGCGGCGGGGCTCGGTGTCGACGGGACTCCCGCCTTCTTCGTCAACGGTCGGCTCGTATCCGGCGCCCAACCGATCGAATACTTCAGGCAGGTCATCGGTGAAGAGCTCACCGAGATGAAGAAAGCCAAGGGCAAGTGGACCGAACGCTATCAGGCACGCGTCTCGGAGAACGTCAAAGGGAGCGTCCTGGCCGCGGTTCTCGCCGACGATCCCGAGGACTACCGCGTCCCCGTCGACGACTCACCCGTCCTCGGACCCGCGGACGCCCCGGTCACGCTCGTCATGTTCACCGACTTCGAGTGCCCCTATTGCAAGCGCGCGGAGATCACCCTCGATCTCTTGCGCAAGAAATACGGGGACCGGGTTCGCTTCGTGTTCAAACACCTCCCGCTTCCGTTTCACGAGCGAGCGCGCCCCGCCTCACTCCTGACGGCCGCCATCCAAGAGGACTCGGGCGACGCCGCCTTTTTCCGAGCGGCATCCGCCATCTTCCGAAGCAACCCCGATCTGAGCGAACCGACTCTGCGTCGCATCGGACGAGCCGAGGGGCTCAGCGACGAGCGGATGGACGCGGTTTTCTCCGAACGTGACGACGTGCTCGCGGCTCGACTCGAGCGCGATCAGAACCTCGCCGACGACACCCTCGCGCGAGGCACACCTCACTTTTTCATCAATGGAAAGCGCCTGAGCGGCGCCCGCCCCATCGAGCAATTCGAAGCCCTCATCGACCACGGCCTCCGTCGCGCGGGAGAGCTCCGGGAGTCCGGGGTGGCTGCGAATGCCATCTACCAAACTCTCCAGGAAAAGGCCCTGAGCCCTGGTGTTCCCGAACGTCTCGATGTGGAGGTGCCCGTAGAGGGGCGCCCCACCCGTGGCCCAGAGGGCGCCCCCATCACCATTCACGTGTTTTCGGACTTCGAATGTCCGTACTGCAAACAGGGCGAGCGCCTCATCGAAGAACTCGAGGACACGTACCAAGGGAAGCTTCGCATCGTCTGGCACGACTTTCCCCTCGATTTTCACGAGCGCGCCCGCCCCGCGGCTCTCGCTGCGAGGGAAGCCTTCGAGCAGAAAGGCTCCACCGGCTTCTGGAAAATGCACGAGCGTCTCTTTGCGTTCGAAAGCGAGCGGCCCGAGCTCTCTCTCGAACAAATCGAGGCCCACGCCGCGGAACTGGGACTCGACGTCGCCAAGGTCCGCTCGGCGATCACCGAAGGCCGCCACGACGATGCCATCAACGCCGACATCGAGCTGGGAGAGTCCCTCGGCATCCGCGGCACCCCCGCCTACGTCGTCGACGGCTACCTGGTGACCGGTCTCAAGCCAGCGCGGTACTTCGAGCGCTTGATCGACGGCGCGCTCAAGGCCCCGTAGCCGCCTCGGGCGCCTCGTCCGAAGGCGCGCCGGATGACTCCTCCTCCGTCGGATCGACCAAGGTGACGCGCTGCTGAATGGTCGAGATGGCCGTCGCCAAGCTGTCATCCTTGCGCAAGCAAGGATGACAATCGTCCTTTCTGAGAGGACCACAGCCATCGGTCTTCTTTAGCTTCTCCAGTAGAGGGAGGACGCGCTTGTCCCCGACGATGGCGGCGCGCTCGACGAGAGGCTGGATCTCCTCGCATTCCTTGGCCACCTCGAGTTCGAGGATGAGAAGCAGCGCGGGTCCCGCCGACTGGCGCACTTCTTCGTTGTCGAGCGCAGTCGTCGCCTGGTGCTTCACCCAGTCGCTGATCTCGTCCATGCGCGCCAGATCGTAGATGATGCCTACGCCCGCGGGCCCCATCGCCCCTTGGAGGAGGCGAAACGTCGCCCCAGTCGCTTGGGGAGACTGGGCGGATCGAAAAAGTGCGCCCGCGACTTTGGGGTCTTCATTCAGCTTCGGATCGAGGGCGAGAGCGACGCGCGCCGCGTCGACTGCCTCCTCGTACTTCTTCGCTTTGGAAAGAGCGAGCGCGAGTTCGGCGTGAACGAGGCCCTCGGTCGGGTACTCTTCGGCGAGCTTGGTGAGCGCATCGAGACCTTGCTCGCGCGCTTCTTCGAGTTTGGGCTCGATGTCGAACTCGACCTCCGGAACCTGCAAAACTGGAGGCGGTGGCTCCGTAAGTTCGACGGTCTTCGCCACCGGGGCCTTCTTTTGCCCAACGAGCACCCCGACGAGGACGATCGCGATGACGACCCCGGTTGCACCAAACAGGAGCGCGAGCACCGCGGCCCGACTGAATCGGCTCTTCACGACTCGCCCCACCGGCTTGTGCAGATGCTCGGTGACGTGCTCGATCCGTGAGGTAACGTCTTCGAAGCTCACCGAGAGCAGCGAGCCGCGCGTGTCGTCGAGGCGCCCTTCTCGGTGCGCTGTGAGGAGCGCCTCGAGCTCACCGACCACTTGCGCAGCATCCTTGGTCCGCTTGCCCGGATCGGGAGCCAGAAGGCCGGCGACGAGCTGCTCGAGCGCCGCGGGCACCTTCACCTTGGCGACCTTGGACATCTTCGGGAGCGGCGTCGAGAGCTGCTGACCGAGCAGCCCCACCGTCGGCCCCAGATACGGTCGACGGCCGGTGAGCATTTCGAACATCACCACCCCCAGCGCGTACAGATCCGCGCGCCCGTCCACCGATTGTCCGAGCGCTTGCTCCGGAGCCATGTATTCCGGAGTGCCGTAAACCACCCCCGCCTGGGTGATGGCCTTTCCCGCTTCGTGGGACTCGACGGGCACCTTGGCGACGCCGAAATCCAGCACCTTGATGAAGTCCTCCTCGTCATCGGATTGGACCAGGAGGAGATTGTCCGGCTTCAGATCGCGATGGACGATCCCCTTGTCGTGAGCCGCCTCGAGAGCGGATGCTACCTGCTGCGCGATGAGCAGCACCCGCTCCACCGGTAGGGGGCCCTCCGCGATGACCTTCGTCAGCGCGACTCCTTCGATGAATTCGAGAACGAGGAAGATGCCTCCCTCGGGCAGCTTGCCGAAGTCGGTGGCGCCAGCGACGTGGGGGTGCTCGATCTGAGCGGCGGCTCGCGCCTCTCGTTCGAAGCGCTGCACGATTTCCGGAACGGTCATGAGCTCCGGGTGGAGCACCTTGAGCGCCACGGTCTTGCGCATCAAAACGTGCTGCGCTTGATACACTCGCCCCATCGCCCCTTCGCCAATCAGTTGGTCGACGCGATAACGGTCCGAAAGGACCGATCCGATCAGGGGGTCGTCGCTCACAGCGATCTGCTTCTACCAGCTCGCCGCGTGATCGGAGAGAGCCAGCGACCGAACTTCCAGCTCGGGTTCAATTATTCGGTAGGGGTCGGTGGCGGTGCGGGCGCCGGTACAGGAGCGGGCGCAGGCGCAGGAGCTGGTGCGGGGGCCGGTGGCGGCGCCGGTTTGGGCGCGGGCGTTGCGGGCGCGGGCGCGGGCGCTGGCGCTGGTGCGGGAGCCGGCGCAGGTTTGGGAGCCGGAGCCGGAGCGGGTTTGGGAGCTGGCGCGGGCGCGGGTTTCGGGGCCGGAGCCGGCGCGGGAGCAACCACCTTCGGTGCCGGGGCGGGTGCGGGCCGCGGCGCGGGGCGAGGAGCTGGCTTGGCAGCGAGAGCTTCGGGCTCTTCGGGAGGCGGCTCATCTGCCTCTTCTTCATCGGCTGGCTCTTCGTCCTCGTCCACCTCGGGCTGGACTTCGGGTTCGACCTTCGGCGGAGGGAGCACCGCGGGCGCAACCTTGATCTCGGGCTCCTCGACCGGCTCGGGAGCGGGAGGAGGCTCCTTGCTGCTCTTGGTCGCCACGTACACACCGAGAGCGACCAAGAGGACGATCAGGAGACTGATGATGGCGCGACCACCGCTCCCCTCTTCCTCGTCAGCCGAAGCACGACGCGAAGAGCTCGCCACCTTCGTGGCCGAAGCGGCGCGAGCGACGCCGTGATCGCTGGACGAGCGATCCCGCTTGGGTTTGTCGTCCGCGTCCGATTCCTTCTCGGCGGACTCCGAAGACTTCCCTTCCCGCGCAGCGCTCGGCTCCGCGCTCGAGGGCTCTGTTTCCGCGGGTTTCTCGTCCTTTTCCTCAGGAGCAGCGTCATCCTCGGACCCCTCGCCCGTCTTCTTGAGCGCGTCCTCGAGCAGCTCACTCGCGGGTTTGAGCACCGTCTTGTCCTCGGGCGCGGGCCCTTCGGCAGCAGGCGCGTCCGGAAACATCTTGGTGGCCTTGCTGTCGGGCGAGCGCTCATAGGCGCCCTCGCCTCCTTCCGCGCGTTCTTCTACGAGCCGATCGATCACCGAGCGAGACGCATCGTCAATCTTGATGAACTTGATCCCCATCCCCGCGGGGTCATCTTCGGTGGGACCATCCTGGTCACGCTTCCAGACCACGCGACCCACCCCCTGCATGACGCGCTGCTCGTCGGCGATCTTCACCTCGAACTTGAGGAGCGTGCCCGGAGGAAAGGGTGACGGCGTCTTGATGAACATGCCCCCCTTGCTCACGTCGTAGGAATGGTGCTCGATGAACTCTCCCAGGGTGGCGCTTCGGTAGCGCACCGTCATAGAGAGGACTTTTGCCCGTCGATTCTTGCGCGTGTTTTCGCCCATGGTGCTTCTCGGACGCCGCTCTCGAAAGTTGCCTGGGGGAGCACGAGCCGACTGCCAGCCGACATCCTAATAAAAATGGAGCGAAGTCCCCAAGTTTCCTCCATGTGCGGGCTTTCCGAGCCGCAGAATCGAGCCAAAAACGGCGAAGCGCTTCCATAAGCCGTCACTCGGGGTGCGGAAGCGGTACCCCGGCGCGAGCGTCGCAAGTGCGCGATTCGCTTCGGTTCTCCGGACCCAAATTCGACGCCCCCTCGTCACTCTGGCCGGCCATCGACGCGTCTCCCGTGATACCCTGAAGTTTCAAATGGCGGCCCGTCACTTCCGTGCGCACCAAAGGTTCTCCGTGAACCTCCCCGTCTCCGTCTGCGCGCCGGCTCGGTCCGTCTCCGCCCGCGGTCGGACGATCGATCTGGGGATCGGCGGCGCGGCCTTCGAACTCGACACTCCGCTCCGCCTCCGGGAATCCATCCGCGTGACCTTGGAGGGTTCGCAGCCCATCACCATCCCCGGTGAGGTCGCTTGGGTGGCGTGGGCCGAGTCGAGCGCCGTTCGCCTGGGCGCGCGCTTCCGCACCGAGGACGCCTATCAGCTCGCCGTGCTACTCGAGACCCTCGGCGTTTCGTCGGACGTCGGGACCTGAGCCCCGGATTCAGCGAAACTCGTCTTTGCGCCGTCTGAGCTCGACGAAGGTCGAGAGCGCATCGCGGCATCCCAGCGCATCCTGAAGTTCGCTCTCGTGAGTCCTGAGGAACGGATTCGTCTGACGCTCCTCACCAAACGTCGCACTCGCACAAAAGAGCGACGACGCGCGCTTGCTCACGACGTCCAAGAGGCGCGCCCCGAGTTCGGGAAAACTCTGGATGGAGGCCGCGAAACGTAGATTCGCCTCGGTGTACTCATGACCGCAGTACAAGACATGGTCGTCGGGGATCACACTGAGCACTTCGGTCAGCGAATGGTGGAGCTGTTCGGCCGTGCCTTCCTTCAGTCGACCGCATCCACCACAGAACAACGTATCCCCCACGAACGCTCGCGGACCGATACGATAGGTCACCCCACCCTGGGTGTGGCCGGGATTGTGAAGCACGGACACCTCGATCCCCAAGACCTCGAACATCTCCCCGTGAATCACCCCCCGGGTCACCGCAGGCACACGCTGTCGCTCCGACTCGTGCGCAATCACCTCGATGGAGCCTTCGCGGGCGAGCGCCGCATTGCCACCGATGTGGTCCCAGTGATGGTGCGTCGTCAGGATCGCCGAAAGCTCGAGGCCCCGCTTTCGGATCTCGGCACGAACCGGCTCGGCCTCACTCGCATCGATCACGAGACAGCGACCATCACCCCGACCATCGAAGAGCAGATACGCGTAGTTGTCTCTCAGGCACGGGATGGGGATGACTTGAAGATCGTCCGTCACTCACCACCGCTTACCAGGCCGACACCCCGCTCGCATCCGCCGACCGCGCCATCGAGCGGGACACGAAGCCGCAGCGGCCGGAAAGCCGCGCTGGACCGTCTATTATAAATCTCTACTTAATTATCTAAGTCAAAACGCGATAATTCTTAAGTTTTTCTTAATAATATGCCCGCTGCATCCCAGTTCCTGACTCTGTGATGGGGGCACCCCGTCTGCCCTCGACTCGCGCGCGAGTGGGACCGGGGCAAGTTCGACCGCGACGAGCCGAGCGTCGCAAAGCCGCCGAGCCGGTCAGAGCCGACCTCCGCCGGCCCCGCCCACGCCTGCATCGACGATGCAGTCCGAGGTGTCCACGGCAAGGCTGTTGTTCACGCAAGTGATGTCACATGCGTGATGGGTCACGCTGTATTCGGGCGACCAGGTTTCTTGAAGCGAGCAGCCGTCCTCTTGCTCGAGGGCGAACTCGATGGTCTCCGGGGTTCCAGGGATGCGAATCCCCGCGGCAGTGACATCGATCTGTAGCGTTTGGTCGCAGTCCGACAATCCGATGAGATCACCGTGGCTGTCTCGGGTGAGGTGCACTCGGCAGGTGCGTGGCTCGTCGTCGCCGAGACGCATGACGAGGATCAGATCGCTCTCCCCGAGGGTCGAACTGAAATCGATCACCGGACCGACTTCGCAATCGATCGCTGGACATTGCTCTTCATCCGAGGAAGCGTCGCAGCCAAGCAGCGCGGCGCAGGGCAGAGCGAGCGCAGCCCACGCGAGGGTCGAGACGCGCCAGGGAGCTCGCGCTCGGTTCCCGGGGTCAGTCGACGGTTCGGCGAGCATTGGCACAGAGTGGCTCAGACGTAGGGCGAGAATGTCCGAAGGGCGGGGTGAAGATTTGGTCACGTCTCGAGAGAATGCAACGAACGTGCCGGCGACCAGTGTCCGAGGGTGACTCGGAGCCCAATGGCCTTGGACTATCCTTTACCGACATGTCCCGCGAGGCATGCAGGCCATCGATGTCAGAGACCTCGATTCGCATCGCAGCTCCGGGACAACAATCGCCATGATGTTCAGAGAGATGGAGCAAACAGTCGTCCCGCGAGATCTGTAGATACAGGGGCAGGTCTGGCTGAGAACTCTTTGGCCTTGGCTTCGTCGAAGATTCGAAGAATTGGTGTTGTCCGACCGCTGAGCGCCATATCCCTGGGGCGCACCTAACTCCATCACCTTCCAAGCACAATCGAAACCCCGTCCAATACCGCGGTTCTTTTTGCACGAGAAAGTGAGCCTACTCGTTCTGCTAGCTGTATGCGATCGACGGTAGTGATTTGCGATACATTCGCGACGGAGTCTTTGGGGAGCCCAGTAGCCTTTGACGAGAGCGTCACGTTTCCTGGAAATTGTCCGAGACCGAGGTTGGACGTGAGCGGCACGACGACGATGGTAGAGATCTCGCTGAGATTGAAGGCGTCGGACTGGACAACGACAACCGGCCGAACGAAGCCCGGCTGTGAGCCGATGGGTTCTCCGAAGTCAGCCCAGAAAACGTCGCCCTGGGAAACTACCACTCGCTCTCCAGCACGCGGCGGCGGTTGTGAGCAGACAGTACGGGGTCAGCAGGCTGCCCGGCTTCAGAGATAGCGGCATTGATCGCCGCTGTGACCTCGCTGTCGGTGTGGCGAGCGAGGTACTCGGACAGAGCGCGACTATAGAGCTCGCTTCGAGAGAGCTTGAGCCGCTTCGCAGCTTGTTCGGCCTGCTCGAAGACCTCGTCGGGAACCGAGATGGCAGTTTTCATACCTTTGGTATAACCGGCCTCAGGATCCGACGCAACCCGGTTTGGCGCATGTCAAAGTGAAGCGTCAACTCCACCCTTGAGCTTACCGGTCCAGTAGAACCGGGTCCATCTTCACCGGTGGTGACACGGCATTGGGGACCCTGACGTCGAGTCCGTGTGATCGGCTGGTCAAAGGTAGAAATGCTTCTCTAACCACAACGTCGGCGCGTTTGTCGTGCAAGCATCTCGCACGACGAAATAGTGTGGCCAGAAGGATGAAGGCAGGGACTCTACGGCATGCTGGAAACGCGTAGCGGTCGACCTTTCGTCGGACTCGGCATCCAGAAAGACGCGCACGATACAACGCGATTCTGCGATCTCCTCTTCGAGCAGCTCAAGGCAGTAGAGCGCCTCATCCAAATTCTCGTCCGCTTCATCGGGAGCTACTTGAAGGCTCAGGCTCCGCAAGGCTTCGCCGCGAAGTCGGGGAAGGCCTTCCTGCCTCAAGTCGGTGGCGAACTCCAGATCCAGGAGTCCGTACTTGGCAGCGGTCGCTTGGGGGTCGCTTCCTGGGATCGGGGAGGTTCGGGGCGGCAGATGGGCGGCAAGGGCGCGCGCTACCTCAGCGTGGGCTAAGTCTGGTCGGGTCACGAGGACTCTCGCCCCTATCAAGTCAGTGATTTCGGAATACCGGAGTCCTACGACAACGCGTTTCAACAAAACGAGACTACCTGGGATCGGTTGAACCATTCGTTCAGCCTAACGGATCTGGGTTTCAGCGGCAGGCGCAGGAGGGAGGGCGAAGCCCGACCGTTGCGACTGTCCGCTGCAAGCGCTTGTTAGGCAGTGAAATGCCATGAGCCGTCCCGCAGGTCACCACCGCGAACCGGACGCTTCTGCGCGTGATGTTGGCAGCGCCTCCAGTCACCCAGCGCTTCTCGGCCTCGCCCGCAGCGCCGACGTCTTCAGCCGCTGATATCCGGTCGACAGATGCTGAGGTTAGCTGCCGCAGCTGGGCTTCTTGGCTACCCACCCGCCCCCGGGCTGCCGCTCGCGATACTCCGCGCGGTACTCACTGCGAGCGTCGGGCTTCAAGAGGTCGCAAGGATCGAAGTAGTGGTGGGTGGTCGCACGGCCGTGAAGCTTCGGAAGCTCTCCAACGAACTCCTCGCTGGAAGGACACCTCGCTTTCCACAGGGCGCCGTGGCTGGGCATGTCAGAAAAGCAGAGGACCTCCTTCACTCCGCCGTTGCAGTTCGTAGCGACGACGATGTAGTCGCCCGGGAGTTCGACCGTGCGCGCCTGAAGTCGGAACACGGTGTCATGGTGAAACTCACCCTGTTGCCAGTGATCGACGAGGTCAAAGCCACCCCACCGAGCTCGGAGCTCCGCCATAAGCGCTCCCAAAACCATCTGTGAAGCGAGTTCCTGCAAGACTGGAAGCGCTTTGGCGTGCATGGCCGAAGGCTAGCTCGCGCGGGACGGTGGCGCACGCATCTTGATGCCTCGCAAGCGCGCGAGCCGGAGCAAGACACCGAGCACCACGAGCCTGGTGACCCAAACCAAAGCTTGCCCGACACGACGAGGGCCCGCGAAGGAGACGCCTGAGATGTGGCAGCCAAAGGAAACTGAAACGTCTTCGAGAAGAGCGCGCGAAAGGGCTCCGCAAACTAGAATGTTGGTTAGGCGGCGCTGGTTCTCAGTCAGTTGCTGCGAGTGTTTGAGCAAAGACAACCCAGTATCCGCTAGGGTCTTTCAAGACCAACTCCCGATGACCATGAAACGCGTCGTAGGGTTCACGCACGACGTCGATTTCACCTGGGAGATCGGCGAACATTTCATCGACTGCGACCTCCTTGATGTACAAGACCACCTCCCGGTGGTTTCCGGTCTGGGGTAGACCTCCGGCGCTGAGCATGATGTGGCTCTCTCCGAGTCTGAGTCGAGCCCAGTTCATCTCGCCGTCATCGTCGTGCGTGCCGGTGACTTCAAAGCCTACGGATTTGTACCAGTCGATGCTCGCAGCAATGTCGAGAACACTGATCATCGGGACAACGGTTAGACTCGTCATGGTCGGGCGGTGCCGATCAACATGACTCAGACCCCCACCAAATGGCAAGTTCTTGAAGCGCCGCCCTCATGAGGTTTTCCGAACCTGCGCCGCGCGCGAAGTTCCGTCTATTCAAACACATCGACCCGGCAGTGCGTCTCCCGCGCGGGGCAAACCAAACCTAGTTTCAGATCACGCTCATCAGTCTTGAATCCCAGGGCAAGCGATCAAGGCTGCCGAACGACGACTCGCCGTTCTGCTGCGCGCGAGGCGCTCCAGGTTACGACGACCGGCCGCCACGACCAAAGGGAGTGAAAGAGCGGCGACCGAGCACCTACTCCGTACTCAGGGGTAAAACGGAAGCCTGCACAACCCGCGTCAGCAGAAGCGGCTAGTTAGACCGCATTTCGTGTGAAACGCTAGATTGAGAACACCTTCACGTGGGCTTGGTTCCCCACGAGGCGCTTGATGTCGTTTGGATCGCCAGTCGCAATGAGCGCCGCATCGAAACGCATAGCCGTTGCCACGACGAAGGCGTCAACCGCATGAGCTGAACTAAGCTTTGCTCTAGCGAGGAGATGTCCGGCGACTCGTGAGATCTCCTGCGTCAAAGGTACCACGAGAAGCCCCCTACCATTGAGTAGGCCATCGATGGCGGCGTCGTACCTAGGGCCACGGTAGACTTCGGCGAGAACAGGCGCGGGCACCCGGACTAAAGCGCGGCGCTCGTGGGCGGTCGCGAGTACCGCGCGTGCACGCCCGGCGTTGACACCGCGCTCGCTTGGTCGAGCGAGAACGTTGAGTGCCTCGCA
The DNA here is from genome assembly GCA_965652275.1 of uncultured Polyangiaceae bacterium. Lineage (GTDB taxonomy): Bacteria > Myxococcota_A > Polyangia > Polyangiales > Polyangiaceae > NIC37A-2. Next base: position 4,921 of record CBFGUR010000057.1, on the reverse strand, counting down.
GTCGAGGATTAGCGCTTCGGCCATGCTTTGCGAGCGCTAGAAAGAGAAGCCTTTGAGACTTCGCCGAGTTGCTCGTCCATTTCTTGGAGGAACGAGCCCAGCTGTTCGCGTTCAAGTTCGTGCGCCAGCGCTTTTGCAACAAAACCTGAGAGCCCACGGCCGCCAACCCGCCGTCGAACGGCTTTGGCCAGCTCGCTGGGGACGCTCACTGAAAGCTTCGCCACTGACGCAGCCATCGCTTATTCCTACCATAGTAGGAATAAGCGCGCAAGAGAGAGAATTGCTCTTGTCGACGCAGCACATGAACTGCTTTCCCGAGCGGCTCCAGTAGCGCTGGCGAGACCTGGGACAACTCAGCGGCGGTGGCGGGGTCCACTCTTTGGGAAAGCTCATGCATCCGATGTGTTTCCACTCCGGGAGTGCGGCGGATGTACAGGTGAAGACATCGTGAGGAGTACTTGCATCCCTGTCGACGAGAGACTCGCGTTTGGGGTCGTAGTAGCAGACGAAAGGCGGAGCGCAGTACTATCCGCAGGTTTTGGACTGGTTTGAGGACAAGGGCACCGTGGTCTTCTGCGACTTCGTCGCTCGCTGGCCGATAGTCGAGCAAGCAAAGAGAGCGCGCAAGGCGACGTTGGCGAGCTTCTTTCATGACCATAACGTGCGCCGAGCTGACTGCATCGAAGCGCGAATTGAGAGCATCAAAACGACCCGGCCGCTCACCAAGGATTCCGGCGTCATCACGCCCGCGAAGCTGACGGTCGAGGCCCTCATCCCGCAGCTCAAGGCCTTGCGCACGGCCATCGAGACCTACGACAAGGAAATCGAGAAGGTGTCCTCGCGCCTCACGGACCTCAAAATCTTCCGCAGCTTCCCGAGCGCAGCGGCGGTCTATGCCCCGCGACTGCTCGCCGCATTTGGCGAGGACCGAGACCGATTCCAAAGCACTGCTGAAGTCCAGCGATACGGCGGCGTCGCACCCGTCACCGAGCGCAACGGAAAGCAGAGCTGGGTCCACTGGCGCTTCAAATCAACGAAGTTTCTTCGCCAAACTTTGTCGAGTGGGCGGCGCTCACCATCCCCCGCTCCTGGCCTGAATTAGCTGGTTTCGCCACCGCGGAGTCCGAAGCGACTATCGAATGCGAACTTGAAGCGTCGCACAACTCGAAGCTCCGAAAAGCCTGGATGCATAGGATTGACGAGAAAGTTGCTCTCCGTCGGCACCAGTGCAGAAGGAACTTTCAGAAGCGTGGTGCGCCCTCGATCAAGCCATTCGTTTCCGATCGTTTGCAGTCGGCTCGGCGCTGGGTGCTTGCGCCAATTCCGAAGCAAGTCCCTGACTTTGACTTCAGCCACTTTGACCTTCGGCGGGACGTCGATTTCTATAGCCATGAGGTCGTCAGGCAAGAGGTCCAGGTCGGAGTGGACGAGAACCTCAAGACTGGCAAGCGCAAGCGACTCGGACGAGTAGCTGACGAGCCGTCGAGGCGTGTGCCAACGGCCAGCAACCACTAAACCACCTCGGCCATCGAGGGGAGAACGAGCGACTGGCTTCCGGCAGATCCGCCAAATTCTCATTACGCGTAGATTCCGTGCGTCAACTGGAGAAGGACCTGCTCAACCTTTCGTTCGCCGATCTCGGTATCAATGAAAGCGAGAGGCACGGCTCCTCCTAACGCTCGGTTCGGACGCTGGAGCCACAAGCGAGCCTTGCCCACTCCACCCAGGGTCGACGCCGCCAAATGAAGAATGTAGGCAATCCGATAGAGACGATCTGATTCGATGGGTGACAGTTGCTTCTCATGTTTGCGTCGAGCAAGAGTGCGCGGAGCTATACCCACCACGTCCCCGACTGCACTGAGGTCAGTCTGAAGGGCATCTGAAAGCGCCTCGAGTGAAGCATAAGGCAACCCATGCCGGACAGCATCTACGAAGTCAGCAGCGCCGGAGATTCCACCGAGCACTTTTGAACCACCAAGAAGGGCTGCAACCTGGGCCTCCGCCGTGTGTGCCATATGGCATATATGGTAGCGCCATTTGGCAATCGGGGCAAATCAGCACGCCGGCAATTCCCAATACTTCGCGGAGTCGGCTCAATCCGTTCGCGGCAGTTCCCTGATTTCGATGGTTCCTCCCGCTTCATAGACAGGATTTCCAGCAATCAAGGTCTTGGCATCCTCTGAATCTACGGCAAGCACACGAATGTACCCACCCAGGGACGTGTGAACAGAGTGGTGATCCTAGCAGGAGGATTCATGCGGCTGTCTCCCCAACGACGCCCTGCCGTTGTGCCGCGGCCTGAGGCCCAAGCAGAATACGCCGACCGGCGCTCATCCCCAAAGGGGAAGAGCGAGCGCCGCACGGAACCTTTCAACGAAGCGGAAGCGTCGATGGTAGCCGTCGGTCACAAACGGCCTGTTGTGCGGCTTTCAACACCGACCTTTCAGTCCCCGGGCGGAGTATCTGAGATTTTCGGTATCGCACCCAGTTCGAGAAACATGATGGTGGGTGCTGGTCGATCACCAAGCGCACCGCGAAGAGTGTCCAATTCGAAGAAGCCGAAACGCTTGTAGTATTCGACGGCATCGGACTTGGCATCGACGAGCACACCGACGCAGCCGTAGTCCAGAGCCATGTGGTGTGCGAGAACGAACACGGCGCGAAGGAGCACTGCGTCAACGCCGGTGCCGTGAAAATCCTCGTGGGTCGCAAGCCTCGCGAGCCGGAGCACTGGGAGTGGGTAGTTCGGGAGGCGTTTGGTTTTAGCAGCCGGCAGGTCCTCGACCTCAATCTGGGACGCGGAAACGGTGGCAAACCCAACAATGAGGTCGTCCTCATCGACGGCAACATAGGTGGTGCCGAGGTGGTGCCGGAACTGGTTCTGACCAGCGAAGCGGAGAAAGAAGCGATCGAGGTCGACCTGTCCTGAGCGAAATCCGCTCCGGTCATCGGTGGACCGAAGGCGCCGAACTGAAAGGATCATTTGTTCTTCAGCAGATCGCGCATGGCCTTGGTGGGATTCCGCGGCCGTTCAATCTTTTCCAAGATGACCTCGCCAACGTCGCGTGAAACGACGACCCGAGGAGGGATGACGAGATCGGCCGGGAGCTCGCGCAGAGCCTGAATGTGGTGGAGCAGCGCCTCCTCGACGAGGTGAGCCTTCTTGACCCCGTGTTGCTCCGTGTACTCCTCGACCAGCGACTTGGTGGTCTTCGAGATGTACGCCGAGATCTGAGTTTGGTTGGCCATTTCTACAAAAATGTAGAACTGAGCGAGGGCGCAGTCAACCGGTGGTGAAGTTGTTGTTTTTCAACAGGTTATCTTCCAAGAGAGCCTAATCGTCGGCTTCGCATTCGAAGGTCTCGTCTCGAAGATAGAAGAGAAAGTGCCGGCCGGTGGCGACTTCTCCTGCCACCTCTCGCCAGTCCTGGGGGGCAAGTCCAAGTCTCAAGTCACCGGTGACTTCGTAGAACGCGCCCCACGCAGGCGCCATCCCGCTGAAGCGACACTGCCCCATGTACCAACCCTCGTCATTGGTCAAGCCGAGTCGGTACCTTCGCACGTTTGAGAAGCGGAGCTGCAGTCGTTGATCGACAGAGAAGCGCGCAAACCGAAGGGCGTTCGCAAAGAACTCGAGGATCACATCATTTCCAACAACGTGGACGGTGGGCTCGGGTGCATTCGGTTCGGCGTTCCACTCGCCGTTTAGCTTTCGGAATTGCGTGACCATATGACGTCCGCACAACGCCCTGCCGTTGTGCCGCGGCCTGAGGCACAAGCAGGATACGCCGACCGGCGCTCATCCCCAACGGGGAAGAGCGAGCGCCGGACGAGGCATTTCAGCGGAGCGATGGCGTCGCAATTGGCCGTCGGTCACAAAGGCTTGTTGGGCAGCGAATCGATGAGGCCGTGGCGTTAGCTAGCGCTGCGTTGCTCGTCCGCGTCAGCAATCGCGGCCGAAGGCTTCGAGGTATGGGCCTCGTGCAGCTCGCTGATGAAGAAACGACCTGTACGGAGGTGCGCGGGTCCATGCTGGGCGTCCCAGTTGGCTCGTCGCGCGGCTTCAAGCACCAATTCCAGGTCTTCAGTGACCGGCGGCTTATGAAGCGAAGAGTTTGAGTCCTTCTTCATCAGTCTTCCAATGGTACCACAGATCAAAGAGCGGGCGATATGCCTACAGGAATAGCTCGATTCCGCGGCGGTACCGGCGACGAATCGAATCCGCGGGAATCGTATGACCGCCGAGTCTCATCCGCTCTTCCACGCGCCGAACTGCGAAATCTGCCGAGGGAACCTCAATGAAATGGAGGATGGTTTCGAAGCCGGCGTTGTTCCATCGGCGGACGTGGGGGAGGTACATGCGTGAAGCGAGCGTGGTCTCGACCGCGAACGACGAGACTGCGTCTTCTGCGACCTGGAGGCGCCGGAGCAACTCCTTGCCGGCAGCTACTGACGAAAGCGCGGGGGCCGACTTTCGCTGAATTTCGTCCGCATTGAGGAACTCGATACCTGGATAGAGCAAGGGCAGATACTGCCGCGCGAAGGTTGTCTTTCCCGCGCCATTGGCTCCACCAACCAGAATAGCCTTCGGGGACGTCACAGGTGAAGCCCATGAAGGCGATGGGCCCTCGACAAGGCACCTTCGAGCGAGCCGCGGGTCACTTCTTTCTCGCCGAGATGACGTAGTATTGGTGTTCGAAACGGTGACACGTCACTCGCTCGAACCCAGCCCAAAGCATAGCATGCTCCTGTTCCCGTCGCGTCGATGCGAGCTGCCGCTGCTCTTCGGACTGTTCGGGGGTTGGTTCCGCGTCGCAGACAATGAGTACCCCCTCCGGCCGGAGGAGCGTTGCCGCTTGGGCGTACAACCGGTGAGTGTCAAGGAAGTTGCCGCGTGAATCACGCGGCGTGAGCCGTCGTG
>CBFGUR010000056.1:0-34366 GCA_965652275.1 uncultured Polyangiaceae bacterium | reverse complement strand
TTGCGGCGCTCGCGATCTACGGCGTGCAGAAGTACGTCGCGAACGCGAAGTCGGCCGAGGCGAGGTTGGCCGTCGGTCGCATGGCAAAGGACGCGCTCTCCGCGTTCGAAGGTGAGCAGATGGACGGAACGGTGCTCGCTCTTGGGGCCTCCGTGGGAGTCTCTCGGCGCCTGTGCGCATCGGCGTCGGCATTGGTTCCTACCCCCATTCAGGCAGAGGGCGAGAAGTACCAGCCCGTACCGGCGGATTTCCGAGTTGCGACCGATACCGAGGACATCGGATGGCGTTGCCTCGGCTTTTCGATGGATCAGCCCATCAACTTCCAATACGGATACAACGCAAGCGTGGATCCTGGCGATGCGGCTGCCGACGGTCAGTCGGCTATCGCCTTCGCCCAAGCGAATATGGGCGGGCTGGTCACCTTCATCGGTCAGACGATGGAGGTCCAAGAAGATGCAGCGACCGGTCAAATCGTCCTGACTCTCGCGCCCGCCCTCAGCGAGAGCACCGGTGCCCTTGCGCAGGGCACGACCACTACGGTTCCCTAATCGTCGAGTCGTGAGGAGGGAGACGTTCCCTCCGCCAAAAAAGATCCCCTCCCGTTCGGGTGGGGATCTTTTTCTTATTTGTTGGGCGAAGCCTGCCCTATAACCAAGCCCAGCTACAGTCATCCGAGCTTATCCTGTGTCTCGATTCCCCAAATCCGATTCGAACGCTCCTCCAGCAACTCAAAACTCCATCAATCCGCCGAGCCGTGCGGCGTCCTTGGTGGAGCGGGTGGCCGCTCGAGCGCGTGTCCAGTTGCCCGTCAGCATCGCGGAACTCGGCCAGTACGTGCGCATCCCCGCCATCAGCTGTGAACCGGAACACGCAGGGGACGTACGGCGTCTGGCCCAGGTCGTCAGCGAGAGGCTCCACGGCATCGGCTTCGAATCGGAAGTCCGCGAGCTTCCTGGTGCGCTCCCGCTCGTCTCGGCCGTTCGACGCAGCAAGAACCCGAGCGCTCCGACCATCCTCGTGTACGGGCACCTGGATCTCCAACCCGTCAAGGGTGAGGCCTGGGACACTCCACCACACGAAGCGGTTCGTAAGAAGACGCCCGACGGCGATCGACTCTTCGCGCGCGGCGTCGCCGACGACATGGGCGGGTGGGTATCGCATTTGGCTGCGGTGGGCGCATGGCTCCATGAGGCCGGGGACATCCCGGTCCACCTCAAGTTCGTCATCGAGGGCGAGGAAGAAATCGGTTCGCCCAACCTCGAGCGCTACATGGACGAGTATCCGAGCGACTTCGTCGCCGACGCCATGGTGCTCACCGATTGCGAAAACCCATCGACGGTCGTTCCCGGGCTCACGACATCGCTGCGCGGTCTCTACGAGGTCGAGGTGCACTGTGAAGCGCTGGAGAGCGACATTCATTCGGGGCTCTGGGGCAACATGGCGCCGGATGTGAGTACCGCCCTCGTGAGCATTCTGGCACGGCTCACCGACGAAAACGGGCGCCCGGTGTTCTGTCTCCAAGAGGTCTCCGATTCATTCAAGGAAAGCGCGCGTCGCGTTCCCCTCGATAGCGAGGTCGTTCGCGAGGGGGCCAAGCTGCTCCCATTCATCGAGCCCCTTCCGGAGGAGGGTGGCACGGTAGCCGAGTGGCTCTGGCGTCAGCCGGCAGTGACGATCGTCGCCACGACCCTGCCTCGCCCCGAAGAACAAAAGAACGCCCTCCGCGCGGCAGCGTCGGCGACCCTTTCGATTCGCATTCCGCCGGGTGCAACCAAGGAGGACATCCGCAGCGAGCTCGACGACATCCTGCTCGCCGATCCTCCTGGGGGGGTTCGAGTGACCCTCGTCGAGCATCCCGGCGGCGCGGAGTCTTGGCTCTACGAGCCGGAAGGGCCCGCCTTCGAAGCGGCGGATCGCGCCTACGAAAAGGCATGGGGCCGCCCCCTAGTGCAGATCGGGATCGGCGGCTCCATCCCGTTCGTCGCCCTTTTCGGTCGTCGCTACTCCCACCTACCCCTGATTCTCAACGGGGTGATGGATCCCCAAACGGGCGCGCACGGTCCCAACGAATCGCTTCATCTCGACGTATTCGAAAAGGCGATCTGTGCGAACGTGTATCTTTACGACGAACTGAGCCGGGTTCAGTTTTCGTACGGGTGAGACGGCCCGCCTCCAGTGTTCGGCTGACCAACTGGCTCCCGAGCTCGGCTGAACCAACTGGCTCCAGTGTTCGGCTGAACCAACTGGCTCCAGTGCTCGGCGGAACCGACCTGCGAGTAGCTTCGCCGCGAGCAGCTGCGGGATCGCAGCCCTCCTTCGCCTCCGTCATCAGGATGTCTTGACGTCAAGATATCTTGACATCTTGGCCGGCAATTGTTGGACGGCGAGCGCCGCCCAGAAAGGTGGTCGGGAACGCTCGTCGAAGGTAGCTGCCTGGCGCTCGCGTTCAGGGCATCGCTCGACGCTCAGCCTCGTTGCTCATGAGCGCGCCCCGGTAAAATGAAAAACGGGGGCCAGCGGCCCCCGTTTCCGACTCATCGCCGAGCGACGCGCGCTCTTACTGGGCGGCGAGTTCGAAACCCGAAGGGAACGCGCCGCCAGCGAGCAGGTGATACACGACTCGAAGCGTTGATTGGTAGTACGGCTGGTCGCTCGGGTTCGAGCTGAGCCACGTGTTGTAGTGTTGGTCGGCCTTGGCCTGGCTCACTGCGAGGCCGGAGAGCGCTAGCGCTCCGAGGAACGCGCTGTTGTTGTTGCCGTTGCCAGTGTACGTCTGCATTCCGTTCGTATCGATCATCGTCGACACGGTATTGAGGAGGGACTGAGCGCGCTGCTCGCCCGTCCAAGCGTAGTCGATGGCAATGCGCCAGGGCACCCGGCAGCCGTCGTAACCGTTGCAGGAGAAGCAAGTGTTGCCGAGGCCGTCCGGCCAGATGGAGCTGATCTGTTGGGTCCCAGCCGGGTTTTGCATGCCCATCGAGGCCGTCCATGAATCATAGGCGCTGTCGATTGCCTGCAGCCAGACGCCGGAACCGAGGGTGTCGATGGTTGCGAATACTTTGTAGTAGCCCGGTGAGTAGTACGACGGGTTGAGCGCGGCGCAGCCCGGATCCCATTCACCCGGCGTCAAATGAACCACGCCGTTGCAGTTCCGGAGGACGGCAGCGCGAATGGTCGCGATGAGCTGACGGCCGGCCTCGAGATAGGCGCCGCCCCCCCAGCGCACTTCGGCCTGGAGAAGGGCCATCGCAGCGTCGATGTCCCCGTCGGATGCCGAGCTACCGTTCGACTCGGGGCAGCTCGTGACACATTCGTCGCACTTCCACTGCATGAGCCCACCGCTGCTCTTGGGGGCTTCGCGGTAGGTCGTCCAAATACCGTCGAACTCCGCCTGGGTGCCGAGATTGGCCATGATGAGCATGCCGTACCCGATGCCTTCTGAGTAGGCTCCGCCGAGACCGTTCTTCACGCTGATCTTGCCGCCGCCGCAGTCGGTCTTTACGTAGCGGTTCTTCCAGCTGGTGTATTCGGCGTTCAAGGCGCCCGCCGCCGCGCCCACCACGGGTGCGTACCATTGGCCGGGAGGAGGAGGGGGAGGATTCCCGCTGCCGCCGCTCCCGCTCCCGTCGCCGTCTCCTGGAGAGCCGCCGGCCGAGGGCAAGAGAGGGGTGGAACAACTGAAAGTCGCGCCTGGGTCTCCCGTCGTGATGATTTGTGGTGTGCCGCCCGGGTTCAGTTCGACGGCGTCCACGTAGCCGTCGTTGTTCGTGTCCAATCCGAGGGCGTTCGGTACGCCGTCGCACGTCGTGTCCACGGCATAGCCATCTGCTGTCCCGTCCCCGTTGTAGTCGAAGAGGTCGGGACCGGGGTATCCATCCTGATCCACCGCAACGCCGAGGTCGTCGGGCACACCGTCGCAGTCGGCGTCGTTGTTCGTGCAGATGGATTTTTCTTCTTCTTCGGCGGGTTGGCAAGCAACGAAAAGTGCGGCTAGCGCCGTGAGGGAGACGAGCAGTCGTTTCATCTTAGCGGGTCGTCCAAAGGAAAATGTGAATCGAGATCACCAGTTAAGGATTGAAGGTGTGGCCCCTCTGCCGTGCCGGCACGAGGCGCCTAAACCTTACCGTACAATTTGGCTGAAGTTCGCCACACTCGCTACTCACTCATCGGCGAAATCTTCTGATTTTTTCGGAGCTGACGGACCCCGCGCGGAGAAATCTATCATCGGCGCACGGGGGCAGTGACAACGGAAGTCGGGCTCAAGAAAGCCTCTGTCAGCATCACGTCATTCCGGGAGCGAAGAAGCCGTCCTGTGGACAAAGAAAAAGCGGCTGGTGAATCCACCTACCGCTTCGCATCGCCGAGGGGGCGTTCTTATTCGACGCCAGCGGGCCCGAGGTGGAGCACGCAGTAGTCGAAGTTGGTCGGGAGCGTCTCGCTTCCGGCGTAGGTCTGAACCGCAACCTGAGCGATCGGCTGGACGCCGTCGTATGCTGCGCCGCCCGTGGTCCAGCACTCCTTCTTGAAGTCGCTCCAGGGGATGACGCCGCCAGCCGGAGGCACAGGCGCACACCAGAACTCGGTGGCGTCCTCGTCGGTCTGGATCTGAACGCGGAGGCCGCTGCCGCCGTTGTTGATGACCTGAACCTCGACGCCGGTACCACCGGGAGAGATCGAGTTGACCGCGCCGCCCTCGAACGTCTCGGGATCGATATCCTGAGCGATGTTCCAGCCGACGAGCGCCCATTCTTCGTAGCTTGCGCCCAGCGTACCGGTTACGCAGAGGTTTCTACCCGTGAACTCCGTCGGCATGATGCTGGACATAGCCTCGACCGCGGTGAACATGTAACCGTCCCAACCGCCAAAGGTTCCGCGACCGCCTTCAACGAAGTCGGCATCCGTGGCGCCAGGTGCGTCCCCGTCTCCACCGTCACCGCCGGTACCCGCAGAGCTTCCGCCCGAGCCCGAGATCGGCTTCTTGGGGCCGTCATCATCGCCATCGCCACTGTCGCTCGCGCAGGCGACCAAAGACACAGCCACTGCTGCAGTTCCAATCAAAAAAATGGTCTTCTTCATTTTCGGGTATTCCTTATTACGACCGGGGGATGCACCGTGCGGGCCCCCTCTTTAAATCTCTCGATCCGGTCACTCCAAGAGAAGCGGTTCGGGATGCGGGTTCTTTTACCCGAAAATGCGGCAAACGCTATCGCTCACGCGAAAAACCGGACCCGACCGCACAGATCAGAGACGGTTGGCCGAAGTGAGAGGTTCCAGTGATAATGCAAATGAGTGTGGGAAACTGTAGGGAACCGCTTCCAGTCTCGCGAGAACCCTACGGGGCTCTCCGTGATGATTCGGTTGACCCACCCGCCCCGCGGAGCTAACTAGCGCCTCCCCGACGGAGCTCGGGTTTCATTCACCTCTCTCCGTCCCCCTCGACGCTGGCGTCGATCGGCTGGGAAGCGGACGCATGGTGCGTCCGGATCTTGTCCACCGAAGCGCCGTCAGCCAATCAGGCGAAAGAGTCAATCATGAATACGAATCCCGGCGTCGTCGGACGCAAGGTGGGCATGACCCAGGTCATCGAAGAGGACGGAACGGTCATTCCTTGCACCGTGGTTCGCACCGATGCGACCCTCGTTGCCAAGCGCACCCAAGAGAAGGACGGCTACGATGCTCTCGTGCTCGGCCTCGGAGAGCGCAAGGAAAAGCACACGAGCAAGCCGCTCGCGGGCTTTTACAAGAAGGCTGGCGTCAGCGCCAAGCGTGAGCTCATCGAGCTGCGTTGCACGGCTGAGGAGGCGGCCGCTCTCGAAATCGGCGCTGAGATCAAGCCCGATTCCGTATTCGTAGAGGGTCAGTTCATCGATGTGCAGTCCACCTCCAAGGGTAAGGGATTCGCGGGCGTCATGAAGAGGCACAACTTCGCGGGTGCGCCAGGCGGCCACGGTACCCACGAGTACTTCCGTCACCCGGGCTCCATCGGTATGAACATGACCCCGGGTCGTGTCTTCAAGGGCAAGAAGATGCCCGGTCAAATGGGGAACAAGACGGTGAGCGTCCTCAACCAGAAGGTCGTGAAGATCCTGGCGGACGACAACCTGGTTCTGGTGCGCGGCGGCATTCCTGGCGGCAAAAACGCTCTGGTCGTGCTTCGCGGGGCCGTAAAGAAGAAGAACGCGGGCAAGCCTGCCTGAGTTCTCTCGCCCTCCTCTCTGAAGGACGAGCTCTCGTGAACGACGCGCCTGGAGCAGCTGTCTCGCTGCCCCTGTGGCGCGTCGAACGCATTTTGTACGACCGCGACGGCGTCATCGTGGTCGACAAGCCGCCGCACCTTCCGGTCTACGGGGGTGACGAGTCGCTTGCCCACAGTTTGGTGGAGCGCCTGAAGGCTTCCGACGTTGCCCGGGGCCGGCTACGGGACCTCTCGATCCATCAGCGCCTCGACCAGGACACGAGTGGTCTCCTTTTTTTCGTAGCCGACAAGGACCGCGACGCCGAGTTTGCGCAAGCCATGGAGAAGCACCGCATCGAGCGCGTGTACCAGGCGGTGGTGGGGCCAGCGCGAGGAGCCGCTCGCAGCGTTCTACCAGACGACAAGCGCATCGAGCTTTGGCTCCATTTCGACGGGAAGCGTTCACACGTGAGTGCATCGCGCCCACAGGGAAAGGGGGCGTCGTCGCGAGCCAAACGTGCGGTGACTCAACTTCGAGTCCTCCGGCGCGTTGGCGAGCGCGCCCTCGTGGAGCTTTGCTTGGAAACCGGTCGCACGCATCAAATCCGCGCCAGCCTTGCGCATCTCGGTTTTCCGGTCGTTGGAGATCGCCTCTACGGGGGGGCGCCGGCTTCCCGTCTCATGCTGCACGCAAGCTCGCTCTCGGGAGAGCCTCTCCCGCAGCGCTTCGAGGCTCCGGTGCCGGAGTGCTTCTCGAGCGCACTATCGGGCCACGAGGAGTTTCCAAGTCAAGCGAGAGACGCGCTCCTCGATGCCGCCACGCTGCGTGCACCGCTCGCCCCACAAACGGGAGCCTATCGCTTGGTCAATGGGGCAGGGGACGGGCTCGTCGGATTGACCGTGGATGTGTACGGAGCATTCGCCGTGATGAACGTCTACGAAGAGAAGCTGCTGCCTCGCGTTCACGAGATCGGAAACCAGGTCCTCCGTCTCGGCTACCAGGGCGTGTACCTCAAGAAGCGCGTGCGCGCGGATCTTCGCTCACGAGATGCGGAGGAGCTGGCACCGGACCGCCCGGTCGTGGGCGAGAGCGCACCCGGGTCGTTCGTCATTCGCGAAGGGGACATGAAATTCCTCATCGATTTGCACGATGGACTCTCCTCCGGGTTGTTCGTCGACATGCGAGACAATCGGCGCCGCGTGCGAGCGTGGGCCGAGAAGGGCAAGATGCTCAACCTGTTCTGTTACACATCGTCCTTTGGGGTCTCGGCCGCGCTGGGTGGCGCCAAGACGACCAACGTGGATTTGTCCGCGAAGGCCATCGAGAGGAGCCGGCGGAACTTCGACCTCAATGGGCTTGCTCCAGACGGGCATCGCTTTTTCAAGGAGGACGCGATGAAGTTCTTGGCTAGAGCCGTACGCCGTGGAGATCAGTACAGCCTCATCGTGCTCGATCCTCCCAGCTTTTCCACGGTGGGCAAGGGAACGTTCAGCGTGAAGAGCCGTTACGGACAGGCCGCGGCCGATTGCTTTCGTATCCTTGCTCCACGCGGCCGCCTCTTGTGCGTGACGAATCACACGAAGACGTCCCCCCGAGCGTTCCGGAGCACTATCGAAGCCGCCTGTCAGAGCGCGGGTCGACGCCTGACCTCTCTGAAAGAGATGAAAGCGGGGCTCGACTGCCCGGCGGGGCCGGATGGTCCATGGCCTAGCAAGAGCTTGCTGGCCGAGATCGACTGAGGAAAGATTCCGCTGTGGCCCGCAAGAGAACCAACCCGTACGCGGGCGTCGATCCGAAGACGCTCGAAGCCAAGAAGAAGGGCTACCCTGCTCGGAGCGTCTTCAAGCTGGAAGAGATCCAGAAGAAGACTCAGATTCTCAAAAAGGGGATGCGCGTCGTCGATCTCGGCGCTGCACCCGGTTCCTGGTCTCTGTATGCAAGCCAGCAGGTAGGACAGGGCGGGCACGTCCTGGCCGTCGATCTTCAGGAAATCACACAGGGGTTTGCCCCCAACGTCACGGTGGTTCGAGGCGACGCCTTCGACCTCGAGAGCGAGCTGCTCTCGCAACATGGTCCCTACGACGTCATCTTGAGCGACATGGCCCCCAAGACCAGCGGCATCAAGTTCCGCGATCAGGTCATGAGCTTCGAACTCTTTCAGCGAGCACTCGACGTGGCACGCACCTTTGGCAAGCCGGGCACGGCGAGTTTCGTGTGCAAGATCTTCATGGGGCCGGAGTTCGATGAAGCCGTGAGCCTGACCAAGAAGTATCTGAAGAAATCGCGGGTCATCCGCCCCGAGGGGGTGCGTCAGAACAGCAAAGAAGTCTTCCTCGTCGGGATGGGCCTCCGCGAGTCGTGAGCAGATAGCTTCTGCCCAAAAGTTGTCCGCTTAGCGAAGCCTCGGGTACCCGGGAGGCTGTCCATGGTATTTCGGCAGGTCTTCGTAGGGATTGGAGGCGGCGCTTTTCTCGCCATCATCGCGCTTTTTCTGACCATTCCGCGCGCTCTTATCGAAGAGGAGGCGCCCGCCTGGCTCAAGAAAGCGATCTTCGATGGTTCTCTCCCGGTAGCCGCCGCGCCCGAGTCAGTCGCCGACCTTCCGCCTCCGGAAGGCCTCCACGAGGAACCCGAACCGGGGCCGGCAGAGGGCGCCTTGGTTGCGAGCCTCGGTGAAGTGGGGGCGGCCGTGGACGAGGACGTCCCCGCTACCGAAGTTGCGAAAGAGGAAGGACCGGCACCGGAGCCGTCGGCCGAGCATCTGAACCCCGACCTCTATGTCGGCGCCTTGTCCAAGCAAACCATCATCCGCAGCCGTCCTGATATCGACGCGACCATCATCGGATTCGCTCGAACCGGAGCCCTTCTTCGTCGGGCGGAAGTCCCGGCGAGCCGACGTGGATGTCCCGACGGGTGGTATCGGGTCGAGCCCGACGGCTACATTTGTGTCGGCAAGACGGCGACGATCGACCCACAACATCCGATTGTCCGGCTTGCATCCCTTCAACCCGATCGTTCTCTCGCTCTGCCGTACCCGTACGGCACGAGTCGCTATCCGACTCCACCGCTTTACACGCGCATTCCGACGCGAGAGCAACAACAGATCGCGGAGCAGGATCTGGCGGGTCACCTGAAGAAGAATTTCGGCGAAGTCTGGGCAGAGAGCGCCGACACACCGCCTCCGGAACTGCTCTCCGACGGTCAGCGAATCCCCCGCCCGTACGGCTACCCCGTTTTGGAGCACGACTTCATGACGGGGCGAGCGCTCGGCAGTAGCTCTTTCGCTTTCATCGACTTGTTCGAAGCGGACGGCAGGCGATGGGGGCTGACGGCGGACCTTTCGCTGCTGCCCTTGGATCGCCTCACACCGGTCTCGGCGAGTGAATTTGCGGGGGTAAGTCTCGATCAGGATCACAGCCTACCCATCGCTTTCGTGCGCTCCCGCGCCCAGTTCGTATACGAAGGCTCCATCGAAAAGGGCGACATCAAGCCCGTCCGACCCATCGAGTTTCGGGAAGCTTTTCATCTCACGGGCAAGGAATTTCCTCTGTACGGCGAGAAGTACCTCGAAACCGAAGAAGGATACTTCATCAAAGATCATGCGCTGGTCGTGAAGATCGAGCCCAGAGAGAAGATGCCCAAATGGGCCAAGGAAGAGCGCTCATGGATCGAGGTGTCGATCCTCGATCAGACGCTAGTTGCCTATCGCGGCGAGAGGCCGGTCTTCGCCACGCTCGTCTCGACTGGCAAGGACGGTTTGGGTGATCCCGAAACGACGCACTCGACCGCTCCCGGCGTGTTCTTGATTCATACCAAACACGTCACCTCCACGATGAGCGGTGACGAGGCCGATGACGAGTTCGATCTCCGCGACGTACCCTACGTCCAGTACTTCCACGGGGGCTACGCGCTGCACGCCGCCTTTTGGCATGACGGCTTTGGCACCCCGCGTAGTCATGGGTGCGTGAATCTGTCCCCTTCCGACGCTCGTACTCTCTTCGGCGTGACTGATCCCCCCGTGCCCGTCCGCTGGCACAGCGCGCTTTCGCGCGACGGGACGCTGGTCTACATCCATCCATGACGTGCCGGTCGGTTGTGCCGCGAAGCTGCGCGAGCCAGCAGTCGATTGTGGCGCTCGACGGGCCCTGCACGAGCCTCAGGCGCGGAGAAATTTTAGCACGGAATATCTTTGGATGACGCGGCTGGCGGTCAGGCTGAGCGCGAAGACGAGGATGCTCGAGACGAAGGAAAACCAGAGCGTACCGTAGCCCGGCACCGATTTTACCGGCGCTCGAAAGAACTCGATGACCAGCATGTGGGAGAGGAACGCCAGGTAGGTGTACTTCCCGAGTGGGGCCAGCTTCTTCACGAGTGCCACACCTTCGGCCGCGAGAAACGCTCCCAGGAGAAAGAGCGCCGCGAGGTTGCCCATGAAGCGCCCCTCCGTGTGTGTCGAGCGACGAATGACGTCGATTTGGTTCGCGTAGATGAACTGGACGATGAAGAAGCCCAAGAACCCGATCGCGGCGAGAGGGATGAGTTGACGCTTGAAGAAGTCCTGCGTCGATCGGCTGGAGCGGTGAAAAACAATCGCTCCCCAGGTGGCGGCTAGAAAAGGAGGGACTTCGACGATCCAGCGATCGAGTCGATGCAGGTGGTATTCCCAGAGCCAGTATCGACTCAGCGCAAAATGCAGCCACCGGTAACAGAACCAGAAGATCCCGACGCAGAAAACGGCGCCGCCGATCGTGACCGCGGACAGCGGAAGTCGATTCAGCCGGGGGGTGGCCCACGCCGCCAGGACTCCCCAAAAGAAAATGAACGGGAGAAACCAGAGGTGCACGGCGGTTCCTGCAACGGGCCCCCACCATCTTACCAGGTCTTCCCACGTCGCGCCCTCGCTGAACCCGTGCGCGCCGTAATAGAGACCGTAGATCACCGACCAGACGACGTACGGCTTGAGCAGTCTCCGTCCGCGTTCTCGCACTTCTTCCATCAACGTTCGCGGGACGCTGCGCTCGGCGCCCCGGACCACGAAGATTGCAGCCACGATGATGTAGAAGGATGTGCCGAACCGTCCTAGAGCGGTCCAGCCATAGGACTGACCCTGACCTTCTGCGACATGCGTCCACACGATCCCAAAAGTCGCCAAAACCCGCGCAGCATCGAGTCCGACGAGACGGCTGCGGCGCGCGGGGGCAGGCTCGGAGACGATCATCGCCGCCGCGGTCTAACATGGACGCGGTAGGATTCATCCCACATTCGAACCCTGCTACACGGACATTCTTCGCGCGTTTGCAACAGTCCTGTGCCGAGCAAACGCCTGAATTTCTAATGTTTTGGCCGTACACCTCCATCATGGCCATGAGTAACGCGAAGAACATGCGGCAGTCTGCCGAAGACGGTCCCACCTGGATGCGTCAGGTTTCGTCCGACGGGGAGTTTCGTCGGCGAGATGCCGTGTTTCGCCGTGCCGTGGAAGCTCGCTCCGACGCGGAGTTCGCCGCCGAGCCGGGACGCTATCACCTGTACGTGTCCTATGCCTGCCCCTGGGCACACCGCTCGCTGATCATGCGTCGTCTCAAGGGCCTGACCGATGCGATTTCCTACGATGTCGTGGATTGGTTCTTGCCCCAAGAGGGGTGGACGATGGAGGCCAAGACCGAGGGCGCTACTCGCGATTCCGTCAATGGTGCCCGTCTCCTGCGCGATCTGTACCGCCAGGTAGAGCCTGGGTACCGAGGCTCGGTCACCGTTCCGACGCTTTGGGACAAGAAGACGTCCACAATCGTGAACAACGAGTCTTCCGAGATCATCCGAATGTTCAATTCCGAATTCAATGCGTTCGCCGAGCGACCGCATTGGGACTTCTATCCTGAAGAGTTGCGTTCCGATATCGACGCGATCAACGCCTGGGTGTATCCGGACATCAACAACGGCGTGTACCGATCTGGGTTTGCGCAAACACAGGCCGCCTACGAGAGTGCCGCGAGGGCCTTGTTTGCTGGGCTCGATCGGGCCGAGGCCATTTTGGACAAGAGCCGCTATCTGACCGGGGGACGCCTCACCGAGGCGGACATTCGCTTGTGGACGACTCTCATTCGTTTCGACATCGTCTACGTCACGCACTTCAAATGTAATTGGAAGCGGCTCGTGGATTACCCGAATCTCTGGGGTTTCACACGAGAGCTCTACGCCCACCCCGCGTTCCGCGAGACAACGAACTTCGAGCACATCAAGCGGCACTATTTCGAATCGCACGAAACAATCAACCCTCATCGGATCGTGCCGATAGGTCCTGAAGTTGACTACGACGCCCCACACGGGCGGGATCATCTCCGACAGGAATGGTTCCCCGAGGCGCGTTGAAGGCACCTGGCTCGGTCGGGGCCGCTTATCCAAGTGGTGCGCGAATGTCGTGAGTTAGTCAGTCAGCAAACATCGAGGTGTCTTTTGCTCCTGGGGGCGGACTTTTGAGATTCCTTGGTAGCATGAAGGCATGGGATCAAGCTCGCAGACCCCGCCGCCCCCTTCATCCCGCAAGCCAGTACCGCCTCAGGCGGACAAGTCGGCACGCAAGAGCGCAGCCCCGCCGCGCGCTGCGACATCGAAGAAGCCTTCGCTTCCACCGCGCGCCTCCGTAAAGACTGCGCCGTCGTCGTCGCCGCCAAAGCCCCCAGTTCGCGCTTCCGGCAAGGCGGCAGTTGCGGCCTCAACCTCTGGCGATGCACCGCTCGCGCCCCTGTCACCCGTAAAGGTGCCGTCGCGCCCGCCACCGCCGCCTTCGGCGGCCGCGTCTCGGATCCCCAAGCCTCCACCGGCGATGTCGAAACCGCCACAACCGCCGGCGCCCCCTGTCCTGAACAAGCCGCCTGCGCCTCCAACGTTTTCCAGAACCCCAGCGCCTCCGCAGGTTTCGCGTCCTCCAGCGCCTCCGCCCCGCCGTCCAGTCCCTTCTCCCGAGCCGCCAGCCGTCGCGGTGGGTGTCCACGCGCCTGTTCCAGCGCGCCAAGATCTCACGAAGATCGATCCCGGCCGGGGTTCCCAGCTCGTCGAGCCGGTAGGTCGCCCGAAGCCGCCGAGTCGAGCCCCAGTTCAACCGACGACGACCAGCACACTGATGGGCATGCCAGTCGCAGCGTCGGCTAGCCTTTCTACCAAAGCCTACAGCCGCGTCGTGGGCGACGCGCGCGTCACCGCACCGAGCCTTTCGGATCGCGTCGCCTCCGCACGTGATCTCGTCAAGCTGTGCGAGAAGGCCCTGACCACGGAGAAGGAGAAGAATCGGCGCGCCCGCCTCCACGCCGAGATCGGGCGGCTGTCCGAGATCGTTCTGGACGACGTCGAATCCGCAGTCAGTCATTTTCAGAAGGCTCACGGCTTCGACCCCACTTTCGAGCCCGCAATCGCTGGCCTGTTGCGGGTCCGTTCGAGGCTCGGACAGTGGGAGGGCACCTTGGCACTCTTCGATCAGCAGATCGAGATCACCGCCGCACCCGAGGACAAGGCCGCGCTCCTGTACGCCAAAGCCGTCGTCTTGGAGGAGCGCCTCGGACGACCTCAGGACGCACGTGGAGACTACGAGAAAGCGCTATCCCTCGTGCCGGGTCAGGTCGCTCTACTCATGGCAGTGGCCCGCTGTGCGCGTCGCGACCAGGACTACAAGGCCCTCGATCAATTGCTGGGGGGCCTTTCTCAGCAACGTGGCGAAGACGTCGCGTTGGCGGCTGCTCACACGGCCGAACGCGGCCGCGTAGCAGAGCACCACCGGAAGCAAGCGGGTGAGGCGGCGCAGTATTATCAAAAGGCGCTCGTCGCTGACCCGATGGCGACCGCCGCAATTTACGCTCTCGAGCGACTCCTCGCGATTCACAAGCGCAGCCGCGATCAGGTCGACCTTCTGAATCGGCGCGCGGGCCTCGTCGAGGAGCCCGTTTCGCGGGCAGCCTCCCTGGCGAGCGCTGGGGCCATCTTGGCCGAGACTCTCGGGGAGCCTGCCGAAGCTGCACAGTACTTCGAACTCGCGTGGAGCGCGGATCGAAAGAACGTCGGCTTTTTGCGCACTCTGGAAGAACTCTACCGCCGCGCAGGAGATTTCGAGGGCGTGGTCCGGGTGCTGGAGCGTCTGGTCGAGCGCAGCGCGTCGAGCGACGAGACGGTGGATCTTTGCATCCGGTTGGCCGACGTCCTGCATCGTCGCTTGGCGCGCCAAGGGGACGCCATCGAAGTGCTCGAGCGGGCTCGCGAGCTTGCGCCGTCGCGGCCAGATTGCGTCACCCCTCTCGTCGAACACTATGAGCAGACGAGCGCGTGGGGAGCGCTCGTACAGGTCCTTTCGGAAGAGGAGGCCTCGAGCGATGATGCAGAACGTCGTGCGGATATCCACATCAAGGTCGCTTGGATCTGCGAGACGCACCTCAATTCGCCTTCCGACGCGGTCCATCATCTCAAGGCGGCTCTGGGACTGAGGCCCGATGATCAGAACGCCTTTCGGGAGCTATCGAGGCTCCTCGAGGAAGCCAAGAGATACGAAGAACTCGTGGAGCTTCACCTCAGGGCCGTCGAATCCGAGAGCGAGACGCAAGTCGTTTTGCTCCACCTGTTCAAGGTGGGGCAGCTCCTCGAAGACTTGTTGTCGCGCCCGGCGCGGGCGATCCCCGTCTACCGAAAGATTCTCGACAAGGTGCCAGGGCACCTCGGTGCTCTTTCCGCCCTGCAGCGAGCTGCGCATCGAGCTTCTGACCATGCGGTGCTCGTGGACGCACTCATCGAGGAGGCCGAGGTGCATACTGCTGCGCCCAAAAAGGTCCCACTCCTCCACCGTGCCGCAACGGTCTGCGCCGACGATCTCGGGCAGTCCCAGCGCGCGCTTGCTCTCTATCAACAGGTCCTCTCGCTCGACGCCAAGTACTCTCCCACCTTGGACTCTCTCGCTTCAATGTACGAAGCGGACGGGCGGCACACAGAGCTGCTCAAAGTACTCATCTTGAAGCTCAATCAGCTCAAGAAGCCCGAGGCAAAGGCCGATCATCTTCTGCGGATGGGGCGCCTATGTGAAGAGCACTTGCGAGAGGATGACAAGGCGCTCGGTTACTACAAGAAATCGCTGGAAATGAACCCCGGCAGCTCCTTGGCAGCGAGGGCAATCGATCGCTGTCTGGAAAGACTCGAGAGATTCGACGAACTTGCCGCTTCACTCAACGAGCGGATCAAGAGCATCGACGAACCGAGTCTGCGCGCCGAAACCCACATCAAGTTGGGTCAGGTCTACGAGCTAAGACTCGGAAAGCTCCAGAACGCGATCGCCGCCTACGAAGCGGCGGTCTCCGATGCGCCGCAATTGGCGGTCGCGCAGGATGCGTTGATTCGAGCTCTCGAACAGCGCGCTGACGTCGCCAAGACGGCAGCCGCTCTCGAAATGCGCTCCAAGAGTTCTGCCGACGCGGCGATTCAGCTCTGGACCACACTCCGTCGCGCCGAGATCATCGAGAGCGCGTCAGCAAAGACGGATGAATCCATTTCGGCCTACAAGGCGGCTCTCGAAATCAACCCGCGCCAGGTCGAAGCCCTCACCGCCCTCATTCGTCTCTACGAGAGCAACAACGACGACCATCGCCTCACCCGCGCTCTTCGACTCCATGCCACCAGCCTCGTCGACAAGGAGAACCAGGCCGGAGTCATGCGTGAACTCCTCAGGTTGGCGGAATCCGCGCTCGATCCATCCAAGCCCCAAGAGGGTGGAGACGAAGAGCCGACCGCTCAGCTTCCCGATCTTTCGAGCGCCCTTCTCGAACGATACCCGGGCGATCGAACTGCCCTTCGCTACGCCGAGCTTTCCGCAATCGCGCACAAGAACACCGAGCAACTCGCGGCCGTCGATGCCCACTACGTGAGGATAGCCTCGCAGCCGCAGCTGTCGTCGGCCCACCGGACGCGTCTCGGCGAATTCCTCGAACCGCGCAATCCGGTTCAAGCTCTGGAGCAGCATCGACCGGCACTCAGCGCTGACCCCGAGAACCTCGGGGCCGCACGCGGTATCACGCGCGTTGCCGAAGCCATCGAGGAGTCAGGATTGCTTCTAGAGGCGGCCGACCTGGAGGCGCGTGTGGTGCGCAACGTCCAGCGGGCAGCAATGCTCTACGTACGAGCCGCGGAAGTGTTGGCGGCCGCCGGGAAGTCGGACGAAGCCGTCGAGGCGCTCGAGAAAGGACTACTCGTCAATCCCGACTCCATCCTTGCGGCTCAGACACTACACGAAATGCTCTCGGTTCGTTCCGACTTCGAAAGACTGGCGACGATCATCACAACTGCTGCTCAGTCGGCCAAAACGGCTGAAGCGCGCGCCGAACACTGGATCGCCATCGCGAAGCTCTATGCGGACGAACTCAACGACCTTCCGGCTGCGGTCGCCGCGCTGCGTAGACTCGACAAGGATGGAGTGAAGAACCTTCCTGCAACGCTGGAGCTTGGCGAGTTGCTCGTGCGGGATCGTCAATGGAAGCCCGCCGTCGTAGAGCTCCAGAGGGCCATCGATCTCAAGCCGGATGAAGTCGTCCTCGCGGCGATTCGACTGCGCCTCGCCGAGATCTACCACGAGCATCTCGAGCAGCTGACCGATGCCACTCAAGAGCTACGCGCGGTGCTGCAAGGAGAACCCAAGCACGTCGCCGCGCTTCGCCGCCTCCTGGCGATTCAGATGAAGGAGAAGTCCCCGGCGGCGGCCGAGACGGCACAGACGCTCTCGGAAGTCTCTACGGGGAGAGAGCGTGCAGAGGCTCTCATTGCGCTCGGGAAGCTCCGGGCTCGCGCCAAGAAATGGAACGAAGCGCTTCAACCCTTGGCGTCGGCAATTGCCCTCGTCGGCCTCGAGCCCCCTGACGCCGCTCAGGAGATGAAGCAAATCCTCGAGCAAGAAGCCACCGAAGCGGCGGAGTGGGCCGGTTATACGAAAGCACTGGCTTCGTTTTGCGCAGAATCAACGGCCGGAGACCATCAAGCTCGCGCCTATGTGGAGCTTGGTCAGACCCTTGCCGAGAAGCAAAAAGACCTCAAGGGAGCGATTTCTGCTCTCAAGAAGGGCCTGGCGGCCAACGGTGCTGCTCTCGAACTCAGGCGAGAACTCGTCAAGCGTTTGCGTGCAGCCCACCTCGATCAAGAGGCCTTGCCCGAGCTTCTCGTCCTGCAGAAGGCCGATCCTCTCAGCGCAGACGTTTGGTCAGACCTCGTCGATGTGTACGATGCCCTCGGTCACAATGCCGAATCCCACCTCGCCACGGGACCTCTCGTGCTCCTGGGTAAAGGGTCCAAACTCCAGATGTCGACGTGGCAAAGTCGCAAGCCCCGCCCCGCAATGGTCACCGGTGGTACGTTCAGCGGTCGTCTTCTTTCCGAATGCATGGTGCAGGGGATTTCCCTGGACGCGGTGGCGCTACTCGAACAGCTTTCACCGCATCTACCCAAGGTCTACCCCCCGACCCTCAGTCAGTACGGAACCTCCCAAGGGGATCGCATCACTTCGAAGGATACGCATCCTTGTCGCTCGGTCATGAACCGCCTCTGTCACAGCTTCGGTGTTCCGGAGATGGACCTATACCTTTCGGACGTCGTCGACAGCATCTCCTTGGTCTACACGGATCCGATTGGCGTCGTAATGCCGGCGCGGGTGGCCGATCTCTCCGAGGCGGGCCAGGCCTTCTACTTGGGGGCATTCGTGGCGAGTGTCGCCCAAGGGACGACCGCGGCGCTGGCTCTCGATGACGAAGAGTTTGCTCTCATTTTGGGAAGCTCGATTCGAGTCGTTTCGCCGGAAGCCGACGTGCCGGACGTCAATCAGCGGCGTCTCCCTCCTGCCACCAAGAAGCTAGCCAAAGCGCTCCCTTGGCTTTCCAAGGGGCGTTTCGAAGACGCTGCGCGCCGTTATGCGGCGGCCCCGGTGGTCGATGCGGCGGCATTCCGTCGCCAAGTGCGTACGTCCGCACTCCGCGCAGCAACCATCATCTGTGACGACGTCGAACCGATCGCGCGGCTGGAGAAGGGAGGAGCGCTGCTCTTGGGCATCGAGGAGGCGCAAGTTCCTCCGCTCGTGGCTGACCTTTTCGGTTTCTGGGCGAGCGCCGGTTCCGTGAGCATTCGCCGCGAACTCGGTATGCTGTGAAGATGCCCACTACTCGGAGGCTTCGGCTCCGGGGTCCCCTTCGCCTGGGCCGTTCGAGGTCGACTCCGCTTCGTCGGTCGGGGGATGGGATTCAGGGCTTTCTCGAGTAGCGGCGGGAGCGTCCTGCACTTGCGTCTCGTCACCCGTCGGAACCTGGGATGAGTCCGTGGGTTTGGGTTCGGGATCGTTCGTGCTCAGCATGTCGACTTCCACTGGTTCCGCCCCGGGCGCGATCTCCTCGGCGTAGACGGGCGTCGAGTCTGGCGGCGTTACCGTTCCCGCGCATCCGAAGGTCGTTGCGAGAGCGAGTGCCAACAGGGTCCGGGCGGAATTCGAATGGGAAATACTCGAAGAGGTGTGGCGCAGCATGGTGGCATTGAGGCTATCCCGAGATATCGGGCGGTGCTACGTTGCCGAGGGTTTCACTTCAATCGAGCATGCTAGGAGCGCTGGGGACACATCGGGCGAATCCTCTAGGGGCTGTCATGGCCCTTTCCGGCTGGCGAGAGACCACTTCGCGTGAACTTCAGCGTGCCTATGATCTTCGCTTGACTACCCACGATGCTACCGATGAGCCCCAGTCGTTTCGCGTTCTCGTGACCGTCCGGTCCGCGCGGGACGATTTCGTACTCGGAAAGAGGGACCGTGACGCCAGAGCGGAGGGTGACTTCGACGGAATCCGGAACCTTCGTTTCCGAATCGGGGAAGACGAAGAGGAGCGTCGTGGGAAATTGTCGCTGGACCGCAAGACCCCGTAGGGACAGTTCTCCATCGGCTGTCGCGTAGACCTGACGGGCGCGTCCAGAGCCGGCCGTCTTCCTCAGCGATCCCGTGTGCGCGCTCGTGTGCGATAGCGAGCGAAGAGAACCGAACTCGAACACTGCCACCTGGTGTTCGAGGCGGGTCTCCTGCGCGACATTTTCACCCAGGCCGAGCCAACGCAGTGCCTCTCGTGTCGCGTCCCGATAGAGCTCGGGGTTCTCTTGTTCGGTGCTTGGGTCGTCGGGCTTCGGTAGGTTGTCCATCTCGAGCGAGTCCAGCTCGACGGCGATTCGGCCTCGGGAAAGAGCCAGCTCCTCCACGTTGAACTCCGCGTAGCCTCTGAGTCGCGAGAAACGGCCCGTCGGCTTGGTGCCGCGTGTCGGAAGGGTAAGAGATAATGTTGCGCCTGAATCGAGCTGATAGCGAAGGCGACTCGGTGCCTCGCTGTGCTCTCTTTCCGCTTCGTCCTTGAGCCACGGCTCGGTCGGCGTCTCGGACTTCGTCTCCTTTTGCTCACACGACGGCAAAAGGAGCAAGCCGAGGCACGCGGCGAAGACGGCTGAAGAGCCGGCTCGAGTCCAGTTTTGTGCTGAAAAGGCGCCCATGGTGGGTTTGGGGAAAGGGCTGGCCTGTCCCCGTTTTGGGAATATAGTCCGCGCCGTGACCTCTACCCCAGAGTACAGCGCGGAATTTCGGTGTTTCAAGGGATGTGCCGGAAGCTGGCCCGTGACCCAGGCGATCTATTCTTGTCCGACCTGTGGCGGTTTGCTCGAGGTTCATCACGACATCGAGGCGCTCAAGAAGCGCAGCGGACCTAGCTGGACGAAGCTCTTCGACGAACGCTACCGCCTGAACCAATGGCCTTACGGGTCGGGTGTTTGGGGCAAGCGTGAGTGGGTCATGCCGTGCGTGAGCGATGAGGAGGTCGTGTCCATGTACGAGGGCGGGACGAATCTGTTCTGGGCAGACAGATATGGCAAGAACCTCGGCTGCGACGACTTGTGGGTAAAACTGTGCGGAAACAGCCACAGCGGTTCCTTCAAAGATCTCGGCATGACCGTCCTCGTTTCCGTCGTGAAGAAGGCGATTTCGGAGGGGACGAAGATCAAGGCGGTCGCATGTGCCTCTACGGGGGACACCTCGGCCGCGCTCGCGGCCTACGGCGCAGCGGCGGGCATCCCCGTGGTCGTTCTCCTGCCTTGGGGAAAGATCTCCACCGCTCAGCTCGTTCAGCCGCTCGCGCATGGCGCAATGGTTCTCGGGTTGGATACGGACTTCGACGGCTGCATGGCCATCGTAAAGCAGCTCGCGCAAGAAGGTCTCGTCTATCTGGCGAATTCGATGAACCCACTGCGTCTCGAGGGTCAGAAGACGGTGGGAATCGAGGTCGTGCAGCAGTTTGGCTGGCAGGTTCCCGACTGGGTGATCCTGCCTTCCGGTAACTTGGGGAACGCCTCAGCTCTCTTTGCCGGCTTCAAAATGATGAAGGAGCTAGGCGTCATCGATCGTTATCCGCGTCTCGCCGTCGCCCAGGCGGAGAACGCCAATCCAATGTACCTCGCGTACAAGGCCGGAAAGAAGGACGTCGATCCCGTCCAAGCGAAGCCGACCCAAGCGACGGCGATTCAGATTGGCAATCCTGTCTCGGCGCCGCGGGCGATGTTGGCCCTGGACGAGATGGACGGAATCGTCGAGCAGGCGAGCGAGCAGGAACTTGCGGACGCCGCAGCGAGAGCCGACGCGACGGGCATGTACACCTGCCCGCACACGGCCGTCGGTCTAGCAGTGCTCGAAAAGCTCCTTCAAAATGGGACGATTCAATCCAAGGACAAGGTCGTCTGTGTCTCGACCGCCAACGGCCTCAAGTTCACCGAGTTCAAGGTGAAGTATCACGAGGGCGACATCGACGGAGTGACGAGTACCCTCCGGAACCAGGCGGTCAAGCTGCCGCCCGACTACGGTGCGGTTGTCGACGCACTCACGAAGCGATTTGGTTGAACGATCGCGTGGACACCAGTTTCTGACCGCAGAAAAGAGAAAAGCCCCGAAACCGGAGTTTCGGGGCTTCTTTCGTCCTGGTGGCAGGGGGCGAGCGTCTCAAAAACGGAAGAGTCCCGCGAGTCCGCCACCCTTCTTGTCCGCGTAAGGAGCCACCAGGACGCGCTGCTTCTTGGCGGTATCGGCTGCGGCTTCCTCATCGTCGGCGGTGAGCAGGACCACGCCCGTGATGCCCAAGGTGAGCGCAATGCCGAAGCTCATGTCCGCGATCAGCGCATTGCGTTCCGCGGTATCTGCGTTCGCCGTCGTCGGGTCGTCGTCGAAGTCCTTCTTCGCTCCGAGAGCCATGATGCCGAAAATCGTTCCCGAGATGAGACCTGCACCGCCGAGACCCAAGGTGACCGCAGCCGGCACGAGGCTCTTCTTCGGGGCCGGTTCCACGATTTCCGGTTCTGGCGCTGCGGCGGGCTCCGGAGGAGGCGCTTGTTCTGCGAGGGTGACCTCTTGCTCCACGGCGCTTCCGCCTTGGACGTCCATCTCGACCATCGTCGGCTCGTAGCCTTCCAAGGAGAGCTCGAACTTGTGCGCTCCCGCCGGCAGTTCCAGTTCCAGCGGGGTCCTTCCGTCGTGCGGATTGCCATCGATGGTAACGGATGCGCCCTCGGGAACGGTCGTGAGTTTGATTTGCGCGGGGAGGAGCTTCTTCAGCTCCATCACGCGACTCTGGGCCTCGGAGACCTTGTCGGCTCCGGCGTGCTGGGCTCCAGGATTGGAGAGGAACTTGCTGTAGGCTGCCACGACCTCAGCGGCGTTTTCATTGTCTGGATCCGCCGCGTCGAGCGATCGTGCGATCCAGTACTCCGCATGAGGAGAGGGCACCTTTTCGTAGGCCTTCTGGAACTCGGTGGCGGCGGCTTCGTAGTCTTCCTCGCTGAAGGCCTTCGTGCCTGCTTCGAAAGAAAGCTTTGCGGCCTCGCGCTCCTCTTCGGTCGGCTCTTTTGCCGCCGTCTCTTCGGCTGCGCCTTCGGGTCCGGCCTCACCGTCTGCCGTCGAGTCGTCGGCTGCAGGCGTAGCTGCGGCCGCTTCCTTCGTGGCCGCGGGCTTGGCGGTGGTCGGTGCCTTGGCAGATGTGGCCGTCGGCGCGACGCTTGGTTCCTTCTTCGGGGTTTCGGGTTCGGCTGCAAGCGCCTGCGGAGCAATCGTGCTCAGCGCGAGCGCTGCGGCGAGGAGGGTAGGCAAGGAGGCGCTTTTCGCGCCGTGGCGGCTTCGAGAAAACTTATACATGTCCGGGCAGCTCCAAGATCTCCCCCCTGTTTAGGGGAATTTTGGCTGGTGGCTAGGCTAATCCGCACTTCGTTCCGCCGACAGTCCCAAGTTGGGTATGATGGGCAGAAGGTGCGGGGGTCCTCGCGCTTGCCCCATTTCGTTCATGGATTCGTCAAGAAAAGCGCCGCAGCGCTCCCGTCGTCCACGCACTCTGCCGCCGCCGCAGAGCTCGAGCAGTCTGCCGCCCATTTTGCGGCTCTCCGCGCCTGTAACACGGTTTCTCGGGCAACAGGCCCCGCTCGCGGTACTCTCCGCCCAGGTCCGGAGCGCGCAGGATCCCGTCGATAAGTCAGCAGCAGCCGGACGGCTTGCCCGCCAGCTCGTAAAGAGGGGAGTCGAGCTTCGCGAGGCCATTGGCCTTGCAGAAAACTCATTGGCACTGGTTGCTGACCCGGAACTGAGTCTGGATGTGGCTGGCTGGTGGGTCGAGGCGGGGGACCTGATTCGGGGCGCAGCCCTCCTTCAGACGGCTGTCGAAGAACTCACGGGGGGAACCCGACTCGAATCTCTGCTGAGGCTCGCGCGACTCTATGCACGTGCCAGCCAAGTGCCTCAAGCCGTCCAAGCACTTCGGCGAGCGATGGAAGTCGCTCCTCGAGATCCGCGCGCGTACGAGGCTCATGGCTCGCTTGGCTTTTGGGCCGAAATTCCTCCCGACGAATCGGCGCGATCTTACATCAAAGCAGCAGAACTGCGTGATGCCCGAGAGGAGAAGGGAGCGGCATTCGAGAATCTCTTGAGAGGTTTCGAGGTTGCCCCGGCCTCCGAGCTCGCGGCTCGGGCTCTCGCCGACGTCCTCCGACAGCGAGGTAGGACCGGCGCTGCCGACGAAATTCTGCGCGAGCATCTGCGGCACGGGTCGGCTGCGGAGCGGGCAGCCCATCACCAACGGGCTTTCTACGGCGCGCTCGAGCGGCAAAACCCAAGTCTTGCTCTCGAGTCCGCATTCGAGGCCGAACTCGACGTGGAGCTGGACGCTGACCGAATCGCGAGCGAGCTGGATGAGCCTTCGACCATCCCCA
The DNA here is from genome assembly GCA_965652275.1 of uncultured Polyangiaceae bacterium. Taxonomy (GTDB): domain Bacteria; phylum Myxococcota_A; class Polyangia; order Polyangiales; family Polyangiaceae; genus NIC37A-2. Next base: position 10,928 of record CBFGUR010000056.1, on the reverse strand, counting down.
CGGATTTCGAGTCCTATCTGGTCAGCCGGGCGCGGCATCACGGTGCAGAGGGCGTCGCTTTCGCGCAATGGCTGATCACCCTGATCGACGTCCATGTTTTCGATTGGGGCGCGGAACGAGTCTTGGAGATCCGACAGAAGGCGATTGCGAGCTTTCGACTCGAGGTGCCGGCGCCCCTCGAATCGCCAGGTGACGATGCGATCCTCCGGGGTCTCCGCCAGCAGCTCGGAACCGAGTCGAGCGGCGATCTGCAGCGAGCGCTACGCGAGGAAATCGCGTTGCGAGAGTGCGCACGGGGCGCATGGGGTGACGCTTTCGAGGTCTATGAGCCGCTGCTCGGGGAGCAGGAGCCCTCGCTGCGGTCGGGGGTGCTCGGCGTCATCATTGCCGGTCGCTGCCGACGACCCGCAGGTAGGGCGCGTGCTCTGGCGCATCTCGCGACCTGGCTTCCGGGAGACGCCGGCGCGATAGCATCGGCAGTCGCAGCTGAAGCCTTGGTTGCGCACGGAGAGACGGAGGCTGCCTGGGAGGCGGCATCTGCGGCAGTCCAGGCCAATCCGCGCGGAGAACGCGCGCTCGCATCCCAGGCGCTCGTCGCCTTGAGTGCACCCCAAGTCGCGTCGGCCGCCGTTCTCGAGCAATCGCTGTCGGTTCTCGTAGCTCGTGGTGAAGCCTGCTTGTTATTGTGCCGTTCGGCGAACGAGCGAGGGAGCCAGGGGCTCGGTCTGACCTGGGCTGCACGAGCGCTGGCCTTACGGCCTGGTGACGCGGAGACCACGCGCGCCTACGTGAAGCAGGCCATCTTGGCGGACGATATCGACAAGATCGTCGATGCGCTCGACGCAGTTCTCGAACAGAACGCCCCTACTGGGCCCATGGCTACCGTGGTCGCCCAAGCGCTCCGTGCGCTGCGTGGTCTCGACGCAGAGAGAGCCGAAGAGATTGGGGCTCATGTACTTCGCGCCATTGGGGTCCGCGCGGGTGAGGTGGTCGACGCGCTCATCGAACTCGCCAAGGACGCGGGCGCGCCTGCACTGCTCGCGGCTGTCACCGAACGGCAATTGGTCGCGGCGAGTAGCTCCGAACGGGCTGCGCTCTCTCTGGCGCTGTGCCGCAAGCGGCTCAGCGCCAATCAAACGGGAGCGGCAGCGCGAGCCCTGCGCAGAGCTCTGTCTCAGGGCGCAGATCGCGCGCTCATCGAGGAAGCGCTGACGGACTTCGATCACACGGTCGAGCCCGACGGCAAGATCGCGCTTCTCGAAATCGAAGCTGAGCTGGCCAAAGAAGAGGGTGCGACCCCCGGAGCCGTCGCCAAACGCGCTGAAGTCTTGAGGCAGCTCGGCGCTGCCCGTTGGGACATGGCCCAGGACACCCAGGGCGCGGTCTCGCTTTGGCTCAAGGCTGCAGAGCTCGAGCCGGAGCGCGGGCTGGATTACTTTGCCCATTATCTGCACCACATCGCCGGCGCCGAGGCCGCTGCCGAGCATCTAAAGAGGGCCGCTGGACAGACGGAGGATCCCAAGCGTTCGGCACGTCTCCTGGGTCTGGCCGCTCAGGAGCTGCTCGAACTCGGCATGGACGACGAAGCCTTCGGGCTGTGCAAAACAGCGCTCGAACGAGCTCCGCTGATGACCGAGCTTCTTTCGATCGCCGAGCATACAGCCCCCGAGCACCGAGTGGACGAACTTCTCTCGCTCTACGAACTTCTGTCGGAGGCCGCGCTTGGATGCTACGGGGAAAGAGCCGTTCACTATCGGGCAGCCCGGCAGCTCGAGAAACGCGGGCTTCCCGAGCGCGCCCTCGAACACGCCTGTGCAGCATTCGAAGCTGTTCCCGCCGAGGGAGTAGCATTTGTGTTGATGGCTCGGCTTGCTGACTCGACTGCGGGCCACGCCGCATTGGTGGCGTCACTCGAGCGAGTTGCGGACAAAGCTCAAAACGACGAAGAGCGTGCCCGCTGGTTGGGCAAAGCTGGTGATTTGGCCGACACCGAAGCCATCGGTCGAAGACAGCGCGTTGACATCTTGCTGCGGGCGGCACAGATGCTTCCCGAACAGGCCACGGTCGATGCGCTCTTGGACGCATTGGCACATTTCCTCGCCGACGAGCCCGAGGCAGTCGACGAGCTATGGGAGAAGTTCCTCAAGGTGGCCAAGGATGCTCTCCGTGATGCCGTGGGGGCATACGGGGCGCAGCTGTCACTGACTTTTGGTGCGGCGGGTCTGACTCATTTCGAGAAGCCCGACTTCGCTCTGACCTGCCTTCGACAGGCAGTTCAACTCGATCGCGAGATCCCGGATTACGAGAGGCTGGCGCCTCTAGCGACTCAAATCGCCGGCCTCGCAGAGCAGGCACATGCATTCATCGACGAGGTCAAGAAGCTCGTTGATCAAGATACGATGCTACTCGGTCGTGGTCTTGCGGTTCTGGTTGGCAAGCTCGCCGAGCTCTTGGGCGAAACGGACATTCGTACCGAGCTCTTGGTCCGGGCTGCCGAAGACTTTCCAGAAGACGTCGAGCTCGTATCTCTTGCCCGGGACGCAGCACGAACTTCGGGCCGCGAGGACCTGACGCGGCTCGTCGAAGGATTGTTGCCGGTTACCGAACGGGCACGCTCGCTTCTCGAGCGTCTCGACGACATGTCCGCCGAAGACGGCTTGGACGAGCTTCTCACCCTAGATTTGGACGCCGCGCCCGACGATCTACGTGCTCGACTCTTGGAGGCACTCGGAACTCGGCAAGAAGAATTGGGGCGCAGCGTCGACGCGGCGGCTAGCTTCCGGGAGCTTCACGAAATCGAACCCGAGAATGAGGTCGCCCTCAAGGGAATCGAGCGTGATGCCGAGGCCAACGGCAATTTCGAGGAGTTGGTTCGAGTGCTCAAACTTCGCATCGCCAGAAGTGACGATGCGGGGACGATCCGAAGGTTGAAGCTCCGCCGCGTCGCCGTCCTCGAAACCAGACTGGGGCGAGGAGGAGAGGCGCGCGAACTGCTATCGCAGATGGTCGAAGAGTCGAGCGACTTGGCAGCGTTACGGATGTTGGCGGATTCTTGGGAACGGGCTGGTGACGCCGCGGAAGCCGCTGAGCTGTGGCTACGGGTACAGCAAACCAGTCAGGACATCGAGGAATCCGACGATGCGGCGTATCGCGCGGCGTCGTGCTTTTCGGAGGCGGGGACCGAGCGGCGGGCGGTCGAAGCTCTTGCTCTCATCCAAAGGCCGAAGCTCGAGCACCGGAAGCTCGGTCTCCAGCTCGCGCGCGACACGGGTGACCCGGAGGCGATTCGCAAAGAGCTGGTAGGGCTGGCACGGGTGACGGTGGGCGACAATCAGCTCGTCGAAAAGCTTTACCTCGAAGCCGCTCAGATGGCTCTTTCAGTAGGGGACTACGACAAGGCCGAGTCGGCTGCGAAAGGGGCGAAACTCGCTCTCCCGCACTCCGGCCCAGCTCGGGTCCTCGCCGCGCGGCTGCGGGTTCGAAGGGCGCCGATGGACGACCCGGCCGAAGCGCGGGAGATGCTTCGCGATCTCGACAGCGTGGACGGGATCTCGGGTGCCTCCGAGTTGGAGGTACTCGAGTATTGCCGAGCGCGAGCCCTTGCCGTCGCGGATTCACCCGGCGCGGCGCGAGCGCACCTCGAGAAGGCAATCGAGGATTTGGGGGCTCGAGGTCTCTTGGCGCTTGCCCTCGCAGAACTGATCGAGGGCGACGATGGCATGCGCGCGTTGGAACTCTACGAGCTTGCCGTCGGTGCGGAACTGCAGGGCATGAAGCCGGAGGGCGAGGTGTTGCTCGCGGCAGGTCAATTGGCACGGAACCTGGGGCAGCTCGATCGCGCTCGAGGTTTTATTTCTGCGGTCGCCGATGATGACCCAGTCCGCGTACGGGCCGCGCGCGCTCTCGAGGAGATTGCTCAAGAGCAGGCTCGAATCCAGCGCGAAGAACGCGAACGCAAGCAAGCCGAAGAGAAAGCCGCGGAGCAGCTCGCTGAAGCGGAACGTCGCGCGACGAAAGAGCGAGAAGCAAAGCAGGAGGCTGAACTCCAACGCCGCGCGGCGCTGGAGCGCGAGAAGCAGGAGCGCGAGAAGCAGGAGCGCGAGAAGCAGGAGCGCGAGCATGCTGAACAACGCGCCGCCGAGCAGGCTGAGCAAAAGCAGGCGGCGAGCCAGCGAGCCGAGGCTGAGGCTCGAGCCGCGTCGGCACCAGAAGCGGCCCGAGCCGAAAAACGGCAGGAGGAGGCTCGATTGACGGCGATTCGAGAAGCGGCGCGGGCGGAGCATCGCGCTGCCGCCAGCGCCGCGCGGCGGACGGAAGAAACGGCCGTTCCGGGTGCGTCCCCCGAGCCACCTTCTGCGACATCTGCAGCCGACATGCCCAGGCAACCATCGAGCCCCCCGGACGCACTCCAAGCGGCGTTGGTCGGGGCCGCCGTCCCCCCTGAATCACTTCGCCCGTCCGTCGGAGGCACGGAACTCCAAGGGGCTCAGGATGGGATGTCCGAGCCCGCCATCTCGGACGACTCCCTGGTCGAGGCCTTCGAAAACGGCGATCTGGACTCCGGAAGGGAACTCCTCGGACGTCTTCTCCAGGACCGGAGTCGCTCGCACGATGCCGTCGTCGTTGCTCAGCACCTCGTTGCACTCAAACCGGGCGACGCAGGTACGCTCGGGCTGCTCGTCACTGCTGCCTCCCGGGACAAAAACCACGCGCTGGCGCTTGCGGTTCGACACGTCATTGGTTCGTACGGAGCAGGAGAAGTCGTGGCGCCACCAGACACGGAGCATCTCCTAGACGACCGAGAGATGGCGCTTGCTCTCATCAAGATGGGCGCGACTTCCAACATGCACGAGGCGCTCGGCATCGTCTGGGAGCACTGCCAAGGCATGTACAGACAGGAACTCGCGTCGTACGGGATCTCCGGCGTCCAGAGGGTTCCGCTTTCGGCGCCGACACCTCTCGGGAGCCTGTACCGATCTGCGTCCCGGGCCTTGGGATTGATGCGCACTGCGATCTTCCGGTTGCCCGGGCAAGACGAAATTTCACTCCAACTCGGTCTCCTTTCACCACCCGCCGTCATCGTTGCCGGCGATATCCAGGAACCTTCGCCAGAGCTCGCTTTCCACCTCGGGGCGATGTTGGCAGGCGCCATTCCCGAGCACGCCCTATTGTTCGGCCTGCCTCCTGAGCGGATGGAGCACCTGCTCCAAGCTCTAGCCCTCTCGTTTGGATCTGGCCGAGCGGGATCGACGGAGCGCCCTCATCCAGAAGTCACCCGCGTCGCGTCATTTCTGTGGGAGGCGATCCCATCGCGCGCGCAACGTCGCCTCACACAACTCTGCCGACAGCCAGGAGCTCTCGAGTACGCTTCCATCGCCACCTCCGCCCGACGCGTCCTACGGAGGGCGGGGTTGCTCGCTTGCGGGGACATCCGCATTGCCGTGACTGATGCGTGCTTCGAAGCGGGCCTCGAGCCCCCGGGGTCCCTGGCCGAACTGGCGGATCGGGCCGCCCAGAGCCCGGCCGTTGCTGATCTTCTTGGACTTGCCTTGTCGCCGGAGTACGCCGAACTGCGGTTTCGCACGTCCGGATGAGGGCTCGTGGGGGACATCGCGGCTCCTGAGCTGGCTAGGACACGGTTGTCGCGGTTTCTTGCCAGACGAGGTAAAAAGGGGCCAGAAATCGTGGCTGGCACGCCGATTGCTGAGATCCCGAATGTCGACGAATCACTGACCTCTGCTTGATGAAACCAGCCTCCTTTCATGCGTCATTCTCTGCGTCCGCCGCTTCACTAGCGTCGGTATGGCCGACCTGTCTCGGCATGGTGGTCGCAACCAGCCTGGGGGGATGCGATGTGTCGCTGTTCCGAGAGGTCGTGGAGGTGCCTACGACCAATTCTTGTGACTCGGACGCTGACTGTGGCTCGGCGGGCCAGTGTATCGATTCGATGTGCCAGACGGACGCAACGGACATCGAGGCTCTTCTACTCGAAGTGACACCCACGGCGGGCGGGGCCGCCAACCAGACACCGCTGATCTCCGGATTGGCCTTCACGAGCTTCATCGAGGAGTTCGAGCAGGGCCCGTCTGGATACGAGATCACTCTCGATCACGTGAGCGTCGTAGAAGCCGCGATCCGTCTTCCGAATCTCCGGGAGGACGATTGTCTCGCTGATCCGGATGCGGACGCCGCGTCGGATCCTCCCGGGACGGACGGAAGCGTTCCAGCTCGCATCACCATGACGCCGCGACAACGACTCTTGGGGCTGTCCAACCCCACGTTCACGGCTCAGATCGATTCTCTGTCCAATCTGGGTGATGGGGAGACGGGATACCGGGTTGGGATCAACGTACCTCCCGGGCAATACGACATTTATGTAGAACCTGCCGAATCGATTCGGGGCTGTCTGTTTCCGCCGGTCCTACTCATCAATCAAGAAATCCCATCCGGGGACGTGACATGGCAACTCGAGATGCCGGTCCCGCACAAGCTCGGTGTCACGGTGCGATACCCTCGGGCTTTGGACGACCTCAAGGATTGGGTCGTCGACGTGGTCCAAAAGGATTCCGGCCGACGACTTTCCACGCGCGCAGTGCTTGGTGAGCCCGTTGAACGAGAGGGAGCTCTCGAATACGACGCGCAACTGGTTTTCTCGAGTGGGGCGACCAGTCCAGCTGAGATTGCCAACGAACTCGTGCGGCTTTCTCCGCCAGAGCTCGTCGTGGCTCCGACCGTTTACATCGAACGGAGTCTCATCGATCTTTTTCAAGATGGGACTGGGCTCATCGATCAGCTGACAAACTTGGCTGATCCGATCACCTACTCGGCGCGGGTGACGGTCGACTTCATCAACGACCCTGCACCATCTACCGTCACGTTCGTTGCTACTGAACTCGAGACCAGCGCGCCGGGCATCGTGGCGGGGTTTTCCCGAAGTGTGGAAACGGATGCCAACGGATTCTTCGACGTCGAGCTGCTCCCAGGGACCTATACCGTCTTGACGGAACCGTTCGACCCGCTCTACGAGCGAAGGCTCACTCAGGTGATCGTGAGCGATGCGGCGACTTCTCAGACGGGCCTGACGATCGAGCTCCACCCGCGTTCGACAGTATCTGGACGCGTGGCGAGTTTCGGCGATTCGAGTTCAGTGTTCGGAGCGGCAGTGGTAGCGAGCTCGGCTCCCAACGGGCCGCGGCCCGGCGTGATCCAGTTGGCCCAAGGCGTGGTGGAGCTCCTGCCCGCTTCGGTCGGGGACACGACGGCGCAGGATGGGACCTTTTCTGTCTTGGCCGATGCCGGCACCTTCCATCTCTCAGCGCGTCCCGATCCGACGACGGGATTCTCATGGGGGGTGCGCTTGGGGCTCGAGGTTTCGGAGACTGTGGACATTGGCGACGTCGTACTGCCCTTGCCCGTGGTGGTCGAAGGTAGGCTGCTTTCGGAGGATACGGGCGGCATCGTCCCCGGTGCGCTGATCCGGGCCTTCGCCCTCTTGAACGATGGCGTGCTCACGTCCAGCCTCGAGGAAGCCGACTCGGTGGTTGCAGTCGCCGAGTCTCGAGTGGACGACCAGGGAGATTTTATTCTCCTCTTGCCCTCAGCGTTGAAGTGACGGTGGAACTTCTGGCGCAGAATTCGGCCAGGTCGCTAGCTAGCACACGGCGTGCAAGATAAGGTGCAGCGCTATCCGCGTGAGTTCCGAAGATCGACAGAGCGCGCGTCCACTTTCCTCCACCGACAACGTCGAGGATCACTCTGGCGCGCTGCACGAGGTATCCAATGCCCTGACCGTGGTACTGGGATGGCTCGATATGGCCGAGAAAGCGGAGACGCTCGAAGAGGCCAGGGAGGCGCTGACCGTTGCGCGCGAGCACGCTAGGCGTGGTCAATCGATGGCGCGCCAGAGCATCGGTGGCGAAGCACCATCGAGTCACCGTTCGCGAACGGCGTCCGAGGTGGCTGTTTTTGCGACCCAATCCGTTGCCCCAAAGGCTCAACGAACCGGAGTGCTTCTTCGTACCGACTGTGCACGCGGTACCGACGTTCGCGTCGAATCCGATTCCAGCATCCTACAGATCCTCACGAACCTGCTTCTCAATGCGGTGGATTTCGCACCAGCCGGGACGACGGTGCGGGTTACGGTCGAGCGGACGGAGCAGAGGATCATCTACAGGGTGTTGGACGAGGGGCCGGGAGTGCCGCAGGGCGCATTGGCTGACCTCTTCACGGCGCCCACGAGCATGCGCGAAGGCGGCGTGGGGATCGGTCTGCCCTATTCTCGTCGCCTGGCTCGGGAGCATGATGGAGAGCTGAGATACGTTCTGCCGGCGGAAAGCGGCGCCCGGGGAGCGTGTTTCGAGCTGACTTGGCCGCCCGCTCACTCATCTTCCGTCGCCCCTGGTCCGTCACAAGCGGTGCGGGACGCGCTGCACGGAGCGAGAGTGTTGGTCATCGAGGATGACCTTTCCATTTCATCACTCATCGAGCTCACTTTCGAAGCCCATGGCGCCCAGGTGCTCAGTCTGTCGTCGGGGGAACAAGTGGAGGAAACCTTTCGCCGCCGTCCGCTCTTCGACGTTGCATTGGTCGACTTGAGTCCCGTGCGCGACACTCTCTCCGTCATCCTGTCGAAGATGGCAGAGCTCTCGCCCCATGCTCCGATTATCCTCATGAGCGGAGAGCCCAGCGGCGTTCCCCAAGAGGCAGAAGGACGCTTCGCTTCCTGGGTAAGAAAGCCGTTCGACATGGATCAGCTCCTGTCGACGGTAGGAAAACTCATCGTCACGCACAAAAGTGCCTGAGCGACCCGTCGGAGAGCTAGCGACCAGCCGAAGAGCTCCCGACCATAGGACGACTTCAGTAGCGGATCCCCTTGACGTTGGCGCCGCCGAACTTGGTGCCCGCCGTGATGGCGCCGGCGAAATTCGCACCACTCAGGTCGGCCCGTTCGAAGTTCGTTTCTTTGAGAACGGCTTTGCGGAAGTCTGCGCCAGCAAGTCGCGCGCCCGAAAAATCGCACCCCGAGAGGTCTGCGCCCTGGAAGTTTGCCCGGTCGAACTTTGCGTATGAAAAGCAGCTCTTGGCAAGATCGCATCCCGACAGGCTCATGCCCGTCCCGCGTGCACCACAGAAGTTCGCGTATCGGAGGCGGAGCCCCCTTGCTTTGATTGACTCCAGGTTCTCGTGAGAGAAGTCAGCTTGGCCCGCGATTTTCTCATCTGATGCCGTCTGATACGAAGCGCGCGGCAGCCCGCCCTCGACGTTCGTAGCGAACTTCCCGCCGCCTCCTCCTGCTTCGAGGAACTCCGAATGCTTGTGTGCTGCGTCTTGCCAGTCCTTCTTCTCGATGGCGGGTCCTTCGCTCAAAGCTTCGAGAAGTGAGCGGCTCAACTCGTCGTGCTCTGCTGCGGATCGTCGAATTTCCGAGCGGCGTCTTCCTTCCTCGGTTTCTGACTCATGGAGGAGCAGATGCGCGTCTGAGCCGAGGAGTTTGGCGAGTGCGCGGATGGACTTGTCGGACAGCCCCTTTTTCTGAAGCGCTTCTTCGATCTCGGCACCGGGGGTGAAACGCGGCGCGGAGCTTCTCCTGAGCGCGGAGCGTAAATCTTCCGCAGAGTCCCAAGCGAACAGCGTCGCCACGCCGGCGAGCAGGTATTCTTCCAGGCTAGTCCACTCCCTGGTCGGTTGTCCGTCGCCGGGCGTCAGGAGGTAGCGGCCCTTCGAAGTCCAGGCGAGTGCTTCCAGAGGAGGGATCTCGAGGCTACCCGAGGCGCGGGGTACTGGGCCCTCGGCCCCTTGGAGCCGGAAAGCGAATCTCACCGCCCCCGCGTCCCCGTACCAGGCGAGGACTTCCGGGGGCACGTCTTCCGCATGTTCCGCCAGCTCATCGGAGGTGAGCGCCGCACCCCATTCACTTCTGGTCACCGAAACTCCCTCCCGACGCGAAAGGGCTTCGATCAGGCTCCTCGTGATTTCGGAGATGCCGACGAGGAGGCGTTTCTCTTGAAGCTTCCGATTCTCCTTCAGATCGGCCTCGACCTCTTTGAGTCGCAGCTTTCGCTGCTTCTCGGCGGCCGCCTCGGCCTGTTTTTTCGCCGCAGCTTCCGACTTGGCTCTGGCACGAGCAGCCAGTGCTTCTTCCTTCTCGCGAGCCTTGCGCTCGCGTTCCCGTGCCAGAGCATGCTCTCGAGCAAGCTTCGCTTCTTCCTTCTCGCGTGCCTTGCGCTCGCGTTCCTGTGCCAGAGCATGCTCTCGAGCAAGCTTCGCTTCTTCCTTCTCGCGTGCCTTGCGCTCGCGTTCCTGTGCCAGAGCATGCTGCCGAGCGAGCTTCGCTTCTTCTTTCTCGCGGGCCTCCCGCTCACGCGCGAGAGCCTTCGATTCCTGTGCGGCCCGCTTTGCCTCGAGCTTTCGTTGACGCTCTTCAGATCGCGCTTCCTGAGCGGCTTGTCGCTCGGCCTGCTTTCGCTTTCGCTCGGCCGCCTTCTGTTCCCGCGCTTGCTCTTGGGCGCGCCGGAGTTCTTCGCGTGCGTGTGCCTTTTCCGCAGCTGCCTCCTCACGCAACCGCGCCTTAGCCTCTTTCTCGCGCGCCTTCTTCTCCGCCTTGGCTCGTCGGACACGTTCTCTCTTTCGTGCCTTTTCGGCTTTGATCTTCTCTCGTGCCCGTTCGATCTGCGCGCGCGCCCTGTCCTTTTCCGCTTCGAGGATGGCTTCGGCCCGCGCAACTGCCCGAGCCGCGACGGACTTCTTGAGGCGCTTTTTGGGCTTCCGTTCAGTGCGACGCTTCGTGCCACTTGCGACATCGAGCGGGCTGCGGCGCCGCGCAGCCTTCTTGGGGGCGCTCTTTTTTGGAGTAGCCTGAGCTGGGAGCTTTTTGGCTGGGAGCTTTTTGGCTGGGAGCTTTTTGGCTGGGAGCTTTTTGGCTGGGAGCT
>CBFGUR010000055.1:0-34562 GCA_965652275.1 uncultured Polyangiaceae bacterium | reverse complement strand
CGGGGCCCCGGAGCCCCACCGTGAAATCCGGCGCTTGAAGCGGCGAGAATTCACACCACAACTGAATAAGTCACGCGCAAGTGGCGGAATTGGCAGACGCGCCGGATTTAGGTTCCGGTGGGGTAACTCGTGGGGGTTCAAGTCCCTCCTTGCGCACCAGCATCTTTCTTAGGGTTTGAGTGATCGTCATCCTCGCCCTCTTCGATGAGTGACCCCCTCTGCCGACGATATGCCGACGATTCGGAGCCGAGCTGGGTGAGGATCCGACGGATCTCGGGGATCATTTCGTCGACGGGGAGCAGCTCCACACAACCCGAGTCCTTGAGGATCGCGGAAGCCTGGTCGTATATGTCGATCATGGCTTTCGTGGTGTGCCCGGTCCTCTGGGAGATGTGGTGGTCCGACTCCCCCGACTCACGGGAATAGATGACGTACCCGGCGCGGAGGTCGTGTCCCTTCAAGCGGGGATATCCGTCTTCAGAGGTGAAGAGCTCCGCCCGAGTGACCCCAGCCTTGCGCACGTCAGTCCGCAGCGTCTCCCCGTATTTGGTCATGTCGATGGGCTTTCCGGCTCGACTGCGGCGGTAGCGCGGCAGCGCTTCTGCCGGAAAGACGAGGGACTGGGACGGACACAGGGTCTGCCATCCTCGGAGCATGCGGGCCGTGTCCGTCTTCAGGATCCACCTCACGGGGGGCTTGTTCCGCGTTCCGGGTACTCGACACATGACCTTGTCCTTGCCACCAGGGGTCTCCGTCAACTTGCTCCATTCAAGCGGCACAAGGCGTCCACGACGTGTGCCTTCATTGAGCGCGAAGGCGTAGAAGACTCGTCGGACCAGTGGCACGTCCGGACAGCCGAGGAGCAGCTCCACTTCGGACGGGAAGAGAAAGGCGGACTTCCGTACCTCCGAGCCTGTGGGGCTGGGGGCCGAGCCTGAGGATGTTCGGCAGCTTCTGGACCAGCTTTTTGGAAAGCGCCGTGCCCAGCTCCTTACGGTCGCAGCCTCCCGTCAGGGGCAGCGCACTTCCACGCCCGAGGCGGAGAAGTTGAACCGAAACGATGAGCGCCTCCGCGCGATCCTTAGGGCCCCCGAGGAGGTGCAGGATCTCGTTGTCGCTGAACTTCTTACTCTGAAGGAGGGGCAGAAGTTTGGGGTGCGGGGGCCGTCCCCCGAGCTGAAGACCAAGATGCGAGCCTTCTGCCACAAAGCGCCACGGTGGCTTTCGAGGTTGGAATCAGACGCGACCCAAAGGAAGGCATTGAGGAAGACCGTGCGTGCTGCGGTGGAGGGGACCTTCCTTGATGTTCCTGCCAAGGAAACCGTCTACTCGGCGATGACGGGATCGAATGCCGATTTGTTTCCACAGGTTCTGGCCTTACATGTCCCCGAGCGCGCGCGTGTCATCGATGTCACGTACGGAAAGGGGGTATTCTGGCAGCACGTACCACCGGGAACCTACAGGTTGACTCGGTGCGATATCCAATCGGGAACGGACCTAAGGTCACTTCCCTTTGACGACGATTCATTTGATGCGCTGGTTCTCGATCCGCCCTATGTTTCCAAGTCTGAATCTGTTTCCCCTCTCTACCTCGATCATGAGGAGCGCTACCAGAACGTCGCCCGCGGATCCTCCGGACATCAGGCGATTCTCGACTTGTATGTCGAGGGAGCCAACGAAGCCCGCCGCGTTTTGACCGAGAAAGGAGTGCTAATCCTTAAAGTCCAGGCCGAAGTCAGCAATGGGTTGCAGCTGCCCACTCACTACGAACTCTACGCGTTGCTCAAGGAGCGTGGGTGGCACTTGGACGACGAATTCGTGTTGGTTCAGAACGGCAAGCTGCCCAACTCGTCGAGAACCAAGCGGCAGTTCCACGCGCGGAAGAATCACTCTCTTTTTCTAGTTTTCCGAAAGTCGGAAAAGCGCCGTCGCTAGCCACGTCCGCTAGGTTGGCGGCTCAGCTCAACGTGTTCGCCGGTGTACTCACCGCTCTGAGGAAGCGCATCCCCTGCGCTTAACCAAGCGAGGAGTGAGTGATGCCAGAAGAAACTGAAGAAGCGAACCAGGACATCGAAGACCTATTCAATCGGGATCTGCTGGACCTTTTCGATCGGTACGACCTTCCTCCAGAAAGAATTGCCGGCTGGTGTGCGTGGTGGGCTCTTGAGATCTACGAGGTGCTGGGGAAGCACCCGAGAAGGACTATCGATGAGCTGGATGACCACAGGCTGGAGGTCAACGGCATGAGCACCGCGACGTTGCGTATCTACACGGACAACGAGGGGCGCCGTCGCAGTGCGACGAGCCGGCACGCTCGGATGAGAGACGAGTTGGGCTACCCAAGCTGGCCTCGTCTTTCGGAGTACAGAAGAGGATAGAGATGGGTCGAGGAATTGGGCATCAGCATGGAGTAAGAAAGGCCCTTCTGTACGTGGCGCCTCAAGATCCGTGGGGAACGCGCACTTCGGCGCCGGCAGAGATCGCCGTTTGAACTGCTGGACAACGGGTAGAATGGGATGAAAGGCCCGCAATGCAAATACCCATCAAATAGCTAAACAACTGTAATTGTTTGCAAATTTCTATCTTTTCCGCCTCAGGGGCCAAGCCGCGCAAATACAACTGACTTATTAAGTCTTCGGCTGCGTGACCGCCCACCACGGAACGTACTTCATCTGCTTTCTCGAAGCCTGCTCGTCCGCTGGGCAAATCGCGCCTTCGTCCACAGCCTCCTTTATCCAGCGTGACACCACCGAACTATTCTTTTGCTCGATACCAAACCTCTCCCTCAACGAAGAGTTGGTCAGGTATTCGTGATTCACCTTCTCGAGGCATGCATGAAAGTAGCACGCGCGAACACGCTCAGCCTTGTCCATACCCTGAACCGGCCGGTGAGCGAATAGCACTACCCGAGTAGAGTCATCAGGAACCTCGAACAGAGGGGCCGGAAGCTGAAACAGCTCAACTAGGTGAACAACCTTATCGATGCCACTCCCTCGCTCCTCACAGATGCCCAATCGTCTCATGAGGTGCGCAAGTTTCTCGTTTCTCGACCTAGGTTGCTTATCCAGAAGCCGTTGAATGTCCATCAGGGGTCGGCCGGGATTCGTGATTTCTACTCTGGAATCGAAGACCTCGACGAGTGGACCGGTGCCACCGAGGGAAAAGTCTTGATGGATGAGTGCGTTCGCAGTTAGCTCTCGCAACGCCAACTCAGGGTACATCGGGACCGTGGTTCGGAGCGCTTGTTCGATAACTTCGTTCGCCGGAACAATCTCGTTAATGTAGGATATTAGACCTTCGAACCCCGCAGCGTAGCCCTTGCCGCCGACCTGCTCGCGAATTGTTTCAATGCGGCTTCCCCCGCGATAGGTGATTACCCGCGTGGCTTTCCGCAGCAGCGATGGAAAGTCGCCAAGGCGATTGGCAAAGAGCACGGCCCCCAAATTCGTAATGTTCCATCGACCGCTCTCTCCCTGGGTTATCAGTCGCTCGTGCTCCAACTCTGAAAGAATCGCCGTATGCCCATCTGGCAAATCGACGTTTAGCATTCGAAAGTAGCTTTCGTGATCTAGAAGCCGGAGCACCTCTTGGCTGGCGAGATCGTCCGCAAGGCGAGGGCGGCGCGAACATCGCGCCAGCATGCGATGTAGTCACCGCCTTCCTTGCTGCAGGGGAAGCGCCCTGCCTTTGCCGCTCTAACGAACCACTTTTCGGGGACTCTCGGATCTTGCTGATCGATCAGTGCGTCGTCAGGCAGGGGGATGAGCGCCGAGGCGTCTCTATTCGGCGCCTCTTTCATTGAGTCTCTACAAATCGCCCGCACGACCGCTCGGCTCGCGATGTCGGCAACGGTCGAGAGTCTGAAGGCGTCCCATGACTCGGGCCATTCCAACTTCACGATGGGAAGGGAGCCTCGACGGACCGACTCCTCCAGAATGTCAGGGGTCCAAAGTCCGATAGGCGATCCAGCCTCGACCTGACTGGGCAGACGCTTTGCTACGATGAAAGCGACCTTCGCGGGAACTTCGTTTTCCGGCTTCATACCCCTTATAGGGGGAAGCCGTCCGATCATGATCCCCTGTGTGTCGATTTTCTCAGGTTGTCGGACGCATCGGGGGAGTTAGAAGTCTCAGGTCGTCAGAAAATTCGAGAAATCGCGAATGAGGGGATCATTTTCGCCGACCTCGCCCCTATACAAGGCATGACGAACGAAGCGTCGCCCGACAACGGGCAGTCCAACCTGTCCACAACGCCCTCAGAACCTGCCGCCCGTTCTGGCGGACGTCGTAGGGGGGCCAAAGCAAAACGGGCCGAGGTGGTCGAAGAGACCGCGCCTCTGACCGTATCCCTGCCGAAGGGAATGGTCAGGCAGATCAAGATCGTTGTCGCTGCCGGCGATCATTCGACGTCCGAGTGGTTGGCTGACGTTCTGCGCCCAGTTCTCCGGCGCGAAGTGGCCAAGCTGATCTCCAGCATGGAAGGTGGCTCTGACCCTGGATGATGTTGCCCACGTGGCGTTCATGACAGGCGCTCCGCTTGCCGATTTTGACGACACTGTGCACCGGATTGATCTCGTCGACGAAGGCGATGACTTCAATTCTTGTTGCCCGGACGGGCGGCTACCAGTTGACTTCCGAATCCTGTGGAGGTGCCCGTTCACCACCCGTACTCTGTGGTGACGGAATCATTGGCGCCACCCACAGGGAGGAGTTCTCACCGAGCCCTCAGAAACGGTGTGACAATGGCAACCGCCTCAATAGACGGGGGCAACGTGAAGTGTCGGAGCGAATGTGTCGTGAGCCTCGGGAGGGTAGATTCGGGGAAGGTGCGAACTTTCACGTGAGTTGGCCCGTAGCGTGGGCTCGGGCGACAGCCTGGGCGCGCGTCCGCACGTTCAATCTCCGGCAAAGGTGTTCGACGTGGGTTCGGATGGTGCTGCTTCGCACGCCCAAGCGCTTGGCAACTTCTGAGGTGGAGAGTCCCTCTGCGACAGCCGAAAGGACCTCAAGCTCGCGTGCTGTGAGGATCTCGTTGGGCGTGGGCGGTAGGTGTCTCGTCTCTTCAACGACTACGACTGTTTCGTCCCCGAGCTTGTGACAATTGAGGCGTGCCAACCTACCCCGGATCACCACTCGGGAGTCACAATGACCCTGGCCCAACCCCGACGCGAGGGCTCCGGCGCAAGTCGGACTGCAAACGGCATGACCGGCGACGGATTTTGCTCCCACGATGCGATGGCAGAGGTTAGTGCCCGCACGCGCCATCCATTTGTGGCCCTCCTCATTCGCGGCCACGGCTTCCCCGTGACGGTCCACACGAAGCGCAACAATCTCCTTCACGAATCGGATCCTCCGATTGAATTGTGGTCGGGGATGAAGAGCGACTCTATGGAAAAGAGGCGCAGGAAACGCACCTAGGCGAATTCTCTTTGCAAATTCTGCGTTGCTAATTCATTCGGGGCAGGTGATCACCTCTTCGTACACCAGGTCGTCGCAATCGGTGTTGGCCGTCAGACAGGGGGGAGCATTCATGTCCATGGTCCAGCCATGCTCAACTCCGATACCCGTCACCTCCCACACGACGCCGTCCTTCAGAATGAGCGCGCCGGGGCTCATATCGAGGACAACCTCGAGCTCCCAATGTTGCGCGATTGCGCAAGGGTCGGTGAGATCCCGAGATGGGTAGGCTCCCGCACCAAGCAGCGGGTGAGGCTCTTCGTCTTCCGACAGCGTAGGGGCATCAATCGGGCGCAACACGCCGCCCGAACTGGGTGGAATTTCTCCGCTGCCACCTGCTGCCGGTTCAACCGTGACTTGAGAGCCACCGGTGCTGAACTCGGTCGTAAGAGTGTCGTCTTCTATCGATGGCGTGGCGTCGAAGGGTTCCTCCGTTGGCTCTTTTCCTGTTCCCGAGGCGCTGCAAGAAACTGCGAGATAGAGCGCGGCAACCGTACTGCCCATCGTCGAGCTTCCCTTCAGACATCTTCGCAGTCGGAACTTCATCGGATCACCTGTGGCGGAACTACAACTTTCGGAGGTTCGTCGCATTCGGGTTCAGCGCCCCACACGAGCACTCCCTCGGAATATGCCGGGACCGTCGGCGACTTGGCGAGAGTTTCGGTGAGGGGGACTGCTGAAAAGTCATTGCTGAGATCGTAGGTGCAGCTGTTCGGGTACCCGAAACCGAACTCGATGAGCGCGACACGAGGACCCCGGAGCCAGACCTGCGAACCCCAGAATTCGTAGGGGTACGAGAATTCGAAGTAGTAGGTTGATGGGTTCAAGCTGCACGGCTGCAGGTCACCAACAACAGCCGGTTCATCGCCGTAGTTATTGTAGATCACGTTCGCTTGGAAGGTTTCCACATCGATGCCTTGCTCGATGAGCTCCGAGAGATCCACGTAATATCGGTACTTCACGGTTGGATCGAAGCGAGGCGGATGAGCGGTTTCGTTGACGAGAGTGATTTCGACTTGTGTGTTGCATTCGTGCTCCGTTTGGATGCGGCTCATCGTGTAGAACTCGTCGAAGGGCGGTTCAACTGGGGGGAACCCAGGATCCGGGCATTGGCCTTGTCCGAAAAATGCGTAGTTTCCTGCGAGCGCTCCTAAGAACGCCGCGTTGTAATCGATCGTGATCTCATTGGCGCCATAGTCGCAGCGGTCATCCGAATGGTCGTCACCAGTATTGGGACCGCTGACAAGCGCGCCGTGGGCGACGTGCTTGCTTTCGATCGGGTCGTCGCACAAACCATAGATGGAGGCATGTGTAGCCGCGTGGTGAGCGGCGTCGGCGTAGTCGTCTGTGTACCCCATCATGTAGCTTTTGCCGAGGGGGTTGTCGCCGAGGAGATACTCCGATTGGCCTCTCGCCCATTCGGAGAGCACCTCACGTGTGTTCCGCCCGACCAAGTCGTGCTCGGAGAAATTGCTGACGTCTGGGATGATATCGTCAGGGAACGTTCGCGCGAAGGTGAGGGCGATGAGCTGTCCCGCCGAATTGTAGCGACCTGATCCCCAGGAGACGTCGACTTTTTTGGCAAACCCGCCCGGGGTGTGCGGCCCCGTGACCCACATCAGGGAGTCGCGGCGGGCAATCCCCAAGAGCGCCGTCTTCAAGTTGGAAAACTCCCCCCCTCCGTCGCGGTGCAACACCTCCGCGAGCTTGAGGAAAACTCCTGACCGTAGACTGTTCCAAATGTGAGTCCACCCTTCCTCCCAACAAACACCGTCGCTGTCCTGTTTGCAGGCGCCAAGATCGGGCCCGGCGCCGTTGCGGAACATCTCGACCCAAGGCTCATGACCAGTGACGGTGGCATCAGCGAGAATGTCACTCAGATACTGTTGCCGGTAGGAGGCGTAGTAGTTCGTGAGCGAGTTGGCGCCCGGTTGATCGGTCCGAGGGAGAAGCTCGTAGAGCCAGAGCGCCGCCCAGGCGAGATCGTCGTAGGAGCTTTCTGATTGATAGAGACCGCCGGTATTCCAAGTCGTTCCGTGGTGAGTCTTCGCGAACTCGTACAGTGCAATTGCGTGGTTGATGCAGGTGGTGGCGTACTCAGGATCGGAGCTACGCAGGTGCCAGGCGATAAGGGACAGAGCCGCAGCGGCGCCAGCAGTGACGTCGGCGGCAGGGTTCTCGTGGGTGGAGAAGTAGCCCATGCGGGGGCAGGTGTTGGCTCGGCGCAGCTCGGGGGGCATCCAACCGCAGTCGTGATCTTGGGGGCCGCCGACTTGGTGTCCGAAGGCGACGACGTTCCAACTCCAGGGATCTCCCTCAACGCGATCCTCGATGTAGATGTTCTTCAGAACGAAATCGGCGTAGTGGCGCAGCACCGAATGCGCCTCCGGGGTCAGGCCCGTTTGATCGAAGGCTTCGGGGAAGCTCCACATCGTCCAGCCCAAGGTATGCGCCATGTAGTTGGAAGTGATTCCGATCTTTAGGAAGTCTCCCGCATCGTAGAACCCGCCCGCCATATCGAGCGTTCCGTTTGCATCCGGGTCTAAAATGTGACGCCACTCGTCAATGTATTCGGCTGACATGTTGACGCCATCGGGAGCGTCCGCTTCCAAACGGATCTGGGCATCTTCCAGGTGACTGTTGCCGCGCCATTGGATGTATTGGTGCGTCAGCCCAGGTCCCGAGCGGTTCACGTTGAGAAACCAAAGGGCCCGCTGGACGACGTCGCCCCAAACCCCCTGCTCTCCTTCGCAGCCCTCCCCGACGAAAGCGGGGGGGGCCCAAAAGGGCTGCTCCACGGTACCGAAATCGATCCCGCCAGGTAGTTCAGTGATGACGATATCGTTCGTCTCCTGGTCGAGATAGAAGTTGTCTATTTCGTCCGCTTCCTCTGTGGGAATGGGCACTTCCGTGTCGTCAGAAAGCTCGGGAGCGACCTCCCCGGGCATCCCTCCCTCGGAATCGGTATCGTTTTTCTCTGCTTTTTTCTCTTCGGTCAGGCTCGCAGCGGTGCAACCGACGAGGAAGCTGAAAGAGCTGACTGCAAAGAGTGAAGAGACGGAGAAGGTAGAGCTGGAGTTCATGACTCGATTCCGAGAGAGAGGCCCGAGGCGATCTCTGTTGGCCATTACTCTGGGTCACTTCGGGCTCGCTGCCATCAGGCAAATGACGGATGCCGTAAGGAAAGAACTCATTGGGGCTGTACTGCTGGTCGAGACGAACTTGGCTTCCACAGAAAATGCTAGTGGTAGAACACTCGCGCTTGCTCCTCTCGAATTACCGAAGAAACGTATGCGCCGTGTCCGTGAAGTCGAGCCGGAGGCCAAAAGAGAAACGATCCTGGTGAGCGAGGACTGCCACCTGCTGCACCGAATCCTTCTGAGATACAGAGCCAAGGCCGAAACGGTGTTGAGAAGGTGAGCCTTGCGTCGGGGGCGAGTCGCCATGCACTTTCCAACGCCCGTTCTCTGGCGAGAAAATGAAGTAATCGTTGCTCTCGAGGCGCTCAAGCCTACAGTTTCGCAATGAAGCGGACCAACGCGGCGAAGGCTGCCCCGATTGGGTGTACCGCTACTCGCAACCGGAAGTAGGGCATGGAGCGGGCACGAAGGTGGAATGGCCGTTGTCCAGCATCGAATAGATGGAAGCGTCCTCTCCCTTGGGGATCTCGTCGCTGCAGATGCTGCCGCAGGCTGCAGCGAACTCGCTCCCGTTCGGCGTCATTTGGAACATCCGGAAGTCGGCGCGCTCATAGGCTTGGAAGGAGTTGTGGTAGAACGTCCCACTTGAATCGACGGCGTAGAGATAGTCCGTGGTGTATCCGCTCGAATGCGTGATGCGGAGGAAGGTGTTGCCGACGGTGAACCACGAGCCGTTGGCGAGCATGGTGCGACTGTCTCCTTGATTCACGGTGAATCGGAATTCGTCTGGGTCGACGTCTTTTCGATAGTGATGTACTCCTCCGTTGCTTGTGTTGTTTTGGAACCAACCTTGCCCTGCGCCCTCAAGGAGCCGCGGATCTTGATCCTTAGCGGATTCGGGGATGTTTTCCATGTCCACCATCCGGTAATCGGGGCCCGCGGCGGCCGCCAACGCGGCACCGCTCTGCAAGTCGGAAATCGTCGGCTTCGTGACGCTGTCGGCCCCCTCCTTCATGATTCTCCCGACGTAACCTCCACTCATGAAGCTCGTCTCCGAGATCAGCGAACCCTGCGTCGCATCGAGGAAGATGTAGGCGTATTTTGTGTGCGTACCGGAGCCTGGAACAAAGACGAAAGCGATATTGTTCGAGGTGAACCATTGTCCTTCAGTACTGCCCATCCGGGCCGTCCCGTCCTCCCAAACCCTTAGATCGAAGTTTCCAATCGCGAGGGAGCCCGTTGTCCAGCGCGCGTCACTCCCCGTGACCCACCGAGGATCACGGTACGAGTTGACGGGCTCCTCACCCATTTGGGGAGCCTGCAAGTTACACGGTGGGACGTAGCCAGGTGGAAAGTCCGTTTGCGCTGAGACGGCGAGACGCAGCGCCGGACCAATCCCATCGATCGACCGGATGAGACGTCCTGTGATGTGATCGGTTGTTCCTTCGGCGTCGCGGCGAGTCTTTTGTGTGTGCTCGCCGCTACTGGGGCCAACTGGATCGGTCCCCCCCGAATGCTCACTGTTCCAGGAGTTGTAGGCCCACTCCTCTCCACTGCCGAGATCGTGAAGGGAGCCTGGGTGGTTTTTCGCGGCGTATTCGAATTCGGCTTCCGTCATCATGCGGTATGCCTTGCCCGTTTGTTCCGTCAGGCGGCAAGCAAACTCCATGGCGTCGTACCAAGTCATGCTGGGACCGCCGAACCCTGAGCCGTCTTCACCCATCACTGCCTCCCAGAGCACAGCTGTGACTTCCGTCCTGGCGAGATGATAGCTGCTCACGCTGACTCCGCTGACAGGCGCGGTGTCTGCGGGGCAAGGTCCCGTTTCGCAGCCCAAGGTGAAGGGGCCCCCTTCGATGTACACCATGTCGAAGGGAACGCCCTGGATCTCCTCGGTGTAGTCCTCTTCCGGTGGAAGCTCTGTGACCACGACGGAGCTTCCGCCGGTGTTGCTCCCTCCTCCGACGCCTGCGTCGGACCCACCCGTAGGGGAACCGGCAGCATCGATGCCCCCACTCCCGCCACTCGGAACGCCTCCGGTCGCTGTGCTCCCTCCACCGGCAGTCAACCCTCCACCACTCCCACCGTCCCCTTCGGCTTGCCCCCCGGCACCGAAGGCCTCACTCGCCCCTCCTGATCCGGGTCCGTTGGGCGACTCGTCGTTCGAGCCGGCACAGCCCGGTCCAGACATGAGTAGGGAGAGTACGGCAAATGATGTGAATGTCCGGCTCATGGGGGCAACCTCCGCTCGTTCGATGTGGCTTCGCCCGCGGTGCCCTCGGAACTTTTCCCATCGAGCATCACGCGACGCAGTGGTGAGGGACACAGCTTGTGTGTGGACCTCATCGGAAGCGGGTTCTCAGGAGGTGGAAATCGGACCGGCAAAGACTTCGTTCAACGCGACCACAGTCCGCAAAGTGTGCGTGAGCGCGCCGTAGCGCGACTTTGCCGATGATCACTAGAAGGTCGGCGAGCCAAGCATCGGAAGAGCAAAGGGAACTCACCTTGGTCTGCGGTCCTCGATACCCTGGTTGCTTGCAAAGAGTATGGGCCTGTCTAGCCCAGCGCCTCCGACGTCAGCAACATCATACCGTTGGATGGCGCTACCACTTCCCTAGCCAGGGGTCCGTTTCGTGAGCTTGCTCGCGGCGACTTCACGAAGCAGTACCTGAAGGCGAGCGGATACCTTCAACAACTGGACGGTCATCAACAGCTGCGGACGGCTCCTCGGCCAGGGCGGGGTAGTCAACGGTGTTGTGAGGCGCGGCCAGCGCCCCATGTGTAGAATTGAAGACGAAGGGTGAATCGGGGCGGCATTGGATGCATGATCCGTAGTATGGATGAGGAGATAGCGGAGCGACTCGCCTCGCGTGGCAGGCACAACCGATATCGACTGGTCGTTCTCTTGCTTGCCATGGTTTGCGCGATAGTTGCGGGAAAGTTGATGGAGGACTCTCTATTGGCCCTCACTGATCTGCAGAAGCAGGTCGGTGCGGAGCTCCGGGCCGAGTCGACGGCGAGCGCTTCGAGTATGAACTCGTTGCTCTACTTCCAGTTGGGTATCGCATTCGTGCTGGGCCTCATCTCTTCTGGCCTCGCCGTTGGCCTTCGACCGTCGACGGGTAGGCGGAGCACTCAGGTCGATCCAAACCTGCACTGATTGGACTAACGATCCCGTGTTCCTGGTCTTGTCAGTAAGCGATGACGCGCGAGTGGTAGTAGCTGATCTTGTGCCGGTCGGCGCTCGTTGAGGTTCGGTTAAGGTTCAGCCATCGCGGCAGAGCTCAAGTGATAGACTCACCAAAAATGTCAGTTGGACTTGAGGAGAATCTTGACGACTTCGGAAGAAGCCTCAAAAACTGGGCCAGGGCAGAGAAGCTAGTTCAGGCGATCGCCCTGGCAGGGGGGAGGAAAGGCCGGTGGGGCCAGGAAACTCTTGACGTGCTCCTTGTCGTGTCCGACCCGGGACCGCTTCTTAGGGACACAGCCTGGACCGAATGCTTTGGTACGGTTACCTCCGTGTTGTTGCAGAACCATGGCGAGATGACTGCCGTCATTGCCCACTATGACGGGGCGCGGAGCGCGCGGTTTTCCCTCTTGCGGAGAGACTACTTGATGGGTCGGAGTGACGGGGCACTGCCGACGAAATGGTGGGACCGCAGTTGTCGTTTGGTGTTCGATCCCGATGGGCACCTTGGGCGCGCTCTCTTGAGAACCTCTCGCCTTTAGCTTCGGGGGTTGACGTTCAGCTCGTCGCCGATTTCCATCGGGGAAACGTGAGGACCACATGGGTGCCGACGTCCGTGTCTTGAAACTGAACGGAGCCGCGATGAGCGCTCATGATGTGAGCGACAATCGCGAGGCCCAGTCCGTGACCGAGAGCCCGATTTGATTGACTACTTCGGTAAAAGGGTTCCAGGACGCGTTGTCGAAGTTTGTCCGGAACACCGGGGCCTCTATCTGTCACATGGATTTGAAGTGTGTCGCGCGAGTTCTTTAGCTGGACGTGCACGTCGTCCGACGAAAACTTGAGGGCATTGTTCAGGAGGTTCGAAATCGCTCCTCGAATCAACTCCGGTTCGCCCAACACGAGACCCTCGATGGGGGCTTCGATACGGACTCTGCCCTGTTCTCCTGAGTCCAGAGTTCTCCAAGCCTCGTGGATGGACTCATCGAGTGAGACAGGTTCGAAGCCCCCTCGAGAACTCTCGGGATCGTTTGCCAGCAGCAGTAGCTTGTCCACCAGTTTGGACAGGCGTTGCAGGCGATCGACGAGTTCGCTTAGGGCTTCTTCAACTGAAGCTGGGATGCATTCAGATTCCTGAAGGAGTTGAATCTTCGCACTCATGACAGCAAGTGGTGTGAGGAGTTCATGGGCTGCGTCGCGTGAGAACCGCTGTGAGCTTTCGAGTAGCGTGCCTAGTCGAGCCAACAAGGCATCAACCGAATCTTGAACTGCCTGGACTTCGAGTACATTGCTGTTCTGCCAGTGTTGAAGAGCTGAGCTGCGCCCATCGAGAGCCTCCACGTCCTTTGCGAGTTGTACGAGTGGCTGAGACACCCAACGAGCGGCCCGTTGACTCAAGAGAAAAGAGAATAGGCTGCCGAACACAAGCGCCACTCCCACGGCCGACAGAAGGAGAAGTCGCCAATCATTGCGTTCGTCCGCTTGCGCGGCAATGAGAGTCCATCGACCGTAGGGTTTGCCACAGGCACGCATTCCCTTCCTGGTCGAACAAGATCTGGGCTCCACAACCGGCGCCCGATTGTTTCCTGCAAGCAGAAGAGTTCCTTCGTAAACGGCGAGACGAATTCCGCTGGTCACGATCTCATGATTCTCAACATCCAAGAGTTCATCAAGCGAGTACTCTGGCACTTCCTTTTCTTCGTTGAGTTCGATCTCGAGGGTGTCTGTTGCCGCTCGTAGCCGCCGGTCGGCTTGATTCGCCACGAGTATGTCGAGCGTGACGGCCGCGAGGACTGAGGCGAGAAGGGAGCCTAGTATTGATGCAAATAAGATGATTCGAAGTGCGCGTGAACCGATGCTCTCTGGCGTTTTCAAGCGTCGACTCCCATCTCTCGACTCCGGAGTGCTACCCCCACGCCCCGGCGTGTGACGATGGTTGAGGAGCCGAGCTTCTGTCGCAGGCGGCTGAGAAGGACGTCGAGGCTCGCACCTTTCTTTCCGCCACCGTCAGGCCACGCTCGAAGAATCAAGTCGTCTCGCGACACGAAGCCAGGGAGGCTCGTTGCCAGTTCGCGAAGGATCCGCCATTCAGTGGCGGTAATCGGGGCGGGATGGTCATTGACCTTGGCGATCTTACCTTCGAAGTCCAGGTAGACACCTTCGAATGAATACGGAACCGAGAGCCGATGGGGGCGCTTTCGTCGCAAGAGGGCCCTCACTCGCGCTCGCAACTCTGCCAGCGCGAAGGGCTTCATCAGATAGTCATCCGCACCGGCATCGAGCGCCGCGACCCGCGAAGCGACAGCGGTGTTGGCTGTGAGAACGAGTACGTAGGTCTGGGGATGCTGACTGCGGATGAGTTTGCACAAATCGCCCCCTGAACCATCCGGCAATGAAAGGTCCAGCACAACAAGTTCGAATGAGTTGCTCTCAAGTTCGTGGATCGCTGCGTTGTATGTGGCGGCGCGATGCACTGAGAACCCCTCTCGGGCGAGGGCTTCCCCTACATACTCGAGAAGCTCTTCGTGATCATCAACGACGAGCAGCTTCATACGCTCACCTTAGACCATGCGCGGAAAGCATTGAAATCCTAGTTCACTCGCTTTGCGTCAAGAGTCACCCAAACGGCCCGGAACGATTTCTCTGTCGCGTCCGATAGCCTCTTGCAGGGTACGCCCTGTAGTTCAGCGGTTCCGTCGTCGCTGATGAGTAAGATCTCATCTCGATCTTCAGGGGTGAAGAACGCCTCAGGGTTGAGGCCAGTGAAGTTGACCTCGACGTGGCTCGGTACCGTCCCCGGTCCGCGCCAACGATAGAGTTTGGATGTTCCGTAGTCGCGCGGTCCAGCGACGACGAGGTAGTCTCCCCTCCAAGACGACAGAGCGCGGATTCCCTTTCCGCCAAGTGGTAGGAGGAGGGGAGGGGCGAAAGCGGGGGCATCTCCCCAGAGTACCTTCGATGGGTTAAGAAGCTCAGCGATAAGGGCCTTCCCGTCAGGAACTGGGCTTCGAAACCCCAGAAGCAGGCTGCCGCGATTGGTGGCGGTCATTCCTTCGAAGTTCAAGCCGCCAGGTGATGTCGCTGACCTCTCGCCGGCGCTCTTCAAGGCGAGCGGCAAGTAATTTTCGTGCGCAATGAGCGCGGCCAGCAATCCTTGGTAGGGCTCACCAATGATCTCGAGTTTGCTGTCGAGCGTAGGCACGTTGGTTCCCAGGAGTACAAGGCGCTCTGAACGAAGCTGGCCATTCTTCCCTCGGCCGTGCGAACCTAGCCAGTAGGCCTTGCCGCCAATTCGCGTCGCAGCCTCGATGTCTGCCTCGGGGGTCGTAGGTATTGTGGGAGCGGCATTCAGTGTGCGAAGTGGTGGTCCGCCGGTCCGCACGTCGTAGATTCGGATGATATTGTCTTCGTCATCAGCTACGGCGAATGTGTTCTTGTCGAGAGGGATTGCGCCAGAGGCGTCGCAGGCTCCCGTGAACACGATTTGTTCTCCCAATAGTGCAGTGGAACCGCCGCTGGGAGTCGGAGCGCTATTTGAGGGGGGAGGTGCTGTCGTGCGCACGGCGATCGAGTTTGCTTTGAGACCCACGTCTGGGGCGGGGGAACGGTCGAACGCGAACACACCCGTCGCGAGTCCCAGGGAGAAGGCGGCCAAAGTGAGGCCGAGGAGGACGTCCCAACTTCGGCTTGACGTCTTGGGCGTGCGGAGAGATTCGTCTGTTTTGGTCACGAGGGGACCATGAGGCTGCCTGCAGCAATCGTCCAACGTATGTTGCCCTTGTAATTTAGGTTGGGTTAAGGGGGGCTTGATGATTGGGGTGTTGGCGATTCGGTAGGTTTGGAGGTGGTTCGGTCAGTATGATAGACGGGGGCGTGATGCGACCTTTCGCTGCCATGAGCATGTTCCTAGGCGTTCTGTGTCTCCTTTCGCCGTCGGCCATCGCGGGTTCGAAGCCACGGGCAGCGCAGACTCAGCAGCTCATTGTAGTAACCTCCGAGAGTTGGGCCTCGTCCACTGGCGAACTACAACGCTACGAGCATCGCAGGGGCGGTGCTTGGGTGCCCGTAGGCGAACCGTCGGATATCAATTTGGGGCGCCGCGGCATGGCATGGGGTTTGGGTCTACACGAGACCAACGCCGAAGGACCCCAGAAGATCGAAGGGGACGGACGGAGTCCGGCCGGGATCTTCGAGTTGGGGACTGCGTTTGGTGAAGCCAAGGAACTCCCTGCAGGCTCTCAGGGCTACCCGTACCTGCACGCAACGGGTAGCTCGTATTGTGTCGAGGACACGAGATCCGAAAACTACAATCGACTCGTCGAGCTTTCCGAGCGGGAGCTGGTTCCCTGGAGACAGCGAAGTCCTCTGATGCGACCGGATGGCCTATTCCAGTGGGGAATCGTTGTGAAACATAACTACTCGCCGACAATGCGCAACAGAGGGTCATGCGCGTTTCTGCATGTTTGGCGAGGGCATGGGGTCAGCACGGCCGGCTGTACTTCGATGGCTCCAGATGAGATCCTTTCGCTCGTTCGGTGGTTGGATGTCCAGAAATCACCGCGTCTCGTCCAGTTGCCCCGGGAGGTCTATGAGTCTCTGAGAGGTGAGCTCGATTTGCCCTGAAGCGTGAACCAGGTCGGCCTTGTCATTAAGGCATCATCCGGGTACCCCTCGCCCCGTGCGCCCCCTGTCCCGAGAGTCGGCAGAAAGACCTCCTTCCGCAGCTGCTCCGTCCGCCATCCGGCGCTTCCTTGTCGGAAAATCTGAGAAGGGGACTCGTTGGCCCTTGATCAGCCTTGTCTTCGCGCTTTCCTTGGGCGCGCTTGGAGGGCTCGGGAGTTATACGTTTCAATACGCCGAGGGGTTTTCTTACTTCAAGACGGATCCCAAGGCCTGCGTGAACTGTCACATCATGCAGCCGCAATACGACTCCTGGCAAAAGGCGAGTCATCACACAGTTGCTGTTTGCGTGGACTGTCATCTGCCCCACGAGTTCGTGCCCAAGTACATCGCCAAAGCTGAAAACGGCTGGCGTCATGGCAAGTTGTTCACGACGGGGGGCTTCAAAGAGCCGATCGAAGTCCAAGAGTTCGGCAAGCGGATCCTCCAAGCGAACTGCGAAAACTGCCACCGAGACATGATCTCGGAAATGAATCGCGTCGATGGGGTCGACGCATCCCACCCGGTACTGGACTACGTGTCCGACGGGGAGCCCCTGGATCAACAGGTGCTCTGCACGCACTGCCACAGCACGGTGGGGCACGGCGTACGGGCGGCTTTGGGAGGCCCCTTGACTGACGTGGAGACAGAGAAATGAAAGACAAGAGCGAGAAGATTGCCTGGTACCAAACGCGCGCCGCCTTTGGCGCGCTGACGGCTGTTGTTGCCCTGGGAGCGGCTGGCGTAACGGCGCTACTCATGAACGTCTCCCAGCGGAAGGCCGAAAGTCAGCAGAGCTTCGTAGAGCTCGTGAAGGTCACGGAGGACGACACCGACCCAGAGAAATGGGGGAGGAACTGGCCGATTCAATACGATCTCTACAAGAAGACAGCCCTCTCCACGCGCACTCGCTTTGGGGGGCACGGGGGGAGCGAGGCTCTTCCCGAGCAGAAGATCGAACGGGATCCGTGGCTCAAGCGGATGTTTCTCGGGTACGCCTTTTCCATCGACTACCGCGATCGCCGAGGGCACGCGTACATGTTGAGTGATCAAGAGAATACGGAGCGGCTCACGAAGCCGCAATCCGGCTCTTGCTTGCATTGTCACGCGTCGATCATGCCTGTCTATCGGGAGCTTGGTGGCGGTGACCCGATGAAGGGCTTCGAAGAGACGTACAAGTACTCGTACCAAGAGTTGAACAAGAAGGTCCATGACATGGGACATGCTCACCCCGTGAGTTGTGTCGACTGTCATGATCCGGGGACGATGCAGATCCGGGTGACGAGACCTGGGTTCATCAACGGCATGGCGGCGCTCGCGGAGTCGGACGCGCCTGTCCCCGCGATCCCGTCCATCGATGCCTGGAGGCAGGGGTCGCGCAGCTCAAAGTACGACCCCAACGAGGATTCGACGCGCAACGAGATGAGGAGCTTCGTCTGCGGCCAGTGTCACGTGGAATACTATTGTTCGTCGAAGATGCCTCTGACATTCCCTTGGGGGAATGGTCTCACGATGGATGGGGCGGAGGAGTTCTGGGATGCAGCCAAGTTCGTCGATGGCACCGAGTTCGTCGACTACACCCACAAGGAGACGAAGGCGCCAATCCTCAAGGCACAGCATCCGGAGTTCGAGCTCTGGAGTCAGGGCGTTCACGCGCGAGCCGGCGTGAGCTGTTCGGACTGTCACATGCCGTACATTCGCGAAGGGGCGAGCAAAGTCAGCGATCATTGGGTGCGGAGCCCTCTCTTGAACATGAACCGGGCTTGTCAGACTTGCCATCGAGCTGCCGAAGGCGAGCTCTCGGCTCGCGTCGAGAGTATTCAGTCGAAGAACTTTGCCCTGCTCCAGCGCGGCGGCGACGCGGTGGTCGATCTCATCGAGGCGATCCTCGCCGCACGCGAGGCGGGCGTGGAGGAAGAGGCGCTCGAACAGTCCAAGCTGCTTCAGCGCAAAGCCCAGTGGCGGCTCGACTACATCGCTGCAGAGAACAGCATGGGTTTTCATGCACCTCAGGAAGCTGCTCGGATCCTCGGTGAAGCTGCGGACTACGCGCGACAGGGAGAAGCTGCAGCCTTGCGAGCACAACTAGGAATCGTGGCAGAGGAAGGCAAAGAGGAGTCTGAGAGTGAAGCTGCGGAGGGACAAGCCTCCGAGATGTCTACACCTGAAAAGCCGCAAGCCGAATCGAAGAAAGGGTCGGTCCAGGTTCCCCAAGGCGATTGACGGGTTTGAGGCGCGATTCAATGACGGCGGCAGGCCTCAGTAGCAGAGACGGACGCTAGACGGCGAACCGCCTTCGAAGCAGCAGCATTGTCATCGAGATCAGGAGCAGCGGAACGTTTCTCCTTCCGGGTGTACCGGGGACGTGACAACCGCAGTTCCCATCATTGGGGCTCGATGTGGGGAGCTGTTCTCCGCCAGCGGCTTCGTTTGCCTCACCGCCCGCGCCCCCAGCTTCGACATCACAGCTTTCCGTCAAGATACACTCGGGAACCAGGGGAACGTTCTGGAGAGCGGTCGCCTCCTCCATAAGATGCCCGTAGTGAGGCGCCTGAACATCAGCGAGGGGAAGACCGTGTCCATCGGTCGTCCACTGCTTGGCGTCGGTGAGACTTCGCCAGCTCTTCCGGTAGATGAGTCGCGTTCGGACTTCAGCAATACCCCCTTGCGGCGAAATGAATTCGTAACTGGATTCGTCGGTGTGGCCGGCGGGGATGCGATTGTCCGCTCGAATAGCGATAGCGTCCGTGAAGAATGTCGGACTGTTTCCTGCCGTGTCCTCGTTGATCTTGGCGAACAACTTACCGGGGAGTCCGGCGTAGTACCCCAACGCGGGATCGCCAACGCCGCCAAGCTCGTGGACCAACTCACCGCCGACGTGCTCGAGCGGTGTCCCGTCTTCATGGATGGCCTCGACGAGAAGGAGCATGTTTCGAATGGTCACACCGGTCGGAACATGGTGTCCCGTCTTGTCGTTCGTGATGGAGACATCCACAATGAGCCGTTCGTCTTCGACACGTGTCTCGAGCTCCAGGGTCACGGCGTTCTCCAGGAACTCAGGAGTCGTGCCTAGGATACGGTGACTTCTCACGTCGCCCTCCGGTCGCCCTAGACCCCCAAGTTGGTCGCACGCCGCTTCGGCTCCAGTCGGAGGCATGTGGCAGTCCACACAGTCGGCGTAGCCATCGGACAATGGATCACTGTAAGGGCTCTCGAGCCATTCGAGGTACGTGGGCTCTGAGATGACGCCGCCCTCGTCTTCGAAGTCTCCGTCTGCGTCGTGATCATTCTTGTCCTGGTGGCAGGCGCCACAAACCGCGGCCCTGAGTTGGGGTTGGTAGGAGGGCCGCATGTTCCCTTCTTCGTAGTAGTCCGTATCGCCCAAGACTCCGTACTGAACTGCAAACGTTGGGTCGTTAGAAAGGTTCATCGTGACTGCGGCAGAGTGGACACCTGGGAAGTTGGGCTTACCCTCGTCGACGTTGGCGATCTTGTGACAAACTTCGCAGGAGACCCCGTGGGCGATAGCCGGCAGCTCTGAGTTGACAGGCTCGATTGCCGAACCGGGGTCTCTCAACCACTTCTCGGGTTGATGACACGCCGCGCACTCCGATTCGGGATTCTCTGCAGCGTGAACGGAGTCGTTCACGTAGACGAATCCCTCGGCTCCGTATTCTGTTCCATTTCCGGCATAGATGTCTGCAACCCACGAATTCGTCCCGGCTTGCCCCATGGGGGAGAGCTCCCAGGCCGTGAACTGAACGAAGTGGCATGCGGCACAATCATTCGGCTCGCGAAAGACGTAGTCGGAGTTTTGTTGGAGGGGGACTCGCTCCAAGGACAGGACGAGGTTCGTTGCTCCATCGCTTGCGTTCACGGATGCGTTGAAGAACTCTTTCCTTGCGGCAACGATCACCAGATCAGCTGCACCGTCCACGTCGAGCTGGAACCCTCCTTCTTCGTTGGTTCGCGCTACGTAGGAGGATGCCTGAACACTGACGAGCGCGTCAGGCAACGGCTCTCCGGTCTCGGCGTCCAAGACTGTGCCTGTGATGGAACCGAACGCAGGGCCCACTAAGGTCAAGACAACGCTCAAGCTGCGGAAGCAGACTCGATATCGACGAGGGGTCAACAATCCCATGCTCTGAGTTTCACCTACCCCGGGCGGTGTCGACTACCGTAGAAGAGCGCACGAACTGCGGCTCCAAGAGTTCTGCGACGCAAGATTGGCTGGTCAGATCTCAGACGCGGCGGGCGCGAGACCGGAAAAATTTGCAGGAGCGTCAATGTAGAACTGAGCGCATATTGAAAGTAGTGAGACAACTCCCGATTGCTCCAAAGAAACCCGAACGCATTTGCTGGGGATGTTCCAAACTCTGTCGAGCGGACGACTTGGCTTGTGGAAACGGAACGTCACGGACTCCTCATCCCTTGGAGCTTTTCGGGGAGGGTTGGGAGGAGAGCTGTCTTGAAGAGGAGGGCGATAGGGAGCGAACCCAAAGATCACCAGCGGTCGAAAGCCTTGAGTTTCAGGCTTCGGAGCGATGAGCAGCCCCTCCTTCTGGCACGCATGTTGAATGCGGTCTGTTCGCATCGCATGGGGCTTTCGTCAATTGTCGCCAGTCCGCCAAACGCCCGATGTGTGAGGGAATGAATCTTGTCTTCTTCTTCTTCGGTTCATCACGGAGCTGCCTCTTCTTTGGCCCGAGCCCTTCTGCCTGGAAGCGCGTGCACGGGCGGTGCGGATGAGCAGACGGTGCGCCTGGCGCTCGACCTTCTCTCGCGCTTGAGTCCCAAGGCAAAACTCCCGTGGCTCTACTCTCAGGAGTCGCTTTCGCTCCTCGCGCGGATTCAGAAAGGAGCGCGACTCGAAAACCTGGGCGATGACGAAGCTGCTGCGCTCGTGGAGCGATGGTCGGGAACTCCTCTTGTCTCGGGTCTGCTGCACGCCATTGCGTCGGTTTACAAGATTACGCACTTTCATCGGGATGACATTCGCGGCAGTTTGCGTCGTCCTTGTCCACGGATTGAGACGGAGAGCTCTCCTCGTTGGACCAGGAACGTGCTTTCGGCAAGGGAACTCGACGAAGAACTCGAGTGTGACGTTGTCGTCGTCGGAACCGGCGCTGGCGGAGCTGTTGTGGGGCGCCAACTGGCGGCAACGGGTCATGCTGTTGTCTTCGTCGAGGAAGGGGAGCTCAAGCGGCGGGGTGACTATCCTGGTTCACTCGTCGGGGCTCTGACCGAGCTGTACGAAACCGCGGTAACCATCGGAAACGCCCCAATGCTCGTCCCACGTGGGCGTTTGGTCGGGGGATCGACGGCGGTCAACGGGGCCTCTTCCTTTCGACCACCGCGCTGGGTGACGCAGCGTTGGGTCTTGGAACTCGGGTCCAACGAATTGTCTTTGGACAATCTGACGCCTCACTACGAGGCTGTGGAACGATTCCTTCAGGTTGAGCCGCCCAGCCTGACAGCTGTTGGCCCGTTCCATGAGCTGTTCTTCGATGGGTGTCGGAGCCTTGGGTGGCAGCACGGGGTGATTGCGCGAAATGCTCCCGGTTGTCAGGGTGACGGCTTCTGCGATGCCGGCTGTCGCTCAGGTGCTCGACGTTCGACGGAAGTCTCCTACATCCCGGACGCTCTCGAGCGAGGCGCACTGCTTCTGACCGGCTTGTCCATCGATAAAGTTTCGAGGGAACGAGGTCGCGCCGTTGGCGTGGCCGGGTGGACCCGAGACGATGATGGTAACCACCGTCGTGTGCGCGTCCGAAGTCGCGCCGTTGTTGTCGCCACAGGCGCTTTGTCAACGCCTGTACTTCTCGAAAGAAATCGAGTGGGATCGAATAGCAGGCAATTGGGCAGGAACCTGACCTTGCACCCGTCTGGGCCCAGCCTCGCTCTCTATGAACAGCGGCTCGATGTAGCGCGGTACATCCCCCAAGGACACTTTAGTTCTCAGTTCTTGCACGAGGGGCTGCTCCTCCTCTCGGCGCACCCCGACGAACACGTCTTGCCAACGATGCTCTCCGACATCGGGAACCCTCTGATGAGAAAGATCGAACAACGCGACCGCATCGCGGGGTTGGGTTTTTTGGCGAGCGATTGCGGGAAAGGGCGCGTCCATGTCGGACCACGGCGGGCTGGACTCGTATCGTATCGTGCGACACGCGATGATGTCGCCCGGTTTCACCGAGCCCAGATTCTTCTCGCCGAGTTGGCGCTGTCCTGCGGCGCGCAGGAAGTCTATCCTGGCCTCAAGCGACCGATCGTCATTCGATCCAGTCGGGACCTGCGGAGTTTCCGAACAGAAAGATTCGGTGCTGGTGACTTCGCCTTGACCGCATTCCACCCGCTGGGGACCTGTCGTATGGCCAGGAGCAGCAAAAGAGGGATTGTGGACCTCAATCACGAGGCGTTCGACCTTCCTCGGCTTTTCGTCGTGGACGGAAGCGTCGTTTCTGGTCCTCTCGGTGTGAACCCACAGCTGACCATCATGGCCTTTGCCCGTCGAGCTGCGGAACGCATTGCCCAGCGACTCGACCAGGAGGCCTGAGGGGGATCGCCTCGATTTGTAGGGCCTTCCAGGTAAGCGGGATGTCCCCGGTTGGGAGTTGATGGGACCGTTGGCACTCGCTGAGCAGGCGCCTGAGCTGCGCGGTGGATGCTCTCAACGGTTTGACTGCCCCGGTGCGGTGCACGGAACGAAGCGCTGCAGCTGCTGTTGCGAAGTGCTGCGTGTCCTCCCAAGTGCGCCACCTAAGAACGCGCCAATGTGCGCTACCGAAGTGAGTGAGCCACTCATCAACGCTGCGCCATGTGAGAGCCGATAGTGAGTTCGAGGTCGAAAACAGCTCCGCGAGTGAGCCCGCGATGAAGAACGTTGCCAGCAATCGACCATCCGGCCTCAAGAGCCGTCTCCATCGCCTGAGGACGTCCGTGGGAGAGCCCGCCCATTGTAGAAGGCTAGTCGAGTAGAGGCGGTCCACTTGCGCGGGCCAAGATGGTTGCCACGCGTCGAGCAAGGACCACTCGGCTTCTGGAACGTTGAGGGCGCCGAGCTTCACCATCGCTGGCGAGAGATCCGTCGCGTGAAGGCTCCTAAAACGCCGCTCGACTAGGTGACGAGTGAAGAGCCCTGTCCCCGCCCCGAGCTCGACAGCACATTCGCCACTCGGATCTTGCTCTAGCCATTGTGCACTCCACTCGGCCACATCCTTTTGGGCGAGCGCGTGCCGCTCGTACTGGCCTGCGCAGTTGGTGAATTTCATGAGCCGTCCCTCTAAGGCACGAGCGCTTGCTCCACTTCGGTCATTTGACTGATGAGAAGTGTCTCCCGTGCGAACACACTCCGCTCGCGAACATGACAAGCCCAATGAACATCGAGGGGCGACGAGCCAAGAAGATTTGCATAGTAGGTGGAGGGATTGCGGGGCTCGCAGCGGGCTGGTCACTCACACGGCTGGGCTATTCCGATGTCGAGGTCGTTGAAGCTGAAGCGCAGTTGTGCTCCCAGGCTTCGTCACAGAATGCAGCCATCTACCGCCCGCTGGAAACCGACGTCGAGATCTCGCGGCTCGCGCACCGCAACCTTGAGTTGATGGCCGTCTTGCAGACCAACGGTAACGCGTCGCTCATCGATAAGAGAGGGATTCTCTTTTTGGATGACCGGTTGGATTCTCTACTTGCCCACGCTGATGTGGCTGAGAGGCTCCAGGTTCCGTACGAGTGGGTGAACTCTCCGTCTCGCGACTGGCCGAAGGTCGCTTCTGAACTGCCTCTTCGCTACCGCGGGATCTACTGCCCAGAAGGAGGGGTCCTGGATGTTCACGAGATGGCAGAACGTCTTCGAGTGGGAGCGATTCAGGCAGGCGTACGGATCACCTTGAATGAGAGAGTTGTCTTGGATCATCGCGAGGACAACTCCGGGCCTCGAGTCGTGGGGCTGAAGACTGGCACCGGAAGAAGAATACCGGCTTCCGCTGTGGTTCTGGCCGCGGGGGCGGGTGCCGGGATCTGTCTCCAAGAGACCAGCCTTTCGGCCCCGCTGCTGCCACTCAAGAGGCACTTGGCCCTACTCGGCCCGACACGACGAGAGAGGGGGGAGCCGATCGTTTGGCAGCTCCATCCGGAAATCTACTTTCGAGGGGAAACCGGAGGAGTCCTCGTGAGTCCGTGCGACGAGTCTCCGTGTCCGTCGGGCTTCGCACAGCGCGACCTCGCGGCGTTGTATCCGATGTATCGCCGACTTGGGAGATTGAACCAGAGGATCGCAAACGAGGCGGTTCGTTGCTTTTGGGCGGGTTTGAGGACGAAGAGCCTCGATGGTCGGCCCTTGATTGGGCCTGACCATCGGATTCGGGGCCTGTACTGGTTGGGCGGCCTGGGCGGATTCGGGATGAGTACGGCGCTCGCGGCGAGCGAGGTCCTTGCCCGGCTGATCGATACGCACGCGTGTGAGCCGCTCTTTTGTCCGCAGCGTTTCGAACTCAGTCATCGGGTGACGCCGCAGCGGCACCTGAGCGACCGAGCTGAATGAGCTGGTTCGTCTTGGGGACCGCTGTCAAGAATTGACCGTACTGCTTGCATTCGTCTAGACGGCAAGACCAGACGAGCTTGCCGTTGTGGACCGTCATGTCGGGGCAACCATCGCACATGTTCGCTCGACCATCATCGAGATTGTCGATGGGTTGAATGATGAGGATGGACTGCATGTGTACCGGCTTCAGAGCTTGCAATGGATGTTTGATGGCACGACGAGCGAACTGCGAAACCGTTCGTCGACACCCGGCGTCGATGGCGGAGAAGCCCAGAGCCGTTGCCTTGCCGTATTCCAATAGGCTGGGCTTCGAGTAACCCAGGTAGCGCCCGGTGAGTGCGTGGTGTCCCACTTGGATGGCCTCCATGGCTCGGGGGCCCAGATACCCAAGTATTCCTTCGCTCGTCCCGAAGCGTGTTCCAATCAGCCATTTGAATGAGTTCGGATCCGTTGTCCCACCGAGGTAGGCACTCGGTGAGTAACTGGGGCACGCCCTGCGAATCAATTCGATGATCTCGGGCGCCTCCAACGGTTCGGGGTTCTTCGTTGCGTCATGATAGACGAGGTCGCCGAGTTGGATCTTCTTGTCCCCAGCAAAGTAGTCAAACTTGTCCTCTCGAGTCGTGCGGAACAAGATGAACACCATCGAGCTCACGATCGAGATGTGCCTCTCAGCCCATTGGACGAGTTCGGGAACGTACTTCTTCGTGTGGGGGTAAATCGTGGCGTTGAACGAGACACTGATGTCTCCCGCACGGGCGACCATGCGGGCCAATCGGAGCCGGAGTTCACAAAGCTCGACCTCGTCCTTCTTCTTCCACCCTGGACGAACCTGGCCGCTGTCCACGTGGAACGTGAACCCGGAAACCCCCGCCGCAACGAGCTGATCAAGGAGGGTTTCAGTCAGGGCTAGGCCGTTGGTGTTGATCACTGCTTTGAGACCAAAGTCTCGACGGATCATTTTTACGATCTCAACGATCTCGGGATGCACCAATGGGTCGCCTCCGGCGATTGAGATGCTGTCCACGTTCCGGAGGCGGACGAACGTCGTCAAGTCCTCGCGAATCTCGACAAGACTCTTGTCGCTGTCCTTGTCGTTCCGCGAATAGCACCCCTCGCAGTAGAGGTTGCAGCGCTTGGTGGGTTCCAGCCAACTCAGGACGTTGTCCGTCAGAGACCAAGGAAGTCGATAGATATCCTGAGGTCGCAGATCCTGCGTCGTCGAAGTTCTGGTGTGGTTAGGCTGCGGCGCGGCCTCTGTGCCGCTGATCTTCACGTTCATGGGCGCAAATTATGTGCACCTTGCATGCGGCGAATCGGTCAAGCGACGGAGTACACTTCGGAGCGTATCTCTGATGACCTACCGAACCGGGACCAAAGGTCGACTCGTTCTTCGAGTGGACCGCGAAGGAAGGGTGGCGGCAATGAACGACGCGGCCCGCCATGTGCTCGGTGGCTATGGTCTAGGAAAGGCCTGCGACGAAGTAGTAGGTGGGAAGGCGGCGGACGGGGGCACCCACTGTCGCCCCGGATGCGCACGGGAGCTAGCGGCGGGTGCGCTTTCGGAAAATGGTGTGTGTAGAGTGATTCTCGGGCAACCTGTGGGCTTCGCGAGGCGTCTCGAGTGTTTACGAGTCGGATCGGAGGTTCATGTGTTGATCGAGTGACCGCCGTCCATCGACAGCACGGAGCGCCTGACCTCTCGCGAAAGACGGGTCCTCGCGCTCGTTGGTCGAGGGCTCTCCAGTGCCCAAATCGCCACTGAGCTGGAGATCAGTGCGGCCATGGTGCGCACCCACGTCGAGCATGCGAGGGGGCGTCTCGGAGCTTCCACGCGAGCCCAGGCTGTGCTTCGAGCTTATCAAACAGGGCAGTTGGACGAGGACTCGGCAGACATCGAGTGAGAGACCTGTGGGATTGGGGAGCCACCTGTTTTGTGTTGGATTTGTGACTCTGTCAGGTGCTCGTCACGCATCTCCTGCGAAGAAACGGTTTCCGAGCAGCAAGCATTTCTCCTATCTTGAGTCCCGTTGAGCCCCTCTTCTGCGTCAATCGCGGTTGAGGCGTTGAAAACGCAAGCATTTAGCGCGACATGTTCCACATGGCGCGCTCATTGCTTGAGTCGCTTCTCATGAACGTTCAATCGTCATCGAGTCAACATTCGTTCCACATCCCCGTCATGGGTATCGGGTTCACGATAGATACCCCGATCCGATTGGCGCCTCTTGGGATCGAATCCTCGATCTCCCTTGTGAACGACGACGTGATCGAGGCGGCTCGAAAACACCACTGTCAACAACGGCTTCTGCCCTTCTCGGCCATCCCACGGACGGAACCGGGATGGCGCGCCAAGCGGATCACCGCCTACCTCGATTTGGTGAAGCGACTCGTCGATTCGGATACCAAGCGTCTGAGGGACTCTTCATTCGAGGAGAAGCGCGGGATCCGCAGGTATTTCGAGCTGCTGCCCGATGAGTCGGACGCCAAAAGACGCTTCTTGGAGGTGATGGCGCTTCCCCCTGGTTCGGGGCGCGATGCGGGCGAAAAGGAGCTCCGCGAGCTGGTTGTCCCGGGGCGCATCGGGGTCAATATCATGACCAAATTGGACGGGAGCAAGGACGCGAAGGGGAAGCAGCTCCCCGAACATGACTCCGAAGCGCATGCGGCTCTCAGGGGGTTCGCCGAGAGCGAGCTTGAGGGGCTCCTCATCCTTTCTGCGGGGGCCAACCCGGGACTGTTCGCCTATTTAGCCGACTTTTCGGGATTCTTTCCCGACGAGGAGGGCCGATTGAAGAAAGAGATCGTCCTCAAGGTGAGCGACTTTCGTTCGGCACACGTCCAAGGTCGCATGCTTGCTCGGCGTGGACTGTGGGTCAGCGAGTATCGACTGGAGTCCGGGCTCAATTGTGGGGGGCACGCGTTTCCAACCGAGGGACTCCTCATGGGCCCCATCCTGGAAGAGTTTCGAGAGCGGAGAAATGAGCTGCGAGAAGGGCTTTTCCCGGCGTACGAAAGAGCCATGCAGGCGCGGGGCGCGTTAGGCTCGTTGCCCATTCCGGAAGTCAGAGTCACCGCTCAGGGCGGTGTTGGTACGGCGAGTGAACATCGCTTCTTGAAGGACCGTTTCGAGCTGGATTCCGTCGGCTGGGGCTCGCCGTTTCTCATGGTGCCCGAGGCGGTGATTTTGGACGAAAGCACACGCGCCAAGTTGGTCGAGGCCAAGAAGGAAGAAGTCAAACTGACGTGGAGCTCTCCACTTGGAGTCCGGTTTTGGTGGCTCATGACCTGTTCGAGCGAGGAAGCCCGCAAGGAGAGAATCGAAAAAGGTCATCCCGGAAGTGTCTGCACAGCGCGCCACGTGGCTCTCAACACCGAGTATGGGGATGTGCCCCTTTGCAAGGGCTCTCGCGCGTATCAGAAACGCAGGATGGCGGAGCTCGACCCGCGGCACCCCGACTATCGTCTTCAAGTTGAGCGTCTCCAAGCACCCGCGTGCATCTGTGTCGATCTCTGCGGATCGTTTCTCGCCTGCTCCGCTCCGGAGGATGACAAGCCTCCGCCTGCGATTTGTCCCGGGCCCAACATAGTCAACTTTCAGGGTACCTTCGAACTCGAAGAGATGGTCTCACACATCTATGGAAGGCAAAGCGTACTAACGCGCTCAGGGCGCCCTCACGTTTTCGTTCGGGAGTTCGAACTGTACCTCGAAGTCTTCGATGAGGACCTCGAGGTGCTGGGTACGGCTGTCCAATCGAGAACACCTGCTCAGCTGGAGAGGACTCTTCTTGGACTTGCGGAGGGGCTTCAGTTTTACCGCAGGCTCTTGACCGTGCTGTCGGATGTGGAGCGTTGCGAAATGGCTCGACGCCTCGTCGAGTTGTCCCACGAACTTGCTGTCAGAAGGGATGAACTCAGCCTCCGTTTGGGTTCGATGCGGGATGTCGGATGACTAGCCGCTGAAACTGGGGATCATTGCGCCGTGAGCGAAAGCATTTGCAGGGAGTTTGCAAAGTCTGAGGAGACTACGCCACGCGGTCGAAGGTCTTCGTGGAACCATTGGGATACGCGGTCTGCAAGTGCTTGCTCAATGATGGTCGGGAATTCAGGCCGTCCAGCCGACGGCCGCATTGAGTACCTCTGGGAACAAGTGGGCGCATGCGATTGGGGATTGTGAGCGGTTCGTGGTTGCGTGTGGTTGCGCGTCGTCTCCTCTTGAGCGGTTGGGGAGCAGGCGCGCTCGCTTGTGGAGACCCGGAGAATGCGGAAAAAGCAACATATCGGCAGCCGGATGGGTGGACAGATGACTTGGCCTTGAGGTTGTCCGAGGATATGAACCTGGATCCGCATACGCTTGAGATAGAACTGACGGCGCGTCTTGCGGACATCGAACTTCTTCCCGGCGTCCTGACGGAGATGTGGACATATGACGGCTCGGTGCCAGGCCCACTCCTGCGAGCAAAGAAGGGAGACCGGCTGGTCGTCCATTTCGAGAACGAACTACCAGAGCCGACTACGGTTCACTGGCATGGGCTACGAGTGCACGCGTCGATGGACGGGACGGAAGCCGTCCAGAACCCGGTGCTGCCGGGGGAATCCTTCACCTATGACTTCATTCTGCCCGATGCGGGGACGTTTTGGTATCATCCGCACGTCAACTCGGGCGCCCAGGTTGGATATGGACTCTACGGTCCGATCGTCGTGGACGATCCAAGTGATCCTCTTCCACAGGACGACGTCGTTCTCGTGTTCAGTGATGTTTCCTTGGACGAAGCGGGGCAGCTTCGTCCGGGAGATTTCAGTGGCTGGTTTGGTGATTACTTCGGTCGAGAAGGGGCGGTTCTTTTAGTCAATGGCCGAGTTGACCCACATTTGGGCATTCGACCTGGCCTCGCCCAACGTTGGCGGATCATCAATGCTGCCCGTTCTCGCTTCTTTGCGACGACGGTGCCCGGCGGACAGATGCTTAGAGTGGGCGGGGACGCTGGGTTGACCGA
The DNA here is from genome assembly GCA_965652275.1 of uncultured Polyangiaceae bacterium. GTDB lineage: Bacteria > Myxococcota_A > Polyangia > Polyangiales > Polyangiaceae > NIC37A-2. The sequence goes on along the minus strand of CBFGUR010000055.1, from coordinate 4,587 downwards.
TCGTCCTCTTCCTCTGGAGCAGCTGGTGCTTCACCCATCCGAGCGTGCGGAGGTTGTCGTGAAGGTCGGCGAAACTGAAGAGTCGGAGATCGTCGTGCCTTTCCAAGATGTCGATCGGTTTCAGACGGGCAGGCCGGAGGTCGATCGTCCTCTGTTCACGCTGGACTTGTCCGAGGCTGTGAGCGCGAGTTCGAACGATATCCCAGAGGAGCTGTCGGAGTTCTCTGAGCTTTCCCTCGAAGGTCTGCCGGTTCGTGAGGTAGTGCTTGGTGAGAATGAGTCGGGAGATATGACGATCAATGGTGTGGTTTTTCCCGGCGTCGAAGATGCCCCACACATTGGGTACGTGGGTCAATCTGAAATCTGGTCTGTAGAAAACGCTACGGACTTTCCTCACCCCTTTCACTTGCACGGGTTTAGTTTTCGCGTTCTGGACGTAGGCGGGGAGCCTTGGCCAGTTCACGAATGGAAAGACACCGTCAACGTCCCGCCTAGGAAAATCTTGCGTTTCTACGTCGAGTATGACGAACGACCAGGGTTGTGGATGTTCCATTGCCACATCCTCGGTCATGCGAAGCTGGGCATGATGTCCTTGCTCGACATTCGGTCCGATTAGGACGAGCGGTGCGAAAGGTTTGCCGGAATGCCGAACGCCGACAGGGCCTGTTGCGGCATCTTGTCGCAGTGTGGAGGTGTGAACTGTGAGCTATTGGATCTGTATGACTCTCTCTCCTTTGCGCGCGCAGCTCTCAGTTCTGATTGTTCTTTCGCTGAGCGGCTCGGCTTGTTCATCATCTGCGGGTGACGCCGATGCCGCTGGTGTCGTTGCGACAGAGTCGTTCGTCGTCGACTACGAAACGAATCCCTCGCCTCCCCGCGTTGGAGAGAACTCCCTCGACTTGCGCATAGAAGACAAGGCAGGGGATTCGGTCACGGGCGCCGAGATCACCGTTGTGGCTTGGATGGCAGGTCACGGTCATGGGAGCGAATCGACTCCGGAGACGAAAGACTTGGGGCAGGGGCGGTACCGCATATCGGACCTCGTTTTCCAGATGCCGGGAGATTGGAGTCTGGATATCCAGATTGATGTTGGGGCGGAGAGCGAATCTCTAAGTATCGAGTTTGGAGTCGAGTGAGAGCCTGGGGCGCTCTTTTCCTCCTTTCATTGATCCCGCAGGAGGCGGGGGGGCAAGCGTGTTGCGCAGGGTCTTCTGCGAATCAGTTCGGGATCGTTGCTCGGGGGAATGCCGGCTTGGTCGGGGTGCGGATGGGCCAAGAAGTACAGCGATGGTCCGTGGACGGGGAAGGGCGTGTTACTGGCCTGGGTGAGAACGAAGTCCTGAACACAGTGCTTACACTTGGTGGCGGCTTTCGGATCTTGAGCGAACGACTGCAACTTCAAGGAGTCGTCCCCTTTCGCTACCAACATCGTGACTTCGGCCCACTCGAAGAGGGGGCCTTGGGGCCTGGCGATGTCGAGGTCAATCTCAGGTGGGCAGCCGTGCGCGATGATACGGAAGGGCTCTTGTCGACTGGCAGTTGGGTTCCCTTCTTCGAGCCATTTGTCGGAATCCGCTTTCCGACTGGGCGCTCGCCAGAGCAGGGCGAGAAGATGACTCAGGCAGATGTGATGGGGACTGGGGACTGGCAGGTGGCTACGGGAGCCCGCCTTTCTCGATTCTTGACGGAGAAGGATGTCGTTTTCCTGGTGGGCGCCTGGGGGCATGCGTTTCCTCGCACGGTCCAAAGAGGCGAAATGCGACCGCAATTTCAAAGGGGAGAAGAGTTGACCGGGAGCCTCAGCTACATGCGTTTCCTCTCGTTGTTCTGGGCCGTCGGCGGCTCCCTCTCGTATCGGTACCTCTCGGTCGCGCGGGAGGATGGGGACCTTCTCGTTGGCACAGTCTCCAGGCACTTGAGCGTTGGTGTCCAGGTCTCGCGGTTCCTGAGTTGGCCCAGCTGGGAGTTCACGGTCGGTGCGTCACTCGACCCACCGATAGATACCCTGAGCGCCGACCTCCCCTTCGCCGGAGCCAGTGGGTCCCTCAGTCTACAGAGGCATTGGGGGGCAAAGAACGAGTATCAGTAGCGAGTGCTGTTCGATGGGCCCCGGAGTTTCAGGATTCGTCGACCTTCGTGGGCGCAGGGATGCGCCGGGCAGACGCCAAAGCTTCCTCGCGGGTGCGGTACGCGTTCGGACCATCGAAGTGCTTCGCGACACGTACCTCGGGAAACGACTCGGCGCGTTCCGCTAGATTGGTGAGTTCCTCAGTGGTCAGCCAGCTTTGACACTCTTCATAGATCCCGCCGGGACCCTCCTCCTTCGCGTCATGCTCGGAAAGAAGCGTCAGCACCTCGCGGCACAAGGCGAGGTCGGGAGTTGGCACGAGTAGCGAGGTCAGTGCGGCGTGGTCGATTCGCAGCTCGTCAGCTCGGTCCACGGGGAGCCCACCGCGTGCCTTGCGCACTGCTGGGAACAGTACCTTCTCCTCAATCGCGATGTGGCGCAGCAACCCACCTCGAAACTCAGCGAAGGCTTTCGGTTCGAATCCTGTTTCCACCATGGCGTCTCTTAAAAGCGCATGCAACCGGCAGTGGTCAGCGATCAGATAGTCGATGATGTTGCGATTCACCATGGTGTCCCCCTGACGAGCATCACGCCTGCCGCTACCAGGACTAGCGCCAGGATAACGTTGGCTCGACCGAGTATGGAGGCGCGCCGCCGTTCTCCTCGAGCCTGCTCCGAGTGACCATCTATGGCGATCGCTCTTGTCGCGCGAGGTCCGACGACGAAGTCGTGGACTGCGCTCACCACGAGAACGAGAGCGAATGCGCTCAACTTCAAGATCACGGTCCTGCCGAAAGATGACAGGAGCCACTCGGTACGTGTGAAGTCTTCCCACCGGATCCCCCGCGCCCAGAGATTGAAAGCTCCAGTGACAAACATGAGACCGAAGCAGATCCATCCCACGTTCCGAAAGCGCTCACCTGTCTCCCGTAGAAAGACGGCCGCATCCTTTCGACCACCTTTTCGCAGCCAAGGTACGACGACCAAGACCAAAAATAGCATGCCACCGATCCAGACGGTCGCCGCGAGGATGTGGATCCAGACGGAGAGTAAGTAGAGTTCGTGCATCGGTGTCGCGATCATTGTGGTCGCTGGGCCATCACGGAGTGGGCACGGTCGCGACTCGGCCGCGTAGATGGTTTCAGCGGTGTCGTATGGGATTGCTCGGCTGGTTCAACGTTTGGGGTTCCTCGTCTCGGTTGGAATGCCCCCACCGTCGTCCTCCCAGCGGGCGATCGTGGGCGCGTCGGCATTGCTTGTAGCGTTGGCCGGAGGTCGATGTGTCAAACTCACAGTTCGCGCTCTCTTGGTCTCAGAGCCCTCGACGTTGCGCAATGCTGGTTCCGACGAATCGACAGCTAGCTGCGGCAAGAGATCGGCCAACAAGGAAGGGGGACACTCATAGGGAGAACCCGGACAACCTTCGGTAAGTAGGCGCTGACTCTCTGCGATGACATCAGCGCCGATCGTGAAACCACCACATTCGTCACAGTGAACATCTACGGTGAGCTCCTTCGAGATTTGAGCAGTCATGTCTTCAACTTCCTTCTCACGGAAGAGCAAGTCGTGTGCCAAGCTGGGACTGCGGTCATCATGGGAGGCAGTGACTACCGCCATCGAGACTACAAGCGGGCCGATTGTCGTCTTCACAACGACTGTTGTCAAAACAACAGCCAAATGTGCACAGAAGGCGCGACTCAACTCAAGAAGGCGACTCATCCCAAACACGCTGGGATGTTCATCAGTACGGTGAGGGGCTGGACGAGACGAGACGCTCAAGACTGGCTTCCAAGCTGTCGGCGCTTTCCACAACAGCCCTCACTTTTCCGCTGTTGTCGACGAGGAATACTGAGGGAAGCTGCGTAATTCGAAAGCTCGCGGCGAGTCTTTGTCCGTTATCCCAGAACACGGGAACGCTGGGGGGCACCTTCTTGAGCGCGGACATGAGTTCCCTACGGCTCTCGTCAATGGAGACTCCAAGGATGGCAACTTCTCTCCTGTGTGACTGGAGAGCGGCAAGGCGTCTAAGCGTTTCGTCGCAGTTTCCACACCAACCGGCCCAGAATGCGACGGCGAGCACCTGTGGTGAGTCTGGGGAGGCATTCGATTGGGTCATCAACTCCCTGTAGTGAGGAGCGTCTTTCCCGACGAGCGGATGGTGACGGCTTCCGGAGGGGCTCAGGCTTTCTGGGGCATGCGTGCAACTCTCGGTCAGAAAAAGCAGAAGGAGTGAAAGAGCGATCCGAGAAACTGAAGAGGAGCCGGGGAGCATGGTGTTTCAGCGTTCGATGGCCGCGTCGTACCCGGTATCCCGAACCGTCTTGATCAAGGTCTTTGTATTGGTCCTCGTTGGATCGAACTTCACAATAAGGCGCTTCTTTGTAGCGCCTTCATGGAGGCTGAGGACTCCGTCCACGCTCTTGAGGGCTTTTCTAATCTTGAGGGAGCACCCGGCGCAGTGCATTGTATCCCCTGCACGAGCCCCGTACTTTCGGGGGTGATGGGGGTCGCCTAAGTCT
>CBFGUR010000054.1:0-36378 GCA_965652275.1 uncultured Polyangiaceae bacterium | reverse complement strand
TTCAGGGCTCATCGCGCTTCAACAGGCGTGACAAGTTTTCAGACCGGCTCTTAGTCGGCGGCGATTTTCAGCGCCTCGTCACTCCTCGGGCTTCGCCCTCGCGTGCCTCGGGTTGGCTTGCCTTATTCGCGCTCATTCGATTCAGCGCTCCGCGCGTCTGCACACGTCGCGCTTCGCGCTCGCGTCCTCGGGTTGGCTTGCTCGCGTGCCTCGGGACAGGAAGTCATTCCCGCCGAAGGGCCTCAACCGGATCGAGGCGCGCTGCCCGACGCGCCGGGAGCAAGCCGAAGGCAACTCCGATGGTGATACTCACGCCGGCGGCGATGCCGAGGGAACGCGCCGAAATGTAGAGCTCCCAGCCGAAATAGTCCTCGAGAGGAGGGACCACCGCCGCCGCTAGCGCCGCGCCCGCGGCGCCCCCCAACAAAGACAGGACCACCGCCTCGATGAGAAACTGCGTGAGAATGTCGGCTCCTCGCGCCCCGACCGAAAGGCGCGTCCCAATCTCTCGGCTCCTTTCCGCAACGCTCACGAGCATGATGTTCATGACTCCAATGCCCCCGATGACGAGACTCACTCCGGCAATGGAGAGAAGGAGCATCCTCATCACATCCACGACCCCGCGCTGGGCGTCAGCCATCCTCGACTGATCTCTGAGAGAAAAGTCGTCCCCCTCCCCGTAGTTGATGTGGTGTCGTTGTCTCAAGAGGGAACGGATCGGACGCATCAGCTCCTCCGTGGTGACACCGTCGGCCGCGGAAAGGACGATCTGGCTGACTTCGCCCGGACGCCCTGGAGTGATCTTGCTGCGCATCGTCTTGATCGGCATGACGATCACGTTGTCCTGATCCTGGCCGAATGGCGTTTGCCCCTTTTCAGCTAGAACCCCGATCACCCGGAAGAGATGTTTCCCGATGCGGATCGATTTTCCGACGCCCTCCTCACCAGGGAAGAGCTCGTCGACGATGGTCGGTCCGACGAGCACCACCCGCGCTGCGGTGGACTGCTGTGCCGCGCTCCAAATGGCGCCTGATTCGATCTCGTAGTTGCGAGCCCCGAAGTATGCGCTCGTCGTTCCCACGGCCTGGGCGGAAGTGTTGCGGCCGCCGGATACCGCTCGCACCAAACCATCGAGCATGGGGGCGACGTGGGTGATTCCGTCGATGTTTTCGAAAATGGCACGCCCGTCCGACTCGACAAGTGTGGGCTTTTCGGAATCGCTTGCGCCGCTGGCCTGGGCGGAGCGAGCACGGATCGTGAGGAGATTCTCTCCCAACTTCTCGATGCGTTCCTGTACAGCGCGCTCCGCTCCTTCGCCCAAGGTCATCACCACGGTCACGGCGGCGACTCCGACCAAGATTCCGAACCCAGTCAGTCCGGCACGCAGAGGATTGCGAACGAGAGACTCCATGGCCGTCCGAACAGCAACACCGAGCCGTGAGGTCACATGGAGGAAAAAAGAAATCACCGCCTCCCCTCCTCTCACTCGTGCCGCAGAGCCTCAATGGGATCCAGGCGAGCCGCCCGACGTGCCGGAACCAAGCCAAAAACCACGCCCACCAACAGACTCGTCGAGATGGCGATTCCCACGGCGGTGAGATCCATCTTCATGGACCAACCGAGCGTCGCTTGCATGAGAGCAGTGATCCCAACTGCGCTCAGCACCCCGAGCAGCCCTCCAAAAAGCGTCAGGAGAGCCGACTCGATCAAAAATTGCATCAGCACGTCGCCTTGGCGCGCCCCTAAGGCCATCCGCACTCCAATTTCGCGAGTTCGCTCAGCTACTCCCACGAGCATGATATTCATGACGCCCACCCCGCCCACGAACAAGGCGACGGCAGCGACACTCATCAGGAGGGTCGTGACCAGATCGAGAATCTCGTCCTGCGCCTTGCGGAACCCATCCTGAGTTCGCACGTCGAAGTCGTCTGGCTCCCCATCCTCGAGACCGTGTCTTTCCCGCAAGATGGCCTGGATCTGACGTTTGGCCATCTGGGTGTGAGCGCTCGTGCGCGCCGAGGCCATGAGCAGTTGTACGCGTCCCCCTCTTGCCGGAGAGATGCGGGCACGCCACGTAGAAATCGGCATCAAGATGCGGTCGTCTTGGTCCTCGAAGCTCGAACGGCCTTTTTCAGCAAGCTCGCCAATGATGCGATAGGAATGACGCCCAATCCGAACGTAGCGTCCTATCGAGGATTCCTGGCCGAAGAGCTCCTCGCGAGCCGTCTTCCCGATGACGACGACCTTCGCCTTGCTCCGCTCCTCGGACGCGGAAAAGCTCCGTCCCGTAGCCATCTCGTAGCCGCGCACCGTGAAATAGTACTCGTCGATACCCATGACGCCCGTGCGATGGTCGTCGTATTCGGAATGCACCCGCGTCTTGATCGTCGACCAAACGGTCACCGCCCCTATCGCCGTCGCGTCTCGACGGATGGCCTGGGCGTCTCCCTCGGTCAGACTCGTTTGAGCTACCCGGGCGCCGCTCTTGGCGCTCGAACGCGAGAACACGAAGAGCAAGTTGTTGCCGATATTGGAAATCTCGGCGCCGATCCGTTCGCGCGCTCCTGTGCCAAGCGCTACTACGACGACGACCGAAGCCGTACCGATGAGGATCCCGAGCGCGGTCAAAAGCGAGCGAAGGCGAGCGGCGAGGAGCGCCCTCACCGCAATGCCGAGAGACGCTCGAATCACGACACCTCCGCCCGGGAGCGCTCGGCCTCTTGCAAGAGAATGCGCGCGTCCTTCGGCCTCTGGTTCCGTTCATCGGAGACGATGCGACCGTCACGCACGGTCACCACACGGGCGGCGCACGCCGCAACTTCGGGTTCGTGGGTCACGATGACCACCGTCCGACCGTGCACTCGAACGAGCTCCTGGAGGAGCGCCAGCACTTCAGCGGTCGTGACCGAGTCGAGGTTCCCCGTGGGCTCGTCGGCGAGCAGAAGCGGGGGGTTCGTCACGAGAGCGCGGGCGATCGCCACACGTTGTTGTTGCCCGCCGGAGAGCTCAGAGGGAGTGTGGTGCACCCGATCTCCGAGCCCGACCTTGACCAAGGCTTCGAGAGACATCCGCCTGCGCTCCTTGGCCGAGAGCCCACGATAGACCAGCGGAAGCTCCGTGTTTTGTAGAGCCGTCGTCCGTGGCAAGAGGTTGAACCCCTGGAAGATGAAGCCGAGCAGGCGATTGCGAATCAAAGCGCGTTCGTCCGAGTCGCGGGACCCGACTTCGACGCCCGAAAGATGGTAAGTGCCCGAGCTCGGACGATCCAAACATCCGAGGATGTTCATCAGAGTCGACTTCCCCGAGCCACTCGGACCGACGATGGCGAGAAGCTCCCCCGCATCGATGCGAAGGTCCACGTGTCGGAGTGCGTGCACGACGCCGCCGCCGACATGGTATCGGCGCGCGACCCCGCGGAGTTCGGCCAAGGGTGACTCATCGTCTCGCGGTCGGGGTGCGTCCACTTGCCTGGCCTTCACTCAGAAAAGTCGGAAGCCACGTTGGGACTGTCGGGGCTTTTCGTCGACGATGACGACCGCCGACTTGTCGAGCCCACCTTCGAGCTCGGTCCAGACACCGTCACTGATGCCGGTCTTTACGATCCTCCTGACGACTCCCGGCGCCTCAGGCGGTCCGTCCCCCGGCAAATACACCACACCCTCACCGGCTTTCGGTTTCTTGGGGGGAGGTCCCTTGGGCTCTTCGTCCGCCCCATCGTCGTCCCCGGTGCCACCATCCTTCTCTTCGGGTGGGAGCGGTTCGAAGCGAAGTGCCGAGTTCTTCACGGCGAGCACCTGCTTGGCCTCGCTGGTCACGACGGTCGCCGTCGCAGTCATCCCAGGACGCAGCTTACTCTCCGGATTCTTGACGAGGATGACCGCCGAGTAAGTGACCACGCCTTCGACGTTGTTGGGGCTCAGTCGAATTTGAACGAGATCTCCCTCGAACTTCTCACCAGGAAACGCGTCGACGGTCACGTCCGCCTTCATCCCCTCCTTGACCTTACCGACGTCGGCTTCGTCAATCTCCGCCAAGACGCGCATCTGCTCGAGATCGCGCGCGATCGTGAAAAGGACCGGCGTATTGAACGATGAAGCTACGGTCTGGCCCGGTTCCACCTGGCGATCGATCACGACCCCGTCGATGGGCGAGAAGATCTTCGTGTACGTCAGCGTCGTACGCGCGCTCTTCAAGCGAGCTTGGATCTGGGCGATTTGAGCTTCGGCCGCCGCAACCTCCGCGACCGCGACGTCGTACTCACCCTGCAGCTGGTCGAGTTCGGCCTCACTCGCGACCCGCTCGGCAACGAGCGTCTTCATGCGCTCGAGGCGCGTCTTGACGGCATCACGTCTAGTCTCCGCGCTCTTCACTGCCGCTCGCGCGGCTCCGAGTTGCGCATCTTGCTGAACGACCTCGGCACCGAATAGCTCGGGATCGATCTCTGCGAGCTGATCTCCAGCGCGTACCTTGTCGTTGAAGTCGACGAAAACGTCCACAACTCGTCCGGAGACCTGCGCGCCTACGTCCACCTGATTGACTGGCTCGACCACACCCGTCGACTGCACCTCCTCGACGATATCCCGCACCTCGAGCCCGGCGGTGGTGAACTGAGGCTCCGGAGGAGGCGCGCTCATGCGCCGATACTGCACGAACCCGAACGCCCCCCCACCCAGAACGAGGAGGGTCACTGCCAAGCGGATCCATTTACGGCGACGTCCTCGCGATAGTTCGCGTTCGAGTTGGTCGACCACTTCACGCACATCCGGCTCGGTACGCGTGGGGGATACTGGGCCGGGCTCACCCGCTTTGTCGCGCGAGGAAAGGGCTTCTGAGGATTGCGACATGTTCTTCGATAAGTACTTGAAACGGCTTGTGATTGCCCATCAGAGGCTACGGGGAGCGGAAGGTCCAGCCTGATGCTGGAATGAGGCCTGATTCCTGGGCCCCACCGCTAGAATCTGCGCCCGTCGTGGGGAAACCGCAAAACCCGACGAACAATTCCCCCTTGTAGACTCGAAGGCGGGCCAATCCGGGCAGAAACCCGAAATTTCACCCCTCGCTCGCGTTGACATGGCTCCCTGCCTAGCTCATATTCCCGGCCCCTCAGAGGTCCGAGAGGCCCTCTGTCCTTTCATTTTTCAGGCAAAGCATATGGTTTCCTACACCGGTAAGACGACGACTCGTCGTGAGATTCGGGCCAAGTCCGCGGGCCGCGTCAGTCGCATCAAAAAGGCGAAGAACGGCACGCCCTCATTCCCCATCCACCCGGAGGGCTACGACCCGAAGGCGGCTGACGCGAAGCCTGCAGCATCCAAGGAATCCAAGTAATGGCCAATCACAAGTCCGCCGCCAAGCGCGATCGTCAGCGCATCGTTCGCACCGCTCGCAACCGCTCCATCCGCACCAACGTGCGCAACGCTCTCAAGGCAGCTCGCCTTGCCATCGCAGAAGGCGATGTCGGTAAGGCCAAGGAGCCCGTGCAGCGCGCATCAATCGTCCTGGCTCGCGCAGTGTCGCAGGGCGTTCTTCATCAGAAGACCGCGTCGCGCACCATCTCGCGCGTGCAGTCGGCTTTCGCCAAGCTCGGCTGAAGCGGCTCCTGACGAAATCGCGCGTGCCGCAGGGCACACGAGAGCCGCGGAACATACGTAAAAGCCACCTTCCGAGGTGGCTTTTTTGGTTCACCCGCTGGACTTCTTCTTGTCGATGAAGTCTTCGTAGATGGGACGCACGCCCACGGGATCCTCGTAGGCGGGCAGTGGTTCCGACATCGGCGGGAGGCTCGAGCGACGCTCTTCCACCTGCGGTTGCTCGTCGCGGAGCGTGAATTTCCATGCTCCGGACGTCCGCCGTTTCACCGAACGGGGAGGAAGTGAGAATCTCTCAGAAAGTTGGTTCAGAGGATCGGTGGAGCTTGGAGCCGGCGCTCGCGACGAACGGCGCGGCGGCGTCGTGCTCCGGCGTTGCCCGAGCGCCTCGAGGCCGCGCCTCACTTTCATGAGCAGCGCAGCGCTGGAGAGATCCGCCTCGTGCGCCACGATGAGGTGTTCGGCCAACCGAGGCCGTTCACTCTTGAGCAACTCGAACCGAGGCTGAAAACTAGTGGTCCAGGAGAATGCGCGGACCGGCATGAGAATCACCCGCGCGGAAAAGTCGAAGTTGGCCGGCATGGAGAGAAGGGCGCCAATGCCATCGAGCCGAGTCTGATCGGGGCCGCGATGAAAATGAAACGGCACGACGAGGAGCTGCGCGACGTTGCGGCTGAGCCATCGCGCCGTCTGCTCGTCCGAAGTACCCGCGGGAGGCGCGACACCGAGCGCCGGAGTCATCTCCAACGAGGCGATGAATTCGTCCACCGCCTTGCCCATCTGCCCCGGATACGGACGCACGATCGAAAAGCTGCCAGCCATTGTTCGGCTGGCCATCCTATGGTCGACCCCGAGTGTGGGCAATTGTGCCGAAGCGGCCCAAACAACCTTTCAATCGAGAAGCGACCAGCTTTGTCTAATGATTTCTGGCACTTGAATTACGTTCAAAATCCGAGGGGTTCTCCGCGAATGCGCCGACGGGTGGAAGCGCTACCATCGTCGCCCCGAAATCCCATCTGACCAGAGCAGAATCTCTAGTAGGCTGAACCCGTCGATTTTCCGGGCCCTTGGGGATGGCGCCTCGAACGAGAGCTGCCCGGGCCCTCCACATTCCGAGCGGGAGACCCAATTTCATGAGCGACGGCCAGAGCGCAATCGAGTCCTTCAGTCACGAAACCGCACACTACGCGCCGAGCACGGAGTTTTCCTCGAGGGCTCTCATCAAAACGGTGCAGGAGTACGAAAAGCTCTACCGCGAGAGCATCGAATCTCCCGAGAGCTTCTGGCAGCGAGAAACCAGCGAGCTCGTGTTTCGCAAGAAGTGGAGCACCCTCGTCGACTGGAACCTCCCGTTTGCGAAATGGTTCGTCGGCGCCGAACTCAACATCACCGAAAGCTGTCTCGATCGTCATCTCTCCACGGAGCGCAAAGACAAGAAGGCGATCATCTGGGAAAGCGAGCCCGGCGAAACCGTCGAATACTCCTACGCCGAGCTCCATGAGAAGGTTTGTGATTTTGCCGCCGCCCTGAAGGCTAATGGAATCAACAAGGGCGATCGCGTCGCCATTTACATGGGGATGGTGCCGGAAGTCGTCATCGGCATGCTGGCTTGCGCGCGCATTGGAGCGCCTCACACCGTCGTCTTCGGTGGATTCGCCGCCGACGCCATCCGAGACCGAATCAATGACTGTGGCGCCAAGGCCGTACTCACCCAAGACGGAGCTTGGCGTCGAGGCAAGGTCGTTCCCCTGAAGGCAGCGGTCGACGAAGCTTGCAAAGGTGCGGAGAGCGTCGAGAAGGTCTTCGTCTACAGGCGCCTGACCGACACTGACTGCGCGATCGCGATGCAGGAAGGCCGCGACCTCGATTGGTACGAGGCCATCGAAAAGGCTGACAAGTCTCTCGGCCGCGAGGCAGAAATCGTCGACGCCGAACATCCCTTGTTCATCCTGTACACATCGGGAAGCACGGGCAAACCCAAAGGCGTCAAACACACGACGGCCGGGTACCTGGCGGGTACGTACCTGACCACGAAGTACGTCTTCGATCTGCACGAAGACGACATCTACTGGTGCACGGCAGACGTCGGTTGGATCACGGGCCACAGCTACATCGTTTACGGACCGCTCGCGAACGGTGCGACCTGTGTCATGTACGAGGGCGCTCCCAACCAGCCCGACTGGGGGCGTTTCTGGAACATCATCGAGAAATACAAAGTCTCGATCCTCTACACGGCGCCGACCGCCATTCGCGCCTTCATCAAGGCCGGCAACGAATGGGTCGAAAAGTCCGACATCTCGAGCCTGCGACTCTTGGGCACGGTGGGCGAGCCCATCAACCCCGAAGCATGGCGCTGGTTTCATCGTAAGATCGGTCGCGGCGAGTGCCCGATCGTCGACACGTGGTGGCAGACGGAAACCGGCTCAATCATGATGACGACGCTTCCCGGTGTGCACGCCGTGAAGCCGGGGGCGTGCGGTGTCCCGTTCTTCGGCGTGAAGCCTGCCATCGTCTCGAGCACTGGTGAGGAACTACGTCCGGAGGAGGGCGGCCTTCTCGTCATCCAGAAGCCGTGGCCGAGCATGCTGCGTACGGTGTGGGGCGACGACGAGCGTTTCAAGAAGCAGTATTTCTCCGACATCGAAGGTGCGTATTTCACCGGTGACGGTGCTCGATTCGACAAGGATGGCTACTTCACCGTTGTCGGCCGCATCGACGACGTGCTCAATGTCTCCGGACACCGCATCGGAACCGCCGAAATCGAAAGCAGTCTTGTCGCCCATGAAGCGGTTGCGGAAGCCGCAGCCGTCGGGCGTCCGCACGATCTCAAGGGACAGGCGCTGGTGACGTTCGTCACCCTCAAGCCAGGCTTCGAGGGTGGTGAAGAGATGGAGAAAGCCCTGTGCGACCACATTGCCAAGGAAATCGGCAAGTTCGCCCGTCCCGACAAGGTCGCGTGTGTCACTGGGCTCCCCAAGACACGCTCCGGCAAGATCATGCGCCGCATCCTCAAGGACATCGCCGCTGGCCGCGAAGTGCAGGGCGACATCACGACCCTCGAGGACAAGACAGTCGTCGAGGCGATCCAGCAGTCCTTCTCAGGCTGAAGGGGGCTGTTGTCACTACGCCCGTTTGTTGATCTGGATGTTGAAGGCCGGTGTGCCGAGTGCACCCCATAGCCGAACCCAAAGAGGCAAGAACATCTCGACCCCCCGCGACGTCGTGATGTCACCGAGATCGAGGACGTTCTTCCAGCCGAACCATTGTCGAAGCACCGTCTCTTCCACGAACTTCTTGGCCTCCGCGTCGTTACCGGAAACGAAAAGCGTGTGATCTCCTGGCACGAGCGACGGATCCACCATCAGATTCGCGTTCACCGTGTTCAGCGTTTTCACGACCTTCACGTCGGGAAAGGCCGTTTGGATCCGCTCGCCGACCGAGTCGGTGTTGCACACCGTGAGCGAGGGCGGCATCCCCTTGGAAAAGTCGAGGGGATTCGACACGTCGACCACGATCTTTCCTTTCAAGTCGTCGGCGCCGACGGAACGCAGCACCTCGACGGAAACCTGACCGAGAGTCGCGTTGAAGATCAACTCCGCGCCCGCCGCAGCTTCGGCGAAGGTGGCCAACCTGGCGCTGTCCGAATTCACCGAAGCGAGCCACTCTTTGCCCTTCTCAGTTTCGACGCTGCGCGAGCCCATCGTCACCTCGTGCCCCAGGGACACCAGCTTCGTAGCGAGCGACACCCCGACCATTCCCGTTCCCAAGACTGCGATTTTCATGACTTCATTCTCCTGCCGGGCCTGTTTCCCGGGACGGATTTGAAGATATTCATTAATTTTTCTAAATCTATTTAGTAAATTTTGAGATTTTATTTAGAAAATCTTAATAATGGGCCATGAAATTCGATCCTTTCAGCGGGGTCCCGGCCTTCGTCGCGGTCGCCGAGCACCACAGCTTCACGAAGGCAGCCGCGGCCCTGAGCGTGACTCCCGCCGCGGTGAGTCAATCGGTCGCACGCCTCGAAGAGGAGCTCGACACCAAGCTCTTGGACAGAACGACCCGATCGGTGGAGCTCACCGGAGAGGGACGGCTGTACCTCGAATACTGTCGCGCCGCTCTTTCGGAGATCCAAACGGGGCGCGACGTGGTCGAGCAGTCCAGACAAGCGACCGAGGGGGAAATCGTCGTTGCTCTACCCTACATTTTGGGCGACTTCGTGCTCGAGGCGCTGCCCACCTTTCTCGAGCGCTACCCGCGCCTCAAGGTGCGACTCGCCTTCAGTGATCGGATCAGCCGACTCGTCGAAGAGCACATCGATGTCGCCATCCGCATCGGACAGCTGAGCGATTCGACCGCCATTTCGAAGAAGCTCGGTGACACTCAATGGATCCTCCTCGCCTCCCCCGAGTACTTGGCGCGCCGCGGTACCCCCAAGTCCCCGACCGATCTTGGCGATCACGACTGCATCGTTTATCGTTCGCCGCGCGGCTACGAGGTCGATTGGGAGCTCCTGCGAAAACCTGGCTCCGACGAAGTCATCACCGCGACCCGAAAGCCCCGAGTCGTCCTCGACCAGGGGCAGATGATTCCAGGGGCCGTGGCGGCCGGGGGTGGGCTCGGAATGGTATTTTCCTACATGGTACAAAAGCAGCTGAAATCCGGCACCCTCGTGCCCGTGCTTGGCGCGTACATGCCCCCTGGCCCACCGATTCACGCACTTCTGAAGCCCGGCTCCCAGAACACTGCAAAAATTCGCGCATTTTTGGACTATCTCGGCCCCGCCTTTCAATCGTTGAGCCGTCCTGCGGATTGACGGACCTTCTGCCTCTTGCCCGAAGCGGGTAAAACGTCACCGATGTCGCCCTTCGTAAAGATCGACGATCTCAAGAAGCGCCTCGCGCCCCTCTTGGAAGAGCACGAAACCGCCGCCGTCGTGTTCGACGCCGACGGGACGCTCTGGAGCCATGACGTCGGTTGTATGGTGTACGACGAAGCCGTACGCCAAGGGGTGTTCCGACCTGAAGCCGAAGAACCGCTGCGGAGCGAAGCCCTGAAACACGGCCTCCGTGTACCAGCCGGAGCAACCGCCAATGAGATTGCGCTCGTGTTGCAGCAAGCGTGGTACAATCAAAGCTACGACGAGCGCTCTGCTGCCGAGATGCAGGTCTGGGCCTACGTCGGATTCACGGAACGCGAATTTCGCGCCTTGGTCAGGGACGCTCTCCTGAAGGGAAGGCACGAAGCCACCCTGCATCACGACGTGCTCCAATTGGCGGACTGGGTCCGAAAGCAGGGGCATCGATCGTGCGTCGTTTCGGCGTCGCCGCTCTGGGTCGTCGAGGAAGCCACAGCGACCCTCGGGTTCATGCCCACGGAGATTGCAGCCGGCGTTCCCAACACCACGCGACGTGGAGCGGACATCGTCATCCAAGCCGGCTTGGCGGCTCCTCTCCCTTACGGCCCAGACAAGGTCGTCGCCGGGCGCGCGCTCTTGGGCAAGAGCCGTTGGCTCGCGGCTCTGGGTGACTCCGATTTCGACCTCCACATGATGGCTGAAGCCGACATTGGAGTCGGCATTGGCGAAAAAGCGTCAATGCTGAGGGGGCTCGCGGCGCTTTCACACTGCCTCCGGCTCCGTTTCGGCTAGCTAGGACCTACCTCTCCCTACCCACCCGGGCGGTCGCTCGAAGAATCTCAACCCTGATGAAAGGTGGCCGTATTCGGAGGAACAACAAACCTCCCGCCGCCCTTTGAATGGAATACGGGTCTTCGGTAAGAACGCACCTCATATGGACAGCCGCACTTTCGCTCTTCCCACCGCATTTCTCCTTGCCCTGACTCTCGCCTCCTGTGGTGGGAAGAACAAGGACGCCGATTCGGCCGCGAACGTCGAAGTCGACAACGAAGACGAGTTCTCCGACGACGGCATGGAGATGATGCAAGAGTTCGGCGGGATGAACCAGGAGAAGGTCGACAAGACGTTCCGTCGCATCACTCCGGATCTGGCAAACTGCCTCACCACGGCGGGGGCGGCTCAGGATTACCTCTTCGGCGACGTGGCCTTCTTGTTCAAGGTGAACCTCGACGGAGTTGCCGAAATCGCTCAGGTCAAAAGCTCCAACCTCGGCAGCTTTCAAGCCGAACGCTGCATGCTCGACGTCATCAAAGAGACGCGGTGGCCGAAGCCCGTCGGCGGAAAGATCGGCCTCGTGAACTACGGGCCCATGGGCTACGACGCTCCGGAGGACATTCGTCCTCCCGTCGAGTGGAGCTCGAGAGACGTGGAGAAGACCCTCACCGACCCTGAAAACGCCGAAACGCTGTACGCGTGCGGCCGCGGCGGCCCGTTCGAAATCACGGCCTACATCGAGGCTAACGGGAAGGTGCTTTCCGCTGGGGTGGCGCACACCGACGATGACGGCGAAGAGACGGCATCTTGCCTGGTCGGCGCCATCGAAGGCATGACCTTCGACTCTCCCGGTTCCTGGAAAGCGAAGGTCACCTTCGTTCGTTGACGGTCGGCGCGCCCCGTGCGCGCCTCATCAATTCCCCGTTCCCGTCTCCTCGTCCGGCTCCTCGACTGGTGGGGGAGGGACCGGCTCGTCTCGTGACTGTGCCTCGCCGGTGCAGGCTACGAAGGTCACCGAGTTCGCGGTAGGCGTCTCTGCGCCGACGAACCTGAGCAGTCGTTTTTGCGTCGAGGGACACGAATCGACAATCGGATTTCGGCCGTTCTCGTCTCCGCCAGCGATGTATGTGCCGCTTTCGTCTTGTTTGGATGGATCGATGTAACAGAAGCCCGGGTCGACGAAGGTGGCCGGATCACGCGGGTCGTTCAAACACTCTCCTCTCGGATCTCCGCTCAGCTGATCGATGGCGCACATGTGCATATCGTCGCAGTCGACGCCCGTGCCGTCACCACAGAAACCGCTGTCGTCGAGGTAGTTCCGCACCACGCCCACGAGATGAGGTGGTACTTCGTCCCGACCCGCCAGAGAACAATCGAGCTCTCCCACGTCCGGGCGCATGGTTTCCACCACCGCGCACGGGACCGCCCCGTTTTCGTCGACTGTCATTTCACGAGGCAGACAAGTCCCCTTCAAGGTTTCAGCGAGGCGGTCGACGATCGCCTGAACGGCGGGGTTATAGCCGTAGTTGGGGTCCTCGACATCGCCGGTGGTGACCTTGGGGCAAATGGATCCCACGATGGAGTTTTGGCCAAAGTCACGCAAAACCTGCAAGATTCGCGTTCCTGGATAGGCTTTTCCGAAATACTGGGTCGTGGTGGCGGGGGCACCGGCACTGGGCGCTTGGCAAAGCGGGCTGTTGCGATCCGGCTCGGAGCCGCAGTCGCAGGAGAGCTCCCCCTCGGCACAATTCGCTTTCGGCTCGTCCAGGGGGAAGATGCACGCGTACTGCAGATCGTCGCGGGCGGGAGAGCCGTCCGGGTACCTAGAAGGGACCGGAGCATTGTGGTTCACCTCGTGCCCGTTGATGGCGTTGGCGAGAGGATCGTTGCTGTCCGAGCCGACGATCAGATCCCCGGTGATTGGATGAGCGGCGCCGAGAGGTCGCGGATCGATCGATTCGATCATGAAGGGATCGAGAGGAGGAGTGGGCTGTGCGCCGCATCGAGGGTCCGTTGCATCGCTACAGGCCGAAGACCGGGCCGGGAGTCCGGGATTGCCCAAAATGAGCTCCCACCTGTCCACCATGCGATCCCCCACCTGAACGGACTCCTCATCGAGCTGCGTCGCTGTGAGGTAGGCCATGGTCCCGGTACTGGTGAGGCTCTCCTCGGTCGCCACGTCCTGCCACGGGACACCGACGATCCCGGCGAAAAACACTCGTCCCGGAGCTCGCGACTGACCTCGATATTGCCCAGCTCCGCGCAAGAGCGGATTGTCCTTCAGCTCGCCGGTGCGGTCGTCAATCACGGTCTCGGACGTGAGTCCCTTCACGTAACGGTCGGTAGGATAGAGAAGGTCGAGACCAAATCGACCTCGGTTGTCGAAACATCGGACGTTGGGTCGATCCAATTCATCGGAGACGCGCGGCGTCCCCTCGCACACGTTCTGGTCACAACCCTCGGGCGGGTCGACGAAGCACGAGTGACAGCATCGATCGTTGGGATTGGAGGCGCAGATGGGAGCTGCAATGGGCATCCCTTCGCTCGGCCGTTCCGTAACGACGTGGCCGATGCCAGCGTACTCGTACGTCACCCCACCATCCATCGCAGAGCAATCGTTTTCGTCCGTGAGGAGAACGATGGCGACCAGGCCGTCGGGGCGCAGAAATTGCTCACGCTGGGCCAGGACTTCCTGGTCAATCAGCGGAGCACCATCGGGACCAAGAGCGATGTGGGACTGGCCACGCGAATCCAAAGCAAGCGCAAGCGGCGGAGAAGGGTCCACGAGGAAGCGATAAAAGGCCTCCAATGGCGCTTCGAAGCCGCAGCCGACTTCGCCGGCTCGCTCCACGTGAGATTCAAACTGAGCGACGAGGGAGTTCACCTGATCAGGTCCCCCGCCATTCCACGAGAGGAAACCGGTTCCTTCGGGGTCGGCCAACCCGGCGCGGACTTTGGGAAGAAGAAGAGCTCGGTCGTCGTTGTTGCGGGTCGCGTCATCACGGGCACAGGCGCGGTTGCGGCCGTGGTCGCCGAGCGAAGACGAGATCACTCCGATGTGAATATCATCGACCGGTCGGAACTCCGGCGCGTATCCCGGCGGACAAGTACCCGGGTTGGGTAAAACGTCTCCGTCGCCGTTTTCGCAACGAGGGTTGACCAGGCGGCGCACCATCTGCGGAACCGCCTTCTTCAATATGGCTTGCTTGTCGGCCATCGACGTCGAATTGTCGATGACGAAGAGCAGGTCGATCTCGTTGATGCTGGTGTTTTGCACCTTCTCGATGAACACGTTGCTCGTGGTCGGCGTCTGCTCGACCACCTTCCGCTGCAGACATCCCGCTGCTGAAAAAACACAAACCAATCCCAGACCGATCGCCCAGCGTCGCATCAAATATCACCTCCGCGCGCTCCAGCTTCGACAGCGGACGCGTCTACCCATGATTGCGCCGGGGACCTGGAACCTTCGAAAAAAAAGCCGCCCCCCGAAATTTTCGGGCGGCGGCTCTCTTCGGGGACTTGGAAATGAGCTGAGATCAGGAGGGGTTCGGGTCGAGTTCGAGACGAATCAATACCTCGTCCTTAATGAGGTCATCCGGCATGCCCGGGTAGACGATCTCGAAATCCTTTCGGTTGATGCCAAACTCCGCCAAAACGGACACGTTCCCAGCGTCGCTGCGAATCTTGGCAGGGAAGGTGATCGCCTTGGTTACCCCATGGAGCGTGAGGTTCCCGGTGATTTGATGCCCCTCTCCGACCTTTTCCACCTTCGTGGAGACGAACTTCGCTTCGGGGAATTTTTCCACGTCGAAGAAGTCGGCGCTCTTGAGATGACCGGTGAGCTTCGGTGTGTCCGTTTCGACCGTCTTCATATCGATGGTCACCACGACCGAACTCTTGGTCAGATCGGCGGGGACCAGCTTGAGCTCGCCGTTGAATTTCTTGAAGGAACCTTCGTGCTTGTCGGTCACCTTCGCGCCGACGAAGCCGAGATTCGAGTTATCCTGGTTGATAGCGAGGGTCTTTGCTTGCTCGGCATCGAGCTTCTGTTCGACGACGGGTGCCGCCTCGCCGGTCTGAGCCCGTGGGGCGTCTTTGACCGGATCGTTGTCGCAGCCTGCGGCGAAGGCGAGGGCGAGAGCTGAAGCGAAAACGGTGGCTTGAATTTTCATGGGAAATCTCCGGGAACGTGTCGAATGGATCGGCCAGCGGAATGACCCCGTGGCGCGACGAATGTGGATCTTTGCGCGCAGTGGTACAACCAGCCATGGCGCACAGCACTGTTGCTCAGGGAGCAAAACCAGCGTTGGTCGACAAAAGGGAAACGGGAGCCGCTAGGCTCCCGTTTCTGATTCTAGAGACGACCGCATCGGGGACGCGGCCGCAAAGTCTATTCTTCGTTCGACTCGGGCAGGACTTCGTCGACTTCGTCCGGGCTCTCCTCGCCCGAGGCGTCGTCCGCTTCTTCGTCGGCCGCCCCTTCGGGTTCCGTCGCTTCGTCGTCGGTATCCTTCGCCGACTGCATGGCTTCGAGTTCAGCCAACGCTCCCTGCAATCGCTGCTGCGCTTGCTCGGAGGTTTCTTGCTTCGATTTCATGTAACTTAGCTGAGACTCGAGAAGCTTCACCTCGGCCTCAGCAGCTTGGAGCTTCTCTGTGAGCTCCTCCTTGTCATTTTCGAATGCCTTCAGGTGGTCACCGATCCGCGCGAGCTCGCCACGGAGCTGAGTCACGAGCTCCGCCTGCTGCTGTCGATCCTTCTCGACACTTTCCATATCGAGAGAAGTCTGAGCCAGCTCGCTCTCTTCCTTTTTCAACTCGGCTTCGAGCTCCGCCTTGGCTTGGACAAGCCTTTCGTTGTCGCTCTTGATGCGCTGGAGCTCCTTCTCCTGTGCGTTCAGCTTCAGGACCGCGCGCCTGTGTCCTTCACGCTCGACCTCTGCGGCAGAACTGACCTGCTCGTACTTGGTCGCGGGAACGCATCCCCCGAGGGCGAAAGACACAGCAATCGTCCGCGTTATCAATAGGCGAGAAAGACGCGCATGACGGGTGAAAAGAGAAGTTTTCATGGTTTTACCTCAGTGAATTTCCAGAATTAGGGCAAAGAACGGCTCTGCCCTCCGCAAAAAGCTAGTTGAGTTCGACCCCGCGCCGGTGAACGACATCGAGGTGCTCCGCGAGCGTCAATCGATCCACATCCGAGATCTTGATGAAGCGAAACGCTTGCTGCTGACCATAGGTGTGGACGGGGCGGGCCAAGGCGAGGATGGGCCGCCGACGCTCCGGGAGCCGAATCTCCAGGCGAAGAAACAACGGACTGGATTCGTGGGTGATGACGCGGCCCTGGTCGAGAACGATGCCGGTACCAGACAGCTCCACCGCCCGAACGTTGCGGGCGTAAAATCCGTTGTAGGCGGTCACTGCGAAATCGGTGCGTCCGCGTAATCCAATTCGTCGTTCCATGGGCTCCTCCAAACTCTGATCGAATCGTAGGAGGAGTAGAGCGCCTTGGGCCAAACTTTTCTTACTTTATCCTACATGTAGGACTGCATTTCATGAAGGATTCAATGAAGTTACGATTCGGCCCGCTGGTTTCTTGGCCCCATATCCTACATTCCCCTACCACGGGTCCATGGCAGCCCGTCGACCGTTTCAGACGTGGATTTTCGCACTCCTGAGCGTGGGCCTCGTGTCCGCAACGCGGGCTTGGGGAACGCCCGAGCCGGCTGACATACAGTGGGAAACGGCACGACTCTCGGAAGAGGAGCCAGTGGCGCGGGACACGCGTGGGACGCTCGTTCCACTCGGAATCGATGCTGAACTTCAGGGTGAGCTCGAGCGACTCCTCGCGCGGTCCCGACCTATCGCGGGTGCCGCAACTTTGGTGGATGCACAAACGGGTCAGGTCTTGGCCGCTGCGGAAGTTGGTACGACCCCTGAGGGAAGCTTGCTCTTCGACGCCATTGCGCCCGCCGCGAGCGTCTTCAAGATCGTTACGACCGTAGCGCTCTACGAGCACACCTCGGTGACTCCACTCACGCGGGTCTGCACCGAAGGCGGGCAGCGCGACATCCTGCGCTCGCACCTGAGCCCTGCCCGTGGCGCGGACGCCGTGTGCGGAAAGTTCGCGCATGCCCTGGGTGTTTCTCGCAATGCAGCCTACGCGCAGCTCGCAACCCAGAAGCTACTTCGGGAAGACTTGGTCACGACGGCTACGTCCCTTGGCTTCAACGCGGAGGTTCAGCTCGACGCCAAGGGTCAGGTAGGCTCCGTCGAAGTGCCTTACAATGACCTTTCGTTCGCGCGTACGGCCGCGGGCTTCGAAAACTCCAAGCTTTCCGTGTTCGGGGGCGCTCAGCTGGCGTTGACCATTGCTGCGGGAGGTGTGCGGAAAGAGATGCATTTTCGCAAGGACCTCGAAAGCGTAGCGGGCAACGAAGAACGAGTGATGAGTCCGCGCACCGCCCGGCGGCTGCGCGACGCCATGGAGGTCACGATCCACAGCGGTACCGCACGCGACTCGTTCGTCGACGAACACGGCCGAAGCACCGTCGGACCCGTGCAGGTGGCGGGGAAAACCGGAACGCTCAAACCGTCTCGCAACTCACCGACTTCGAGCTGGTTCATCGGCTTCGCTCCAAGTGAAAACCCACGAGTCGTCGTCAGCGTCCTTCTTCAAAACCCGGATCGATGGGTTCGCAAAGGGCACCAGCTGGGACGCGATCTTCTGCAGGTTTACCTGAAGAAGATCGGGGTCAAGGGCATCGACGTCGAGTGAGACGGAGCTCGAACTCGAGCTTCATCTCGCGCTCTTGCGTCGACGGGCCGAGCCGAACGCCGCTAGAAGTCCGATCAGGGACCACCACCCGGCTGAACCCATGGTGCGTGACGGCTCGTAGGCGCAGAAACCGTCGTCCTTCTTCTCTTCAGGTGCTGCTTCTGCGGGCTTCTCTTCCGCCTTCGCCTTGCCGGTAATTCCCGGGATCCCGAGATCGGGAATCGCGGTCATCACCGCCTTCTCAGGGTCGATTCGTTTTCGATCTCGTCGCGACAGATCTTCCGCAACCCAGATCTTGTTGAGCCCCCGATACTCGCGCGGCGCCTTGCCCCAACGATGGGGCTTCGGATTGTCGCAGTTTACCACCTTGATGTTCTCGAACAGGCCATTGAAGCGCGTCTGGAACTGGTTCTTGTCGGCTCCCCCAACAGCGGTGTCGGCCGCGCCATGCTCACCTTGAGGAAGAGCGTTCCCCCCAGCCACGGCACCACCTTCGCTCAGCTCGACGTCGCTCGGCATTGCCTTGGCATCGTAGCGATAGTGCAAACGTGTGAGTACGTATTCGTTGCGCTCGATGATTCCCTTGCGGGCAGCGAGCTCTTTGCGGTCAGCCTCCCAGGTTTCCTTGGCTTCCTTCTTTTCAGCAGGCGTTTTTGCTGCTTCGAGGGCTGCTTCGAGCTTGGCCTTTTCCTCCTCCGTTGCCTCAGGAGGCTCTGGATTTCGAACTTCTTCGGGGAGCTCGGACTCGAAGACGTCGCCGCCCAAACTGAGGAGTTCATGAGGGAGAAGCGGTTCCGTCGGACACGGTTTCCCACATTCTGACGTGTTCCACGCGTATTCGAGGAGGAAAGTGCCGGGGTTCTTCTCCAGGAACCGATCGTGAAGCGCGGCATAGAGTTCGCCCATGCGCTCCTTCAGGTTCACGTTTCGCCCGCCCGGCTCCACGTACTCCCTCACGACGGAAAGATTGGTCGGGGTCGCCTTGGTCTTGTAGTTCTTGACCTGCATCCGCTTCTCAGGAACGAGCGTAAAAATGTGAAGCTCCTGCTGAGGGGCAGCAGACGGTAGACCGAAGCGGGTGGGGAGTTTGCTGACGTCCTCTTTCGTCCAAAAGCGAACGGGCGACAGTGAGGCGCGGTCCGACCCGACGAGCTCGATTCGGTTCACGTCGACATCGAGAGCGAGGAATTTGTAGCCAGCCGATGCATATTTCTCGATGCTCTCCGCGCCCCCGGATGGGAGCTGATAGTCCTTGTCGGAGAGCCACTTTTTGACTTCGTCGGCGCTACCGACGAAGACCTCCTTGTATTCACCTTCCTTTTGTTTGGCCTCGACGTCCAAGAGCATCTCTTTGGCGACCTTCTTGGACGGATCGGTCTTCACGGAGCCAAGGAAGGCGGTGTCGCCCTTCACTTTCAAGTCGCGTTCCCACTCCTGTTCGTGCGGAGTCTCTGTGTCGCAGGGATCCATTTCCCAAAATTCTGCAAACTTGGGGGCGCTGACGAGAGCGACGCGATCGCCGTACTCGCGCTTCAGCGTCGTGATTCGATCCTTCGTCACATCCTCGGGGACGGGGACGATGACCGCAAAGGGACGCAGCGGTCCCTCGTAGTCGGGATGAACCGTGAGCACCGAAGTCCCGTCCTTCTGCATGAGAAACAGGTTGGTGGAGTGCACCTTCTCCGAGCCGGCCCCGGCCAACATGACGTTGGAAGCCCGCGCTGGGCTGGCCACGAGACCGCAAAGCAGGGCGGCTTGAGCGACGAAACGGAAGGTGCGGGAGCGGCTCTTTTGAATCGACATCGGCGCGGAGGCTACCCCGACGGCCCCTACCTTGCCCAGACCCTACGCCGAGTTGCCGGCCCTCGATTCGAAGCGCAAATTGAAGTTCCCCATGCGTCGCTCCCTCGGTCCGCCTCCTTTCCCCGCGGAAATTTCTCCTCAAAAAGGATCTGAGCGCCACGCGGCGGTCGCCCTCGTACTTTGGGGAGAAGCGATGGAACTGTTGCTCATCCGACGGGCAGAGGATCCGCGCGACCCGTGGTCCGGGCACATGGCGCTGCCCGGAGGACGTCACGAGAAGCGGGATGCGGACCTCCTGGCGACCGCGATGCGCGAAACCGAGGAAGAGGTCGGATTGGTCCTCGAGCATGAGCACTACTTGGAGTCACTGCCGCCGGTGAGCGCACGCAGTCGATCTCGGATTGAGCCGATGAGGGTGACTCCTTTCGTCTTTCGACTCGAAGGCCCACGTCCCAGCACTGTGCCCAACTACGAAGTAGCGGAGGTGATCTGGCTCCCGCTTTCGGAACTCGCTAGGCCGGAGCGCAAAGCAGAGATCGCCTTGCGGCACGACGGCAAGACGTTCAGGCTGCCCGCCATTCAGGTCGGTGACCACAAGATTTGGGGCCTGACTTACGGAATCATTTCGAACGTACTGCCAAAAATGAACGGCGACGACGCACCCTGATGCTCAATGAACGGCGACGACGCACCCTGATGCTCGCGGGTGCGGCTACTTCTGGAACACTTGGGCGGCAGCGATTCCCTGCCCCTTGGATACGCTGAGAACCAGCTTGTGCGGTCCTGTTTCTTGTGGCTGGTAACACTCGGTCCGACTTCCGATGACGGCTTGAAGCCCTACGGTCGCGTCCTTGGCCACCGCATCGTCCCCACCGTCGACGTAGAGTTCGAGGTCGACTTCCGAGATCGGTGGAAGCCCTGCGGCCATGAACGTGTAGCATTTGCCCTGCGTGAGCTGGACTTTCCGCTCGAGGATCTGCCCCTCGGCGAACTGCCCCGCGAAGGGCGCACCGAACTGTCGCGCGCCGGCGGGGAGGTGCGCGCCCGCCATGTACTGAATGAGAGGTCCGGCCTGCGCCGCCATGGTCACGTCGACCGGCGTTGCTTGCTTTCTCTCCTCGGCAGCCTGTGGCTCGTCGCTTGGACCTTCGTCCTCAGGGTCCGCTTCGCCGTCGCCAGGCGTCACCGCATTCTCGTATTCATCCGTTTCGGACGGCTGCACCTCCTCCGGATCGCCGGGCGCGTCACCTTCAGCCGGTTCCTGGGGCGCGACGGCCTGCGCGGCCGTCGCAACGGTCTGATCCACTTGGCAATACTCGCCGTCGAAGGTTTGGCCCTCGGGGCACTTCACGTCGTTCGCAGATTTCGCTCCCCCGCCTGAGCCGCAGGCAATCAAGAGCGGAAGGACGAACACGGTGAGAGGGCGCTCCGACTTCATGGCGATGGTTTTAGAACTCAACCGCGAAATGCGAAAGCCCCTGGACGCCGCGGCGCAAGGACGCTCCAACAGGCTTCAGAGCTCGTATTCCACGGCGCCGATGTGGTTTTCAGCGACCCCATCGGAATCACCATCCATCGGCCGAAACCACAGGCGTTGGTCCGTGGTCGTCCAATCGCCGTCGCTCACCGGGATGGCGTCGATTGCCGGGCTGTCGGCGCGCGGACGGCGCGTCTTCGTCGGCCCACCATACGACCCGAATCCGCTCAGTCTGGGAGGAGCGACGATGTTGGTTCCTCCGGAGTTTTGGGTTGGAAAAATACCCAAAGGGATGCCGGACGTACTGCTTAGGAGATTGTACTTGGCGTTCAGAGACGGGTTCGTCGTGACGACATTGCTGCTCGTCGTGCCAGCCCAATTGTAGGCGATGATGTTGTAAGCGTAGATGGGATTGCCGGTCACGAGCCAAAGCCCACCGCCGCCATTCGTCTGGGTGGCCGTGTTGTTGGTGATGGTGCTGTGAAACACGTGCGATTCGCCGCCGGAGTCATGAAACAGCCCACCTCCCCGCGCCGCCGTGTTGTTGTAGATCGTGAGATTTTCGGCGACGTCGATCTGCGAGACACTATAGATCCCGCCGCCATCTCCCGAGGCGACGTTGCTTGGCCCGAACGTCGAGTTGAGCAACATGGCCTTCACGCGCTGGCCATCGGACGGGCCGTAGTTGGCGTAGCCCCCGCCGCGCAAGGCCGTGTTCCGCTCGAAGGTCGTCGTATCGACCTCGACGTACACGGATGCGAAGCTCGAGCGCTCGTGCGCAATCATCCCGCCGCCGGTATTCCCGGCCGAGTTATCGACGAACGAA
This sequence comes from uncultured Polyangiaceae bacterium, assembly GCA_965652275.1. Lineage (GTDB taxonomy): Bacteria > Myxococcota_A > Polyangia > Polyangiales > Polyangiaceae > NIC37A-2. The sequence continues at coordinate 14,275 of CBFGUR010000054.1, read as the reverse complement.
CTTCCTTCGATTTCAATACTTGCCGCCGCGTAGAGCCCGCCTCCGTGGCGTGTGGCTGAATTCCCCACGAAGTCGGTCCGATTGACGTACAGACTCGGCCACGACTGGCCGGGATCATCGTAGCTCGAAACGTAGATGCCGCCGCCATCGTACGCGTGATTGTTTTCGAAGAGGCTGTCGTAGACGTAGCTATAGCGGGGCGTCGAGTAGTTGTAGATACGGAGCCCACCGCTGTCGTTGTTGCGGAAGGTCGAGAAGCTCACCTGCACGCCTCCGCCGCTCATCGACAGCCCAGCATTATTGTTCTCGAAGACGGAGTTGAAGACTCCCGCCGTGCAGGCGTCTCCAGCAAAATACCCGCCTATCCCGAAGCCATCGACGACCGCATCATTGAAGTAGACGTTGACCGGGTTGCTGCTCGTGCCCGTGACTCCGAAGCTGTACGCGAAGTTCGCGTCGGTCGTAATGCGCAGATCGCGAAGCGAAACCGTCTGGGTGCCCGATGATTGGCCGGACACGGTGATCCCCACCGTGTTCGTCGCGCGAATGATCGTCGAAGCAGGACCGTTGCCCGTAATGGTGACGCTGCGCTGTAGAGTCAGCCCGGACACGCTGTGTGTTCCGTTGACGGAGAAGACAATGCGATCGGTTCCACTCGGATAGTAGCAGCTTCGGTAGCTCGCCTGCTGATTGATGGCCGTCACGGCTTCGACGAGACCGCATTTGCCATCGGTCGAACTATTTGGGGTCGTCGTATTGACGGTCACCGTTCCCGCTCTTGCGGTCGTCGACACGGCCAGGACAGCTACGGCTCCAGTCATACCCATCGCCAACTTCGTGGGCAGGTGCCCCCAGTTGCTGATGCCGTGGTCGTTCCGCGTCCACCTCGTACTCTTGTGCATGTCTCATCCTTTCCGCAAGCCGTGACATCGGACTCGCTTCCGCAATAGTGAGCGGTAACATCATCGATAGCGGCACACCAGAACCACACTCAGGGGCACTGCTGAACGACCAGCCGACTGCTCCATCTGCGCTTTTTCTGCGTCAGAACTGTTTGCGACTTGTTAGAAGTCACGTCCCCATCGGTCACCGAGCAGCAAACGAGAAAAGAGAAAGCGCCCCCCGTTTCCGAGAGACGCCTTGCGAGTTTGCCCCGACAAGAGTCGGGGTGCCCTTGATCAACACCCCGCAGAAACAAAAGCCCGACGCACGGAGGAGCCTTCAGGGCTCCGTGGACATCTGACGCGCGGAGCGCTGAATCGAAGTCAGTTGATGTAAAGGCTCGTGCAGCTGCGGGGACGGTCGTCCCCTCCGCATCGCACTCTTAGCGTCCAGCTACGAGGCGTCGAGCACGGCCGCCGGCCGGCAAATTGAAGGAGTTCACAACGCAGTGGACGAGAGTCCACGAAGGTGAACGTGCTCCAACGTTGATGCAAACCAAGTGGGAGGCGCCGGAACCGGAGCGGACGGAGTCCAGCGTGCTTAGCGTGCTGGACGGAGTCCGTGAAGGTCGACGAGCCCGCCGCCGGCGGGTCGCGAAGCGACGCGAGTCAGCGTAGACCGGTGGGTGGGGGTGAGGAGCGGGAATGACCTTCGCTTCGCTCGGTGGGGCTCGCTTCGCTCTGCCACACTTCCCGCGAACGAGGGGCCCCTGCTGAACATTGGCAACAGCCAATTCCGAGCGAGGCAAAGGTGGCCGTCGCCAATGTTCATTTATCCTTCGAGAGGGCTGGCGCCCCCTCCGTCGGCCGAAGTGTGGCCGAGCCCCAACAGGGGCGAGCCCCGTCGAGGTAGTTCGCTCGGCGAGCGCACTACCGAAGACCATTCGGCCTCCTCCTCCCCATTCATCGCAGAGAATCCGAGCCTCCCACTTGGTCGGCGGCGGTTCCCTGCGCCCTCCCGCCCGCGGGCGGCGGGGCCCGGCTTTCTCAGCGTGATTCGGAGTTGTGGCTAATGATGAGGGGCCCCTGCCCTCCTGACTCTTGCCTCACCCGGACCTACGAGTCCCGCCCCATTCACGTAGTGAGGGCGGCACTCTCCGGCCCTCATGGCAGAGACTGCTGCGCTCTATCTGTTCCTTGGGGTCCTCGGACCGAAGGGTCCTGCGGCGAAATCACCGACTGCAGAAGCCTTCGTAATCGATGTATTCCTTGATGGTCGGATTGTCTCCGCACACGGGGCAGGTCTTGTCGCGACGAAGCTTGAGGGTGCGGAAGTTCATGCCGAGTGAGTCATAGGTCAGGAGGCGTCCATTGAGGAGGTCGCCCTTTCCGAGGAGGATCTTCACCGCCTCGGTTGCCTGCATCACGCCGATGGCACCCGGGAGGATGCCGAGAACTCCAGCTTCTGCGCAGCTCGGCGCCAGGTGAGCCGGAGGCGGTTCCGGGTAGAGGCAGCGGTAGCAAGGCCCCTCGCCGGGAACGAAGGTCGTGACCTGGCCATCGAAGCGGAAGATGCTGCCATGGATGACGGGGATTTTCTTGAAAATGCTCGCGTCGTTCACGAGATAACGCGTCGGGAAGTTGTCGACACCATCGACAATCACGTCCCACCCCTCGTCCAGGATGCGATCGATGTTCGCGCTGGTGAGACGCTCTTGATACTTGATGATGTTCACGTCGGGGTTGAGACCCTTGAGAGCGATTTCCGCGCTATCGACTTTGGGCATCCCGAGACGATCTGTGGAGTGCATGATCTGGCGCTGCAGGTTGCTCGCGTCGACGACGTCGGCATCGATGAGCCCGAGGGTTCCGACGCCTGCCGCCGCCAAGTAGAGCGCTGAAGGAGAACCGAGTCCCCCCGCGCCGAGAAGCAGCACGCGCCCCTTGAGCAGCTTTTCCTGTCCCTTCTCGCCCACCTCGGGGAGGAGAAGGTGGCGACTGTAGCGATCGAGCTGAGCCGGCGTGAGTTCTGGGGGCGTTTCGACCGGGTACGCCATGTCCTTCCAACGCACGAACCCTGGGTTCGCGCTCAGGACGTTCTCGTATCCGAGCTCGGTCAAACTCTTCGCGGCGAACGCGCTGCGCGTACCACCAGCGCAATACAGGACGATCTCCGCTTGCTTGTCGGGAAGCTTGCTCTCCGCCTGCATCTCGAGGAACCCCCGCGGGAGGTGCACGGCGCCGGGGATGTAACCCCCACGAAACTCATCCTTCTCTCGAACGTCCACGAGGAGCGGTGCCGGCTTGGATCGGTCCTCCAGCCGGGCCTTGAGGTCTTCGAGGCTGATGATGCGGACGGTGTTTCGCACGTCTGCGAAGAGGTCACTGTAGGTCTTGGCCATGGTTTGCTTTTTTCCGACTCTTGGCGGGCCAGGGGGATAATTGTCCCCCTTTTCCGATGTAACAATTATGTGCCCTAATATTGGCCCCCGGTAGCAAACGTCAAGTCGCAACGGGCAAGAGCGGGCCCACCTCCCCCGACAGGACCCCACAGGCGGAGGATTTTCCCGTACTTTCGCCGTCTTAAACGCACTGCTACTTTTCGCACATGTCGAATCGCCTCGGTGAGCTCCTCGTCCGCGAGAAGCTGATCAGCCTCCAGCAACTCCGCCAAGCCCAAGACGAGCAGAAGAAGTCCGGCCACAACTTGGGCTACGCCCTGGCGAAGCTCGGCTACGTGAACGACGAGGAGATCACCAACTTCCTGTCGAACCAGTACCGCCTGCCCGCGGTGAATCTCGACGAGTACGAAATCGATCAAGACGTCATCAAGATCGTCTCGCGCGATGTCTGCGAAAAACACGGCATCGTTCCCGTTTCCCGCTCCGGATCTTCTCTCATCGTGGCGATGAGCGATCCGACGAACCTTCACGCGATCGACGACATCAAATTCCTGAGCGGCTACAACGTTGAGCCGGTCGTGGCCTCCGAAGCCGCGATCGAACAAGCCATCGAGCGGTACTACAACGCCGGGCCAAGCTACGAAGAGGTCCTCGAGGACTTCGATCTCGAGGAAGACGACATCGACTTCGATGCCGACCAAGAGGTCGGCGTCAGTGCTCTCGAACTCGAAAAAGAGAGCGAAGATGCGCCCGTTGTCCGTCTCGTGAACGTTCTCTTGCTCAACGCCATCAAGAAGAACGTGAGCGACATCCACATCGAACCCTACGAGAAACGTCTCCGCGTACGATACCGCATCGACGGTGTGCTCAACGAAGAGATGAGCCCGCCCCTCCGGCTCAAGAACGCGCTCGTGAGCCGCCTCAAGATCATGAGTCAGCTCGACATCGCCGAGCGTCGCCTTCCACAGGACGGCCGCATCAAGCTCAAGCTCGGACGAGGGCGCGAAATGGACTTCCGCGTGTCCACCCTCCCGACCATGTGGGGCGAAAAAATCGTCATGCGCTTGCTCGACAAGGGCAACCTGCAGGTCGACATGGAGAAACTCGGTTTCGACGAGAAACCGAAGAAGGACTTCCAATGGGCCATCGAACAGCCCTGGGGCATGGTGCTCGTCACCGGCCCGACCGGTTCGGGAAAGACGACGACCCTTTATTCGGCGCTTTCCGCCCTCAACACGCCGGGTGTCAACATCAGTACTGCCGAAGACCCAGTGGAGTACAACCTACACGGCATCAATCAGTGCCAGATGCACGACGACATCGGTCTCAACTTCGCCGCTGCGCTACGCTCGTTCCTTCGGCAGGACCCCGACACCATCATGGTGGGTGAGATTCGGGACTTCGAAACCGCAGAAATCGCGGTAAAAGCCGCGCTCACCGGTCACATGGTGCTTTCGACGCTGCACACGAACGATGCGCCCGCAACGATCTCGCGCCTGCTCAACATGGGTGTCGAGCCGTTCCTCATCACGGCAAGCGTGAACCTCGTACTCGCCCAACGCCTCGCTCGACGCAACTGCGCGGATTGCAAGGAAGAGGTCGACCAGGATCCCCAGGCGTTGATCGACCTCGGCTGCGACCCCGAGCGCGCCAAGAACGCCAAGATTTTCCGGGGCAAGGGATGCAACACTTGCAACAACACCGGCTACAAGGGTCGCGTCGCCCTCTACGAGGTGATGCGGTTCACCGAGGATCTCAAGGAGCTCGTGCTGCAAGGTGCGTCGACCGCGGAGTTGAAACTCGCCGCCATCAAAGGCGGAATGAGCTCGCTCCGCATGTCTGGCATCAACAAGATTCTCGACGGCATCACGACGGTCGAAGAGGTCGCTCGCGTGACGATGGCGGACTGATCACGTGCGCCGCCAGCTCAAGATAATCGAGGACGACGTCATTCCGTCCCCCATCATGATGTGAAGGGTCTTTCGAGGCAGAACGTATGGATCAGGGAGTCAAGGTCAACCTTCATCAGCTGCTTCGCGCGATGATCGAAAAGGGCGCGAGCGACATGCACATCACTACGGGGTCGCCCCCGCTGCTCCGCATCGATGGACAAGTCGTCCCGCTGAAACTGCCGCCGCTCGGCCCAGTCGAGACCAAACAGCTGTGCTACTCGGTACTGACCGAAGAACAGAAGATCGAGTTCGAGAAGAACAAGGAGCTCGACCTTTCATTCGGCGTGAAGAATCTGTCGCGTTTCCGTGCCAATATCTTCATGCAGCGCGGAGCCGTCTCGGGCGCGTTCCGATCCATCCCGTTCAAGATCCTCACTTTCGACGAGCTCGGCCTGCCTCCGGTCATCGCCGACTTGGCCAGGCGCCCTCGAGGTCTCATCCTGGTCACCGGACCGACGGGGTCGGGCAAGAGCACGACCCTTGCGAGCATCATCGACAAGATCAACACCGAGAGTCGTCAGCACATCATGACGATCGAGGACCCGATCGAATACCTCCACCCACACAAGAAGTCGGTCATCAACCAGCGCGAGGTGGGCGCCGACACGGTGAACTTCAAGACGGCTCTCAAATACGTACTCCGTCAAGATCCGGACGTCGTGCTGGTCGGCGAGATGCGAGACCTCGAAACGATCGAAGCCGCTCTCACCATCGCGGAGACGGGGCACTTGGTGTTCGCGACCCTACACACGAACTCCGCCATCCAGAGCATCAACCGCATCATCGACGTGTTTCCTCCCCATCAGCAGGGGCAAGTCCGGGCGCAACTCTCATTCGTCCTCGAGGGCATCATCAGTCAGCTACTGTTGCCACGCGCAGGCGCACCGGGCCGCGTCTTGGCACAAGAAGTGCTCGTGCCCAATGCGGCCATCCGTAATCTGATTCGTGAAGACAAGGTGCACCAGATCTATTCACAGATGCAGGTTGGCCAGGGCGAGCACGGTATGCAGACTCTGAATCAATCTCTGTTCTCGCTGTACGCGCGTCGACTGATCTCCTTGGAAGAAGCAATGGGTCGTTCGAACGACGGTGAAGAATTGCGCATGATGATTGAGCAGCGCTCGGCGGTCCCGCGGTAGAGCCAAGCTCGTCTCGCCGGTCGTTTCGCACATTCGAGTCGCCGCGGAGTCCTCGCGGTCAACCGGGAATCGAATGGTTATTTTCCAAGTCCGGAGCCTTCGAAAACAGCCGGTGCGCGGGAGGCGATCGAGATATAGAGTACCAGACGTGCCGGAGGGACGGCACGAGGGGGATCCCATCGATGAAACACCGGCATATCTTGGCGCTGACCGTCGGCCTCGCCTTTTCGGGCACAGCGTGCTCCACGAACGAAGGAAACAGCGCGTCCTCCCCCTCGGGAGGCGGGGGCGAGTCGACGTCAACGGGCGGCAGCGGAGCCTCGGGGGATGGAGGAAATGGGTCGGGGGGTGACACAGGCATGGGCGGAGGGTCCGGTGGAGGTGACGCCGCCCTGCCCGACACATGCATCTTCCCAGCCGACGCGACTCTCGAGAACGCGGAGCTCCCCGATGGTTATTGCGCCTCCACGTGGGCGACGGATCTCGAGCGTCCGCGCGGCATCATCGTCGACGAAAACGGCAACGCGCTGGTCGTCGACGACGGCCGCATCGTCCTACTGCACGATGACGACGAGGACGGGTTCTCCGGCGCCGACGAACGGATGGAACTCGTCACGCAGACGGGACTCAACCACGGCATCGCGCTCTCTGGCGGCTATCTCTACGCCTCGACGGAGAGCACCGTATTCCGGTGGGCCTATTCGGGAGATCGACAACAACTGGGGTCGCCGCAAGAAGTCGTCACCGGGATTCCGTCCGGGGGTCATTCGACCCGAACGTTGCAGTTCGATTCCGAGGGCCGGCTGTACGTGAGCGTCGGCTCGGCGGGGAACGTCGACGACGATTCGAGCCGATCACGTTTGATTCGGTATGCCGCGGACGACCTCGAATCGACTTCGACCTTCGAAGAGGGAGAGCTCTTCGCCGATGGCTTGCGCAATGAAGTGGGTATCGCGATGGACGATAAAGGGCGGATTTGGGGCGTCGAAAACGGCCGCGACAACCTGGAGCGCGATGACCTCGGCGGAGACATTCACAACGACAACCCAGGCGAAGAGCTGAACCTTTTTCGAGAAGAAGACGCGGGCGAGTTCTATGGATATCCCTACTGTTGGTCCGAAGGCAGCCTCGCGGCTGGAAGCGGTCCGGGGACCCAGTGGGCCGATCCCGACAACACGACGCACGACGACGCTTGGTGTCGAAATCCGGACAACGTCATCCCGCCCGTGATGGTCATGCAGGCCCATTCTGCGCCTCTGGACATCGAGTTCTACCAGGGGCCGGCCTTCCCGAGCGACGTGCGCGGAGACGCCATCATCACCTTTCACGGATCGTGGAACCGCTCGCCGGAGACCGGTTACAAGGTCGTGCGCGTCCCCTTCGACGCCGACGGGATGCCCTCCGGTGACCCAGTCTCGCTCCTCGAATCGGAGAACCCTGGAGACCGCGACCCGGACTGGCCCCACCGCCCCGTTGGCCTCGCCATCCTCCCGAGTGGCATCCTGCTCGTGACGAGCGATGCATCGGGAGTCATCATCGCCATCGGGCACGAAGGCAACTAGCGCTTCTACGGAGAATCGGGAAGTTCACGCCGCCGTCGACCCGCGAAGGATGGGTTCGCTGCGGCGAAACCTTATCCACACGCTTGCCCGATGAGCTCGCTCTAGCGCATCTTGCCTTTGAGACGTGCTCGAGCGGCTACTTCGCGTTGTTGATGATTCGGTCGATCTGACGTTGTCGATCCAGCTGACCGTTCTCTATCTGCCTTTGGAGGTCCTGGACGATCTGCATGACCTGCCTTTGGGTTTGTTGATCCAGTCTCATGCCCTCCGCGCCCGCGGCGACGTCGTTCTTTTCCGGAAGGCCGTCCTCTCGCAGGGAGGCCACACCGGGTCCTCGAGCGCTGTCTCGATTCGCCTTGACCTCGGATGAATCATCGGGCGTCGAAGGCGCACTCCGTTCGCGTTCGTGTCGCTCGGTCAAGAGTCGCTCGAGCTGTCCGATCTGTCGCTTGAGCTCGCCAATCGCTTCCTCGCTGCAGCCTGGATGTGGCTCCGAGACAGCGTCGGGCCGCGGCCCCGCCGAAGGGACCGGTTCGCCGACGGCGGTGTCGTCGTCACGCCGCTCGGCGCTGGACGTCGACGGTACGCTTACGCCGGGAGCCTCAGGTGCGCTTTCGGTCGGGGCGAATGTCCCAAAGCCGTCGGTCACGATCGAAAGCGCTACGCCCGCGGAAAGCCAACCGATCGCCCTCATCCATTCGCTCACTCTTCGAGTGTAGATCAGGCAACCGTCACCGGCAGCTCTCGCGCGATACCGGGGCCCCCTGCGCGGAATTGGCGCGCCGTCGTGGCCCCTCTGACGAGCGATGCGAGTGAAGAACGTCCTTTGGCCGGAAGTCGCCGCCGCCGCGACAGCGACTTCGCCTCTCCACCACGCGCTCGGTCGCCGAATGAGTCCGTCGGCACTGGGAGTCGTGGGCACGGCCTCTACGTCAGCGCCTCTGAGCCTGGACGCTCCCGCTTGGAGGCAATCGTCGGCGAGCGCGAAGGCTTCCGCACGCGGTAGTGCTCTGCGTCCTAACGGTCCATCACGAGACGGCGAACTTGCCCCTCGCTCAGCCAACCAGACACGGTCGACGTTCGGGGTGCCCCCAAGCCCGCGGCGCCCAAACGACATACGGTGCGATCCGGGGCGCCCCGGCGCTCTATCTGCACCCTCCCTTCCGCAAGCATTGCGACAAGCAAAGATTGCGGTATGCCTTGCCCGCCGGTCGACCCCGACCCCACGAGTCGCCCCCGAAGGGACCCCAACCTAGCATGTGCGGAGTTTTTGGAATTTTCGGCCACGATGAGGCCGCCAAGATTGTCTACCTGGGTCTCCATGCTCTTCAGCATCGGGGACAGGAGAGCACGGGGATCGTCACTAGCGACGGACGTCAGCTCATCGCTCATCGAGGGATGGGACACGTCATCGACGTCTACTCCGAAAAGAAGCTCGAAGATTTGAAGGGCATGCACGGGATCGGTCACGTGCGGTACTCGACCTCTGGGGCATCGGCTCTGCGCAACGCACAGCCGATTGCCATCAACTATGCCCAAGGGTCACTGGCGGTCGCGCACAACGGCAACCTCACGAACGCCGAAGTGCTGCGACAAGACCTCGAGGCCCTGGGTTCGATCTTCTCGAGCAGCAGCGATACGGAAGTCATCGTCCATCTGATCGCCAAGAGCCAACAGGCAACCATCGTCGACCGAGTCGCCGATGCTCTCAACCAGGTCGAGGGTGCCTATTCTCTCGTTTGCCAGACAGAGGACGCGCTCATCGTGGCCCGCGATCCGATGGGGATCCGCCCGCTCTGCTTGGGCAAGCTCGGCGACGCGTACGTCGTTGCCAGTGAACCGAGCAGCTTCATCCTCATCGATGCAACGTTCGTTCGCGACGTGCAGCCGGGCGAAATGTTGGTCATCACCAAAGAGGGCCTACGAAGTATGCGACCGTTCGCGGAGAAACCGCGTCGTTCGTGCATCTTCGAGATGGTGTACTTCGCACGTCCCGACGCAATGCTCGACGGGGTCAACGTGTACGAAGCGCGCAAGAATCTCGGACGCGCTCTGGCTCGCGAGTCGGGCGTCGAAGCCGATCTGGTGATCCCAGTGCCGGACTCGGGCGTCCCAGCCACCATCGGCTACGCCGAGGCTTCGGGGATCCCGTTCGAGATGGGACTCGTCCGAAGCCACTACGTCGGACGGACCTTCATCGAACCCGAGCAGAGCATTCGCCACTTCGGTGTGCGCCTGAAGCTCAGCCCGATCTCCGACCTGATTTCGGGTAAGCGCGTCGTCGTCGTCGATGACTCGATCGTTCGCGGGACCACGAGCCGCAAGATCGTCAAGATGTTGCGCGGAGCGGGGGCGCGCGAGGTTCACATGCGGATCGCCAGCCCTCCGACACAATGGCCTTGTTACTACGGCGTTGACACACCGACGCGCAGCGAACTGATAGCCTCGACGCACTCAATCGACGAAGTGAATCAGTACATCACGAGCGACACTCTGGCCTACCTGAGCCTCGCATCTCTCACGAAGTCGGTGATCGATGCGCGACGCGGCGACGGCACCGGGAAGCTGAATGAGAAGAGCTTCTGCCACGCATGCTGGAGCGGTGACTACCCCATCGACTTCACACCCGGTCAAAAGAAGCAGCAATTGCCCTTGCTTCATGTGTGATCGCCATGTTCGACGGCATTGTGTCTGCGCACGCTCGCAAACTGAGCACGACGAGCACGCCACGATCACCGCTCGGCAGCTCCGTCACGATGCCGCGAGTGAACAGCGGTGCGGACCGGTCACCGAACAGGCGGCGTCATGCCACAGCCCACCGTCGTGAAGTACGTTTGATGCGTCCCGCTTCGCCAATCATCCAATAGCAGGCCGACTCGACCGGTATCCCCGAGTACGGACTCGATACCGATGCTGTCCGTGTCGTCCATGGTGAGGCGGCGACGAGGCTCGACCTCCCGCAGTCCGAGGTCGAGAACCTTGGCCGATATTTCGTAGTTTCCGTAGAAGTCGTCCGCCCAGAAAAGCAGAAAACGATTCCCCAACGAGAGGGTGTCGTGTGAGCGAGCGAAGGTCGCGCCAAAGGTCATCGGTTCGGGCCCAGCAACCAGTTCGCCGTCTTCGTTCAAAACGGCTCCCATGATCGATTCACCGGGCAACTCTCCATAGACGTCCCAGGTGACGACGAAGAAGCGTCCGACGGAAACGACCCGCGGTCCGCGCACGTCGGTATCGGAAAGAATTGCTAGTTCGGACGGTTCGAGAGTCGTCTTGTCGAGTGTGCGAAAACGGAGCGTGACCGTGGCGTCGCTGAGGGAAGTGTAAACGACGCCGTAGCGGGCCTCGGTCGCTGCAATGTACGGATACTCCGCGGACTCCGAGTCGTCGCTGATCTGGACGTTCGTTCCGACGAGTGCCCCCGTGCGATCGACGATTTGGGCGAAGACTTTGGTCGTGCCAGTCACCAGCTCGTCGCGCCGGTCGTCCCACACGACGACGAAGCGACCCTGATCGAAAATCACTCGGGAGTGAATCGAAAACCCTTCGGCTTCGGTCAGTCGCACATCCGGCCCCAACTTGGTGCCGTAGCTGTCGAACATGGCGAAATACACCTCGTAGTTGTCGTCGACTCGCGGGTCGCCCCACGTCGCCCCGAAAGCGTCTCCGGACCACGCCAAATCCGCTCCGAATGAGGGAGCATTCACGTTCGCAACGGGGGTCTCGGGGAACACGAACCTCCCAACTGCATCCAGCCCTGCAATGTAAGATACAGTCGTGTCGCTCCTTGCCCAGAACCCGGCGCCGAAGACTCCGTCACCGAAGGCGATCCCCCGCCTACCCGACCCCGTGCGGGAGGGCGAGGCCACGGAGAAAAGCGTCGGCACCTCGCCTTCGATGAGGCCTAGATAGTCACTCTCGTTGTCGATCACGCCATCACAATCGTTGTCCGCTCCGTCGCACAGTTCGACCCCGCCCGGGTAGGCGCGTGGGTTCGTGTCGTCGCAGTCTTCTCCACACGATCCTGGTTCACCCGGCCTGGTGCCCACCCGAGCAGCCCTGACTCCGTCCCCGTCGAAATCCTCGGTGACGGGGGTCGATTCGCAGAGACCCGACTGCGGGTTGCAGGCCGCCGTAAAGCAATCGCCCGGCGGAGGGCAAACGACTTCCTCCAAAGGAGTGCAGACTCCTTCCACGCAAGCGTAGGGAGCGCACAGGTTCGAGCGGTCACATTCCTCGTCGACTTCGCATTCGGCTTCTTCCTCGCCCGGGACAAGCATGGAGCGCCCGCCGCAACTCCCCAGGAACAGGATGGCGACGAGACCGCTCGTCGCTCTGCACAGCGAATAAGTGCAAAACATCAATTGCACACCCCGTAGCCGGCAATATCGGTTTCTCCGCAGATGAGCCCGTCCGGGCACCCGTGGTCGGCGACCGGTTCGCAAATCCTCATGCACCGTCTCCCACCCACTGAGCCGACGACGCACAGGTATCCCGGCGAGCAGTAGCCAAGCTCTCCCCCACAAAGATCGCTCTGTTCGCCGGTGCTCGCCACGCGGCACTCCGTCCCGTAGCGCGCATGGCCGCACCCCTCACCGAAGGGGTAGTCGAGATACGGATAACAGGCGAACCCCGCGTCGCAGCCATTGAGCGGATCGAAAGCATCACACTCGGCATTGACCGGCGGCGGCGGTTCGTCAGGACACTCGGGCTCCACGTAGACACCTCCGGTACCACCGCTCGGTGATTCGCCGCCCGAACCAACGACCCCACCCGTCGCAGAGGTGCCACCACTTCCGCCCGAGTCAGAGTCCTCTTCCGATTCGATGGTCTCGACACTGCCGGCGCAGGACGTGAAAAGCGACACGAGGGCCACGCAGAAGGCTGCCCCCCGAGCCCCTGACTTGAGCATTAAGGCCATCACAGCAAGCAAGACTAGCGCCTAGTGCTCCTCGATCCAGCGGGGCGCTACGCCTTGACGGAACTTTCGCGGACTCGTGCTACAGGGGAAAATCATGCAGGCAGAACGAGGGGAGCTTTCCAAGCTGAAGTGGCCATCTGGCCCTTCGTTTCTGATCCTGTGCGCGTGGAATGTTTCACTACTCGGCGGCTGCGACAGGGCTCCCAGGGAGCCTGTGGAGCCCGCCACCAGCCCGGCTCCGGCCGCTCCCGACGAAGAGATCCCCAGCCCGACGGGTGGAACCAACGAGAGCCCCGACGCGGATCTCGACGCGTGTGTCGTACCCCTAGTCGAGCCGCCGCCCCCAGAAGTCGCACCGGTGGAGGATTGCCCGGAAGACCCCGACGGTCGTCCGGAAATGCCCTTCGGAACGGTCACCTTCCCGGAAGCGGAGGAGGCTCCTGTACTGCAGGTAGAGCTGGCCCTGACGCCTTCTCATCAAGCGCACGGGCTCATGTATCGGCCGAGCCTCGCGGACGACGAGGGGATGCTCTTCAGTTGGAACCACGAGCAAACTCGTTCGTTTTGGATGAAGAACACGTGCCTTGCGCTGGATATGCTCTTTATTCAAGCAGATGGCACCGTATCCAAGATTCTCGAGAACGTCCCCCCAATGAACACTGCTCACCGGCGTTCGGATCCCTGTGCTGCTGCTCACGTCTTAGAGGTACGGGCGGGCTGGACTCGCGCGTATGGCGTCAAACCCGGGCAAAAAATGCTGGTCTCCGCCCCAGAGGACTGAGCGCCGGGTGACTTGTCGGCGGCGCGCCTTTTCGTATGCTCCGCCCCCGCATGAAGACTCGAGCCCTGCTTCCGTCCGCCTTCCGGCTGTCCTCCGCCCTCGCCCTTTCGACCTTGCTGCTCTGCTGCAAACGCGCTCCACCCGAGCCGGAGTCGCAAGAACCCACGCCAACACCCCAGGCGAAACCCGAGCCCGAAGCGAAGAAAGAGCCCGAGAAGATGAAGGTCGCCGAAGTGCCGGTCAGTCCCGACGACCCACTGAAGGGAAAGTTCACGCTCGAAGACGCGACCAAGGACCTCGAGGGAAAGGGGAAGCTCGTTGCGACATTGGAGACGGAGTTCGGATCCTTGGAGTGCGACCTCTATGAGGACAAAGCGCCGATCACGGTGGCAAACTTCGTAGGACTCGCGCGCGGGATCCGTCCGTTCAAGGACAACGGCGAATGGGTCAAGCGGCCCGGATACGACGGTTCGACGTTCCACCGTATCGTGAAAGGCTTCATGATTCAGGGCGGAGATCCAAAGGGCAATGGTACCGGCGAACCAGGCTACGTGATTCCGGACGAGATTTGGCCGGGTGCCAAGCACGACGAACGAGGGCTCCTCTGCATGGCCAACCGAGGCCCCAACACGAATGGAAT
>CBFGUR010000053.1:0-36781 GCA_965652275.1 uncultured Polyangiaceae bacterium | reverse complement strand
AATCACCCCGGCGTGGGCGACGCGCGGCACCCCCACGCGCCCCCCCTCCAGGGGGTGGGGGTATAAAACATCGACGTGATGGTCGGTCGTCGCATGCTCTCGGAGCTCGAAGAGGGCGCGGTGACGTACTTCAGCTATGCGATGCGACTGTGCGACTTTTCTCAGGGGATCTTCGTGATGGCGCTGTCGACGGCCACACTACCGAGCCTCGCAAGCTTCGTGGGTCGGGGGCAGCTCGACGAGGTCTCCAAGACACTAGCTTTCTCGATCCGATTGGCGCTTTTCGTCGGCCTAGCGGCGGCAGTCGGATCCGTCGTGCTGGCCGAACCCCTGGTCGTGACGGTGTTTCAGAGGGGTGAGTTTTCCGCAGCCGACAGCCGCGAAACGACGAGAGCCTTCATGGCCCAAGGCGTCGGGATCTTCTTGGTTGCCGGGGTCCGCCAACTGGTCATCGTTTTCTTCGCCCTCGGGAAAACCCGAGTGCCGGTGTACGTCGCAATGGTCGATCTCTTGGTCTTTTTCGCCTTGGGCATGGGTCTCAAAGAACACTTTGGCCACGTCGGTGTGAGTCTGGCCGTCACGGGGGCGCGCATCACGCAGTTCACCCTCCTGTGGCTAACCCTGAGGCGCTACCTCCCGACTCTGCACGGCGACGAAGTCCTCGTGTCCTTCGCGAAATCCGCCGGGGCCGCCTCGCTGGCTGGGGCGGCGACCTGGACAATGCTTTCACTGTTGCCGGATTCGACAGGGACTTCGAACGCCGTTCAAATGGTAAGCGCTGCAGGCGGAGGACTCCTGTTCCTCGGCATGTTCTTCATCCTGGCGCGCGCATTTCGCAGCGACGAGCTCGTCACCACGGTCGGACCGATCGTCCGTCGGTTGCGCGCCCGCTGAACTCAGCGTATCCCTCCGCTCCCCCATGGCCGCCAAGAAGAACGTAAAGTCTGGCCCCGCTCCCAGCGTTTCCGAAAGACCCGGTGACCGGATCGTCGAGGCGGAATTTCTCGCAGGCGCGACGGGGCGCGACCATTTTCCCCCGCCAACGCTAGCCGAGATTGCCTTCGCCGGGCGAAGCAATGTGGGGAAGAGCAGCCTGATGAACTGCCTCACGGGACGAAAGGGTCTCGTGCGCACGAGCTCGACGCCCGGCTGCACCCGGCAGGTGGCGTGGTTTCGCACCGTGAGCGACGACAAGGCAACGATCGATCTCGTCGATCTGCCCGGCTACGGCTACGCCAAGCGTTCGAAGTCCGAGCGCAAGGATTGGGCGGGCCTCATCGAAGACTACCTGATGCAGCGCCCAACCCTGCGCGGCGTGGTCGTTCTGGCCGATGTGCGTCGCGGATTCGAGGAAGACGACTTGGAGCTGGTGAAGATGCTTCGCGATGCGCCGCGGGTCAGCCGCCCACCCTTGGGGATCGTGCTTGTCGCAACCAAGCTCGACAAGCTCCCAGTTTCGAAACACAAGACCGAACTCGCCAAGATGAAGGACGTGGCCGGGTTGCCCGTGCTCGGTTTCTCGTCTGAAAAGGCTATCGGCAAGGTGGCTCTGTGGCGCAAGCTGCGACGTATCGCTGGCGTGGCCGCGATGCCCACCTCGGAAGAGCCCGCTACGCCGTCCGATCCGGCAGCCTGAGCTCGCAAACGACGGCCCCGTTCAGGGAACGAAACCGCGGGATGCGCGGCCAGTGAGGACTTTCTTGCAGTCGTTGGCGGAAACGACGAACTGATGTTTGTCCTTGCGGAAACGATAAGCCGGTCCGTCGAACGAATCGAAGTATTCGATCCGCGCCGTACCTTTGGCGGGGACGCGCCTCTTCTCGGCAACGTTCCAAACGTCTTCGAGGGTACATTCCTTGGGCAAGGGGAGATTCTCGGGCACGGTCCGAGGGCAGGCTCGTTCGGCCTGGTCCTTGGTGGCCGAAATGCCTGACTTGTCCAAGATGACCGACTGCATCCCGCAGTAGCGTCGATTGGGCAAAGTCCCGCCTTCGCGTGGAGGTTGGTGGCCGATTCCCGATGGGTCCTGAAACGAGTAGCGAATGGAGTGCTTCTTGTTCTTGAGATTGACCCGCCCGCTCGGGCTCACGCCGACGGCGACGAATCCGCGAAATTTCGTCCGCACGGTGATCTCTCGAGCCCTGTGTACGAGCTTGAGCGGATCGACTTCGTCCGGGTATCCGGCGATACGCTCCAAGGAAGGCGGAGCCGGCTCCGGAGCCAGTTTGGGGGTCGACTTCGACATCCCCCAAAGAGACAGCCCCATACACCCGACGAAGGCGAGCATGATGATGAGCAAGCCAATCCACTTGTCGCGGCGACGCTCCAAAGATACCGGGGCCTTCGTGTTCATGGGGCGGGCTTCCTATCCCAAAGCCCGAGATGGCGCAAAGTCATTGGGAAAAAGCCCCGCAAACACCGGTTGCGGGACCGCCTGCAAGCCGCTATATGCGCGACTCCCTTCGGGACGCATAGCTCAGTTGGTAGAGCACTGCCTTCACACGGCAGGGGTCACAAGTTCAAGTCTTGTTGCGTCCACCACGAAAACCTCAGTCGCGCGACTCCCACTCCGTGCCCATGTTGTCGTCGGTGACGAGCCCAGCATGTTTCGTTCGCGCCATGAGGTGTTCGCGCGTCTCTACCCCGTATTTGTTTTCGCCTGGTAGGTCGACCTCCTCGAGCTGTTTCAGCACCTCGCCCAGCCGCCTCATGTGCTCGGGCATTTCGGGATCGATCACCTTCCTACCGTCGATCCGATAGCTCAGGAGAATCGAGCGCAAGTGGTCGGTGTCGATCTCGAGCTCTCTCTCGCTGAGCACGAGATGGTTGATGAACCGGTAGCCGTGAGAAAACGTGCTCACTCCCGTGTAATACACGGAGTCGGAGCGCGTGGTGTTGTAAAAGTGGATTCCCCCCGGGGCCAGATGAGCTTTGACGAGCTCGAGAAACTCGACCGAGAGCAATTGCGTCGCCATGCTGCGCCAGTTGTAGGTCGAGTTGACGACGATGACGTCGAACTTCTCCTGGGGGTTCCTCCTCAACCAACGCCGCCCATCGTCCACGACGAATTTGACCTTGGGGTTGTCGAGAAGGCTCTTGGTCACTTCATACTTCTTGGTTAGGTCCAAGTAACCTTCGTTGATCTCCACAGCTGTGAGCGACTTGACTTGCGGATGGTGGGCCAGCACCTGCGTCCAAGCCCCCGTCGACACCCCAATCACGAGCACGTTTTCGATGTTCGGATGGAAGGCACTCAGTGAAAACGGTCTGACGATCATGTTCGTATCCTCGATCAGGTCCGTATTGAATCGGCCGTCGTACTTCCCTCCCCCGTAGACCTTGCCCGTGTCATCGACCGTAATGACGCCGCTCTTGTTTTCGACGACATCCGCGAATCGGACCCCGGGCTCGTAGTCGTCCTTCAGGATCAACATCTCGTAGAGCCCACCGAAAATCAGATCTTGGCCAGCCACGATGAACCCAGTGAACAAGACCGCCGCACTCCCCGCGCGGACCCACTTCGCAACGCTCAATCCGCTCGCCGACAAGAGGCCGAGCCCTACGAGGAGCGCGATGAAGCAAAGTATCGTCGAGGTGGTACCCGTCCCAAAGACATCGATCAGGAAGAAGCCGGTGACGAGACTCCCAATCGTCGACCCGAGGATGTTCGCCATGTAAAGATAGCTGATACGTTGTCCAGCACGCAGATCCACGGCAACCGAGAGATGCGAAACGAGCGGAAAGATCGCACCCAACCCCGCCGACGCGAAGCCAACGAGCCAGTAGCCCCATTCGTAATCCGAGTACCGACTCAGATAGCCGACCGCTGGAACGAGGAGAAAACCCGCCACGTTCACCGTGAGTACGAAGACTGCAAGCGTACGAAGATACTCGTGGTAGCGCTCGCCAACGTCACGACGACAATGCCTACCGACCAAGACCGATCCACCCGCGAGACCCATGAGATAAGCACCCAGGAGATAGGGGAACGCAGCGGCAAGACCTTCCGACGCCACGGAAAAGACCCGGGCCCATACGATTTCGTACGAAAGAGCGATGAAACCGGCCAATCCCGAAAGAACCATGCCCATCGAGAAGGAAAGTGGTGCCCGTTTTTCTTCCGCTATGGCCATCCCGCCCGCGTCATCGCTCGGCACGGCTGAGCTCGATGAGGCGCCGATAGTACGATAGTGGTAACCGATGGCGACGATCCCAACGAGTATGTCGACGACGGACGCGAATCTTATCGTCCCGCTCATTCCGAGATGCAACATGAGGTATTTCGCCGTCACGAAACACGCGATTGCCGACCCGAGGGTGTTCACGAAATAGAGAACGCCGACCGAACGCCCGACGTTCTTCAGGATCTTCACCAGGAAGCCCACGAGCAGCGGGAGTGTGGCACCCATCAAGATCGTCGGGAACAGCACGAGCGCGAAGGTGATCGTGCCTGTCTCCCACACCCCCGCTCCCAAGGTGTAGTCACCCACCCAACTGAACAGGGGCAGCGAGATCAAACCGAAGAGTCCCGCGAAGAGCTCGGCAAGACCGAAGATCAGCAGGTAAGGTAGCCCAGTCACCTTGGAAAGCGCACCTCCCGCTAAGCTGCCCAGTCCGAGGCCCAACATGAACGCCGATACCACGACGGTGATCGATTCGATGTTGACTCCGTAGATGGCGAACAAGCTGCGTTGCCAGACCAACTGATAGATGAGCGCAGGGAACCCCGAAGCGAAGAAGACCGCACAAAGCGGAAGCAGGCGACTATCCCCCAGGGCGGCTCGTTTCATCCGCGCGAACATAGGGGGGGTCGATAACCCGAACAACGCCCCCTAAAACTGCGGTAATGTAACGCCTCGGGAACGCCTCGGGAAATAGAACGGCAACGCAGCGCGAGCTTCCGTGGCAAGGTGGATTGGGATCCACAAGGACCATCTCTTCGATGTCGCAGTTCGAGCAACTTCTTTCTCTTCATGAAATCCTCGCACTGTTCTGTGTGGTGACGCTCGGACTCCTTCTGTCGAGGTTAGAGGTCTTCGGGGTCAAGGTGGGGGTCACGGGCGTGCTCTTCGCCGGTCTCGGAATCGGAGCCTGGGTACGTCTCGACGGAAGCCAGCTCCGCGCGGTTCCGGCCATGAAAGAATTCGGGCTCATCCTCTTCGTCTACTGCATCGGCTTGAGTAGCGGCGCGGGATTCTTCTCGTCCTTCCGCGAACGTGGGCTACGCCTGAACGCGGTGCTCATCGTGGCGATCTCTTGTGGTGCCGGTGTCGCGTTGCTGGGCGGATCCGTCTTCGGACTGCGGGGTGGATTGGTAGCAGGCGTGTTTTGTGGAGCCCTCACGAACACTCCCGCGCTCGGTGCCGCGACCGACCTCCTGCGCGGGACCGCGAGCGAACTCGACCCAGTCCTCGGATATTCGCTGACCTACCCGTTCGGGGTCCTCGGCGCATTGCTCGGGTTTCGCCTATTTCTCAAGTTCTCCGCGAGCAGGTTCCGAGAGGAACTGTCGGTGGAGACGCCCCAGAAAGACACGAACATCGTTTCGCTCACGTGCTTGATCAAAAACGATGCCCTCCGCGGTCAGTCGATAGGTCTCCTCCGAATCTACGACACCAGGCACGTGATCGTTTCGCGCATCCGACGGGGAAAAGAAACCTGGGTACCGACGAAGTACACGACGCTCGAGGTGGGTGACTTGATCACCATCGTGGGAAAGGAGGACGCAGTCGAAGAGGCGCTACCGTTTTTTGGCGAGCGCGCAACGATTTCACTTGGAGAGCGACCGCGAGAACATCGACATGCGACGAATACTCGTCTCCGACCACGAGATAGCCGGCCGAAAGGTGGTGGATCTCGATCTCGAGAGGAGATTCAACGCACAAGTCACCCGGGTCAGGCGCGCGGATCTCGACCTCGTTCCCTCCCCGGAGTTCAGGCTGCGGCTGGGGGATCGTTTGCGCGTCGTCGCTCCGCGCGTGAAATTGACAGAGGTTGCGCGATTCTTCGGGGACTCGGAAAAAGAACTGGCCGACATCGATTTTCTCGCGCTCGCTTTGGGCATCACCGCGGGTCTCCTTTTGGGTTTGGTTCCTCTCTCCGTATCCGGGATGAATTTAACGCTTGGTGCGGCAGGTGGACCGCTCTTGATCGCTCTCATCGTCGGAAACCGCGGACGGCTGGGGCCCTTGGATTTCCTGCTACCTTACGAAGTGAACCAGTCCCTGCGACAGCTCGGCCTGTTGCTCTTCCTGGCGGGCGTTGGGCTGAGCGCCGGCGGAGCCCTCACGCAGGTGGTGGGGCAAGAGGCCCTGTTGGTCGTATTACTGGGGATATTGGTCACCCTGGTGGCATCTCTCGTTGCCCTCTCGCTTTCGACAACTTGGGGACGCGCGGGCGTGATCACTTCCATGGGTGTGACGAGCGGGATGCAGACGCAGCCCGCCACCTTGGCTGCAGCGTACGAACTTTCCGCCCAGTCGGAAAAGATCTACGTTGCCTACTCACTCGTCTACCCCGTCGCGATGATAGGAAAGATCCTCGTCGCGCAGCTCCTGGCTTCGCTGGCTTGAGACCTCGGCAAGGGTTGATCCTCGAAAGAAAAAGGAGCCCAGAGGGAGCGACGACATCAATGTCGCCGCTCCCTCACCCCGCCTGGGCACGAGAAGGCGAGGCTGGACTCGGAAGATCGCGGGACCTTGACCCCGACGACGAAGAACGCCCTGGCGGTCAGGTTGGGTGCGAGTGCCTCACACCAGATTGAAGTGTTCCGAGCCCATCGCGGTGGCTCACAAACGATGCCCCGTGGAACCGATTTCTGACGGGTCCAGCTGGCCGTTTGCCCGACAAAGCCGTAACATCTTCCACGAAGAGCTCGCTCGCCGCCCTCTTCCGCCGAAGCGTGCTGCGCCCCGACGGCCCGGGTTCGTGCTGGCCGCTTGCTTGCCACATTCAGACCTTGGTGCTCTCCTACAAAGCCCGGCGCGCCCCATGAAATCTCAGATACTCATCGACGCCATCGTGCGCCAGACGACGGTGCTCATCGCCCGCCTGTCGACCGCGGAGGGCTCGAGATCTCCCCTGGGACACATCGCGAACGAGGTCTTCGCGGGGCTCGTCGCAGAGCTGGAAAACCAGGGGGTCAGTAAGAAGGTCATCGCCGACATGTTCGGAATGGCCCTCCGATCCTACCGGCAAAAGGTCCAGCGGCTCGGAGAGTCGGCAACCTCGCGGGGTGTCACGCTCTGGAGCGCCGTCCAGACCTATCTGGCAGAGCGAGAATCGGCCACGCGCGGCGAAATCTTGGATCGTTTCAAGTATGACGACGAGGTCTCAGTCCGGGGCATCCTCAACGACTTGGTCGCCAGCGGGTTCGTCATCCGTTCCGGTCGCTCGGAAGAGACGACATTTCGGGCCGCAACCGAAGACGAGCTCCGGGACGTGAGCGCCACCCTCGTCGGTGGACCGGGGGATTCGCTGGCTGCTCTCATTTGGCTGCAGATTTATCGAGAGGGTCGCCCCTCTTTCGAACAGCTCTCGCAGCTTGTGCCGGTGTCGAGAGACAGTCTCGTGGACAGCCTGAAGACGCTCGTATCCGATGGGCGGGTGATGGAACACGATGACGGGGAGACTACACACTACACTGCCGAGGACGTCCTCATTCCCATCGGTGAAACGGCGGGCTGGGAGGCAGCCGTCGTCGACCACCATCGCACGGTGCTGAACGCCTTAGCGGCCAAGATCACGAGCGGAAACCGCACTTCGACGAGAAGCGACGAGGTCGGGGGCACGACGCTGACTTTCGATCTTTGGCCGGGTCACCCCCACGAGAAGGCCGTTCGCCAGCTTCTCGCGACATCCCGGGCGACCATTCTCCCATTGTGGGAAGAAGTCTCTCAATACAACAAGGAAAACCACCAAAAGGACGGCTACCAAGTGCACTTCTATTGCGGTCAGTACGTCGTCGAAGAGGACAAGCTCCTATGATTCGCGGTCTGCGACTCGCTTGCCTTCTGGCGTTGGTTTCGGTGCCGCTGTCCCTCTTCGGTTGCCGCTCGGAAGGGCCCGAGGTCGGAAGCCAAACGAACTGGCTGAAGGCGTGTGAGACGTCGAGCGATTGCGCGGAGCTCGAATGCATTTGCGGGACGTGTACAATCGCCTGCATAAGCGACGAAGGGTGCGGGGACTACCCGTCGAGCTCCTGTGTTCCAACGAGCGACGATGGATCCATCGCTTTGTGTGGCGGTACAATCCCAAACGATTCGCTGTGTCTTCAACGCTGTGACGACGAGGACTGTCCGAGCGGCTCCCAATGTGTCGCCGGAGTGTGCTCGCCCGCCCTCGACCCCTCGATCAGGGTCAGCATCGATCCGGAACAGACGGCTCAGCCGCTCATCGGCATCGGTGCCTCTATCTCGTACGACGGGGACTTCATCGTGCAACACCCGGAAAAGCAGGCAATCTTCGATGCCCTTTTCACTGAGGCGGGCCTCGACATGATCCGGGTGCGGAGCCGATTCGACGACGACGACCCCGCCGCACTACTGGCCGCATCCGAAATCGTAGCCGAAGCCGCGGCGCGAAGACCGGTTCCTCCAGTCGTTCTACTCTCGTCCTCGAGCCCCCCGCCGGCGCTCAAGGCCAATGGAGTACGCTTCTGTGGTCAATTGGATCCAGACTGCACCCTAGCTCGAGATGCTGGGGGGAACTTCGATTACGCGGCATTTGGAGACTACTGGAGCGCTGCCCTCCAGGCCTACGAGGCGGTTGGAGTCACGCCCGACTACATCAGCATTCAAAACAATCCCGACTGGCTTCCGGCCTTCCCCGAGGGCGGCGAAGCATGCCGATTCCTGCCTCGAGAAGGAACGACGTCGGTAACCCTAGCGGACGGGACGACTGTCAACGCGGAGTTCCCCGGCTACGACGCGGCTCTCGACGCTGTCCGCACAGCCATCG
Source organism: uncultured Polyangiaceae bacterium (assembly GCA_965652275.1). Classification (GTDB taxonomy): domain Bacteria; phylum Myxococcota_A; class Polyangia; order Polyangiales; family Polyangiaceae; genus NIC37A-2. The sequence goes on along the minus strand of CBFGUR010000053.1, from coordinate 27,823 downwards.
AACCACTTGGGGGGGACTACACCCTGGTGGCCCCAGAATCTGAGAGGATCGGCACCGTGGGTGACTTCACGGACGCCCTCGATCCGTCGAGCTACGGCGCGATCGGCTACCATCTGTTCGCTGTCGATCCCGAAAATCCGCCAATCGACGAGCTCGAGGGCATCAGGGAAGCGAGCGAGGACGCGGGACTCCCGCATATGCAGACCGAGATGGGGGCCGACGCCATCGGAACTGCCATCCTCATCCACCACACGCTCATCACGGCTGGCGGGGGCGCGTATCTCCAACAACAGATGGTGTCCCCGGTGTTCGACTCCGAGGGAGGTGCACCCATCGGTGCGGATGACCAAGCTTTCGAGGTCCAGCCTGCACTTCATGCGCTGGCTCACTTTGCGAAGAACACGGAACCGGGTTGGGTGAACGTATTGGCGACCGGCGACTCGGACGACCTCCTCACATCTGCGTGGCTGGCTCCGAGCGAAGATGAACTGACCATCGTGCTGGTGAATCCAAGCGATGAGGATCAAGCCGCCGAACTCGAAGTCCCCGCCGAGTGGTTGGATGCGCTTCCAATCGCGACAGTGATGCGCTCCGTATTCCGCGGGGTCGAGCTATCGGCAAACTTGGGTGAGCTGTCGGCTAGCCGGGTGGTGCGAGTGCCGGCTCGTTCGGTGGTCACAGTCGTCGTGAGCCGCTGACCGCGGCACACCACGGGCGGCATTTTCCACGAAACGCCCGGGGACCGCGCGAGCGCCGGGAAACTTCGCGATGTTTGGAGACGAAAATCCTCGGCCGGAGAAGTATTCCAATTGCCACGGGAACCGCCGCATGCCATCCCTTCCCCTGGACGGCACGATTCTTCACCAAGCCCACGAGCACGATTCTGGGTATTCGAAGGACCTACATGAAAATCTCCCTTACGACCCTTGGCTCTGGGACGCGCGCCAAGCGGCGGCTCCGTCTGCTACCTCTCGCGGGTCTGGGACTCGCAGCGTCGGTGGCGGCTTGCAGTTCTGACTCCGGCGAGACGAACGACCCCACCGGTGATGGTGATCTTGCTGGTGGCGACGGCGATGGAGACTCGGCCGGAGACGGAGACGCACCTGGTAGCGGGTCGACGAATGGTGATGGCGACCTGGTCGTACCTGGCACCGGAGGAGGCGACGGAGATGGCTCCGGGCCTGGAGGTGCGGGGCCGGTGTGCGAATCGGCCTCGAGTGAAGCGCAGCTCGACCCAGTGCTCCTGGCGTTTGCCTTCGACGTATCGGGCAGCATGGGGAAGTACGACTACCCCTATTGGTGGCACGATCCCGCCGCCAAGTGGACGCCGGTACGCCAGGCCACTGAGACATTCTTCGCGGATGAGGATTCGGCAGGCATCTCTGCGTCGATGGCGTTCTTCCCCCGCAACGAGGACAGCTGTGACGCGGAGAGCTACGAAACGCCGGAAGTTGCCATGACGGATCTCCCGTCCACATCGTTCTCCTCGGCGTTCGACGACTACGAGGACGAGGTCGGCACACCCCTAGCTGGAGGGGATTGGCGAGGGGGGACCCCAACACTCCCAGCGTTCACGGGTACGAGTACCTATCTGACGACCCTCCAAGCCGACAATCCAGATGCACAGGTCGCCGTCGTGCTGGTGACGGACGGCCTTCCGCAGAGCTGCGATGGAAATGACGTAGAGGCAGTAAGCGCTGCGGCGGCCGCTCTCTACGCGAATGGGGCCGGGACGCGCACCTATGTCATCGGGATCGAAAACCCCACAACTCCGCCGGCCACGCTCCCAACCTACGACGGCTGGGATGATTGGGGTTGTGGAGCAGACGACTCCGAGCCCTGCGATGCTCCTGACACGTTGGGCGCACTGCACGAAATCGCCGCAGCCGGGGGCACGACGGAGGCCTTCTTGATCGACACGGGTGATCCAGCAGCCACCCAAGCGGCCTTCCGCGCCGCGATCGAGGCGATCCGAAGCCAGGCGGTGTCATGCGAGCTCGGCATCCCCCCGAACCCGATGGGGGGGACCTTCGACGCCGACAGAATCGACGTGACCTATACGGTGGGTGGTCAAACGACCCGCCTCGACTACGACCCCCTGTGTGAGGTCGAAAGCTCATGGCACTACGACGATGAGGCCAATCCGACGTCGATCCAGCTGTGTGCCGACACGTGTTCGCTCGTGCAGTCGCTCCCCGGAGTGCAACTCGACGTGGCCTTCCTTTGTGAAGATCGTCCGGCAGTGGTTCGGTAGCCCCCCTCCCCAAAGCGACGAAAGTAGCCGCGCCCAAGCTTCGACGCCGACCTCACCCCGTCCTGGGAACGCGACGGAAGCCCTCGAATTCAAATGCCGAAGCACTAGTTCGAAGCGTTCGAGGTTCCCGTGAGGGTGACGGATTCGATCGCCGCGGCGTCTAGCGCATCGCGCATTGCGTTGCAGCTTTCGATGTTTCCAAATGCCTGAGCGTTGACGTCTGGATCCGAAAGGGTCGCGTCCGGCATCGCGTAGAGCGTAAACACGTACGTATCCACTTTCGTTCCGCCGCCGAAGTTGGGACACGGTCCGAGATAGCCATTGTTGATGCTCATCGCGCCCGAAAGCGCGGAGCTCCAGTTCGCGTCGGGCATACTCGTCGTCGAAACGGGCACGTTCCAAAATGCCGAATGGCACCCCAGATAGTCGTTCTCCCCATCCACCAACGTGATGTCGATCATCGTCAGAGCAAAGCTCATGGTACCTTCCGGGAACCCAGCCCAATTTAGAGGAATGGCCTGACCGAAGCCCATTCCACCGGCACACGTGTTGATGTCAGCGAACATTCCCAGGTCCGACAAAGCCCTGCTCGTCAGCGTAAATTCATCTCCCGCAACGTCGCCACCGGTGCCGTCTCCTCCGGTTCCGGCGCCGCCGGTGGCCCCTCCCGTTCCCGCGCCACCGGTGGCCCCGCCCGTCCCGCTTCCCCCCGTTGCTCCGCCCGTCCCGAGACCACCTGAGCCCCCGACTGTTCCATTTCCACCAGTGGCCCCGCCCGTCCCGAACCCGCCGGTCGACGTGCCTCCCGTCCCCACGCCACCAGTACCGGGATCGGCGCCGCCAGTGCCCGTCGTTTCATCCGTCTGACCGTCGCCATCGCCCGCATCCGAGCAGGCCACCACCAACAAGAGTCCCGTCATCGGGAATGAAGAAAGAAGGAAACGACGAATAGAAGGAGAGAGCATGCTGTTGTTTTCTATCGGGGTCAGAGAGCACGGGTGGCATCACGACGCTCGTGGACGCCCTCTGAAGTGAGGAAGGTCACAGGAAAGAGCGCCTCCGATGACGTGCGTCAGGAGCGGAGTGACGCTCCGGGCTAACGGGTCCAAGAATGTCTCCTTCGACGGGGTGCCGCGAATCCGGCGTCCTCAGGCGCGGCCAACGAGACACGTTTTTCTAGGGTAAGTAAAGGTATCCGCCAGAGGTGCGCGTGAGCGCAGTTTCGATGCGGTTTCGGTTTTTTTTTGGCCTGGTTCCACGCGCTTCACGACCTGCTCAGACATGAGGCTTCGACGGGAAAACCTAGGCGTCACTTCAACCGGTGTTTTGGCAGCGGTTCTCATTCTAAGCGGCTGTCAGGCTGTTCTGGACCCCGGTGGGGAAGATGGGCAGGGAGACGGCGACGCTTTCGGCGATGGCGATGCTGTCGGCGACGGCGACATGGCCGGTGACGGAGACGCCGGTACGGGCGGAACAGGCGTGATTGGCGACGGAGACGGCGACATTTACGCAAACCCCGACGTCTGCGTGCCGGGGATTGCGTCGACGTCTCAGGTCCCTCGCCTCTTGAACCGCGAGTACGACAACGTGATGCGCGATCTCCTTGGGGTGACCACACTTGCGAGCGCTGGAGGAGCCGAGCCCTCCTCGCTACTGAACCCGGACTTCGAGGGTTCGATGAACACCTTCGCCTGGAATGCCTACCTCGATGCGGCGGAAACGATCGCTGCAGAAGTGATGGCTGGGACGCAGCGCAGTCGCTTCATCTCGTGTGACCCCGTCGACCCGGCTTGCCTCGAGACAACCATTCGAACCTTCGGACGCAAGGCTTTCCGCCGTCCCGTCTCTGACGCCGAGGTTGCAAGCTTCATGCGGCTCAATGCAATTACGCCCGCCGGAACTCCTGACGAAGTCGCCGAGGCAATTCTGTTTGCGTTCCTTGCCTCTCCCTCGTTCCTGATGCGCCTCGAGATGAACCCCGAGGTCGAGGGCGACGCACGCAAACTGTCACAGCACGAGATCGCCGCGCGACTCTCGTTCCTCCTGTGGGGCAGCATCCCGGACGAAACGCTCGATCTCGCAGCAGACAACAACGAACTGCAAACTGGCGAGCAGATCCTCCTACAGGCGCAGCGCATGCTGCAGGACCGCGACAAGACCGGTCCTCTCGTGGCTGCAGCCCATCGCGCCTATCTCGGCATGGACGGGACGGTTCCGCACTGGTGGAACCGAAGCCACGATCCGGTGAAGTTCCCAGGCTACACGGACGACGCGATCCCGGCAATGCAGGCCGAGCTCGACGCGTTCTTCGAGGAGGTCGCATTCGGTGGCGGTTCCTTCCAAGACCTGTTTCTCAGCAATGTGGGCTTCGTCAATAACTTGACCGCGCCACTTTACGATCTCGATCCATCTGCATACGGATCGGAACTAACTCGGGTCGAATTCCAACCACCCGAGCAACGCCCCGGCTTCTTGACTCGCCTCGGGTTCCTCAGCTCTTTCTCGAGGTACGACACCACCAGCCCGATCTTGCGAGGGGCTTTCGTTACGGTGCGACTGGTTGGTGTGGATCCTGGACCACCCGCCGCAGGTGTCGAAAACACTCCTCGCCCAGTCGGAAACTTCACGACCGAACGCGAGGTGGTCGATGAGCTAACCTCTCCCCCAGAGTGCGTCAATTGCCATCAAAACGTCGTGAACCCCCCGGGCTATGTCATGGAAACGTACGACTCGGTGGGCAGCTGGCAAACGACCGATCCTCTGGGCGGACCCATCAACGGGACTGCGGACGTGATCTTCAGCCCGGAGCGGACCGTGAACATCACCTCGCCTCTGCAGTTGATGACCGAGATTGCCCAGGGCGACATGGCGCGCCGAATGTATGCGGAGCGCGTGGCAGCCTTCGCTCTCCGGCGCGACGCAAACTCCAACGATGCATGTTTGGTGGATGAGCTTTCCGTGAAGCTGTCGCAAGACGGATACACCGTGCTGAACCTGCTTGCCGACCTCACTCAGGCAGACTCGTTCCGCCTTCGCAAGATTGCCGCCAACTGAACCAGCCGCTTCGAACACGTTAGGAACTTCAGAATATGAAAACCAAGTTGAACAGAAGGCTTTTTCTCCGAGGTCTAGGCGGCGCCGCGGTGGCGGCCCCCTTCCTCAATTCGATCCAGGAACGTCCTGCCCACGCGCAGGACTCCGGATCTCCCAAACGATTCATCGTCATGTTCACCCACTACGGGTGCCTTACGAACCTTTGGTTCCCCGATACTTCCCATGGTGTTTTGACGCAGGCGGATCTCCAAGCGAAGACGATCGCCCCGCTCGCACCCTACGTGGACAAGCTCCTTCTTCCGCGCGGTATCCGTGCGATGAACGAATGGAACTTCAGCCACGCACGTGGCCAAGGAAACGACCCCCACACCAATCCAACGGGCTCTTTCTTTAGCTGTCAGCCGATTACCCCGCACAACCAGGTCCACACGTTCAACGACGCGAAGACCGACGCCATGCCGATCGACCGTACGCTCGATCACGTGATGGCTGAGCAAATCAGCACGAACGCGGGCGGCGTGCCCCTCTACATGCGTCTCGGTGGTTTCGAGAACGAGATGACAGCCATTTCGTACTCTGGCCCCTCCGAGCGCTATTCGGGCATCTCGTCGGCGGCACAGGTCTACTCCAACATCACGGGTCTCTTCCAGGATGGAGAGCCCATGAACCCGGACACCTACGCCGCGCTCAAGGGTCAGAGCGTGATCGACATCGTGCGCGACGATCTTACGACTTTGGAGAGCTTCGACATGAGCGGCTCGGACCGCACGAAGCTCGAAGCGTGGAAGCAGCTCCTTCACGAAGCGGGTGGAGTCGTGAGTTCGGCTCAGTGCAACGAGGAAACCGCGATGGCGCTCGGCCTTCCGGCAAACTCAGCCCCCGACATCATGTCGGACATCGGCGGCGGGCGCGACGTCGCAGACCTGTTCTCGGATTTGGCGGTGTTGGCGGCCATCTGCGACATGAATCGCGTCATCTTCCTCAAGTACCCGGGCAACTACACCTTTTCGGGTCTCGGACACACGGGCGACAGCCATGGGCTCTCGCATCGCATCGGCAACCCAAACCAGCAGGGAGACTGCGTGGCTGGCGTGCTCAGTATGCTCGAAGACATCGACCGGTACTACGCGGAGAAGTTTGCCTACCTCGTGGGCCAGCTCGACTCGTTCGAAGAAGAGGGGGGCACCGTGCTCGACAACAGCGCGACCGTTTGGTTCAACGAGCTGTCGGACGGAAACGCGCACAATATGAACAACATGCCTATTCTCCAGGCTGGCAGTTGCGGCGGGTACTTCAAGACGGGCCAGGCGGTGAATCTCGACGGCGGGACGAACGACCTGACGGCCGGAAACAGCCTCGGACAATGCGCCGACGGCGGCCAGGCGGACGGCATCTCGCAGGCCACGGGGACGCCAGCGGACATCGCCAGCAAACCGATCAACAAATACTTCTGCAACATCATGAACGCATGCGGCGTGAAAGCGGGGCTGGATGGGTTCCCGGCGGCAGGAGGAACGGAGACCGTGACTCACTTCGGCAGATGGGACCGAACCGAAGACTTCCGGAACGGCCCGGACGGCGAGCCGCCGAACATCACCGATCCGGGCGAATACAGCGAACTGCGCGCGTGAAGGGAGGCGCGCATGACCGCTTGCGCGCCCTTTTCCTCAGTCCGCATCACTAGACCCCCAATCAACGATTCATCAGCATGAACAAGGCACGAACGCTTCTTATTTCCATCGGCTCCATCGCTTCTGTTTCCTTTCTACCGTCCTGCGCGTCCGAACTGGGCTCGCCTGATGATGGTGATGCAACGGCCACCGGCGGCGATGTCGGGACCGGCGGCGACTCAGTCGGTACCGGCGGCGATCCACTGGGATCCGGCGGTCTCGGGACTGGCGGCACCGGAACGGGGAGCGGCCCAAGCACTGGTGGCGCCGGAACTGGTGGCGATCCAGGCGTGACCTACCACCCTGGCTTCCAGGCTTTCATGGACGTATTGAGCGGCGTTCGGATCGGCCGTCCAGACTACAGCTGCGCTTCGTCCGACTGCCACAGTGGCGGACACGACCACAGCGCCGTCCCCTTGCGCCTGGTCGAAGACGCGGATCTGTACACCGAGGTGACGACCCATGTCTCCGTGAAGTGCGGGAACCTCAAAGCCATCGAACCGGGTTCCCCGGAGACGAGCGCGATCGTCAAGGTGCTGCGTGAGGGGTGCGACGACAACATCATCGTTGGAATGGAAATGCCGATTCCGAGGATGCCCTACGACTGTGTAGAGAACGAGTTCGAGAACACGTGTGTCGCCGAGGAACACATCGTTGCCATCGAGCAATGGATCGCGGCGGGCGCCCCCCAGTTTCCGGAGTAAGCGGGGCCTGGGTCCCCCTTCGCCATGCCCGCTCGGCGTACCGGGGCCGCCGAGGGCAGAGCTATCCGGGCTCAGCGCAAACGTAGGCTCGGTCTTTGGCGGGCTGGAAGTTGTCGTCTGGATAGATGGTCACGAGCTTGTCGTGAGTGATGATGTCGTCGAGGCTGCCGGTGCTGCGACGCCAGCTGAACCGGAACGGCGAACGCACCACCTTGATGGGGCACGTCTCGAGCCCCACCGCCGCCCGGTAGCGCTCGGCATGTTCGCGCTTCTGGAAGACGTATTCAGTCGACGGAAGCGGTCGAGCACGCCAAACAACGAACCCTTCTTCGAGCTCACGGTCGTTCAACAAGCCGTCGCAATAGTCACAGACGTACGAATAGAAAAGCGCCGTCATGCTTCGGTGACACTGAGAACACTGCACGGGGAATTCTCCGGGACTGAAGGCACGCCGAGGTGGGAGGGGATAGCAGCGCGCTCGTGGGGAAAGGTAGCCGAAAGTCGGGACCGCGCCACTTCTCGCGGGCCTCTGGTAGGCTACGCAGTGGGGTTTTCTGAAATGATTCCCGAGGTTTTCGTGGGGCGCCTGCTACGGCGGCGGACCAAGAACAACCCTCCAGCCGGGCTGCAGAAACCCGGCCCGGGTGGGTCAGTTCAAACGACCACGTGAGGTTCCTGGCCGTATTCGTTCGGGCCACGAGTTCCCCGCAATAGTCCGAGAAAAACGAAAAACAAAAAGCCGCCTGCTGGAATGAGACAGTTCAGGCTCCACCAACCGCTCCAATTCAGATCGTGGCACCGCTTCGACGCAACGGCGAGAGAAGCCCAAAGAAGAGGAATGAACGACATGACGAGAAGAACCAACTCGACATGAAGGGTTCGTTGTCCAGCCGACGTTGCAAGCATCGCCGCCAAGCTCGCAAGGATGATGACGGGTAGAACGATGAGCGCTAGAGCGACCCAGTACTGACGTCGGCCAATCCTGCCATCAAACGAAAAGAAGATCTGCGTGTAGTTCGCTGGCGGCGGTACGGTGTGAAATGTGGGCACGCGTGGCGCCCGGAACGGATTGGTCGACTTCCTGGATGCGGCGAGGATGCGCGATTCGAGTTTCGTTGGTGCTGCGGATGGCGGCCGCTCGCTCGGTCGGATGGAGATCCCCCGCTTCTTCACCTGTGAAGTGGGAACCCAACTTCTCCCTCCCGACTCGAATTCGACGAGCACTTGCCCTGGCCGTACGTCTTGAACGCGCCCAAGTCGCCCACCCTGAAGCGCCACCCTCACGCTGTCTCCGACGCCCAGGCTCATGACGCGGCACAGATAGGCCGATCGACCTTCGCGGGCAAGCTCCCGAGGCGCTGCGCAGGGCGCGAAACGGCTCGAATGCATCGCGAAGGGGGCGCCTCCCGACTCCCCGCAGAGCGGAAATTTCCAGCCGCTTTGCTTTGGATATTTTATAAATTCACTGATCCGAACGTCGAATTCGTGCATAGTTCGAGTCGGGCACTCATCTGACATCGAGGTCTTCGTGAAACTCACTCGTACTTTGCTTCTTACCTTCGCTGGCACATTTGGTTCGGTATCGGCCTGCACGGCAGGCGCTCCCACGGAGTCATCCAAGGATGACCCGGTCGCCGGTGGCGATGGCGACTCCCAAGGAGACGGAGACATCATGGTCGGCTCAGGAGGACAATCGAACGATCTCGATCTGACGATGCAGCCCACTCCTGCGACATGCGGAGACGGAGTGCTGGATGACAACGAGGCGTGTGACGACGGCGATCTCGATTCAGGCGACGGCTGCTACGAAAACTGTCTGGTTGTCGAGGAAGGATTCATCTGCCCTATCCCCGGTGGCTCGTGCATCCCCTTTGCAAAGTGTGGCGACGGCAAGACCAACTTTCCTGAACAGTGTGACGACGGAAACTCGAGCGGTGGGGACGGATGCTCCGCGTATTGCAAGACTGAGATCGGATTCAAGTGCGCGGGCGATCCAAGCCTCTGCGAGGAAACCACTTGCGGTGACGGGCTCGTCGAGGGCGCCGAGGGGTGCGATGACGGAAATCCGGTCCCCTTCGACGGCTGCGATGCGCGCTGTCAATGGGAGCCGACCTGCAGCGCCCCTGGCACTTCAGATGGCTGCTCGTCCTTTTGCGGCGACGGGATTCTGTTCGGTGACGAGGAGTGCGATGACGGCAACAGCGTGAGCGGGGACGGCTGCTCGGAGACCTGCGAGGAAGAGGAGGGATATTCTTGCCAGGTCGCCCCCTGTGAAACGGTGGGTGGCGAGTGCGTGCTGCGGGTGTCCGCAGTGTTCCGGGACTTCAAGCATGAACACCCCAACTTCCGCGTCGGAGGAGGTTGTACGAACTGCGCGTATACTGGACTCGTCCAGTCCGATCTCGCAAGCGGCAAGCCGCTCTACGCTTCCCCCAACGGGCAGACCGGGGGAATGAGCGACGCGGACAACGTCGAAAGCTGGTACGTGGATGGACCAGATCACTCGACGATCGTCAGCGACCTTGTGCTCTTTGACAACGGAAACGGAGGGTTCGTCAATCGACTGGACAATGACGGGACGCGCTACCAGAGCACGTCGTTTCCTGATGTCGACATGGATGGCAACCCCCTCTTTTTCCCCCTCGATGGTTTCCCATTTTGCGATGAAGAGACCGGCGAGAACGCGAACTGTCAACTCACTGACGAGACGAACAACGGAGAGATCCCAGGACCGGACATCGACGGCCAGGCGACGTACGAGTCGAACTGGACGCTAGAGTCACCAGAGGCGGCCCACAACCACAGCTTCACGACGGAGGTTGCCTACTGGTTCCGCTACGATGCGGACGCGCCGCCGGTCCTGAACTTCCTGGGCGACGACGACCTCTGGGTATTCATCAATGGGAGGCTGGCTCTCGATCTCGGCGGAGTCCACTACCCCGCGGAAGGCACCATCACTCTGGATGCGGACACGATCGCGACCCACGACCTGGGTTTGGTGGATGGAACGGTTTACCCGATCCATATCTTCCATGCAGAGCGCAACCCGAGAGGCTCGAGCTTCCGACTCACGTTGAGCGGCTTCAGAGCCGAGCGCTCGCTCTGCGTCCCCGATTGCGGTGACGGTATCGTCGCAGGAAGCGAGGAATGCGACGACGGAGAAAACGATGGTGGGCACAACGAGTGCCAGCCCGGTTGTGTGCTCTCAACCTATTGTGGCGATGGAGTCAGAAATGGGGATGAGGTCTGCGACGACGCTGATCCGACCGGCCCAGCAGACTGCTCGGGTTGCCGCATCATCACGGTCCGGTGAACCTGCCCAACGCCGCGATGGTCTGTTTGCCGACCCGGATGTGAAGGCTCGTCAGGTTCCGGGAGCTTCAATCAGGCCGCGTCCGCCGTCACCCCCGTTTCCGGTGGAGTCATCCCTGCCGTTCCCCCCCTGACCGCCATCAACATCGAGGATGACGCCGGAAAGCTGGGTGGTCGTGAGACGAATTGAGCCACCCGCGCCAGCACCCCCGGGGCCCGAGTGATCGTAGCAGTCGGTTTGACTCCCCCCGGCCACGCACTCCACGCCTGGTTCGTCGCCGACGCCATCGCCACCTCGAGCTTCGATGCGTCCGCCTCCACTCACCGATTGAGCAAGAACCCAGATCATGCCGCCCCCGTCGCCGCCTGCGGCACCCGGAGGGTTGTCGACTCGGACGTTGTCGACACCTCCACTCCCGCCGCCGGAACCCAAGAACAACCTCCCACTTCTGGCGTAGGGTGAGCCACCTCGGCCCCGCCCCTCGCCGTCACAGAGGTCGTTCACGGTGGCATCTCGACCAGGCTCTGCGTGGCCTCCTCCGCCTCCAGCATTGCCGTCCTGAACGCACGCGCTCCTCATCTGATCTCCAAGCCCGCCGCCACCGCCTCCTCGGTTGGGCTCGGTCGAGGAGGTCCCGAGTCCGAGAATCGACTCCCCTTGGAGTCCGTGTTCGAGCACTTCGAGGCGCTCTTCCCCTCCTCGGAACCCCGATGCATTCATTCGGATCGCCCCCTCGACCACGAGATCACCCAAAACCCTCAGGGAAAACACACCGCTTCCGCCGTCGCGGAACGCCCGCGCCGTGAGGACCGCGCCCTCGTTCACCGTAATGCGGGAAAAGCTGGGCACTCGCTGGACAACGATCTTCGCCCCCGCCGCAGACCAACGTCCGGTTGCTCCCGAGCCGTATGCCAGAAGCGGACCAGAGACGAGCTCGACGCGCGCCCCCTGAACGCTTCGCACACGAAGAAGTTCGTGCTGCCCCACTCTCTCCAGCGATTCGGACTGAAGTTCGATGAGCAAGAGTTCGTCCCCCGGGAGGAGACAGTCATCAGAGGGAGCTTCCTCGAGCATGAGCGCCCCAGCGTCGGCTCCGTCGACGAAATACGTCGCCATCTCGCCGCTCTTCGGACAATCGCGTCCCGAAGGTGTCTCCCGAGTCAGATCGAGGTCTCTCGACACAATGAGCTCGGGAGCGGGCGGCGGCTCTGGCACTTGGTTCGGAGCTCCTCCGGGCGAGTTCGACGGCGCAGAAGTCGGAGTATCGAAATCGAGGACGATGGGTTCGCAGCCGAGCGCCGCCAAGACGAAGAGTGCAGCGAAGCTCGAGACGGTCACCTGGCAAGCGGCCCTGCAAACCTGAAGAGAGCTCGCGGATTCGACTCGAGGCCCGGACTGCGGCCATCTCGCTCCGCTCTTCATTCTCACTTTATTGAACGTTCGAGCCGGCCAAGTCCAGCCTTGGCGTCTTGTGCAAAAGACGAGCGCGGATATTTGGTCAGAAGCTCGGAATAAGCCTTTCGTGCCGTCTTGTTGTCCCCGCGGCTCTCTGCGGCCAGGGCACGCGAAAGAAGCGCGTTCTCCTGAGAAAGGGTCGTTCGTTGCGCCTGAATCGGCTTATTCGAGGTGCGCGGCAATGCGGCCCCGAGATCCTCGTCCCGCGACCCAGCACAACCAGAAGATTGGCCCGCTTCCACCACTTCTTCGACGGAGCCGCGCCGCACGTTCACGCTACCTTCCGTAACGCGGACGCAGCTCTTGCCCTGACGGGCTTCGATCGAAAACGCCGATTTCACGACCGTCACGAGGGCGTCGCCGGTCACGATACGCAAGGTCGATCCGGACGGCCTCGGCAAGACCGACAGTTTGGCATGACCCTGGTGGAGCCGGAGCTGTGATTCCATTCCACCCTCTTTTTGCGATTCATCCGTCTCGAACGTCAGTGCCGAGGAGGGTCCAAGCTCGAGCTGATATCCTCTTGAAGCCTGTAGGGCGGCTCCTTCTCGTCCGGTCTCGACGCGACCGCTCAGCTCGAGTCGCTCGCCGTCGACGAAGTCCACTCGCCCAAAGTGGAGTCGTCCCGAGACGATAGTCCCGAACGCACCCGTCTGGGAGCCGACCACCGCAGGCGCGGACGCGATCCTGTCGGGCTCATCAGTGGCATCACCGTCGAAAGACAAAGCGAGAACCAGCGCCGCAGCAGCGGCAAGAACGGCTCCTGTCACCCCCGCTATCCGCCTCGTACGAGCGCGATGGGCCAACTCGAAACGCCGGGCAGGGAGAGCCACAACTTGCTCCTCGAGCCAAGGGAGCATGCGCTCCTTCTGACGGGCAACCTCGTCGGGCGAAGTTACACCAACAGGGCCCGCACCAAGTACATCGAGCAGCTCTGGTCGTTCTTCAGCCGAGTCACTCATCACATCCTCCTCGAAATCGGTCGTTCCGCCCGACGGCGAAACTCCTTTCTTGCTCGATGTAGTCGCGATTGCGTGGCACTATCACTCACATTTTTCAGGCTGCCAATCTCGCTCAACTTGTAGCCAAGGACGTCGTGCAGGATCAAAGTCTCGGAAAGTTGGGGCTTCATATCCGCCAAGATTCCCTGTACTCGCTTGAGTTCATTCAGAGATTCCAGACGACGGTCGGTCTGGCCACCCGCTGGAAGTAGGTCTTGTTCCGGTAGCTCGTGAAGGCGCGCCCGGTCCCTTTGTTTTCTTCGTAGCGCGTCGAGGGCAACGTGCGACGCGATCGCGCATGCCCAAGTCTTGAGACTGCTCCGGCCCTCGAAACGTCCCTCGGCGAGCCCCCGGAGGATGCGCTCGAACGTCACCTGCACGTGGTCCTCGAAGTCAGGACCACGGTGATGGAGCACTCGGCGGAGGGTGTTGTCGATAGGAGCCCGCAGGAGGTCGTAAAGAGCACCTGCCGCTTCTCGATTCCCCGCGCGCAGGTCCTTCAGCAACGCGGCGTCATCGATAGCCTTGGTTGGCGCAGACGGCATGGGAGTCGAATGGAGGAAAGGAGATGCGGACATGGCACCGGTCCTTTCTTCGTCGCCTGCACCCTCCCCTTTCATGCAGAAATCTTACCAAGATCCTCTGTCTACCGAAAAACCAAATTATTTCGCGAGGTTGTAGCTCACGCCCAGGTACCCGAAGCCCAAAAAGTCTGGAACCGAGAGCTCCGTCCGGCTTCCATCTCGCACCTTTAGCGTGGGCGTGAGTCCCGCCACGCCGAAACCGACAAACGGAGCCAAGGGGCCAACGTCGAATGCCAACGTAGAGCGAACGCGGCCACCGAAGCGGGTGGCGTACTTCGCGGAAAGCTCCGAAGCTGCTGGAGACACGGCCGTCTGATCGACGACGGCCTCCGCTGAAATTCTCCAGCCGAACCTCGCTTGGGGTGGCGTCACCGCCGCCCACGGTCCGGCACAGATCTGCATGCTGGTGGACCGCCATTCGCTTTGGCTCGAGTGCCGAGCGCCAAAATTGAAGCTACCGCCAAGACGCTGGGACACCGCCCCGGTGAGCCCGATCCAGCCGCCTAGACCGACGTGCGACGCCCCGAGGATGGGGCCCCCAAGAGCCGCCAGCTCGAGCTCGATGGCGCCCCCCGTCGCTCGTCGTTTTCGCTGCTTGGTCGGAAGAGGCAATACGCTCGGGCCTGGCTGAGGCGGCTCCTCGACGAGCCTTTCGGCTCGCAAGGGTTTGGGCTTTACCGGAGGCGGTACGACCTCGGTGGTTTCTGGCTCAGGCGCCGCGAGCCGAGCAGAGGCCGTCATCGCGGCCACGAGCAGCCCCGCGGCAACCTGGCGTTGTTTTTTGCTATCCTCCGGGAGAAACTCCAAATTCCTCACGTCGACGCTCGTTGGCCCTCTGAGGGTCACCTGGGCACCGTCATCCGAAAAGACGACTTCGGCGTTCCAAACTGCCTCCTCCCGATTCTCCTCAGCGCTTGCGCATTCGTCGACCCCGAGGGCCGTACGGCAGCTGGAAAGAACGACAGCGAGGGCCCCCGTCTCGGTGCTCGACGCATCTTGCTCCGTCGTCATCCCGCTTTCCACCGACGGGCTCGTGACGGTCACCACTACCGCAGTCAATAGCGCGAGATGCATCGGATCAAGGATAGACCGACTCGGGCGAGAAAATGTACGGCTCGAAGTCTCGATCGCCTGCAATGGGGCGCTGCCAGCCGAGCTGCTTTTCGATGGCCGCCACCATCATGCCCGCGACGTCCTTCCCAGTGGCTTCCTCGATCCCCTCGAGGCCAGGTGAAGAGTTCACTTCGAGAATCAACGGCCCGCGCCGGGAGCGTATCAAATCGACTCCAGCCACACGCAGCCCAATCGCCTTGGCTGCGCGCGTCGCCAGGGTGCGTTCCTCTGAAGTGATCTTGACCACGTGCGCGCTGCCTCCTTGGTGCAAGTTGGCGCGAAACTCACCCTGGGCAGCTCGGCGCTCCATCGACGCCACGACCTTTCCGTCAATGACGAAACACCGCAAGTCCTTGCCCTCGGCCTCGCGAATGAATTCCTGGACGAGCAAATTGGCGTTGAGGCTCTTGAAGGCGTTAATGACGCTCTCGCCCGCCTTCCGTGTCTCGGC
The DNA here is from genome assembly GCA_965652275.1 of uncultured Polyangiaceae bacterium. Taxonomy (GTDB): domain Bacteria; phylum Myxococcota_A; class Polyangia; order Polyangiales; family Polyangiaceae; genus NIC37A-2. Next base: position 12,224 of record CBFGUR010000053.1, on the reverse strand, counting down.
AAGCACGACCCCGCGACCTTGAGTGCCCTCGAGCAGTTTCACGACGAGCGGCGCTCCACCGACCATGTCGATGAGGTCGCTCGTCTCGACGGGTGAGTGCGCGAAGCCACTCGTCGGAACCTGGAGTCCCTTGGAGAGGAGCCTCTGAAGGGAGTGCAGTTTGTCGCGAGACTGAATGATCGAGGACGCGCTGTTGAGGGTGCTGATCCCCATCGCTTCGAAGTGCCGCGTGAGGGCACAACCGTAGAAAGTCATCGACGGGCGAATTCTGGGAATGACCGCGTCCAGATCGTCGACCACACGACCTCCACGATAGTGAACGCGCGGCTCGCCCGAATCGAGCTTGAGGTAGCAGTTTTTGATATTCAAAAATTGTACCGTGTGCCCACGCTCATCCGCGGCCTCCATGAGTCGCTTGTTGCTGTAGAGATCCGCGTTGGACGCGAGGATGGCAATCCGAAGCCCCTTGGGCTTCTCGTCCTCCTCGGTCTGATACGCTCCTTCGGCCTCTTCTGCAGACAGCTTACCACAGAGACAGTCCGCGTCCGGGTGGACGAGCACGCGCCCGGCCATCGCCGCACGCCCAAGAAGCATCCGATGGCCCATCGAATCGCGATTGGAGAGAGTAAGCTCGATCTCCCAGGTCGCCCCACCCAGGACGAGGGGCACTTTGATGACGTAGCGTTTCTCGGAGATCCCTGTGGAACTCTTGACCGAGCGGCGATCGACGATCTTCGCCTCGCATCTGACCACGATTCGGCGGACGTTCTGGACCGGATGCACCTCGAAGCTGACCCACGCCTCGCCGTTGCGCTCAAAGCGCATGATGTTGAATGCATGGAGCGCCGACGTCTTCGCCCCGGAGTCGACCCGAGCCAGAATGTGAGGGATCCCCAGGCTGGGGAATGAGCACCATTCGGTCCCCCCAACGATGGTCCGATCTTCCAGATTCATGCGGGCCACGATGCTAGGGTTTTTGGGTCGAATCAAGAAGCCTGGTAGAACAAGCACCCGGAAAGCTAGCCATGTCCACGGTTTCTCACCTCCTCTCGCTGACGGATTGGACCAAGCTCGTCGGCTCCGTATGGGGCTCGCTTCAGGTCAGGTTGTTCGAAATCGGGGGGACACCGATCAGCGTTGCGACGATTGTGACGGTCGTCGTCATACTGGTGATCACGCTTTTCAGCTCACGCCTCCTGCAGAGGGCGACCATCCAGGCATTCCGCCTGAGGGGCGCGAAGCAAGACGGAACGGTTCGGGCCATGGCTCGACTCGTTCACTACGTCACTCTCCTCATCGGCTTCGGTGTTTCCATCCAAACGATGGGGATCGATCTCGGAGCGCTATTTGCTGCGGGCGCGATCTTCGCCGTAGGTCTCGGATTCGCGATGCAAAGCATCGCCCAGAATTTCGTCTCGGGGGTCATTCTCCTCGTCGAAAGAAGCATCAAGCCCGGAGATGTGGTCAGCGTTTCGGACCAGCTCGTGAAGGTGACCAAGATGGGCATCCGAGCCACCATCGTCGAGTCACGGGACGGTGAAAACCTCATCGTGCCGAACTCCGTCCTCATTCAATCGACGGTAAAGAACTACACGATGGGGGACGAGAAGTACCGCATTCGCGTGCCCGTTGGCGTGACGTATTCGTCCGACATGGAGCGCGTACGACTGGGCCTTTTGGAGGTGGCGCAAGCCCTGAGCAAAAAATGGGCAAAGGCGGACGAACAGCCTCTCGTGATCATGACCGGCTTCGGAGACAACTCCGTCAACTTCGAAATCGGCATTTGGACGCACGATCCTTGGAATCAACGGTGACGACTTCCGAACTTCATGAAGCGGTCTGGAGGAAGTTCAAGGACATGGACATTACCATCGCCTTCCCACAGCTCGACCTCCATTTGGACGAGGCCGCACTTTCGGCCCTGTCGGCCCTTCCACGCTCCCCTCGTGAGGGCGGCTCCAAGTAACACGAAGAGCAGCCGCCACCCGAAGTGCCAGGGTGCGAGGCTGCCCGAAGTCACGTATCTTTCGACATATGGGATCAGAGGAGCGCCTCAAGCTAGCCATACTTTCATGCAGTCCCCGGGCGTACAGCACGGAGCGGCTTCGCATTGCGGCTGAAAAGCACGGATTTTCGGTCAAGGTTTTGAACACCCTCAAGTTCTCGATGGGTCTCAGTTCTGGGGCGCCCACGCTCCACTTTCGGGCCAAAACGCTCACGCACTACGACGCCATCATTCCCCGAATCGGGGCATCGATCACGTACTTCGGGACGGCCGTCGTTCGCCAGTTCGAACAAATGGGCGTCTATTCCGTGAACTCGTCGCTTGGCATCTCCAACTCGCGAGACAAGCTGAGGTCGTTGCAGATCCTGAGCCGTCACAACATCGGCATCCCGCAGACGACTTTCGTGCGGGATCGCTCCGACGTTCTCCCCGCCATCGAGAGGGTCGGAGGAGCCCCCGTAATCATCAAGCTACTCGAAGGGACGCAGGGGGTGGGCGTGATCTTGGCGGATTCCAACAAGGTTGCCGAGGCCATCATCGAGACGCTCCAAAGTACCAAGCAGAACGTGCTCATTCAGAAGTTCGTCGCGGAGAGCAAGGGCAAGGACGTGCGCGCGATCGTGGTCGGCGATCAGGTGGTCGCCGCCATGCGCCGCGTTGCGCAAGGCCAGGAATTTCGCAGCAATGTTCACCGAGGCGGCAAGACGGAGGTCGTCGAGCTCGACGAGACCTATAGAGAGACCGCCGTTCGGGCAGCGCAAATCATGGGTCTGAGGTTTGCGGGTGTGGACATGCTCGAGGGGAAGGACGGACCTCAGGTGATGGAGGTCAATTCGTCGCCGGGCCTCGAGGGGATCGAATCAGCAACCGGCCTCGACATCGCGGGAACTCTGCTCGAACACATCCGGGCGCAGTTGAAGTTCCCCGAGATCGACATTCGTCAGCGATTGACCGTGAGTCGAGGCTATGACGTCGCCGATATCGTCATCCCGGAGGGGGCCGAATTGGTGGGGAAGTCGATCGCGGAGTCAGGACTCATGGCCCGCGACATCAACGTCCTCTCTCTGCATCGAGACGGTAAGGTGATCCCCAACCCCAAGTCTGAACGCATCATTCACCCCGGCGATCGACTCCTATGTTTCGGAAAGGTGAGCACCATGCGCGACCTAGTGCCGGAGAAGTCCCGGCGCCGACGCAGACCGAAGCCCGAGCGCCTTCCCGAAGACCAGCTTCCTCACCCTCACCACCACGACGAAGGCTCGTGATGCCTGCCGAAAGCGAGCACTGATGAACACACCCATCACCAAAACGAAGGGGAGTAGCGCTTGGCGCTCCTACAAAGAACGGCTTGCCGAAGTCGCTGAACGGGTCGTCATCGCGCAGCGTCCCATCCGGATCCTCGATTGGGTCAAATGGAGCCCATCCGTCTACGACGGCTTCGTGGCAAGTGGCTACAAAACACTTCCGTCCATTGAGTACGGCCGAAACGACTTGGAGTTCGACCCCGACTTGAAAAAGCGGGAGCTTGCCGAGATCGAAGCCGACATCAAACGCGACTTCTCCTCGGACGATCATCTCGCCCACATCGTCGCCGAAACCGCGCGAGAATATCGGTTGGTCGTCGAAATGCTCGAAGCACGGGGCACAGCGAGGTTCTACGAGCTCTCGCGTGAACTCTACGGGTCTGCCTCGGACGAGTTTGCCGACAAGTCGACGCGGGTCAGCGATGTAGCCCACGATCTCTACGACATCCTGACGGAAATGGACGCCGCGCAGCTTGGACCGACACCCGAGCGCAACATCACCGCTGAGCGCGGCATGGAGATCCTCAACGAGCGGCTGTCTCTAGTCTTTGGAGAGGGCCGGATTCGGGTGCTAGTCGACGATGGAATCGCCGCGGATGCCGCCGCCGGCAGCGACTACGTCAAGGTGAGGAAAGGCGCCATGTTCAGCACCGAGGATCTCAAGATCCTAGAGGTGCACGAGGGTTGGGCACACGTAGGGACCAGCCTCAATGGACAGCAACAACCGGTCGCTCGCTGGCTCGCCAAGGGGCCACCACGTACGGCCGCGACCCAAGAAGGTCTCGCGGCGCTCCTGGAAATTCTGACCTTCACGAGCCACCCATCCCGGGCGCACCGATTGAACAACCGCGTGCTCGCTATCGAAAAAGCGGAGGCTGGCGCCGATTTTTACGATATCTTCGAATGGTACCGGACCGAGGGATATTCCGAGGAACGCTGCTTCTGGAATACGCAGCGGATTTTCCGCGGCGGTCTCGTGGAGGGCGGGGGACCATTCACCAAGGACGTCGTGTACATGAAGGGCATCGTCGCGAACTACAACTTTTTGCACGCAGCCATCGCGTCGGGTCGTCCAGAACTCATTCGCTGGCTGTTCGTAGGCAAGGTCGCGCTCGAGGACATTCCCATCCTCGCCGACCACTCGCACGATGGAGTCGTGCGTCCGCCGCAGTACGTCCCCGAGATCTTCAACGATCTACGCGGACTGGCGATTTGGCTCAGCATCAGTTCTTTCTGGAGTCGCCTGAATTCCCGGGAAATCAACAAGCACTACAAGAAGGTCTTCGAGCGATGAATCTTGCCCTTTGGGCTCGCTACCTCGTCGAAAGGTGGATGCTCAGGGGTTCTCCCGCGATGCTGGCAATGCTCCTGGCGGTCCTTTCGGGGATCGCCGTGTGCGGAGCAATTGCCGCCAAGGCCCTCCCGGGCCATCACTTCGAGACTTACGGAGAGGCGCTCTGGTGGAGCGTTCTTCGGATTAGTGACCCGGGGTACCTCTCCGACGACATTCCCGATTTCGGAGTGAGAGCGCTCTCGGTGACCTTGAGCGTACTCGGGATGGCGGTCACGGTGGGTGGCATCGTGGCCATCGTTTCACAGGTCTTGAACGGACTACTGGCGAACCTCGCCGCCGCCACGACCCCCGTCCCGTTTTCCGATCACATCGTGCTCTTCGGGTGGACGGACCGCACGCCACACCTACTGCGCGAGCTGCTGAAGCTGCGCGGCGTCAAGATCGTCGTATTGCTCGAGAAGGTGGGCGCGCACGAAGTACATCTCGTGTCCCGCTCGCTTCCATCGCGCGCCCCATCTCACCGCGTCATCTTACGACGGGGAATCCCGACCAGGGCACGCGATCTGGAGCGGGCGGGATGTCAACAAGCTCGCGCCATCATCATTCCTGCGACCGAGGAAGCGGTCGCAGGAGACCCGAGTGCTGGGGCGTTCGCACTCAAGAGTCTCCTTGCCCTGCGGTCACATCTCAGCGACTCGAAATCCGCCAGACCGCTCGTGGTGATGGAGGTCGTCGAACGGAGCCTCGTGTCGCTGGCGGAAGCCACGTTGCCCGGAGTCCGAGTACTCCACAGCGACCGAGTGATCTCTCGAGTACTGCGTCTCGGGCTGCAAGGGCCGGGGCTGCTCTCGCTTGCGGACCGCATCGTTCGCCCGCACTCCAGCTGGGGGCTCGAATCCGTCCCAGCCCGCGATCATGCGGGGAAAACCATCGGACAGGTGGAGGCGGGCCATGAAAACGGGCAGCTCCTGGGTGCAGTCGAACAGCCCGGGGACGGCCCCCTCACCCTCCATCCAGGGGTCGATCACGAACTCTCCGAGGACGCGGAGTTGCTGGTCATTCACGGTCCAAAGCCCGTCCTCGAAGGAGTCGCGCCGCCGCCCGATGCGCTCCTCCAGCACCTCGACCATCCACCTCTCCTGCACGTCCTCATCTTGGGCTGGAGTGAAGTCGTACCCGATCTCATCGCAGAAATGAGCATGGAGCCAGCGGCCCGCTACAAGGTCGACATCGTCAGCGAGGTTCCTTCGAAGCGGAGGCGGAAAATACTGCAGAAGATTCCGCGCGCCGATCGCGTGCAGGTGAGCCATATCGTTTCGAAGTCTGCGCGCCTGGATTCGATCGAAGGATTGGAGTTGGGGAGCTACGACCGATTCCTCGTGCCCTCCGATCGCAGCGGGCTCCCGGGAACGGCCGATGCCAGGACGCTGGCGTTCGTGCTCGACTTGAACCAAAGTCGCTCGGAGTTGAAAGATAGCGCCTACATCACAATCGAGCTCCTCGAGCAGGAGGATCTCGGCCTCTTTCCAATGGTCGAGAGCATCATCAGCCCCGAACTCATCGCAGAGGTCCTCATCTCGTCGGCCCTCGCGCCCGAAAGTCACGAGGCGCTGAAGAAGAAACTCCGACTCCAACAAACGTACGTGACCCGAGTGCTTCCGCTCGATACCGAGACCGACATCGATTTGAGTCAACTTCGCGCCGCCCTCCGGCGCCGGAACGCGGCACTGCTCGATGTCGTCCCGGGCAACACGGGTGCCGGCGGGAAACGCGCGCTGCCTACCCGCATTTTGGCCGTTGTCCCAACGACCAACCGAACGGGCTCCTCCGCGTCGGGACGCGCGCCCACCCCGTGATTTGCGGGGCTCACCTTCGGTCGGTAGCTTTGAATCGTGTCGGAAGACCCCAAAAACTCCAAGCTGAGTGGTACGTCAGATCGAGATGCCTCTCCCCTTTTCCTCGTGGTGCTCTTGGCCGTAGGACTCGTCGTGGTGGCCCTCGCCTTGTGGGTGATCTTTGGATCGCCCGCGAGTGACCAGCACGACGCTGCGGGGGGCGAGCGGAGACGGCTCTCCCGCGAGGAGTTCACCGTGATCGTGGCGGATGACGATGCGGACACGAGCGAAACTCAGCCAGAGACACGACGACCGGGGCAAGACGAGCCACGCCGCAGCCCTGAGAACCGATCTCCGAACGAGCCGAGGCTCGAGCCTCGTGGTAGCGAGGACTCTCGCGCGGGGACGAAGGGGCAGCCCGGCGACGCGGGCAATCGAAAATGAAGTCTCAGTGGGCCAGAAAGTCGTCGCGGCCGTCGGCATCCACATCGAACGTCGCGTCGGCCAGATCGAGTCGCAACATCGTTCCGTCGCTCAGCACGACTCCGATGACGAATGCACCTCGAGCCGTGAGGCTCAACACGGCGCTTCGTTCGTAGATCGCCTCGAAGCGTATTCTTCGGCGAAATGTATGATGCAGGAAAAACGCCGCCCGGGGGTCATCCAGCTCTTTGCTGTCTGCTAGCCGAAGGAACACCTGAACCAGGTAGCGCCCCTTGTAATTTCGCGAGCGGCTGACGCGCGCAGACAGGTTCACGCCATCGGCTTCACTTTTCGTGAAATAGTCCCCGACAGGGTCGTCGTCCCACGCTAGCCCTGCGCGATAGACTTGGCTCTCGATGATCGCGACGGCCTCGTCGAGGGTCGCGATACTGGCGTCGTCGATGGGAACGGGTTGCGCCTCACCCTCGATGCGGGGCCCCTCTTCGTTGGGCTGGTTCAGCTCAGCGAGTTCGTCGACTCTACCCTCGAGATCTTCGACCTTCTTCTCGAACTCGAGGGAGCCAATCTTGAACTTGCTGACCTTGTCCAGATACTGGACGACCGCGGCGGTCACGAGGAAGAGCAGCACTTCCTGATCAGGAACACGCTGCGCATACGCCCGGAACCCCGCCGCCACGACGCAGGCCAAAGAAACGAGTGCGGCAATCGAGGTCGCGATGGTGTCACGATGCGTCCCGTTCAATGGTCTCGTCGAACTCACTCAGGCTCCCGCAGAAATCGGTTGAATGAGTGTAATGGACCCGTACCGGAGCGGAAGCCCCCACTCCAGGAAGGTCACATCCCGTCGCGTCCTCGCTGTCGAGGCTCCGTGTCAGGCAGCGCGTTCCCCGGCTTTTTCCACGGTGACGGAGACCTCTCGGAAGAACTGGAGGATCTCTCTCCCCTCGGAAAGGGTCTTCGCCTTGGCGATGGGGCGCGCAGGGAGAGTGGCAATTACGGCTCCGGTTAGAAGGCCACAATATCGCTCCTCACACAGAACCCGATGAACTCCCTTCTTCCCCGGATCGGGTCTCAAGAAATACCTCTCCTCGTGAATGAGACACGAACTCTCCTGATCCGCCTTGGGAAGCCATGGCCCATGTAGCGGCGATTGAGCGATGCGAGACTCGCTCGCTTTCAATCGCTCATTGCGTATCGACCAGTAACAGTACGCCCCCCACGCAACGGCAACCGTCGCAAATATGAAGAGCACCGAGTACACCTGCGCGTCCATGATGTCGTCGAAGCAAAGAGAAGTGAGTCTAGCCGATCAGTCACCACGGAGCGAGTGAGCAGGCAGGCAAACTTCCGATCCTCGTGAATCGAGTGTGACCAATAGGGAGTTTCCTCATGGTTTCCCATAATGAGCGGGTGGTCGTACGCACTTTTCTCAGAAAAGTCTCACCTTCCGCACACGAGCGCTTCGACTCAATTTACAGATAACTATGGAGCTGACTGGAAGCACCCGTACTCCGCGCCCGATTTGACCGAGCGCCGTGTTCAGACGACCGAACAAGACCCACAAAAAAGAGAGCGGCCCCAAATGGGACCGCTCACATTTCGGCGAAAATAAAAAGGACTACTCCGCCGCGGCAGGGGCAGCGGACCGGGCGGCAGCCGCACGTTGAGCCGAGGTCTCGAGGCCGTGCCGCACCCAAACGCACCTGACGCCCGATGGCGAGATCTTCAGGCCGCGCTCGGAGAGAGTCTCCGCCACTTTCGCGCGTCCCCATTGAGGGTAGCTTCGCGCAAGCTCGATCACACCTCGTTCTACTTCGGGTGCGACTCGGTTCTTGAGCAACGGCTTGCGACGACTCGGTCCCTCCAGTGCCGCCATACCACCCTCCGCGTAGAGACGCTTGAATCGATAGAAGCTGTCACGACTGTACCCCATGATCTGGCAGGCACGCGACACGCTGCCGAGAGACTCGGCTAGCTCGAGAACGCGAACTTTCGTTTCGACACTTCGAGTTCGCCCTCTTCGATTGGGGTGGTGCGGGGGCTGCTGACTGTTTGGTGCTGCATCACTCATAGGTCACCTCGGGCCGTTCTGGGGCACGCCGGCCGTGAATTGGGTGTGGGTAAGATCGCATCCGATCGGGCCCATTGAACGAGGAGATTTTTCTCCTCACCCGTCCAAAAAGATGAACCGGCACGTTTCATTTTCCTCCGAGCTCGCAGGGAGAGAAAACAAAAACCACACAAAAAATGCGGTCAGGCTATCGAGTTGAAATCCCGCGGCTTTCCTAGTGCGACACCACATGCCGCACCAGCTGATGATGGAGCTCGAGTTTTCATTTCAACCCACTGAGGCCAAACCAGAAGATTCTTGAGCCACCTTCACCCATTCGGGCAACGCGGCGACACCGCCGCTTCAGCGGGTCGGCGGTGTGGTCTCGAGAGTATCCAGGAACGAATTCATGGCGTCCTGCATCTTCCCGACGAGAGCTTCGTCCTCGGAGAGATCCTTCTTCTCGCCAGGGTCCTTTTGTAGATCGTAAAGACCGAGAACTCGGCCTCCCGTTGTGATGATTTTATGATCGTCACGGTAAAAAGCGCGACGCTCGCGGTTGTTCGGACCTTCAGGCATGTCCACGAGAACGGGCCGCTGCTCGTGCTCTCCTTGGGTGAGCACGTCGCCGAGCAAGGACTTTCCAGAAAGCTCCGCGCGCTCGTCCTTCGTCAGGTCGATCGAAAAGACATCGAAGATGGTCTTACCGATATCGACCAAGCTCCTTCTCTCCTCGACGCGGTGAGGGGGGGCACCTGGAACGTGGATCAGGAGTGGCACCCGGACGAGCTCCTCCCACACCTCGAATCCGTGTCTGATCAAACCGTGTTCGCCGAATGCTTCTCCGTGATCACTCGTGATGATGACGATCGTTCGCTCGTCGATGGGAAGCGAGTCGATCGTTTGGAGGACCTTCCCCACGTGGTGGTCGACGAAGGCGACCTCTCCATCGTAGCGCTCGCGAGATTCCGAGCCGAAGTCGAAATTCTCGTGAGGAACGTACTCCGCGTGGGGATCTACCCAGTGAGCCCAAAGGAAAAACTGCTCCCCCGACTCCGAAAGCTTCGTCAGGTGGTCGACGGCACGTGCTGCTACCTCATCGCCATTGGAGCTCTTGTCTCCCTCAATCGTGACGGATCTAGGCGCAGCCGTCTTGTCGAGCTCGTCCCATCCGCGTTCGAACCCATAGCTCTCGAAGAAGAAGTACCAGTACCCTTGCACACTCACGGTCCGAATGCCGGCCTCCTGGAGGCGCTCCTGAACGAAGGTCTCGTCCTTGGAAAACCGGTCGAAATGCTCGAAGGTTCTCTTCGTTTCCGATGGATACTTTCCTAGGAGCATGGGGCCCAGACTCTTGCTCGTGTAGGAGGCGAGCGAGTAGGCGCGCTCGAAAACTGTAGACTTCTTTGCAAAGGCGTCGAGCTCCGGTGAGAGCCCATCACGCGCAGGTGCTCCGGAAAAACCGAGATCCCAACGGAGAGTGTCAATGGTCAGAAGAACGACGTTCGGCCGCTCAGGAAGCGCTGGAGCGGCAACTTCTGGTTCCTCTTCGACAGCCGGGGTTGGCGTCGCCTTTCGATCCCCGCCACGACAATCTTCGTCGATTCCGTTGTCGGGGATGTCCTCGGCCCCCGGACGAATACTGGCCACCTCATCGTTGCAATCGCCCCCGGCAAAGCCGGCAGCGTAGCCATCCCCGTCTCGGTCACTGACGGCGCGATACAGCGAGAGAGCCGCGGCCCCGAGACCACGCTCTCGCTCGACGGCGACCGCCTGACGAAAGGACATGGCGCTCGCGAGACGGAGGCTCGCGCCGGCAAGTAAGAGCGGTACGAGTACGCCCAAGATCTTGACCGCTGGGTGCCAAGTGCGAGCCCAGCGTGCGCCGAAGTAAGACAGACAAAGAACCACGACGACGTGGAGAACAGGGGAAAGGTCGAGCTCAGGACGACGAAAGGTTCCCAAGAACGCCCACGGGGAACCAACGCCGCTCGTCGTTCCCGTCGCAATCAAGAGCGGGATGAGGACGAGCGGGACACCCAGGGCAATTGCCAAGGCACCTCGTGCGCTCGGTGGACGCACCCTCCCCACAAGAAGACTCGAGGTGCGGTCGACCAGAAATGCTGCGCCAGTGAGAACCCCGAGAGCCGAAGCTGCGGTAAGCACCCCCCCGGAGGCAGGCCGCTCGGGAAAAGCCCCCAGAAGTCGAAGCGAAAGCTGGCCGACGAGCACCCAAACAACGACGATTGCCGGGCCGCTGATAGCCGTCCGAAACCTACGTTGTTTCGAATCCAGCAGATGAGAAAGCTCTGGGAGTCGGGAGCCCGGATGTACCCACGTAACCCAAAGACCAACGAAAACACCGGCGAGCTGGCACCCAAAGGCGAGGAGGCCGAATACGGTAGGCGCCGTCGCCTCACCGCCATGCGTCGAGAGGACGGCGACGAGAGCAGCCGCTAGAGTTGCGAAAACAAGGGCGCCGGAGATGCCGGCGCTCATCCGCTTGGTGAGGGGAAGGCAGGCAACCGTCGAAGAGGACTCTTGGCTCGGCATCGCGCGGCTTTGTAGCAGGTCGACAGCTCACCTGAAAACGACCGCTCAGCCGAACTCCATCAGTCGCCGCTAGCTGCCTTTTTGCCTTGGTTGAGCGGGTGGGCTCGGTCGTAAACTTGTGTCAAGTGCTTCGAAGACAAGTGCGTGTACCGCTGCGTGGTAGCGATGCTCTCATGGCCGAGCATGTCCTGGATCGCTCGGAGATCGGCTCCTCCCTCGAGCATGTCCGTAGCACACGCGTGGCGGAGCGCGTGGGGGTGAAGGCGCGGCAAACCAGCGCCGAGCGCTCCATACTTCTGAACGAGCTCTTGGATCCGTCGAACCCCGAGGCGCCTCCCCCTCGAGCTCAAAAACAGAGCCCGTGCGTCTTGCCGGGCAGTTTTGGGATGGCGCAATGAGTCTCGCACTTCGAGGTAAGCCCGAAGAGCTCGTAGCGCGTGTGTTCCCAGGGGCGCTCGCCTTTCCTTCTTTCCTTTGCCGTGGACGAACAGCACTCGGTCAGTGACATCGACGGACGAAAGATCGAGTCCCGCAAGTTCACTCACCCGTAGACCACTGCCGTAGAGAATCTCGAGAATCGCGGAGTCGCGGGCCGCAGTCGCCGACTCTTGACCCGGGGTCTCCATCAGCTGCGAGGTCGTCTCGGGTCCCATGACGAAGGGCAAATGGCGGCGAACCTTGGGCAGCTTCATCTTGGCCGCTGGGCTCGACTTCAGGCGACCAAGGGACTGGTAGAACC
>CBFGUR010000052.1:0-36878 GCA_965652275.1 uncultured Polyangiaceae bacterium | reverse complement strand
ACGGACGGTGTCAACTAGGAAGAAAGCAGGCCGAATCTCGACTGGAGGAGGATTCGAACCGAGGTGCACGCAGTCCAGGAAGTGGACGAGTAGCAGCGAGGAAGACGGCCCGAGCGTAGCGAGCGTCGCAGTCAAGTACGTTGCTCTATCCAGCTGTCGCGATGAGCGCGAGCGCGAAGAGCCAGGAAGAACAGCGGAGCGCGAGCGCGAAGAGCCGAAAGCAGAGCGGAGTGCGTCCCGACGTCGAGCGTCGGCCTCGGCTGCGCCACGCCCACCGCCCGTCATTCGCACTCGTACGCCCCCACCGTGGGCGTTTGGCTCCGGGGCGTGCCCTCGAAATCATTCGTCACGTCGGGATGAGAGGACGCCGATTGCGCGACATCGCAGCTCGACCACCGGTAGTCGTCCGCGCTCGGGTCGCGGAAGTCGCTGGTGCCCGCACCCGTGACGTTGTCCGTTTCGTTGGCCGTGGCGCCGTCGCGCATTCGGATTGCGCCGGTCGTGAAGTTGCCGTGGACCGTGACGTTGTCCGTTTCGCTCCAGCGAATCTCGATGGAGCTCGGGTACGCGTCGTCGTTTCCGTGGTAGACCGTGTTGAATAGAACCGACGTGTCGACGCCGCGCTCCACGATGATGGCGACGTCGTGCTCGCGACTCGCGGGGAACGAACTCGAGATGACGTTGTTGGCGATGGTGGTTCCATACACCGTTTCCGAAAGTCCGATGCCGATCCCGCGGGCGCAGTCGACGATTCGGTTGCGCTCAATCACGTGACCCGTACCGGACGCGGAGTTCCACATGTGAATGGCGTGCTCCGCGAGACCGCCTGAGTACGTCTGGTCGCCCCGATCGCCGCTCTTCTTTCCGTGTGCGGGTCGTCCGCCGTCCGTGTCGCAGTAGATCCCTTGGAAGAGGTTGTCGTGCACCCAGAAGTTCGTCGAGTCGTGGGTGTCGATGCCGCCCGTGTAGCAAGTGGTGTTGCCGTCCGAGTCGCCGTAGCCCCAAACGTTGTCGCGCCCCTCCTCGGTCATCACGAACCGACTGCAGGCGACCTCGACGCCATCGACGGTCCCGTCACCAGGGCTCGCCTTGAGGAACTGTTGGCCCCCGTCCTCGAGAGTGACGTTGAAAAGGATGGCGTCGTCGCCGTTTTCCCAGAGGTGCACGAGGTGAAAGATGGAGCGTCTCACCGTCAAATCGGCAAGGACGACGCCCGGCGCATCGATGGAGACGAGGGCTGTCTGCATCCCGTGATCGGCGTAATTCGAATCGAGAATCACGTCGTCCGCGTTGCCCGTCTCCCCGACGATCGTGATGTTTGGCGTCGTCACGTAGAGACCCGTGTAGGAATCGTCTCCGGCCTCGGCGAACGCGTACGTTCCGGACGCGAGAACGATGGTGTCACCCTCGGACGCGCCTGCGACGACGGAGCGAAGGGTCGTTTCACCGCCGTCGACGGTGACTCGTCCCGCACCCGCCGGAGTCACGTGGATGGTGGCGCCGCTTCGCATCGGGAGAGCTGCGGCCATGTCGTCGCAGCTCGCGGGCAAAGGGGCGGGCGCGTCGCCGTCGCCATCGCCATCGCCATCGCCCGGCATGTCTCCGTCACCGTCTCCCGAAGAGTCTCCGTCGCCGTCGCCCGAGACATCGCCATCGCCGTCTCCCGACGTGTCGCCATCCCCGTCTCCCGAAGAGTCGCCATCCCCCGAGACATCGCCATCGCCTGAAGAGTCACCATCGCCATCGCCGTCTCCCGAGCTGCCGCCGTCGGATCCGCCGCAGGCGGAGCCGCACAGAAGACCCAGAACGAGCGCCCCGCCGCCCCATCGCATCGTCGCCATTTTTTCAGGATACACCCGGTGGACACGAATTCATTCCGATTCGTGCCGCTGACGCTCGGTGGGCGACGACGCGAGTTCGAGCGACTTCAGCGCGCCGCCCCGCCAGCGCCTCCTCCTCCGCTTTCGTCGTCGCAGCTTTCGTATTCGACTACCTTCGTGCAGTCGGGGACCGGCCCGAACGTGGCCTCGAACGAAGCGCCGTCGCAGTACACGTTCACATCAGTGCTCTCGTGAAAGGCCACGAGCTCGCCGGATGAATCGAAGTAGGACGTCTTCCCACCGAACTCGTGATCGACCTCCGCGAACCAGTAGTCGCCGCACGATCCGTATTGGTATTCGATGCCCTCGTCGTTGTCGCAGCTCGCGCCACGTTCTTCGTAATCCTCGCGGATTTCGTCCCAGGTGGGACAAGGATTGTCCCCGTCTCCACATCCTTCGCCGAGGGGAAGTTCACAAGCGTCGCCATCGCCATCGCCATCGCCATCGCCATCACCGTCGCCATCGCCATCGCCCGTTTCGTCTGGGTCGTCTCCGCCGCAGGCTGGGGCGAGCACCAGGCTGCTCAGGGACAGGGCTACGAGTGCGGTCGCACTCAGTCGTTTCGTTCGCGTCATGATCTCCGTCTTTCTGTTGGTTTGGATCACAGAGTCCGTGCTTGTCTTCTTGGAGCTTTCCCGACGTGAACCAGGAGCGATGTGCGGAAGGCACCGGACAGGGCGGTCAGCCTCCCGGCAACCATCGACTCACGCTGGCACATGCCGGCACAGATCCAGGAAAGAAGGTTCAAGCACTGGGGGACAGAGCAAGGAGCGTGCCGAGGCGGCCTGAGCTCTTCTGCATGCCCGGTCGCACGCCCCGCTCACGACCCAGGATTCGGGGCGCGAGGGGCGTCGACATTGGAGATCGTTCGCAGGGGCCCGGAGGCGCTCAAGCGGAGGAGTCGTCTCCAGGGATCCCGAACAGTTCGGGATCGAGCGGCTGAGGACCGGGGACGATACCGGCGATGTCCGGGTCTTCTTCGTCGCCGAGCTCTTCGGCTCGGGCAGCGCTTTCTTCCTTCCGGATCTCGCGCTTCTCGGCTTTGATCTTGCGCTTTTCCTGGCGAGCGCGTTCACGGTTGCGTTTGGAAAATGTTGGGCGTGCCTTCAATCGGTCAACCTCCTTTGGGCCGTCTGACATTCTGGGAAACGAGGGATGGCGAAATCTCGCCTCCCCTTGCCGTCCGTATCACCACGGGATCGCGGCGATAGAAGCGCTCCTTTGCGCTCGTCAGCGGAGAGTGTCCTCGGGGTAGCGCGTCTCCGGCAAAGCGCAAGGCGATGGTGGAGATGCTTCCCAGCTCGTCATGGGCGAAAAGTAGGGTAAGGGGCTACACCGATCGAACAGTAGCGCCTGGGCGTAGGAAAGGTGTTTTTCGGCCAGGTTCGACGTGACTTGGCTCGACATCCCGATCGGCTACGAGCCCTTCTCATGGGCGGGAGGCTTGGGTCGACGAAGCGAAGTCTGATTCCGGCCGTTTTGTCTTTTTCATACGGCCTCGTTGCGAGCGCAGCACCTCAGCCCACGGCGGCGCCACCAGCGCCCGCCAGCGCGAGCGAGGTGAGCGAACGAGAGATCGCGCCCCCCGTCGCGCGGAGCACGCCTCTCGAATATCCCGATTGGGGCAAGGGCGAGCACGTCCTCGTCTTGGAGCTTCTCGTTCTCGCAGACGGCACGGTGAAAAAGGCGCGCGTCGTGGCGGGAGACGCAGCCTTCGGACGGGTCGCCAGCGAGGCGGCTCAGGCTTGGGTCTTCGATCCAGCGACGAAGGGAGGCGAGCCGGTCGCTTCGTGGATCCGCTTCGAAGTGCGTTTCGAGCCTCCGGAAGAAGTTCCACCGGTCGCCGAAGAAGGAGAGCCGGGAGCAACGCAGGCTCGCCTCGAACCAAAGAGCGTCGAAGAGACGACCGAGAGCGGCGAGATCGAGGTCGTCGTTCACGGAAAGCGGGAGGAGCGCGAGGGAGCGCGGAGCCTTTCCCGTGCTTCGGTGAGGCAGCTGCCGGGCGCTTTCGGCGATGCGTTTCGCGCGGTCGAAGCGCTGCCAGGTGTGACCCCCATCTTCTCGGGGCTGCCCTACTTCTACGTTCGGGGCGCGCCTCCGGGGAACGTCGGGTACTTCCTCGACGGGATTCGCGTGCCGCTGCTCTTCCACATCGCGGCGGGTCCTTCGGTGATCCACCCGGCCTTCATCGATCGGGTCGATCTCTACGCTGGGCCTTACCCTGCCCGGTACGGAAGGTTCACTGGCGGCATCATCGCCGGGGAAACCGCGTCGCCCACCTACGATACGCGGGGAGAGGCATCGATCCGCTTGGTGGACTCGGGGGGCATGATCGAAACGCACGCCTTCGATCGGCGACTCAGCGTCATGCTCGGCGGGAGGTACTCGTACACGGCACTCGTGCTGTCGCTGCTCGCCCCGGAGGTGTCGCTTTCGTACTGGGATTACCAGGGCCGGATCAGTTACCAGCTCAGCAACAAGGAACAGATCTCCGTTTTTGGATTCGGAGCTCTCGATCGCGCGTTCGACGTGCCGGAAAACGGCCCACGCGAGTCGGTTTTCGATCTCATCTTTCATCGCTACGACTTGCGCTACGATCGTCGGTTCGACGACGGAGGTGGGATGCGCGTGGCGCTGCTTGCGGGTGTCGATCGGACGGGGCTGGGCGACTTCGTCCTCGAAGACCGATTGCTGGGCGGCCGTGTGGAGCTAGAGAATCCTCTCGCCGAAAATCTCGTGTTGCGGAGTGGAATCGACGTCCAGACCGATCGCTACACGGCTCGCATCGATGAGGAGGTTTTCGATGACGTGGACGACGAGGAAGCGGGCGAGGACGCTCGGACTTCCGATGACATTTTTCCGGTGCGCCTCGATGTGATCACGGGCGCGCGAGCCGATCTGGTTTGGGAGGTGGAGCCGGGAGTGCGCGTGACTCCAGGGGTGCGCTTCGATGTATTCGTTGCCGATTCTACGCCGTTTTGGGCTCTCTCGCCGCGGCTCTACGCCGAGCTGGACGTCAGGCGAGATTTCACCATCAAGCACGGGCTCGGAGTGGCGCACCAGCTCCCCAGCTTCGTCGTCCCTCTTCCGGGTTTTCAGCCCGTATCCGAGCTCGGTCTGCAGCGGTCGCTCCAGCACAGCGCGGGCGTCGAATGGAGGCTTCCTCGCGAGGTGGTGATGGAGGCGACCGTTTTCCAAAACATCCAGATGAACGTTACCGACACCCTCAGCGCCGTTCGCTTCGAAGACGTGGGGGAAGATCTCGATGCGCGCGGCCTCGGAAGCGGACGTGGTTTCGAGTACATGGTTCGAAGGCCGCTCAGCGAGCGACTCGGGGGTTATCTTTCCTACACGTTCTCCCGCTCCACGCGATCCTTCGGGCGGCAGCGCGGTCCGTCGAGTTTCGATCGGACCCACGTCCTCAGCGGCGCCCTCGGTTATCAGATGGGCAAGGGCTGGACAGGCGGGGTGCGCGGCTCGCTCTACACGGGGATCCCGGCGAACCCGATCGGGCCCGAGTACGACTTCAATCGCCCACCTCGGACGCGCCCGTTCTATCGATTCGACTGGCGCCTGGAGAAGCGCTGGACCGTCGGGGCCGAGGGAGCTTGGTGGGCTCTCGTCTTCGAGGTCCTCAACACGACCTTGAACCGGGAGCAGCTCGAGCGCGACTGCTCGGAGAGTCCGTGCGAAGACGGCGAACCGTTCGGACCCCTCACCATCCCCAGCATCGGCGCCGAGGCGTCCTTTTGAAGGCGGTCAAACGAGGAGCGTAGCCGACTCGCTCGTGAGAGACCAACCAGTGGTGCGCCGATCCCTGCTCCTGAAAGGGGGCGCGTGATTTCCACCGGGATACTCGGCGTTGCTCTTGGTGGTGCTCTTGTTCCGCTCTTGTTCCGCTCGGCGTTGCTCTCGTTCCGCTCCCGTGGACAGGCTCAATTATTAAGAAAAACTATAAAATAGCGACAGATGTGGGCATATTTATTAGTTCTACTAAAAATTGAACAATCACCTCTCGCCTGAGCTCGTCGGGCAGATGCGAGGAGATGATGGGTGCGACCTCGACGGTGTCGAAGAGCCGATCACCTGAGCTCGTCGGGCAGATGGGACGAGGCGATGGGTGCGACCTCGACGGTGTCGAAGGGCCGATCCGGCCACCACTTTTTGGCGGGCGGGGGCGCCTTCGGTTCGATGCTCTCGCCCGGCATCAACGTGGCGACGGTGACGTTCTCTTTCTTGGCGGCGATGAGGATGCGCTCCATCGGTTCGGTCCAACCATGCAGCCCGAGGTCGAACATCGACCAGTGTACGGGGATGAGCAGTCCTCCGCCGACGAGCTTGTGGGCCCGGATGGCTTGCTCGGGACCGAGATGAACGTCGGCCCACATCTGATTGTAGGCGCCGTTTTCCATCATCGTCGCATCGAACGGTCCGTAGCGTCGCCCGATTTCGGCGAAGCCGGGGAAGAGCGCCGTGTCACCACTGAAGTACACGCGCGCGTCGGGTCCGATGAAGGCCCAACTGGCCCAAAGCGTCTTGTCCTTGTCGACGAGCGAACGACCGGAAAAATGCCGTGAAGGGGTGCACGCTATCGTCAGCTCACCGAGCTGAGACTCGTCCCACCATTCGTGCTCGAAGATGCGCTCTTTGGGGACTCCCCAGTACTCGAGGTGCGAGCCGACGCCGAGCGGGACGTAGAAAGGGACGTCCTTTTTCGCGAGCTTTTCCACCGTCGGAAAGTCGAGATGGTCGTAATGGTCGTGGGAGATCACCACGGCGTCGATGCGAGGGAGCTCGTCGAACGGAAGAGGAGGGGGGATGAATCGTTTGGCGTTCTTGAACTCGAGCGGCGCGACGTATTCACCAAAAACGGGATCGATGAGGATGCGCTTGTTCGCGATTTCCAAGATGAGAGTCGAGTGCCCGAGCCACGTGATCCGGAGTCCGGTTTGGGGGGGCGCGTCGAACGCGCTACGTGTGAGCTTGTTGTGAGGAAGCGGATCTTTGGGGCGCCGGTACGGGTGCGGCGTCTTGAACCACTCGGGTAAGATCTTCAGGATCTGGGGCTCGACGCGCGGGAGCACGTCGCGGAACTTCTCCGCCTCGGCGTTCCACTGGGCGGCGCTCTGCATTCGGGCGAGGCGCTCGCCCGTCGCCATCTTGCCCAGGGGGCGCCACGCCTTCCCGAGGGCGATCGAGATGATGACGAGAAGGACGGATCCAATTGCGAAAACGGCGATCAACATGAGTTTGAGCCACCGGGGGAGGCGAGACAGTTTTTTCCACATCGGACGACTCCGAACCCAAGTTAAACGGGCATCAATTCAGCAACATTAAGGAAATATTAAGAAAAATGCCGGTCTGTGCGTCCGTCCAGTGGTTTCTGCCCCGGCCTTGTGGTTCGTTGCTGCAACAACAATTGGTGGGCTTGCTAATTTCCCATGGGGAGGTGAGCCCCACTTTTCACGAAAGCCGAATCCACGTGTCCCAGCAGCCCACGAACTCGAGAGAACAGCACCGAAATGCCAACCCCCTGGCCCAGCAGCCCACGAGCGCGGAAGAACAGCACCAGCACTTCAACGCCACACCCCTGGCCATGCGCCCTGCTGCGCAGGCCTACGGTGACGACCCCATCGCGAAGCGCCAGACCGACCACTATCAAAAGGAGTACGTCCAATCCTTCGTCGAGAAGTGGGATGAGCTCATCGATTGGGAAGCCCGCGCCAAGAGCGAGGGTCAGTTCTTCATCGATCAGCTGCGGGCCAGAAACAAGCACTCGGTCCTCGATGTCGCCACGGGGACGGGGTTCCATTCGGTCCAGCTCATCAAGGCCGGCTTCGAGGTTGCCAGCTCCGACGGCAACGCCGACATGCTGGTGATGGCGTTCGGGAACGGGAAAAAGCACGGCGCGATTCTCCGCACGGTGCACGCAGATTGGCGTTCGCTCACCAAGGACGTTCACGGAAAATACGACGCCATCATCTGCCTCGGGAACTCCTTCACGCATCTGTTCGACGAGATGGATCGCCGGAAAGCTCTCGCCGAGTTCTATTCGGCCCTCAAGCACGACGGACTCTTGATCCTCGATCAGAGAAACTACGACGGCATCTTGGACAACGGATTTTCGTCCAAGCACGCGTATTACTATTGCGGCGAGAACGTGAAGGCGGAGCCCGAATACGTCGACGAGGGCCTCGCTCGCTTCAAGTACTCCTTCCCCGATGGATCCGAGTACCACTTGAACATGTTCCCCCTGCGCAAGGACTACACTCGTCGTTTGATGACCGAAGCGGGGTTCACGAGGATTCGCACTTACGGCGACTTCGTCGAAACGCATCAGGAATCGGAGCCCGATTTCTTCATTCACGTCGCCGAAAAGGCCCTCATCGCGAAAAGCGAGGCGTGATGTCGGGCGCCGGCGCGGTTCAGCAGGCCGAGACCTACTACGATAGCGACGATGCGGATCGCTTCTACTTCCATGTTTGGGGGGGAGAAGACATCCACATCGGCATCTACGAAAAGCCTGGTGAGTCCATCGCCGAGGCGAGCCACCGAACCTTGGTCAGGATGGCCGAGCAGCTGGGACCTCTCGGGCAAGACGCCAAGGTTCTGGATCTCGGGGCCGGGTACGGGGGGGCTGCCCGATTCCTCGCCGAGACCTATGGCTGCAAGGTGACGTGCCTCAACCTCAGCGAGACGCAGAACGAGCGGAACCGCAGCTTGAACGCCGAGCGCGGTTTGAGCGATCGGATCGATGTCATCCGGGGCAACTTCGAGGACCTGCCGTTTCACGGTGAGGCGTTCGACGTCGTCTGGTCCCAGGACGCGTTCTTACACAGCGGCGATCGGCGTCGGGTGCTCGATGAGGCGTCCCGCGTGACGAGACCGAACGGGCGGCTCATCTTCACCGATCCGATGCAGGCGGACGACTGTCCGCCGGGAGTGCTCGGTCCCGTACTGAGCCGCATTCACCTGGAAACGCTGGGTTCGTTCGAGTTCTACCGCCAGCAGCTCGAGCTTCTCGGGTACAAAGAGACCTCCATCGTCGATCTGACCCCGCACCTCGGGCGCCACTACACGCGCGTCTGGACCGACTTGGCCGAACGTCGCGCCGTGCTCGAGAAGCTGATCTCCAGCGACTACATCGAGCGCATGCTCACCGGTCTGGGTCACTGGATCGAAGCAGAGAAGGCTGGCTACCTGGCCTGGGGGATCCTCCTCTTTTCCAAACTCTGAGCAGGTGGACCGCGTCCGGACCACTACGGGGCGGCTGTCGGTCGCCCCCTTCGTTTTCTTCCCGGCGGCGGTCGTCACCGTGGTGCTCGTCGCGATCACTCTCGCTTTCCCGGCGGGCGCCGGGCAGATCTTCGGTGGAGCGACGGACTTCATCGTAAAGAACCTGGGCTGGTTCTTTCATGCGGTGGTCGTCTTCTCTCTTCTGGTCGTGGTCTTGGTTCCCTTTGGACGGACCGGGACGGTCGTGCTCGGCAGATCGGGCGAGCGCCCCGAGTTCGGGACCCCGACATGGCTCTCCATGTTGTTCAGCGCGGGGATGGGGATCGGACTCCTTTTTTTCGGCGTGGCGGAGCCGCTCCTGCACTACGGAGCCCCGCCGTGGGGGGCCCCCGAGTCGAGCGAAGCGCGACGCATTGCGATGGGAGTGACGTTTTTCCACTGGGGATTTCACGCCTGGGCCGTTTACACGCTCGTTTCCCTGAGTTTGGCCTTTTTTGCCTTTCGAAAGGGCCTCCCCCTGTCGATTCGGTCCTGCCTCTATCCGCTTCTGGGGGACAAGATTTACGGCCGGATTGGGGACATGGCGGATCTCCTCGCCGTTTTCGGAACCCTCTTCGGACTCGCGACGTCTCTCGGTCTGGGCGCCAAACAAATCGGCGCTGGGGTCGCCCATCTGTTCGACGTGGACAATTCCACCGGACTTCAGATCGCGCTCATTTGCCTCATCACGGGGGCGGCGACTCTTTCGCTCTTGTCCGGTCTGAAGCGGGGCGTGCGCTTTTTGAGTGAAGTGACCGTTGCCATGGCGCTCGTGCTCCTCGTTTTCGTGCTCTTCGTGGGTCCTCTGGGTGAGGCCGACGCCGCGGGGGACCTCAGGAGCTACGCCGCGCAAGCGCTCTACGCGGTTTCATCCTCTCCGCGCGGAGGAGACGTGGCTTGGCAGGCCGGGTGGACCGTTTTCTATTGGGCGTGGTGGATCGCCTGGGCGCCTTTCGTCGGTACGTTCGTGGCGCGGATTTCACGGGGTCGGACCGTGCGCGAGTTCGTCGTCGGGGTTTTGGTGGTGCCCGTGTGTGTGACGCTCGTCTGGCTCTACGGCTTCGGAGAGAGCGCCCTCGCCCTCGAAAACGAGGCTCCCGGGACGCTCCTTCCTGCGGTCCAAAAGGACGCTTCTCTGGCCCTCTTTGCGTTCCTCGAGCGCCTTCCGGGAGCCGAAATCACCTCGGTTTTGGGCCTTTCGTGTGTGGCGCTGTTCTTCGTCACGTCCTCGGATTCGGGCTCGTTCGTCGTCGATGTGCTCACCAGCGGTGGCAAGAAGGATCCGCCGGTTTGGCAGAGGGTCTTTTGGGCCACGCTCGAGGGCGCGATCGCCTGCGCGCTCCTGTGGGGCGGCGGCCTGCGCGCACTTCAGAGTGCCGCAATCGCGACCGGGTTACCCTTCGCAATCGTTTTGGTCGCGGCTGGGGTCGGGATCGTGAAAGCGCTCAGAAACGAAACCAAGGCTTGAGACGAGACGCGGGTCGAGACAAAGTCAGCACGTGCCCAAGTCGTCCACCGGCAGCTCCCGCCGCATTCAGTCGTTTGATTTTTCGCCAGGAGACGTGCTCCTCGGCAAGTATCGAGTGCTTCGCAAACTGGGTGGAGGTTGGGAAGGTGAGGTGTTCAAGGTGCGCGAAGTCGTCACCGGCATCGATCGCGCAGCGAAGTTCTTCTTCCCCCACAGGAACGACAAGAACAAGGCGCTCAAGTTTTACGCGCGCAAGCTTCACAAGCTTCGGCATTGTCCCGTCGTGATTCAGTACGTAACCCAAGAGAGCATGGAGTACGACGGGCAGCAGGTGACCTTCTTGGTTTCGGAGTTCGCCGAAGGTCAGGTGCTCTCCGATTTCCTGAAGGAACAACCCGGCCGTCGACTCACACCTTTCGAGGCGCTGCACGTCCTGCATGCTCTTTCCGCCGGCATGGCGGCGGTGCACGGGCTACGCGAATCTCACGGCGATTTGCACACGGACAACGTCATGGTCCGGCGTCGCGGGCTCGGATTCGAGGTAAAAGTCATCGATTTTTTTCAATGGGACGCCGACAAGCCGGACCAATATCAGGACGACGTGTGCAAGCTGGTGACGATTCTCTACGAATGCGTCGGGGGAGCCCGCTTCTACTCGCGCCAACCCGACGTCATCAAAGGCATCATCCGCGGTCTCAAGGCAACGCTCATCCGTCAGAAGTTTCGTACAGCAGTTCAGCTGCGCGACTACTTGGACGATCTGTCCTGGGACTGACTCGTCTTCGTCCGCGCGGGGCGGAAGACGAGCACGCTCAGGTCGTCGGGCTTCGAAGGCTTGTCGGGCTCACTTCCCGACATGCGCTCGAGGGCTTTGTCGCGCAGCTTGCACACGACCTCGACCGAGCCGCCGCGACGCGCGATCTCGATGACTTCCTCCGACAGCAGGTTGTCGAAGAGTCCGTCGCTGCCGAGCACGACGGTGTCGCGTTTCGACAGCTTGAGCTCCGATCCCATCTCGATGCGCATCGTCGCCATGCCGACGACATTGGAGACGATGTTGAGATCGTCGTGGTGGAGTGCCTCGGTTTCGGAGATGAGCCCCGCCTCGACTCCGTAGCCCACTGGCGAGTGGGAGACGGTGGTGGCCTTGAGCTTTCCGCGCGCTCCGGTCACCAGCACGCTCGAGTCGCCGACGTGATAGGACCGGAAGCTGGGGGAGCCGCCGTTTTCGCGTAGCTCGACGACCGAAAGCGTCGTAGCGAGGCCCGTTCCCACGGCCAAAAGTGCCTGGTTGGCGGCCTCGAATCCGTCCAGGATCGCGGTGCGGATGTCGCCCCCCTCGCTGTCGTCGAGGCATTTTTCCAAGGCCTGGATGGCTAGCCGCGAAGCCTTGGCTCCCGTCGGGCCGCCCCCGGCGCCATCGGCGACCGCTAGAACGACGGAATCCCCGGCTTTTCTCACCAGGAGCGAGTCTTCGTTCTCCCGCGTGCCAGCGTCCCAACCCCGACAATAAACGACGACGCTTCCCGAGCCGAAGTCGAACGACTTCGGCTCTTCGATTGTCTCGTTCAAGAGGGAGATCCCTGACGCCATGTTCGGAAACTGACCATATCACCACCCCTACGGACACCGCATATTTGTCGTATTTCGTGTAGCGAGATTGGAATTCACGTCATTGAGTTCTTACCGATCTGGTGCCGGGCTCTGCCTGCTGCGCGTGCGAGCCGCGTCCATGGATACTCGGCGGAGGTCCCGCATCCGTGATTGCCCGCCGCCGCGCCCCCGTCAATTGGAGTACCCTCAGTCTCATGAAGCCTCGTCTTGTCGTTTTTTCCTGGGCGTGCGCGGCGCTGGTCGCGTGCGGTGAAAGCTCCGATCCCGGATCTCCGGGGGATGGAGACGGCTCGAGCGGTTCGGGCGGTGCGGCGACGGGAGGCGACTCGGGCGCCGCAGGTGGCGGACGGTCGTCGGGCGGCGCTCCGAGCGCTGGAGGGTCCGGTGGATTTTCGTCGGGAGGAGCGCCGAGCGGAGGTGCGGGTTCGGGAGGCGCGAGTTCTGGTGGAGCTTCTTCGGGAGGATCGATGGCGGGCGGAGCGTCGGGAGGCGAGTCCGGGGCGACCGATTGCCGGGACGTCTTCGGCGCGACCGAGTTCTACGTGACGGCACCGGGCGGGCTCGAGTGGACGAGCGAGTACTGGTCGGGACAAGCTCACGCGGTCGAGTTCGGTACAGCTGATCCCGCTGATCCCCTGGGACTCGCCAATCGGCGCGGTTCCGGCGAAGTCACGGTCAACGGCGACGGCACTCTTTCGATGACTGGAAGCCAACCGCGCATCTATCTCGGAACGATGGAAGAGCATCCATGGCTCAACGTCGAGGTGACCGTCTACTACCAGCGCCTCGAAGACGACGATACGAACTACGCGGGAATCGTGATCGGAGCGCGCAGCGGGCCCGACGGGCACAGTGGCGATTATTGTACGGCCAGTACGTATTACGCGCGTATCCGTCACGATGGACGCGTGGATGTGGCCAAAGAGCTCGAGCATCCGACGGCTTTGGCGCGGGATACGACTATGATTTGGCCTGGCGATGGCCCCCTCCCCCACGACCAATGGATCGGGATGAAGTACATCGTTTACAACGACGACCAGGGCGGCGTCCGCCTTCAGGTGTTTCGAGATTTGACCGAAGGTGCTGATGGCGGAACTTGGGAGCTTCTCATCGACTCGACCGATGATGGAGGATGGGCCCCGGCGCATAATTGCAGCTTCGAGCCGGATCACGTCATCCTCGAAGGTGGCGGGGTCGTTTTCATGAGGAACACGGGCACGACCGGGCCGGGCGCGATGTACAGGAACCTCACGGTGCGAGAGATCGATTCGAGCGCCCCATGCTCGGTCGATTAGTGTCGGGTTGGTGAGCGCCGCAGGCGCCGCGACCGGTTGCTGCCGACCGGCCCCCATGTAATCCGCTCGCGTACAATCGGAAAAGTGCACCAATCGTCCAAAATCGAGATACAATCGTCCCCTGGAGAGTGAGCGGGGAAACTCATGGGAGACTCGAAAAAGCCAATTGAACTGGAGGACGCTGTCGACGACTTCGATGCGAGCGATCTCTTGGACGCCATCGCGGAGTTCGACGAAGAGTCCGAGATCAGTTCGGTGATTCGCGCGGCCAAAGTCGTGGGTAGCGCACGCTACATTTTACCGACGTCCGATGACGCCGAGGCGCCGGAAGTGACGTGCGACTTGATGGACGAGTTTCCCGACGAGCGTGAGACGCAGTCCTCTCGATCGATTGGACATGGTCTGCGTCCCTTGCGTCAAGCGCAGCACCTCGAGAGCGACGAAGACACGCCCAACGTCGTCGTGCGTATCGACATCTGAAAGCCGCCGGGGGAAAAGCCGAGGCTCAGTTCGGGGACGTGCTCGACGTCTCCGGATGCGCATCCTCCGTCTTCGGTAGCCAGATCGAGAATCGATCCACCGTCTGCACCATGCGGTAGTTGTCCTCGATGAAGCGCTGCATCCGTGGGAAGTCCGGGAGCGAATCCGTCGAGTCCCAGCGGTTGCCCGTGACGAAAGGGATCGCATCGCGACGCTGGGTCACGATTGCAGCGGGCGGATGCTTCTTCAAATCGCGAAGCACCGTTCGGCGAGGTCTCTCGTTTTGCCACTTCGCCCGCTGAGGGACGTTGTAGATGTAGCGCGAAGCGGGCTTTCGCTCGCTGAGGCTGTAGATGCCCGGTTCGAAGCCCCACACGTACACGTAGTCGCCGGGGCTCGTGTAGCGGCTTACCTCTTCCGCGGTGCGCCGCACCACGTCGAGGCTGTAGCCCCCGACGTAGTAGAGCTTTTCGTCGAGCTCGGTTCGGCTCAGCGAGTGCCCGGCGCTCAAGAGGTATTGGAGTCGGAGCAGGCTGCGCCCATAGAACCCGAGAGGAGTGTCGCTCACCGGAAGGCGCATCGTTGCCGACACCGTCAAGAACATCAAAAGCGCAATCGTGCCCGAGACTGAGCCGAGGGCGACTCGCTTCCAGAGCTTGTAGTAACCCTGACCTGCGATGAGCGCGATGAGGGGAACGCTTGCACCGAAGTGGTACTGGAAGAACTTGCCCTGTACCGTGATCCCGACGAATTGGAACGCCAGAACTCCGAGGATGAAGAGCAGCCCCTCGCGTTCTCTACGGGCGCGCGGGTGAATGGAGGCGGCAGCGATGGTACCCATCGCGAGGAGAGAAGAGAGTGAGAAGAAGGCCTCGCTCATGGACTGAAAGAACATGCTTTCAGCGCTCTGCTTCACCCAACTGAGGGCCGTGTACCCCGGGGCGAACTCGAAGAGCGTCCAACTGAACGCCGGCCAACCGCCGACCGCTCGGAACCAAAGTCCACAGGCGACGATGGGAACGAGGCTCGAGAGTCCAATCCACAAGAAGGGTGTGGCGCTTCGGTACAGACTCATCCCGTCGGCGCGTCGGTGGGCCGCCAGGAAGTAGGCACAGGCCACCGCGCCCCCTCCGAACGGCGGCTTGAGGACGAACGCCATCCCAAAAAGCACCCCGATGAGGACTTGAGCCAGATGGGTCCGATGTCGCGACCACGGATGGGTGGTGAGCACCATCGCATAAACCGTCAGGGGGCCCGCGAACGATTCGGGCTGACCCGTGTGCCAAAAATCCATCTGCGCGTGGACGAGGGCGTAGACGGCGCCGGCGAGAATGCCGGCGGTGCGACTGTCGAAGAACACTCCCCCGAGGCGTCGTAGCCCCAGGACGGCGCCGATCATCATCACCGCCTCGATGAGGCGCGGGGCCATCATCGTCTTCCCGAACAGAGCCATCGAACCGGCGTACACGAAGAAGATACCGGGTGGCTTGAAATCCCACCTGTCGAGGTAAGGCACCTCGCCCTGCAGCATCCCTTCGGCGACCACTCCGTAGATGGCCTGGTCCCGCCCGAACGAAAAACACAGAACCTGGGCGACGGAGAAGACGACCACCACCCAAGAAAGCACCCGGAGCCAGGTTTCTGGATCTTGCTCTGTCTCCGCCGTCAGCACATCCGCAGCGGGAGGGGGAACCGACGCGCTCGGCATGACCCGAAGGTAGTGGGTTTGTCTGTCCTGTCCCAGGGGTGGGCGGCTCGCGCGCCCTGGACGCCATAAATAGCCAGCTCGAGGACCCTCCGTCAGGCGAAACGGTCGCGCAGCTGTAGGTGGTCGCGCGTGGCCTTTGCTCCTCAGAAAAAAACCCCGCTCCAGGTGGAGCGGGGTTCGAAGTGGGCGATGGCGCGGCGGACGGCTTCTATTGGTTTCCCTCAGAACTCCTGACCCTTCGACTCCTCAGATCGGCCGTGTCTGACGACTCTTGGGGTAGGAAAAGAAGCCCGCTCCTGAGAGCGGCCCCGTGGCACCGCGAGGCGCCATCTGGAAATCAGAGTGCATCATCCAACGCAATCCGGCAAGTGGGTCAATCGTGATTTTTTGTCCCGTGCCAGTTTGAAGTCGTCAGACAATTGGTACGTCAGTGTACGCGTCGTTTCGCATGCACGCCGCCCTCGTTTCTCGACGTCGATGAACAAGTCGCAATCGAGGTGTTCGTCGCCTTACGATCGCGCGTCGTTCGATTGCGAAATCAGAATCGATCTTCACGAGTTGGCTTCGCGTCTCTCCATGTTCGTCGTGTGTGTCTGGCGCGATACCCAAAGACACCGACATCTGGATCTTTGTCGGAGCAAGTCCTAGATCCGGGGTCATGTTGGACTTTGAGGACGCGCGAAAAAAAATCATGGAGGCGGTCGAAAGTCGGTCTCACGCGATGGCGGAACGCGTCACCTTGGGCCGAGCCGCCGGTCGAGTTCTCGCCGAGAGAGTGGTCAGTCCAGTTCCCATTCCAACGAATGACTACAGCGCGATGGACGGCTACGCCGTCAGCACATCGGACTTTGCCGACGGCGGCGTGATGACGTTGCCCTTGCGCGGTGAGTGCCAAACCGGCCACGCCCCGGTGCCTGTCGAGCGGGGGAGTTGTGTGCGCATCTTCACGGGGGCACACATCCCGCCGGGCGCCGACGCCGTGGTGATGCAGGAAAACACCACGGCAGCGGATGAACGAATCACGTTTTCGAAGGCGCCGCGTCCCGGCGAAAACATTCGGCGCGCGGGCGAAGACCTGAGCCGAGGCGACGAAGTATTGCCGCCCGGGGTTCGCCTCGGCGGACCGCAGCTCGGTCTTCTGGCAACGGTGGAGCGCTCGGAAGTTCTCGTGGCTCCCCGCCCTCGAGTGATCATTCTCTGCACGGGTGACGAGCTGCGCCCGGCGGGGAACACTCTCTCCCGGGGGAACCTGGCGGAGAGCAACTCGGTTGCCCTCACTGCTCTCGCAGAGCAGGCAGGAGCGCGCGTGACCGTGGGTCCCATCGTCCCGGACGATCGCGAGGCGATGGAGGAAGCGCTTCGATCCGCGGCGAAGTCCGCCGATGTGGTCGTCACGGTTGGGGGCGTGAGCGTGGGAGATCACGATCTGGTGGCACCGGCACTCGAAGGGATCGGAGCCGAAATCGTTTTTCACAAAGTGAAGATCAAACCGGGCAAGCCCGTACTCTTCGCGCAACTCGGAGAAAGGTTCGTCTTGGGGCTCCCTGGCAATCCGTCTTCGGCCCAGGTGACCTTTGCCCTGTTCGGATTTCCCCTCTTGCGTGCTCTCCAGGGAGACCGGAGGGCATTGCCCGAGCCGCGCTCCGCCCGTTTGAGCGGTTCCTTCCGCCAGAAGCCCGGCCGCCGCGGATTCTACCGCGGTCGCCTTTCCGGGGACGATGTCGAGATCCTCGGAAATCAGGCGTCCGGCGCCTCGACATCCATCGCTTGGGGCAATTGCTTGGTTGTCGTCGGTGAGGACACCGAGTTGCTCGATGTCGGAAGTCGCGTTTCGGTTTTCGCCCTGGACAGTCTGTAGACGTGCGCTTGAAAAGGTCGGTTTTCGGGATTTTCGTGGGCGGCGCTTCTCGTCGCATGGGGACCACCAAGGGACTGCTTCCCGCGCCGGATGGTTCCGGTCGCACCTTGGTCGAGCGGCTCGTTTCCGAAGTCCGCGCGGCCGCTCCCGATGCACACCTCTTACTGGTGGGGAGGCGGCCCGAATACGCGCACTTGGGTTTTCCTGCCTTGGACGACGCGGAGCCCCGGCGCGGTCCTCTGTCCGGACTGGTGGCGCTACTCGCCGAAGGCGCGCGACGTGGTGTCACCTCGGTGATGTGCGTGGCCTGCGATCACCCGTATCTCGGTGCGGAGCTTCTCCAACGTCTGATGGTCGAATTCGAAGACGCGCCCATCGTCTGCCCGTTCTTGGACGACCGCTATCAGCCGCTCGTGGCCCGCTACGACGTCGGGCTCCTCGGCGAGTTCCGGGAAGCGCTGCAAGACGGAAACGGCGCTCTTCAGCCGCTCCTGCGGCGGTACGGCGCTGCATCGATCGAGCTCAGCGCCGAGGAAGAAGCGTCGCTTCGCGACTGGGACGAGCCCGCCGACCGCGAGACTTGAACACTCAGTGCTGGTGGTGCCTGCCGTCGGCGTCGTGGTGATGGTGCTCGTCACCCGAGTCATGACCCCGACATCGCGCGTCCTGCCATCCCACCCAATAGGGACCGTCCGGTCCGTGCTCCTTCTTCCACACCGGGACCTGTTCCTTGATGCGATCGATGAGAAGGCGGCACGCGCGAAACGCTTCGCCGCGGTGGGGAGCTGCGGCTACGCAGATGACCGCCTTGTCACCGACTTCGAGTCGACCCACGCGGTGCAGCGCCGAAAGCCGCACTCCCGGGATTTCCTCGGCGATTTGGTCGGCGATCTTCTGCATCTGCTTTTCGGCCATGCTCTCGTAAGCGTGATACTCGAGCAGAGTAACAGCCTTACCGTCGCTCTCGTTGCGCACCGTGCCGATGAAAACCGAAACGCCCCCGACCTCGTCGGCTTGAACGGCTCGCATCACTTCGTCGAGGTCGAGAGGGGTTTTTCGTACTTCGAAAAGGCTCATCGTTCTTCCTCTCGAGAAAACGTCCCGGAACGGCCGCCTGACTTTTCGAGGAGCCGGGTCGGTCCGATTTGCATGCCGCGATCGATCGACTTGAGCATGTCATAGACCGTCAGAGCGGCCACGCTCGCGCCCACCATGGCCTCCATTTCTACGCCCGTTTTGCCCTCGACGGTGACCGTGCAAACGACCCTCAGCTTGAAGTCTGTGCTCGACTCTTCGAAATCGATCTCCGCATGTTGCAGTGACAGAGGATGACACAGCGGGATCAGATCGGCAGTCTTCTTGGTAGCCATGATCCCGGAAAGGCGCGCCGTTCCCAGCACATCGCCCTTGGGCGCATCGTGCCGGACGAGCCGCTCGTACGCCGCTTGGCTCATCTGGATCCAAGACTCAGCCTTCGCAATCCGAAGTGATGGCACCTTGTCCGAGATGGAGACCATGTGCACGCCCCCCTGCGGCCTGAGATGCGTCGAGACGCCGCTCGGTCCGACGATTTCGTCGTAGGCGCGCGCGATCCGCTCTTCATTCTTCTTGCTCGTCACCTTGCAAAGTGCGTAGCGATCGAGAGGCGAAAGGGCGGCCCAGACTTTGTCCGACAAGGGCCGCGCTCGACCGAGGCGCTCGACGACCAGAGCCGGCGGGCTGAGCACAGGCGGCTCGGCGATCGGTGTCATGTCTTCTGCAGGAGGATCGGCATCTGCGATTGCAGCCCTGGCCATGGGAAGGTCTACGACCGTCGAGCTTCCAGCTTCGGCGAGCTGGGCCTTGCTCGTCGGGGGCAGAGACCGAAATCCGGCCAGGCTCAGTTTCGCCCCCAAGGCGTCGAGCGCTCGGCGCGCCGAAATGGGCACGAGCTCGAGCGATGAATCGATGCCGTCGAATGCGTACAGCTTCACGAGGAGGATCTAAATGACCGAGCGCAATTGTCGAGTCGTCCTGGCGCCCCCCACGAAAAAGTGGGGAGAGGTGAGTCCGCCCGAGAGTCTACACTTTGGTCTGGACCATTGCGTCGACCGGCCTCGCGAGGTGAGCCATCTCGAATGGTCCCTGGCGCACTCGTTCGTTCGGGCGAGCACTTTTTCGCAAACCCGCTATGGTTTGGCCATGAGCGGCTCAGCGCCGATCCATGATCGCCTGGGGCGACCTCTCTCCGATTTGCGCATCAGCGTGACCGATCGGTGCAATTTCAGATGCACCTATTGCATGCCGCGAGAGCAAGTCGAAAAAGCCACCTTTCTGGGTCGCTCGGATCTGCTGAGCTTCGAAGAGATCACGGAGATCGCGCGAGCGTTCGCGACCCTGGGCGTGAAGAAGATCAGGCTCACCGGCGGTGAACCCCTCCTGCGTCGCGAGCTCTTTCGACTGGTCGGGATGTTGAGCGACCTGGGCCTGGACTTGGCGCTCACCACGAATGGGGTTCTTCTCCCTCGCTTTGCTGCCGACCTGCGCGCGGCGGGATTGCGTCGGCTGACGGTGAGCCTCGATGCACTCGACTCGGAAGTTTTTCAGAAGATCTGCGACGCGCCTGGCTTTGGTCCGGACGACGTTCTGCGAGGGATAAAAGCAGCCGAGGCCGCCGGGTTTTCGTCCATCAAGATCAACTGCGCCGTGCGTCGCGGTGAGAACGAGGGACAAGTCGTGCCCATCGCACGACATTTTTCGACGACGGGGCACGTGGTGCGCTTCATCGAGTTCATGGATGTCGGTACGCGCAACGGTTGGGACCCGAGGCAAGTCGTGTCGGCCACGGAAATCAAGGCGCTCCTTTGTCAGCTGGATGAGCTCGAGCCGCTCCCGGCTCAGTACAGAGGTGAGGTCGCTCAGCGCTATCGCTTTTTGGGTGGTGCCGGTGAAGTTGGCGTCATTGCCAGCGTCTCACAGCCGTTTTGCGGCGATTGTACCCGCGCACGCATGTCCGCCGACGGGAGCCTGTATCGCTGCTTGTTCGCGCACGCCGGCTACGATGTGAGATCGGCGCTGCGTTCGGGTGCCGGACCGGAAGATCTTCAGGAGATGATCTCCTCGTGGTGGGGCGCTCGCGTCGATCGCTATTCGGAGCGTCGTGCCATTTCGGGGCCTGCGCAGGGCGAAGGACGCCATCTTCCTGTGCTGGCGCCGAAGGTCGAAATGTCGTTCATCGGTGGGTGATGGCGGCGCCTGGAGCGTCGTTCACTTCTTGTTCTTCTTGTGACGCCGCCGCAGCTTCCCGATGGGTGAGCGCTCACTCGGTTGCAGGACTTCCTGACCTCGGAGGGCGGGAGCTGCGGCCTGGGCGCGCACCTTGGCCTGCGCGATGAACACTTCCTGGCTTCGAATGGGCTTTTCGTCCTTGGCTCGCTCCACGCGCCGGTAGCGGCCGTCGGAGCCGAGGAGCCAGCCCTTTTGGCTATCGGAAGCCATGATGTCGAGGATTTCCTTCTTCAGCCGGGTCTTCAGTTCGGTCTCGAGGACAGGGAACATCACTTCGACGCGGCGGCGGAAATTGCGAGGCATCCAGTCGGCGCTGCTGCAGAAGACGTCGCCGCTTCCGCCGTTTTCGAAGTAAAAAATGCGCGCGTGCTCCAGGAAACGATCGATCACCGCATGGACGCGGATGTTCTCGCTCAATCCTTTGACGCCTGGCCGCAGACAACAGATCCCCCGGATCAACAGATCGACCTTCACCCCTGCTTCCGAGGCTAGATACAGCGCGTCGATCACGTCCGCGTCCACCAGAGAATTGAGCTTGGCCATGATGCGCGCAGGCTTGCCGTTCAGCGCGTTTTGGCGCTCACGATGAATCAACCCCAGGATTGCCTCATGTAGGCCCAAGGGGGCGGTGATGAGGTCGTTCCACTTTTCCGGAGCGGAGTATCCGGTGAGAAGGTTGAAGAGCGCGGTGGCGTCCTCGGCGAGGCTCTCCCGGGCGGTGAAGAGCGAGATGTCCTCGTAGAGGCGGGCCGTCTGCTGATTGTAGTTGCCGGTGGCGAGGTGAAGATAGCGAACGAGCCGATCGCCCTCTTTGCGGACGACGAGGAGAACCTTGGCGTGAGTCTTGAAGCCCAAGAGCCCATACATCACGTTCACACCCGACCGTTCGAGGGTATGAGCCCATTGGATGTTGCTCTCTTCGTCGAAGCGAGCCTTGAGTTCGACGACGGCCGTCACCTGCTTACCGAGCTCCGCCGCGCGCTGCAGCGCCTTGACGAGCGGGGACTCACCCCCCGTACGGTAAAGTGTTTGCTTGATGGCGAGAACGTTCGGATCTTCGGCGGCTTGGGTGATGAAATCGATGACCGCTTCGAAGCTCTCGTAAGGGTGGTGAAGCAGGATGTCGCCGCTGCGAATCGTCTGGAAGAAGTCGTCGCTGTCGCGGAGCGGCGGCACGTAGAGCGGGCTGAAAGGCCGATCGGAAAACTCGCCCCGCTCGTGACCCTTGGTGAGGGGCGAAAACGTTTCGAGCATCAACGGACCGGCCAAGTGGTACAGGTCCCGGTCCTTGTCGAGGGAAAGCTCCGTGCAAAGCCAATCTTTGGCCGAATCCGGACATTTGCCAGCGACTTCCAGGCGTACTGCGTGACCCCGCTCGCGTCGCCGCAGCTCCGCCTGAATCGTAAGGAGCAAGTCTTCTCCCTCGTCTTCGTCGAGCTCGATGTCGAAGTTGCGCGTCACCCGAAATGCAAAATGCCCCTTTGCGGGGAGATGGGGGAAGAGCCTCCGCACGTGCCGAAAGATCAAGTCCTCCAACGTCACGTAGGCGCGCCGGTAGCCTTCCATCTCGACATCGACGAGGCGGGGCAGTCGACTGGGGAGCTGGACGAGTCCGAATGCAGGCTCGGACGGATTGGCCGCCTCGAACAGGATGCAGACGTTGAGTGCCTTGTTACGAAGATGAGGGAACGGATGGGCCGGGTCGATCGCGATCGGCGTCAGTACCGGAAAAATGTCCTTTTCGAAGCTCTTGTCGAGCGCCTTGAGCGTCGACTCCGAAAGGTCGCTCGGATCGACGACGGTCAGGCCAACCTTCCTCAAGGCCGGATGAACTCGCTTGTTCCAGATTTCACACTGAAAATGACACAGTTCGTGGGCGCGCTCCGAGATGGCGTCGAGCTGTTGCTTCGCGGTGAGCCCATCGGCGGGCACCTCGTGAACGTTGCTCATGATTTGGGCTTGCAGACCTGCCGCCCGCACCATGAAGAACTCGTCGAGATTGGACGAATAAATCGACAGGAATTTCAGTCGCTCGTAGAGCGGGACGTCGGGGTTGTCCGCTTCGGCGAGCACTCGCGCGTTGAACTCGAGCCAGCTCAGCTCCCGGTTGATGTACCGTTCGGGTTTGCCCGAAGGGGCTCCCTTCTTGCCGGCGGGGATGTGTGACGGGAGTGTGACGGGAACGATTTCTTTATTCGGTCGGATTGTCGACATGAGAGAGGCGAGTGAACACCTCTGACTTAGCCGCTCGCCTGCAACATGACCAGAAGATCCGAGGTTTGGAAGCGCGGGACTCCGTTTTCGTTCTCCACACTTATTCAAACGTGCAGGACTTCGAAGGGCTCTCGTCCACCCCCGGGCCGAGTAGAAAGTTCCTTCCACTTCCGGCCGCACGGGTGGTGACGGCCGTGGATCGTGCGGCGGACTTTGCGCTGGTAGCTCGCTGCGCCCGGGGGTACTCCTTTGTCGTGCGCACTTTGGTGTATTCGACGAAGCCTCATGACAAGAAGTATTTCTCGGCGGAAAACGAACGCCATCACCACGAGTTGGTGTTCTTGGAAGCTCATCTCAGCGAGGCGACGGCGCCCCTGGCCCGAGGGGCCGACGCCGTGTGCGCTTTCGTCAACGACGAACTCGACGCGCGCGTACTGTCCGAGTTGAAGGAGTGTGGCGTTCGCCTCGTCGTCCTTCGTTGCGCCGGATTCAACCACGTCGATCTGGACGCCGCCCAGAAGCTCGGCATCACGATCGCGCGGGTTCCGGCCTATTCACCTTACGCGGTTGCCGAGCATGCCGTGGCCCTTCTGCTCAGCCTCAATCGTAAGATTCACCGAGCCCATGCGCGGGTTCGCGAGGCGAACTTTTCCCTCCACGGTTTCGTCGGATTCGACCTCCACGGACGTACGGTCGGCGTCGTGGGGACTGGAAAGATCGGGCAGGTGTTTGCGCGCATCATGACGGGTTTCGGTTGCCGCGTGCTGGCGACGGACAAGATCCCGAGCCAAAGCTGTCGCGAGATGGGCGTCGAGTACGTCGAGCTGGACGAACTTCTGCAAAGGTCCGACGTCGTCAGTTTGCACTGCCCTCTAAACAAGGAGACCGAACACCTCATCGACGCTCGGGCTCTTTCGGTGATGAAGGATGGAGCAATCCTCATCAATACCGGGCGCGGCGGACTCGTCGATTCGAAGGCTCTCATCGACGCCCTCAAGTCGCGTCATTTGGGCGGCGTTGGACTCGACGTCTACGAGGAAGAGGAGGAGCTCTTCTTCGAAGATCTCTCGAGCGACATCGTCCAAGACGACGTGTTCATGCGGCTTCTGACTTTCCCCAACGTGCTGATCACCGCGCACCAAGGATTTTTCACGGAGGAGGCTCTGGTCAACATTGCCGCCACGACCCTCGGGAATCTCACCGCATTCGAAACTGGCCGAGGCAAGCTCTACACGGTGCCGGAGTCCTGAAGCCGGGTTTCACCAGGGGATCCTTTTGCCGTCTTTGTAGAAATTCCCCGTCTCGGTCCAGGGTAAGATCAGCGTCTCGAGTAGACCCTCGGCGGCCTCTTCGGCAGTGCCGGGCGCGTTCGGGCCGCCGAGATCGGTGCGTACCCACCCGGGATCAAAAGCGTTCACACAGATCTTCCCCTCGAGCTCCTTGGCCTGCAGCATCGTGAGGCCCGACTCGGCCCACTTGCTCAGACGGTACGAAGCGATGCCCGGCTCCTTCATCGCGTCGAGCGTGCCCGCTCCGGATCCCACATTGATGATCTTCGGTTCGTTCCCCTTTTCCAGAAGCGGAAGCAGCGCCCGGGTGATCCGAAATGGGGCCATCACGTGGATGTCCATCGAGCGCTCCAGAATACCATCGGGTTCACCGAGGATGCCCCCCTCGTGATGGAGCTGAACCCCCGCGTTGTGGATCACGATATCCAGAGCTCCCCAGCGATCGGACACTGCCTGCGAGATGACAGCGGGCGCACTCGGAGCCGTGAGCTCGACGCAGACGGAGCTGAACTTCCCGAGTTTCGAAAGCTCGGACTGGGCCGATGCGAGGCGCCCGGCATTCTGCGCGACACCGAGAACCTCCGCACCGTTTTGCAGTAGGAGGCGAGCCGACGCGAGGCCGACGCCTCGGGACGCACCCGTGAGAAGAATTCGCTTGCCCGAGATCTTTTCTTTCATGGGCGCGACCCTACAGGACGATGGATTCGAGCACGACCTGCGGCGCCCCGAAGTTCGGCTCATCGTGGGCCTCTCGCACGAAGTGACATCGCATTTCGGATTCTGAGAAGCGGTCGCGCTGTCGCGTGGGGGCGTTCAGCGGATGATGGGATCGCCCGGGGCGATGCCGCGGGTTGCCGGGCTGAAGTCGAGCGATGGAGGCATGGACGCGCTCGTATGCACTCGCGACAGTTTGCCCGCTTCCAAACGAAAGCCGGGTACGCCCAGACGTTCGATGAGCACCGTTCGGTTGGTCCCGACGAGGAGCGTGACTGTGGGATCGTCGCGCAGGCGACACAGGATCTGGTGGGTGACGCGAGCGGTCTTTTGATCCATCCCCACGTCGGGGTCGTCGAAGAAGAAGAAGTTGGGCTCGAGAGCAATTGCGCGTGCAAGCGCCAGTCGTTTGCGATCGCCGTAGGACAAATGCGCGGGCAGCGTCTGCCACGAGGCGGGGTCGATTTGAGCGTCTGTGAGAGCCCGTTCGACACGTGCGAGGATGCCCTCATCGTCGAGTTCGAGGACGTCCCGATGATAGAGCAAGGCGAGCTCGATGTTCGCGAAGACCGTCAAGTTGGCGAGAAGGCCCCCTTCCTGGAACACGAACCCGGTTCTGAGTCCTTTCTTGACGCGCTCGCTTGGAAGAAGGTTGTCGACGGGATGTCCGGCCATGAGCACGGTGCCGTGAGAGGGCGGCAGTAGACCTGCTGCCACCTGGAGAAAGGTCGATTTCCCGGAGCCGCTGCCGCCCGTAATGATCGCAGACTTTCCGGCGTCGAGCTCCCAGCTCAGGTCGTCGATCAGCGGCGCGTCGTCATAGCTGAACGAAACGCGATCGAGGGTGATGCCTGGTTCATCGATGGAAGGGTGGTCGAGGATCATGACAGCCTGACACCCACGATCCAGTAGAAGAGAATCGTCACCAGTGCATTGTAGATGATGCACGCGAGGAGCGTTTGCACCACCGCGCGACTCGCCTTCTGAGGCACCTCAGTCGAAGAAACTCCCACATCGAGCCCGTAGTACGCGCACAGCCAACCCACCAGCGCTCCCAGGCCCAAGGTTTTCAGGAGGATGAACGGCAAGTCGGCTGGCGAGAGAGCCAACATCGCTCCGTACTGAAGTTCAGCCAGCCCGTGGCGATCGATCAAGAATGCCGTGATGTTTCCGCCGAGGACTGCCATGGCCGAAAAGTAGATGGTCAAAAGCGGAACACTGAGACTCGTCGCTACCAGCCGCGGCCACACCAAAAAGCGGGGCGGATCGATCCCCATCGAGGCCAAGCCGAGGATCTCCTTGTTGACCCGCATGACTCCGAGCTCGGTTGCAATCGCGGTACCGCTGCGTCCCGCGACGATGATTGCAGTAACCAAGGGAGCGAGTTCGCGAACCACCACCGCCACCAGAATGCGTCCCGCAGTTTCTCGCTGGAGCGGGCCGCCGAGGATCTCGGTCTGGGCCGTCAGCGTCGAGCCGACGAAGAGGGCCACGACACTGATCATCGGGAGAGCCTGGAAGCTCGTGTAGAAGATCTGACGCATGGTGAGAGATCGCACGACTTCCCGAGCGCCTTCGCCCGGCGTCGTCGTCGACTTGAGGGCCGAAAGGAGGGTTGCCAAGAGCCCCTGCGCGACTCGGAACCGATGCACCGCAGACGCCCCCAAATGAGCGAGAACGGAGTCATGTGGATCCTGCGATGCCATGCGCTGGCCAGTCTACGCGAGCTTTGGTCGGCTGTCGTCGCTGCGTACCGGGGCGACTTCAGCGGGTCGTGTCGCGCTCGATGACTTCCAAGGGCAGCACCAACGATTCCTGCGTCCCGCTGCCTCCAGCGGCGATGAGCTCGAGGATCGCCCCGGCCGCCCAGTCACCGAACTTCGCCATGGGTTGACGGATGGTCGTCAGCCCGAGCGCGTCCATGAGAGGCTGATCATCGAAACCGATGATTTGAACGTCGTCGGGGATTTTCTTGCCACGGCGGCGCAGCTCCTGCATCACTCCCACGGCCAGAGGGTCACCAGCGCAGGCGATGCCGTCGACGTCGGGCATTTCGGTCAAGATCTCGCCGACCACTGAAGCGCCGCTGTCCACATCGACGCTTTCGGTCTCGATCACCTTCGAACCGGGGGGAGCAGCATCGACGAAGCCGCGTTCTCGCTCCAGGAACACTTGCGCTCCCCGGGTCCCGATGACGAGAACCTGCTTGCTGCTCCCGTGTTCGCTCAAGATGCGACTGAGAAGCCGACCGCCTTCGAAGTTGTCCACCCGGACATGAGGGATGCTCTTGGTGTTGCAGTCGAGGGCAACCAAGGGGATGTTGAGCGTTTCGAACTGATCGCGCCGCTCGTCACTCAAGTCCATCGAACAGAGAATGATCCCTTCGCAGGACCGCTCGGCCAAGAGTCTGTCGAGATGTCGATCGGCCTCGTCCTGATCGTGAACGTCCACGAGAACGAAGTCGGTGTTTTCCGCCGAGAGCCTTTGGGCGAGTGCTTTGCAGACGGTGAAATAGAAGGCCGTTGTGAAAAACGGCATCAGCGCGACCACTCGGGGTCGGTTGGGGGCGCCCGCGGCTAGACGACGCGCCGCATTGTTGGGCCGAAACCCGAGCTCGGCCATGGCCTTCTGCACGGCTTTCCGGGTCTTGTCCGAGACCCGGCGGCTGCCGTTGATCACGCGGCTGACGGTGGCGATGCCCACTCCGGCTTTTGCGGCGATGTCGTAAATGGTCGGGGCTGGCATGCGGAGACTCTTTCCGTGGAAGCGAGGGATTCAGCTCAGGGTGCCTCTTTTTTATCGACCCTTTCCGGTTGGGGCGTCAAGACTCCTGGGAAATAACCGCTTCCACAGCTGTTCCCGCATCTTCCAGCGGCGCTCGCTCGCCCGAGGTCGGCCCGCGGAGGGCGCAGATCAGTGAGTCACTTGGGGTTTGCGTTCTGCCGTCAGAAACGAAACTGGCCAGCTCGCAGGGTCCCGACTCCAAGGGTCGCCCTCGCCCCTCCGGAAGTCCACGCGGAGATTGTAGTGGCCGACGACCGGAGGAAACGGGACCCCGAGGCCGCGCGTCCTGAGGCGAGAGGTCGAGCCGCGGTGCTTGACGGGGTCGGTGAACGTCTCGAGACCGGTCGTGCTCTCCAAGCAAAACCTCATATCGAACTCCTGTCCGATCTCCTGCGCTTCGAGACGCAAGTAGGCGTGGATTTCGAGCGGGATCTTCGTCCCGATCGCCGGTGAAGCGCCGGGAGGGATGTTCACCTGTTCGACGAGGTTGAAGAGGGTCACGTTGTTGCTCTGCTGGTCGAGACTGGAACCAGCGGCGAGCGCGAGCATGTAGCAGTGGGGCATGGTGCGGATTCGGCCGGACGGAGACGTGTGCTCGAGTGCGTTTACGGCAGCAGGAGCGAGGCATTTCCCGAGGCATAGCCCATCACCCCGTGCGCCCCAAATGCTCCTACGCAAAGCCCCACGAGCCACGCGCTCGAGCGCTCCCACGGCCCTTCGTTGCCAAGGAAAATCAAGATGGCACGTCCGCAAAGGAGCCCGAGCCCCAAACCCAGCCACGCTCCTGAAAGAGCGATGAGTGGCACGCCGAGATGGGTCGTGGAGAGCAGCCGCGCTGCGCGGGAAGAGAATTCGCCGGGGCTGCCGACTGACCACGGTTCACAGAATCCCAGAAAGAGAAGGATGCCGAGCAAGCAAGCGAGCGCGACCCAACGTTCGTCGCGTCGGCCTCTTGCCAAGAATCGGAGCAAGCCGACGCCGAGAAGCAGCGTGCACAGCCAGTTGACGACATCGGGCGCCGTGGAGCGACCTTCGAGAGGATGGGTGATCTGCAGGGTCAGGACCAGGGCGCTAGCAACGGTTGCGCCCAGGAGCCATGGATCGACCAGAGAGACAATGGAGCGAAAGCGTGATGCGGGCACGAACGCGCCGAACGTATCATGAAAGGAGCCGAGAGCTGAGCTTGGGCGGTTTGCGCTCAGGATGGTAGATGATGGGGCAGATGAGACGTTCGAGGGCCTGGCTTTACGGGGGGACAACGGCGGCCCTGTTCTTTTTCGGCTGCTCGCCGAAGAAGGCCGAGGACCCCGGTCTTTCCATTGCAGGTTCTCGCGCAGCGCAGGCCGACTTGCGTCGTTTGGAAGACCAATGGGAGCTCCGCGCTGGTCCCGCGAGGGCTGAACTACGCGGCGATCTGGAAGACTTCGTGCGTCGGTTTCCCAAGGACCGCAGCGTGGCTCGAGCGAGACTCATGCTCGCGCAGATCGCCCTCATGGAGCGGCGTTTGGAAAGCGCCGAAGAAATCCTCCAGCCCGTGATGCGCGGGGCTCGAGGACCGACACGAGACGAAGCAGAAGTCGTCCTTGCAGCCATCGACAACCGTCGCGGGAGACACGAAAAGGCGCTCGAAAGATTGGCGCCCCTCAATGGAAAGCTCCTCTCCCGCGAAGCGAAGGACCAGTACGCCCGTGAAAGGATCAACGCAGCCATCGCGTCGCGGCGTTGGAGACTCACGGTGGACGCGATGGTCGCCTGGCTCGCGGAGTCGGACAACTCTCGTCACGTCGAAGAATGGACGGAAGCTGCGATCGTTCAAGTGCCCACCCGTGCGCTTTCGCGCCTCCTCGCCGACTGGGAGTCGGCCCGACACGAAGAGGTCGATGAAGCGGCGAGCGATTGGATCCACCGCGCCATCATCGAGCATTTGAGCAGAGAAGCTCTCCGGGCTCGGGACGCGCGGTTGGCTCGCGATTTGCTCGACGCGGCACCACCCTGGCTCCGGGCGGGAAAGAGCGGAGACGATTTGTCCGTTCTCGCAGCGCTCGCGGAGAAGGAGGCCCGCATCGCCGGCCGGGGCATCGGTATCGTCATGGGGGGAGAGAGCGAAGTGCTGCGCCGCCGTTCGGCTCGGGTAGGGATGGGGCTGGTGCGGGGCCTCGACTTGGGACGAGCTCCCGCTGTGGGTGGTTCCGCGGACGTGGAGATGTTGGCTGCCGAGAGTCGCGGCTCCACTTCCGCGGCCCTCGGCAGGCTCACGGGTCTCGGCGCGTCGATCCTGATTGCGGGATTCGATGAGGACAGCGCGACCGAGGCCATCGTATTCGCTGAGACTCGCCAAGTGCCGGTCATCGTAATGCATCCGCCCCGTGCTTCAGCCAAGAGTTCCTACGGCTTCTTCTTTGGAGTCGAAGACGCGGCGCAAATCGCCGCGCTCGACGGGACGGAGCTCGCTGGGAAATGGGCCCTCGTCGGGCCAGGAGGCACCCCTTGTCCCGCGCAAGACGGGCGGCCCACGACGACCACGCTTCCCTGGGAGGCCTGGCGCGCAGAAGGGCAGAGCGCGGTGCTGGTCCTGGGTGATTCGACGTGCTGCTTGCAGGTTCAATCGGAGCTCGCTCAGACCAGCTGGGACCCCACCATCGTCTTCGGTCTCGAAGGCGCTCACACCTCGACGTATGGGCCCGGGGAGCCGCTCAGGCTCTCCGTGGGACAGTACCCCTCACGTCGGATGACCCCCCTTTCGGGTCAGATGACCGAAGAAGAGAAAGCAATCCTCGAGGGGAAAGCTCCCGCTAGAGTCTCAGCCGACGACTGGTATTTCTCGCTCGGAGTCGACGCCGCCCGTCTCTGCTCCGAGGCACTGAAACATCTTCCCCTGACGCAAGTCACGGACAAGCAAGAGGTGCGAATGCACCACGAGAAGGCGAGGAATGCATTGCTCGACGCCCGCGCTCCCCTGATGACGGCCGACGCACGCGGTTTCGATTCCACGGGCCACGTCGAACGAAAGATCGTCGTTCGGGGACTGGAGAACGCCAAGTGACGACCAACGTTCTACCGATTTGGGAAGGCGCCCTCGACTCGGAGGAAGAGACGACGGCACTGGCGCGGCGTCTCGCGCCCCATTTGCGCGGAGGCGACCTCCTGATCCTTTCGGGCGGTCTCGGTGCCGGAAAAACGTTCTTCACCCGGGGGCTGTGTCATGCTCTGGGGCTGGATGAAGACGAGAAAGTCACAAGTCCAACGTTCACCCTGGCACACGAGTACGAAACCACCCCGCCGCTAGTTCATGCCGACTTGTATCGACTCTCGGACGAGGACGAAGTCTTCGAGCTCGGCCTCGAAAGCCAGCGCGAAAAGGGGCGCGTGCTCGTCGTCGAGTGGGGCGCCCCGTTCGTCCGAGTCTTGGGCGGAGACGCGCTCCACCTCGAAATAGAACTGCACCCCCGCCGAGCACGCTTGCGCGCGGACGGCGGCCGAGCGCTCGAGAGATTGCGATCCTTCTTGGGCGAGGAGAGCCACCGGCGGTGAGCAGCGAGCCGGAGCAATCGCCAGGCGGCTTCGCCGGCGCACTAAAGACCGTGGGGGGTGCCCTCGTCGAGCCGCCGATGGCTGCGCTCGAGGGAATTGGCTCCTACGTGCAGCTGACCCTTGCGACCATCGCTTGGGTGTTCCGGCCGCCTTTTCGCGTCACGCAGTACCTCGCCCAGATGGACTTCATCGGCGTCAGATCGTCCTTCATCGTCATCGTGACCGGTGTTTTCAGCGGCATGGTGCTCTCGCTGCAGACGGTCCACAGTCTGAGGCAGTTCGGGGCCGAAAGCATGGTGGGCGGAGTGGTGGCGATCTCTCTCACGCGGGAGATCAGCCCCGTGTTTGCTGCTTTGATGGTGACAGCGCGTGCCGGGAGCTCGATGGCTGCAGAGCTCGGCAACATGCGCGTCACCGAACAAATCGACGCGCTCGTGACGATGGCTGTAAGCCCCATCCAGTATCTCCTTTCACCCCGCCTCGTGGCGGGGTTCCTCATGGTTCCCTTGCTGTGCGTTCTTTATACCTGTGTCGGCATGCTCGGAGCGTGGGTGGTGGCAGTTCGATGGCTCGGCATCGATCCCGGAGCGTTCTTGGCCAATGTCGACAAGTACCTCGAGCTGAACGACCTCGCGATGGGGATCTACAAAGCGGCAGCGTTCGGCTTTGTCCTTTCGAGCCTCTCCTGTCACCAAGGGTTTTTCGTTCGCGGAGGGGCGCAGGGCGTGGGCCGTGCTACGACTCGCGCGGTCGTGCAGAGCGCAGTGGCGATTCTGATCTTCAACTACATCATCACAAGCCTCATGACCGAGGG
The DNA here is from genome assembly GCA_965652275.1 of uncultured Polyangiaceae bacterium. Lineage (GTDB taxonomy): Bacteria > Myxococcota_A > Polyangia > Polyangiales > Polyangiaceae > NIC37A-2. The sequence goes on along the minus strand of CBFGUR010000052.1, from coordinate 4,687 downwards.
GATTTGACCGGGTGCCGAGCGCAACCGAATCGATCGAGGTGCAAGGCGGCGCGGAGCGTAGTCGCGCTCCTGCTGCGCGAGGACGCGCGCGCCTGAGGCGGGGGCTGCGCTGGGCGCTCCTGGCGCTCCCGGCGCTCCTTTTCGTCGGCCTCGACGCCGTACTCCGTCGCGACCGTCTCGGGGATTTTTCCGATGCCGATCGCGCCTCCTACCTTCTTTCTGCGCTCCAAGCTGCCGCGCTCTGGGGAACGCTCCTTTGGGCAGCGAGCCGCCAGCGTGGGGTCTTCGCCCGTCTCGCCCAGGTGCTGTTCGTCTTCTTCTTCACGATTGCGTTTGGGGGTCAGGCGTACTTCTTCGAGCAGTATGGCGCGTATCTGAACGCCGACGTTGCTCGGTTCGCCACGGACTTCACCGAGAGCGTCGTCAACCAGCTCTGGGCCGATCGAGGTAACTATTTCTCGTTCAAGTTCCCGGCCTTCGTCTGTGCGGTCCTGCTCGTTTGGGGCGCGCGCAATGTCGTGCGTCCGACGCGCACGAGCGCGCTCGTCGCCGGCTGGGTCGCGCCCGTCCTTCTGATCGTGTCGTTCTTCTTGCCGATCAGCTTCAAGGAGCGACAAGCGAGTACGCCCGACGCGCTCTATCTTCACGCGATGGGCAGCATGCTATCGACTCAGCTCGGACTATCGAGTGAGAGCGGGAAGTCCCGCCCCCGCGCGCGCGCGTCCTTGCCCGTGCCTCACCTCGAGGCGCGCCCCGCGCGCCCGAGGAACGTCGTTTTGGTGATTTCCGAGAGCGTACGCCAGGACGCCGTGTGCAACTCTTACGACCCAGCGTGCCAGCGTACGCCCGCAACGAACGCCCTTTTTCCCGACCGCGTCGCCTTGTCTCAGCTCCGCTCGCTCGATTCTTCTACTGCCATTTCGATGGCCGTATTGTGGTCCGGGGTAGGACCCCACGAGTCCCGCGACGTGCTCCACACGTGGCCGCTGCTGTTCGACTACGCCAAAAGCGCAGGGTATGCGACGGGCTACTTCACGAGCCAGAACATCATGTTCGGCAATCTGCGCCTGTGGCTGCAGAATCTGGGCGTCGATGCCCTTCTTACGGGCAACGAGGTGCAGCCCGACAGCAACATCGATTTGGGGGCGGATGAAGCTCTGTTCGCCGATGCAGCCATCGGGAAGCTGCGTGAGCTTTCGGAGCCCTTTTTTCTCACCATCCAGCTGTCCAATGGGCACTACCCGTACCTCGTTCACGAGGACCGGCCGCAACCGTTTCAGCCCGCTACCACCAGCAAAGCGCCGGATGAGAACGAGCACTTCTTCAACCATTACCAGAATGCAATCCACCAACAGGACCTGCATCTGGCCAGGCTCCTTTCGGCCCTCGACGATTCGAAAGCGGGCGAGCGCACCGTGGTCATCTACACGAGCGATCACGGCGAGGCGTTCCGAGAGCACCATCAGATGGGACACACCTTCAGCCTCTACGACGAAGAAGTGCTCGTCCCAGCGTGGATAGATGCCCCAAAGGGAACGCTCAGCGAGAGCGAACGTCGCAACCTCGAAGACAAGAAGGACGCGTTTTCATTTCATCCCGATCTGTCGGCCACCGTGCTCGATCTTCTGGGCGTTTGGGATAGCCCGAAGATCGAGCATTTCAAGAAGAGGATCGTTGGGACGAGTCTGCTCCGGCCCGAACGGAACGACCGCGCCTTACCGATGACGAACTGTTCGGCAGTCTGGAGCTGCGCCTTCGAAAACTGGGGCATGATGCGCGGTCACATGAAGCTCGAGGCGCGCGCTTGGGACCATTCGTTTCACTGCTGGGATTTGAAAATCGATCCCGACGAGACTCTGAACCTCGGTGAAGAGGCGTGCGGCGACCTGAAGCAGCGCGCGCTTTCGGTCTTCGGTCGGCTCCCAGGCAAAGGCGACTGAAGGGCGGGACTCAGCGGGCGCTCAGCTCGAGCATGCGCTCCATCGGTGCCCGCGCGGCCTCTCGATCGGCCTCGTTCATGATCAGTTCTGGCTTCATGTCGCGCAGAGCGAGGTAGACTTTTTCCGGCGTATTGAGCCTCATGAATGGACACTCGTTGCACGAACAGCTCTCGTTTTCCGGAGGAGCGGCGATGAGCGTCTTGCCCGGGGCTGCCTTTTGCATTTGATGCAAGATGCCGCTTTCGGTCGCAACGATGAACGTCTCCGCGGGATCTTCCTGCACGTGGCGAAGCAGCGCAGCCGTGGAGCCGATGAATTCGGACTCGTCGAGGATGTGCTCCTCGCATTCGGGGTGGGCGATGATCTTCGCGCCCGGGTTTTGCCGCTTCAAATCCAACAGGCGCTTCAGACTGAACGTCTCGTGCACGATGCAGCTGCCCGGCCACAGAACCATCTCGCGCCCCGTTTCCTTGATGAGGTACTTTCCGAGGTTGCGATCGGGAGCGAAGAGGATTTGACGGTCGGCCGGAACGGACTCGACCATCTTCTTGGCGTTCGAAGACGTGCAAATCAGATCCGACTCGGCCTTCACCGCCGCTGAGCAGTTGATGTAGCTGATGACGTAGGCACCCGGGTACTTGGCCTTCCACGCACGAAAGCGATCCACCGGAGCGCCGTCGGCCAGGGAACAACCCGCGGCCATGTCCGGCACCAACACCGTGCGCTCCGGGTTGAGGATTTTTGCCGTCTCGGCCATGAAGTGCACCCCCGCGAAGAGGATCACGTCGGCCGACGTCTTCTTGGCCTCTTGGGCGAGCTGGAGCGAGTCGCCGATGAAGTCGGCCAGGTCCTGGATTTCACTCTCTTGGTAGTAATGAGCCAGGATGACCGCATTGCGCTCCTTCTTCAGGCGCAGGATCTCTTCGTCGAGATCCAAGGACGAAAGATCGGGATGCTCGCTGTCCACCGGTGCATTCATGGGGACGTACATCTGCGCCCTGGGTCCATTCCGGTCAAGGAGTGTGACGAATGTGAACGTGGATGATTCGCAAGCTCACTGGAACGGAGACATGGGTCCGAAACGTTTCTCCACGTTTCGTCGCCGGATCGAGCGTCAAAAATGGAGAAAAACAGAGCGAATTCAAGCTGTTGGGCGGTTATAGAATCCTTTTTTTTTGGCCCTGGACAGCGAAAAAGTTTCGACACAGTCCGGCAACAATCGGCTGGCTAATGGACGGGGTGCGTTGTGGGACATCAACCCTCATCCCCCGAACCACAGCGCGGGACACCCCCTCATTGACCCGTACTGGAGTTACCCAAGATGAAATTGAATCGAACCTTTCTGTCCTCGGCCGTTGCCGCTGGAATTTCTTTCTCCGTGACCGGAGCATTTGCTCAGCTCGATGTTTCCGCCGAAGCCACAGCTGAAGGCGACGTCGAGACCGGGGAAGAAGAGGCTGAAGCGGAGGAGACCGCTCAGGCCGAAGAAGAGGCACCTGCCGAAGAAGCAGAGCCCGCTGAAGAACCGGTCGAAGAAGAGCCGGTCGAAGAAGTCGAAGAGGCTCCTGCTGCTGAGGCTGAACCCGCCGATGCTCCCGAGGAAGCCGCAGAAGAAGCCGGTGGGACCCCGAGCCTCTTCGTGTTCGCCGATGCATGGGCCGGCTGGCAGTCCGCCAAGTCCGGTGTAGTTGGCCCTAATGGTGAAGCTGGTGGTGGCGTTTACGCCAACAACGGGCCCACTGGAACACCGGAGAGCGGCTTCGGTCTCAACTGGCTCGGTGCTGACCTCGGTTACGATGGCGGCATGTGGGCCGTGAACGGAAGTCTCCGTTTCGGTGACGCCGTTGCCATCTACGGAACGGGTACCCTCGGTCCGATCACCAATGCGTACGTGACTTACCGCCCGGCCGAAGGCCTGTCTCTCGACCTCGGTGCTTTCGGAACCATCTACGGCGCCGAAGTTGCTGAGTCGTGGAACAACCTCAACTACACCCGCGGTGAGCTGTACTTCAACATGCAGCCCTTCTGGCACACCGGTCTGCGCGCCGAGTACGCCACGGGTGACTTCGTCGCGCGTGCTCTCGTCGTGAACGATGCGAACAACTCCAACCTTGGTGCTGGCGCCATCAACGGCGGTCTGCAGCTCGGCTACGACAACGGAACCATCGGCGCGTACGCTGGCGTTCTTCAATCGTTCAAGCCCGACACCACGGTGGCCAACGGCGGCTTCGTCGACACCTTCGTCGACGTGGTTCTCGTCGGTAGCTTCGGTGACCTCAGCATCGTCGGTAACTTCGACATGAACGCCGGCTACGAAGCCGCTGCATTCTGGGGCGCGAGCCTCGCGGCTGGCTACCAGATCGTGCCCGCCTTCGGCATCGCGGCTCGTGGCGAGTACCTCGCCTCGACCGACGGCTTCCTCTACGGAACCGACGACGATTCGCTCGCGACCGCCACCCTCACGTTCGATCTGAAGCCCGTCCCCGAGACGGAGAACTTCATCGTGCGTCTCGACGGCCGCATGGAGTTCGCGTCTGAAGAAGTCTACCTCAACGACGACGCGACGGACGTGACGGACACCTGGACCTCGGTCACCCTCGGTGTAGTCGGCTACGCGGATCTGCTCTGATCTATTAGGGGGGAGCTCGACGCAACGAGTGCTGAGCGAAGGGGACGCAAGTCCCCGGAGCTGCACGAGCCACTACGGTGCGCTCATGTGATTCAGCGCTCCGCGCGTCAATCGTCCG
>CBFGUR010000051.1:0-37055 GCA_965652275.1 uncultured Polyangiaceae bacterium | reverse complement strand
CATGCCGAATCTCTCACGTCACCTTCAAGTACGGGGCTCGTGCAGGGGATACGGTGAAGTGCGCACGGCTTGGGCCCTGAGAACGGAAATGGAAAACATCAACGAGAGCATCGCGCGGGGAATGGAGAGCGACCGCCCCAAGGTGCCCAAGCGTCCGATTGATGCACGGGCATGCATGACAACCAACCTCATCACCTTTTCGCCAAGCCACAAGTTGCGCGAAGTCATGAGGACCTTGCTCAAATACAACATCTCCGGGGCTCCCGTAGTGGACAAGAGCAAGAACGTGGTTGGCATCGTTTCGGAGCTGGACTGCGTCCGAGTGATCGCCAGCGGGAGCTACGACCATGCCCCCTATCAAATGGAACGTAGTGTGGGAGGGTTCATGAGCGAACATGTCGTCACGGTTGGCCCCGGTGAGGAGGTGTTCAGCTTGGTGTCGCTGTTCGAGAAACACTCGGTCCGCCTCCTGCCCGTCATTGAAGATGGGGTTCTCATCGGGCTCGTAAGCCGAAGAGATGTCATGCGTCAGTGGTCGCTTCGCTACTGAATTCAGCGATCTCTCGGCGTTGGGGAGAAAGCGGCGGGACACACTTCCTGCCGCTTTCCCCCGCCAATTCCCACTGCGCATCGTCCTCAGGGCGCGAAACTCGCGGAACAGGGCTTCGTCCATCAGTCCATGCCCTGAGCAAGCCGTCGAGGGCAAGTTTCCTAGACGCCCTTCGATACACGCCTTCGCCTCGAACCAGCAATCGTTGCACCAATCCCGTCAGCCAGACCAGCCACCATCCAACCGAACGGATCCAGGACCCAGCGCTGAAACTGGCCCGCCACGTCCACCTGCGTGACGATCAGCGAGCGCCGTATGTGATCCTTGATCCAAGCTTCTGCCTGCACGACGACGTGTCGTTCCTGAACTTCGACCAAAGTCTCCAGGTTGGCCAGGGAAAGCGGATCCAGGTTGAAGCTGCCGACGAGCAAACTTGCGGCATCGACCGTCATCACTTTCGCGTGCAGGGTCGAGTCATTCCATTCAGAAATGGCAACTCCGGCTTTGAGAAGGCGGCGATAAAGACTCCTGGTGGCCGCCCGTGCAAACGGAACATCACTGCGGCCTGCAAGAAGAAGATGCACTTGCACGCCACGTTGGGCAGCAGCCACGATCGCACGAACGACCCCTCGGTCCGGTAGGAAGTAGCCGTGAGCCAAGTAGATGCTTCGCCGGGCATTCGCGATCATCTTGAGGTAGTGCCGCCGGAGGCGCCAGCCCCCTCCAATCCCGCAGAGATGGATGCGAAGAGAGCTCTTCACGAATCTGGCGGGTTGGTACCGGATCATCGCCCCGAGACGAGCACATTGGGGTCCGTGGATCTCGAGAGCCAGATCGGCCCAACGGAGACGTGGATGCTTGTCCAAGTTCTCGTCCCCGATGTTGATGCCTCCGATGAACGCGACTTCATCGTCCACGAGCAGCAGCTTCCGATGATTGCGGCCGAGCCTTCCGACCAAAAGCCCGAGAAGCGGGTGGTGGACTCGTGCCTCACAACCCGCCGAACGAAGTGCCGCGACGACCGTCCGGCCACGTCGCGCCGAGCCCCAACCATCGAGTACGATGCGTACCACGACACCGCGTTCGACGGCCTGCCCCAACGCCGTGATGAACTTTGCACCGACTCCTGAAAGAGAGAACGAATAGACCTCCAGATCGATGCTCTTCCTCGCCCGGGTGATCGCCCTCAGCATTCGGGGGTAGGCTTGCTCTCCCCCGTCGAGCAGCTCCACTACTTCCTTGGACGGGGCTGAGGGGACTTCGATGCGGAGAGTGCTGGGCACGAGGCGGCCTCCTTGATCATTGCTCGTCCCCCCTCTGTGCAGAGTTGCGATGGGTGACGGCGCTCCTCTCCATTTGGCTGGGGTGAGGTTTCTCGGCGATGACCACTTCGGTGGTGAGCAACAGAGCCGCCACCGATGCTGCATTTTGCAGGGCGACTCGCACCACCATGGTCGGATCGATGATCCCAGCAGACACCAAGTCTTCATAGGTCTCAGACGCGGCGTTGTAGCCGAACCCGTTCGTTCCTTCGCGCACCTTCTTCACGACGACAGCTCCTTCCTTGCCGGCGTTCCGGGCGATCTGCCGAAGCGGTTGCTCGATCGCACGGCGGATGACATTCACTCCAAACCGTTGCTCTCCGCCCAGGACCAAGCCATTCAAGGCCGGCAAGGTGCGCAGGAGCGCCACCCCGCCACCGGGGACGATTCCCTCGGCGATGGCTGCCCGGGTCGCATGAAGCGCGTCCTCCACGCGAGCCTTCCTCTCCTTGATTTCGGTCTCGGTTGCCCCGCCGATCTTGAGCACGGCGACGCCTCCCACAATCTTGGCCAATCGCTCCCGGAGCTTCTCACGTTCGAATTCGGAAGAGCATTCTTCAATCTCAGTCCTCAGTTGATTCGCTCGCGCGGTGACGAGTTCGGGTGCTCCCGCGCCACCGACGAACGTGGCCGTCTCCTTGTCGATGGAAATGATTCTTGCTCGACCGAGGTCACCGAGAGCAACGTTCCGAAGCTCGATTCCGAGATCGCGACTCACCACATTGCCACCACAAACAATGGCCAGGTCCTGCAGGATCTCCCTCCGGGCATCCCCAAAGCTCGGCGCCTTGACCGCGCACACCTCGAGGGCACCCTGGATCCGGTTGACGACGAGCGCGGCGAGCGCCTCACCGCCAACGTCCGGGGCCACGATGAGCAGAGAGTGATTGCCACCCGAAACTGCCTCGAGCAGGGGTAGGATGTCCTGCAGATTGGAAATCTCCTGTTCGACCAGGAGAACGAGGCAGTCAGCGAGCACGGCTTCCATTCGCGCGGTGTCGGTGACGAAGTACGGAGAGAGGTAACCTCGATCGATCTGCATGCCCTGGGTGAACTCGAGGGCTGTCTCCATGGACTTCCCCTCTTCAACCGTCACAACACCGTCCAGGCCGACCTTCTCCATTGCCTCGGAAATCAGCTCCCCAATTTCCCCGTCGCCGTTCGCACTGTTCTTGGCAACTTGCGCGATCTCCGCGTGCCCGTCGATCGGCTTCGAGCCAGCTGCCAGAGCACCAACGACCACCGACACCGCAGCCTCAATGCCACGCTTGATCTCCATCGGGTCGATGCCGGCCGCCACGAGCCGAGCCCCCTCTCGGTAGATCGCCTGGGCCAAGACGATTGCGGTGGTGGTCCCATCTCCGGCCACGTCGGACGTCTTTTCGGCGACCTCCTTGACCATCTGAGCCCCCATGTTCTCGAAGGGATTGTCGAGTTCAATCTCCTTGGCGACGCTGACACCGTCCTTGGTGATGAGCGGCACCCCCCACGATCGCTCGAGAACCACGTTTCTACCTCGTGGCCCCAGGGTCACCCGGACGACGTCGGCTAAGGCATCCAGGCCCCTTCCGATTTCGGCGCGAGCAGCGCTCGTGTAGATGATTTCCTTAGCGACCACGGTGAGAGCCCTCGCGAGGATGGGACGGAAGAAGACTCCGGCCGGAATCTTGAAGCTGCTCGGAGCGTCCGTGTGCAGCGGTCCCGCTCCTCGTTTCGAAGTGAACCCCGAAGGTCAGGACCTGCACCTTGACAGGTCGTCCGTCGGCGTCGAGCAGGGTCGTGCGCAGCGATCGATACCCGTTTGGCTTGGGCGGGACGACGTTGACGTCGTACTCGGACGGAACGCGACGATAACAGCGGTGAAGTTGGTCGACGACGCGGCGGCACTGCTCGAGAGTCGACACCACGACCCGCACTCCGATCAGGTGAGCGGGGGGGGCGCCCTCGCAAGACGCCTTGTCCTGAGCAGAAGCGGACGGCACCACCCGGCCGGAGATCATGGCGCTCGGAGCAATCGTTCGGCAGATCACGCCAATCTCAGCCATCATCCGGGTGAGGCGAGTGCTGTCGTCGATGTCTCCGGCGGTCATGCTGGGTTTTTCCTGTCTGGCACACTGTCGAAAAGAACTCTCACAGTCTGCGGCCGCTGCAATATCCGTTCCCCTCGGTCACGGAGGCGTTCTGCGCATCGTTCCGGTTGCGGCGGAGGACGAAAAGCTCCAAGACCCGGGTGCCGTATCCATCATCGTGACGTAGGGCCACGTCAAAATGCGACGGCAGCCCCGAGCAGCACGAGCTCAACTGCCACAGATTCACGGTGGAATGGATCGTGCTTCATGCAAGGGATGAGCGAAAATGAAAAGACCTCTCCCCTGCCGCCTTTGCCCCCCGCCAGCGCTGACATGATGAACGAAGGGGGAGGCTCAGTTCCTCTCGCCAACGAAACCACAACCTCGTCTGGCGTCCCAAGTAAGGAGAAACGGTTACCGCAGGCGCCACGCCAAAGCCCTGCGTCCATGACACTTCTCGCCAGAATCAGGAGAGGCTGGCGGAGCGGAGCCGCGTCGGCGGATAGATTGCCCGTCGACCGCAAGTCTCAGTTTTGGACGTTCACCACACTCTGTGTCCTGTTTGCCCTCTCCGTGTACGTCGTTTGGTCGACGCTCGGCTTCGCGGACTGATCGTCCGCGAAGCGAAGATGTCGAAGGAGAGCTCGAGCATCGTTTGCCCCTCAGAGCTCTGAAGCCAGCTTCACGTCGACTCGACGATCTTGCTGCCACTCCGCTTCGTTGTTTCCGATTGCGTCCAGCTCGCCGCGAGAAGTCGCTCCGATATTGTCGGAGTTCACTCCCTGACGGACCAGATGGTCCTTGACGCTGTTGCTGCGGCGCCCGCCGAGGGCGAAGTTGTATTCTTCATCTCCTCGTGGATCTGCACGCCCCACCAAACTCATGTGCTCACCAGCCAACGGCCCACTGATGAAGCACGTCGCCAGTCTATCCAGGAGCCTCGAATCAGAGGACAGGAGTGCGGCTGAGTCGTACTCGAAGTACGCCTCGCTGTCGCTCAATCCGCACGCTTCTTGGATCGTTCGAGAGACCTGGATGGTGCCCCGGTCTTCGACGGCTCGGGCCGTCCGGGGAGTCGGCTCTGGCGCCGAGGCTTGTGCCTCGACCGTTGGATCGGCGGGCGGCGGCGTTCGGGCGCAGGACCCCAGAAAGACAGAGAAGATGGGGAATACGACCTTAGATTTTGCAAACATGCCGAGTGCAGAGCATCAGCCGTGCCAAGACTCTGCAGCCTCGACTAGATGGGCCCTGCGCAGCGGAGCTCGGTTCAGTCGCGCTCACACCCCATCGTTCTGAAGTGACCCTCGTTCAATTCGAAGATACGGGAGCGAGGCGCGTGTTCAGGTGGGACTGGACTTGTTGATGAGGCTCCAAGACCCAAATTCTGAGCAGCCGCCCGAGATTGGCAGTTTTGGTCCGCAAGCATGTACCTCTACGCCTGCGGGTGTGTCGAAGCGCGGCGCACATTCGAAGCCGTCCACTCCCGAGCTCTTTCGGTGGACAGCCGCGTTTCGCCGAGAATCTGACTCACAGGAGCAACGTCGTGCCGTCCTTGAGGCGCGTCGCCGCCGGATTGAACACCGTGTGCGGCCGGATAGGGCCAATCGGCGGCGCTCAAGATGGGGTTTGCGTGGCTCCTGGAGAAGAGGTCACTCGGGGCGGAGAGGTCGTTCATGGGATGGTGGCTCCTTCGGGTCCTGGCAAGTCGTGCTCGTGATGGCTCGTGAACCCGTGGACTGCACGACTGAAGGACCGGAGATAGCTACGAGCAACACACTCCCACTGGGGGGACGACGAAGTCCTGGGACGACGTTCGAACGAGTTCTGGGGGAGTTTCGGGCTACGCGGATCAATGGTCGCTATTTTTCGCGCAGAAACGTGGTGCTGAGAAGCCAGGCGCTTGGCCTGTTGGGCGCCCGACACAATCAGACCCGTGGACAGGGCGCACACTTCGTGCAGGATGGCGTGCTGCACCAACGTCGGGTTCCTTTCGACCGTGTGAAGCGTCGTGACGATCGGGACACGCGCCGCGCGGAGGAGCGAGAGAATGTGTGCGCCGTGGGCGCCGCCGAAGATGCCGTATTCGTGTTGAAGCGAGAGGACCCGGACCTTGCTTCGGTTCAAGAAGCGCGCCGCCTCGCAATAGTCCTCGATGTTGTTTTCTCTGATCTGGTAGTGGATCTGTTCCGCGTAGTGGTGTGGCCCTCCAGTCGGACTCACCGCGACGACGATGCAGTCCGACCTGGGACAAATGGCCTGAATCGCGTGAGTGAGGCTCGCCGTGTAGCTGGAGAGGTTGCCGGCAACCGGCGGATAGGTACTGACGAAGGCCAACTTACCTTCCAGGCAGGCGGTCGCGGGTTGGCGGGTCGCATCGAGCGACTTGCCTCTGGCCGAGAGGAGCATCGGGACGCGATCGATTGGATTGATGGCACTCCGGGTTCGTGGCACCGCTCCGACCTCGGAAGTGAGGCGCTCCTTGTAGACCAGGTGGGCGGCGGAGCCATGCTCCGAGCGCTCGTGCATCTCTCGGGTGCGCACCTGCACCTCGAAGGGCCAACCATTTTCCGCGACGAGGGTCGTGTGCAGCGATTGATAACGGTTGGCCTTCGGGTAGGTGATGTAGTCGTCGTAAAGTTGTGCGAGATAGGTCATCTCTTGATGAAGGCGACTGATGACAGAGAAACACTGCCGGAGTTCGCGAACGATGACGCGCACACCGACTTTGTCGTGGATGGAACGCACTTGTCCTTCGAAGCGACGCCGCTTGTTCCAAGTGGATTTCGAGCTCTTGATTCTGCCCTCGACCTGGGCATCGGGCGCGACGTCCTTGATCGTCTCCCTCACCGCCGCAACGACACGCTCCAAGAACCCGACGTCCGGTACCCAATCGTTGCTCGCAACGGTCGATGTCGCCCGAATCGCGCCCTCGTCTTGTGATTTCATGCGGTATCCTTAGGGGGGCCGGTCGGCGGCGGCGATGAGGTGCTTACGATCAGAGCGCGTCTCCCGCGGCGATCGGAGTTTGGTTGTTCCCCCCCGACTTCTCGGGCGCGTAAACGTCTTCGGTGGCGTTCTCTTCGTCTGCCGCTCCGCCGCTGTCTTTGGGTTCGTGGGATAGCCACTTTGCGACCTGCGCGCGTCTGCTCGGTGAAAATGCGATGACGGCAGCGCCCCCAAGAACCAGCCCCGCACTCAGGTAGAGGAGCGAACCGCCAGCGTGACTGCGCCGACGCTCGAGTCCGACGGGTCGCAACAGATCGTCGAGTTCGAGATCGCTCATGAGGCGTTTGATCTCGTGGCCAGCAACGATGCTGGCCACGCTAAGAAGAGCTTTTGTAGGAAATGACATGATGATTTTCTTTTCTCCATGGGGCCAAAACGGGCCGACCGGTCGACAGACAATTCTGCCAGGTGACGACGTCACGCGAACCGTCCGGTGCACGCGGCGTCCCGGGATGACGAGGCGCGCCGCTACCCGAACCCAAGCAAGACCCGCGCCATTACCGTCCTACCTGCGAGAGGCACGAGCGCCTCAGCCGTCCGCGTGGCCAGCGACGCATCAGCCCGCGTAGCGGCTCACCGCTCCTTTCGCGTTCACCGCATCAAGATGACTTGGGTGCGCGTCATCTCGATGGAGGAGAGAGGAGCGATGGCGACAGTTTGGGTCACGCCCCAGTGCGCAGCAAAGCCGACAACAGGAAAATGCGGACTTCTAGCCGAAGAGGCTGGCTCGCGCCCTCTCGCTATTCGGAGCAGAATCGGGTTGTCTCGTGGAGTCGCCCTCGTCGATGTGACCCAAGAAGCGAGCCACCCATCGAATTGGGCAAAGCTGAGGCCGGTCTCGTTGAGTCGAGACCCACCTCAGTCTCGTTCCAGCGCCACGGGCGGAGAGCTGCCTTCGTCGTCATCTGACTCGGAAGCTTGATATCCGTAGCTCTTCAGCTTCCGGTAGAGGGTGGCGGACCCAATGCCGAGCTGGCGGGCGGTGTGTGTCTGATTGCCGGAGTTCAGATGGAGCGCCGCCAGGATGTAGTCCCTGGAAACATCCTGAAGTGGGCGGACCGAATCGAGCTTCTTGTCTCGGGTACGGGGCACGGCATTCAGGGCTTCCAGCGCCATGTCCTCGAGTTCCACGCGACTGCCCCGGGCCATCACGACCCCCCGCTCCATGGTGTTCTCGAGCTCCCTCACGTTCCCCGGCCAATCGTGACTCATGAGGCGTTCGGCCACAGCGGGGGAGAAACCCTCAATCTTGCGGTCCAGTCGTTCCGCCGACTGATGGAGAAGGGTTCGCGCCAGCGGCAAGATGTCCTCCCGACGCTCACGCAGAGGTGGAACGAAGACTTCGACGACGTGGATTCGGTAGTAGAGATCTTCTCGAAAGTTGCCGCGCTGCACCTCCTGCACGAGATTGGCGTTGGTCGCGGCCAGGAGCCGAACATCCACGGGGCGGGTTTGGCTTTCACCCACCCGCCGCACCTCCCGCTCCTGAAGGACGCGCAGCAACTTGACCTGCATGCGAGGAGAGATCTCGCTGATTTCGTCCAGAAGGAGAGTGCCGCCATGGGCGGCCTCGAAGATCCCCTCGTAGGACCGAAACGCGCCGGAGAAAGACCCGCGCGCGTGACCGAATAGCTCGCTTTCGATGAGCTCCTCCGGGATTGCGCCACAATTGATGGCGACGAATCGCTCGCGGGCACGAGACGATCGAGCGTGAATGAAGCGCGCGATGCGCTCCTTTCCCGTTCCACTCTCGCCCGTGATCAGAACCGTCGAATGGACATCCGCGATTCGTTCGGCCAGCTCGGCCGTCTCGCGCATCTTCGGACTTTGGGTCACGAGCCCAGGGTCTTGCTCCACATCATGACTCCGCGGTCGCTCCGACTTCGGGCGCGGCGGCTCAGGTGTGGCTTTCTTCGGTGCATGATTCACGTGCTCGAGCAGGTGATCAATGGATGATTTTTCGTTGCCCGATTCGAGCCGAGCGGCCTCGAACGCCCAGGCGCTTCGTGTTTGAGCGCGGAAGTGACAAGACGGATCTCCGCAGGCGCGGCACTTGTCCTCCAAGACCAAAGCGTCCATCTCTCCTTTCCGACTGAGATAGCCGCTGACAAATCCAGTGGTGATCCAACAGACGGCGCGGTCGGCGCGGCCGTGCCGTCTGAGCTGCTGATTCGCCTCGGGCGAACGGAGGGAGATCCCCTCCGGGGACAGGGCTTTTTCCAGCCCCTCGGGCGACTGAAAGAGCCCGGAAATCCTGCCGAGATGCGAGCCGGCGTTCCCCCACGTCTCGTCGGTGGGCCACTCGAACTGGTCCAAAACTCGATCGGCCAAACGCCATCCCTGAGAAAAGCCGAGCTGCTCGAAGACGGCCCGCGCAGAATCCTCGCCGAACTGGGCGACGAGGTGCTGCCTGGCATCACCCATCACATCTGCGTCCAAAAGCAGCACTGGATCCCCCGCGAAGCGGAGCAACCCGTCCTCGTCGCCGAACTTCAGGAGCTCTCCCAGCCCCAATTCCTCAAACTTCATCGTGTTCGCACTACCACACCGCAGGTGCGGCGCCCGTCCTGCCGACAGGGTGCCCACTCTCGTGGGCAACCCCTTCCCTCGAACCTATTTGCTGATGACGAGCTCGACTCGTCGATTGTTAGCTCTTCCTTCGACTGTGTCGTTGGAGGCAACAGGTCGAGACTCCCCATGCCCTACCGCGCTCATCCTCTGCGCCTCCACGCCGCGGCTCTGCAAGTACTTCATCACCGTTTCGGCGCGAGACAGAGAGAGCTTTTGATTGGCGCTGTCCTCTCCACGAGAGTCCGTGTGTCCCTCGACGACAATCTTTCGGTCGGTAGAAAAGTCCAGGAGTGCGTCGGCCACCCGAGTGAGACTGTCTTCAGCTAGCGGCAACAAGGAGCTTTCTCCCGTCTTGAACAGCACCGATCCCGAGAGGGTCACGACGGTCCGGTTTCCCTCCTCCTTCACGTTGGCCAAAGTGCTGAGGCTCGCAATCGCGGCCGCAGCGCGCGCGTCGGCTTCCTTCCGAGCCTTCTCGGAGATAGCCAGAGCCGAGGAGGATTCCGAAAGCTCGCCCGCCATCCTTTGTTGCTCGGCCTCGAGCTCGGTCTTGCGAGCACCAAGCGCCACGAGGTTCGCATCCTTGTTTTGCATTTGCGTTTCGACGTCGTCCAGTTGTCGCTGCATTTCGTCGAGCTTTTCCTCGGCTTCGACGCGTCCGTCCTCCTGCAATTGGTTGTAACGCGCGTCGGTTTCCTTCGTTTGTTCGACGAAGAAGAGAGCGTTTCCGTGGGACTTCGCTTCTCGTGCGGCGCGATCGGCCAGATAGGCGTATTGCACTTCTTCCGAAGAACCGTCCTTCTGACGTTCGGCGTCCGCGAGGAGGTCACGGGCCTCCTTGAGCTCGCTCGGGGCGTACTGGGGCGCGTGGCCAGTGTCGGCCTCGTTCATCACCTGACGTGCATCCAGGAGCTCCTGCGAGGGCTGCGCCGCCGCACAACCCGTGAGAGAAATCGCCGCAAGGGCGCCAACAATTTTCGTTCGCTTCATCATGATCCACTTCCTCGCGCTTCAGCGCCTTGTTCCAGAGTTTGAAGTCGCGAAAGAGCGGCTTCGGCCTCCCGTTTCTTGGCGGCTTCATGGGTCAGTTCCCGCGCCAACTCGGCATCGGCAATGGCCCGTTTCAAGAGAGGCTGAGCCTCTTCGTCTTTGCCGTCGGCGATGCGCTTTTCCGCCTCGACGATGCCGTCCTCGGCCATCTTCAGATGCAGATCGGCCTGTGGTTCATCCTTTGCGCCGACGGCCTCGGCTGCGCTGACCGCCTCCTTGGCGGACGTCATCGACTCACTCGGGAGTGCGGCGCCCCCGCAGGCCACCATGCCGCCAGCAAGCGCGACGAGGAGCGCGAGGTTCGTTTCCAGGGTATTCATCTTTCTCTACTTTCCGGGGAGAACTTCGTCCCCCAGTGAGCTGTAGGGCAAGACCCGTGCCGACGGACGACGTGGGGCCCTTTCATGCGGCAATCACGAGAGGAAAGCTCTTGGGATTCCAGGCGGACGGCATTTGGTTGCCTCGGCGCTCGGCACTCGTTCGCTCGAAACCATCATACTGATGTGCCGATCGCTCAAAGTGGGCTGGGTGCCGGCACTGCGTCCATGCCTCGCCAAACTGTTCATCATTCGGCACTCACGTGCTCCTTGGCAAGTCCACGAAACCTCACACGCTGAGCCCAAGCGTCCAGGCTGTATTTCCCACCACCACGAACGGCAAACACGAGCGATACCAGAAATAGGGTCAGCGGATATTCCCAGCCGCCGTCTGATGCAAAGAGCCCATTTTCCCAGTGTACCGCGAAGATCGCCCCGAGCATCGTGAACAAGGGGCCAAGGGAGGCCAGACGAGTGAAAGCGCCCAGCATCAGGCCCAACCCCCCCGCAAGTTCGCCACAAGTGGCCAGAGCCATGGCGATGCCAGGAAGCGGAAATCCGAGCGCCGCCATTTGCTGGGTCGTCTCCATGGGGTCCGCAAGCTTCATCGTGCCATGTGCGACGAAGACGAACCCCACAAAAGCGCGAAGAAAGAAAAGGACGAGGTCCTCCGCCTTGCTGAGCTGTTGATGAATCTTCTTCGTCGCGTGTCGTCGTTTCATGTTTCTCCTCCATCGTGTCATCAATGCCATGCCACTTCGGGGGCAGGCCCCCCACGCGCGTGGCTCGCGGCCCCCATCCTTGTTTCATCCAAGAGATGACGGGCTCCTCGAATCTCATGTCCCTACTTCGTGGCTTTCTTGAAAGCGACTTCGAGCTCTTCGTAGGCTCTGTCCACGCCCTTTTTGAGCGTGCTCCAGCTGTCCTTGCCTGCGGCCTTCAACTCACGCAACTTGGCTGCGAGAGTGTCTCTCTTCTTTCGGAGTTCGGCGACACGCTCTTTCTCCTCTTCGACCGCATGGGTGCCCGCTGTCGAAGCTCTGTTGGCGAGGCTGTCGATTCGCGCTCCAAACTCCGCGAGCTGCTTTTCCGTTTTTCCGACGTGTTCGTCTTTGCTTTCCATGCCCGAGTTGAAAGCACAAAGCGCGCCAGCGAACGGCACTCCCTCAAGTTGACGACGTCAACTCCACAATGACCGACAAGCTGCTCCTCTGTCGCTCGGTGCGACCGAGGGGTGGCGACACCGACTGAAGCGCTCGATCGACGTCGACTTGAGCAGCTCGTGGTGATGGCGCGAGACTTGCTTGGATGGAGGCGAGGGATTGGACCGACGACGGTTCGTTCGGCGTCGACTCCACCCCCAATCGAGAGTATTAATGCACGTATCGAGAAGAATCCTTGTAGCCCTTCCGACCACATTCGCAACAAGTGAAACACAATGCCCGGCTGCCCGGAGGTCCCAGCCGCGCTCACCGATCCTGGGGTCATCCTGATGCCCAGGCACCAAGAACCCCCGCGGACCAAGGAAGCGGCTGAGTTCCGCTCAGGTACGGAGGTGGAAGATGAACAGGACTTCCTTGGTCAGCTCGCGAAGAAGCTCGCGGTGACGCGCAAGGTCGCCCAGAGGATGTTGAGCAGGAGTCTCGCGAGCGGGAGTGCGTCTCGTCGGGCCACTTCGTTGATACGCCTCGAGAGAGCAGCCGCCGAGAGCGAGCCAGAGAAATGATTCTCGTACGCAAATCGGCCGAGAGGATCCGCGAAGCCGTCATGGATCAAGACGCCTGGCTCACCTTTGCCCCCTCCGCAGAACGACCCTTCGACCGTTTTGGCAGCCTGGAAGTCCTGAGGGAAGGACGTTTCGCCCGAAGGGCGGCTGTGAGTGAAGCCCGGGTCAATATGGAGATCATCACTTACGTTCACACCGGCGCTCTCGCGTTCGAAGATTCCTTGGGACTGACTGGGGTTCTGGTCCAGGGTGATTTTCAGAGAACGACGGCTGGGTCCGGGCTTCGCTATTCGGAGTTGAACCCCTCGAGCGAACACGAAGCGCACGTCTTCCAGTTTCGACTGCGTCCCAACCGTCTCGGGCTGAAGCCCGGCCACGAGAGGCTTCGGTTCACCGTGGCTGACCGTCGCGGCCGCCTGCGACTCGTCGCGTCCCCGGGGGGCGTCGATGGATCGCTCACCGTCCACCAAGATGCCTTCTTGTACTCAGCCATCCTCAACGAAGGTCAACACGTCGTACACTCTCTCGGAAAGGACAGGGGGGCATGGCTTCATGTCGTCGCGGGTTCCCTCCGGGTGGGCGCCGAGGTGCTCGAAACGGGGGATGGCGCGGGGCTGCGCGGCGAGGACGCTGCGTCGATGCAGGTGACCGGGCCCACCGAAGTTCTACTTCTCGATCTGGGAAACTTCGAGGCCAAGGCCAAGACGGGCAACGGAAAGCCAACCGTCTAGGCTGCAAGCGTCTCGGTGGACGCGTCTCTCGCCCACCCCAGTGATGTGGAACGCTTGTCCTATCCAAGAATCCGCTTTGCCAAACTGATGGGATGCACCTCCAAATCGACGGGGTCGGCGCCGCGAGGCGCCTTGGGCCCACTCCGGTGGCCCGAAGAAACGGCCCAAACCCGGGAGCTCCTCGGACCTGGCCCGAGTCTTGCTCTCGGATGCACCAATGGGAAACTCAGGGAGCGGGAGCGGGCCCGACGAAAACTTCGACGGCGTGACAGATGTGAACAGCCGCCTCGCAGGCCTCCGCAAGCGCTGGATGGGCGACGGACCCAAGCTCGGGGCTCCCGTGCTGCTCGTCCTCCTATTGGGGGTGGGAGTTTGGTCGGCGGTCTACACGGTACCAAGTGATTCGGTCGCCCTTGTCCAGCGGTTCGGAAAGTACACCGCGACAGTTCCCCCAGGCCTGCACCTGAAGTTCCCTTTCGGGATCGACACCGCCACGATCCTGCCAGTCAAGCGGCAACTGAAACAGGAGTTTGGTTTCTCGACGCCAGGGGCTCAAGATTCTTCTCAAGGAGGAAGACCCGATGAGGCCCAGCTCGTGGCCCAAATGGTCACGGGGGATCTCAACGCAGCGCTCGTCGAGTGGGTCGTTCAATACAGAATCTCCCATCCCTTCAGGTTCCTCTTCGAGGTCAGAAACCCAAAAGAGACCCTGAGGCACGTGTCTGAATCCGTCATGAGAGAAGTCGTCGGCGATAGAACCGTCGACGAGGTGATTACCGTAGGACGTCAGGAGATCGAGAACGATGCCCTCCTCAAGATGCAAGCACTTTCAAAGAAGTACGCCATCGGCGTCAGCATCGATCAAGTGCAGCTCAAGGACATCAATCCACCGAAACCCGTGCAAGAGTCCTTCAACGAGGTGAATCAGGCGCAACAGGAAAAGGAACGACTCATCAACGAGGCGCGCCGTGCCTACAACAAGGTCGTACCGCTCGCCCTGGGTGAGAAAGATCAGAGGATTCGCGAGGCGGACGGATACCGGATCCGCAGGATCAACGAGGCAGAAGGGGACGCGGCACGGTTCAACGCATTGTTCGTCGAGTACAAGAAAGCTCCCGAGGTGACGCTCCGCAGGATCTACATCGAAACACTTCAGGGCGTGCTCCCTCAGGTCAAGGAAACCATCATCGTCGATGAAGCGTCCTCACGGGTGCTTCCTCTTCTGAACCTCTCTACTCAGGGAAGTGCAAAGTGAGTAAGGGAACGCTCGCTCTTGTGGCGGCGCTCCTCCTCGCAGGATTCGTCGCGAACAGCAGCCTCTACCAGGTGGACGAGGTCGAGCAGGTCATCATCACCCAGTTTGGTGATCCTGTCGGGCAACCCATCACCTCGGCGGGAATCAAAATAAAAATCCCGTTCATCCAGGAGATCAACCCGATCGACAAGCGGATCCTCGAATGGGACGGGAATCCGTCGGACATGCCGACGAAGGACAAGCTCTACATCTCGGTGGACCTCTTCGCCCGCTGGCGAATCACCGATCCACTCCAGTATTTTCTTCGTCTGCGCGACGAAAGGAGCGCCCAATCCCGCTTGGATGACATTCTCGGAAGCGAGACGCGAAATGCCGTCGCGAAGCACTTGTTGATCGAGTTGGTCCGCACGACGAAGGGTCGAGAGCCTTCCGTCGTTTTCGTCGAGCCCGAGGATGACGAGCGCACACGAGACGTCGGGGCGCTCGTCCCGATCACGAAGGGTCGGCTCTTGGTTGAAAAGGAAATCTTCGAGGCTGCGGCCGAAAAGGTACTCGTCTTCGGGATCGAGCTCCTCGACATTCGATTCAAACGGATCAACTACAACGAAAGCGTTCGGCCGAAGATCTACGACCGTATGATCAGTGAGCGACGCCAAATCGCCGAAAGGTTCCTCTCGGAAGGCAACGGCGAAGCCGCTCGCATCTCCGGGGACCGTCTGCGCGACCTCAACAAGATCCAGTCCGAAGCCTACAAGCAAGTCGAAGAGATTCGAGGTACGGCAGATGCGAAGGCGACGGAGATCTACGCCGCGGCCTACAACCAGAATCGGGAGACCGTCCGCTTCTACGAGTTCAGTCGCACGATGGAGGCCTACAAGACCGTGCTGACCAAAGAGTCGAGACTCGTTCTTTCGACTGAAAGCGACTTGTTCAAGTACTTGAAAGCAATGCCTCGAACCAGCGGACCCGCGCCGTCGCGATAGGACACGAACGCGCTTCCAGCGGAGGCCCCGCAGCTAGTGCAACTACGCCAAGGGTCAGGTTCGCAGTTCCGACGACAATCGCTGTGACGCTATCGCTACTGCGCAGCACAGCATTTCGGAGTTCTGCGAGCGAGAAGAGCGGTTCGGGTGGGATGCCCTATTGGCGGTGCACCAAGTGCAGCGATGTCTTTTGCAACAACTGCAAGGCCGACAAGTCGCTCGCTTCGACCAAGTGCCCAAGCTGCGGCGCGGCGGCAGCCGTGAAAGAAGAGCTGTCGGGGATTGTGAGCTAGGAGAGCTTGCGTCGGTCTAGCACCGAAAGCTTGGCCACTTCGAAAACCATCCCCGCGAGCGTTTCGTCCGTCAGCCATTCGACCGGATGGATGCAACCACGAACCAGGCGCCCCTCAGCCTCCGCAAGGTGGCTAAACATGCAGCCAGTGTCCGCGACCATGAGCCAGCGAAGGGTCGGAACGTCCTTTGGGAAGTCTCCAAGGTCGACGACCACCGTGATGAGAAGGGGATCTCCGTTACCGGTGAAGGCGACCTTCAGATCAACGGTGTCTTCGGAGTCCTCGATGGGACGGAGGCGAAAAAGATACACTCCTTCGGTCCCGAAGTCGCAATCAACGCACAGATCGAGATGAACCATGCGGTTCATGAGGTCGTCTACTTCTTCGTGGTCCATGGTTCTGGAGAAAATGCGCCATCTGTTTGCCGTACCCGCCGGGCTTCTCAGGAAGGTCCTTCGTGGTACGGGGCAGCATCGCTACTTTGAGCAAGAACTGCTGAACGAGGTCGTCTTCGTCTTGGGGTGGCAATCCCCACCTTTTGGGGCGTACCCAGCCGACTCTTCGGACACACCTTTCGAGGCGGTAGAGGCGCCTCATTTCGGCGGGCTGGCTCTTGCTCCCGGACAGCGCGCCAGACGGCGGCGATCAGGTCACTGGGAGACTCGACGACATATGGCGGGACAGAACACTCTGATTGCAATTCACACTCCTTGGTGGGGCCTCGTAGGAGCGAAAACCAGGCGTCCTACCCCCCTATATACGACGGAGCGAAGGGTACCTACGGACGCCCTCTCCAAGGCGTTGATTTCATGAGACTTTGCCAACGCGCCTCCGACTCATATTTCACTCGCACAGAAATCGGCGTCGATTGGGTTTCAGTCGCACTGGAACCGATTGGCTGCCCGAATTTCGCGCTCTGCTGGATCTGATCTTCGGTCGACATGCGCTGAGACTGGACGAAATCGACCGCTCAAATCCACTGGAGGAAGAACTCGAGCACGCCCTGCAGAGACGGCTCCGACGCCAGCTTAGGGGCCTTCTCCAGGGTCGATTTTGCAGAAGGGTGTCGCCCGATTTCTCGGAAGTCGTAGTGCCACCCGTCGGCATGCAGCCTGTCGACGGTTTGCGGGGCGCTGAGCCCGTTGAACTCTCCGTCCATATTGAGCTCGGCGAGTTGCCATTGCGCCCAACGCAACCAGCGCCTCGAACTGGGCTCCAGGGACAGCGCCAGCTGATCCATCGCAGCCGGCAAGTCCTCCCCCTCTTCATTTAGCTCGTCGACGAGGTCTAGAAAGAAGCGAGCAATGAAACCATCATCCCACCGGCGCTCCCGACACCAGAGGAAGAGCAGCTTCTGCCAGGTGTTGCGCCCTCCCCCGGGATCAGACTCAGCGAAGAGCTGCAGCACGACGCGGACGCTTTCCGGGTCGATACGCTGCAGTCCTCCACTCCGGCGCGCGAATTCCTCGAAGATCTCGAAGGCCTCGACCGGGCGCTTCTCGTGAGCAAACCGCTCGAATTGCTTCGAGAGAGCCGCCAGCTCGAATTCATCTGCGTGGTTCATGCCAGGTGGGACGGAGCCCTTCCTCCCTCGCTGACAGCTTTCGCCAACATTCCTTCCCTCCTTCCCAGATGAGCTCGGTGACTTGGACAGCAGCTTGTTCCCCGGTGGATGATTCAGCAGTTCAGTTCGGCGGTTTTCGTCAGGAGCGTATACGTCTTCCGATTCCGACTCGGGGAGCTCCACCAGCTCCTCCCCGGCCAGGGCGTCGAGCCCGGCCAGGTAGAGGTTCGGATCGGCAAAAAGCTCCTTCGACTTCTTCGAGCGCTGCTTCTTGCGTGGTTTCTTCGCCTTCTTTGGCTTGTCCACCTGGGGCGGACCGCTGGCGAGCGGAGTCGCCTCGGTCGCTGTGGCGAAATCTTCTTGCAGCGACATCTCGTACTCCTCGATCATCTTCCTTCCGCTCTCCGAGATGAAGAACGTTCCTTCGTCGTCGAGAGTTGCGGCGATCGACATGAGGGGTGCGGGGCGATAAGGCGCGACTTCGAACACTCCACGCCCTCCGTAGGCGAGCAGCCAGCCGCTACCGCGCACGGTCCCTGCCGCTCCTGCTTCCCCACCATAGAGACGCGCGGCCCAGACTTGCCCGATCCAGGCATTGTCCAAGAGGTAGTCGCCAAACTTCCCGCGTCTGAAGCTACCCAGCTGCGGACTTTCTTGCTGGGGTCTCGTTCCTGAAGTTCGAAGATTTTGGCGCGGTCCTTGCATCGAACATTGACGTATCTCAGGCGCTCAGCTCCCTTGAATTCGGTTTGCTGGGGCGGATCTGCCGCTGTGGCTCTGGGGCCTGCTTCGGATCGGCGCGCTGCGCAAGAAACTCGACGAGGAGAACAAATGCTCCAAAACATCAAAGATCTTCCCGCCGGAGTCGTGGGACTGAAAGCGACGGGGAAGATCACCAAGGAAGACCACAGGCGGGTCTTCGAACCCCTGGTTCACCAGGCGCGCCGAGAAGGTCGGCGCTTGCGCCTCCTCTTTCATCTCGGGGCTGCGTTCGAAGGCTTCACGGTGAGCGCCGCGTGGGAAGACGCCAAAATCGGACTTCGTGCGATACGATTGTTCGATGGGTGCGCCATCGTGAGCGACCTGGAATGGGTTCGGGCGTCGACTCAGTTCGTCTCCTACCTCATGCCCTGCCCGGTGCAGCTCTTCAGAATTTCCCAGCGCGACGAGGCGGTCGCATGGTTAGGCACCCAACCCGAGGCAGCCTCTCACCGGCTTCTTCCCGAGGTTGGCGTCATGGTTGTCGCAATCAAGCAAGCGCCGCGAGCTCAAGACTTCGATTCCTTGTCGCTAACGGCGGACACCTGGATTGAGGCTCAGGGCGAGCTCCAAGGCTTGGTCCTCCACATGCCCGTCTTTCCTGGTTGGGAGAACTTTGGGAGCATCATCCGGCATGCGCAGTTCATTCGCGACCATCATCGAAAAGTGAAAAGGGTCGCGCTCTCTGCGAACAGCAAACTTGCTGAACTCCTACCCCAGTTGGTCGAGTACTTCATGAAGGCCGAGGTCGAGACGTTTACGTACGACGAGCTGGACAGGGCGATCCAGTGGGCCGGAGAGCCGACCGCGTGACCGTTCTGACGAACGCAGTCCGTAGCCCTGACCCATCAGTCCTTCGTCGGTCCGACCATCTTTTCGGGGCGCACCCACTCGTCGAACTGCGCTTCGGTGACGGCGCCCAAAAAAATCGCCGCTTGTCGGAGCGTCGTGCACGATTCATGGGCGTGCTTCGCGATTTCTGCGGCTCGGTCGTAGCCCAGGTGCGGAGCGAGGGCCGTGACCAACATCAAACTGCGCTCGACGTTTTTGGCAATGCGGGTTCGATTGGGCTCGATCCCTTCGACGCAATACTCCCGGAAACTCTGCATGGCATCCGACAAGAGCCGGATGGAGCGAAGCACGTTGAAAGCGAGAAGCGGCTTGTTGACGTTGAGCTCGAAGTTGCCGGTCGCACCAGCAAAACCAACAGCCGCATCGTTCCCCATCACTTCGATGCACACCATGATCATGGCCTCGCATTGAGTGGGGTTGACCTTGCCGGGCATGATGGAGCTCCCTGGTTCGTTCTCCGGAAGCTCGAGCTCTCCTAGACCCGAGCGCGGTCCCGAGGCGAGAAAACGGATGTCGTTGGCGATCTTCATCAGCGCGGTGGCGAGCGCCCTGAGGGCACCGTGAAGAACGACCAGCGCATCATGGGCGGCCAGGGCCGCAAACTTGTTCAGTGCCGAAGAGAAGGAAAGCTGGGTCAGCTCGCGGATCTTGTGTGTGCCGACTTCAGAGAAGTCTGGGTGGGTATTGAGGCCGGTGCCGACAGCTGTTCCGCCGATGGCGAGCTCGAATACCGCTGGCAAAGCCCGAACCACCGTTTCGCGCGCAAATTCGAGCTGAGCCTCCCAGCCACTGAATTCCTGGCTCAGAGTCAGAGGAGTCGCGTCTTGAAGGTGCGTTCGACCGATCTTGACGATGCCTTGTACGGATTCTTTTCGTTCTCGGACAGCACCGATCAAGAGCATCAGGGCAGGCAAGAGGTGCTCACCGACAGTCGTCGCCGCCGCGATGTGCATTGCTGTCGGGAAGACATCGTTGGAAGACTGCCCTCGATTCACATCATCGTTGGGGTGAATGGGCGCTTTGCTTCCTAGGGTGCCACCAGAGAGCTCGATCGCTCGATTGGCGATGACCTCGTTGGCGTTCATGTTCGTCTGGGTGCCGCTCCCGGCTTGCCAAACGAAGAGGGGAAAGTGGTCATTCAGTCTTCCCTCGATGACCTCGTCGGCCGCGAGCGAGATGACCTCGGCCTTGTCCCACGGGAGAACTCCGAGCTCGTGATTCGTCAGCGCCGCAGCCTTCTTCACGATTCCGAGCGCCCGAATCAAGGACAGAGGGAAACGCTCTTCTCCTATGGAAAAATGAGTGAGAGAGCGCTGAGTCTGGGCCCCCCAGTATCGGTCCGCAGGCACTTCGACTTCGCCCATGCTGTCGGACTCGGTTCTTGTTTCTCGTGTCATTTGGGTGCTCCACCTGCAGTCTCGGTCGCTTCCTGCGAGCTGCAATGTTGGTGCCAGTGGCCGGAACGCGCCCCTTGGACGAGATGAGCCCTGACTATGATCGATCAAGAAGGGGGAGTAGACTGTGGGCTTTGATTGTAGGCGGTGGAATAGATTTCGGTCGCCTTGGCATCGGCTTCCCCCCGAATCTCCTCCACCGCGCGATAGGCCTCGGACTGTATTTCGTTGAGATCGCGAACGCGATTGCCGCGGATGCGCGCCGCCTCGCCATTTCCTTCGGAGAGAAATCGTTCGGCAATCTGGCGTCTCTCACTGATCATGCGGTCGTAGATCTTGGGACGAACGCTTTCGTTGTAGTTGATGCGTTTGACGCGAATATCCAGAAGACGAATGCCGAAGATTTCGATCTTCGCCGCTGCGGCAGCGAAGATCTCTCGCTCGACCAAGACTCGTCCCTTGCGAATTGGAGGCAGAGCTCCGATGTTCTCCCTGGTCTCTCCGATCGCCAAGAGTGGGTCACGCAACGGAACACGGTCCTTGGTGGGTCCGAACGAGCTCGATGAGTTGGTGTTTGGCAACGGCGTTTCTCGTTTCACTCCCCAGGATGTCATCGGTGCCTGCTTCATGGTTTCTCCGGTCCTGGATTGTTGAGATCTTCTTGAGCCTGATTGACCTCGTTGAACGATGTCGAATACGTTGCCCAGTCGTTCCTGAACGAGGGGCACGATGCGAGCGCTCCCGGTCATCGGGCAATGTTTCCACGGTTGCAGGAGTGGTGTTCAACATGGTTCTCGGTTCGTTGCTTTCTTTGGGTGCAGGGGTCGGGTGACGACGGACGGACGGACGGACGGACGAAGGGGGTCTCGAAATTGCCGATCCCTCGCGAGACGTCCGACTCGTTGAAATTCCAACGAGCAAGATCGAAGCCAAGTCCAGGATGTCGCCCCGCCCCCCATCTCTGGCTTCAAGACCGCATCGAAATGGCGAGACGCTCCATCATTCTGATGGAAAAGAGATGCTCCTCATTCTTCATACCCTTCCCGACCATGAGGGCTCATCGGAGTGCCGACAGCCGACGCACTTTCGACCCGGTGCTCCAAGAGTGGGCAGACACACGCTCAACCAGTGCCGTGGATAGCTGCTGTGTCTGCTCCAAGTAGCTGTCGAAGCATGCCTTCTTCCACGGTCTCGATGTCGACCAGCCGAGCTTGCAAAGCATCGAGTTTCGAGCGGTGCTTGGTCAGCAAAGTCGTTGCCTCCTCAAGGGCCGTTGCGAGGAGCTTGCGCGCTTCGCTTTCGATGGCATGGATGGTGGCATCACTGGAGCCGCCCGCAACGGCCATCTTTCTACCGAGAAATGGGTGAGACTCATCGTGGTCGTAGTAGACGGCACCTAGGTAGGCGCTCATACCGTACTGCGCCACCATCTTCGTTGCCAGTCCCGTCGCCGCCTTGAGGTCGCCTTCGGCGCCGGTAGAGACGTTCTCGAACACGAGGCGTTCGGCTGAATAGCCTCCCATGAGTACCTGTAGGCGTGCGGCGAGCTGTGGCTGAGTCAGGACGTGGCGGTCTTCCGTGGGTATCTGTTGAGTGACCCCCAACGTCATGCCACGAGGGAGGATCGAGACACGACGAAGCGGTTCCGAGTCCGTCGTGGAGCCCCTCGACACCAGTCGGGTGATCGCTCGGGCAGAG
The DNA here is from genome assembly GCA_965652275.1 of uncultured Polyangiaceae bacterium. GTDB lineage: Bacteria > Myxococcota_A > Polyangia > Polyangiales > Polyangiaceae > NIC37A-2. The sequence continues at coordinate 14,915 of CBFGUR010000051.1, read as the reverse complement.
CGACTCAAAGCCAACCAGAGCGTGTCATGTCCGATTTGTCCTGGTTCACCGCCCCGCGCGGGGCCCCAAGAAGCGGTAGCGTAGTGAGTCGAGCTAGCCGAAAACAGCCGCGCGAACTCTCGCGGGTCAAAGTTTGAAATGCTCCGCATCGCAGCAGTGCTCAGCTGGGTCAACGTTTATCCTACCGCTGTACGGTGCTACGAGCGTTTCCTTTCAGCTAGAGGTCGCTGCCTGACTTCAAGGCCCTAGTCGCGTTGGTCGGATGCCAGAATCGAGTCTCGCAACCTGTCCGGCGTCACGACTCCTCGAAAGCTGGCTCATGTCCTGCATCGATGACCTTCTAGCGTTCCGGACTCAGTCATCCCATGAGCGGCTGTCGAAGAAGCGAAACATCATCCACCAAGAAAGAATACCATGAGCGACATTGCAGCCGGAAAATGGAAACAGATTCGAGGGAATATCAAGGAAAAGCGGGGCGACCTCACCGACGACGACATCGATCGGATCGCTGGCAAGCGGGAGCAACTGCTAGGCAAGCTTCAGGCAACCTACGGAAAGCAGCGCGCAGACATCGAGGAGGAAGTGGATAGCTTCATCTCGAGCCACAGATAGCCGGTCCCACGGCCGTGCAAACAAGCACGGCCGTGGGTGATCGACGGGAAGTGGTCAGTTCAGGATGTTCCTCCCTTGGAGCAGCCTCACCACCACGACTACGACGGCCACAACCAAGAGAACATGGATGAAACCTCCCATCGTGTAGGCGGTCACGAGCCCAAGGGCCCAAGATCACAGCAATTGTCCAGAGCATGTTTTCCCTTCAAGCAGCGCCAAGCCCTCCTTCACCCGACGATTTTCGAGCAGAAAACGGGCCTTCGCTGCGTTAATCGTCGTCGCGCACCTTTTCTGCGAGCGCTTTGTCCACCTTGTCGGCGGACTTCTTCACCGACTCGTTCGCCTCGACGAGAGCCGCTCGACCATCGTCGACCGCGTCCCCGGCTGCGTCCGTTCCGCGGTCTTTCGCTTCCTCCAATCGCTTGGCAAGCTCGTCGGCTCGCGCGTTTGCTTCCTCTCTTGCCTCGCGAAGCTCCGTCTTCAGGCGCTCGACCTCTTCGCGCAGCTCGTCCCTTTCTTGCGAAGCGCGATCGCTGACTGCTGCTGCGGTGTCATCACAGCCAACGCCTCCAAGAAGGCCTGCAAACAGAACGAGTAGGTACATTGTCGATAGTTTCATTGGGTTCCTTGTATCTCTTCACTTTGATGGACCGGCAGTCACTTTGGTCTTCCCGCGCATCACTGGGATTCACCTACAACGCATCTCACAACCGCAGCGTGGCGAGATGCGTTCTAACAAGACACACCGTGAATCGAACAAGCCGGTGGATTTGGCTCCGTCGACGCTCACCTCACCCCTCGCGGGTGAGCGGCGGCGGGACCTCAGACGGTTGTGAGATGTACTCTAGCGGGAAGGCTGTATTGTCAGGTGGTCCCTTCTCGACGTCGATCTCATAGTAGACGCGCATGATGAGTTCTTCCGCTGTCACCAGCACTTCGCTCCTGCTCACTGAGAGTCCGATGGCTTTGACCGGCTGGAGACGCTCGGTGATTTTGAAGCGAGCCGAAAGCGTTTCATTGAAGTTCCAAAGCAGTTGGCTGTCCCCAGGCCCGAGGGCGTGGTTGGCGCAAGAGACGAGGAAGTCGTCCGCAATCCCGGGAATGAAGCGAAGATCTCCCTCCAGAATTTCGACCGGAAAGGCGATCCTTTGGGCGCCGTCAGGCGAATTCACCACCCGGGGCATCAATCGAAATTCGACCCGGTCCAGATGGGCGGGAACCTTCAGCGCTGCGAGTTCGAACTTCAACGTTCCCTTCGTCACGACACGGATCCCGAGGCCTGCCTCGAACTCCACCTCGGTCGGCGGCTCGAGTTCGATGTAGCGCGCGTCCTCTCCTGGCGGAGAAAGATGCATTCGAAGCGGCGCGAGCTCGCGGAAGACGTCCGTGACTACGTCTTTGGGTAGTCCCATTTGCAGATAGGCTTTCATCGATTCTCCAGACGCTGAGTGTCACTAAGCAAGACTCGTACCGACCGACTGGAGACGCTCCGAACATGCCCAGTTGGCCTGCCTCATGCAGGAGGGTTGAGGTGCGATTGTTTCTCAACGAAAAGGTCGTCGGCGGTGGGGTGTTCCTCGTGGAGGTCTTCGAACGCTTTTTCGATGACCAGTGTCCCCAAATGGCCGCTGCTCTCGCCTACTACGCCATCTTCTCGATCCCGCCACTCTTCATCATCGTGATGATGACTACGGGAAGCCTCCTCGACCCAGCGACAGTCCAACAGCTTCTGGCAGGCAGCGCCTCACCGTTCATTTCCCCGCAGGCGGGCAATCAGCTCATGGCCTTTGCACAAACTGCGAGCGGTTGGGCCCAGGAGGGGCCCTGGTGGAGCGTGGCTCTCTCCGCGGTGGGGCTCTTCTTTGGAGCAACACGGGCCTTCGCTCAGCTTCAGACAGCGCTCAATCGCGCCTGGGCCATCCCGGAAAAACATCCCCAAAACCCGGTTCGGTCCTTCGTCTCGAAACGTCTCGTTTCCTTCGCGGCAATCACCGTGATGATTGTCATGGTGCTCGCCCTTCTGATCGTGCGCGCAGTACTCGAGCGATTCGGTACAGCTTTCGACAGGGTTCTGCCATCCACGCTCATTTCGCTTCTGCACTGGGGCTCCGGGACGACCCTGTCCCTGGCGACAGGATTCGTAGTCTTGACCCTCGTCTACCGCTTTCTGCCCGATGCAAAGATCACCTGGAAACACGTGATTCCCGGTGCCGCCGCGACCGCCGTCATCTTTGAAGGAACCAAGTCCTTGATGACTCTGTATCTCACCCACGTTCGCGCTGACTTCTTCGGGCAGGCTGCTTCTTTCGCGGTCCTGATGCTCTGGCTCTACGTCTCCGCCATCCTTCTCTTCTTCGGCGCCGAGTTCACCGAGGTCTGGGCGCGTCACCACGGCCGCAAACTGGGTCCAGGGGAGACGAAGCTGGCCATCCCAACCTTCACCCTCATGCTGAAGGAAAAATTCGAGAGCCAGCTTTGTCGAAGGAGAGCAGAAGCAAGTCAAAACGAACGAACTCACCCATCGTCATGACGCACTTCGGGCGAAGGGGACCGCGTTGCAGCAATACCAATCCCAGCACCCGCCGTGCCTTCAAGGGGGCGTCGCTATGCCCTGACGTGTCAGTTCTTCTTCGAGCCACGAAGTTGAGACAAGCGGATGAACGAGCTTTTCCTTATTCGACAAATTCAGGCCGATTGTCAGTTCTGGAGCGTTCACGAGAAGGGCGCCCTTGACGCTCTCGCCACTGACTTGGGCTGTTCCACCCACCGCGACGCGGCCAGTTTCGAACGAGAGGAGATCCGCGCGTGTGACATCGCCTGCTCGCTCGAGACGTGCGCGGCCCTTGGTTTCCCCCTTCGCCGAGGACGAGCTTCGCGGCCCAACGAGCAAGGCCTTTTCCATCAACACGTCCAGCAAGGGCTTCGGAGACGGACCCTCGAGATTCCAGTAGCTCAGATCTTGCGGCGGCTCGAACTCGTGCTCAGCATGGGTGGTACTGAGGACAAAGGGCCAAGAAATCTCACGGCTGCCCCAGCTCAGCAAGAAGGGGCTGACTAGCAAGGTCACAGGATCCACACGAAGTCGGGACACTGCAGGATCAAGTTGCGCGTTCGCGATCAGGTTGGGGTGGGCACTTCAGCTCTACATCTGCTTGTTTTGCGCGAAACGTGACGCCCGAACCTCGGTCGAAATGAGCGTTTTTGAGTCCCGCATCCACCTCGAGCTCGCCATCATGGGCATGAAACTCCACTCGCCCCCGAGGCAGAAGTGGATCGAGCGACGAAAGATCTTTGAAGAGAAACCTCGCCTCCGCATGAAAACGCACCAAGTCGAGAAGATGGTTCTCCTTCTTGAAGTAGAAGGGGGGAAGCTTGACCTGCACGTCCAACTCGGCATCTACCGAGAGGGGCTTCCGTCCAATCGAAAAAGAATGCTTCCCCCCTTGATGGTCGAACCGGAAGCTGGTCGGTAGGAGTTCCAGCATGGTTCGAGGATGGAGCTCGAAGTCATCCTGGATTTCCATGGGGCCGCTGAGATGGACCGGACCGACCCAGATCTCGTCCGGCCTCGCATCAATGCCGGTCACCCTCACCTTCCACAACTTTTCAGTGGCAGGTTTCGGCCGCTCGGGATGGCGCCACAGCGGGGAGTCAGGAAGGCCTTTGATTGGAGGAAATGTTCCGACCCACTCGGCGCGTGCCGCCTTCTCATCAAGCACGGGCCGAACCCTAACGACGAGGCCTGGGCCGTCGCCCCGTCGAAATGAAGCTTCTTGCTCCATAGCCCGCTCAATATGATCCGAGCGTTGACGACATCGGCGTTCAGCTGCATCTGGATGGCGCGGTCCTCCACGGTCATCTCCAGTTCGTAGACATGGACCCGTCCAGGAACGATGGACCAGGCGAATCCGTAGTCGAATGTCACCGGGGGCGCGAACCCGATAGGCAAACCGATCACTTTTGACCAGAGCAGCAAGTTCTCGAGAAGGAGCAGAGCTGGCAATGCGCTGAGCAGCATGAGTGCCCTTTTCCAAACGGGCGCCTTTCGCCAAGCTTGGGCGATACGACGTCGCAGTCCGACACGATGCCGTCTTTCCTCCTCCCTCGAGATCATTTCTTGGGACTCAACTGCTCGAGTGCTTGAGATGTGGAGGTTCGATCGCACCCGACGGAGCGTTCGGATCGAGCTCGTGTACGTAGATCAGAACGCTTTTGAGGCACGCGGCGACCGGAACGGCGAGAAACACGCCTGATAGACCGCCAACAAGCCCTCCGATCGTGAGAGCGGTCAATACGAGAGCGGGATGCAGCTCAACCGCTCGGCTCATGATGTAGGGCTGAAGGAAAACCAACAGCGCGCACACCACCGCAAATGCCGCAGCGATGACGAGAAAGTTCCAACTCGACTTTCCCAGCTGGCCAAAAGTGGTTTCCATGTTTGTTGATGATCAAGCGAGGGGCGTTCCATTGCTGCGCCGTTTCGCCCGGAACAACGCGAACAGGCACCTTCTCCGTCGACTTCCGGGAGCGACCGGCCCAAGACGGGCATCGACTCGGACGACGTTCCCCAAGGACGCCGTCATTTTGATGGGGTTGCGATGGCGTGCTCGGAGATCGTGGGATTGGCGGTGAGACCTGTCACTGCGAGCTCTTCGATTTCATTGGGTCCAGTTCTCATCGTCGGGCACTCGTTCTGAGCGCGTTCCTCGCGCAGATCGGCCGCACCCGCATCTCCGCGCGATCGTGTGCGGAGTCAATCGTATGCTCGGCAAGTTCGGCAATCCGCTTCACCTGTTCACGCAATGCGCACCGGCGGAGCGGCCTATCGGTCTGGCTCGCTATGACGTCGAGGGCGCCAAGCAAGCGTGCCATGATGGTGACATTGCCCTGAGCGTTCCTGCGAATCTGGTCGAACGCTTCGCCGAGCAGATCTTCAAACGTCGGTCCCAGGGCGACCAGACGCACTTCGTCCCCATCGCACTGATGCAGCGCGGGGAACTCTCGGGCAACCAATCGGGTCAGGATCGCCGTCAGGTGGTCGATGCAGATCAGCGCGGTCGATGTGTCGTTGACGCCGGGTGAAAGAGCCTTCAATGCAATGTCCACGATCTGCCTGACACCAAAGGCAGGGTCCTTTTCCACAGTACGGTGGATCCCAATGCTGTACGAGGCATGGAGAGCGGCGACTGTGTCCTGGTCGGGCGGGTCTTCTCGGGCAAGGGCCGCTAGGGCGACGCCTCTCACGACGAAGTCGCCGATGCCTCGCTCCATCCGCACAACGGCGTTCCCGTCCCGCGCCAAGCGCAGAAGCGCCTTGCTATCTACGTCCTGAATGTAGCCATCCACGTCTGCAACCACCAGGTGCCAGGTCGTCTCCTCCGGCAGCGACAATGCCTGCTCCACATCTCCGTCGGGTTCATTTCCCAGTTGCTCTGGAAGGAGACGATCGACAGCCGCGATGGTCTCCCGAGCCACCGCAGCGATGATGCTGGATGCCTGAATCGACGAGGCGATGTGATGAACGAAATAAATGAGTACCACAACACCCCCGAGAGCCAGCACAAACGCAAAGAACACGGCCAGACCGGGAACAAAGACCGCTTCGCCGACGCCGCCGCGAATGGTGTGCTGCACGATCAGGCAATAGGTAAAAATGCTTGCAAGGATCCCGAATGTGCTTTGCGTGACACGGCTGCGCATGAAATTGCGCAAGATGCGGGAGGTATACTGGCTCGAGGCCAACGCCAGGGCGACGAGGGTCATGGAGAACGTCACACCCATCACCGTCATGATCGAACCGGCAATTGTCGCAACCATCTGGCGCGCTCCTGCCGGCGTCGCCCCAAACAGACGCGGCCAATGAGCAAGCCATTTGTCGCTCACTGTAGAGTCCGCTCCGACCAGAGCAACCGCAAGGGCAGTGCTAGCGGCGACCATCAGCGTCGGCACGAACCAAAAGCTCGACCGCAGATTGCTCCAGAGTTGCTTGAAGCTGGACATCATCCCATCGCGTGACCGAGGAATCCGGCATATTGATGCGTGAATCCATCGTAGTTCTGGCGCCAAACGTGCGACGCCAGAAGATCGTTCAGAGAAGCGACCCTTCTCGGGGTCGCGGGTGGACCAGTTGGAGCAATCGCCGAGCTCACTTCGCTGCGCGTCGCGGATGCGTGTTCAAAATGGAGAGTGAACTCGTTCATTCTGACGTTTCCTTGGAACCGGCAGTTCGACGACAGGCCTCGGCGAGCGCGAATCGACGGGTCGACGTTCACTCACGGCTCCAAGCTGTACGTCCTCGATTCATCGTTAGTACGGGCTTGGAGCAAGCGCTGTGCCATTCCCTCAGCCTCGACTCCGAACGGCCCGGGTTGGCTCAACAGTTTGCTGCCGCGAACCGAGGCGTGGCGTGCGCCTTGCAGGGAACGACCGATGGGCAGGGGTGAAACCGTCGGGCCGTCGATTCGGCGGCCGTGCCCTTGGACGGGAGCCCATTTTGGGGTTCCCACGCAATGGAAAAGACTCAGGAGAAAGAACATTGTCCGTTACGTCAAAAGCTCTCGTCAGTATCGCCACCGGATTCGCCGGAAACGAACTTCGTCGCCTCATCGGCAACGTCTTCTGTGAGTTGTGGGGCAGCCGAGCGATGCTCGGGCGGTACTCGGCGAGGGCACAGCGCTCCCGTCAGGCAGCTCTTTCGGTGTGGAGATGACGACATTGGCCAAGGCCGAGCGCGCCACTCGACTGCGCTTTTGCCCCAACTGCGGCGATTCGGGACACTGGCGCTCGCGTCGCCGAGGCCTCGAGATCTTGCTCGGCTGGGTCAACGTTTATCCCTACCGCTGCACGAGGTGCTACGAGCGTTTCCTCTCCGCCGGACGTCGCTGCTTGCCTTCGGAGTCCTAGTCGCGTTGGTCGGGGGCCAGAGTCGAGTCTGGCAACGTGTCCGGCGTCACGACGCATCCGAAGCTGGCACATTCCCTGCAACGATGACCTTCAAGCGTTCCGGACTCAGTCACCCCACGGGCGGCTATCGAAGGAGCGAAACATCATCCACCAAGGAAGAATACCATGAGCGATATTACCATGAGCGACATTGCGGCTGGAAAATGGAAAGAGATTCGAGGGAAGGTCAAGGAACAGTGGGGCGAGCTCACGGACGACGACATCGATCGGATCAATGGCAAACGGGAGCAACTCCTAGGCAAGCTCCAGTCGACCTACGGAAAGCAACGCGCAGACTTCCAGAAGGAAGTGGATAGCTTCTTCGCAAGCCACAGCTAGGTGGAGCGCGATAGCCTCGGACGTCGCGCTCCGGTTCGGATGTCGAACGCGTGCGCGGCGGCCGAGGCCACTGCTCTACCGATGGAGCGGTGATTCAAGCTCAACGAGGCCAGCTGCGTGCGCCAACACGCACACGTCCAGAGCCGTGGCCAAGAAGAACAACGCCACTGATCCGAAGGCCAAAGATTCCCATGCTTCTTGCCGTCGCCAATCTCCATTCAACAATCGAATGAGTTGGAAGCACCCGAGGGGCAAGAGCAAGAGCCACGCCCAGCCGGTAAGTCGGGGGAGGTGCCTGCCCGCGACGAGAAAGCTGAAGCAGAACGCAGCGGCAATCAACACTGCCGAAAGCCAAGCGATCTTCTCGGGACCAAAGAGAACGACCCACGTACGCTTTTGAACGATTTGGTCACCTTTCTCATCGGGAAACTGCAGAGTCAGCAGCATGTTCAGTTGGAGGGCGATTAAGGGAAGGGTGATGAGCACAACAAGCAGGTGGAGGCGTCCTGCTTGCAACACGAAACCGTTGATTGGGGTGAGAAAGGGCACCACCAAGGCAACGGTGGGCTCCCCAAAGCCTCGGGTGTGCAATCGCAGCGGCGGAGAACTGTAGGACCAAGAGAGCAACAACATCGACCCGAGCAGCGGAAGCGTGACGAGAGCTGAAACACCTTCCACGAACACGAGTGCTCCCGCGAAAGTGCACGCGCAAAGAGCGCAGAAAAGTGCGGCGACAAGCGCAACGACCCGGGGGACCTCTGCGCGAACCAGCACCCGACTCCCTCCGGACCAGCGAGTGGGTGTTTGGTTGGCGAGATCTGCATGATAGTCGAAGTAGTCGTTCGAATAGTGGGTGGTGAGCTGAATTGCAGTCACCGCAAGCTGCCCCCACAGGAACACGCCGAGGCGGAAGGGTTCACCGATTGCGAGTGAGCACAAGGCTCCTAGACCATAGAGGGCAACGCCGCCCAGGAGAAACTTCGGCCTTCCGAGTCTGATGAGTGAGACGCACTGGCTAGGCCAGCTTCTGGGAAGGCGGGCTGGTAGCTCGGTCATCGAGCGGCCATCCCTACGAGTGCATTCATGGCCCAGGGAAACGAGTCGAGTACTTTACAAGCTTGCTCGGCGGCACGGGGCTTTTCGCTGAGAATGAGCAGCCCCTGTGCAAGTAACCTGTGGGTCTTGATGGCGGAATTTTGCGAGTGCGCAAAGCGGCGCTTTGCCGGGCGACTTCCCTGAATGATTTCAGGCAACGTCTCTGCGAGCAGTTGAGCGTCCTGGAGCGCATGACTGATGCCGCCTGCGGTAATGGGGTCTGAACTTGCCGCCGCGTCACCGATGAAGGTGAGTCCGTGGGGGAGCGCACCAGGCGCGAGGCGACGACGCAAGGCGCCTTGTCCCATCAACCGGGAGCTTTGATGGGAGCCCTCGAGCCAGCGAGCCAAGAGCGGCTCGCGCGCGCACCATACCCAGAAGTTGCTGCGGAGTTTGGCCGCGTTCTTTTCGAGAGTGAGCGCAGCCACGAGCAACTGCCTGTCTGGCAAAGGGGTGACATAAAGTTCGTAGCCTGGACGCACGAATACTTGAATGTCGTCGATGTCCGCTTGGGGGGAGATGTCCCGGAAATGGACCCTAACTCCCACGCGCCTCGGCTCGTCGATGCGTTCCAGCCGAAGGGAGCGTCGCAGTCCGGACGACGCGCCATCGGCACCGACAATCCAGCCGGCACGGTGCTCGACTCCTTGCGCCACCACGCCGACCGCGCGTCCGTTTTCGACCAGGGCGCGTTCCACATGGACCCCTTGATGAACCTCCACCCCGGGCGTTGCTCTTGCTGCATTGAGCAGGATGTTGTCGAGGAGCTGCCTTCTTTGACCGAGCCCGTAACGCTCCGAGCCGTCGGGATTCATCCCGAAGCTCGCTTGGATTGTCCGTTCACCGACATGGTAGCGCACACCAAACAGCTTGTGGCCATCGAGAGAATCGGTCAGATCCATGCTCTTCAGGACTTCGACCCCTCCGGGGAGAATTCCTTCTCCGCACGGCTTGTCGCGAGGGAAACGCGACCGTTCGAGGAGAGCAACGGTCAGCCCTCGCCGGCCCAATTGCGCGGCGAGGGTGCTGCCTGCTGGCCCTCCACCGACGATCAGCACGTCCTTCATGAATGCCCCGCCGAAGACGTGCTCTTCAACACTCGAGAAAGGTGGGGGACGAATCTGGGCTTCTCCGCCATTTTCTTCTGGTAGTTGGAACTCCCCATCAGCACGGCTTCCTCGAAGTGGATACGCTGACGAAGCACGAGCAGGTGCAATCCCGTTCCGAGCAATGCGACCAGCCACGCGCCTTGAACGAGAGGAAGAAAAGCCAGCTCCAGGAAGACGGCCAGATAATTGGGGTGGCGAATGTGCCTGTACGGGCCCCTCTGAACGACGCCGAGCAGCGTGGAGTCGACGACTCGCACGTTCCAATGCTCTCCCAGGCTGACAATGGCCCAGAGACGAAGAGCCATCGCACCGAGAACGACGAAGGCGGCGGGAAGCGCCAACCAGGTTGGGGCGGAACGGTTGAACACGACGGCTTCCACCAGGCTCCCGCCCAAGATTCCGATGTGCAGCAGAGCCATTCCAAGGAATCCTGGGTCACGAGCCGGCGGAGCTCCCTTCGAGAGCAATTGGTTGCGGTGTCGACGCGAGGTGTTCATCTCGATCAGGCGAGTGAAAGAAATGACCGTGAGCAAGACCACGAAGAGAGTCACGAAGGGGTCGCTCCTACCGCAGGCAGCTGCGTTGCGGATGTTTTCTTCGTGCCTCCACGAAGCAGACAGAGTTCCATGGTAATTCCTGGCCCAAACGCTGCCAGGAGCCCATAGCCTTCTGGTGCGCTTCGAGCGAGTGTCTGCTCGAGCACGAACAGCACAGAGGCGCTCGACTGGTTCCCGTACGCGCGCAAGACAGAGCGCGACACCTGAGTCCACTCGGGTCCAAGTTCCAGAGCCTGCGAGAGTGCATCAAGAACCTTGCGGCCCCCTGGATGCAGCACGAAAAACGAGAGGTCATCCTGCGAAAGCCCAGATGTGCCGAGGAATCGTTCGATGATTTCGGGAGCGTTCTGAGACACGATTTCAGGCACGAATCGAGAGAGCACGATGTGCAGACCTCCGTCACGAAGGTCGAAGCCCAGGTCCTCGAGGGAATCCGGAAGGACTTCAGTGTGGGTAGCGACGATTTCGAGATCCGTGCAGTTTGCCCGAGGTACTCCTTTCGCTCCCTCGACGAGCGCGGCGGCTGCGCCGTCACCGAACAAGGCGGAAGCGACGAGATTGGAGGCTGATTGGTCCTGCTTCTGCAGCGTGAGGCTAGGAAGCTCGACAGCAATGACGAGCACATGTGCCTCGGGGAAGGCGCGAACGTAGTCGGCAGCGCGAGCCAATGAATAGGCGCCTCCCGAACATCCAGCCTCCGTAATGGGCATGCGTCTCACGTCTCTGCGTAGCCCGAGCTCTCGGGCGATGAGCAGAGAGAGTGAGGGGAGAAGCATGCCCGTGCAGGAACAGGTGATGACTAGGTCGATCTGTTCCGGTCGGATCTGGGAGCTTTCAAGAGAGCGCCTCGCCGCCTCGAGTGAGAGCTGCTTCGCGTGGGCACGAAAAAGACTCATCGTCTCGGAGAGTGTGCGGTTGTTTCTGAGCGACGAGGAATCGAGAACACAGAAACGGGCGTCGACCTCGGAGTGCTGAAAGAGGCTCTTGAGCGCGCTGCTCTTGCGCGACCCAAGCTTGAGTGATTCCGCGACTGCGGCTGCGACGTCGGCTTGGATGAGTCGATGTGGAGGAACAGCAGTTCCCAGTCCTGAGATTCGAGCCATGACTGACCGGGAATGCCCCTCAAGTCGACGGACTCGAAGGCGTTGCTGCCGGGCGACTCACCGCTGTTTGACCGTACGAATTGGGCGCAGGAATCGAGTCACCGCGCCTTGGGGATGCGCTGGGCCGAACCGGAACTGGAGCACCCTCTCGTCGGCGGCGCGTGAAGAGGAAGAGTCCGAGGGCAAGGGCCACGAGCGCCCAAGCGGGACTCCCGCCTGAGCCACCACCCGAGGGACCGACCGCGGCCACGGAGCAACCGAGTCGAGCGCGGGATTCATCGTCGTCGGGGTTCGAACTCGAGACGTCGACAGCGACCTCGGCCTCCAGATCGACGTGAATGTCGAACTCAGCGCGCAGCTGCTCGGCGCACGCGTCGATGTCGCTAGCATTCAGGAACTGTCCATCACAGAAGATGGCACCTCCCGTCGTCTCACAGTCGGTCTGGCAACGTTCGACTGTGCTCGTCTCACACGTTTCATAGACCGGGTTCTGGCAGTCAATCTGGCACTGGGCGTTGGCCTGAGCGGTGCACGAGCCATTGCACACCTTGGTGCAGGTTTCTGGGCACTCTGCGACTGGCACCACTTCGGGTTCCCCGTCGCATTGTGCCTCACATTTGTCCCCGCAGGTGTGGGCGCAACAGGATCGACAGGGGCCATGGTTTTCGGCATCGGCGCACGTATCTGTGCAACTCTGCTGGCAATCGGACATGCACATGCCCATGCAGTTGCTCGGCGCGACGGCATCGGGCTCCGCCGCATCGCCGAGCGGATCGCAATCGGTCGTGCAGACGGTGGTGCAATCCGTTTCGCACTCGGCCGAGGCACTTGCGGTGCAGGTGCCTACGCAGTCCGGGTAGATGTCCGCGGCACACGCTGATTCGACTGCTGTCGTTACGCAGCTGGTTTCGCATTCTTCGGTTGGTATGAACGCGCAGTCTGCGTCAGCCGAGAGGAACACGCCCCCGCATTGGTCCAAGCTCGCCCGGGCATTTGCCGTGCTGAAAACTCCCAGGGTGCCGGCCATCAGGGGGACGATCCATTTCAATCTATGCATTGCCATTTTTGGCGACTTTCTCGGTTGAGGTGTGCGGGACCCCGGACACAGCAAGATGCGAGCCATGACCTGCTTTTCCATCTCGAGACGGATGCTCAGCTCCCCGGACCGACGATCGCGCCCAGATCCGAAGCGAGCGATTCTGCAAGAGCGGCGACCACCAATTCAAATTCGCGCCAGCGTGTCGTCAGTTTGATTGAGGCCGACAGATCCGCTCACCCGGGCGTGGCTGTCGGCGTTGCCGCTCCCTCAGGCTCGCGTTGAAAGCCTTACGCTCGAAGAAGCGGAGCGCATGAAGCAGGCGTGGCGCGACGAGGACGAGCGTGCAATCCGCACCGGGTCTTCGCCTGGGTGGGAGATGTGCAACGATTCCCGAACAGCAGCGAGGCACATCCTCGTTGAAGACCCGTGATTCACTGGCCGAGAAGGAATTCCCGGACTGGGTAGACGTCACCTAGCCCATCGACGGCATGGGCTTTGCATGAATCTCGGTATGACCAAGCCCAATGAGATCAAGCCCAATACCCCAGTCGTGTGTTCTGAAAATGGCCAGTTCGCCATTGTCGATCACATGCAGGGAACGAAGAGCATCAAGCTCAAGAAGGACGACCAGGGTCAGCATCATTTTATCCCACTGAGCTGGGTCACCAAGGTGGACGACCAGGTACACATCGATCGTTCGGGGGACCAAGCAATGCGGGAGTGGGCCCTGAAACCAGAGGCAACCGGCGCCAAGCAAGCGTGAACCCACGCCGTTTCGGTTGGAATTCGACCGGCCCCTAGCTCGCCCCAGCGCTGCATCAGCACCCGTCCCCACTGCCGCAACGCCCCCCGCTGGGGGCCCACGCTCCGGTTGCGTAGCGGTCAGAAACCCATTCTGCGCTTCCTCGCACTCGTTCACCGTGCAGACGGCGCGCCGCTGCCGTCGCCTTCGCCGCACGCGATAGGCCCCGCATGGCGAGAATGTGTCGCTACCTCGCGAGACCGCCCATCGCGCAAAACAGGCTGACCTGTCGCTCCGATGGTTCGCTGCGCTACGAGATGAAACGCGTCTGGCGCGACGGCACGAGCGCCAATTCCGCCGGGGGAAGATTGTTGGAGATAGGAATGCCGGAAGTTCAGGGGCGCGACGGGGTGTCGGCGCGCGGGTCTACTTTGCAGAGAAGGCGATTTTCAGGTTTATTCTTCCTTGCCGCAACCGGTGACGCGGTCGCAATCCAGTGGTTGCGCGCGGCATCGCGAGCGACCGTGTCACGGCAGAGGGATTCGGTTTCTCTCGTTCGATCGCTGACAACAAGTCGGAAGAAGGGCGAGCAAACAACCAACGCGTCGAGATCGTCGTCAAGTAACGGAAGCGAGTCAGCTGGACGCCGGGGTAACGCGAAACCCCGGCATCCGACTTTCGAAAAGCACCCCCGAGGGAAAGCCTCGGGGGTGCTTGTTCATATGTGCGGCGGGTCTGTCGCTCGCTCCCAGTTGCGATGCTGCGCGACTGCGATGATGAACAGGTCGACGGCGGACTGGTTCCCGCCCGATGGCGTAAGCAGGAGTGCCGGGTCTTGTCCTTTTGTCGGAATCCCGGCTTTCGCGAGCAGCTCCTTCCCCACTCCAACCGCGAGGATTGCTTTGCAATGCCGATACTGATCTTTGACGAAGTCGACGGCGTGACCCAGCTCCGAGAGTGCCTGGATGGCCTTCGGTCCGTCGGGTATCACGACGGCGTCGAACGTGCAGGAGGCCATTGTCTCCAGCGTTCCATCTGCCTCGAGTGGAGTGCCGGTAGAGCTTTCGATATGGCCCAGCCTCGCCGCCACCAGAACTGGGACCGCGCCTTCGTCCATCAGGGAGCTCTGGATCGCACGTGCGCCCTCGCCGTCGACGCCGGCCGCAATCAGGATTGCAACTTTGCGAGTGGTGACGCCACCGTCGCCTGGTCGAGCAAAGAGCGACAGTGCCGGCGACACCTTCACCTCGGGCTTCAGTGGCGACCCGATGAGCGGTAGCGCTGGCGGAACATCCATCCCCAGGCCGTCCGCGACCTTTCCGACTAAGAGCCGGTCTGAAAACTTGGCCAGATGAAGCGGGCGGGTGCAGATGGGAG
>CBFGUR010000050.1:0-38091 GCA_965652275.1 uncultured Polyangiaceae bacterium | reverse complement strand
ACGGTCTGCCATCGAGGCCTCGACTGCAATTCTAGAGCAACGCGAAGATACAAGGGGCAGCGATGAGCGGCCGGACCAGGCACGTGCTCGAGTACGACCAAGCCGGAGGGGTCAAATCGTTGGGTCGCCGTCGATTGCTTCGCTTGCTGCAGACGGAAACCGCGACGGCCCTGGCGGAACGTTGTGGGTGCTCTCGCTCCGAAATCTCGAGGCTCGCGGCGGGAAAAGTGAAGGATCCTCGCTACGGGTTGCGGAAGGCCCTCGCCGTCGCGGGCATTGACCTCGATGCCTGGGACCAGCCGGACGTTCGTGCATCCATGCACGCCGGCTCCAGCTATGAGTGAATCAAGGAGCTGCGACATGACCACCGATTTCGACCACCTGATCTCCAGTCGTCCCGACCTGCGAAAGGTCGTTGCAACGATGCCGCCTGAGACCTTCAAGACCTTCGTCGCGCAACTGCCCCGGCAGAAGGGCCGAACGTACTTGTCGCCATACGCTCACCTCATGGACCAGGAAATGGGATTGGCAGGCCCAAGCCCGACCGCTCGAAGTGTGGACACGCAACTCGTCTTGAGCGCTGCAGGGTTCCGAGCCGAGCGTGTGCCGAGCTCGGGACGTGCGGTGCCGTCAGCAGTGAAGCCGAGAGCCACGTGCCTCTCACCGCATGCGCACTTGTTGGACGAAAAGATGGGCCTTTCGAAGCCGAATGGCGCGAGCAGGAACGAAGGGACTCGGCTCATCTTGAGCGCGGCGGGTGCGCAGTCGGACCGCCAGGGCATGAGCGCCCAAGACCATGCCGCGCTTCGTATCGGACTCACCGCAGCTGGCTTCGGCCTCTAACAGGAGCATCACGAGAATGGGAATTTTAAAGAAGAAGGAAGCTCAGCCCGTGGCGACGGATGTGGAATCCGCGTCATTGCCAGATGGCAACGAAGGGACTGGAGCGAAGGCCGGGACCGTCGAGCATGCCAAGCGCTGGCTCGAGGCCGTGAAAGGGAACAGCGCCGAAGCGGCAGCCCTCGAAGCGAAGGCCCGAGCGGACCTCGCCCAGGCTCAGGAGAAACACGCGGCAAGTGTCACGACGTTTGAAGCTGCCGTCGACCGGTACAACGACGACGAGAGCGAGGGGAACGCAAAGGCTGTGCGGGCAGCGCGCGAAGCACGTGACCTCGCCGAGGCTCAACTCCAACGCCGACAGAAGGCAGCGGACGAAGCGAGCAATGGTTTGAAGGTTGCCGAGGACGCCGTCTCAAGTGCCGAGGCGGAAGTCAAAGCAGCGGGAAGGGTCGAGCGGATCGCTGAACTCTCGAAGGCCGCAAGCGTCCAAACTTTCCGAAAGGTGGCGCGACCTGCAACCGAGCGTTTCATGAAGGCTCGCGACGCCATGCATCGGGAGTTGGATGCGCTCGTCTCCGCCTACGAATCGGGGAACATCGCCGCAGGTGAGCTGCTAGCGATGGGGGAGCCTGCTCGAAAGTTGGATCCCATTCAGCTGCTGGCGGAGTACTGTCTGCTCGCTGCCGAGAAGGATCCTACCCTCGTTGATGGATTCACGCGAAGCCTTCAACTCGCCGACAATGTTCCAAGGGCAAACCAGTTCAGCGGGGAGACCCTGAGGGATTCTCTGGAGCGGCATCTTGTGGGGCGCCCCGGTCAAGCGCTCATCGATCGCGCCGGTCGCAGGGGCCGAACGGAGACGTGTCGAGCGGGGCGCGGCGACTGTTCTTGTGACCCATCGGACATCAGCGAGCTGCACGACTTCTTCAGAAACACTCGGGGGGCTTGGGCGGAGCGCACGAGAGAGCGACTTAGGGAAGAAGAGATCGAACGCCAGATCGAGGCGAACGGCGGGGACGTGAGTCTCAGGCGGGCGCAGAGATTGGCGAAGTACAAGGCGGAGGCTCAAGAGGCGTAGGAGGGGGCCTCCAACAGTTTTGGGAGAGCGAAGGCCAAGCGCCCCCATGAATATGCGCCGGCCCCGCTCCTCTGAAGTCTTGTTGTCAGCAACCCACCAAACGGAATGACCGAGCGAACCGCAGAACCCCGACAACACGAGATGGTTGTCCGAGGGCGCAGCAAGTTTCCCGTCACTACCGAAGCCCATCGCATCATCGAAGCGCTCGGTTTGACCGCGGGACAGCTAGCGGACGTGGGCAAGTGCTCAAGGAGCGGCGCCCAGAACTGGCGGAAAGGGGTCGCGGTTCCGACCGACGACCGGAAGATCTTGATTGAGAATCGGTGGTCAGAGCTTCACCGAGGAACGTGGTCGATGTTTCCCCAGTGGCCAGGCCAGGTACAGGTAGACCCCTCGCCCAGTATCACACTCACTGACCCGGATCCCCTCGATGAGTTCGATTTCGTCGATGCCCGCACCGCGGCAAAGGCGCATCTAGTCGAGGTCCAGAAGATGATCCGGGACGCCATTTTTGACCGAAGAATCGCCGATGTGATGCGACTCCGAGATCTGGAGCGCAAGGCTATTGTCGACATTGCGAGGTTCTCCGGAGAGCTGAACGCGCTCGATGAGGGCAAGCTCACCAGCACCCAACGGTGGCAAGAAGTGCGCGGCGTGATCCTCAAAGCCCTTTCGCCATACCCCGAGGCCCTCGCCGACCTGACCCAAGCACTTGAAGGAATCGGCGCATGACCTCACCACTCACGCGAACCTCACCCCCCGATCCTCATCAGGAGCTCTGAACCATGTACGATTTCGAAGATCTGATCACCCCCGTCTCGAGTAGCGAAATCCTGGACTCGTTCTATGACACGCTCTCGATCCTCGGGGTCAATACAACGAGTTGGAAACCTGGCGGAGTCACGCGCGCTTTCCTCGTTTCATCCGCGATCGTCATGTCTGGATTCTCGCAACTGATCGCGCTCATCGTTCGGTCAGGCTGGCTCGAGCTTTCTGAAGGCCCGTGGCTCACGCTCGTTGCCTGGTTCAAGTTCCGGGTGAAGCGACAAGAGGCGACCTTTGCAACGGGGGCCGGGCTTCTGAGCAACACAGGGGGAGGGGTCTACACCTTCGACCCCGGCGATCTGGTCTTCCGGAATGTCGCGACGAATCAGGAGTATCGGAACACGCAAACGGTTTCGATAGGACCCGGGGACGATGTGTCGATCACCATTCGATGCACGAGGGAAGGATCGATCGGGGACGCTGACCCCAACACCGTGACGGAGCTTGTCACGTCGTTTCTGGGGCTCACGTTCACGAACCCGCTTCGGTTCTCCGGACAAGACGAAGAGACGGATCCGGAGCTTCGAGCCCGCTGCTATGAAAAGCTCGGTAGCCTTTCCTCAATGGGTCCGCGAGACGCGTACTCCTACGCGGCGAAGAGCGCGAGGAGGCCCGATGGATCGCGCATCGGAGTGACGCGCACGCGAGGATACAAGGACGGCTACGGAAACGTATGGTTTCTCGTGGCCACTGCATCCGGAGAAGTGACCGGAAGCCATGACGATCGTGAAACGGACCTTGGGATCGTTCACAATGAGCTCGCGGAAAAGGCACTTCCTGAGTTCATCACCCTGCTACCCACGATGAGCGCGACCGCTTCCCAGGTGAGCTTCACCTACTCGCTGTGGGTCTATGACGATATTGGAATGACCGATGCCGAGCTCGAAGATGCGATCAGCGCCAAGTTGAAGTCGCTAGTTTCCTCGCTCCCCATCGGCGGCGTAGTCCTGTATCCGGACGCCGGAAAGCTCTTCCTCAGCGCGGCCAAGGTCGTGATGGGATCCGTGCACACCGGGATCGTTCGTATTGTGATTCACACGCCCAGCGCCGATCCTGAGTTCGCCAGGACCGCCGTCCCCGTCTTCGGCACCGCGACCGCGACCGCGATCAACCGCCTCAAGAGAGAGCAGTTTCATGAGCTCGTCGCGTAGTCTTCTCGGTCTCGATCTCTCGCTCAGGGCCGCGGCCGCTGTAGCTGTCCCCTCCGACTGGGACGGGGACTTCCGGCGGGTGCAATCTTATATCGTCGGGGAGCCGCTCTCGAAGCAGGCAACGGACGCCGAAAGGGCACAGCGGACCGACCGGATCTCGAAGCGGATCGTGATGTTCGCAAAGCAGCATGGCGCACAGCTGGCCATGATCGAGGGCTACGCGTTCGGAGCGAAGACGGGGAGGGAAGCCCTCGGAGAATTGGGCGGTGTGGTGAAGCTCGCTCTCGTGAATGCCGGCCTCGAAATCCGCACGGTGCCGGTCGCCAGCGCGCGAAAGCTTTTGCTGGGCACCGTGCCCAGGTCGAAGCCGAAGGACGCTGTCAGGGAGGCGCTCAAGGCGGCGGGTGCTCCGGCTTCGTGGAGTGCAGACGAAATGGACGCATTCACCGTCGCGAACTGGGGACTTTCGGAGGTGGGTGGATACTGCTTCGCCGTGGGAGAAGCGGCGTAGTCATTCGTGACAGGCGAAACCCTGGAGCGCTTTCGATACTGAAGATCGACAACGATCGAGCTCACCATGGCGTCAGCGGCGCGGAACCAAATCTGTTCTCACGTCTCGTGCCCTCCAACACCGTACATTCAAACAAGAGCCAAAGACCGCCGACGTAGGGGACAAAGGCCATGCAAACCCACGACGCCGACTTTCCTCGATCGTGAAGACGCTTGATGTGAAGTACAAACCAGCTCCAGAGGAACGGCAGGACGGGAACGGCATAGAGCAAGACGCTCGCCTTGTGCGAGGACGGCGAAATCACGGCCCCCAAGAAGAAGTCAGTGGTGCCCATCGCGATGAGGTACAGCACGAGACTGAGTGCCATTCCGACAATGTAGGCGCCACGGCCAATCCGACCGTCCGCGGAGAAGAAAAACCAAAGCCACCCTGAACCGTAGTCGTCCGTCGTCGAGGCGTCTCCGTCTGCATCGATCGGCTTCTGGTAGGGGTTCGGGGCCGGCATGCTCATCTTCGGAGCTTAGACCAATGCGTCCCTACTGGTCCATCCGTTGGCGCTCGCGCAGGTCGGCGCGAGAACCGGAAACACACGAATGACCTAGGGTAGACGCCTGTTTGTTCGCGCCACACTCTCGTTCCTTGCGATCCTCAGGGGTGAAGCTTGACGCTTCGGAAAGGCCCAGCGATCGTCTCGATGCGATGCCAAGCGAAAAAGTATGCGCCATACTCGCGTCGAAGACTAAATTGACCGCGGACGAAATCAGCGCGCTCTCCGAGGCGGAGGCCTGGCGGATTGTGTACAGCACTCCCGACCAGCGGTCGACGACACCAAAGCGACTCGTGGTTTGCTTCACGGGGTTCTCGCAGGAAGAGAAGGACGAGCTGACCAATCTTGCTTTTGACGCGAACCACCACGTGACGAACGCGGTCACCAAGAAGCTGGGCCTGCTCGTGTGCGGGGAAAACGCCGGACCCAAGAAGCTGGAGAAAGCGGCTGAGCAGGGTGTGACCCTGTTGACCGGCGCAGAGTATCGCGAACTTCTGACGACAAGAGCCGACGCGTAGCAGCTCGAGGTGGACCGGAGTTTCCGGCGGGCGTAGCATTTGGCCCTCGTGTCGGATCGCAGCGCTGGGGACGTGGACGAAGAGAGCGGCTGGCCGTGGTGGCTGTGGGTATTCGCGGGCCTTTCCGGGGTCGCCGCGATCGTTTTCTTCTACGAGCTTCTCACCATGTGGTACCCCGCACTCTCAAACTGGGCGGATGACGGAATAACGGGTAACGAGGCGGGGGACGCGATGGGCCCTTTCGCGTCGCTGTTTTCCGCCCTTGCCCTGATTGCCGCGTTCATCACTCTCCATATGCAGCGCAAGGAGCTCGCGCTTCAACGGGATGAGTTGCGCGCCACTCGCGCAGAGATGGCCGAACAGACGGATCTCCTCAGGCGCCAAGGCTCGGCCGCTGACGCCCAAGCTCAGGCCGCTCGCGCCCAAGCTACGACGGCCGAGGCGGGGAGTTTCGAGGGCTTTCGCCTTCGGTTCGAAGCGATGCTCAGCGCTGTCGTTCACCTGGACTCAGGGCCTCAGCGGGCGGCAATTGGGACGTGGGTTCTGCCCGATCTGCCCCTTTGTCGTCAACCCTACGTGCTGGCGTTGGCGCTCAAAGTACAGGGAGCTGCCCAAACTTGCATCGAGGTCGCGCTACAAGCCAAAGGCCACCGTGATTTGAAGAGTCTTGTCGGGGAGGCTGTTGTTGAGGCTCAGTATCGGCTTGAATGCTTTCACGGGGGAGTGCGCCTCTGGTACGCGGCAAGCCTTGCAGGGCGAGAACTGTCTTCCTTGGAGAGAGCCATCGTGAAGAAGCTACTCGACGAAGATCGGAGCACGAGGATGGAAGCCTTGCTTTCGGTTGATGACCTGCTTGCGAAGCGTTCGGCTTTCGACTTCGAAACAGGGCAGTCTGCTGAGCACGGACTCACTGATTAGACCTGGAGATCACTCGTAAGTCGTGTGACCCGTTCGGGCCGCCATACTCTTGCGGAATTGCTCAGCCTCGGGATGTGTATGAAACGTGACCGGGCCGAAGTGCTTGCTGACCGCTACGCGAATTTCGTCGAGACTTACTCGGAAAAATTCCCGCCGCATGTTTACGACGTTCAGGCGTTTGTCTTCAAATTCTCGATGCAGTGCGGCCTCGAGCTGCGGGGCGTCCTCAGTGTAGATCATCGCATGAACATCGAAGAAGAAGGGGACACTCGCGCCGCCAAGCTCTCTCACGCGCTGCAGCGGCTCTAGACGACGCGTCATCCCGATCTTGTAAATCCCCTCGCCGAAGGATCCCACGTTCGACAGAACGTAGACGTGACCGGAACGGGTCAGGCTAGCCCGCGCGATGGCCTTCGCTTTTCGATCTATCGCATCATTGAGCTCGGATTCGAGCTTCGCCACGAGGGTTTGGAGCTTCTCCAATTGAGTTCCTGTCGCGGAGTCCAGCTTGCGAGTGGCTTTCGCCAACTCTTTCCGTGACTTCGCTTCGTCCTTTTCGGCGGACTCTCTCGCCTTGTCGAACTCTCTTTCGGCGATCTCTTCCTCGCGCATTCGAGCCTTTCGCTCTCGTTCGAGCTCCTTTTCTTCTTGAATCTTTTCCCTGTGCTCGTGCACCAGGTGGAGCTCCGCGCACTTCAACCGAAGGTACTCATCAGTGATCTGGATCCCGTCGACCCCGCCGAGCGAGTTGATCTGCGAGAAGGACTTCCGAATTCGCGTCTCAAGTTTCTCGACGTTGTCATACTTCACGCTTTTGATTGCGGCGTCGCACTCGCCGTTGAAGGCCCTCAGCATCAATTCTGTGCCACCATCTTGCGCCCCTGGGCTGCACTCCCGTCAACGGTCCAGTTCGTGTCGCAGCGAGTGGCATCTCCCATCTTCAGAAGAAACTTCTGATCATCGCGAATCTCGATGAGCTTGAACTCGTACTCTGAGGCCTCGGGGAAGTCGTAGCGTGGCTTGTAGAAGCCGAATGACTGGATGTTTACAGCCTCTTCGACAGACTCCAGTTCCGACTTGAGAGCAGCGATGCGACGTTCTAGGGAGGCTGCCTCCGTATGGTTTCCACTCTGGCCTTCGAGGATCGCAGCAAACTCCGCGATCGCGAAGACGTCAGTCCAACCTGCTGCACCTGGTGGAGCGACCTTGGCGGTTGGGGAGATCTGTCCCGACTTGAGGTCGGTGAAGATCCTTGCCACGGTGATCGGACCGTAGGGGCTACCTCCCTCTGGGAGCACGTAGAGCAGTTGATCTTGCATCTATCCCATCCATCCGCTTGGCGCGTGTTTGGCCATGTCGGATCGCTTTCTTCCAAGCGCTCTCGGATGGAAGCCTTGTTTTGGTCAGTTAGCAATCACCCCTGCGGAGGGTTGCGCGCGTTCAGTGCCCAGAGGGGTGAAGCCGGAATAACATACCACCCATGAAGCGCCTGCTAGCCTTCGCCTTCGTCGCCGCGGTGATGTTCCCGCTCATGGGTTCCGCCGCTCCACAACCGTACGGATTCGAGGAACCGGCGCCGGCAGATTGCTGCAAGACCTGCCGAAAGGGCAAGGCATGCGGAGACTCTTGCATCGCGAGGGAGAAGCAGTGCCACAAGCCGCCGGGGTGTGCTTGTGACGGGTGACGAGGAATTGGGGGAATCCGCTCAGCGGCTCCTTCGCGAGATCTTCGAGGAACTCGACAAGTGCGGTGGCGAGTTCGAAGGATGGCTCTTACCGGATGAAAGCACGTCGCACGTATCGAAGGCGGAACTTGAAGACTGTGGACTGATCGAACTGGATAGTCACGGCTTCGGCATTCGACCCACCCTGGCCGCTATTCGGATGTGGCGGCGACAGAAGAAGGAAGAGCAAGCGAGTCCGCCCAGTGCATTCCCCGGAGTGGATGCGCGGCAGGAGCATCTTGAGGCTGCCAAGGATGTCTTTCAGCAGCTTGCCGCGCGGTACCTTAGGACCTTCGAGGCGCGCCACACGTTGCAGGCGAAAAGGATAGGAATGGGTGCGTTGCGAGCCTGCCTAGATACGCTCGCACGGCGAGGGCTTGTTAAGGATCGCGGCGACAACTTCATCATCTCAGACTTGGGCATTGAGGTTGCGATGGGTGAGGCGGATATCGATCAAGAGCTGGGACTCACCCCGCGCCCCACTCCCCCATACCCCACGCATGGAATAGTGATTCAAGGCAACGTGGCTGCGTTGAACACCGCTCCGGGCGGCACCGCAATTGGGACGATAAATGTCAACGGTGCCATGCACGAGCTAGTGGAAGTTCACCGGGAGCTGGGAGAGGTCAGCGAACAACTCTGGAAGATCCTCATTCGTCTCAGCGACGTCGAGGCAAACCAGAAGTCGGGCGAGGACTTGAAGGCAGCCGTAGATGACCTTCAGGTGCGCGCGTTTGTCGAAGAGCTCGGCGGCGAAAAACGCAAAGCGGCGCTGCAGGTGCTCACCAAATTGGCGCCGCCAATCCTGGGCCTCTTGGGACTTCCGGCGGCATGACGGGCGCCCCGCTTTGGCCGTCTGTTGTGGGCCTCGGACTTTCGCTCGTGGGCCTGGGGTTTTCCGGATTCGCTGTTTGGCGCGTGGAGGTTCGAAATCAGGAAGATAGAAAGCAACAGCTCCTTGATCGTGCTGAGGACGCCTATCACGAGCTGTGGGACCTGCTTCAGCTCGCGACACGAACGCCGACCACCCTCACAGACAAGGACATTTTTCACACTTCTACAGGAGGAATGGGCGCAAGAAACAAGGTTGTACCGGAGCTCGCCCCGTGGCCCTATCGTGCCCCGTTGCTTCCCGAGGGAGAGATCAAAGGGCTACTAAAGGTCGCGGCCGGGTGTGTCTTCGCCGCCTACAACGCCGCGGAAAGGACCCGCGCTATGGACACTCCTGCCAAGAAGGTGGCGGCCGAACTTGAGATGAAAGGAGCTGAAGCGCTCGAAGATGTTCAGCTTGCGATCGAGGTAGCGAGGGGGACTTGGTAGTCAGCTTCGGTCTGGCAAGCCCTCACCCTTCAGCCACCCTCGAAACAACCAGATCCAGCTCCTCCCCGATCTGCATCGCCGCTTCCAACGTCGTCGCGTCCCGAGGAATCCCCCTCACAAGCCCCGCATAGTGCGCCTCAGCAACCTGCACCGAATGCCCCAATTGCTTCGCCGAAGCATAGGCCGACGCGCTCCCGAAGATCCCCGGCGAGTTCGTGAGGTAGGTGGCGCAGGTCGAGCGGAGCACCTGCCACGTCCACTCGGGCGCCCCATAGCGGCCGAGACGCCTCATCGCGGCGCGTGCCTCGCCCTTGGTGAGTCCGAACACTGAACCGCTCGCCTTCTCGGGACGCATCCCGGCGAGCAGGGTTCGAAGGGAAGGGGCCACCTCGAGCCCGACCGTGCGGGGGCGCTTGGTCTTGGTGCGCGTCGTCAGGCGGATCTCTCCTACCGGCGTCCCCGTGTGGTCGAGGGCTTCGAGGTCGACTTGTTCCCACTCGAGCGAAAGGGCCTCATCGAAGCGCATGCCGGTCAGCAGAACGAACGCGACGAAGGGGGCGATCGACTGGTAGCGCGGAGTGCTGCCCACGGGGAGAACGCCTTTCAGCTCCGCCCGGGTGGCCTCGAAGCAGTCCGCGTCATGGGCGAGGGCCGCTCGAAGGAGGGCGCGCAAGTCCTCCGCCCGAAGGAACTCCGGGGCTTCCCGTGGCGCTTCGATGCGCTTCAAGCCGTCTCGTAGGTCGTCCGTCGTCAGGCGAGCAAGCAAGCCCAGCTCCCTCAGGTACCCGAGGATCGCCCGGATCGCCCGGAGCTCGACGTTCACGCTCGAGGGGGCGCGCTTCTCGTTCGTCTCTCGGCGCTGTCGAGGGTCCCCAACCTTGGGCGCGTGCTTCGGGACTCGGAGGCGAGCGGCCCGGAAGGCGAGCAGGGACGGCTTCGTGAGGTCGTCCGCCTTGGTGATGCCCTCCCGGTCCGCCCAAGCCAGGAACGTGTTGGCGTGCGAGCGGTAGAGCGCGCGGGTCGACTCCCGGAGGGTGGGGTGGTCGTGGAAGTACCTCTCGACGGCGAGGGCCAGGCCGGCGCCAAGGGCCCGCGGCGCTCCTCGGCTGATCGCGTCCCGTCGTCGGGCGATCTCCTGCGCCCTCGCGATGGCCCAAGCCCGGCGGCTCTCCTTCGTCCGTCCGGAGGTGAGGGGGTCGAGGCGCACCTTCACCCGCTTTCCTGTCTCGGGGTCCTCGCACCGGGCCCGCCAAGTCGGATTTCGGGAGTCGGGTTTCAACAAAACGACACCCGGGTGAGGGGAGCGAGTTGCCCTCTTTTTGGCCAAACCGTGAGCCCGAAGCCCTTTGGCTTTTGTTTTTCCCGGCACCTCTCCCGGTACCTGTAGTTGACTTTCGGTGGCTTCCTCTGTCATCTTGGGTCCAGAGGCTACACGGATGATACAGACAAATCAAAGGGCATTGCGGGCCACCGGGGGACATTGCCGGACAAGTGGAAAAAGCTTCCCAAGCTTGGGGTCGCGAGTTCGAATCTCGTTTCCCGCTCCAGAAAAGGCCCAGTGCGTCGCACGGGGCCTTTTCTTCGTTTCAATAGCCGAGCCCCGTGGCCCTCACCACGGACCGGCTCGCTCGCGACGCGCGATTCCCGTCGCCGAATGGGAAGGTAATGAGCACCTGGTCGCCATCCTTTCCCGTGGCCATCCCCCCCTCGTGACCGACGATGGACGCGAGTTCGGTGCGGGTCATGTCCTTCGTTTTGTCGACGATACTCCGGAAGGCGTGCTCCCGATTCAGCCGGTCTTCGCCTGGGGGGTGCGTGAAAGGCTTCGCAAGATGGAGCGGGCGCGCGTACGTGCCCATGAAATATACGAGGGCTGCGATTGCTCCACCCGTGTCCTCACCGCGAAACCACGAACCGAGGGCATGAAGAGGCTGATCGAAGCAGCGGGCGTACACCGCGGTATGAGTCGCTCCAAGTCGTTGGGATAGGGCATGTGCGATGTGGAAGTATCGGTTGCGCTGTTCCTCCTTGAAATAGGGGTCGACCAAGGACCCTCCGAAGGACAGCACGACCCCGGAGATTCTCTCGCCGTCGCCATCGAAGGGCATGGACCTGACGACCACGACGCTGTCAGATGTCTCGACCGTCGCGAGGTCCTTCTCGGGCCCCCAAATGAAGCGCGATCCGGTGGCTGACCTGTGGTCCTCTACGAAAAGGTCGAGCTCCGGTGCATCGGCGAGAGCAGCCGAGCTACCAACACGGAGTAGCGCGATCTCCACGCGAAATCCGTCGACGTCCGCAACGCTCACGCTCCCTCCCTGAAAGATCCGGGTGAGGGTGGCACTGCACACCCGACTCGCACGCGCGTCGCCCGCGCCATTGCTCGGGTCGCGAGCGATCCTCGACGCCTGTCCCACGGCGTCGGCTTCATGAGCCGTCTCCACAGCCCCCGTTCCGGCCCGGCTCACGGGGAGGTCATCGCTCCCGAAGTAGACCCACGCAACCGCCGCACACAGGATCCCGATCAGCACGACCAGCTTTGGATCGACGTAGATGCGCCGGGCGGCGGGGGCGCTGGACAGCCGCTGCCTGCGATGCCGGTTGAAGGTTCGGGCGACATCTTCGGCCCGCAGGCGCCGCGAAGCCTCGTCCATGCGAGTCCAATCTGCCGCCCAGGAACCAACGGGAACGGCGGCGCTCGGGTGCGCGGCTTCGACCAAGACCAGTTGCAATCCTTCCCACCGAACTGTCCCGGGGATGCCGAACTTGGCGAGCGATTTTTGCACAGTGGAGACGATGTCCAAGGCGATGTACTCGGGCAGCTCGGGCGGCAGCGAGCGAGGGCGCTCGGAAGGTGCGAGCGAGGCGGGACTCCCCCACTGTGACGTCGGATGCTGGTCGTCCCCGTCAGTCATCGAGAGCCACGATTGCACACATGGGTGGCCTCTGGAAGCTCGACTTTGGATCGCGACGCGCTTCTAGTAGACCACGGTGGATGGCAAGGCCCCTAGTGCTACTCTCGAACGACGATGGTTACCGCTCCGAGGGTATCGCGGCGATGACATCAGCGCTTCGTGAACACTTCGATGTGGTCGTGTGTGCGCCCGACAACGAACAGAGCGCCTCGAGCCATTCCTTGAGTTTGAACCGCCCTCTGCGCCTCTCCGAGCATGGGCCGGGCATCTATTCGGTTGACGGTACACCCGCCGACAGCGTCTACGTTGGACTCAACGAGCCGCGTGTCACTTCCCGCCGACCGAGCCTCATCGTGTCGGGGATGAACCACGGCGTGAATTTGGGGCAGGACGTGTTCTATAGTGGAACGGTAGCCGCGGCGCGCGAAGGAGCATTGCGAGGCCTCCCCGCGATGGCCGTCTCGGCTCATCTCGACACCGACCTCGCCAGGGCATCCCGGGACGCTGCCGACGTGGCGCTCCGCTTGCTCGATGTCCACACGGGAGGACCGATCCTCCTCAACTTGAACTACCCGCCGTCAGGGACATGGAAGAAGCGACCCTGCAGGTGTGGACGCCGGCACTACGCGGGGGGGCTGATCACCCGCCAAGACCCAAGGGGGCGACCGTACTATTGGATCGGGGGGGAAGGGGTTGCCCATGAGGGCGAGGCTGGAACCGACACTCAAGCCTACGACCGAGGAGAGGTTGGTATTACACCGCTTTGCTTGGACCTTTCGGCCGGCATCGACATGCCAGAAATCGTCCTCCTTTGCGAGTCGGAATGACACCAAGGGCGCGGCGACGAGGAGCGGACGGGCTTCTCTCGCGGACAGGGGCGCGCTAGACAGGGTCATGATCGAACGAAAGCGAGCGCCTGTGCCCGCGAGGACCCAGCTCACACCGCGCGGAGTCGAGCGCGAGGGCGCCATCAGTCCAGGGGTCAGTTTCGAGGATACTTTGGGGCAAGATGGGGTTGCCTATGTGCTCTCTCTCATCCGTGATGTCCCAGATTTTCCGCAGGAAGGGATCCTCTTCCGCGACATCACCCCCCTTCTCGCTGACCCGCGAGGGTTTCACATCGTGCTCGACGCGATTGCTCATCGATTCATTGGGACTCAGATCGACGCAATCGTTGGCATCGAAAGCCGAGGATTCATCTTCGGTGGAGCCCTTGCGGCGCGACTCAACACGAGCTTCGTTCCCGTCAGGAAGCCGGGGAAACTCCCATCGAAGACGGACAAGGTGTCGTATTCTCTGGAGTACGGTGAGGCCGAACTAGAAATGCACCGTGATGCTCTTCGCGAGGGTGCTCGCGTAGTGGTAGTGGATGACCTCCTGGCCACGGGCGGAACGGCGGCGGCAGCTGGCTCTCTCGTAGAGCGAGCGGGGGCCAACGTGGAGGCCTACGCTTTCGTTATCGAACTCGGGGCTTTGGACGGGAGAACGCCCCTCGGGGACAAGCCCGTGGTTTCGGTGCTGCGCTACGACTAGGCGCATCCGTACGAGTCAGCTGCCTGGTGGCTCCGCTCGGCACCGCAACTGACAGGATACACACGGGCGCAGCTCTCCGCTAAGCTGACCAGACCTGCCCAGCAGGGCGCTCGGAGAGAAGCATGAAGAACTTGGGGATTTTCTTGGGCTTGGCATCCTGCTCGGCCATGTTGGTGTTTACTGGCTGCGGGGATGTGCCAGGGGAGCGGATCGTGTTCCCCGATCCAGACGGGCCCGGAGACGGCGACGGAATCATCCCCGGGGTGGGCGTGGGGGAAAGCTGCGCGGATGAAGAATGCCGCATAGGGCTTGTCTGTAACTCCTCCGACGAATGCGAGCCCGACGCGAGTCTTCCTGCCAACTCCCCCTGTACGATCGGACCCGAGTGCGAGGACGGGCACTGCCTCTACGTGCCGGACTTCAACGGTTCGTTCTGCCAAGCTCCCCAGAGCGAAGGCGAAGTGGGGGAGACATGCTCCACGGATCTGGATTGCGGAGCCGGCCTCAAGTGCGCGCTGAACGGCTTGGGTCTTTCCTGCGTCGAAGCAGGAGAAGGCGACGTGGGAGACGTCTGTCTGCTGCAGAGTGATTGCTATCAGGGCCTCGTTTGTCTGTACGGCTCGAGTCCCGTCGGCACGTGCAACCGACCCGTTCCTCCGCTCGGCCTGCCAATGTGGGAGGGCGTCGCTTGCCCGGAGCAGGACGACGCGGACGTTCAGGCGCTGTTTCAGCTTCCAGGTGCTGACGGCACTCCGGAGGACGCGACCTTCTTCGACCACCCATACCCGAGCGACTTTCGACTGGGGTCCGACAGGCGGCCCGATCTCGATGGCTTTCCGACGCCCGGCCCCGGCCTCCTGGGCGTCGACATGGTTGCGGCGTACGTGGACGCCGTAGAGTCAGGCACGAGAGGCTGGAGCACGAACCCGGTCATCTATTTCCGTTTCTCCGGTGCTATCGAACTCAGTTCACTCGAGACTCCAGAAGGCGAACAGCCCAGGGTCTTCATTACGGATGTGGATGCTTTGCCGGACGACAACACGATCGCGCCCGTTCGATTCAGCACGCAGTACTCCATCGGGAGCGGGTCCAGCTACATCTGCGATGACTACTTCGCGCTCAAGACGCCGCGCGACACGCTCGTGCCGGGCCACCGGCACGTCGCTTGGATTACCACGCACGCGCGCACCCGAGATGGGGATGCGCCGGTAGAGCGCTCTCCTCAGTTCGAGGCAATGTTGTCGGACTCACCGCCCTCTGGGGACGACGTACTGGAGGATGCCTACGAAGCCTTCGCGCCTCTTCGTGAGTTTCTGGCGTTCTACGACGGGTCACCTCACGAGGTCGATCCTGATTCGATCTTGATTGCAACCGTCTTCACGACGGACGATCCTCTTGGCCCCATGCGCGCGCTCGAAGAAGCGATTCTCGAGGATGAACCGGTGCCCACGGCGTCTCAGTGGGTGCATTGCGACGGACAAAACGAATCCCCGTGCCCCCAGGCCGACGAGGCAGAAAACCGGGGCTGCGGATCGGGGACTTCGGATTACGACGAGTACCAGGCTCTGATTCGCCTTCCGATTTTCCAGGAGGGCACTCCACCGTACCTCCTCGAAGGAGGCGCGGTCTCTGCCACTCGTACACGAACCGAGGACGTGTGCATGAGCATGACCATTCCCAAGGGCGCCGAGCCCGCCGAGGGATGGCCCCTCGTGATCTACGGGCACGGGACCGGGGGCTCTTATCGCGGCGCCGTGCGTGAATCAGTCGCAGGCGAACTAGCACGGGCAACTCCGAGGTTCGCGACCTTGGGCTACGACGCCGTGCAGCACGGACCGCGCCGCGGTGAGGGTGAAGACGCCGAGAACGACCCTGAAAACCTGTTCTTCAATTTCGTCAATCCGGACGCCGCTCGGGGCAATCCGCTCCAAGGGGCTGCGGACGTTCTCAGCGTCATCAAGTTTGCCCAATCGGGCAGCCTTGCTTCAGCTCAGGATACGGGGGAAAGCTCCATCAACGTGGATCCTGGGAAGATCTACTACTTTGGGCACAGCCAAGGCGCCACCCACGGGAGCATGGGCATCCCGTTTTCAGACGTCATGGGAACGGTTCTCAGTGGCAACGGTGGCGGCCTGGCGGAGGCTCTCGTCAACAAGACCAACCCCGTCGACATCGCAGGGGCGCTCCCGTTCTTGATCCAGGACGCTTACGAAGAAGAACCCGGTGTTTTCAAGCTCCGCATGGGCTCCAAGCACCCTGTGCTGAGCTTGCTGCAGCACTACATCGACACCTCGGATCCAATCAATTTCGGGCCCCTGTTCACCGTGCGGCCCGAAGGAGCGCGGGGTCCGAAACACATCTTCCAGACTTTTGGTCTAGACGACACCTATGCGCCGCCGCTCACGTTGGCGTCGTTCATCTACGCTGCGGAACTCGATTTGGCTGAGCATCCTAGCGGAGTGAACCCGACGGGGGACAACGCGCTCCGCCTCGTTCCAGCTTCGGAGCCTGTAACGCAGAACTTCACTCTGGAAAGCGATACTGTCACGGCAGTATGTCGGCAGTACGAGCCCGAAGCAGGAGCGGACGGACACTTTGTCGTGCATGATGTGCCCGAGGCGAACCACGATGCGATCTCGTTCTTCGAATCGCTCGCAAGCGGGGTTTCACCCACAGTGCCTGCGCCCTAGTCGGACAGGACCGCTGAGCGAGTTTCTCTCGGAACCGTCCAGGGAACGACCTGGCTCCCGGCGCACGGGGCGCGTCAGCGCTCGTTGTCGCAGAACGCGTAGGTGGGTCCAATCTTGGCGAGGCCACACGCGAGCGCTACGAGCCGATCGAAGCCGAGGGCGTTTCCCGAGGAGGGCGGCATTCCTTCCTCGAGGGCGCTCAGCAGACGCTCGTCGATGGGGTAGCTGGGCTCACGGGCCAGGTCGCGACGCTTCAGCTCGGACTCGAACCGAGCCCGCTGTTCGGCTGGATCCGTGAGTTCGCCGTAACCGTTGCAGATCTCCTGGCCGCGAAAGTAGAGTTCGAATCGCTCGGCGACGTTCGGATTTGTGGAGCTCCTTCGGGCGAGCGCGGCTAGAGGAAGCGGAAACTCCGTGAGGAAGGTGGGGCCATCGAGGTCCACCAGCCCAGGCTCCACGACGTCGACGAAGACCTGGTAGTAGTCGGCCGGGTCTTGGGCGAGGAGCTCGCTCGGGTCTCGGCCCGGCGCGAACCGTGCGAAGGCGTCGCGGACAGGAAGCCGCCGGAATGGACGAAGAGGAAGAGGGGCGCCGGGGTCGACCGTGGATAGAACGCGACAGACGAGTTCTTCGGTGTCCCGGAGCATCTCGTGGTAGCTGGAAAATGCCCGGTACCATTCGAGAAGAGTGAACTCCGGTTCATGGTGCGGACCGAGCTCCTCCGCCCGGAAGCACCGCGCGAATTGATAGATGCGGGGCAATCCGCCGACGAGCAACCTCTTCATGTGAAACTCGGGCGAGGTGATCAAGTGGTCGACACGCTCGCCCCTTCGAACCTCGGCCAGCGAGTGCACGTGGGGATCGAGGCCGGGTGAGGGGACGAACGTCGGTGTGGTCACTTCGATGAAGCCCTCGTCCTCGAAGTACCTTCGAATCGCGCTCGCCGCGCGACTTCGCGCAGACAAGGCAGCCCCCCGGCCACCGCCCAGGCGCGCGAACTCACCGTTCGACGTTGCACGGGGTGGGCGATGCGTCTCGATGACCCGTGCGACGTGCCAACCGGTCTCGAGGGCCCGAGCTTCGACTACAACGAGCGCGCCGGTCTGAAACTCCAGGCCGTCATGGGAGAGGAGGACCTGCGCGAGTGCATCCGCCAGCGTCACGGTTCGCTTCGATGCGGAAACGATACGCCCCGCTAGTCGAGCGGTTTCGGCGCCTGCAGAGAGGGTCGGGCTATCAGAAGGGAAAATCGTCGGCTGCATGCGCCCTCAGACGCGACTTTCCTTGGCCTCGACGGCACGGGCAAAGAGTTTTACGTATTCGACGGCGCTGGCGAGTGAAAAGAA
This sequence comes from uncultured Polyangiaceae bacterium, assembly GCA_965652275.1. Taxonomy (GTDB): domain Bacteria; phylum Myxococcota_A; class Polyangia; order Polyangiales; family Polyangiaceae; genus NIC37A-2. Next base: position 20,176 of record CBFGUR010000050.1, on the reverse strand, counting down.
GATGGAGATGTACACGAGCGCGCGACCAACTACGACGAGATCCACGACCCCGAGGTCGATGAGCCCGAGGTCGAGGTGGTAGGGGTAGCCGATGATGAGGCAAAGGATGCCAACCATCTGCAGCGCGGTCTTGCTCTTGCCGCCGTCCCCAGCGCTGATGACGACGCCTTCGCTGCTAGCAATGCTTCGCAATCCCGTTACACTAATCTCGCGGGAGATGAGCAAGATGACCGCCCACTCTGGGATGCGTCCCATCGGCACCATCCAGATGAGGGCCGCGGTCACCAGAAGCTTGTCAGCTAAAGGGTCGAGGAACTTTCCGAGAACGCTCACGATCCCCATGCGACGCGCAACGATCCCGTCGAGTAGATCCGTGATCGCCGCGGCCGAGTAGACGAGGGCCGCATAGACACCGCTCTTGGGTGTTCCTTGGTCGATGAGCCACAAGATCAAGGGGATGACCGCGATGCGGGCCATCGTCATGAGGTTAGGGATGTTGAGAACGTCGCGGCTCAAGGAAGAGCCACGGGGTTGTGCATTCGGCTCGCCGGCCATGGGGGGACCATAGTGCGACCCGCACGAGGGTAAAGCGCCACGGTATCGGCGCCACCACGTGCTCGCTCAGAGACGCAGGAAGCCCGAAAGTAGGCGGATCCCCACGCGTTGACTCTTCTCTGGGTGGAACTGGGTAGCGACAACGTTGTCGCGGGCGACTGCAGCAGTAATGGTGTGGGGGCCGTACTCGACGGTCGCTTTGACGATCGTCGGATCTTTGGGGGTTCCATGGAACGAGTGGACGAAATAGACCCAAGTACCGTCGCCACCCGCCGCGTCGAGGACCGGATGCCCTCCGTTTTCCAGGCGCAGTTGGTTCCAGCCCATGTGCGGGATCTTGACCCCAGCTGTGGGTTCGAGACGTGCACACGGCCCTTCGAAAAGACCGAGGCCGGCCACACCGGGCGATTCCGGACTCGAATCGAACAACGCCTGAAGCCCGAGGCAGATGCCGAGATAGGGCACGCCGGCAGCGATCCGGTCAAGGATGGCCTCATGCATCCCCCGCGCCCGCAGACCGTGCAGGCAGTCCCCGAATCCGCCTTGCCCCGGAACGACGATCTTGTCCGCCCGCGAGATCGAGTCTGGATCGTGGGTGCGCAAGACTTCGACGCGCTCGGCTGTAGACGAGTCGAGCTGCTTGGCTGCCTCCTGTAAGGCGCGCTGAACACTCCGCAAGTTCGCGTGCAGGGTGTCAATGAGAGCGATCTTCATGGTCTCAGTCCAAACTGCCTTTGGTCGACGGGATCACGCCGAGGGCACGGGGATCGAGTTCGGTGGCCGCACGTAGGGCTTTGGCGAACGATTTGAAGGTGATCTCCACGATGTGGTGCAGGTTCTTGCCGGCCTCTTTGACCACATGGAGGTTGGCCTGGGCGCCCCTAGCAAACCCCTCGAAAAAGACCTCCGCGAGCTCGCTGTCCCACTGCCCGAGTTTCGCCTTTTCCATCTCCACTTCCCACACGAAGTAGGTGCGACCTGAGAGATCCATGTAGCAACTGGCTCGCGCCTCATCCATCGGTAGCGTGGCCGCCCCGTAGCGCCTGATCCCCTTCCGGTCACCGAGCGCCTCCAGAACGGCTTTACCGAGCACGATGCCGATGTCCTCGGTCGTGTGGTGCCCGTCGATTTCAATGTCACCAGTCGCTGCGACTTTGAGGTCGAAAAGCCCGTGCCGTGGTATCTGCTCGAGCATGTGCGTGAGGAACGGTAGCGGCGTTGTGATGTCGCATTGTCCCGTCCCGTCCAAGTTGATCTCGACCAGGATTTGAGTCTCGGAGGTCTTTCGCTCGACGCGCGCTTTGCGTGGTGCAGTCACTTCAGGTCCTCGATTTTCCAAGCGCCGCGCTCTCGAACGAGTTCGACGTGGCCGCCGGCGCCATAGCTCATTGTAGCCCGATCGCCCAATACCTCGATCTTGGAGGCATCTAGATGGGAGCGCAGCTCCTCGGTGATTTGCTCCATCTCGATACGCTGCTCCCCCTCCCATGCGTCCTTGAGCACCTCCACGGAAAGGTCGTCTTTCTGCGAATCCGGGACGAAGAGTAGAAGTATATCGTAACGCTTTCGATCGAACGCACGCAAGAAGGAGTGTAGCGCGATACGCGGCTCCGACTGGTCGTAGAGATTGACCGCCGACGAGTCGATACGCCAAGCGCCGTTTTCGTAGATCAAGGTCAGCACCTGGCCTGATTCCGTCTCGAACTCGGCCGTGACGAGGGGAGGATGCTCTTCCCGCTGCGCCGCAGTGATCAGTGCACGAACCTCGTCGGGGTTGTTCTTGACCAGGTCGCGAAACGCCTCGAGCGAAAGGTCGGCCCGACTCTCGTCACTGAGGAGCAGATAGGCATCTTCGATTCGGCCTTCTTCGAGTGCATCGGTGTACTGGATGAGGGCCGAATGGGGAGTGGCCCCCGGTTGGGGTCGACAAGCATTGACGACCGCCAACAGCAAGAGGACCGGAACGACCGAGCGGAGCTGACCCATGGGTCCGAGCTACCACAATCCGAGGCGGTCTGGGCCCCTTCGCGACAAAAGATGGGTAAGCAAAAGGGCCCGACACCTGGTTGGCGCGGGTACGCGGCACGACTAGGCTGGGGGTGATGGCTGATCCCAGAGAGCCGCGGCCCCCAGAGCGAGTTCCGATCCTTCCGCTTCGAAATTCCGTGCTGTTTCCAATGTCGGTGGTCCCGATCAACGTGGGACGCCCTCGGAGCGTTTGCCTCGTAGAGGAGCTCGAAGCCGAAGAGTCTCTCATCGGGGTCGTTGCTCAGCGCGACGCAACGATTGTGGAGCCGACGTTCGAGGACCTGTACATGGTTGGGACGCTGGCCCGAGTCGTCAAAGTGATCCGTCTGAACGCCAACAGCTATTCAGTAGTGCTCAACGGGGTCGGCCGTTTCCATATCGCCGAGCCGTTGGGCCTCGAGCCTTACATGCGGGCCAGGATCCTGCGCATCGTAGATGAGCCTGCGCGGGAGGAGGACGATATCGAGACCCTCGCCGCTGAGCTTCGCGACAAGACCCGCGAGGCGCTGTCGCTCATGCCCGACCTGCCGAAGGAAACCACGAGTATCCTCGACAATGTTCGCGACCCGGGCGCCCTGGCCGACCTCATCGCGTCGAACTTCCCAGAAGAACTGGCGAGCGTCGCAGTCCGTCAGAAGGTACTCGAGGCATTGAACCAGACGGCGCGGGTGGCTCTGGTGTCGAAAATGCTGGATCGGCAGCTGGAAGGCCTGCACGTGAAGCAAGAGATTTCGAATCTCGTCGAGACGGAAATGACCCGCAATCAGCGAGCGTACGTCCTCAGGCAACAGCTCAAAGCGATCCGCGAAGAGCTGGGGGAGAGCCCCGACGAAGACGACGAGATCGAGGAGCTGCGCGAACGACTGGATCTCGCGGAAGTCCCAGAAGAAGTGCGCAAGGCGGCCTTGAAGCAACTCAGCCGACTATCCAGCATGCAATCGCAGTCGTCCGAGTATCAGGTGGCGCGGAGCTACGTCGAGTGGATCGTGGATCTTCCGTGGAGCCAAAGCTCTCAAGACAACCTCGAGGTTTCCGAGGTAAAACGATGTCTCGAAGAGGATCACTTCGGCCTGACCCGGGTCAAAAAACGCATCACCGAGTTCGCCGCAGTGCGGAAGCTGCGGAAAGACAACCGAAGCCCGATTCTCCTCTTCCTCGGTCCTCCGGGCGTGGGCAAAACGTCCCTCGGGCGCTCGATCGCTCGCGCCATGGGCCGGCGGTATGGGCGCATTGCGCTGGGCGGAGTTCGAGACGAGGCGGAGATCCGAGGCCACCGCCGTACGTACGTGGGCGCCCTTCCCGGACGTATCATCCAAGAGCTCAAGAAGGTCGGAACGAACAATCCCGTTTTCGTGTTGGATGAGGTGGACAAGATGGGAAAGGACATGCGGGGTGACCCCGCCGCGGCCCTCCTGGAAGTGCTCGACCCTGCCCAGAATGACACCTTCACCGACCACTATCTGGACCTCCCTTTCGACCTCAGCAAGGTGACCTTCTTGGCGACTGCGAACTATCGTGGTGGGATCCCTGAAGCTCTGGCTGACCGCATGGAGATCATCGAGGTGCCGGGCTACACGGCCAACGAGAAGCTCCAAATCGCCAAGGGATTTCTCATTCCGAAGCAAAGGGACGCGCATGGTCTGGTGGAGGAAAGCATCACCTTTTTAGACGAGGCGATCGTCTTCTTGATCGAATCGTACACCCGCGAGGCGGGTGTGCGTGGCCTCGAACGGGAGATCGCATCCGTTTGGCGCCAGCTTGCCGTGCGCAAGGCCGAGGGTCACGACATTGCCGACAAGGAAGTCACCCGGGAGGTTGTGGAGGAGCTGCTTGGTCCTCCGACCTATCAGCCGGAGATCGCGGAAATGGATCTTGCGCCGGGGGTTGCCAACGGTTTGGGCGTGGGCGGAGCGGGCGGCGAGCTTCTCGTCGCCGAGGTCAGCAAGATGCGAGGCAAGGGAAACGTGCACGTGACGGGGAGCCTTGGTCCCGTGCTGAAGGAGGCTGCCCAGACCGCCGTTTCTTTCGTACGATCGCGCGCGGAGCGTCTCCATCTTGATCCTGAGTGGTTGCGGGACCAAGACATCCACGTCCACATCCCGCGCGCGCGGGCTGCGCGCGACTTTGCCGGTATGGGGGCGGCCATCTTCTCCGCTGTTGCGTCTCTACTTCTCGACAGTCCTTGTCGAGCCGATGTCGCGGTGGTCGGGGAGCTGACGCTACGGGGGACGGTGCTTCCGGTAAGGGGAGTGAAGGCTATGCTGCTATGCGCGCACCGTGCCGGGTTCCGGGAGATCATCCTCCCAGCCCGCAACGAACCGGATGTTGCAGAGGTACCCGATGACGTGGTTTCTGACCTGTCCATCCGCTACATCGGCCGCGTCGACGAGCTTCTGCCGCTCGTCCTAGCACCACCGAAGGACAACGGGGCGCTCCCGGACGACTCCTCAGCCCCTCAAGCTCGCGCGTGAGGTCGCTTTTCCTTTGGGCGGCCCTACTGCTCGCCACGAGCTTCGTGCCCCTCATGGGAGGACCTCGGTACGAGGCGGCGCTTTTGGCGGGCCTCCTGGGCCCCTTCTTCTGCACATTCGCAGCGCTACGGTCGTGTGGTGCAGCATTGACGGCGCAGCGCTCGGTATCCGGGGAGTCGTTACTGAAACAGGCCCTGGCGGACAGCTTCGCACACGTTGCGGTTCTATTTGGGGTGGCGACGATCTGGGGAGCCGCAACCGGATACTGTGAGCCGTTGCTCGGCTACGGCTTGCTCGCTCTCGGGCCATCGATGGGGATGATCCTTGCGGGGCTCTGGGGAGCGGTGACCGCACTCGGGACGTCGTGGGTGGTTCGCCCGGCTTTGCGTAAGGGGTGGGGGATTGCGCTTGCTGCCTCGGCACCGCTCTCTGCGATCCTCTGGGGCCTTTACCGCTTCTATGACAGTCCTAGCGTGTATGCCTATTCACCCTTCGTAGGCTACTTTGCGGGGCCCCTCTACGACAACGTCGAATACGATCTCGAGCGCCTGAGCGGATACCGTATGGGCACGCTCATGACCTGTCTCGCCGTGGGCGGTTTCATGGCGTGCTTTCGCAGCGAGCCTGGGCCGGTTGGGGCTACGCGCTTGGTATTTCAAGATCGCAGCCGAGAGAGAATCGTGCTGCTCGTGACCGCAGCGATCGCGGCACTCGGCAGCTTGGTGCATTCGTCGATGGCCGAGGAAATGGGGTACGGGAGCTCGACATCCAGTATCGTCACCCAGCTCGGAAGGAGTCTCGAAAAGGGGCCATGCCGGGTCATCTTCTCACGGCACGTCGACGAGCTCGAAGCCAATCAGATTGCGGACGAATGCGTCGGGCATATTGGCCAACTCGCGAAGTACTTCGAGCTCGAAGACGTGGCCGATGTGGACGTGTACCTGTTCGGGAGTCAGTCCGAGAAGAAGCACCTCATGGGGGCCGGCTCGACTTACATCGCTAAGCCTTGGCGACGGGAAATCTACATCCAGCCAGCGGGATTTCCGCACCCAGTTTTAGGTCACGAGCTCGCCCACGTAGTGACCGAGCGGTTCGGCCAAGGACCGTTTCGAATAGCGGGCGCTCTCGGGGGCTGGCTGCCGGATCCCGGAAGAATAGAGGGCTTCGCCGAAGCAGCGAGCCCCAAGGAGCACTCGGAGGGGACGCTCCACGAGTGGACGGCGGCAATGAAGGAGCTCAATCTGTTGCCGCCGTTGAGCTCGCTGTTTCAGCTTTCGTTCCTGGGTTCGTCGCCCGCACGGGCGTATTCTGCGTCCGGATCGTTCGTGGACTTCATCCGGGATCGGCACGGAGCGGACGCGCTCAAGCGGTGGTATGGCGGCGCCGAGCTGAGTTCCCTCACCGGGGCGACGTGGGGCGAGCTCGAACGGGACTTTCATCGGTTTCTCGACGGTGTCGACGTCCCCGAACGCGTCCTCGAGATCGCGAGACCCCGTTTCTCGAGGCCCGGTGTGTTCGAGCGTAGCTGCCCTCATGCTGTCGATCGTTTGATCGGCGAAGCCGTAGCTCTGTGCCCTTATCAGGAGGAGAAGGCCCAGCGCCTCGCCCGGGAGGCAATTCGGCTCGACGGCACCAAGAAGGACCTCGATCTCAGTATGGCCCGCTGTGCTTTCTACCAAGGGGATCCCGAGCGTAGTCTGAGGCAGCTTCGCGCGGGGGCCGAGAGCGCGACACTGTATGATCCCGAGGCACGGCGCGCGGCCTGGGAATTTGCGGGCAACATCTCTTGGGCAATGGGGCGTCTGGACGAAGCTCGCAAGGAGCTTGAAGCTGCTCGAGAGCTCACGTTTCACATCGATGCGGCCCGCAATCTGGAAGTGAAGCTTTGGGCCCTCGGGCAGGAGGCCGCGGTGCAAAGGCCGCTTCGCTATCTCCTCGCGCCTCGTCCCAGGGAGCGGCAGATCCCTCAAGTCTATTTGTCGGAATGGTTGAGTACGGGCCCGCACCAGGAGCTGGCTAGGTACCTACTCGCCCGTACACTTTTCATGACCCATGCGGAACAAGCCGACGCCATCGTCGAGAAACTCGTGATAGAAAGGCTCCCGCTCGAAAGCCTCGAGCTCGAGGCGGCACGGATGCAGCTGCTCTCCAGTTGTCGGTCAGCGCTTCGAGGCGAAAAACGACATGGACTAGAGAAGGCTCTAACATTTCTTCTGAGCCAGAAGCCGCACGAGGCACGCGCAATCGAAGCAACACGCATTGTGGAGCGCTGCCGAATCGCACTTGGACCGGAGGCGCCGAAATGAAGACGACCGTTGTCGGTCTCTTCGTTGCCACGGTGGGACTGCTCCTGAGCGTCGCATGCGACAAGTCCGAAGGACCGAGCCGCGAGGAGGTCCCGAGGGCGCGACCAGAGCCCGTCAAACACCCCGTGCCGGACGCGAGCACATCGCTTGCCGAGGCGGCGGAGCCTGATCAGACGAAGCAAGAACCGCGCTGTCCGGATTCAATGGTACTCGTACCGGGCGGTGAATTCTGGGTAGGCACTGAGCGCGAGGTTTTCGATCGCGAAGAGAACCCGATGTTCCGAGCCCGGGTATCCCCCCTCTGTGTCGACATTCATGAAGTATCCACGGCAGAATACGAAGCATGTCAAAGCAGAGGTGTGTGTAGCCCACCCCATGGCGGCTCGAAGACCTGCAATACGGTCGAAAAGGGGAGAGGGAACCACCCCATCAATTGCATCGATCACGAGCAAGCACGAGCCGTTTGCGAGGCAAGGGGCGCACGGCTCTTGACGGAGATCGAATGGGAATACATCGCCCGCGGGGGAAGCGAGATGCGCGCATATCCGTGGGGAGACGCACACCCGGATGACCACACCTGTTGGAAGCATCCCGGGACTTGTGAACGGGGCAAGTTCGCCGAAGGTGCCTTTGGTCTGCACGACGTGGTCGGCAACGTTTGGGAGTGGACCGATTCGTGGTTCGGTCGTTATCCTTGGCCGGCCCAAACGGGGCGTCATAAAGTTTACCGTGGGGGTAGCTGGAGCAGGCGGTTCGTCAAATGGATGCGTCCGACCTTGCGCAATCGTCTCGACCCGGAAAAGAGCGGTTCGCATCTCGGCGTCCGGTGTGCCAAGACCCTCGAAGGGACGGAGTGCGCGGGCCCGGCCACGGAGGCGGGCGGATGTCACCATGCCATTTTGGAGGTCAAGTGCCTCGACAACATGGAATGGAACGGGGTGCGGTGCGCGCGGCCAGGCGACGGACCAAGATGCCTCCCACCAGCCACGGAACAACCCGGTTTCGGTTGCGTCCGTCCGAAGGTAGCCGGCGAGGTCAGCCAGGAACTCAACACCGAAGACGTGAAACGGTCTCGCTCCCCACAGCATGACGCGGACTGTGTGGCGAACAGTCCTGGACGCCCCGTGGCCTATCGCTACACGGGCGGCGGGCATCTGGCCCGAAACGTCGTGGGAAAGCAACACGGCTGCAAAAACCGAGACGTGGGCGTCGGATTCAACTCGGCGTGCTGCCCCGAGTAACGAAGCCTATTTGCGCAGCTCCTTCTCGATGGCCCGACAAGCCGCGCCACGCTCGTTCGCCCGTTTGTGTTCGGCTCCGGTCAGCTTCTTGGCTGCGGCGAGGTAACGTCGCGAGAGGTCGGCCCAATAGTCAGGCGCTCCCTCGGGTGCCACCAGTTCCCGCAAGTAGGCGGCATTGAAGCCTGCTCGACCTCCCTGCACGCCAGGCTCCTCGGCCAAGCCATCGAGAATCGCGAGGTTCCCGAGAGAGTCGGCAAAGCGAGGCCCCTTGGCGATCAGCTCGGCGGCGTCCTTCGGGCCAGCGCTGAGGGCGAGCGCAAGAGCTCTCAGGAGCCGTAGCTCGTCCACCATCTCCGGAGTGAGCGTCGCGGCGTCTGGAGTCTCGTCGGAAAGGCGCGTCAAAAGGGCCTGGGCCGCCTGAAAGTCTTCAGCCCGAAAATAGGTTCGCCCACTCTCGAATAGCGCCCGTGCCAGAAGCAGCCGCGCGCGTGTGGTTCCGTTTTCCGCAACATCGCGGCGCAATCCGGGCGGCATCCCCATCTGGAGGTGGGCTCGAACGAGAACGGGGGTGGGGTCCGCGATACCGACGAGGCTCGGCGCGTATGCGGTAGGAACGCGGCTAGCAATTGCCGCCATGGCGCCATCGGCTTTTTCCGGTGGCACCTCTGGGATGAGCAGCGCGTCCAGAGCGTTGATGCGTCGACCGCCATACACCCTGGACAAGAGAGCTCGCGCGGAACTCACCCGTGGGCTCGAGCGCACTCCGATGCGGGCCATTTCGCGGAGCCCAACGAGTGCGGCGTTTCGTCCACGCGCTTTGCGAGGCTCCAAACGCTCGTCCAAGGTCGCATAATAGAGATCTTTGGCCTCTTGGTGCTCGGCGATCTCGTCGGCAAGGGGTGCCTCTCGGACGATCTCCACGAAACGCATGTCTGCATTTCCGGCCTCGATCGCCACGACTCCCCGCGCGTATCCGCTGAGCCGAGTACCCTGGGATGCCATCTCGAAAATGGCCTGTGCCTGTTTGGAGATCCAGGGAAAGAGCTCGTTCGCGAAATACCCCTCGAGGGCGCCTTTGTCCTTGGTCTCCGGGGCTTCGGGCGGGTCGACCGCCAACCGACTGAGCCTAGCGCCCAGTCCCAGTGAGACCAGAGTTTCACGAATGTCAGGCGGTATGTTGGTCGCTGGTGCATCGGGGCCCACCACAGCTTCCACCAGCGCGTCGCCACATTCCGGCTGCCCGAGCTCCGCGCGGAGGGCACGCACCAGACCCCTCGGGAATTCCGCGCATTGTTCGATTTCGGCGAGGGCTGCGTCCCCGCCGCCGTCCCCAAGCATCAGGGCTCCTGCGAGTTCGTCCCTGGCGTCAGGACATTTCGCCGGCGCGGGAAGCAGACCACCAATCGGGCACTCGGTGGCGCTCGGCGGAACGACCACCGGGGCAGGATAGAGCACGTCCGCTGGCGGACCGGCTTCGATTGCGTGCTCCACCTCCGCGGTGGGCTCGGAATCGGCCGGCTTTGGCGACGCAGGTGAGTTCGGCTCGCCCGTCGCGCCGCCTACGCCACAGGCGAGCGCAAACGGCGCGATCAGCAGGGCGGCGAGACGTCGCATCACTCGATTTCGAGAAGCTCGACGTCGAACGTGAGCTGCCCTGCGGGCGCACCGGGGCGGCGGGGAGTGTCACCGTACGCGAGTTCGCCGGGGATCCAGAATCGGTACTTGGCGCCCTTCTTCATCAGCTGAAGCCCCTCGGTCCAACCCTTGATGACACCGCCCAGCGGGAATGTAGCAGGGCGTCCTCGGGTGAGGGAGCTATCGAACATCTTTCCGTCTTTGGTCCAGCCGCTGTAGTGAACGGTGACCTTGCTCGAAGCAGTGGGGCTCTCGCCTGAGCCTTCTTCGAGCACCTTGTACGCGAGCCCGGACTCGGTCTTCTTGGAACCAGCAGAAGGTGCAGCCACGTCGTCGGGAGCTTTCGGCGCTGTGATGATGTCCAGAAGTTTGACGTCGAAGGTAAGCTGACCCGCGGGGGCACCAGGACGAGGGTTCTCCCCGTATGCGAGACCAGCAGGGATCCAGAAGCGCCGCTTTTCACCCTTCTTCATCAGCTGCAGGCCCTCGGTCCAGCCCTTGATCACCTGCCCAACACCGAACGTGGCGGGCTCGCCGCGCACCTCGGAGCTGTCGAACATCTTCCCATCCGAGGTCCATCCCGTGTAGTGGACCTGGACCTTGTCGTCGGGACCGGGCTTCTCGTCCCCTGTTCCAGGTTCGAGGACGACAGACGCGAGCCCAGACGCCGTCTTTTCAGCGGTCTTGGGCGGTTCCGCTACATCGGCGGGGGCGGGAAGCGTCTTCGCCTCAGGCTGCTTCGGTTCTGCCTGCTTTGCGTCCGCCTCTCTATCCGGCTCCGCAGGTTTGGCCGATGTGTCTTCAGGCGGTTCCGGCTCCGCAGTGCGCTTGTTCTTGCAGCCGGTGATGGCCGTGAGGGCAGCGACGAGGACCAGAGAGCGAACCGCATTTTCAGCACGGATTTTCATGGCGCGGGAGCATGCTGAAAACTCGGACCTTTGACCAGCCCCCGGCCTATCCCTATGAGAACCCCGCCGCTAGGGCCGCCAAGGGCGGGACTCGGCCCCGCCGATGACATGAACCAGCCCGAGAAACATTCTAGTACCCGCAGTTACCTGATCATCTCAGCGCTCCTCGCAGGGTGCGGTTCCGAGCCCGCCGCCAAGTCGCCGACGGGGCAGCCCGGGCAGACTTCACCTCTGCCGTCGGGGACGTCTGACGCAGGGGAACCGGCTGCCGGAGCCGAGGCGCCAATTGGGAATTCCGAGGGCGACCAGCCGTCTCGGGAGGTAGAGCGCGACGCGCTCGGCACACCGCCCGGCGAGGACGCGATCCGTCCTCTTCCGGAGGGAACGAAGGTCTTGCATGTTGGAGATTCTTTTGCCGGCGCGCTCGGACTGCCGCTAGGAGAGTTGTTCGAAACTGCGGGTCTCCGCTCGGTGCTCAAACACACGGACTCGAGCTATCTGACGGACTGGGCCTGGGACGGCAACCTGCAGAAGTATCTGTGGAAGTACAACCCCGATCTGGTCCTCGTCACTCTCGGCGCCAACGAACTCGAGATCGCAAAGCCCGAGCAGCGGGAGAAAACCGTCAAGAAGATCATCGCCACGATCGGGGATCGCCCGTGCGTGTGGGTCGCCATCCCGCTGTGGGACGGTCCGAAGAACGGGCTACTCGATGTGATCCAAAAGCACAGCTCACCGTGTATCTACATGGACACGAATACCTTGTTCGATCCTCGGAACATGCCCCGCATCCACGACGGGATTCACCCCACGACGGAGGCGAGAAAGAAGTGGGCCGAAGACGTCCTAGAGTGGCTGAAAGTGCACCGAGATCCACAGGCTGGACGCCCCTGGAACCTCCGGGAATAGACCACGGGCTACCGTGGGCTGGGTGTGGTAACACTGCAGTGTGCAGCGACGGCACGCAATTGGGGGGCTCTTGGTCGCAGGGGTCGGCACGTTCTCTCGGAGAGCTGCGTCGGATGGCAGCAGACCCACACGTGTGCTTCCGACCCCCAGGAGTTTCGAGCTCTTCGAGGACGGAGAGTATGACTCCCGTCGCGAGCTCCTGAATGAGGTGAGTGCTGCCATCCGAGAGCCCGCGGTCGGGCTACGCCGGGTGTGTGGCGACCTCAACCGGAAGGCTCATTCGAAGTTCGGCAGCATTGCGCTTTACCGTGACAGCTCGAAGCGGAAAAAATCCCACTACCCCATCGCCTTCGGCTTCACCTGGGATCGCCACGACTCGAGATCGAGCAACTGGTATCCGCAGGGTATCACCGGGAGCGGGGATGCTAGCCCTACCGGTACCGTCGGAGGCAGACGCCTCGTCTTGGTGTCCTGGTATGCGCGTCGAACGGCCCACAAGGGTGTGCGAATTAGCGTCGTCGACATCACCGATCCCGAGCGGATCCGTTACCGGCACCTACTGCTCGTGGAACCTCGCTCCACACCACGAGGGGCTAGCTTCGCGCCGGTGCAGGTGCACGCCGGAGGAATCGTACTTTACCGAAACCTCTTGTACGTGGTCGACACGGACGCGGGCGTTCGCGTGTTCGACACCGATCGACTACTCGTCACGCAGCCAGACCCAAGCAAGACCCGCGCGGGAGTCCATGGTGGTAGAGCGTACGCCTTCGACTACCGCTACGCGATACCGATGGTGGCCTTCTACCGGCAGCGCGTTTCGCAGGGGATGCGGTTTTCTTTTGCCAGTCTCGACAGAACGACGGTGCCCCATTCGCTGTGGATGGGGGAGTACAGCGGGCCCACGATGGAGGGATTTGCCGCAAGTTTTCCTCTGAATGCGTCGACAGCCTGCCTCGCCTCCCGTGGTGGCCGCTCCGTCTCCTCGGTGGCCCTGCGCACGAACCGTGAGAGAACTCAGGGGTTCGTCGCTACCCACGGCGCATACGTACTGAACCACACTTACGCGAGGGATCCATACCGACTCCACGTGCAGACCAAGGATGGTTATCGCTCCCTGCAAGCGCCCTACGGTCTGGAGGACCTCTACTACGATCCGACTCTGGACCGGCTCTGGATGCATACGGAGCACCCAAAGGGAAGGGCGGTGTTTTGCAACACCGCCCCAGACGAGCTCGAGTGAGCGCAAGCCCACCCCGGCTCGGATCCTCAGTGACTCACTGCGAGCTTCTTGCCTTTTTCCTGACCGATTTCCGACAGGAGCTCGCCAAACCACGGCTGGTCGATATCGAAGGGCTTGCCGCCCTTGATTCGCGGAAATTCGATGGCCCTGAGTCGGTTCTGCTTGTCCTCATCATGCCCGATGACGCCCGCTTCGCCCCGAAGACCGCACTCGACCGCGTGGTCCACCATGCTCTTGATGATGCGAAGATCATCCATGTTGGCCGCGGCTGCACGAGAGAAGTAGCCGCTCTTTTGTACGAGGGCCTTTTCAGCGTCGAGTTTGGCAGCAAACTGCTTGGAGAACCATTGCCCGACGTTCACGGAATCGAGCTTGTAATGCCCGAAGGCGTCCTTCGGCACTGACTCCCCGCGCGACTCCATCTCCTTTACGATTTGATCGACGCACGCACCTTCCGAAACGAAAATGTTCACGCAGTCGCCCTCGTCCATGACCTTCTTGAGGCGAGCAGCCTCCTTCTCGAAGTCGAACTCCATTTCGGGGACGTAGACGGCGTGCACGTCCTTGCTACCTGTAGGCAAGTTGAATGATGGCAAGAAGTCCATGCGCTTGAGGTGCTTGCGGTACTCACGCGCAGTGGCGGCCGTCAGCCATCCACAGTTGCGTCCCATGACTTCATGAATGATGAGCATGCGTGGATTGGCCGAATGCTCGTTCACGACGTTTTCGAAGTACTTCGCCCCCTCCTGGGCGGCAGTCCAGGCGCCAAGAGATTGCTTGATGGGGAAGACATCGTTGTCGATGGTCTTCGGCAACCCGACCACGGTAAGAGCGTAGTCGTTCGCTTTCAGATACTCAGCCAAGTCGGCAGCAGTGGTGTTGGTGTCGTCGCCGCCAATCGTATGCAGGATAGTGACGCCGTCTTTGGTGAGCTGTCGAGCGGCAACCTCCAGCGGCGACTGCCCTTTTTGCACCAAACCGCGCTTCTCGCAGTCCGCTTGATTGGTGAGCTTGACCCTGCTGTTTCCGATCGGGCTTCCTCCGTGTCGGTGAAGGACGTGCGCATTTTCGCGAACCTCGGGCGTTACCGTCATGCTCTCGCCCTTCAGCAGGCCCTTGTACCCGCCAATGTATCCGATGATCTCCACCTCGGGAGCCAATTCGGTATACCGTTCGATGAGGCCTCCAACGGCTGAAGAAAGGCAGGGGGCGAGACCGCCCGCCGTCAGAAGTGCGACTTTGTGCTTCTTTTCTGTCATGAGAATCCTTCAAGGCGGCCTGGGCCGCGGCTGGTGCGGATAGCAGAGGTGGGGCCATGCCAAAAGCGCGCTGAAAAGTCGCTAAAAAACGCGCGTCCGGGGGCGCGTGCGAGCCATGGCTTGACCTCCGTCGGCGCCTTCGGATACCAGGGCTACACCCAATGAAGACCGCCAGAGTACAGACAAGGTGCGAATGTCAGACCCGCCTGAGCGCGATCGTCGACGAACACGGACGCGTCACCCAGGGTCAGGCGCGACGCGGACGGGGCGACGCGGAGAACGCCCCGGCGACATCCATGAACGTCGGTGCCGACCCGTTTCACGTCGGCTGGCTCTGCCCTTTCTGCGGTCGCAACACTCTTCGTAGCTTCGATCGCGGCGGTCTCTCGTTCGTCGAAGCGACCGTGGTCTCTGCGTAGCTAGTTGGGCCGCGCAGCCTCGGACAGCGCGCGTTCGGCAACCGTCTCGGTCACAGCCGCTCGACGATGGTTGCCGTGTTTGCGGTCGAGCCAGATCGCCTGAGAAAATGCCTTCTTGGCCTCGTCCGTCCTACCGTCTCTCACACACGAAAGCGCGTACCGAGTCCAAAGCGCCGCGTTTTCGTGTTCCTGAAATGCCGCCTTGCGTAGGAGCAACATGGCCTGTCGGTGCTTTCCACGCCTGCGAGCCCGCTTCGCCTGATTGAGGGCGGCTCTGACAACGGGGTTGGTTTGAGAGGAAGGGACCATCGTGAGGCTCCGATGAGAAATCAGCACGATGTATGCCAACGACCGGTGGCCGTTGTTCTTCAGGTGGT
Organism: uncultured Polyangiaceae bacterium; assembly: GCA_965652275.1. Lineage (GTDB taxonomy): Bacteria > Myxococcota_A > Polyangia > Polyangiales > Polyangiaceae > NIC37A-2. Next base: position 4,828 of record CBFGUR010000050.1, on the reverse strand, counting down.
CGCATGTAGGAGGACCGTAGAATTAGTACATTTGTGCGCTTTGAAGACGAATCTCCGAAAAGACCTGCGCCCCCGATTCCAGCGTCAAGACAACGAAGGTGTGACGGGACGCCTCAGGTGTGACGCAAATGTCGTCACACGCCGGAGGAGATTGTCGGCCGTAGCGCGAAGGGCTACCTTAATCCCAACATGTCAGAAGCAGGCAACCCGGAAGATGCGCTCCCCATCAAGAAGACGAGCAATGCCGTTTACATCGGTGGGGGTGTAGGCGCGGTAGCGATCCTCGGTCTCATTCTCGCAATGTCGGGCGGCGACGATGCGGACGCAAAAGCAAAAGCGGATGAAACTGAAAAGGCTGCGGACGCAGCTCAGGGCATGACGAAGGCCGAAGCAGAAGAGCGCGCGGCCCACTTGAAGAAGACTCAAGCAGCACTCGCCGCGGCGGCGCAAGAAGAGCAGGTCGAAGAGGCGCAGAAGAAAGCCGCAGATGACGCCAAGAGGGCCGAGCAAGAGAGCCAGTCCCAGGCGACCGCGCCCAAACCCAGCGGAGCTGGCAGCGCACCAAAGAAAACCGTCGACAAGAAGAAAACCATGGATGGTCTCGACGGGTTGGGCGCGGACATCACCTCGGCGTTGAAGTAGCTCGGCACAGCGGCGCCCCGTCGCCTCGCTTCTCATCGGGACGTTTCCTCTCTCATTTGGAAGGTTCGTTCGCCATTTGAGTACTTGCCGGGGCGGAGAGAGCGAGAATTTGGTACGACTCTCCCATGCCTGATTGGGAGCTCGATCGCGCTGCGGCGTCCCTTTTGACCGTCGGCTTCATGGGCGGCTCCGTGAACGACGCGGTCAAGGCGTTGATCGATCGCGGCGTCGGTGGCGTCGTGCTGTTCTCGCGAAATCTCGGAACGAAGTCAGAGGTGAGGGAGCTGGTTCGCGCACTCAAGGCATACGCCGGTCGTCCATTGTTCGTGGCCGTCGACCAAGAGGGAGGGGTCGTGCAGCGCCTCCGCGATGGAGTCGCCCGCATTCCCGAAATGAGGGCGCTGGGCACTACTTCAGACGAAGTCCTCGCCGAGCGACTCGGTAGGGTTCTTGCGTCGCAATTACGAGCGGTCGGTGTTGATGTGGACTTCGCACCGGTCCTCGACGTCGATACCAACCCACGCAACCCAGTCATCGGCAGCCGCTCGCTTTCATCGGATCCCCAAGTGGTCGCGCGTCTCGGGGTCGCCATCGGCAAAGGGCTAGAGTCTGCCGGGGTAGCTGCCTGTGGTAAGCACTTTCCAGGTCACGGAGACACAACCCAGGATTCACATCTTGAACTTCCGCGTCTCGACCACTCACTCGAGCGACTGCGCGCGGTAGAGCTCGTTCCGTTTCGCGCCTGGTGCGACGCAGGGCTTTCATCGCTCATGACGGCACACGTGGTCTTTTCGCCCCTCGACCCTGAGTACCCGGCCACGATGTCCGAGCCTGCCCTCGGTGGTCTATTGCGAACAGAACTCGGATACGACGGAGTCGTGTTCAGCGACGATCTCGAGATGCGCCCAATCCTCGACAATTTTGGCCCGCGTGAGGCCGCCGAGAGAGGCCTACGGGCGGGCGTCGACAGCTTCTTGTGCTGCCACACTGCTTCAACTGCGCACGAGGTCATCGACGCGCTCATCGATTGTGCTCGCGCCGACGAGTCCCTCCACGCCCAACTCTCGCGAGCGTGCCAGCGGATCAGCGCGTTCACGGGTCGCTTCTTTCGTCAGGTCGACCACGTCGGCGGCGAAGCGCCCGACGTGCAGCTGACGGAAGAAGAATGTAAAGAGGTGGTCGAAGAAATCCTTTCAAGGAGCCGGTCGACCTCCATGCCCTCGGGTGCCGATCCGACGGAGGCCGCTCAGGCAGTCAGACGGCAACAACAGGAGCAGCAGTGAAAACCCTGTGGGCGTCATTGGGTGTCGGCTTTTTCACCATCGGGTTGGTGGCGACTGTCCCTGCCTGCGGAGCAAGGTCGCCCCTCCGAGGGGCTGAGCCGTGCCCGACGGAGGATGAGGTTCGCACCTGCCAAGGGATCTGCGGAGAAGGGACGACGGTCTGCAGCGGCGGATTCTGGAGCAAGTGCGACATACCTCGTCGTGAGGTCACCTGTGAGGGCGTGTGCGGGGAGGGGATCCAGATCTGTGAAGACGAGCTGTGGTCCGAGTGCTTGATCGAACCGAGTGAGCGAAGCTGCGAGAACGACTGCGGCACCGGCTACCAAACCTGCGACAACGAGGAATGGTCGGAATGTTTCGTGGAACCAGTGACCGAGGCGTGCACGTTCGGTTGCGGCCCAGGAACGCGCACTTGCGAGGAGAACACCTGGGGGGCGTGCAATGCCCCGCGGCCCCTCCCACCGGTGCTTCAAGCTACGGTGCGTGACTTTTCGAGCATGCACCCCGACTTCGAGCGTCCTGGTCAAGGGGGAGACGATCTCGGCATCGTGGAAGACGTTCTCGGACCTGACGGGAAGCCGGTGTACGCCGGAGGGCCTTCGGGGACGTTCACCACGACCGGCCGGGAAGAGTTCGACCAATGGTACCGGGACGTCCCGGGCGTCAACCTCAGCACGCAGATCGAAATCGAGCTCCAGCCGTCTCCCACGGCTGAGGACTTTTACGTCTATACGAACCGCTCATTTTTCCCCATCGACAACGAACTTCTCGGAAATGAAGGGCGCACGCACAATTACCACTTCACTTTGGAAGCGGAGGCGTCGTTCATTTACCAAGAGGGTCAGGTCTTCGCTTTCGACGGAGACGATGACATCTGGGTGTTCATCAACAATCGGCTCGTGATCGATCTCGGGGGATTGCACGTCAGCACGCGGCGGGACGTGGAGCTTGACGCGGTGGCGTCGCAAATCGGTATCATCCCCGGACAGCGTTACCCGCTGAAGATCTTCTTCGCGGAGCGGCACACGGTGGAATCGAACTTCGTGATCGAAACTTCCATTGCTGATCTCGGCGAATGCCCTTGAAGGGTGCGGAGCCCCGACCCTAGCCAAGGCCCGCTCCCTTCGTTCAGGAGCCAGTCGGCCGCACGAACGGGGGCGGCGCGTTGCGACGGGCGCTGGGCTCAGAAACGGGTGGGGGGGGCATCGACTCTTGAGGTCTGGTGTCGGAGACCTTCAGATGCTTACGAAGCGCCAGGAGCATCTCCCCCGTGTCGGTGAGAGCGAAACGATCGTGGAGGTCGAACTCGCCGGGAAGCTCGTGGATCTTGAAATTCCCCTGCTTCTTCAAGAGGCCGCGCCGCACGAGGGAGCGGAGTTCTTCCTCGAGCCCCCCATGATGTTGGTAAGTCATCGGCTCGTCACGCGACACGTTCCAGAGGTGATGGGCTTCGTCCTCGGTCACGAGGGAACAAAGGAGCGCATCGTGCTCGAGCGCACGAAGCTCGAGGACCTTGACCGTTGCCCGGAGCTGGCGAAGCTGCTCGTCGCCGCCGTGGTTCGACTCGAGTTGAAACGAGAGCTCTTTCACTTGTCGGGCGAGGTCTTCCGCCAGTTGCTCGAGCGCCAGCCGCTGCTTTTTTTCGTTTGACTCGATCAGCTTCGATTGTCCTTGAGTCAAAGAAAACGCTACCAAGGCCAAAACCAAGGCTCCCACCGCAATGATCAGTTCAGTTCCCATTTCACTTCCAGCTCCACTGTTCGCGATACCAGAGCTGGCGAGAAGATGCACCCGTACGCACCGTAAGTGCGTCGAATTCGAGCACCTTACCCGCTGGGATGAAGAAAATTGAACCCGAGAGGCTGCGAACGAACCCACATGTAGATTGCACTCAGTTCGTGCATTTGCAGCGACGACGAAAGCATCGCTCTCGGCTTCACGACTGCGCCGCGATCGGCGTCCCCCACCCGTGAAACCGAGAGCCCAAGCTAAGCAAGCTCCTGAGTTCGAAACGTTGGCGCCCAAGACGGCGCAAAGAAGTACGAGGTGCCCTCCCGTCCGCCGCCGGGCCAAGGCTCGGCATTCCGGCCGGGATCCGCCCCCACGACGAACCGCCGCCGGCCAAACCCAGGCAAGGGGCCCTTTCGGACGCAGACCGAGGGAGTTCTGCATGAGCTGGGCGACGAGACAGGAAGGGACACCATGGACCACCTGTGCATCGGTCGTGCCATCACGAATCGGCCCTTCTTACAGAGTTTTGGAGCTGAAGCGGTCATCCGGCGCGACACTGCTGTCACGCCGAAGTCAGGATGTGCCACCGGAGTTGCCCGCTGGATCTGCCGGTGGGGCGTTTGAAGCGGGCACAGCGGCTTCAGGTTCTTCTCATTTCCCCGACGGGTCTCTCGGCATGTGCTGCCACTGACCTTGCGGAAGACCTTCACATCGTTGGGGTTTCTCATTTCCCCCCATTGTCTCTCAGGGTGACTTCGGGACGTGCTCGCCTCGAATCGGATGTGATAACTCGTCTGACATGCGAAAGACGCTCTTAGGATATTCTGGTCTTGGTGCGATTGCCCTGGGGTTTGGGGCCTGCGGCACGAATAGCGATCCCGTCGGGTTTTGTACCGGGAACGAGGTGCTCATCGATGGCCAGTGTCTCGAGGACTACACGGTGGCGACCAACACTGTGGGGTTCTTGCCGGAACGCGCGAAACGAGCGTCCTACACCGGCTCGGCTGCGTACGAGGTGGTGGACGCTGACAGCGGGTCGGTCGTCAAGGAGGGCACCGGCGAGGGGCCGATGCCGGCAGACGGTGGGGTCTCGGTATACGTAGCCGATTTCTCGGATATCACCGAGCCGGGATCGTATTACGTGCGCGCTGATGGCAGGAGATCGGCGACCT
>CBFGUR010000049.1:0-38150 GCA_965652275.1 uncultured Polyangiaceae bacterium | reverse complement strand
CCGACGCTCGACGTCGGGACGCACTCCGCTCTGCTTTCGGCTCTTCGCGCTCGCGCTCCGCTGTTCTTCCTGGCTCTTCGCGCTCGCGCTCATCGCGACAGCTGGATAGAGCAACGTACTTGACTGCGACGCTCGCTACGCTCGGGCCGTCTTCCTCGCTGCTACTCGTCCACTTCCTGGACTGCGTGCACCTCGGTTCGAATCCTCCTCCAGTCGAGATTCGGCCTGCTTTCTTCCTAGTTGACACCGTCCGTTGCTCGGTTCTAGAGAGCCTGCACCGACGCTCGACGTCGGGACGCACTCCTAGCTCAGCTGGATAGAGCAACGGACTTCGAATCCGTAGGTCGTAGGTTCGAATCCTACGGGGTGCGCAGCAGAAAACCCGGTCCCGCCAGGGCCGGGTTTTTTGCTGCGCACCACCTGAGGCTTGGGCTACCTCGTAGGTTCGAGCCGGAGTGCAATCGCGTCGAAGGCGGAACGGACGCAAGTCCGTGGAGCTCGACGATTGCACGCAGGCCTACGATTCGAGACGCCCCTGCGGCTCGAAAGCGCGCTGGGCTAGTGCATCCTACGGGGTGCGCCAAAGCCCCGTTCCCATCTTCGATGCCCTAGCTACCTGCACAAAGTTCGCCATTTTCTCTCTCGCTCCGTTGCCAGCAGATCCCTTTCTTGGGGGCGCACCAGCGATGCACCCCTCCCGGGCGAGTCACCTTCAACCGCCGTTCGGCCGCCGCGTGTTCTCGAAGAGACGGCCCCCCGCACGGAATCTCGCCACCTGTTGTCGAGATCACACAGTCTGGCAGAAACCCCTAAAAATATAGCAATTTTTGACCGGAAATCGTCTGTTGTCGAGATCGAAAGCCGTGCCCGCAACGACCCCGCAGCAAACACCCCGTCGTCGTTTCAACCTTCACGTCCCATCGCGAGCCTTGGTCCCGACCACCAGAGAACGAACGGCCGGGACCACATCCACTACAAATTGTCAGAGACCAAGGCGCCACTCTGTAGCGAACCACAGCATAGCGCGGGCTCGAAGCGCCCCTTCGCCGCCTCGAGACTTGCAATCTACCACGAGGCATGCAGTCGCCAAACCAGAAGGTTCGCTCCGCAGTGCACCCAATCGGCCCGAGACGATGTCTCGCTTGGAACGCGGTCAACAGTGGACCGACTTCGAGACGTTCTCCGCCCTCGCGAAACTCTACGGAGAATGGGCCGACTTGATGGCCGTCACTCCCGGAGCCAAGGGCGGCATGAAGGCCGTGCTCCAAGAAGTGGTGGACCTACTTCGACCCGCCTCGAAGGCCAGCTGGAGATGGTACGCGAACTCGCAAAGGTCGTAACTTCGAAAGGGTGATTTTCAGGAGGGTTATACCCCTTGTTGAGTGGGCCCATCCCACAGGACGAGGCCGCTCGCGCTCCTTTTCATCCAAGTCGTTTCCGGACTGAACAATCTCACTCCGCCGCTCTGAAGGTCTTGGAAGTTTCTCTCGCATACGCCGTGAACCCTCCCGTAGCGATCCCGCCATCGCGCGTGGAAGGCGACAGACACGTACCATCGGAGCTATCCCGCCGATGAAGCGAACCTATCCTTGAGCGACAAGAGGGTAATTGGTTGCGACCCACCTGGCGACGGCGGCGTATACAACTCCGGCCGGTTCGGCTGACCCGTCCTCTCGCGTCGACCGGAGGTACGCGGTGTACACGTCCTCCTGGAGACGCGGCTGGATTTGGCCGGCTACTAGACGTGCAATGTACGGGTCCAACCACGACGCACACTGCTCCTCGATCTCCCGAGTAAGATCGACAACCTCAGATTCAGGCGGATTTTTTGTCCAAGCGATCATGGAGGTGCCGACCAAGCTGGCGGAATAGTCCGTGATCCGGCAACTCCTCTAGCTCCTCGGAAGCTTCTAGGTCATCGATGGCAAAGGTAGCCCTACGTAGCTTAGGGTTTAGCAACGAGACGACGAAGTCCAATTCTCCGTTGAGAAGCATCTCATTGGCACCCTTGTAGACGCCGAACATTGGATCAAAGTCGCGGGCAATCCGAGCGAGATCCACGTCAACTCCCAAACTTACGGCCTCCTCCAAAGTCGCCTTGAACGCGTCATGAAAGTCAGGTCCTTCAGCAATAAAGTCCTTGAGCGGGGCCGGACGCATCCACTTGGTCAGTTCTAGCCCCGATTCGGCGGAGGGAAATTTCGCTCTTGTCTGGTGGGTTCCTCCGACTTCCGAGCATCAAGTCAGCCACCTGCCCACCGACATTTCGAATCTCGATCTGAAGCGCTGTGAGCTAGAAGACTGGACGGTGCAGCTGACGCCCTATTCACGCATCGACCCCGAAACCAACGTTCCGTCAGATACCTACTTGCTGCGCAGGACAGACTCTTGGTTCAACGTCCTGCACTACAGCAGGGGCCGATTCACCTTGGCTGTTCACAGACAGCACCCGCGAGCTCTCCTCACGGTGGCGGTGCATTCAACGCTCGCGCGTGTCTGGGAAAGGAATCGTGACGCCCAGAAGCGTTTGCTGCTGGGCGACAGCGACCTCCTCTCCTGCCGTCGCTAGGTTATTGCGCGAACAATCGACACTCGCCCGTGACGCATCCACACCACACTTCACAGTGCCGGAGCCGCACGGAGGCCCATCCGCACGATGATGCGATCACTGGCGTCCCGTTCCCGGAGAAACTTGCCAATCGTTTCGATCACGGGGTCGAGGGGACACGTATCCGTATCCCCCCGCAAGATCACGGCGACGCTTCCGTCGCAACCACGGCCCCAGGTGACATCGATGAGAGGAGCGAGGTATGGCTCCAGTTCCTTGGATAAGGCGTCTCCGATGCGGTGAGTGCCTGTTCCGCGGACGATGGCGGAAGCCATGATGATCTGCGCAGTCGGCGCCTCGCAGAGCTGATGGTAAGCCTCTGGGCCGTCCTTTCCGGTCCAATCGATGCGGTAGCCAGGGTAGTTCCCGCTCCTCGCCTCGAGCGGGCATCGCTCCGGAGGCCGGGTGGGCAAGTCCCGCCAGTTCGGGCTGTCAGAGCGAATCAGAAAGGCCTTCTTGCCGTTTCGTTGCAGCACGAAGGGGCCATAGTGAATGGCGCCGACAAACCTGCCTGGTACCTGCTCTCCTGCATCTTGCACCGTAGGAGAACCGGCAGGGCACTCCCTGAAGTACTCTAGCGAGTCGTCGGGTCCGGGCGCCTGGCAGAGCTCAGGGGGACGTTCGCTGCCAACCACCAGGTCGACATTCACCCGAGCGACATGCCCAGGGGGAACCTCGTCCCACACCTTGATCGGAAGATCCCTGTACGCGATCGAGTCGCCAACGAGAGTAGGAGCCACCTCCGGTGACTGAATGGGCTGGTTTCGTGCGGGGAACAGACCGCCCAGCACGATGTGCGTGTCGTCCACTCGTGCAAAGGAGAAGGACGGCAGCTGCGGGAATCCGTGAACGCTTTGGCCCCGCGAGTCGTACCCATGGAACCTTCCCCAATCCTGCGAATACGCGATCGGAATCGACTCGTACGGCTGGATGCGGTCGAGGATATCTCTTCGACTGATCAATGAAGACAGGACATTCACCGAGCCGTCGCGTTGGTGGGCCACCCAAACCTGGGCTCCATTGGACAAAGTACGCAGCGTGATACTGCCACGAACTGGGAGCTCAACGGATTCACCACGGGGGACACTCAACCCAGTCTGAGCTCGTGTTGGGTCTTGGTGTTCTGCGGCGGGCTCGCCTGGCTTTGGTACGGAAAACTCGAAAGCTTCCTCTTCGACGAACGTGACTGACGAACTGAGCAGCGTGCGTGGCACAGCGAGGACGAGCGCCCGGCGCACGCCAACATCCGAGCATGCCGTGTACGTAACGCTGGGATTGGGCGCTCGCACGCGGATGTGTTCGAGACGCAGCACATCTTGCGCATCTACACGGACACCCATCACTTCCGTCGGACAGATCGACCCCATCCCGACGACTGCAAGGACCACATACTTGGAAAGGTCCACAGCAGGCTCATCCCGCGGTGGATGTACCTTCCTCCACAGAGCAGCAAACTGCCTCCTGTTTCCAGCAATGAAGCCTCGCTGCTTGAAGTCATGACCGAGAACTTGGCCGTTCCAAAGTACGCGCAACCCGTCGGGCTCAGTCGTGCGCGCTCGACCCACAACACCGTCCGACTTGGCAATCGAATCGTGTTCGACCCTCATGCCCTTTCTAGCGGCGCTACACCCAACGAGGAGTGCTACGAGCGCTAGACAAATGCCCGCTCGACGTCTCCTCCTTTCGACCATCCCGCCAGTGTAGGTCGCTCCACACAACGCGTCGCCCCGGGTGCGCCGAATCTCGCGCAAGTCGTCGCTTGCCATCGAGATCACGTTTTACGTCCTCGCGCGAGAAGAGAGAAGCCGTCGTGACAGGGGCGAGATCAGTCGTTGGCTTCGTCCAAAAGCGCGATATCAGCGAGATCCTTTGGCCTGCCGGACGCCTTCTTGTTCTTGATGAACGCCTCGCGACCCAAGAAGCTGACCTGGTGCTGCCCGAACTTCGCTTGAAGGCGCCCTTCCCAAGCCTCGGAAAAGTCGAGTCCATCAACGCTGGTCATCACATCGATTCGAAGGGGCGGGACGCCCAGGGTCGCCATTCGTTCGACAGTCGAGAACTCTTCTACAGCCTCCGCAAGAGCTGGAAATCCAAATTCACCGAGCGCCTTGCACAGTCTTGTCGCATTGCCCGTGGTCGGTTCCACCCAGAAGTCGATATCCTGGGTAGCTCGGGGCCGACCGTGAGCCGCAAGAGCGTGCGCACCGACGATGAGAAACTTAACGCGATGGGCGCACAGCAAGTCGATAAACTCGCTCCAGTCGGGTGGGAGCTTCATCGGTGTAAATCCCCAAGGTGGCCTGCCTCAAAGTTTCGACGGCAGAGACGCGATCTTCGATGCTCTGGAGCGACCAGTAGGCGACTTCGCTCTCAATCGCCTTTTCCGGCGTTGTCCATTCGAAGACTTTCTCCATGACGTCAAAATTCTAGCGTGAGCTGCCCCTGCAGTCACGCAGCGTTTTCGGAGTCAAGCGGCCGCGATACACGCGTCCCTAAATCATCTAGCCGGGTGCGCCAGCCAAAACCCGGTCCCGCTAGGGCCGGGTTTTTTGCTGCGGCTCTTCGGCTCTTCACCGGGTTCGAGCGGCGCCAATTTCTTGACGCAGGACGTCCTGCGTCTTAATCTGTCTTCATGCCCCGGTGGAAGAACAAAGGCACCGAGGATCTATTCGACGGGATCAACTCAAAGGAGGCTCGACAATTGCTTCCCCGTGACTTGGTCCGGATGGCTCAGCGAAAGCTCGCTCTCGTTGCAGCTGCGGTCACCTTGGACGCCCTTCGGGTTCCACCGAACAACAGACTGGAAGCCCTCAAAGGCACGCGGCGAGGACAGTACTCAATCCGAATCAATGACCAGTATCGAAGTTGTTTCAATTGGGGTGACACCGCCGAAGAAATTGAAGTTGTCGACTACCACTAAGGAGTAAGCTCATGCCGATTGTAGTTCCGAAGAATCGCCCTCCCACTACACCTGGAGAGATCATTCAAGAGGAGTTCCTCGTGCCTTTGGATATGAGTCAGGCAGAGTTGGCTCGCGCGATGGGTGTCCCCACGAATCGAATCTCTCAGCTCATTTCCGGGAAGCGTGCCCTGACCGCTGAAACTGCATTGCGCCTTGAGGCGGTGCTCGGAATCGACGCGGGGACCTGGATGAATCTCCAGGCAGCCTGCGACATTTGGAACGCGAAAAGGCACAAACCGGCGCGCGGGCTCCAGCGTCTCGAAGCCCTCAAGACGGCCTAGAAGAGCCGAAAGACTGCGGGCTCTTCCCGACCGGAATCGCTGCGCTAGATGACATTCTGCGTCGATACGGGGCTGAGGACTGACTCACGCCCCCCGGCACCACCGGCGCGACTCTTCACACTCCGCGGTCGGCCCGGGGAGTCCTTCACGCCCCCCGCCCAGGTGGGATGGTTCCCATCTTCCCCGACTGGTAGTCGGCGAACGCTTGCCTGATTTCCTCGGGTGTGTTCATCACGAACGGGCCGTAGCGCGCGACCGGCTCGTTGAGCGGAGTGGCGGCAAGGACGAGAACATCCGCCCCCTGCGGTCCCGCCGTGAGGGTGATTGCTTCCCCGTCTCGATCCAGGAGCACCAGATCGCCACTGCGGGCTTCCGTCGCCTCCGGACCAACCGCTGCCTCCCCACGGATGAAGTAGAAGAACGCGTTTTGATCCGCCGGAAGCTCTCCTTGGAAGGTCGCGCCCGGATCGAGAGTGACGTGAAGATAGGTGATGGGGATCTCCGTCGAAAGGGCCGCTCGAGTCCCCCACAGTTCACCGGCGAGGATGCGCACCCGCACGGTCTTGTCCGCGTTGAACAGGACCGGGCTCTTTCCCGCCGGAATGTCCTGATAGCGTGGAGCCATCATCTTCTTGGCGCGGGGCAAGTTCACCCAAATCTGAAATCCGTGCATCGTCCCGCCGCCCCTCTGAAACTCCCTGTCGGGCATTTCCGAATGGACGACACCCGAGCCGGCCGTCATCCATTGCACGTCTCCGGGTCCCAGGGTCGCGGCATGGCCGTGCGAATCGCGGTGAACGACCTTCCCCTCGAGGAGATAGGTCACGGTCTCGAATCCCCGGTGCGGGTGATCGGGCGCGCCGATGGCGGTCCCGGGCGCCCAGTCAACCGGACCCATCTCGTCGAGGAGCAGAAATGGATCGACGAGAGGCAACTCCTGAGTCGGAAAAGGTCGCCGCACTGGAAAACCGCCTCCTTCTACGGTGCGCACCGAGGGAACGACAGCCTGAATCGATCGAAGTTTGGTCATGGGTCTTGATCTAACCACGACCGGCGTTGCGCGCTCGGCAACAGTCTTGTGTCCCGAGTCAACATCTCGACCGCTTCCCCGTCTCGAAGCGTGAACGAAAAGTGGAAAACGCCAGATCACGCACCCAGCGATGTGCTGGATCACCATGGAAACGCTCGTGCCAACCCATGGAGAGACGCGCGCCCGGAAGCGAGAAGGGCGGCTTCACCGACCGGAGCCCCATGGCTGAAAACGCCTCGTTTCCGACTGGCACCGGGGCGTTCATCAGGAGGTCACTCTTCACGAGGGCGAGAAGCGCAGCGAGGAAGGACGGCACCTCGAGTCCCACTGTGCGCTCAAGCTTCTGCTTCCGCAGGGCTTCCTCGATGGCGTTCGCCCGCTGATTCCCGGTGACGACGACCACCTGCGGATACGACAGCCAGCGCTTGCGCGTGATGGGTTTTTGGAAGATGGGGTGCCCGACTCGTCCCACGATTTCGAAGTGAGCTTCGCCCACCGCACGACTTCGGAGCTGATCGCCGAGAAAATGCGCGGGCACCAGCGCGAGCGAGCGCACCGGGCCGCCCAGTCTTGCATTGAGCTCGGCGGAGACATTCATCACGCGCAACGTCACTCCCGGAGCCTGCTCTACGAGTGCTCGGCTGAGCTCGAGCACGACCGGGATGACGAGATCGGGCGCGTGCAGCTCGATCTCGAAGCTCGCCTGACTCGGGTCGAAGTCGCTCGGGCCGGCGATGGCTTCCTCCAGCTTTGAAAGACCTTCCTTGAGCGGCGTCGCCATCTCGAGGGCACGGGGGGTCGGGACGAGCTTGGAGCCACTACGAACGAAGAGAGGATCGTTGAAGTCTTGCCGGAGCTGCGCGAGACGGTGACTCATCGACGATTGCGTGATCCCCAATCGACGCGCAGCGCGCGTCACCTGACGCTCCTCCAGGAGCACGTGCAAGGTGACGAGATCCGTGAGGCCTTTCTCCATTATCGACATGAACCATGATTAGCATGAAGAACATTGATTGGTCACATGTTGTACGGCTCGCCAAACTGGGGTCATGCAAGTCGAAGAGAAACGCCGACGAGTCGGCGAAACCCTCCCCGCGTTCGAACTCGAGACTTTGTCCCACGGCCGCCTCAGCGTCCCCGGAACGAGTCTCATCCACCTGCAGTTTCGTCGGTTTGCCGGTTGTCCGGTCTGTAACGTGCAGCTGCGCCGCTTTGCCCAGGCTCACGCGAACCTCGCCGACGCAGGAGTCCTCACGGTCTCTCTCTTCTACTCGTCGCGGGATGCCATGCTCGAGTATCAACACGAACTGCCCCACCCCATCGTGGCAGATCCGGAAAGACGTCTTTTCGATGCCTTCCGCGTCGAGCGATCTCGATGGGCGGCTGCCAGCCCGCGCGCGTGGGCGACCGCCGCCATCGGATTGGTGTCCGGTCCGAGCAATCCCTTCGAAGGGGGCGCGCAAGACGGCCTGCCCGCCGACTTCTTGATCGAAAGAGCCGACTCCGCAGAAGGGGACCATCAAGCTCGCATCGTCGACCTTCACTACGGAAGCTCCGCCGACGATCAGTGGTCCGTCGATGACGTCCTCGAGCTCGCCTACATGCACCAAAGCCAGACAAGGGTCTCACCTTCCCCATCGAAATCCACCATCTCGAACGGAGAACTCGACCATGTCGCAACCCAAAGATGATTCAGCAAACAGCGCGCCCTGGTACTACTGGGCGTCCACGGCTCTCGCCTTCGTGGCCTTCACGGGCTCCGGTTTCGCCAACCTCCTGCATGCTGATCACGTGATGGTCGACATGGCTCGGCTCGGTTATCCCGAATACTTTTCGACCATCCTGGGCGCGTTCAAGGTGGCCGGAGCGCTCGCCATCGTGGTTCCACATTTTCCGCGGCTCAAAGAATGGGCCTACGCTGGGATGGCATTCGATCTCTCCGGGGCGGCGCTTTCTCGCGCGGCAATCAGCGATGATGCGGGGACCGTCATCGGACCGCTCCTCGTCCTCCTCATCGTCGTCGTCTCGTGGAAAACGCGTCCGGAAACTCGAAAGAGTCGCGCGTTCTCGTGGAGCCGGCAACCTCTAGCTCAGGGGCAGCGATGATGTCGGCATCTTCGAAGAAGCGCGTGCTCGTCACGGGCGCCACCGGATTCGTGGGTCGGTCCATCCTCGAAGCCATGAGCGGACGCGGCGATCTCCTCCCGGTGGCTGCCTGTCGCAGCCCCGAGAAACTGCCGAAGAGCTTCCGCGGGGAAGTTCGGGTCGGTGACCTCATGGATGGCTCCTACCGAGCTTCGGTCGTTCAGAACATCGACGTGGTTTGCCACGCCGGAACATGGAGCTCTCTTTGGGGGCACCGGGAACAAGAACGGACTCACTTCCTGGAGCCCGGCATCGATCTGGTCGAACAATCGATACGAGCGGGCGTGGGCCGGTTCGTCTTGACCGGAACCTTGGTCACGAGTCCCCCACCGAAGGACGGACCGCTCTCCGACTTCGCACCCGCGCGCAGGACTGGCTTTTGGCCGCATCTCGATGCGCTAATGAAGCTCGACGAATTCATGCGAAAGCAACAGCATCGAGGCACGCAGATGGTGCACCTGCGTCTGGGCCATTTCGTGGGCCCCGGAAACGCGCTCGGTCTCGTCCCCGCCCTCGCCCCGCGACTTCGAACACGCCTCGTGCCCTGGATCGAACAGGGACGCGCGCGCCTGGCCTTGGTGGGAAAAGCCGATATCGCCCAGGCCTTCGTGCTCGCATCCACCTCGAGCGCGATCGACACCTACGATGCGTTCAACATCTGCGGACCGGAGACACCCACGTCCCGGGAAGCCTTCGAATTGATCGCAGAGGAAACGGGGCTTTCTCTCCCGTGGTTCAGCGTATCTCGAAAATTGGCGTACGTCTTCGGGTGGCTGATGGAGAACGTCCATCGATTCCTTCCCCTCCTGCCGGGTGGTTCCCCCTTCCTCACCCGATCGATCGTCTACCTCGCCGAGGATTGGCCGGTGTCGACCGCCTACGCAAAGGACAAACTCGGTTTCGAGCCCACCACCGATTGGCGCGCCCTCACCCGTTCGGCTCTCTCCGAACTCGAGGCCGCCGACTACCCGTGGCCCAGGCTCGCCCAATCTCGTATCCGCTGAGGATGCTCTTTTTCTTCGTCAAAGCGCCTCCATCCTTGTCTCGCTCGCCGGGGCGCGGACAAGATGGGGCATGCACTGGATGCGACCTACCCTCCTCTTCCTTTCGATTCTCTCCATCTACGCCTGCTCCTCGGACGGCGACGATTCGACGGATGGATCGGACGGCAGCGGTGGCTCGACCCAGGGGACCGGCGGCGCGGGATCCGGCGATGGTGGCACCGGCGCTGATGGATCAGGGGGCGCCGGTACTGGTGGCGCATCGCCGACGGGTGGCTCGGGTGGACAACCGAACGGCGGACTCGGGGGCGGCGGTTTGGGAGGCATGGGCCCCGGTGGCGCGACGGCCACGGGAGGCTCGGGCTCCGACCTCACTCTCGACGATTGTTTTGTCGGGCTCCCCGAGCCCGTGGGCACGTTCCAAGATGCAACCAAAGAGAGCGCCGACGGCGAATACAGAATGCGACTCGCTCTGGAAACGGGCGACCGCTTCGGAACCTCCGGCACGTCCCCCTGGGGACCCATGCGCCTGGCGATTGAGACTCCGGCGGGCGTGGTGTGTCTGGACGACGCCGAAGTACTAGCGCAAGGGCACACGGTGACTCACCACAACTGTGACGACACCCTGATCGTAACCGTCGGCACGACCCGATACGAAATCGCAAACCCCGATACCGCCAGTGACACCGTCGATCCGGAGGCCTGGCGCCGTCCGTCGACTTTGACGATCTACGAAAGCGATCTGGCGGTGGGGGACCCGATTCGATTGGATACGGTTTCATGCAACGCGACGACGTTCGACGACGGGATCTGTCGCAGTGGTGGCCCTTGCTGAAACGCGGTTTGGTCTACGCCGGGCTCTGTCTCGGCGTTTCTGCCTGCAACTCATCACCGACCGACGAGACTGAAACGCCGTCCGACGGAGACGCGGGTGGCGCGGGTGCAGGCGGCGCGGGCGTAGGCGGCGAGGGTGCAGGCGGCGAGGGTGGTGATGGCGACAACGGGGGAAGGCTCTTCGGAACCATTGCGCTCCACATGATGGAGGAAACGGAAACACGCGACGCCCTCACGGTCGCGTCGGGGCGCCTCTACGATCGAAGACCACGCCCCGTGCCGCGCCTGCGCACCGAAACGACGAGCGGCGACTGCGCCCTGTGGGTCGTGGACGTTCCTCACTGTTCCGAGGGATGCGAATCTGGCTCCCACTGCGTCGATGATGACACCTGCGAGCCGCACCCGAGCGCGCAGGATGGCGGCCCCCTTTGGCTGGACGGTGCTTCGCAAAGCCGCGTCGCGCTCGAAGCCTTCCCGCCGAGTTTCATCTACCAGAGCCAGAACCTCCCCTACCCCGCTTGTCAGCCGGGCGACGTGCTCTCTCTCGAGGGAGAGACACTACAAGCGGAAAGCCGCTGCATCGAGCCCCTGCGCATGGGGCGGGACACCATTTCGGTGCGCCGCGATGAGCCGGTGCTGCTTTCGTGGGAGGGGCCGAACGCACCGGATGGTGCAACGATCCACATCCTCCTCGATGTCTCGCACCACGGAGGCAAGGCGGGGGAGATCGTGTGCGAAGTCGCAGACATTGGCGCGTTCGCGATTCCGGCGCCGCTCGTGACTTCGCTCATCGATCTCGGCCTTTCGGGCTTCCCCTCCGTCGTCGTCACCCGCAAACGCAGCTCCCCCACGACGCTCGACGGAGTGTCGTTCGAAGTCCTTTCGACCGTCGAGCGCCCCGTCGAGACCGGCGTCGTCTCCTGTCTTTCGGACGAAGACTGCCCTGCCGGGAGGACCTGCGACACCGAGCGGGTCCTTTGTCGACCCTGATTGAGGCCGGCTCCCCCGCCCGGTTCGCCTCCGCCGCCCGGTTCGCTTCTCTTGGCGGGATGGGCTAAAACCGTCCCATGGTCAGGCGCTCTGCCAACCACGCCTTCGCTGTACTGCTGTCTGTCTTGATGGCGGTCGCGCTCCTGTTCGGACACGGTCCGGTGGGCGTAGCCATGACTTGCCCGCCCGGCGCACAATGCCCCTGCGACGAGGATTCGGAAGCGCGCGAGGGAGCGGATACGAGCGATGCCTGCGATTGCGCCGAAAACGGCGACGAACATCGCGATGCCGGCGACTGTCCAGACAGCGGTAGCGACTCCTGCCCGGATGGTTGTCCGGACTGCCGATGTGCTACCGGCGCGACGCTGGCGGTGCTCACGAACTTCGAGCTACCCGACTCGCTGCCCCTGGTGCCGACGCTGGTGAAAACGACTGTAGCGATCTCCGCCCCTTCGGGCTCGCCTTCCTACGTCTTCAGGCCACCTCGCCTCCGCGCCTGAGAGCGACAGCTCCCATTCGGCCCGAGCGTCCGCGCTCGACATCCGCCTGAAGCGAGCGCCCGCCCAACGGAGCCCCGCCCACGGGGCCCCGCTGACAGGACCCCCTCTGGGGGCTCGCGGCGGCAGCGCGCATTCGTAGCGACGCGTCCGCGCAGCGTCCGCCGACCCATTTCCTTCGCCAGTCCAAAGCCACAAATCATGAAGTCCCTTCGCATCATCCAAATTGCCCTGATCGTCGCATCCTCGACCACGGCCTGCGATTCGAATCACTCCACGAACGAGGCCGCGAAGCCTCGCAAAGAGCCATCCGAGCACGCGCACACGGACGCCGAAGCCGAGAAGAACTCCCCGAAGGACGGCGGCTCCTCGGAGAAGGACGGCGGCTCCTCGGAGACGGCTCATCGACAAAGCGAAGTCGCTGACTGGTGCGTCGAGCACGCGCTCCCCGAATCCAAGTGCACCAAGTGCAATCCGAATCTGACCGCTGACTTCAAGGCGAAAGGAGATTGGTGCGCGGGCCACGGATTCCCCGAATCCGCGTGCCCGAAATGCAATCCCCAACCGCCACCGAAAGGAGCTGAAGAGGCTGCCATCGAAGCGCGGATCGTCCGTCTGAAATCTCCGGAGCTCGAACGCACTGCAGGCATTTTGACGACCCGGGCCACATTGGCGAGCGCTGGCGAATCCGTCGAATGCACGACGGAGCTCGAGTTCGATGCGGATCGAGTGGCCGACGTGCGCGCCGTCGTTCCGGGCGTGGTAACGAAGGTGCGCGCGTCCCTGGGGGAGGAGGTCAAAGCCGGCGCGCCGCTGTTCGACCTTCAAAGCACGCGGGTTTCGGAGATCCAAGGAACGCTCCAGCGCGCGACCGAGCGCAAGAGGGTGGCGGATCTGCAGCTGACTCGCGAAAGGCTACTCCTGAAGGACGGCGCCACTTCCCAAGTTGCCGTTGAAATGGCTGAACAAGAGGTGGCCCTCGCCGAGGCCGAGATGGCCGCGGCTAGGGCAACCCTACGCATGGCCGGGGCCGCCCAAGCCGCCCCGAGCGGCCGCTACACGCTCGTGTCGCCAATCTCGGGAACAGTCGTTCGTCGACCCGCAGTCGTCGGGCTTTTTGCGACCGAGAGCGAATCCTTGGCAACGGTTGCGGACCCGTCGGTCATGTGGGCGGTGTGCGATGTATCCGAGAGAGACGCGCCGCGCGTCGCGGTGGGACAAAAAGCGACGGTCGTTCCCGGCGGGATCTCCGATCAATCGTTTTCCGGAGAGGTCACGTGGATGGCGATGGAGGTCGATCCACGAACTCGCACCGTCGCAGCACGGGTCGAAATCGAAAACCCCAAGGAACGCCTTCGCGCCAACCAGTTTGCGAAAACCGTGATCCTGACGGGAACCACGCAATCGGCGGTCACCGTCCCGCGCGAAGCAGTGCAGAGGGTGGGTGAGATGGAGGTCGTTTTCGTTCGCGCCGCGGAGGGAGTCTACGAACCGCGGGTGGTGCGCCGATTCGGCGAAGGTCCGACCGTGCAAGTTTCGGGACGTATCCACGCAGGAGATCAAGTGGTGACCACCGGCGCGGTCCTCCTGCGCACGGAGATCATGCCGGGCAGCATCGGGGCCGGTTGTTGCGAGATCGATCCCCCGAAAGGCGACTGATGCTGACCAAACTCATCGATCTTTGCCTGCGTCATCGGCCCGTGGTGCTCCTTCTGACCGTGGCCTTGGCCGCCGTCGGTCTAACGAGCCTAGCCCGCCTTCCGTTCGACGCGTTCCCCGACACGACGCCCGTTCAAGTGCAGGTGAATACGACTGCGCCGGCACTTTCCCCTCTCGAGGTCGAGCGCCAAATCACCTTCCCCATCGAGCAATCCATCGCGGGACTGCCGGGTCTGGACGAGGTGAGATCCGTGTCGAAATTCGGGTTTTCGCAAGTGACGGCGATCTTCGACGACGAGACGGACATCTACCTCGCCCGGCAGGTCGTGAGTGAGCGCATCTCCACGGTAAGTCTACCGAGCGGCATCGAGGCTCCCGCCCTCGGCCCGGTGGCAACCGGCCTCGGAGAAGTGTTCCAGTACGTTCTGCACAGCGAAAAGCTCTCGCCCCGCGAGCTCCGGACTCTCCACCATTGGGTCATCCGCCCGCAGATGTTGCAAGTCTCCGGCGTCGCCGAGATCAACACCTGGGGAGGAGAGGAAAAGCAGTATCACGTCGTCGTGGATCCGGCCACGCTCGTGAAGCACGATCTCACGCTCGACGATGTGGCTCGGACGCTTCGCACCGGCAACCGCAACGCTGGCGGAGGCGTACTCGAGCAGGCGGGCGAAGCGCAGCTCGTGCAAGGGGAAGGATTGGTCTCGGGAGTCGAGGACCTGAAGTCGATGGTGGTCGCCACCGTCGACGGGACGCCGATCCATCTCGGCGACGTGGCAGAGGTGCGACAGGACAGCGAGATCCGTCGGGGGGCGGTGACCTACCAGGGAAGGGGTGAGGCGGTTCTCGGTCTCGGGTTCATGCTGATGGGGGAAAACAGCCGCGAGATCACACGGAAGCTCGAAGCCCGCCTCGAGCAAGTGCGCCAGAGTCTCCCCAACGAGGCGAAGCTCACCCCAGTGTACAGCCGTACGGATCTCGTCGACCAGGTGCTAAAGACCGTCCGAACGAACTTGCTGGAGGGGGCCCTCCTCGTGATCGCCATCCTGTTCGCCTTCCTCGGGAGTTTGCGGGCGGGCCTGATCGTCGCTTTGGCGATCCCCTTGTCGATGCTCTTTGCCTTCAATGCGATGCTTGCCTTCGGGATTGCGGGGAGCTTGATGAGCCTCGGCGCCATCGACTTCGGTCTCGTCGTCGACAGCTCAGTCATCATGGTGGAAAACTCCGTGCGACGGCTCGCAGAGGACGAATCCGGGCGCAGCGTCCGCGAAATCGTACGAGATGCGGCCGTCGAAGTGCGCAAACCCACTCTCTTTGGAGAGCTGATCATCGCCATCGTTTATCTTCCCGTGCTCACTCTCGAAGGAGTCGAGGGAAAGATGTTTCGACCGATGGCGCTCACGGTGATCTTCGCGCTTCTTGGCTCGATGCTTCTTTCGATGACCCTGATGCCCGTCTTGGCGAGCTATGCCCTGAAAAAAGGACGAAAACACGAAAAGAACCGCGTCTTTGCAGCCCTGGAACGGGCCTACACGCTCGTCCTGAGCGTGGCTCTGGAGCGCCGCCGAACCATCTTGGCCATCGCTGCCCTGGTCGTGACGTGCGGCGCGCTCGTCGGCGCGCGTCTCGGAGCAGAGTTCATTCCCCGTCTCTCCGAGCAAGCGGTGGTGATCAACACCGTACGCATCGCTGGTGTTTCCTTGGACGAATCGGTTCGCTACGGCACCCAGATCGAGCGCCTCCTCCTGCGCGAATATCCGGACGAAATCAAGCGAGTCTGGACGCGCACCGGCACCGCCGAGGTGGCCACCGATCCCATGGGCCTCGAAGTCTCCGATGTCTTCATCACCCTCGCCTCTCGTGACAGTTGGACGCGCGCCAAGACTCAGACGCAGCTCGTGAAACGAATGAGCGCGACCTTGGACGGGCTCCCCGGCATGCGGAGCGTGTTCACTCAGCCCATCGAGATGCGAGTGAACGAAATGATTGCAGGGATCCGTTCAGACGTCGGAGTCAAGATATTCGGAGATGACCTCGAAGTCCTGCGGGACAAAGCCGAAGAGATACGGCGCGTGATCGAGGAGGTTCCCGGGGCAGTCGATGTAACGGTGGAGCAACTCACCGGCCAAGGAATGCTCACCATCGATGTCGATCGTGAGGCAGCCGGGAGGTACGGCGTGCCCGTCGGAGAGATTCTCGAGGTCATCGACTCCATTGGGACTCGCAAGGTGGGCGAGGTCATCGAGGAGCAACGACGTTTCGACCTCGTTGTCCGAGTCGGCGACGAATCGCGGAGTTCGGCGGACGAGATCGGCCGAATCCTCATTCACACCGAAGACGGCGTGAATGTCCCCCTGTCGTCCGTGGCTCGTATCGGGGTCATCGAAGGGCCTTCGTCCATCCAAAGAGAATGGGCCAAGCGTCGCCTCACGGTGCAGGCCAACGTCCGAGACCGGGACGTCGGATCGTTCGTGGCCGATGTGCGCCGGGCACTTTCGGAGCGCGTGACTCTACCAGACGGGTACTACACGACCCTCGGTGGACAGTTCGAGAACCTCGAACGCGGTCAGCGGCGACTCCTGATCGTCGTTCCGATCGCGCTGCTTCTCGTCCTTTCTCTCCTCTACTTCACGTACGGGCGCATGGTGGACGCGCTGCGGGTGTTTTCGGGAGTGCCCTTCGGAGCCGTCGGGGGGATCTTCGCGCTGTGGCTGCGCGACATGCCGTTCTCGATCTCGGCCGGGGTGGGGTTCATCGCCCTTTCCGGCGTCGCAGTCTTGGGCGACATGGTGCTGGTCTCGCACGTGAAGCAGCTCACCAAGCGGGGGATGTCTTCCCTCGCGGCAATCCAGAGCGCAGCGCGAGCACGCCTGCGGCCGGTGCTGATGACATCGCTCGTGGCGGCTTTCGGCTTTCTGCCGATGGCCCTGGGCACGGGTGTCGGAGCCGAAGTTCAGCGCCCCCTGGCCACGGTGGTCGTCGGGGGCATGGTAACCTCCACCATCGCGACTCTGATCGTGCTGCCCATCTTGTACGCGCTGGTCAGTCGCTCCGACCAGCTGGCACGCCAAGGTTGACGGGCTTGTCGCTTCCGCAATCGAACTTGCCCCGCCTCAGCGACGGGGTGCCCCTCCCCGAAAGCTCCTCGCCTCTCACTCGGGTTGGGGGGAGAACTTGCGACTCGGAGAGACCGAAGCGCGATTGCGTGCCTTGTCCCAGTCGATGAGAGCGGGAACGCTTGCGAGTTCTGCGTCCGTCGGCCCCAAACCGCACTCGCGACAAGTCGGGTTGCCCGCGCTGTTGGTGACGACGTTGCGGAAGTGATTGACGCAAACGAAATGATTTCTTGCCATCCTGGCTTTTTACGCCTGCCCCGGGCCGGCGGATACGACAAAAGAACGGGCCCCGTACGAATCCGGTCGGGCCGACCTTGACCGGCTCGGGGGGCCACGTCACATTCCCGCCACCTGTCTCGCTCCGGACGACCCGGAGGACGACGGGCGTCTCGACAAGGTTGCCGTAGGGCTCTCTTTCACGAGAAGCCAATGGCAACTGAACCCCGGATCACATTCGGATTTCGCTGTCTTGGTTCCTCCAGCAACCTTGGGACCGAAGAAAGTGAAGAATGTATGTCTATGAAATTGTTTGTTGGGGGTCTGAGCTTTGGCACGGACCAAGAGGGTCTGCGTCGTGGTTTCGAGCGCTTTGGTGAGCTCACCGACGTCGCCGTCGTGCTCGAGCGCGACACCGGCCGTTCCCGTGGGTTTGGCTTCGTGACCTTCAGTGATCCGGCCGCAGGACGCGCCGCGATGGAAGCCCTGGACGGGCAAGAGCTCGACGGACGCAGAGTCCGCGTCAACGAGGCTTCCGAGCGTCCTCCCCGAAGCGGTGGCGGCGGCGGCGGCTTTGGCGGCCGCGGTGGCCGTTCACGCGGCTTCGGCGGTGGCGATGGCGACGCCGGCGGCGGCGGCGGGTTCGGAGGACAGGACCGTGGCCGTTCAGGTCGCGGCGGTAGCCGACGCGGAGAACGTTCGGACAAGTGGTGATGAAGGGAGCCGATCGTGAAAGCTCGACCCTCCATCACCAAGCGGACTCGGGAACGAGACCGCGCGGAGCGTAAGCTGGACAAGGCTCAACGCCGCGAACAGCGCAAGGAAGAGCGCGCCAAGACTGGCCCGCGCGACGACGAGACCGACCCCGACATCGCCTGGATCAAACCGGGACCTCAGAAGCTGGATCCCGAGCTCTTTGGAGAGCTCGCAGACCAAGGCGACTGAAGGCCGAGCCAAGCGACCCAAAACGACGGGTCACCCCCCGACGAAGCGCACGAACGACCCGACGAACTCCTCGAGGAGTTCGCGGGTCGCTTCTTCCTTCACTTCTCCGCCTTCGCCAAGGCGGCTCGGACCGGAACCGATCGCCAGCTCGGCGTGGGGAAAGACGTGCGCCACCATGCCCAGGAGGACTTGCTTGAGTTGCCCTTGGGCTCGGGCCGTCCCGATGGGACCCGGCGCAGCGCCTAGGACGGCGACCGGTTTTTGTGCAAGCACCGATTGATACGCGGGCCTCGACACCCAATCGAGTACGTTCTTGAGCGGCCCAGGGATCCCGTAGTTGTACTCGGGGGTGACGATGACGACCCCGTCCGCCTCCGCGAGAGCTCGTTTGACTCGCTCGACCGCCTCCACTTGTCCGAGATCGGCATTGTAGAGAGGGACGTCGCCGTACTCGATCTCTTCGAGGGTCACCCCCTCCGGGGCCACCTGGCGAAGAGCGCGAAAGAGCCTCCGGTTGAGAGAATCCTTGCGAAGACTTCCCACCAAGCCGACGAGACGAGTCACGCTGCTTCTCCCTTCAAATCGAAGAGGAGGAAGTTCGAATCAGCGCGGGCCACGATGCTGAGCTCGGTCTCGTGAGTCACGGCGAGACCATCGCCCTCCTGCAAGATCTCTTCCCCGACCTGCACCTGGCCGCTCACGACTTGGAGCCACGACCTCCGGCCGACCTTGGTCTGATGGCGGACCTCTTTCCCCTCATCGAGGAGCGAAGCAAAAAGGCGCACGTCCTGGTGCACGGTGACCGATCCTTTTGCGCCGTCCGGAGATGCCACCAGCCGGAGTCGATTGCGGCGCTCCTCGCCGAAGAACTTCTGCTCGTAGCTCGGTGAGATGCCGCTCCGCTCCGGGACGATCCAGATCTGGAGGAAACGGACTCGCTCGTCGGCCGAAGGGTTGTACTCGCTGTGGGAGACTCCCGTCCCTGCGGACATGCGCTGTACGTCTCCAGGAGTGATGACCGAGCCATTGCCCATGCTGTCCCGGTGTTCGAGTGAGCCTTCCACGACGTAGGAGATGATCTCCATGTCTCGGTGGGGATGGGCCGGAAAGCCCGCGCCGGGTGCGACGCGATCGTCATTGATCACCCGCAGATGACCAAAGCCCATGTGGGCCGGATCGTAGTAGCCCCCGAAGGAAAACGTGTGCTGGCTGTCGAGCCATCCGAAGTTGGCTCTCCCGCGCTGCTGGGCTGGGCGAATCGTGATCATGATGCTTTTCCTTTCGTGACGCGGGCCCGCAGGGCTTTTTCCGTGGCCCTCCTTGCTCGTTGCAGCGCGTCCGCGCTGCAGCTGGCCTGCACGGGTCAATTTGCGCACCTTCCTCTTTCGAACAATCTCAGGATTTCGAACAGATTGTTCGCCTGATAGAACAATAGGGTGGATCTCAACGAACTCCAGGCCTTCGTGGCGGTGGTCGATGCCGGCTCGTTCTCGGGCGCGGCCAAGCAGCTGGGCGTTTCCAAGTCCACGATCAGCGAGAGGGTGGGCGCGCTCGAGGAGGCCCTCGGCACCACCCTGATGCATCGTTCGACTCGAAAATTTCGCCTGACGCCTCGCGGCGACGAGCTCTATCGGCGCGGTCACGACATCATGCGTGCGGCCGAAGAAGCCGAGCGAGCGATGAGCGTCGAAGTCGAGCGAGTCGTCGGGCGCGTACGACTGAGCGCTCCCGTTTCGCTCGGCGTGAGTCACCTCGGCCCCGTCATCTCGAAACTCAGCCATGATTTTCCCAAGCTCGATGTCGATGTCGATCTCCTCGACGCAGAAGTCGATCTCTTGGAGCAGCCCTACGATCTCGCTTTGCGTGTGGGGACTCTTGCACAACCGGGGCTCATTGCGAGTCGCATCGGGCAGTTCCGGCGTATCGTGGTCGGGGCTCCCTGCTACGTGAAAGACCACGGCGTACCGAAATGCCCCGGCGATCTGAGCGAGCACCGCTGCCTGAGATTCGCGCATCAGAAAAACCCCGATGTGTGGACATTCGAGCAGGGAGGGGAGCCCGTTTCGGTGCGCGTCGACGGACCCATCACGAGCAACAACGGGGATTTTTTGGCGGTTTTGGCGGAACAGGGCGCCGGCTTGGCGTGGCTCCCCGACTTCATCGTGGAGCGCGCCCTCGAGCTGGGCCGCCTGGTGCGGGCGCTGGACGATGCGTGTCGAGACTACGTGCCGCTTCATCTCGTGTTCCCGACCCGACGCTATGTGCCCGCCCGCGTACGGGCTGTAGCGGACGCACTCAAGAGCGCGTTTTCAAAGGGCTGAACCTGAGGGCGCGGGACGCCCGGCGCAGCGCGAACGACGAGCCCGTCGACCTGACCGGTTCCCTGCGCCCCACGTCGCGGGGGACGCCGGGGCCCGTCGCATCGAGCCGCTTTCGGCTTCCCCGCGAACTTGTGGCTAATGATGAGGCCCGTGGACCCCTCAGTGAGCTATCGAATGAACGTGGGAGCCGTCAGAACGGAAACACGATACGGATGGCGATGAGCGCCACGGCTCCGACCAAGACGTTCATCGGAATGCCGGCGGCTAGAAAGTCGCGCATCCGATAGCCACCCGGTCCATACACCATGAGATTCGTCTGATAGCCGAGGGGCGTCGCGAAGCTCGCCGAAGCAGCCATCATCACCGCGACCACGAAAGGAACGGCATCGAACCCGAGCTTTTCCGTGAGGGCGAGCACGATGGGAAGGACCAGCACGGCCGCTGCGTTGTTGGTGATCACTTCGGTGAGGAGCGAAACCGTCACGTAGACGAGGACGAGCGAGACGAAGGCGCTGCCATTGCTCGCCTTCAGGGTAAACTCGGCGAGATAGGACGCGGCTCCCGTCTTTTCGAGAGCGGTTCCGAGGGAGAAGGATGCAGCGATCGTGAGGATGACCGGTACGTCGAGGCTGCGCTCCGCTTGAGCCACCGTGCAGCAGCCGGTGAGAATCATGAGGGCGGCCCCAATCAAAGCAGCGTCCAACATGGAGATGAATTCCAGAGCTGCAGCACCCACGACTGCGGCAAGGATGAGCCAGGCAAGGAGCGCCTTGTCATGATGTGGGCGCGATTGTTGCTCCGTGTCGTTGATCAACAAAAAGTCCTTGTTGAACTTCTGCCGCGAAACGAAGGCAGGCCGCGCCTCGAGAAGGAGAGTATCACCCGCCCGCAAACGGATCGTTCCGAGGTTCCCCGCGACTCGTTCTCCGTCGCGCGCCACGGCCAGAACGACGGCACCGTAGCGATCCCGAAACCGGGCTTCTCGAATGGGCCGTCCGATGGTCGCGCAGCGGGGCGAAACCACGACCTCGACCAAACGCCGGCTGCTCCTGTCGGCCAGGAGAGCCTCGTCAGCCTTCTCCGTGGAGGGAAGCAGTCCTTTGATGCGCAACAGATCGGTGATGGCCTGGGTTTCACCAGCAAAGATCAGCCGATCACCGCCGCGCAACACTTCGTCTGACGAGACGGCGGAGAGAACCGTGTCGCCACGAACGATCTCCACGAGATAGATGCGCTTTAGGTTGCGCAGCGCCGCCTGGCTCACGCTCTTTCCGACTAGAGGTCCCGTTTCGTCGACTTTGACTTCGAGGGTGAACTCGCGGAGATCGCCGAACGCCATTTTCTCGTCGCGATCGGGCAAGAGCCGCGGAAACACGAGCCACATGAAGAGGGCCCCGGCCACGGCCACGGGGAGCCCGACGGCGGTGATGGAGAAAATGGAAAACCCCGGAGCGCCCGTGAGATCGCGGTAGAGACCGTCGACCACCAGGTTCGTGCTGGTCCCGATGAGGGTGAGCGTTCCCCCGACGATCGAAGCGTAACTGAGGGGGATCATCAGTTTGGACGCCGCAATCCCCGTCTTTCGAGACCACACGTGCACGGCAGGAATCATCGTTGCCACGACGGGTGTGTTGTTGAGAAACGCGCTCAGCCCGATCACGGGGAAGATGAGGCGCGGGAGAGCGGCGCGTGATGACTTCGGATGACCGAGAACGCGATCGACGAGCATATCGACGCCGCCCGAATGTTCGATTCCCGCGGCAACGACGAACATGGCTGCCACGGTGATGAGCCCCGCATTCGAAAACCCTCCGAGCGCCTCCTGCGGGGTCAAAATCCCACCCACGCTGAGGATGGTCATGGCCCCCAACATCACGAGGTGGGGCCGGATGCGCGTCAGGCTGAGGGTCAGGAGCGCGACGATCGCCAAAGCGAGACAGAACCAGCCTGATTGGGACATGTGTTTCCGAAACCGGTTCGAGCCGGCGCCAATCTAGCCGTACGAAGACCGCTGTCGAATCGAATCGAAATCCCCGATGGATCCGACCAGTCGCGTGTGGCCCCGCCCCTGCCCGGGCCGGGGCGAAAGCGACCTCGCTCCCTCAGTAACGAGCGATTTCTTTGTCGAGGGCCTGAGAGACTCGTTGGATTTCCTCCCGGAGCAAGAGGACTCGTTTTTTCATGCGCTCGACCTTCAGGGCCAGGACGCTCTGGGCCTCGATGGCGGCGAAGTGCTCGTCCTTCACGTCGTGAGAAATCTGAATGAGGATCTGCTGATCTTGGGGTGACAGTCCGTGGTTCGTTTCCTCGTCGTGGACGATCTCAGCCAGCTCCAGGTCCGTCGCTGCGCTCCGGCCAACCTGGCTCATGAACGTATCGTTGAAGGTGGATTCGATGTCCGCGACCATCTTCTCGATGAGACGCGCGTTGTTGTAGATCTCACCGATGTGCACGGCGAGGTCCTTGTTGCGGAAGTTGCTCACCCCACTCATGAGATAAAGCTCCCAGACCTCGTAGCGATAAAATGGCGTGAGGACCGCTGGTTTGAAGTCGAAGTGCTTCTCCCCGTGGCTGTGGGCGTCCTCGAACTTCTTGTACGCCTCGTGGCACCCCTCGATGCCCTCCGTTTGCTGATGCGCGTCCACCGTGGAGGCGAACTCCACATGGAGACAGTGCACGACCTTCTCGTCCTTTTCGAGCTCTTTGTAGTAGGCGTCGAAGACGCCCTCGATCGGGCCCAGATTCTTGCCGGGCTCGGTGACGTCGATGGGGCCCAAGTCCTTCTCGATGGATTTTTCCTGCTCCTTGTTGGCGGCCAGCTCGCGCTTGAAGTCCTTTAGAAGCGAGACGTATTCGTCCTTTGCCCGGTTCTCGTCCTGGTACCGGGCGAGCGCCGTGGCCGCGTAGAGGCCCACGAAGATCAAAATGAAGTCGATTGATTTGTCGAGGAGGAACTCACCAATGGAGAACCCCTTCTGCCCAGGCACCTCTGCACCGTGATTCATCACGGACCGTGATAGCCAAGGGCTTTCGAAAAAGCGAGACCCCCAACCCTCCCTCCTTGGGATCACCAGGTGGCTTGGTACACAGCGCCCGGTACATCCACTCTCGATGTCGAAAGGACCGCTGGGAGAACACCACGAGAGGCAGCGGCGAGTCACTCTCGACCACGCTGGCGTCGACCGAAGCTTGCCCGAGGATGCGTCCCGTCGGCGCCCCATAGTAGTCGCCCTGAAACGTGACCTCGTAGTCCAGTTGACCCTCTACGTCCCGAGTCGGGTACCAAACGCTCACCGCCAGCCCATCGCCCTCCTCTTCGAGGCGCCGGTAGCCGACGCGGTATTGACCTCGCTCGCCGTAGTCCTCGAGTGAAAGATCGGAATCCGCCGATGTTTGGGTGCCGTGAGGGGAGTCTTCCTCGCTCGTCGGCTTTCTTTCTGGGGAGCCGCATCCTGCGGACGTGAGCAAGAGCGCCGACGCGAGGAGGGCCTTGTTTCTCACGCTCGTCGACGCGTCTTCTTCTTGGCGTGCGCCTCGGAACGTCAGGTACGCCGCCACGGAGAGCTCGGCGATGACAGTCAGCCCGTACATGGGGTCCAGGCTTGCCGAAAGCTCGGGCGCTAGGATCATCGTGAACGAACCTATCAAGTACACGGCACCCGAAAGGGAAAGGCCCATCCCCAAAACGGGCGGGAGGAGACGCGACTTCCGAAGCAGCTCTCCAACCACGAGACACGAGAGCCCGAAGAAGACGAGCCCGAGATCGTAGACCACCCGGTGGAGATCCATGAACGACAGGGTGAGTGCTTGGGTCGTTGCGAGCGGCGTCTTCGCCCCGATTGGGCCTCCCGTTGCCCAGGCAAGCGCCCCCGCCATATTCATCAAGTTTGCCCCCAGAACCGACGCTTGAACGAGACGCAGGGCGGCGCCGACAAGAGCCAAGGGGCGATGCACATGGCGCAAGAGCACGTAAAATCCGATCGCCACAGCGACATCCAGGGCGATCATCAGAGCGTCCGCGGCCAGACCCATCCGAAACAGCCCTGCGGATCGAGCGATATTCTCGGCAGTTTTCGCGGCATCGCCCGGGTGCACCAGGCTCATGCGCACGAAGAATTCCGCGAAGATGCCGGAGAAGACGATGCCGAGATAGGCGACGCCCGTGAGCCGAGCGGCGCGACTTGAATTGTATTTGTTGTCTTGAGCAGTCATGAACTCTCCCGGGTTGGGGTGATGTCGTGACGCTACGTGGTACGCGCCAGCCGCTCTTGACCGAACGAGCCATCTCATTGACGCGCCCGGCCAAACGACGGGGACTCTGAGGGAGAGGGATCAGGGGACCGCTTGGCGGAACCCGTAGGGGGTTTGCCCGGTCCAACCCTTGAAGGCTCGCTGAAACGCGCTCTGATCGGAAAATCCCGTCAAGAACGCGACCTCACTCAGGCTACTCCGGGTCGTCGTGAGGAGCGATTCGGCAACCTCGCGGCGCACCTCGGTGACGACGTCTTGAAACGAGCGCCCGTGTTCAGCCAAGTGACGCTGCAGGGTGCGCTCGCTCATCCCCAGGAGCCGAGCGATCTGCGACTTGCGCGGGGGGCCCTTGCACAAGGCGTCGGTCACGGCGCGCCGCACCCGCAGGACGAACGATCCCTCGTCGCGACTCCTCCGAAGGGCGTCGAGCTGTGACATCAGAAACGCTGACAGTCCTTCGTCTCCGAGTCGCATCGGCACGCCGAGCGCTTCAGCCGAAAAATGCAGCGCATCCACTCCTGCGTCGAAACGCACCTCGCAGCCGAAGTGTGCCCGATGCGCAGCCACGTCCGCCGGCGCCCCATGACGAAACGAGACCATCGCGAGGTCTACCGACCGCTCCGCCACCTGGCGTAAAAGTGAGACGATAGCGCTGAAAGCGCCCTCGTTCGCGAGCCGGATCCCCAGTCGCTCGTTCGATGGGCGCCCCCGAAGAACGAGGCGGCTGCCCTCTCGCTCGTCCGAGAGTTCGTATTCCAACGTGTCGGAAACGACGAGAATGTACCGAACGAGCCGCTCGAGGGCCTCACGGACCGATCCGGCCGTCTTGACGGCGAGACCAAACGCTCCAAAGTCCTCCGGCCGCACCGCCTCGCCATAGCGCACGGGAAGGCCGTGATCGCTTCCGTCGAAGAGCCGTTCGAGAAGATCGTAGTACGTCTCCGCGGGCACGACGCGAGTGGGCGCGCTCGCGTCGGGCGAGTCCGTCAGCCCGACGCCGGCGAGTAAGGCCTCCTGCGAGACCGGTCCGCGCGACACCTCGATGAACCTACGTACTATCGGCTCAGTGACGGCGCCCATGGGATGGATTTAGCGATTCTTTTCAGCATTTTCGAGCGATTTCGGGATGCGCGACCCCGGGTGACGGATCTCGCTCGGCAGAACCCGAATCACGATACCGGAAGCGCCAGGACGACGGCTCGCGCCGGCCCGGGTAGACTGTGCGGCCGTGAACTCCCTCTGGAACGCGCCTCATCACGTCCGATTTCTGGCGGAACGAAAGATCGCTGGACCGCGCTACTTCGAGGCCGCGTTCGACTCGATTCCTGTTGCTGAAAGAGAGGCGTGGTGGAACGACGTCTGGGGAGGCGACTCGCGCCTCGACCTCCTCCCTGAAGACGGCGACCTCCCGAGGGGCTGCGCTCCCTACTTGCCCTGCTCCCTCGACCTGATTCGGCTTGCCGTCCGCTCACTCGACATCGGGCCCGAGGACGTCTTCATCGACGTCGGGTCGGGTCTCGGGCGGACGACATCGCTGGTTCAACTTTTGACGGGTGCGTCCGTCATCGGCATCGAAATCCAGCAACATCTCGCCAAGCGAGCAACCCACATGAGCGCCCGGTTCGGACACGGTCGCAACGTCACCCTGCGCGGCGATGCCGCCGAACTCTTGCACTATCTCCCTCTCGGCACTGTGTACTTCCTCTACTGTCCGTGCGGTGGAGAGCGTCTCGGGAAGATCCTCTCCGAAATCGAGTACTATGCCGAGAGGCGAAGGATCCGGGTCGCATGCGTCGACATGGCGCCCCTCCACAGCGACTTTCTCTTGCCGCTCCACACGAACCACCACTCGCTCAGGCTGTACCAAAGCAAGCCCCGAGCTCTGGGTTATTCGGGGCTCCGTGGGAGCGACGAGCAGGCTAAGCGATGACGCCTTCGAGGCGCGCATAGGACGTCTCCATCCCGTCGACCATCCCCGTGGCGAGGATCATGTCGCGGACCTCCTTGGAGGGATACTCGATGCGGATGGCGATACGAGTGTGGCTGCCGGGAAGAGGAGTCAGGGTCATCTCGTTCTTGGTCGACGGACCATCCATGCCGACCATTTTCTCGGTCGTCACGCTGCGACGGGGCTTTTCGCTTTCGAGCAGCTCGCCTTCGAACCCGAAGCGCTCCTTGGTTTCGACGTTTTCCCACTCGTAGCGGTACGAATCACCGACTTCGAGCGCCACTTCGCACACGGGCATGGTCCAGCCGTCGGGACCGAGCAGCCACTTCTGGAGCAGCTGCTTTTCATGGTGGGCCCGCCACACCAGATCGATGCCACCGCGCACGACCCGCTGAACCAGCGCCGTGGTGTCGTCGACGAGCTCGAGTTCGGTACGAAAACCCGCCGCCAGGTCGCGCAGATCGGCGACGACGGCGTCGATTTGTCCCATCGCCTCGGTCATGCCCTCGAGCATTCCCATCGAAAGGAGCTGCTCCATGGCTTCGACACTCGCAAAAGTGGAGACCGCGGTGAAGCGGGAGCCGTCCGGAGTTTCCTCGAACGAGACCTCCATCTTCGTCTCGGGAAAATCCTCGTTCGCGCTTCCATCGGGATGAGCAAAACCATCGAGCACTACGAATCGACGCTTCTCTTCGACTTCGAGGATACGAAAGTAGCCGTGACTGGTCTCACCCTTGGGTCCGGTCATGAAGTACTGCGATCGTTCGCCCACCTTCATTCGATGTTTGACGAACGTCGCGGGCCAGCTCGGTGGTCCCCAGAATCGCTCGACCATTTTCGGATTGGACCACGCCTCCCACAGTCGCTCCAAGGGCACCGGGTACTTGGCCACGGCGGTGAGAGTGAGAGTCGATGGATCGGAGCTGATGGATTCGATGGGCATGATTTCATTCCTTGTTTTCGGCGAAGAGTTCGTCGAGACAGCTGAGTCGGTGGTGCCAGAGCTCTTCGAGCGCCTGGAGACATTCCCTGGCACGCGCAAGACGATCGGGTACGGCTCTC
Organism: uncultured Polyangiaceae bacterium; assembly: GCA_965652275.1. GTDB lineage: Bacteria > Myxococcota_A > Polyangia > Polyangiales > Polyangiaceae > NIC37A-2. The sequence continues at coordinate 10,287 of CBFGUR010000049.1, read as the reverse complement.
ACGAACCGCTCTCGGCCACGGGTCGACTTCACGACGAGCCCCGCCTTCTCGAGAACTGCGACGTGCTTCTGGACCGCTGCAAAGGACATCGCGTAATCCTCGGAAAGCCCGGTCACTGACACCTCGCCCAGCATCGTACGGCGCACGATGTCGCGGCGCGTCGTGTCACCGAGAGCCCGAAACAGCTGGTTCAGCTCTTCGTCGTGTACACGTACAACCATTTGGTTGTACGTTATGGCAACGGCCCGAGCGCGTCAAGCCCTCCGGCTCCGGGGGACCCGATGAAGTCGGCGATCCGGCAGGATGAGTCAGTACTGGCGCGCAGCTGCGGCCTGGCGCTGCTGCTCCTCCTGCGCCCTCTGCATTTCGATGGCAGCCATGCCACCGGCGGTCGAGCTGGCCTGGCGACGTGCTCCCGCGCCGGGGCCGGCATCGATGCCCCGGGGTCCCGCTGGTGCTGGACGAGCGGGCTGTTCGCAAACGCAGCCCACGTTGTTTGCCATGATGGCTACCGCCGTCAGCTCGAGTCCGATGCTCTGACAATGGGCTTGGCATCGCTGAGCGGAGTCGGCGGGAACCCTCACCCCCTCGGCCCCCACACGCGCCATGCATCCGAGAATCGAGCAGCCCGAAAATCCAATGAGGGCGACAGCCCCCGCCCTGCGGAGATGAGTGATGTTCATGTGAGGGAGGCTACACGCGGGGACCCAGCACCACCATCACCCTCGAGGAACCATGTGGAGGCATGGAGTCAAGCTTTCGAGCGCCGAATGACCGTGGATGCCCATGGGTCGAGATGCAGGGCTCGGGAGAGCACGGCGCCCGAAAGTAGGTCGATCATCTCTTCTCCGGTCATCAACAGCTCGCGCGGTTCGGAAGAGAAGTTCTGAATGAAAAGGTACTCGCAGTCGCCTCGGAATCTGCGCTGGAGCAAGACTCCCTCGGGCAAGCGGGCGGAGAGAGCCTGGCTGAGGTCGCAGGTTTCGACGAGCGCACCATAAAAAGCATCGAGGGTGTCCTCGTCGAGACGCGCCGCATGATAAAATGCGCGCCCCTCACCGCAAAGATTGAGCGTCAGGGCGGGGGTCCCGCTGTAGAAGTCCTCGGCATACTCCGCCAAGACGGTCGCCCCCCTCGGATGAACCAAGCCGCACACTTCGACGGCACGATGGTCTCCGCCGAGGCCCCAAGATGCGCCTTCCTTCTTGGCGACGACACGCCGCTCGTGACCTTCCGGAAGCCAATCCGTTTCCTCGTTCCAAATGCCGAAAACATCCATCAATCCGCCCCCGGGAAACCCGCCCAGAAAGCACCGGTTGTTCTCGTCACAAAAACCACTGTAGTAGGTCGAAACGAGAGTCCCACCGGCTCGCACGAACTTGCCGAGTCGCTCGGCGACTCCCGGCGCGAGCATCCAGAGCTGGGGAGCGATGATCACTTTGTAAGGGCTGAAGTCGCGCGTGGCAGCAATGACGTCGACAGTGACACCCCGACGAACGAGAGGCGCATAGTGCTCGACACACACCGATTGATAGGCCTCCTCGGGGCGCGGTCCGACGGCCCAACCATCGTTGCTGGATCGCGGCCCCTCGCTCCCATCGAACGCCCAGAGTACGTCCCAATCGTAAATGATCGCGACCTCACTTCGGGCGGTCGAGCCGAGAATTTCTGACAGCTTTTCGTAGCTCTTCCCGAGTCGCGCCACCGTCGAAAACACGCGCGTGTTCTCGTGCCCCACGTGATCGACGACCGCACCGTGCATCTTCTCGGCTCCCGCTCGCCCCTTTCGCCATTGAAAGTAGCAAGTCCCTTCGGCGCCATGCCCGAGCGCCTGCAGCATCTCGGCTTGGTGAAGCTCGGCACGTTTCAATGTCGTCGGCCGGCGCCACTGGACCGCGTCGGGGCAGCTCTCGATCACCATCCAGGGCCTGTCCGGCTTGAAGCACCGATGAACGTCGCTCTTGAAGCTCGTGCGAAGCGCATCGAGTTCGACTCGGGGACTCAGCGGTGAATAGCCCGGATACTGATCGTCGGCGACCAGATCCAGCTCGGCAACCATCCGCTCGTAGTTGATGCCTGAATGTAGCCCCATGAGGTTGGTGGTGGCGGGCGCGCGCGAAAAGCGCCGGACCGCGGCCAGCTCGCTCTTCATGAAATCGATCGTGAGCTCGCTCGTGAAGCGTGTGAAATCGAGCTTGAGCGAATCGATGCTGAGGTCGCGCGGATCGATCTGGGAGAAGCTCGTGAAGGTGTGGCTCCAGAACGCTGTCCACCACTTCTCGTTGAGGGATTCGATCGAGCCGTATCGCTCCTCGAGCCAGCTTCTGAAGCCGTCGAGGCAAAGATCACAATAGCACCGTCCGCTGTACTCGTTGGAAAGATGCCACATCCCGAGGGCGGGGTGAGCCGCGTAGCGTTCGGCGAGGCGACCGTTCACTTCGGCGACCTTCTCTCGGTAGACCGGCGACGTCATGCAGTGGTTGTGACGTCCTCCGATCGTCTCGCGTCTCCCGTCGTGGGAAACCCGCCGTACCTCGGGATACTTTTCGGCGAGCCACGCTGGCTTGGCCCCGCTGGGTGTGGCGACAATGACCTTGTTCCCGGCTTCGGCCATCCGGTCCATGATCTCGTCCAGCCAAGCGAAGTCGAAAGCACCCTCGGATTTCTCGTAACTGGTCCACGCGAAGATCCCGACGGAAAACGCATTTACGCCGGCGAGCTTCATCAGACGAAAGTCTTCGTCGATGATCTCTGGCATGTGCAGCCATTGGTCGGGGTTGTAATCCCCACCGTGAAGGAGGTGCGGATAGCCGGGTATCAAGAGAGGGCGATGGGTCATACGGAGAAGCTCTGCGGAGAGTGGGAACGGACGCATCCAGCGCCTCCCCGAACTTTATAATCTTTGGGCCCACGGGGGGACACCCCGAAAACGGCCCGGCCGACCCGATCGAGCGCGCCTGCCGCGCTTTGCGGCACCAGAGATGGGGCACAATGGCGTAGATGCTTCCGTCGACGACCATCTCCATCTCGTTGCCGCCCCCGAGCTCACCCAGAAGCCCCCCTCGCGATCTACTGAGGTCAAAGAGGAAGCGTTACATCCTCCAGGGTGCGCCACCGCCAAGCCGGCTGCTGGTTGGCACCGGCGCACCCGTAGGTTATGGCCGAAGCCATTCAACACGGCGTCGTTGTCGAAGGAGGACGGAGTGAACAAAGTGATCATCGGAGTGCACGGGCTGGCGAACAAGCCACCTGAAGACGACCTCGAGTCGTGGTGGAGAGCCTCGATCCTCGACGGACTTCAGAACATCGGAGCCTCGCCTTCCGATTTCGAGTTCGATCTCTGCTACTGGGCCGGGCTCCTCTACAAAAATCCCCTGCATACGGATGAACACTACAATTTCGATTCCCTATTCAACGACGAACCGTACACCGACCCACACGAGCTGAAGGACTACGAGGAGGGATGGTTGGATCACGCCCGCGCCCACGTTCAAAGCTTGGGAGGTGCGATCCTGGACGCAGCGACGAGCTCGCTCGGGGAAAACCCAGTCCAACGCTACATGCTGGGGAAGCTGCTGAAAGACCTGTCCTTCTACTATGACCCCAATCGGAAGCTCTGCACCAGAGACCGCGAGCTCAAGCCTGCGCGCCTCGCCCTCGACGAGATCATCATCGAGCGGGTGCGCCGCCATGCCGGCAAGAAGATCCTGCTCGTCTCACATTCGATGGGTTCGATCATCTCGTACAATGCGCTCCGAGATCTCGGACAACAAAGGAACCCTGTTTCGGTTCATGGCTTCGTCACTATCGGTTCGCCGCTCGGCCTCCCCTTCGTGCGCGGGAAGATCCTCGAAGAACGACAATACGATCCGATCACCAGAACCCCGACCGTCGTGGAGGGGACCTGGATCAACTTCGCGGACAAGGACGACCCCGTGGCGCTCGATGAGCGCCTCCGTGACGACTACAAGGAGAACGCATCGGGTGTGCGAGTGCGTGACGATCTCGTATTCAACGACTACCGCACCCCCCGTGGCGACAGAAACCCACACAAATCCTACGGCTACCTTCGCACCCCGGAACTGTCACGCCACCTGGCGGAGTTCCTGACGACGTGAGGTGGGAGCGGGTCCGTCATCGACAATCGATGGACGGCACTGCCGCCAATAGTCATTCAGAAAGACACCTCGCGACTCCTTTTACCCCCGAAGAGGATGACTACCCCGCGCCCAGCGACTCTCGATCCCCCCTTTCCAGCCCTCTGAGCGCATCCACCGCTTGCCTTCCATGGAATTCGGGGTACTCCACAAAGCCTTCGCCCGCCTGGGGAGCGAAATGAACCGCTCCCGTCTTTCATTTCCCTGATCGATGTCATTGACCGCTTGCGAGCTCGTTTCGCGAGCGGTTTTTTTCGGGACGCGCGGAGTCCGCAACATTTCGTAAAGAACAAGGAAGAAAGAAATCATGGGCAACAAGCTCTTCGTCGGAGGACTCAGCTGGGACACCAACGAACAAGGACTCAGGGGCGCCTTCGAGCGCTTCGGCACCCTCAGCGAGGTCAAAGTCATCCTCGATCGCGACACGGGTCGTTCACGAGGATTCGGCTTCGTCACCTTCGACGATCCTCAAGCGGCACAGCTCGCCGCCCAGGAAATGGATGGTGCGGAACTCGACGGACGCAACTTGCGCGTCAATGAAGCAGCCGATCGACCCCCGCGACGCGGTGGTGGTGGTGGCGGCGGATTCGGCGGCGGCGGCGGCGGTGGATACGGCGGCGGTGGTGGTGGCTACGGCGGCGACGACTTCGGCGGTGGGGATCGCCGTGGCGGCGGTGGTCGACGCCGTGGCGGCGGTGGCGGCGGCGGCCGGCGCCGGCGCTGATGCCCAGCTCGTCGACTCAATCCAAGTGATCGAGTCGACGAGCATCGACTCATCGAATGGGGAAGCAGACGAGCACTTCCTGCTTCTCCTCGGAGACCTCCCCGGGCAGCGTCATGTAGCGCTCGAAGGGGGGGAACTCCTTGCTGGTGCGGAATTCCTTGCCTCGCGCCATTTGCATTCCGGTCGCCCAAGAGTTGCCGAGGTGCTTGTAAGCGCCAGTATGCCTGATCTGGTAGACGCGGAGGTGGGGAACGCGACCTGACTCGAAGCCACGAGGCAGCGATTGCGGCGCTTCGTCGACCGGAAAGGCGGCGGTGTACTCACAAGTGCCGCTTTCTATGTCCCAGTTTCGATAGAGACTGAGAGCCTTGTCCGCGAGCTGGGTGGAAGTCTCCTTGGCCCACAGGTTGAGCTTGATGAAGTCATCGGAGATCCGAGCGCCGAGCTCATCGATGCCGCACGCAGTGGTAATCCCCACGTAAGTACAGCCGCCGAAGGTCCCTGGGCCAAGCAGCTCGTGATGAGCGGGCACCGATCCGAGCTCGATGTAATCCTTGAGCATGGACAGACCACGCGCGTAGTCCATCCCAATCAGGTTCGTCATCGAGCGCTTGAGGAAGAACAAGAAGAACGGTAGCGACCCTTCCATCGACCAGTTGACGACGGTCCGTTCACCATCCGGTTCTAGGACGAAAGCGACCTGCGATTTGGACTTGAACGGCGTGAGAAACGATAGTTCGAGATCGACACGACGTGCGTGTTGCTCGGAAACGATCTGCATGCGCCCCGACCCCGTCCGGCGCCCGTTCCAAGAGTACGCCTTACCATCGACTGCGACATCAACGTCGGCTTCAGGCTCGGTCACGAGCCAGGGGTTCCACGGACGCCACTTCCCGAGGTTCGAAATCACACGAAACACCGCTTCGGGCGAAGCTTCAATCAAGCAAGATTTTTCAACGTTAAGCTGAGGCACTTTGGATTCTCCTCTCCGAGCTCGGCGAGCCCGGTCTGCACGCGGAAGGCTGGCAGAGCCCCTAGCCGAAGCCAACGGCGAATGGCGGAGCGGCGAAACGGAGAGAAAGCCAACCGCAGGACTCGTCCGACCCCCGGGCCGCTTGATGCCCCGCCCTGCCGGCACCGGGTCCCCAAGCGGCGCGCTTCGTTCCGGGGCGGCCCGGACTCGGCTAGCGCTCGAGCGTCGTGCCCTGATATCACCGAGGTCACCGTGCTGCGCGCCCGAGCCCCAAAGCGACTCCTCATCAGTGGCGCAGTAGTCGTCGCCCTCGCGCTGGGGTACGCGCTCCTCGACATCGTTCCCGATCTCGACGCCGAAAAACAGAAGTTCACCCTCGGGGCCCTCCTTTTGGTGGGCGCCCCGCTCGCCCTATTCTGGAACGAGACTTCGCACAAGCTGCGCACGACAGCCCTGGTTGCGCTCTGTTTCGCCGCCTTCGGGACCATGTTTCGGTGGTCTCACGAACATGTGGAGCGCTACGATCACCATGACGTGGTCTGCTACTACCTCGGCGGCAAATATGCCCCCGAGCTAGGCCCGTTCGATCTGTATCCGGCGGCGGTCCGGGCAGACCGTCAGACCCACCGCTGGGCGGACCTGAACGACAACTATTGGGCCCAAAGCGTCGACGGCTTCGAACGCAAACCCCTCAAGCACGCGCTGAAGCGTGGACGAACGGTCCAGAAGGAGAAGTTTACCAAGGAGCGCTGGCAGCAGTTTCGACGCGATGTGCTCGCCCTCCAAAACGACATGGGCCCTCGGCGTTTCCGGGGATTTTTGGTCGATAAAGGCTTCAACGCCACCCCCGCCTGGATCGCCTACGCGCGCCCCATCATCGAGCTCTTCCCGGTCGAGTCCGTCCGCTACCTCGCGCTCATCGACGCACTGCTGCTTGCCGGAGCGCTCCTCTTCGTCGCGTTCACCTTTGGGACGACCGTGACCTTGTGGTCGCTGTTCTTTTTCTGCACCACGATATCGACCAAATGGCTCGTCCCTGGTGCAGAGATCCTCCGCTACGACTGGCTCGTCGCGCTGATGGTCGCGCTGTGTGTGCTCGAGCGCGGCAAATACGCCGTCGCGGGCGCACTGACTGCCGTGGCCGGCTTGTTACGCGTGTTCCCCGTAGTCTGGATCTTCGGGCCGGGTGCGCGGCTCCTTCAGGGTCTCGTTTCGACGCCCCGGCACCAATGGTGGAAGAAACTACGCTCACCGCTTCTCATGGCTGGGGTCTTCGTCCTCGTACTCGGCATTGGTGAGGTATCTGCGATCGCGGTCACTGGCGTCGAATCCGCGCAGCATCACGCCATCAAAATGCGCGACCACACGTCGCCAGAGATGATTTCGTCCAAACGCCCAGGCTTCCCGATCGCGGCAATCTACCGAGCCGAGGACGAAAAGCGCCTTTCGAAGAGGCAGCGCGAGCGAATGAGGGAGGCGCGCCCGTTCATTTTCGCGGTCGCCGCCCTCATCTTGTTGGGATACGCCTGGGTCCTGCGACGCAAGAGCGACGTCGAGGCCTTCGCCTTCGGCTACGTGCCGTTCTTCCTCCTATCGACAGGCACGTACTACTACCACGTAGCGCGCATGACCCTGGTGATGAATCACGCGAGAGGACTCAACCTGTTGAGGCATCGAGTGAGCCTGGCCTTCCTCCTTGGCTTGGAGATTTTCTCCCAATTCACCCTCTACTCGAGACCGTCCCACGAACTCTTTTGGACAGGGTGGCTTTCCTGGGGCCTCACGGCGTACGCGCTCGGCAGCTTGTATTGGATGTGGCGCGAAACCCAATCGCCCTCGGAGACCACCGGCGGCGAACCCGAGTCGGAAAGCACGGGCGAGCCCTCCCCCGCTGACACCATCGAGGGGAACGCTGCGTAAATCCGACGTGCCTCGGTCCTCTCTGCCGCTCCTCCTGAAGCAAGTTCGCGCTTGCACGACATGCGATGCCGACCTTCCGCTTGGGCCGCGACCGATCGTGCAGTGGGGCAAGAACCCAGGCGTGATCATCATCGGTCAAGCGCCAGGGACACGTGTCCACGAATCGGGAGTCCCGTGGGACGACGACTCCGGAGACCATCTCCGCGAGTGGCTTCAGATGGACCGAAACGACTTTTACGATGGCGACAAGGTCGGTCTAATGCCGATGGGCTTCTGCTACCCGGGCAGGAAGGCAGGCGGCGACGCGCCTCCTGATCCCAGATGCGCGCCCCTCTGGCACCCGGCGCTCCTTCAGCACACCGCACCCAGCGCGCTCATCCTCCTCGTGGGCCAGTACGCGCAGGCGCACTATCTCCTCTCCAACCGGAAAAAGTCCCTGACCGCGACGGTCGCCGCCTTCTCCGAGTATCTTCCGCGATTCTTGCCGCTGCCGCACCCGAGCTGGCGCTCGAAGATCTGGATGAAGAAGAACCCCTGGTTCAGCCGCGAAGTGCTGCCCCGCCTCCGCTCAGAAGTCCAATCTCGGCTCTGACGGCTCCGGCAACCTGGTCAGCCCCGCCCAGGAACGGCCGCCCCAGCGGAGAACTGCGGAAAGCGGCTCCGGCGACTTGGTCGCACCCCAGCAGATCCCGCGGCGCTACGAAGTAGCTCAGGCGCGACCGCTCGAGATGCGGCGGCAATCAAGACGTGAGCGGGCAAGGTCTTACGCATGGACTCAAAGCGGTTCAGGTGATGGCGACGACCAGCGCGCGTAGGACAAAAAAACAAAGCCCCTTGCACCGAAGTGCAAGGGGCTTTGGAAAATTAACCCGGCGACGTCCTACTCTCCCACAGAGATTACCCTGCAGTACCATCGGCTCCGACGAGCTTAACTTCCGAGTTCGGGATGGGATCGGGTGTGGCCTCGTCGATATCGACACCGGAAAGATTTGGGCATCCAATGAGCTAGCGCTTTCTTTTGCGCTGATATTCCGAATTGATCCTCGCGGATCCTTCGGAGTCTCAAGGTGCGGTGCACTCACTTGCAATCGTGGTTCTTCAACCACTTTCGCGCGCTGCAACAGGCGTCGCCATTGGCGACTGCCAGCTACTACTTCGTGAATCACGCGCGCCCGGACTCCGGACTTCAACTGAAATGTTTGCCTTAGCGAATAAGGTCAAGCCTCACGTACCAATTAGTACCGGTTAGCTCCGTGCATTGCTGCACTTCCACACCCGGCCTATCACCTAGTAGTCTACTAGTGGACTTAAGGAGTCATAAAGACTCGGGATACCTAATCTTGAGGCCGGCTTCCCGCTTAGATGCTTTCAGCGGTTATCCATTCCGAACGTAGCTACCCGGCTATGCCACTGGCGTGACAACCGGCGCACTAGAGGTTCGTCCACCCTGGTCCTCTCGTACTAAAGGCAGACCCTCTCAAGTATCCTGCGCCCACGGCAGATAGGAACCGAACTGTCTCACGACGTTCTAAACCCAGCTCGCGTACCGCTTTAATTGGCGAACAGCCAAACCCTTGGGACCTGCTCCAGCCCCAGGATGCGATGAGCCGACATCGAGGTGCCAAACCGTGCCGCCGATATGAACTCTCAGGCACGATCAGCCTGTTATCCCCAGAGTACCTTTTATCCGTTGAGCGATGGCCCTTCCATGCGGAACCACCGGATCACTAACGCCTGCTTTCGCAACTGCTCGACCTGTCGGTCTTACAGTAAAGCTCCCTTGTGCGTTTACACTCTACGGCTGGTTTCCAATCAGCCTGAGGGAACCTTCGCGCACCTCCGTTACGTTTTAGGAGGTGACCGCCCCAGTCAAACTGCCCACCAGACAGTGTCCCTCATCCGGATCACGGATGTAGGTTAGATTCCCAGATTATCCAGGGTGGTATTTCAAGGTTGGCTCCATCGAACCCAGAAGCCCGACTTCAACGCCTCCCACCTATCCTACGCAGAATAACCCGAAAATCACTGCCAAGTTACAGTGAAGGTTCATGGGGTCTTTCCGTCTTGCCGCGGGTAGAGGGCATCTTCACCCCCAATGCAATTTCGCTGAGTCCCTGGTCGAGACAGTGCGGATGTTGTTATGCCATTCGTGCAGGTCGGAACTTACCCGACAAGGAATTTCGCTACCTTAGGACCGTTATAGTTACGGCCGCCGTTTACTGGGGCTTCGGTTCACTGCTTCGATTGCTCTAACAGATCCCCTTAACCTTCCAGCACCGGGCAGGCATCAGACCCTATACGTCCTCTTGCGAGTTCGCAGAGTCCTGTGTTTTTAGTAAACAGTCACAACCGCCATTTCACTGCGACCCCCTACAGCTCAGAACGCGAAGTTCATCACCAGAAGGGGCACACCTTCTCCCGAAGTTACGGTGCCAATTTGCCGAGTTCCTTAACCGGAGTTCTCTCACGCGCCTTGGGATACTCACCCCGCCCACCTGAGTCGGTTTGGAGTA